>NZ_BGNG01000033.1 GCF_003203515.1 Glaciecola sp. KUL10 | reverse complement strand
ATTTCTAGCCAAGCTAACACCTCGTTAAGCGGTAAAAATTGCTCTTTATTTTTATCCGCTTCAACGATTTGTTATGTATGTAAGCCATTGCTAATTCATCCCTTGCATCGCCATCGCGCCTTCCTGCAACTGCACCGCGGATAGAAAGATACCACTTTGTGGCTCAAAACTTAAAGTAGTATAAGTTTCAGCAAGAACATATGCTGCGTACATAGATACCGAAGCTTCTTGAAAGTCACCGCCCCATCTAAAAGAAACCACTACAGGGTCAACAATATTAGAAGTGTCATGTTCCGGTAAAAATGATTTTATTTCAGAGTAGTCAGTTACCGAGACTTCTGAACCTGAGTCTATGCCTGCAAGTTTAGCTGGCAAGAAGCCTGTATGTCTAAGAATTTCAACATTAGATTCCCATACTACAGGTACAGATAACTTTGCTGCAGCCGCGTTTAACTCATCGCTTGAAGGAACATCTTGAAGAGCTAAAATTACAAATAACTCCATGGCCATGATAAAACTCCCTATATGTTAAATTGATACATAACACCTTACATAACCGGCGTTGGCTGCTCTTGCCAATGTCCGGTTGATGTATTTGTTATATGCTTGCTGATTAGTCATTTGCAGTCTTTCCTAACTAGGTGAATTTAATGTCAATATAAACTTCCTAAGGTCTGTCTTGTCCTGCGTCACTGTTGCTATGTATGGCAAGCCTGCACCCTGGAAAATGCTTGTTATTTCTTTGCCGGATACTTTTAAAGCTAAACTCTTATTTCTCGATACAAAGTAAACTTTTACAATTTTATGATTGAAGACGTTTAATCGACATTTTGCTAATACTTTCACGTCACCACATTTAACCTCACCTTTGAAAGTGAGTCTATAGGTCCACAAAATAATAGCGATCACCAAAAAAAGTACGATCGTTTCCAAATGATAAAACGAAAATATTTTAGCCAGAATTCCGAGGAGCATCATAAGACAAAAAGCAAAAAAAAACTTTACGATGTTATAAAGTAAGTTTGTCTTTAATTCGCAGAAAGCTATTTGTCTACTCATTGCATATAACACTCG
>NZ_BGNG01000032.1 GCF_003203515.1 Glaciecola sp. KUL10 | reverse complement strand
TATTGCATGAGTAACATGGTGAACGAAATTGTCGTTTCTTCAATCTGGGAAGATGAGGATTTATTTGAGGTTTGCGTTAGGGGCAACAACGGCTCGTTTTCTGGGCAGGCGGACTGCTATACGGTCAGGGAAGAAATCAATAGGTTAGGCGAACTACTCGAAACCTTTCCAATCACCGTTAAAGACAAATTTGAGTTTTCATCTAGAGCAAAAGACGACCTTTCTTTTTTTAAAATAGCTGGTATGTGTACGGACAACTCGGGGCATACTCTGCTGGCAATCACTATCGCGCATATTGAATCTTTTAGTAATGCGAGAAATGAAGATTTTAGAGTTAATTTCGACCTAAAAGTTGAACCGCAAGTAATTAACAACTTTGGTAAACAACTAAGGCAAATTGCAGTTGAGGATATTGGTAAAACGGAGGCTGTTTTAAGAAATGCAATATAACAAACGCATATTGGCAGTCGCTGTCGCTCCTTCGGACATTTTGCATTTGCTAAAACCTGCATTTCACTCCGTTCAATTTTTGCAGATTTTAGCAAATACAAACTGCCGCAAATGCGAGTGTTAGGCATACGTCATGAATCAGTCCTCGATTTACTTCAAGCTGATAGTTTATAGATACTACATATTGTCTGGTATTTGCACATTCTTCGGGCTAGCTATAGCTTATTCATATTTGACTTTAGAGGGTGAAAATTTTCCTCTTAAATCCGAGTTGATTGAACATAGTGGTTATGTCGAATGGGTTGATAAATACAAATATGGGGTGAAATTTGGATTGAAGGGTAGCGTTATTGACTATGTATACCCCTCTAAAGCAAATGGTAAAAGTATCGTTGAAAGATCCCTTCTTGAATCCGAGGGAAAGATTGTTACCGTACTTTACGATAACGATGATCCAACAGGTCCCATTTATAATGACAAATTGTATTACTCAGTATTCGAGATTTTCATTGGAGAAAAACCAATTAGAACTTATGAAGAATCAAAAGTGGCATGGGTAGCTGATGATAAGCTAATGCCGTACATTTCATTATTCTTCATAGGAGGGGGGGTATATGTTTTTCGTAAAGGGAATAAAGTTCGCGCAAATGCCTAACAAAAAAATTGAAGACGGATATCTGGGAAAAGCGCCCAGCTACCGCTTAATTTGGT
>NZ_BGNG01000031.1 GCF_003203515.1 Glaciecola sp. KUL10 | reverse complement strand
CCATACAAACGCATATTGGCAGTCGTTGTCACTCCTTCGGACATTTTGCATTTGCTAAAATCTGCATTTCACTGCGTTCAAGTCTTGCAGATTTCAGCAAACACAAACTGCCGCAAATGCGAGTGTTATGTTCCTTAGATGATAGAAAATAAGTTAAGGTGTCTTTCCAATTCGGGCTTTGACCTTTCTGGGCAAAGGCGAATCGAGTTTGAATTTTATATGACTACTAAAGTCAGTTTAGATAAGTTGTTTTCGAAGCTTAATGTTCAAGATGGTAGTGCTCAATTGATAAGAAGAAAACTTAAAAGTGGTGGGTACAGTCTTAGAGTTAGGTGTCAAGTTTATTGCAATTCTAAGCATATTGGAGAGTGGCTTAGTTTTTATACAATTGTAGGTAGAGAATGCAATGCAATTTTGGAAAATTGGCGGTTTGTTGTCAGAACATAACAAAAAATTTGATGACGGACATCTCACAAGAGCGGTGAGCTGCCGCATAAATTGGTGTTAGGTGTATTCGGTGATCAAGTTAGATTCAATCAAAAATCAAGCGGTGGAAATAGCTATCGATTTAAGAAGTCACGATCTACTTGAACAAGCACTACTTTTAGAAGCACAGATTGATTTGCTTGATAACTCTCAAACTATTTTGGCCGCATTACAGGAAATTGAAGGTTTGTGTCACGTTAAAGCATTCGGTGACTTATACCTTGAATCATTTGAGGGTTGGGATTGGCCAAGTAAAGTGAGTAAACTAGGCCAAGCATGTAAAAAGTGCAGTTCAAAAATAAGTAGAAACACCTAACAAGGCAAATAAATCGGGACTGCTAACAGCTTGCTCGGTTCCGCTTCGCTTCACATTTTAGCAAGCTATTATCAGCCCCTTATTGGGGCGTTATGCATAAAGTCGACATCAATCGCCATACCTTGAGTTTAAGTAACTTTTTGTTCTTGGCTTTGTCGGTCTTCTTGTTTTATGCTTGGTTTAATTTATTATTTACAACAGAGACGCTAATTGACCCAGCTAATCTGCCAAAATCTAAGGTGATCAGATACCAAGGTTTAGTTTTTGGCTACTCTTCACCAATATTAGCTTTTCTTAGTACGGTGCCTCTAATAATCTTATTAGTGATTAATCGGGGAAACACCAGCAGCTTTTTAATTACGTGGTTGAATAAAATATCTATCGGTTTTATTGCAATTTTTACCTTAACAGCAATAATTCAATTTTTAGCAGTGTTTATATTCGGTGAAGTTTATGCATAACAAGAAAATTAAAGACGGATATCTGGGAAAAGCGCCCAGCTACCGCTTAATTTGGT
>NZ_BGNG01000029.1 GCF_003203515.1 Glaciecola sp. KUL10 | reverse complement strand
ACTGTTCATGGCAATGATGTCAGCCATTCAATGCAATCCCGTTTTTAAACAAAAATACCAAGAATTAGTCGCAACTGGTAAACCTAAAAAAGTCGCTATCATAGCCTGCATCAGAAAGATGGTAGTGATACTAAATTCGATGCTTCGAGGTCGCAACTGGTAAACCTAAAAAAGTCGCTATCATAGCCTGCATCAGAAAGATGGTAGTGATACTAAATTCGATGCTTCGAGATGGAAAAAAATGGGAAGTAAAAACGGCGTAGAGTTACTTATTGACGCCATAGTCGTTTGTTATATTGCAAATTACCCTTTGACACTTAATATCTGACCCGTAGCTACTTGTAAATCAAAAATTCTGAGCGAGAAGTTCATTCCAGTATTAATCTCATGGATCAAAGGTTCATCTTTATAAAAGCTTAATGTCGATTCTGCGGAGTCACCATCATAATATTCTTGACCATCTGCAAAACCAACACAACAAGCTAAATCACTAAATTTCTCGGAATCCATCCTCATCCAGCAACTTTTGCCCAAATATCGATACCCATATGGTGGTCTTGGGATTTTTAAAAATGATATTCTTGCCTTTACATCCACTGAGCTTTCCTTGCAATATAACACCTCAATAAGCGGCTATCGCGCTCTTTGCGAACGTCCGCCTTAATTGATTTGTTATCCTTCACTGCCAATCTACTCGGGGCTCTTTTTGTGATTCTGCACAGTCTTTCAAGTACAAATTTATAAGGTTCTGATAGGGAATTCCATTTTTCTCAGACAACTTCTTAAAGTAACCAATCACATCTTGATCTAGCCTAATTGTAATTTGTTTCTTAGTCTTTTTAATATATGGGTTAGGGATTGAATTAGAAAAGTCATAATGTTCACGCACGAGGAATCTCCTTGTAGAGTTTACGTTCACGTTTGTCTGCTTTTCGGGCTGAGATAAGTCTTATCACACCACCCTTATCACGATAACAATGACAAACAATCAATAAACGATTAGCAATGCTCTCGCCTAATATAATAAAACGCTCTTCTCCGTGTGAGCTATCGGGATCATGAATCAACCTTGCTAACACGTCAGAAAAAACCGTCTTAGCTTCATCAAAACTAACACCGTGTTTCTTAATGTTCGCAACAGCTTTCTCTGCATCCCACTGAAAATCAAAATCATCCATAATTAAAGTGTAGTTATATTGTAAGTTAAAATCAACCTCGTGAAGGATAACACTTTGAATAAGCGGTTTGGCAGTGCTTTTCTGCCAAATCCGTCTTAATTCTTTTGTTATATGCGTACAAATTACAACCTGACATACCTAGGCACCTTATTTTCTAGAATTCGAATCAACTCTGGCTGCATGCGTTCGTAATGGTCTGGTATCTCAAGGCAAGCTAATTTCTTACCTTTAAGTAAATCTTTATACTTTTTAGCAACCTTGTTTTTATGACTTTTCTCCATAACTAAAATAACATCTGCCCACTCAACTAAGTCACCAGATAGTGCTGTTTCTGCATCAGAGTTTGTGCCACAGCCAATAGCTTCGACGTTTTCATAAGCTGAAAACACTTCCTCTGCAGTTGGACTTCGTAGTCTATTTTCAGAACAAACAAATAATAGCTTCATGTTTCCTCATAGCATA
>NZ_BGNG01000028.1 GCF_003203515.1 Glaciecola sp. KUL10 | reverse complement strand
CCATACAAAAACTTAAAGACGGATATCTGGCAAAGAGCAGCCAGCTACCGCTTAAGCCGATGTTAGCAGTACAATATTTGACATTGCGTGCGTTTAAGCGTACGCTTTTGATTGGAGGTGCTTATGACTACATTAACTGCAACAGAAGCTCGGGCTAATTTATATCGCGTGATAGACGAAGCGGCTGAATCACATATTCCTGTGAGAATAACGAGCAAACGAAATAACGCGGTTCTGCTTTCTGAAAAAGATTGGGACGCAATACAAGAAACCTTGTATTTATTGTCGGTACCGGGAATGCGCGAATCAATAAAAGAAGGTTTAGAAACTGACATATCAGATTGTTCAGAGGAGTTAGATTGGTGACATGGAAAATTGTCTATACTAAACAAGCGCAAAAAGATGCAAGGAAGTTAGCTAGTAGCGGCTTAAAAAGTAAAGCTCAAGTTCTAATAAATATAATTGAACAAGATCCATATACGACTCCACCTTCTTTTGAAAAATTAATCGGCGATCTCTCGGGTGCTTATTCTCGCCGAATTAACATTCAACATAGACTGGTTTATCAAGTTTATGAGGATGATAAAATAGTGAAAATTCTGAGATTATGGAGTCACTATGAGTGAATCGACTGCTAACAAAAATTTTGAAGACGGACGTTTTGGAAGAACACCAAAACGCCGCTTAAAATGGTGTTGTTAGGCTCTATCGCTTGTGTTGTGTTGCGCATCACGCTACAATGCCATCATGATCAAATCGTTCAAGCACAAAGGTCTTCGACTGTTTTACGAAAAAGGTAAGACATCTGGCATTCAAACACACCATGCGAAAAAGCTTCGTATGCAGCTTGCTGCTATCAATACTGCGCATGAAATTGACGATATTAATATCCCAGGATTTTCCCTTCACAAATTGAAAGGAGAGCGAGCGGATATATGGTCTATATCTGTAAACGGAAATTGGAGAGTAACATTTGAGTTCAAGGATGGTAATGCTTACATTCTAAATTATGAGGATTATCACTAATGAATATGCATAACCCGCCACATCCTGGCGAATTTATAGAATCTATTTATCTTGAACCTTACGGTGTTAGTTGCCGCACATTGGCAACTCATTTAGGCGTAGCTGCTTCTACTTTAAGCCGAATAGTCAAAGGCAAGAGTGCAATAAGCCCCGAAATGGCATTACGACTATCCAAAACGTTAGGACGAACACCCGAAAGTTGGTTAAGTATGCAAGATAACTATGAATTATGGCAGGCAAAGCAGAGTTTGGATTTGGGTAAAGTTCAGCGTCTAGATCTGAATGCCGCCTAACAAATCTATGAACCGGATGTTGGCAAAAGCGGCCACCACCGCTTAACGAAGTGTTATAGCTCTAGTTAAGATGCGATTGACGGTACTAATATTTAGTACTATCATTGTTTAATGAAAAGAAAACATCAAAAGACTTTAGCTCTCATCTTTTCAAGACCTGTCAGTGGTAATGTAAAGTGGAAAGATATCGAGCAACTATTTATTGAGCTTGGAGCTGAGATATCCGAGGCTGAGGGCTCTAGAATTGGTGTTAGGCTTTTTGGCGACAGACGCGTCTTTCATAGACCACACCCGTCCCCTGATACAGACAAGGGCGCGGTTAGCAGCGTCAGACGTTGGTTAGAGTCAAATGGAGTGAAACCATGAAAAATATCATGAACATAAATGGATACGATGCTGTTATCACTTACGATCCTGAAATAGAGATGTTTAGAGGTGAGTTTATTAACTTAAATGGCGGTGCTGATTTTTATGCGGCCGATATTAAGGGTTTGCATGAAGAGGGTTCAACCTCTTTAAAAGTATTTCTTGAAATGTGTGAGGAAGATGGTGTAGCACCTAAGAAAACCTATTCGGGTAAATTTAATGTTCGTATAAGCCCAAAGCTACATGAGCACCTCGTTTTAAAAGCTTCCGCCACAGGGAAAAGCATAAATCAGATTGTTGTGGAATCGTTATCAAGCAACGTCGGTAGCGAGCTATAACAAAACGATGAAGACGGACGTAATACAAAAGCGGTATTACGCCGCTTATC
>NZ_BGNG01000027.1 GCF_003203515.1 Glaciecola sp. KUL10 | reverse complement strand
CTATACAAATACATAAACCGGATTTGTGGAAGAGCGCCACAAACCGGTTATGTAAGGTGTTAGCTGCAATATGGAAATGAAATACAACGTAAGACTAAAAAGCAGAATAAAGGCCAAAATAATTGCTGGCTCAGTGTTTTTGGCTCTCCCTATTGCTTTATTTGGTTTATATCTCTATCAGTTTTCTATACCCAAAACAGTTTACAAAGATTATTTCATTGCAAAAGTTATAGAGCCTACTTCTGGCGTAAGACCAAAAACTGGAAAACCTTTGTCAGGCGGACGATGGATAAACTCTTCGAAAACTATTATTGTGAGTTCGCAGGGCAATGCTTATGCTGTTGGTACGTACCGCCTAACCAAAATTGGCGAACAAATTTGCGTTGGGGTTTTAGGAAAACAAAACGAGCAAGAAGTGCTTGGATACATCAATGTTGAGTTTGAGAATTGCAGCTAACAAGGACCTAAAGCCAGTCGCTGGAGCGACTTCGGACATTTTGCATTTGTCAAAATCTGCTTTTCACTGCGTTTAATTATCGTAGATTTTGACAAATACAAACTGCCGCTTAGGTCGGCGTTAACTGTCCTTGGGGAGATTTAGATGAGCGATAAACTCAGAGTTCACTCAAATAATTCCGATAGTTCGCATATTGGTGAGGTAGTTTGGTCCCCAATTAAATCAGTATGGTTTTTATCTAATATAGCAATAGCTATTTGCTTAGCGCCTTTTTTTGTCTCTTATTCTTCTATTCTGATATTTTTATTCTTAACCGGGGTTACATTATGCTTCGGGCATTCTTTAGGAATGCATCGTTTAATGATTCATCGTTCTTACGAATGCCCAAAGTGGATGGAATATCTATTTGTGTATTTGTGTATTTGGGAGTTTGGGTCGGTATGGCGGGCCCAATAGGTATGCTCAAGCAGCATGATCTGCGTGATTGGGCGCAGCGTCAGACTAACTGCCACGATTATTTGATGCATGGGAGTTCAATATTAAAAGATGCTTGGTGGCAATTGAATTGTGATTTGAAGCTCAGGTATCCACCTACATTTGAGATTGAAGACAGAATTATAAAAAGTAAATTTTATACTTTTATGGAAAAAACATGGCTACTTCAACAATTGGTGGTAGCAATACCACTTTATGTAGTTGGAGGCTTGCCATGGCTCGTTTGGGGTGTTTGCGTACGAGTTGTAGTATCAGTAGGTGGACATTGGCTGGTTGGTTTTTTTGCACACAACAATGGACAAAAGACATGGCATGTCAAAGGTGCTGCTGTTCAAGGGCATAATATAAGATTGGCTGGATTAGTTTCTATGGGTGAATCTTGGCACAACAATCACCATGCGTATCCAGGTTCAGCTATGCTCGGCATACATGAAGACGAACCGGATATAGGTTGGTTTTTTCTAAACGCCCTACATAATGTAGGTTACGTTAAAAATATTAAGCTACCAGAAGATTTACCAGAAAGATCTGAATTGTTGTTCGATTCAAAATTCTACGAAACTAAATATAGAAAAGGATTAAAACCGTGCAGGATTGTCAAGGCCACATGAGAGGACAGTTAACAAGTCAATTAACGGAGATTACCAGCGCATGTCATGCCACTTGCTTTCGCAACTGTCCCGCCATACCCTGCTAACTCGTTATTGAAGCGTTATGCATCTAGGTTGATGATTTGAATTTTGTAATAGCTCAAGAAATAGATTGGAAGGCAGAGAAAAGCACACGCGCTCTTCAATGCTTTATTGATAAACTCGTTGTGAAAATTAACGAGAGAGAATATGGTTCTGGTATTGAACATATTTACATTGGTTTCATTTGCATAAAACTCCCAACAGGATATGAGGAGTGGTACAAGGAGAGGAAACCAATATTTAGAAAAGTTCAAAAGTTAACCTTGCTTAATGGACAACAAGAGGAACTTAAGAATGTTTTTAGTTATGACATTAAACTAAGTGATACAGAGTTCGATGTCTTTATATCATCCGAGAAAGATGGTATTGAGTTGTTTTTTAACAAGTTGATTACCTCATTGTCTCACTTCGATAGCCCATCAATGAAAAAGCGTAAATTCAACAGTAATGCCTTTAAAGATGATATGCAGAGATTCATTGGTGAAGTTCAAAATGCATAACAAGAGACTATTGGAAGACAATTATTCCGCGTTGCTACATAATCGCTTCAAAGTCAGGC
>NZ_BGNG01000026.1 GCF_003203515.1 Glaciecola sp. KUL10 | reverse complement strand
ACACTTGAGGTGTTGTATGGTTAAGCCGCACGGGCAATTAGTACAGGTTAGCTTAACGCCTTACAACGCTTCCACATCCTGCCTATCAACGTCGTCGTCTTCAACAACCCTTTAGGAATGTTAAACATTCTGGGATGACTCATCTCTGGGCTCGCTTCCCGCTTAGATGCTTTCAGCGGTTATCGATTCCGAACGTAGCTACCGGGCAATGCAATTGGCATCACAACCCGAACACCAGCGGTTCGTCCACTCCGGTCCTCTCGTACTAGGAGCAGCTCCCATCAATCATCCAACGCCCACACCAGATAGGGACCGAACTGTCTCACGACGTTCTAAACCCAGCTCGCGTACCACTTTAAATGGCGAACAGCCATACCCTTGGGACCGACTTCAGCCCCAGGATGTGATGAGCCGACATCGAGGTGCCAAACACCGCCGTCGATATGAACTCTTGGGCGGTATCAGCCTGTTATCCCCGGAGTACCTTTTATCCGTTGAGCGATGGCCCTTCCATTCAGAACCACCGGATCACTATGACCTACTTTCGTACCTGCTCGACGTGTCTGTCTCGCAGTTAAGCTGGCTTATGCCATTGCACTAACCTCCTGATGTCCGACCAGGATTAGCCAACCTTCGTGCTCCTCCGTTACGCTTTGGGAGGAGACCGCCCCAGTCAAACTACCCACCAGACACTGTCCACAACCCCGATTAGGGGCCAATGTTAGAACATCAAACATACAAGGGTGGTATTTCAAGGGCAGCTCCACATCATCTGGCGACAATGCTTCATAGCCTCCCACCTATCCTACACATGTAGGGTCAATGTTCAGTGCCAAGCTGTAGTAAAGGTTCACGGGGTCTTTCCGTCTAGGTGCGGGTACACAGCATCTTCACTGCAATTTCAATTTCACTGAGTCTCGGGTGGAGACAGCGTGGCCATGGTTACACCATTCGTGCAGGTCGGAACTTACCCGACAAGGAATTTCGCTACCTTAGGACCGTTATAGTTACGGCCGCCGTTTACCGGGGCTTCGATCAAGAGCTTCGCTTACGCTAACCCCATCAATTAACCTTCCGGCACCGGGCAGGTGTCACACCGTATACGTCATCTTGCGATTTAGCACAGTGCTGTGTTTTTAATAAACAGTCCCAGCCACCTGGTCACTGCGGCCCTCAATCGCTTATGGAGCAAGTCCAATCACAATCAAGGGCGTACCTTCTCCCGAAGTTACGGTACAATTTTGCCGAGTTCCTTCACCCGAGTTCTCTCAAGCGCCTTAGTATTCTCTACCTGACCACCTGTGTCGGTTTGGGGTACGGTTCGCTATATCATAAGTTTAGAGGCTTTTCCTGGAAGCAGGGTATTTGCTACTTCGACTCCTTAGAGTCTCGTCTCGTGTCTCAGGCATGTAGATGTCCGGATTTACCTAAACATCAACCCTACGCACTTTCACTTGGACTACCAACGCCAAGCTAGCATAACCTTCTCCGTCCCCCCTTCACTGATATAACAAGTACGGAAATATTAATCCGTTTCCCATCGACTACGCATTTCTGCCTCGCCTTAGGGGCCGACTTACCCTGCCCTGATTAGCATGGGACAGGAAACCTTGGTCTTCCGGCGTGGGGGTTTTTCACCCCCATTATCGTTACTCATGTCAGCATTCGCACTTGTGATATGTCCAGCAAACCTCTCAGTTCACCTTCAACCACTTACACAACGCTCCCCTACCACTCACACATAAGTGTGAATCCGCAGCTTCGGTATATTGCTTAGCCCCGTTACATCTTCCGCGCAGGCCGACTCGACTAGTGAGCTATTACGCTTTCTTTAAAGGATGGCTGCTTCTAAGCCAACCTCCTAGCTGTCTTAGCCTTCCCACTTCGTTTCCCACTTAGCAATATTTTGGGACCTTAGCTGGCGGTCTGGGTTGTTTCCCTCTTCACGACGGACGTTAGCACCCGCCGTGTGTCTCCCGGATAGCACTCATCGGTATTCGGAGTTTGCAAAGGGTTGGTAAGTCGGGATGACCCCCTAGCCTTAACAGTGCTCTACCCCCAATGGTGTTCGTCCGAGGCTCTACCTAAATAGATTTCGGGGAGAACCAGCTATCTCCCGGTTTGATTGGCCTTTCACCCCCAGCCACAAGTCATCCCCTGACTTTTCAACGTCAGTGGGTTCGGTCCTCCAGTTGATGTTACTCAACCTTCAACCTGCCCATGGCTAGATCACCGGGTTTCGGGTCTATACCTAGCAACTAAACGCGCAGTTAACACTCGCTTTCGCTACGGCTCCCCTAATCGGTTAACCTTGCTACTAAATATAAGTCGCTGACCCATTATACAAAAGGTACGCAGTCACATAACAAGTATGCTCCCACTGCTTGTACGTATACGGTTTCAGATTCTATTTCACTCCCCTCACAGGGGTTCTTTTCACCTTTCCCTCACGGTACTAGTTCACTATCGGTCAGTTAGGAGTATTTAGCCTTGGAGGATGGTCCCCCCATCTTCAGTCAAGATAACACGTGTCCCGACCTACTTAATATGGATAATAGGAGCTTTC
>NZ_BGNG01000025.1 GCF_003203515.1 Glaciecola sp. KUL10 | reverse complement strand
CGAGTGTTATGTTCCTTAGATGATAGAAAATAAGTTAAGGTGTCTTTCCAAGTGGGCTTTGACCTTTCTGGGCAAAGGCGAATCGAGTTTGAATTTTATATGACTACTAAAGTCAGTTTAGATAAGTTGTTTTCGAAGCTTAATGTTCAAGATGGTAGTGCTCAATTGATAAGAAGAAAACTTAAAAGTGGTGGGTACAGTCTTAGAGTTAGGTGTCAAGTTTATTGCAATTCTAAGCATATTGGAGAGTGGCTTAGTTTTTATACAATTGTAGGTAGAGAATGCAATGCAATTTTGGAAAATTGGCGGTTTGTTGTCAGAACATAACAAAAAATTTGATGACGGACATCTCACAAGAGCGGTGAGCTGCCGCATAAATTGGTGTTATACATCCTATAGGTTCCAAAATTTTAAAACGATTATTTAAAAGCCAATATAACCTGAAGGCTAATTACTTTAGAGAATCGTACTGGCTAAGTATTTTCTGCTCTGCAATTGTTTTGCCTGTAGCCTATTATCTCTGTTCGCTTATATTTATCGCATTTGAAATTGAACTTGATCTTCCATTGAGACAATACAATGGGTTCATAGTTTTTGCTTGCTTAACCGTATGCTTAGTTACTATTTCCATTTGTTTTTACGTTGGGTGGATATTGTCATCAACTCTTTTTTACCATCGTAAATTCAAAAAAGGTGAGATAACCAAAGCAGAGTTATCGGCAATTACTTATAAAGGTCAGTACCCTAGGAGGTGGCAAAAATAGCGTGACGGATGTATAACAAGATGTTCAACAGAGATTATCATCTCATGTCATGTCGCTTGCATTCGCAACCGACACGCCATAATCTGATAACTCGTTAACATGGTGTTATGTGTCTTCTAAGGAATTTGTAACGCGATGAAAAACAAGTCCTTATCAAAACTAGAATTTTATTTAATACTGAATACTGATGAAAATGAGTAGTGCTGCAAATACGGAAATTCCCAGTTTCTATTTGGTAGAGAAATTGGGTTTTACTGTCTCGAAAAAGCTTATTGCTGATACAGAGCATTGGATTGCTAAGAAAGAAGAAAATGAATTTATGGCGACAGGCCTTACTGAGCTATTAGGCATCATTCGGCTATATGAAATAAAAGGGGATGGATGGAGAGCAACCGATGAAGAAATCGATAAGTTTTTCGAAAAGTTTAGCACAGACACATAACAAGTGTTTGCAGATGGACACCGAGCACTCCACAATTTGGTGTTACTCGCTGCGCTCAGACATTAACACAAAATTGTTCCGCACTCGGTGCCACTGAAACAAGCGTTAGTTACCCGTTTTAAAAGTTCTGCGAAAATATTTGAGTCCAAGATTGTAGTGGAGTTTTTGACTGCTGGTAGGTCAGCAGGTATCGTGGATTGACGAAGTCGAAATTCGTAAGGATTTTATCAAACGGGTTAGTCACAGCAAGTTACAACCAAACGGCAAATTGACAACCTGAATGAACAAGGTAAGAAAGGTGCTCGCAGTTAAAAAAATCAAAAGTATGTACAGAGGATTGATTAAAACTAGGCGTCAGTCTCGGATATTACATGCCTCCGCTACCGCTGCGGAACGCTTTTTATTAGCGAAGGGTAGAGGCGAGTTAACTAACAAGAAGCATCAGACGGACCTCCCGTTGGTCGGCCGCTGTGCTTGGCGTTATATGCCACTGAAAAATGAAACTTCATTACTTTGAATACAATATTTTTAGCTATCTGTTAGCAACCAACACGCTGTCTCACGACAGAGCCGTCGAGTGGGCATATTGTCAATATGGAAATGATGGTGTTGAGCCTTTTATAGAGAAAATTGCATTAACAATTGACTCAGCAGAAATAAGAGAGCTCATTTCAAATACTTTTCAGGTTTACGGAACACCTGATAAGGAGTTTCTTTCTGGTGAAGTAGTCGAAAAGTTTTTCACGAATCAGCTTTCTTTGTATGAAGCTATTGCTCAAATACTCTTTGATATACAACCCGAAATGGCAAAGGAAGACGAACAAAAAATGTATATTGCCGAGGACTATTTTGGATGGCACAAGAATACAGAAGAAGAGGCTTTAAAGGTTGTACAAGACATATTTAAGAAATATCACACCACCTACAAAAACGCTGTTTCAACCTTTGGCATATAACAAGAGCCTCAAGCCAGTCGCTGTCGCTCCTTCGGACGTATTGCATTGGGTAAAAACTGCGACTCGCTTCGCTCGATTATTGCAGTTTTTACCCAATACAATCCGCCGCTTAGGCTGGTGTTAGGTTTAAAGAGGAACTATGACAATTAAATCGGTCTTAATAGCCATATCAATTATTCATTGTTTTATGATTATTGGCATATTTTTCACAATTTATGACCACGAAGAGCTAAATACAGCCACTAAAATAAAACTTTTTACTTTAGCTTTATTACTTCCAATACTTGGGCCAATTTATGTAAATTATCTCCTTAAAACGAGAGTGTTCATGAATGGTAAGTTTATTGATACTACCGATTATTCAGGTAGCTTCGAGAGTGGTTCCGTGCAATCAACAGAATCTGGCTCATCTTCCGACGGGGGAGGTGGTAGTGATTAGCATAAAA
>NZ_BGNG01000024.1 GCF_003203515.1 Glaciecola sp. KUL10 | reverse complement strand
TATCGGTCTCAAAATAGCCCTCATAACATTTTGGAAAATAACCGAACATCCTGACAAATTTATTTTTTGTTTCAAATTCAAATCCTATTTCTACGAGCGATTTAATCAACGATTTTTTACAATTAATAGTCTCACCAGTAAACTTACGGTTAGATAAAACGGAAATTTCATATTCGATGTCTAAACATTCTACAGACAGCATCGGAAAAGGAAGACCGTAGTACCAATCATTATCCCAATGTGACATATAACCGCTCACAATTTTAGTTCGATAACATGGAGTAGATTCTTCTTGGCGCATCAAACTAATGAGACGATTCCATTTTACATTATTGGCGGCACCGACGAGTTGTCGCTTTGCTATCAGCTTTCGAATTTTCTTCTCAAAGCTAACATCACTGACCGCATCAGCCATAGGTAGAAGACTCATTTGAGATACCTAACGCCTAATTATGGTGCGCAGTGCCGCTAGGCGCTGTGTCACAGCGCAGCGACATTAATTTTTTGTTAGGCACTCTCCGCTTTGAGCTGTAATAAAGCGTTTCTAAAGGTATCTTTAACATTTGCATCCCTGTAATTTATGGTGGTAAAAAAGAAGTTCTTCTTTATTTTAGCTTTTACTA
Organism: Glaciecola sp. KUL10; assembly: GCF_003203515.1. Lineage (GTDB taxonomy): Bacteria > Pseudomonadota > Gammaproteobacteria > Enterobacterales > Alteromonadaceae > Glaciecola. Next base: position 2,134 of record NZ_BGNG01000024.1, on the reverse strand, counting down.
ATTTCTCACCTGAAAAGAAAAACTGTGCCTTCTTAAATGATATTGTACATTGCTCACTATCAATGTCTAAAATTGCTTTTTCCAATTCTGCTCGGCTTATTGAAGAAGTTAGCATTATCTCCAAAGGTCCTCTCGCCCATGGCTTGGTTGTAGAGAGATGAAAGCCAAATTTATCTTCATGGTTTTTAGATGAATCAAAATAACTCAATCTCCCAAGCGTCAAATGGAAGTTTTGAAATTTCACGTAACCAATTTTATTCGACAACCATAATTCATCACTATTGATTCGTGGAATAACCCAAAAATAGATAACGTAGATGAATACCGAGATAACGATTAATTCAATCATCGATAGCTTAAATGTGTGCCTAACACCCGATTAACCGGTAAAAACCGCTCTTGTTTTTATCCGTCTTCAATCGTTTGTTATGTTTTAGTCGCCAGAATTTTCATAACCAACTATTTTTATTAGTTTTTTATCCTCGCCGAAAAGATAGGTGAGTATAGTGCTTCCCTTGGTTTCATATAAATAAACAAAACGCCCATCTGGATTGTAATCTTCATGCTTAGGCTTTCCCATGCATGAAATAACTCGTTCCGATGTTGTTTCTCCAAGTGGAAATTTAGCTATATTACTCGGACAATTTTTACTATTTCTAGCACTTTCAATTGGTTTAATCTCAAAATCTGCCGCACCCAAACCAGATTCAGTAAATGTCATCATGTATTGAGTTGTATCCCCTGAACCTTTTACAATCCACATTTCGCGCCACGAACGAGAGCCAACATCTCCGACAGGTTGCTGAATTACAAATTTTAACAGTTCTGAATCTTTTATTTTTGCTCCAAAAACGTCCTCTAACCCAGCTTTAGCATCTGAAATTAGTTTGCCATTGGCTAGCGAGCCTTCCTTCGCTACTCCAGGTTGAATTTTGGATAAAGGAGTAAGTTTTTCAGTGGATTTGCAACCTGACATAAGCGCTAGAACAATCAATAATGCAAAAATATATTTCATAATTTTCCTTAATTTAACTACGAAGTGCAGATAAAACATAACGCTAAGCTAACGGGCACAAATGCAATGCGAAAATGGCGAAGCCGCATTGCGTTTGTGTCCCAGTGACCGAAGGGAACGAGTTTAGCGCCTTGTTAGAGTTCAACCTTCTGCAACCTCTGTTTTTTTGAAGTACTCTTTAGCATTTTTATTAAATGCAAGATAAACAGGCAAAATAGAAATGAATAACGTAAAAGCTAATAAAACTAGGCCGACAACAATATTTGTAAATGCCAGATAAACTGCTATAACGCCTGCAAGCACTACGCCAATTGTAAAGAGTGAAATAAGCAGTAATCTTGCCCAATTTTTCCCTACATACACAAAGTAAAACAGTATTAAAGTGAGAAACAGCCGGATTATATACTGTGGCTCTCGTTCGTATAGGATTAAAGCAATATCTATAAGTAACCACATGCTCATAAGAGTTAGCATTATGATTTTCACTTTCCTTAATTCGGAGTCCTTTAATTCCATATATCCTCTTGAACTCTAACACCATGTTAACGAGTTATCAGATTATGGCGTGTCGGTTGCGAATGCAAGCGGCATGACATGAGATGATAATCTCTGTTGAACATCTTGTTATGAGTCGCTTGCAACTGACTCTTTCACAAATCCCAACCACCTATCATCTTCTGATTTGATGATTTCATTTGAATGCGCATGCCCCCATGACTCGCGAAAAACTAAGTAAATTTCCCCGAGTTCGTAGGTGAATGCGATATTACAAATTCCGCCTTTTGAAATTGGTGAACGTCTGACTAATAGCGATTCAGACCAAAAAGCTGGTTCAAAATGACGATTAAAATCAGTGCTAATATGTTTAACTGATTTAGGTATTCTTGAACGACGCCAGAAAAACTCCTTTTCACTTTCGCCTTTTATATTTTCGACGACTTCAAATACTACAACTTTATCAGTTACTTTGATGGTTTTTGCCAATACTATCGTTGCAGTATTCTCGATTAATTGAGAGTGTGATAAGCCATAGCCAGGAGGGGGCGCCGGGCAAGCACTAGCTCCTAGACTGAACAGTACTGCAAGTATCATTGTATATAGCAAAACTTTCATAGGCTC
>NZ_BGNG01000023.1 GCF_003203515.1 Glaciecola sp. KUL10 | reverse complement strand
GGTTTAAAGAGGAACTATGACAATTAAATCGGTCTTAATAGCCATCTCAATTATTCATTGTTTTATGATTATTGGCATATTTTTCACAATTTATGACCACGAAGAGCTAAATACAGCCACTAAAATAAAACTTTTTACTTTAGCTTTATTACTTCCAATACTTGGGCCAATTTATGTAAATTATCTCCTTAAAACGAGAGTGTTCATGAATGGTAAGTTTATTGATACTACCGATTATTCAGGTAGCTTCGAGAGTGGTTCCGTGCAATCAACAGATTCTGGTTCATCTCCCGACGGGGGAGGTGGTAGTGATTAGCATAAAACCTAACAAACGCATATTGGCAGTCGTTGTTACTCCTTCGGACATTTTGCATTTGCTAAAATCTGCATTTCACTGCGTTCAAGTCTTGCAGATTTCAGCAAACACAAACTGCCGCAAATGCGAGTGTTAGGCTAAAGGTGGAAAAATGAAAATTCCTGTACTCTGTAGTCAATGCACTAGCCATACTCCAGATATCCAAGAAATTAACAAGCACTCCCGCTCAATTCATGTCACAGACTCAATTGTTTACAGACTCGAATGCCCAAAAGGGCACATAGAGTTTTTGGTTCTGAAGCACTTTGCTCACGAGATTTTGTTTGAGATCGGGGCGCAAGCAATAGAAGACGGTTATTACAGAGAAGCTATATCGTCATTCACTTCATCACTAGAAAGATTTTATGAGTTTTTTATTCGTATTACATGTGAATTTGACAGAGTAGACAAAGATGAATTTAACAAAGCTTGGAGGACCATTTCATCGCTTTCTGAAAGACAGCTCGGAGCTTATATATTTCGTTATTTGTCCCACTTTGGACAGGCTCCGGCAGCTCCAAATAACAAGATAAAAACACTGCGGAATAAAGTGATTCATAAAGGATATATACCATCACGAAATGAAGCCTTAAACTATGGAGAGCGTATTCTCAATGAAATTATGCCGATACTGCTTGAATTACGCGACAAAAATGAGTTCTCCTTTTCAACATATTGCAACGAATATCTCTGGGATATCTATCAAAATACTGTCTCCGAAAATAAAGGGTATCAGGTGAGCCAGTCTGATAATCCTTTCATTTTAAATTGGAACAGGCTCAATTTTGAATGTTCAGGAGAAAAAATAAATTTGGATAAAAGACTGAAACAGAGACCAAAATGTTACTCCGTAGCAAACATATAGCCTAACAAGAGTTTCAAGGCATTCGCTGTTGCTCATTCGGACTCAGCGCATTTGGATAAAACTGCGCTTTGCTTCGCAAAATTATCGCAGTTTTACCCAAATACACTAAGCCGCTTAAACGAGCGTTAGGTTTACTAGCTCAGATGATTGAACAAACAAAATTGACCGCATTTCTGTCAGGGATACCGATGGGCGTACTAGTTGTTTTGTCCGACAGTTTTGAAGTGTCTGAAACAAACGAGCAAATGTTTACTCAACTACATATGACTATATTAATCTTGGCCTATTTTTTCTTGTCGATGTTTATTTTCGTCTTGAGTGCTACCTCATTTAAGCGGCGTCTAGAGTACCCTGCATCATCACTATTTTCTGATACAAAGATGTTCATTAAACATCACCTTTCAATCATGAGAAGTGACCTGGTACAACTTATGTTGTATTTTACAGGGGCTGTTTTAGGAGGAGTGGTGATTGGCACGTCAACCTAACAAAACACTGAAGCCAGTCACTGTCGCTCCTTCGGACAGGTTGTATTGGCTAAAAACTGCATTTCACTGCGTTCAATTATCGCAGTTTTTAGCCAATACAACCCGCCGCTTAGTTCGGTGTTATACGTCGGATGAGGAATAGTTGAAGAATTTACTTTTTGTATGTAGTCAAAATAAACTTCGCAGCCCAACTGCCGAGGCAGTCTTTTCAGATAAACCAAATATTGATGTTCGCTCCGCTGGTGTAAACAATGATGCAGAGATTCCAATTAGTGTTGAAGATATAGAATGGGCAGATTATATATTTGTTATGGAGCAAACCCATAAATCTAAAGTTAAAAAGAGATTTAAACAGCAGCTAACCAGCCAAAAGGTCGTTTGTTTAGGGATTCCTGACAATTATGAATATATGGATCCTGAGTTAATTAAAATATTGGAAAAGTCTGTAGGACAGTTTATATATGATTGAAACGTATAACAAAAACTTGAAAACGGACATTGGCAAGAGCGGCCAACGCCGCTTAAGTTGGTGTTATGTTTCAAAAGGAAATTGTGAGTGAAATTCTTTTTTTTAGTTTTTATTTTTCTAGCATTTGAAGTTGTTGCTGATATTCCCGCCAGCGGCTGCGCAGTCACAGACGAAATGCAACGAGAAAACAATCTTAAGTATGGAGATAAAATTTCCATAGAAACACATCTAAGGGATTCAAATTACTATGTTTTAATTCAGGTCCCTTCTCAAATAAACAGTGGCAAGGTTAATGCTGTCTGGTTGTTTTCGGACAGCATTGAAGAGCCAACGTTTGTTGCTCCGTTAGAAACCTATGAAGAAGACAGTACAATTTTGGCTTGGTATGAAATTGATGCCGGACTTATTAGAAGACATTTTATTGCAGTTTCTTTTGGCGAAGACTGCGGTTTAAGCGTCATCAAGGAAGTTTTTTACAAATGAAACATAACAAAGCGCTTAACACGTTCCCTTCGGTCACTGGGACACAAACGCAATGGCATGCTTCGCATATTTTGCCATTGCATTTATGCCCGTTAGCTTAGCGTTAT
>NZ_BGNG01000022.1 GCF_003203515.1 Glaciecola sp. KUL10 | reverse complement strand
GGAAAGTGTTATGCTCTCATGGGGTTAATTTAGACATATGGATAACAAGAGAACATTTTTCGCTACGTTAATTGCCCCTTTTGCATCTTTAATTGTTCTTGTCGGAATGATTTTGGAATCTATCTTTAACGGTCAGGGCCTTTTGTTTTTCGACAGCTTTTTTGTAGTGTATATGTTTATAGCCGGCTTCCTATCTCAATCAATGCTTTTTCTTTTGGTTTATGGCCTGCCGATTCATTTTTTATTGTCTAAACTTAAAGTATCTTATTACACTTTGTATCTTCTACTTGGTTCGCTAGGCCCAATATGCTTTAAGATATTAGAGCATTTAGGAACTGAAACTCCTATTTCACATAGATATACCGAAATTATGGTATTTGGTTTTTCTGGGTTTGCTGTAACTACCGCGTTTTGGTTTATAGCAGTGTATCCGCATAACAAAACAATGAAGACGGACATGGCGGAAGAGCGCCGCCCCGCCGCTTATTGAGGTGTTAGAGCTACAAGGAAACTCATAGGATGTATCGGTTATTTTTCATTGGAATCTGCATAATGATAGTAGGATGTACTCCTGAGAAAGCCCCTCCGGAAAGACTTCATCTTGAATGGAACTACAAATATTCATCTCATGTGATTCATGCAAAACTTATTGAATCAAAAACATCGATTTCAAACAGCAATAAATGCGCCGTGAATTTCTCAGTATTCGAGGTGTTGGAGTCTTTTAAAGGAGGCGTGCCATCTGGAAACTTGCTACAAATTACAGGCGTCAACGCACATGAGGTGACAGAAGAAGGTTCCGAACATTTGCTGTTACTAATACCTTTCGTCGCTGATGACTTCCCTGGTTATGGCGAATGCTCCAATCAAAAGTACAGTAACTTTCTTAGTATTCACAATTGGTGCTGTTCAATCGACACCAGAAATGAACACTCTCTTATCGTCTACGATATGATCAATTCGGAGCAAAAAAGTGAAAATTACTTATTGCCAACAGAGCCAATATTCGACTTTTTACGTCAGCAAGGTAAGTAGCCCTAACAAACCGATCAAGCTCGCTCACTCCGTTCGCTGGGACAATTCCTCGCATGCGGCTTCGCGATTTTCGCATGCAAGCAATTGCCCCTTATCGGGGTGTTATATTGCAAGGAAAGCTCAGTGGATATAAAGGCAAGAATATCATTTTTAAAAATCCCAAGACCACCATATGGGTATCGATATTTCGGCAAAAGTTGCTGGATGAGGATGGATTCCGAGAAATTTAGTGATTTAGCTTGTTGTGTTGGTTTTGCAGATGGTCAAGAATATTATGATGGTGACTCCGCTGAATCGACATTAAGCTTTTATAAAGATGAACCTTTGATCCATGAGATTAATACTGGAATGAACTTTTCGCTCAGAATTTTAGATTTACAAGTAGCTACGGGTCAGATATTAAGTGTCAAAGGGTAATTTGCAATATAACAAATACATAAACCGGATTTGTGGAAGAGCGCCACAAACCGGTTATGTAAGGTGTTATATGCCGTTTAGGTATTGAATTATGAAATATATCTATGCAGTACTATTTGGTATTTTAGTAGTTGGAGCATTTTGGTTAAATGATCTTATTGAACGAAGAAATGAGACTATAAAGCACGTTACAGCCTTGATTAACATAGGTAATGAGCAGTTCCCTAATCAAATTGCTGACTACCTTCTCCTGAATCAGGCCTATCGAGATAAGCTAGATGTTATCTACGAATATTTTATCTTAGAAGATGGAATACAGCTTGATTACGCAGAACATGAAACAATCCAAAAAAATAAGTTTATTGAAGTATTTTGCCATACTCCTAAACTTAAGAAAGTTGTTTTGGAAGAAGGTGTAAGGATGATTCATGATTTTAAAGGGGTAAATGGTGAAACCGTCAATACGTACATTTTTTCAATCGAAGATTGTGGTGATGGCATATAACAAAACACTGAAGCCAGTCGCTGTCGCTCCTTCGGACAGGTTGTATTGGCTAAAAACTGCATTTCACTGCGTTCAATTATCGCAGTTTTTAGCCAATACAACCCGCCGCTTAGTTCGGTGTTATATTTACAGACAGATATGAGTTATAAAAAGCCGACATACCTCTTAATCGGGTCAATTTTTTTCGCAGTTTTACCTCTTATACCTACCCTAATTGCGGGGCTGATTGCTAGTTTTTTTGATTGTACATTGAACGAAGGTAATGCTCATTCATGTATTGTTTTTGGACGCGATATAGGCGATACGTTATATGCAATGGGACTGACTTTTTGGTTGGCTATAGCTACAATACAAATCGGTGTAGTTGGTCTTTTATTCAGTATCGTATGGTACGTAATTGTCTTTCTTAAAAGGTCAAAAAATGGCTAGAGCGCAAAGTAAATATAACAAATACATCAAGACGGATTTGGTGGAAAAGCGCCACCAAACCGCTTATGTAAGGTGTTCATTGCCACGGGCATGAACAATTTTAACTGATACTAGTGATTCAACCATCCGCGAACTGTAGCGAAGACCAGTGGAATTGTTTGAGCCTTTTATGTAAGCTTTTAGCGACTTCGGCGCCGCAGAAAACGGAGTTTACTGGCGGACACCGAAGTCGCTAAAAGTGTAGTGTCAAACATCGAAGAGGCCCGTGGGGCATCGCAGTAGCTTGAAGGTTCAAAGATGCTTACGCTCAGCATTATTTAAACATGCAATCACAAGAGGTTGATTCCAATGAACAAGCCGATTATCTGGATGCGCATTATCATTTGTTCTTGTCTCGACATTTGTTTGCGCACCAGATATCTAAATC
>NZ_BGNG01000021.1 GCF_003203515.1 Glaciecola sp. KUL10 | reverse complement strand
TTTCTGACATTTACGGGGTCAGAGTTCAGAGTAATAAAGGGGTCAGTGTTATTTAATCCACCAGTACAGTTTTACTTGGTACAGAGTTGTTATGTTTGGCGAATGTTTGTAAGCGTCTAGTAAACCCCACCTAGCCAGTCTAATTTGCATCTGTAAAAATCGTATTTCTTTGAACTTGGAGAAATACGATGCGCACCCAACCTAAACGAAGCAAACAAGAATGGATGAGTCTTGCGTAATAACATGAAGCCGATCACTCAATAACCCGCTATGTCAGGATAGTTGTCGCCGCATTTTTAACATTTGAAGAGATACAGGAAGTATTTGAACAAACCTTAATGCATGGACTAAAAGGTATGCGCGACTACGCCATGCTAGAAACCTATTATGCAACTGGGATAAGACGAATGGAGCTAGGCAACTTAGAGATAAGCGATATCAATTTCAAAACTAAGAAATTAAGAGTCAACAACGGGAGAGGCGCGAAAGACAGACTTGTGCCCATTGCTAAACGAGCAAGAGAGTGGATAACACAATATTTGCAATTCAGCCGACCGTCATTAAAAACCTTTCATTCGGGACAAACATTATTTTTGAGTAATTCGGGCAATCAATTTGGTGAAACCCAGCTTTCTGAATTGGTCAAAAAATACCTATTAATGGCGGGGTATGATGTCAACGCTGCCTGTAACGTTTTCAGGTACAGCGCGGCAACGCACAAGCTAGAGGGCGGTGCGGATATTCGCCAAATACAGGTCTATTTGGGCATGCTGATATATCCACTACGATGGTGTATACGCATATTACTAACCCAGAGTTAGAAAGGACTTATGAGAAGTCGCATCCGGCTGCGTTATCCTCAGATAAACCGGAGTAAACAGGCATTCTAATGTCGTATTTTTACATTTGATAATTGTCGTATTTTTGTATACTATAACGACAATGCTAACAGGAGATATCAAATGACAATTAATCGCAGAGTGCAGACCAGAGTTAAGCGTTCGAAGGGCTCTGTTTTTTTGCGTTCTGATTTCAAAGATATCGCTGATTATGATCAAGTGGGTCGCGCATTAAGAGAATTGGTGCGAGAAGGCTTACTTATAAAAATTGGTTACGGTTTATATGCTAGAGCACGTATTAACCGCATTACAGGGAATGTTATGGCTGACAATCCATCCGGCCCTGATGGCGTGGTTATTGAGGCAATGGAAAAGTTAGGCGTGGAGTATCAGCTTGACGATTTATCTCGGATGAATTTGTCGGGTGACATCACGCAAATACCTGCCAAGGTTAAGATTATTCCTAAAAGCACACGTTTTACGCGCAAAATAGCTATCGGGACACAGTTTGTCAACGCAGTTTGATAGCTCACTATTTGCGGATGTTGCAGATACGTTAGGGCTAGGCAATCCGGCAATCGTTGAGAAAGACTATTACGTCGTCCAACTGCTTACATTAATCTGCGCTCTTAAACTAGCGCATCACCAAATAGTGTTTGCTGGCGGAACTGCCCTTGCTAAGTCTTCTGTTAAAACAAGCCGTATGTCAGAAGACGTGGACCTGAAGTTGACTGTCAATCAAAGTTTTTTCGCTCTACCCTCCCGCAACGCCAAGCGCAATTCGCGCAAGGCCGTTATGCAGCTTGTTGAAACAATGATCGAAAATAGTAAAATGTTCTCCATTGATAAGAGGCCACTCATACTCGATGAGTATCGTTATTTTAGTTTTGATATTCGTTACCCTCAGGACTATCAGCATGCGCCTTATTTGAGGCCGTATATCAAACTTGAATTCGTGGAATCAGCCCTCTTATGCGCTCCAGAACAAAGAAGTATTCAGTCAATTTATGCGCAAGTTATAAAATCTGACAGTGAAATTGATGAAATGGCGTGTGCGGCTATTATAGAAACACAAGCTGAAAAACTAGTATCGATGCTGCGCAGAACGGCAAGTGCTGCCAGAAATAGTGAAAGAGATGATGACGAAACACTCATTAGGCATATTTACGATACCTATTATATTCAGCTAGCTAAACCATCTGACGTCGAATCGCTTGGGAAATTGGTAACAAAGGCGATTGACCTAGATATTGAACGTTTTGGAAATCAACATCCGCAGATAGTTGAACGCTCTATCGATGAATTGCGATATGGACTGCAACTGCTCATTGATGAAGCAAAGTTTGCTGAACGTTACAAACGATATGTAAGTCCAATGGTATATTCGGTTAATCCAGTCGTGTGGGATGATGCACTGGAAGTTTTTATGACATTGTCTAATGAAGTACTGGATTATGTTGAGGAAACACGTTAGCTGTAGCGGTAGGCACGATACCATGATTCAGTGATTGGGCGGTTTTACTCAAATGATTCCGTCGATTCTTTAAGCCACCTCAGTCGGTCAGGTGGAATACACGGTTTCAACCGCTACACATACGCTAATAACAATCCGTATAAGTTTACGACCCTCTTGGTCAATTAACGTGGCAGCGTGACGGTAATGATAACGAAAGTACGCTTTCTTATGATACCTTAAATCGCATGGTGACACACAAGCGCTATCGTGGCTCAGTACAAAGTGGCGCGATAAAAGACGACTTATACTATCAGTACGATTCCGCCACGCTAGGAAACGATTCAACCTTGGCTGCTGGTTTACTGCACAGCATTGAAGATAAAGCCAAGCGTTCAGGCAGCTCACCACGTCTTAAGCAAGTGTTCAGCTACGATAACCTTGCGCGTCAAGACGGCATAGAGCACAACTTAGAAGGTCGCGTGTATAGCCAAAGTACCGGCTTTGATAGCATTGGGCGAGTAGCGTGGCGCCTTGATGCCGCTGGCGGGCGTGTAAATCGATTCTACAACCAATATGGTTATCACTATGCAAGTCAAGACGCCAACAGTGATGTGGTGTATTACCATAGCAAAACCCAAGACGCCTTTGGCAATGTAACCTCGTATTCACTTCACAATGATGTAACAGAAGGCTTGGCGCGATATGAAGATGAAACGGGGCTAGTTGACACCTTACAAGTCAGCGGCAATGCCAGTATTCAACACGAAGAATACGACTGGGATGTGTTGGGCAACTTAAGAAACGGCAAAACAGTTGATGGCAATACGCGCAACATCCACTATACGCTATTTGATAAACCGACCCTGATTGAAGTCAACAGCACACAAACCCACTTTGCATATGGGGTAGACACCACACGCTATAAACGCATCGATATAGATGCCCATGGCGAGCGAAGCACCACATGGTATATCGGCAGTGTCGAGTTTGTTGAAAAAGGCGCACAGGTGACCACCAAACGCCATATTGATGGGGTGGTACAAGTCATCTCACAAAGCAATGCCTCCAATACCAGCGCCGACCACTTAGAGTACGTCTACCAAATCAAAGACCACCTTGGCAGTATTGTCGCCACGGTCAATCACACAGGCGCACAACTCAAACGCTACAGCTATGACGCATGGGGCCAACGTCGAGGCACAGACTGGTCGATACCGGGTCATACACCCAGTAGTATTTCAGGTTTCACGGGCTTGACCAGCAACCTGCCGATTCAAATCAGCCAAACCAGAGGCTTCACCGGCCATGAGCATGTAGACAATGCCGGTTTAATTCATATGAATGGCCGCATCTACGACCCCGTGTTGGGCAGGTTTATGTCGGCTGACCCGTATATTCAGGCGGCGACGAATGCTCAGAGTTTGAATCGGTATTCGTATGTGTGGAATAATCCGTTGAATGCGACTGATCCGAGTGGGTATGTTGCGCATTTCTTAGTGGCATGGGCAGTGAATTGGGCACAAGGGTATTTGATTGGTCAAATTTGCCACGGCCTTAAAAATAGCCTCATTTGTGAACACTGCGTTTGCGGTATACAACACCGCCAACTCGACTTTATCGGTAGCAAAGGCATACACTGCATGGAATGATGGAGCAGGCGGAGCGGTTTGGGGTAACCTGATAGGCGGCTTTGCTAAAAGCTGGGCGATGGGGGTTGGGAACAGTTGTGTTTCTGGCGCGTGTGACTTTGGTTTTGATCCGTTTGGGGTTGAGAGGTTGGGGGAGTTGTCGGATTCACACACCTCAAGAGCACTCAATGTCGTTACGGATGATACTAAGCAGAGTGGAGATGACAGTTGGAAAGCTGCATACGACATCAAAAAAGCACCAGATAACATCACTATTGGTGGCGGGAAGTCATATGATGATTTACCAGAAAACCAAAAATATGCACTGCACATTACAAGTAAGACGCTAAGAGAGGGATTAACGCTCGCCGAGACCTCTGATGATAGTCAAGTAAAGTTATTGAATACGAACGGAATAAAAGCTGTGTGGTACTCATCGGTGTCAGATAAAGGTGTTTGGGGTGGTGTGCGCACGGGTGATGTAGCACGCGCTAGCTTTAGATATAGAACTATCCAGTTTTATGGTGACAGAATGGTGAGCTTATTAGGTGGTTACTCTATCATAAAAGGCTCCAAAGCTTGGCTTGAAAGACGTGGGCTGGGATATAAGGTCACTGGAGTATTTTCAAGAAAAGACGCATTTAGGTATGTTGTTGGGCATGAGTTAGGCCACCTTACATATCGAAATTCAAGGATTAACAGTCCTACGCTCGTTGAAGGAGATGCAGATAATTTTTACTTAAAGTTATTTAAGGGAGGCTAGTATGAGATTGAATTTGCTTTGTTTGGGTTTTATATCACATCTTATTGGGTGCACAACGACAGTTGATTACCCAATTACATATGCTCAGATTTATCAAGAGAACAATAAGTTGGAGTCTATAGAGCTTTATGACGACACGGGGAAAAATTTTCAAGCTTTTGAGCTCTATGATTCTGCTTACACAGACATTTTTATTTATGATAACTTAGATAAGGTCAGCAATATTGAGAATACAATCCTTTCTGAAAAAGTAGAGCTAAGAAAGTGTGAAGGCTACAAAAAATTATGCTTTGAAGTAGATAATTTTAAAATGATGCTTCCTGACAACTTTGATTTTGAAAACTCTATGACTTGGACTTGGGATGATTATGTTTATGAATCAATCTCTAAACGAATATTCTCTGTGTTTGGCACACAATTTGAAGCTATCGAGATAATTGGTATTAAGTCCGAAGAGCCGAAACAGCTTGTTCATTTTTTTGTATCTAAAGAGCGAGGTTTGTTGTATTTCATAATCAGGTTCAATGACTATCGTTCAGCTTATGTACTGTCTTCGAAAAATGGTCTGTGGAAAGACTAAGTGCTGAAACGTGGCTGAGGGTTGAAATACAAGGAAATAAAAGGAAATAAAAGGGTCAGTGTTAATTAATCATAAAACCTTGGGGCGGCCTCGTGTTGCTGATTTTAGCTTCATTCCTGTTAACTCGGCGACTTGTTGTTTAAATCTACTGTTGCCTAAAACAATTTCTTTTTGGCTACAATGACGTATATCGTCTATTAGGTCTTGTTTGAGTTGGTGCTCAAATAGTCTTCTGTATGCAATGAGTCGTTGGCACTTATTGGTTCCTAACTGTGTGTAAAGAGGGTGAGGCTCAATGAGTGACGAATGCTTACCGAGT
>NZ_BGNG01000020.1 GCF_003203515.1 Glaciecola sp. KUL10 | reverse complement strand
CTTTTCTTTGAGACACTTTTACTTCTTTCAAACGAGTGTAATTTATTTCATTTTCTACGAGAACCATCCATTTTTTTCCAGTGCATGCCTTTCAACTCATAAATATTTGTTACAATAACCTCATTACCGCCATTTCGGATATGGTTCTTGTATTTTTCACTGTCCTGCTCATATTTTTGAAGACTACTCTTATGGTAGCTAGTAAGCTGTGTAATGTTTTTTTGCTAGGACCAACTAACGATATAATTTCAACCTTTTCATTCGTCTTGACGGTACAAAAAAAGAAAATCTATCACGAATTTCGGCTAAGTCGACGCGTTGATTGATTTGTTAAATCTTATTACGGTAAAGGGTTACATATCCGAGTAAGATATTTTAGCTAATTTAACATTATTAATCAGTTGGTTATTACTCGAATCAACGTTTGTGCTTGTGCTCATTAATTCAAAACAGCGGTCCAATGCCCTTAACTCAAATTCTGAGCTCATCACTTTAACGCTTTTGCTATCGCACGCGGGTATAAAACACACTAAAACCGCAATGATCAACATAATTTTCAGAGTTTTCATTTCACAAACTCTCCATCAACGCGATATAAATTCTTCTGATACCATGAAATGGAAATCCGAAGCATCAAAGGAATTTAAATATTTCTGCCAACCGACAAAAACTCCAATGTATTGTTTTGTAGTAATCCATTTACTGTCCAGCTTTTTGACCCAGTTTGAATTTCAATAAGATAGATATCTCTATTATCAATCCGCTCCTTAACAATTGCACCTAAGTGAATACCTTTTTGATTTTTCTCTATTTCTTCTAGAAAACTACTAACACTCTTGTCAAAGTTTCTTTTCCAAAATGAAAATCTACTTCTAAGTAAATCAGTTTTGTCTGGTCGACTAATCTCTAGTTTAAGCGCTCCTATACTTATCATAAGCGATTGAGGTGGCGAATCTTTTTTATCCAATCCAATGTCGATACAACTATCAAAATTCGGCTCCTGTTCAAAACATAGAGAGTATCTTTTATTAACTTCAACTTCGCTATTAAAGCCAGTAATCACGTAAACATTACTCAAAAATAAGTCTTGACCGATATTTTGGAGTGCGTCATAGACAACTACTATTCCATCATTACATTTGTTAACTGCCACAATATTCGTCGCTTCAGGCAACAAATGCTCAATACCTGAGACTTGGGTATCCTCGTTTTTTAAAACGCATGTTGCTGCATACCCATAAATCGGGGATGCTAAAAACAACAATATAGATATATTGAATATGTTTCTCATCTAAAATTCCCACCAGCTTTTTTTGTATGCTTGCCTCAGCCAGTATTCTTGATGCTTACTTATTACTGGAGACATATTTGACCTAACGTTATAATAACTCATGAAATTTTGCGTCGCATTATGTTGGTGCATAAGACCAATAGCGTGACCAAACTCATGTTGCATAGCTCTCGATAGAGAAGGTGCCGCTAAAGACATCCTGATAACTTTATTATTCAAGTCAAAATGACCTTTGCTTCCAGTGTTCACAAAATGTATGAACGCGTCGGCATTATTACGATCAGTAATTAGTGTGTTTGTAATATTTAAGATGTCCGAATTAATTTCAGACATTTCATTAAAATATTCGATTGATTTATTACATATTGATACTGGTCCGTTGCAACTCCATTTTATATCGCCTGTTAGCTTTCCATCTGCTAGTTCGAGACCGAGGTCCGTATCTCTAGCAAAATTGTAAACATCTTCAGGTATTGGATCACCATTTTCGTCAAAATCAATTTCTTGTTTTGCTTGACTAATCTCTGTAGTAAGTTCTTTAGTATCACTATGTTCATGACCAATCTCGGTATTTGATATAGATTCAACAACACCTCCAATCGCCAAATTAATGAAATACCCTTTGGCGAGACCTCCTATCAGATTACCCCATACAGAGCCACCTGAACCATTATTCCAAGCGCTATATGCCTGAACAACACTATTTACCATTTTTGCAGTGTTGTATATCTGATATGCCGTTAATAGGGTTGCCGTTATTTGCGCACCGACGACGTATGTTAATGCTTGTGCGGCAAAATAGTTGATTGCATAAAGTGCGATTGCTTCAACAATATACCCACTCGGATCAGTCGCATTCAACGGATTATTCCACACATATGAATACCGATTCAAACTCTGAGCATTGGTCGCTGCCTGAATATACGGGTCAGCCGACATAAACCGGCCTAACACGGGGTCGTAGATGCGCCCATTCATATGAATCAAACCGGCATTGTCCACATGCTCATGGCCGGTAAAGCCTCTGGTTTGGCTGATTTGAATCGGCAAATTACTGGTAAAGCCCGTGAAACCTGAAATGCTACTGGGTGTATGACCCGGTATCGACCAATCTGTGCCTCGACGTTGCCCCCATGCGTCATAGCTATAGCGTTTGAGTTGTGCGCCTGTGTGATTGACCGTGGCCACAATACTGCCGAGGTGGTCTTTGATTTGGTAGACGTACTCTAAGTGGTCGGCGCTGGTATTGGAGGCATTGCTTTGTGAGATGACTTGCACCACCCCATCAATATGGCGTTTGGTGGTCACCTGTGCGCCTTTTTCAACAAACTCGACATTGCCGATATACCATGTGGTGCTTTGCTCGCCTTGGGCATCAATATCAATGCGTTTATAGCGTGTGGTGTCTACCCCATATGCAAAGTGGGTTTGTGTGTTGTTGACTTCAATCAGGGTCGGTTTATCAAATAGCGTGTAGTGGATGTTGCGCGTATTGCCATCAACTGTTTTGCCGTTTCTTAAGTTGCCGTTGCCATCATAGGTCCAAGGGCTTGCGCAATTTGCGCTTTCGGTGGCTTTTAACCCCGTGACCGCATGTGGGCGGGCATTGCTGTAACAATAATAGCCCACGCCTGTTTTGTGTTTGATGTTGCCATTGTCAAAGTAGGCGATTTCTTGAATGGTATAACCGTGCACGTTTGAGCTCAGTAAGCGGTTTAAGCCATCGTACTCAAAAGTTTCTTCTAGGTTTTGATGTAAGTCTTTGCGCCATCTTAGATTGCCCAACACATCCCAGTCGTATTCTTCGTGTTGAATACTGGCATTGCCGCTGACTTGCAAGGTGTCAACTAGCCCCGTTTCATCTTCATACCGCGCCAAGCCTTCTGTTACATCATTGTGAAGTGAATACGAGGTTACATTGCCAAAGGCGTCTTGGGTTTTGCTTTGGTAATACACCACATCACTGTTGGCGTCTTGACTTGCATAGTGATAGCCATATTGGTTGTAGAATCGATTCACACGCCCGCCAGCGGCATCAGGCGCCACGCTACTCGCCCAATGCTATCAAAGCCGGTACTTTGGCTATACACGCGACCTTCTAAGTTGTGCTCAATGCCCGCTTGACGCGCAAGGTTATCGTAGCTGAACACTTAGACTAAGTTATTGAAGCGTCCTATTGAGATAGAAAACGGTGATCGCCATCGATGTTATTAAGTGATCGGCTTCATGTTATTACGCAGTGTTACACATGAAACGTAAAACACTTATGTTTATTGTTTAATGTAGCGGTGGCATCATACAAAATAGATAACATGCAGTAATGCTTGATAATTCCCTATGACTCTTAATCAGACGCCTTCCTTGACATCGCGGGCTGCTTCGAGTTCGAATCGGTGTTGTTTGGCACCTAACATGGTCTCAGTGTTGATGGTTTGGCACCCAGCTTGAGTAAGGGTGTCGAGTTGTAAGTCTTGATTTTGTTCGTGTCTTGAAATACGGGTATAACCAATAAGCATGTAATCTCCTTGTGTGCAGTAACTCAAACTTATACTGAACATTGATAACTTTACAAGTTGCTTTACAGATTATCGGCTGTTTTGACCATGATTAGCCATGATGATGGCAATAGTTCATAAACGACGGTTTTCTTTACACGGTGAAATCGGGTGAGAATTGCTAGTAATGGAACTGTGATGATGGAGATATTGATCATTTTTGGAGGTTACTTACAACTTAATCTACTAGGTAGGTTTGTTAGGTGCTTTTTTATTAACTCCCACTCATCAAGCGCAGCGAGTGGTATATCAGCCTTTAGATGATATTTAGCAGAGTTGGTTGTTATCGTGCATTCACCCATAGTATCGGATAAGGTGAAGCAGCTACCGACATAGTCCTTCATTGAGAGCACACTTGAAGAATCAAATAGGTGAAATACACCCACCGACTCCTCATCTTCCACCTTCACCAAATTGTTGACTGCTGATAACTGGTCTTTGTCCAGTAAGGCTACGTGTGACTCAAGCTCACTAAAGAACTTTGATGTAGTGGCTTTATCTGATGCCGTTATGTGTACATATACATCACCAGAAAGGTTGCTACTCCAGTCATTTAAGTCTTGAGTGATTGTGACCTCTTTAGTGATGCTGGAATTCAGCATGTCAGCAGCAACAACTCGCTCGTTGTTAACGCATATTTTCTGGTTTGATATTAATTCAAACTCGGTCTCTGACGAACAGGAAGCCAAGGAAACTAATGCAAGCATCCCGCAAAGTAATGTCGTGTTTATTTTCATGCTATCTACCTGCTGGGTCATGGTGCGTGTCTTCATTGGAAATGTACCCCTGACCGAAACACATATACCCACAATATGCCTTGTTGCTTGGATTTAATCCTGCAACCCAATTTGATACTTTTGCCTGAATATTGATGAAGGGGACGTAGTTACCAACACCAATTGGAGTTCCACCATAAACAAATGGCCTCAACCCTTGGCCGCTAAATACCTTATGGTGGAAGACTGCCGCTTGATACTTATCTAGGACGCCATGCCTATCACCAAGTTTGCCTGAAAAATCTCGCTGAACGGCAACTGCATGACCTCTCATAACAGCCACGCCAACATCTTTCATGAAGGTTTTCATTTCACCTAGAGTGGCACTACTTGACAGGTTGTCAGAAGCAACACCTTCGTATATGAGCCTTCCTTGAAGTACTTTAGCCATATCTCTGTGAGCGTCGGTTACAGCTTTATGCTCAGGGTCCCACAGCGCTAGACCCGCAGCAGCCCATGGGTCACCTCTGTCGTGTCGAGAGTTCCAATACTCTTTAAGCATTCCATCTTTTGCAAATTGGCGTTCATCACCAGTTAATGGAACGTGTTGATTCTCATTGGTACTCGAAGCATCATTGGCACTAGCCACATCAGCCTGCCCACCAATATCCATCAGCGCTGAGGTTTGCTTTGTCGATAAATTCGATACTGATAGCGTGCCACCATTTTGAGTAGTGGCGGTCACTGTTCCAGTAGATTGATTTATCTCAACCCTCTCAAGCTTATCGGTCGTTTTCACTTTTGACAACGACGCTGCCGCAGACCCAGCCCCACCACCACAAACCGAACCTTTCGCCGCGCCTATTCGACCTGAACTACAATACCCTGAAGGGTCTGTGCCCCATAGCGGATTGTTCATCACATACGAATAAGGGTTAAGCGACTGGCTGTTACTCGGTGCTTGGATAATTGGGTCTACACTCAAAAACCGCCCAGCGTTATAATCATACACCCGCCCGTTCATATGAATGAACGAGACTAGTGCAAATCTACCTGTTTATGGTGATTTGGCTAAGAATGTGGCGTTGTTAAAGAGCGTTAGTATCTACTGAGTATACCTTGTTGGAAAAATATTCCTAGGCGCGGGTTTTGGCGTTCAACAACGATAATTGTCAATGAGTAAGCTGTATTATTTTAGGGGATAGTTACATAATAACTCACGCTTAAATATTAAACATTCGCCAAACATAACAACTCTGTACCAAGTAAAACTGTACTGGTGGATTAAATAACACTGACCCTTTTATTATTCAGTCTTTTTTATTGAACTCTGACCCCG
>NZ_BGNG01000019.1 GCF_003203515.1 Glaciecola sp. KUL10 | reverse complement strand
ATTTACTCTAACTCAAACATCTCTTTCAAAGCCGCAATAAACTCAACCAACTCAGCAGACATCAAGGTGAAATCGGCATCTAGCTTTGCGTTGACTTCATCTTTAGGAATGTCTTGTGTTTGTTCTTTGACCATATCGGTAAACTTAATGCGTTTGACTGATAGGTCTTCGGCGATAATGCAGGTTAAACGCTCTTGCCAAGCAACGCTAAGTTTTTGTACCAGCATGCCTGATTGCAAGTGGGCGAGCACTTCAGGTGCGTCTAGGTCGCATGCTTTGCAGCGGATAATGGCGGCATCTTCAGAAGGTGATTTAAATTCTGCTTCGTCTAATAGCTCTATGCCGGCTGGGGCATCTTTCATGATCCATGTTGTTAATGCATCTTGTTGGCTACTTTTCGCTAACGGTACTACAGGTAATGTACCGACTACTTTTCTCAAACTAGCTAAAAATGCTTCTGCTGAGCCGTCTGACGATGCATCAACCGCGACAACGTTAGTTTTGGTGCATACAAAACCATGTGTTTGACTGTTCTTGGTAAAGGCTTGTGGCAGTAGTCTAAAAATAATTTCTTCTTTTAAATCTTGTTGCGCTTTTTTGGCCACTGGCGAACCGGTTTCAGCTTCTATTTGCGCGACTTTCTCTGCCAGCTCTGCGTTGACGACAGAAGCAGGTAGCATGCGCTCTTGTTTCTTCAGCACAAACCAATAACGGTTATCTACTTTGTGGAACAAAGCTTCACTTTTATGAAACGGTGAAGTAAATCCCATGCTTGCAATTTCCTGCGAGCTGCAAGGGCGAAAAGACATGCTTTCTAGTTGCTCTTGAAGTTTTTCGTCATCGAATTTAAACGGGTTATTGAATTGAAATGCTTTTATATTTTTAAACCACATGATGGCGAATTCCTACTGGCAAAATTGGGACGCGAAGATTACCAACGCTAGGGTCTCGGGTCAAAGGCAATTTATGACTATTGCGTTCACAAAACTGTCATTAAAAAATCAAAATAGTGTATTTCTTGACTTATTAAGTGATTTATTTAATAAAACTGTAACAGGTCACTCTAATAATGGCGTCAAAATTAAAATGGCTCGAGTGAAAAAACAAATGTCTCGTACAATTCTTTTAGTAGAAGACGAAGCTCCAATCAGAGAAATGCTTTCTTTTGTATTAGAGCAAGCTGGGTTTGGCGTAGTGGAAGCAGAAGATTTTGATGTTGCCTTAGAAAAAGTCAAAGAACCGTATCCAGATCTTATCCTGCTTGATTGGATGTTGCCTGGTGGCAGTGGTGTACAGCTGGCTAAAAAGTTAAAACAACATGAGTTTACACGTGAAATCCCTGTGATTATGCTAACCGCTCGTGGAGAAGAAGACGATAAAATCAGAGGCCTAGAAGCCGGTGCTGACGATTATGTCACCAAGCCATTTTCACCGAAAGAGTTAGTTGCACGCATTAAAGCTGTGATGCGCCGAGTTACGCCGACTTCTAAGGAAGAGCCGATCGAATTTAATGGCCTTGTGCTAGAGCCAGTTTCGCATCGAGTTACTGCCAATGGTGATCCAGTTGATATGGGGCCGACTGAATTTAAGCTACTACATTTCTTTATGACTCACGCCGAACGTGTTTATAGCCGTGAACTTTTGCTCGACAACGTATGGGGAACCAACGTGTATGTTGAAGATCGTACGGTTGATGTTCATATCAGACGATTGCGCAAGGCACTTTCAACGCATGGCCACGACGCAATGATCCAAACTGTGCGTGGCGCCGGTTACCGCTTTTCAAGCAAAGTGTAAATGTATTATCCGCAGTCGTGGACCAAAAGCCTTGTGCGGCTTGGCAGTTTTGTCGCACTAGCCATGTTATTTGGTCTGTATATTGATAGCTTTTTAATTGTGATGCTACTGACCTTTGTCAGCTTAGTATGCTTTCACTATTTTCATTTGTATCGATTGACTAAATGGCTCTGGGAGTCACGCAAAATGTCCCCTCCAAGTGCTCCAGGGATCTGGGAGCATGTTTATGAAGGAGTGTATTATCTTCAGCGCAGAAATCGAAACAAGCGCCGTAGTTTAGGTGAGTTAGTAAAGCGCTTTAGGGAGGGATCCGAAGCGCTTCCCGATGCTGTTGTGGTAGTTGATAAAGAAGCTAAAATCGTATGGTGTAATCGTCATGCACGCATTGAAATGGGCTTGAAATGGCCCGAGGATACTGGCAGACGCATTGATAACCTAGTCAGACATCCTGACTTCATAGAATACTTTCATTCTGGTGATTATCATTATCCAATCGAAATTCCAGCACCAACCAATCCGAACAAGACCTTTGAATATCGAATCATGAGTTACGGCGAAGACCAGCTTTTGTTAATCATTAGGGATGTTTCACGTGTTTCGCAACTTGAAGAAATGCGCAAAGACTTTGTCGCTAACGTATCGCATGAGTTGCGCACACCACTGACGGTTATCAATGGATATTTAGAGGTTCTCGATGGAGATGAGCAACAGTCGGCGTTTGCAAGCAAAGCGATCAGTGAAATGGGTACACAGACCAAGCGGATGCAAAATCTGATTGAAGACTTGTTGATATTGTCTCGTATTGAGGCAAGTGCCGAGCGAATCTACGAAAATTCTATCGATATGACCGCGATGTTTAAACAAATAGAATTAGAAGCTACTTCATTGAATCGAGACAAAGGACACAAAATTCAATTTAAAATAGACGACAGTTTGCGTATATTCGGCGTTGAAACTGAAATGCGAAGTGCGTGTTCGAATCTTATTTTTAACGCTATAAACTACACGCCTCCTGGTGGGCGAATTAAAGTGCTTTGGAAACGCAGAGATGGCGGCGCATTTTTTGCCGTGCAAGATGATGGCGATGGCATTGAAGAAAAGCACTTGAGGCGTTTAACGGAACGTTTTTACCGGATTGATAAGGCACGTTCACGCACAACAGGCGGTTCTGGACTGGGCTTGTCGATCGTAAAACATGTATTAAATCACCATAACTCGACACTCAACATAGAAAGTAAGGTTGGAAAAGGTAGCGAGTTTTCTTTTATACTGCCCCCAGAACTCATCTACGAAAATAGTCTTGGCGATTGATTAAATTACAGCGTGTTTTTTCTTTTTTTGTATGTCTCTGTTTATTGGTGGGTGTGGTGTCGTATGACATTTCTGCACAAGAGCTAAGTAGTGACGAGTTAATCGAAATTCCAGATACAGTAGGCCAGACTCTTACATCTACAAAGTTTGACAAGATAGTTCCTGGTGTTTCAGGCACTATTACTTCAGTGGGCTCTGATACGCTGGCTAATTTAATGTCGCTTTGGTCTGAAGCATTTAAACGTCGCTATCCTCATGTGAAGTTTCAACTTCAAGCAAGCGGCTCGGCAACCGCACCACAAGCATTGACGCAGGGAACAGCCACTGTGGGGCCGATGTCTCGTGAGCCAACTGTTGATGAAATTAGTCGATTTACGCGTAAATTCGGCTATTCACCAACGACCCTCAAGGTAGCCGTTGACGCCATTGCAATTTTTGTGGAGCACAATAATCCCTTGCAAGCGCTCAATTTAAAACAAATTGATGCACTTTTTTCTGTTACTCGCTTATGCGGTGAGAGTAATAGGCTCGATACTTGGAATCAACTCGAGATTGGTAAGTTTGGTTCAAATCGAAAAATTATTACATTTGGTCGTAATTCGTCGTCAGGTACGTACGATTTGTTTAAGCAACAAGCCCTTTGTGGGGGTGACTTTAAAGCTAGAGTAAATGAATTGTCTGGTTCAGCGTCAGTGGTGCGTTCTGTTGCATCTTCTATTGGTGGAATTGGTTATGCGGCTTTAGGCGCAAGTATCGACAGCGTGCGCCCAATTTCTGTGGTTATCCCATCACGCAATGACCAAAGTAACGGCTCGGTAAGGCAGGTAGCGCCGAGTCCAGAAAATATTACTAACGGAGACTATCCATTTTCTCGTTTCTTATACATCATGGTAAATAAAGATCCAAACAAGCCTTTACCGACGCTAGAGCGCACTTTTTTGAGCTTTATTTTGTCTGAGCAAGGGCAATCGATGGTAAGCGAAAATGGATATTACCCGATTTTACCAAGCACTAAAAACTCGCAACGAGAGTTACTATTTTAATGATTTAAAGCACTTAGAATTCATTATTTAAAAACACAAAAATGCAGTTAATGGAAAAAATGAAATAGGGCTATTGGGTACTTTGGGGCTTTAATTGAAATTTAAAATAGCATGTGTTTCATCAGTGCTTGGCTTTAAGTTATTGATTTTAAGATATAAAAATAATTATATGTTAAACTTTTATTACAACTTTGCGATGTAACATTTCTGTCACCTTCCTCATTTACTCTTCTTGCGATCTAATAGCTTACTCAAATTTTGTTTGGAGACAACGATGAGCATGAACGGACTTTTTAAAGTTTCGACTTTAGCAGCGGCAATCGCACTTGGTGCATGTGGCGGCGATATTAATATCAGTGAAGGCGACATTATCGATAACAGTGTTGTTAATAATACGACTAACAACCCAACGCCTACCGACCCGACTACGCCGACTACACCAGATGACACAAAACCTGGTGATCTTGATACTTTCCTTTCAACTCAAGTTTCTGCTGCCTTAGGTGAAACGGTAGAAGTACGTTCTTTATCGGGTCGTTTAACTGACGCAGACGCAACTAACGGGGTGATTACACTGACCAACGATACAGTTTGGGCGCTTGCAGGACCTGTTTTTGTGGGTAATGACAATGCTGATTCTGTGACGCTAGAAATCGAAGAAGGCACTGTGATTTTCGGTAGCCGAGGCGCTGATTACCTAGTTGTTAGTCGTGGTTCAGAAATCGAAGCGCGCGGCACATCAGCTAACCCAATTATCTTAACTTCATACAACGACGTGATTGGTGATGAAGTTGGCGCAGGCCAGTGGGGTGGTGTCATCATCCTAGGTAACGCTCCTTCTACAAAATGTCCTCAAGACGGTTCTGACTGTTCACTACAAGTTGAAGGCGCACAAGACGGCGCAGTATTTGGCGGAACAGACAGCGCTGATAGCTCAGGTGTCTTAAACTATGTTGTTGTTAAATACGCAGGATTCGAAATTGCACCTGACAATGAATTAAACGGTATCACATTTGGTGGCGTTGGTTCGGGTACAGAAATCGATTACTTACAAGTTCACGCAAACGCCGATGACGGAATCGAATTTTTTGGTGGTTCAGTTAACGCTAAGCACGTTGTATTAACTTCAATCCAAGATGACTCTGTCGATTGGGACAACGGTTATAACGGTAAACTTCAGTATGTTTACATTCAGCACGCATCTGACAATTCTGATGCAAACCGCGGTATTGAAGGCGACGGTGACGGCGGTGACGGCACTGATTTCTCTGCACCAAAAGTAGCTAACATCACGATTATCGGAAACGAGTTTGATGGTGACGACGATTCAGAAGGTGTTTTATTGCGTGACCAAACTGGCGCGATGATCACTAACATGCTTATCACTGGCCCTGCAGGCATGGGTGAGTGTTTAGAAATGGACACTGACGAAACAGTGCAAGGTAACTTGAGCGACGGCGATTTAACAATCAGCAACTCTGTTATTTCTTGTGAAGAAGCGTTTAACTCACCTGACGGTGCAGTTGACTTAAACGATTGGTTTGTAAACCAACAAGCTGATAACCAACTTATCGCGTTTGCAGACCGTGCAAACCTTGGTCTAAATATCGACGGAACATTAACGTCTGAAAGCCCGCTTCGCACTGCAGGCGCTAACCCAACAAATCTGGATTCTTTCTTTGATGCGAACGAATTTGTCGGTGCTGTTGGTGAAGACGACTGGCGTCAAGGTTGGGCATTTGGTTTTGGTGGCGGTGAAGTAGGCGTGGTGACTTCTGCATCTGGTTGCCCTGCTGGCACAACAACCATTGCTGCGGTTGACGGTTCAACAAATACATGTCAGGTTTCTGGCCGTATCACTGCGGACCTTACACTGACAGCGGGTAACCACTACGCACTTTCTGGTGCAGTATTTGTAGGTGGTGACAACACGGATAGCGCAACCTTAACAGTTGAGCCAGGTGTGATTGTTTACGGTAGCTCTGGTAACGATTACCTAGTAATTAGCCGTGGTTCTGAAATCAATGCAAACGGTACAGCAAGTGCGCCAATTACCTTTACTTCAAGCCAACACGTTGCAAACGGCGCTGTTGCCGGCCTTGCTAACGGTGAAGCAGGCCAATGGGGTGGTATGGTTATCTTAGGTAATGCATATTCAACCAAGTGTCCTCAAGACGGTTCAGCATGTGCACTTCAAGTTGAAGGTGTACAAGAAGGTGCTGTATTTGGTGGTGCTAACACAGACGCTAACAACACAGAAAGTTCTGGTACACTTCGCTATGTACGTGTTATGCACGGTGGTTTTGAAGTTGCACCTGATAACGAACTTAACGGTATCACGTTTGGTGGTGTGGGTTCAGGTACGACTGTTGAGTACTTACAAGTACACAAAAACGCGGATGACGGCGTTGAGTTCTTCGGTGGTTCTGTAAACGCTAAGTATGTTGTGTTAACAGGTATTCAAGATGACTCTGTAGATTGGGACAACGGTTACCAAGGTAACATGCAGTTTGTACTGGTTAAGCACGCTGATGATAACTCAGACGCTAACCGCGCAATTGAGGGTGACGGAGACGGCGGTTCTGGTACAGAGTTCTCTAACCCAGCGATTGCAAACATGACTGTCATTGGTAATGACTTCGACACAGCTGATGCAGATTCAGAAGGTGTGTTACTACGTGACCAAACCAATGCACAACTTCACAACTTTGTTGTAACGGGTTCTGCATCAATGGGTGAATGTTTTGAAGCTGACCTTAGCGATGGCGATACAACGCTTGAAGCTAACATGGATGGTACTAATACACCTCAGCTTGCTTTCACTAACTCAGTACTTGCATGTAGTGAAAACATCAAAAACTCTGGTGATTTTGACCAAGAAGCATGGTTCCTAGCTCAGCCTGGTAACTCGTTTGCAGCAGACCAAGCGGCAGTATTGAACGGTATTTACACGGTTGATACAACAGCACCTGCTGATGTGACTACGCTAGGTACATTCTTTACACCAGTTGACTTCATCGGTGCTGTTAAAGACGCTGATAACGACTGGACAGCAAACTGGACGGTAGGTCTTTAATTCTCAGTGAGAATGTAAGGACAGTTCAAAAGAATGAAACAAATGCGTTACCCAAGATATTAGGTAGCGCATTTGCATTTCAAGAGTACAGTTTGTCGCTGCTTGGATAAGCAGCTAAAGAGGTCACAATGAACCAAGCTAATAACAGCTTTCCCTTAAAACAACTCACGATAGCTGTATTGGCTTCGCTTGCTTTGACGCCAAGTGCGATCGCACAAAGCCAAGACGAAGACGACTTTATCGAAGAAGTTGTTGCCACGGGCACTCGCTTAAAAGGCACAGCAACAGCTGTGTTAGAAGAGCGTAAAAATCAAGCTTTCGTAGCAGATATCTTAGGTGCGGAACAAATCTCGCGTACCGGTGACGGCGATGCTGCTTCAGCACTAAGACGTGTAACAGGTTTGACATTGGTTGACGGCAAGTTCATTTATGTTCGTGGTTTAGGTGAGCGTTACTCATCAACACAACTAAATGGCGCTGCTGTACCCAGCCCAGATCCAACCCGAAATGTTATCCCTTTGGATTTGTTCCCAGCGGATATTATTGAAAGCTTATCGGTGCAAAAGTCTTATTCACCTTCAATGCCAGCATCGTTTGGTGGTGGTAACGTTGATATTCGACTAAAAACTATCCCTACCCAGTTTATTTTTAACGTCTCGGGCAGCTTGGGATACAACACTGAAAACTCAGGTGATGCGCTGGCCTATAATGGCGGCGGTGATGATTGGATGGGTAGCGATGACGGTACTCGTGCGGTGCCGGGTGTCATCGCTGATAGATGGGCTAGCAGAAACTTTTTAGACGATCTAGAAAGCGACGTGGCACGTGATTTATTTTCGCAAGTTAACCGAGACTATGACCCGTTTTTAGAAAGCGTTGACCCCGATATCGGTTTTAGCGCGTCAGTGGGAAATAGCTTTGATTACAACGACAAGATTCGCTTTGGTTTCTTATTCACTTCAAGTTATGACAACAGCGTTGCAGTTTCTGAAGAATACGAGCTACAACAAGCCGACCGAGTGCAAGAATCTATTAACTTAGTGCGCTTTTTTGACGATATCAGTTCGACTGAAAAATCAGTCAAATGGTCAAACATGCTCAACCTAGGTATCGATTACAACCGCAATCACCGTATTGATTACAGCTTAATTGCACTTAACGATACACGTGATGAAGTGTTTGAACGCTTCGGTAACACCGAAAACTTAAACCAAGCTGAAGGTTTGCGTATTCGCGATATCGGTGTTGAATACGAAGAACGGAAAATGTTTACCAATCAAATTCGTGGTATGCATACCTTCCCGCAATTTAATTTTGCAGGCATTGATTGGAAATATTCCTTGGGTCGTTCTTTGCGAAATGCCCCAGGCAATATGGAAGCGCGCTTCATACTGAGTGACTTAAACGAAGATGGTTTCTTTGATCCAATCAACGAAAGCACGTTAAGTAACTCAACAACAGCGGCACGTTATACCTTTCAAGATCTAAACGACAGGTTAGAAAACTACGGTTTTAATGTGACTTACCCTGTTTCAATTGAAAACTGGGAAATGGAATTTAAGTTTGGTGCTGATTTTGTCACTAAAACACGTACCGCAGAAAACAGACGCTTTGATATCAACACGCGCTCATTCGCCGATGGCGATGCGCTAAGCGGTTCCGTATTTGGCGATATCTTAAGTGATAGCGTGTTAGGCAATGCTGATAACTTTAACAATATTGCGGTTATTCGTGATACTACCCTTGCCGGTGACGATTACGCAGCGGGTCAAAAAGTTGATGCTTATTACATT
Source organism: Glaciecola sp. KUL10 (assembly GCF_003203515.1). Classification (GTDB taxonomy): domain Bacteria; phylum Pseudomonadota; class Gammaproteobacteria; order Enterobacterales; family Alteromonadaceae; genus Glaciecola. The sequence goes on along the minus strand of NZ_BGNG01000019.1, from coordinate 18,489 downwards.
GAAGGTGACTTTTTCTATAAGAATAAGTGGCGCTTTAGTGGTGGTGCGCGTTTTGAAGACTTTAGGCAAGTGGTTGCGCCTTTCGACCCGCGTACCAACCAGTTTGATTTACCAGATGAAGCTGATCGCGCTCAGTTAGCCTTCCAAGAAGATGACTTTTACCCTGCGGTAGCCGTTACCTACTTGATGGATGACGAAATGCAATTCAGAGCAAGTGTTGGTCAAACAGTCGTAAGACCTGATTTGCGTGAAGTGTCAAACTCAACCTTTATCGATCCATTGACTGAGTTTCCAATCGCAGGTACGCCAGGGATTAAAACAACTTCAATTATTAACTACGATTTGCGTTGGGAGTGGTATAGAGAAGCAGGCAACAACGTATCGGTCGGTTTATTTTATAAAGACATGGATGCGCCGATTGAATCTGTTCAATCACCTGCGCAAGATGGTCCACCTTTGATTCGTATTGCAAATGCTGAAGAAGGCACGGTTTACGGTGTGGAACTTGAGTTTCTTCAAGGCTTAGAAATCATCGGAGATGGCGTCTGGGATAATATTTTCGTGTCGGGTAACTTAACGGTTTCTGATTCTGAAATTACCTTGGATAGACAAAATATTGTTGACCAAACAGGTGTATCAGCTGCAATTACCAATCTCAAGCGTCGCTTAACGGGGCATTCGCAGTATGTCGCGAATATCCAAGCAGGCTATGACTCTGATAATGGTGAACACTCACTCTCAGTGGTATACAACGTTTTTGGTGAGCGTATTTTGATCCCCGGTATCGATGGGTTTGACGATAGCTTCGAGCAACCGTTTAATTCATTGGACACGGTATATAAATACTATCCTGATTTTAATACAACTGTGACCTTGAAGATTCAAAACATCTTAAATGAAGACAAAACTCTTGAGTTCGAAGACGTATTATTGCGCTCTGAAACTCGTGGAACGTCATTTAGTTTGTCGGTTAAATACGACTTCTAACTTTTACGATAGGTAAATTTATTCACGTTGAAAAAGCAGGCTTCGGTCTGCTTTTTTATTGGCTCACATTCACTTTTTTATTTGCCTGCCCGCACATTCAAACAAAAGCCTGTTTAGCTAGCGAAAAGATAAACTTTAGATAAGCCATAAATTTGCTAGGATGGTGCCTATCAATTTCCTATCAATTCATTGGCTCAATCAATGGCTAATCACTACCCACATAAAACCCAACATATCATTAAATTACTCGACATCATGAGTAAGCTCAGAGATCCATTATCTGGCTGTGAATGGGATTTAAAACAAGACTTCAATAGCATCATCCCTCACACGATAGAAGAAGCTTACGAGGTCGCTGACGCGATTGAAAATGGTACGATGGATGATGTTTGTGACGAGTTAGGCGATTTACTTTTTCAAGTGGTGTTTTATGCACAGTTAGCCGCCGAGCAAGATAGCTTTGTATTTGATGACGTTGCCGAACGAATCTCAAATAAACTAATTAGGCGGCACCCTCATATTTTTGCACAACAAACCCCACTAGCGAATAAAAAAGCAGGCGATTGGGATGAAATTAAAAAACAAGAAAGAAGAGAAAAAGGCGAAACAGACAGCAGTATTTTTGCAGGTTTAACAGCAGGTCTTCCACCACTAATCAAAGCTACAAAGTTACAAAAAAAGTGTGCGAAAGTGGGGTTTGATTGGGATGACATTCCACCCGTCATCGATAAAGTACGCGAAGAAATAATCGAAATTGAAGAAGAACTAGCCAAGCCAGTCAAGCAAGCAGATCTAATTGAAGAAGAAGTCGGCGACCTATTTTTTGCCTGTGTGAATTTAGCTCGCCATTTAAATGTTGATGCTGAGCGCGCCTTAAGCAAAGCCAACACAAAGTTTGAAACACGCTTTAGGCATGTTGAAGACGCTGTAAAGTTTGAAGGGAAAGAGATAAAACAATGTTCACTAGATGAACTTGAGCGTCATTGGGTGAGAGCTAAAAAGATAAAAATCAAAAGTAAAAAAGTGAACAAATAAAATGCCAACAAAGACCGAGAAGAAACTAGAAAGCAATATAGTCAAAGCACTGACTGAAGTCTGTGAGAACTATAAGGAAAAAGCAGAGGGTTTCGAATGGTTGACGCATGTTTACAAAAGCAAAAACAAGGGATTAAAAATTTACTGTGTTTTTCAAAACCGACAATTTATTCAAACCGCCAGAGCTGATTCAATTATTGATTCATTTAGCAAAGATATTATCACTGAGTTATTTGGGATAGGGGTTGATGTGTCGGCTCATGATGTTGAGTTTATTGATGAGAGTGAGGCTGGGCATAAAGGGCTTTGATTGTGTTAAAAAGCCATTTAAAAACTCTATTTGTTCCATAGCTACTTTCAGATTCAGCTTTTCTAATACAGTAAGAAGCTCGAACACTAAAATAGTTGTTGCTATGTGATATACAAAGAAATAACCTCCAATCTAAAGGAATTACTTGGCAACCATCAATATAGCCACTGAACATGCATCTGCTGAAGGTGAAGTATAAGACCAAGTTAACTTCATACGTCTTTTCTGGGAAATTAATATGACAAAAATTATAACTCTAATACTAGTTCTTTTTCTTTCTGGCTGCATTAATACACCAGCTTTCGTTAAATATAACGGTAAAAATGTTGCTACCTATAGTATCGCGGCTGGGTGTGGGACACTCATGCTACAAGAAGACTGTTCGCAGATTTCAGGGGCTACAAGGAAGGTTCGTATATCTGGAATTAATCTAAAAATTGCGGGAGGCGAAGAAGGGAAATTAGTATTTATAATGGCTATGGCGAAATTTTCAGCTGATGAGTCGACTTTGATACCAGGAGCAAAGGCGATTGAAGAGTATCTGCTGGAGAAAAATATTTCTGTAACAGAGACTAAAGTAATGTATGCAGATGGAAGGACTTACGGTGTGCACCTTACTTTAGATGGTGATGGTTATTCTCACCTAAAAGAACTGACAGTTGAGTAACTAATACACATTTAATGCACAAGCTCTGTAAACTAAAGCTTTAAATTAGGACTCATAATATTCACCTAGCAACCTATTGGAGTCAGCAGTGCTTATCGCATTGTCTCACAATAGTTATTTGCAGAACTCAGATTCGATAAATTAAACTCCAAGGAAATAAATATGACTGACAACATAAAAATATTTTTTGACGCTTGGGCGCTTGATGATCCAGAGTTACGACTTGAAAAAATCACGCAGTCAGTCACTGAATCAATTCGTTACGATGATCCTAGAACTCATAATACTGTGACCGGAATCCAAGAGCTATCTAATTATGTAGGGATGTTCAGCGCAAATGCGCCAGGTTGGCAGGCTAAGGTGGTTAAAAGCGATAATATTGCTGATATTACTCGTGTAACTGTCGCTTTTTCAGGGCAGGGGCCAGACGGTGTCATCAGTACGCAACTTGGTCAATATTTTGTGGAGAAACATGATGACCTTATTTCGCGTATGGTAGGGTTTGTGGGTACTGGAGATTAATTAGTGAATGGGGTTCCCTATGTACACAGGTGCTTGCCTATGTGGCGCAATTAAAGTCGAGATTGCAGGTTCAATCGAAAGCATTATCCATTGTCATTGCTCTTTATGTCGCAAAAACAGCGGTACTGCCTATGCTACAAATGGGTTTGTCAATGCAGACGAGTTTTCCGTTTTAGATCCGCACAAGAAGCTTAATTATTATGCTTTTAAAGAAGGTAAGCATAGGCACTTTTGTTCGGTATGCGCTTGTCCGATTTTTAGTTCAAACTCCGACAACCCAAGTAAGTTAAGAATCCGATTGGGGATTCTAGATTCTGATATTGAAGAGAGGCCAATATCTCATAATTTTATGTCATCAAAAGCCAATTGGGATGATTTGAATGCAGCCATACCACGGTATGATGGCTTTGAACCAAGTAGAAAAAGGTAATCGTTTTGGTCTTCAATAACTAACCATGTTGTATATATTTGGCGGCCTTCCCGCAACAGGCAAAACAGCACTTTCTAAATTTATCGCGTCAAGTTTTGGTGCGGCGTATCTTCGTGTTGATACGATTGAACAAACACTGAAAAATACAGGCAGCAAAGATGTATATGATGAAGGTTATCAAATAGCCTTCTCTATCGCGTTAGATAACTTAAAAAATGGCATGCCCGTGGTGGCTGACTCTGCTAATACTATAGAGGAATCGCGTCAAGCTTGGATAGATGTTGCAAAGGCTGCATCTTCACCCTATGTGCAAATTGAAATTATCTGTTCAGATGAAATCGAGCATCGTCGGCGGGTGGAACATAGAATAAGCGATATTCCAGCACTTCAACTTCCGACTTGGAAGTCTGTCATGTCTCGCCAGCACGATACTTGGGACTCTGCAAATGTTGTGATTGATACCGCGGGAAAAACGCTAGCGCAGAGCCAACAAACGTTAATTAGCTTACTGCGTTTATAGGTAAGTCCTTTAAGGCTTATCGAAAGGCCTATCGAGAAAGGGGTTTAACTTGAAAATTCATTTTAAATCATATGGTTACGTGGTGGTGTTGCTTGCCTCTCTTTCCTAATGTTACACATTTATTAATATGACAGAAGTGTAATATTTCTGTCATACATACTCTCTATCATTCGCTCAGTTTTATTGTCCGAGTTTTCTGAAAGCTCGGTGCAATTGGTTTAATCAATAGGATGCGAATATGAAGCTTTCCCCCACCTTGATAGCAAGCGTTATTGCTGGCGTGCTTTTTAGCAGCGCGGCTCTTGCACAAGATGCTTACTTAGAGCCAGCGGTTAAAAAAGCCACTGAAATCAATGAGTCTGCAGCGACGTCTCAAAATAAAATTGACAATATCACTGATCAAATCGGTGACAAGCTGACTCAATTCAGAACGCTAAGTAAAGAAATTGAAGGCTTAGAGGTCTACAACGGTCAACTGCAACGCCAAATCGCATCTCAGCAACAAGAAATGGCTGACCTAAATGCGGCGATTGATGAAGTAAGTGTCATTGAGCGTCAAATCACGCCTTTAATGCTAAATATGATTGAAGGCTTGCGTCAGTTTATCGAATTAGACTTGCCTTTCTTAGCAGAAGAGCGCGCAAATCGCGTTATTGATTTGCAAGCTTTGATGGACCGCGCTGATATTGCTCCGTCTGAAAAATTCCGTCGTGTGATGGAAGCCTACCAAGTTGAAATGGATTACGGACGCACTATCGAAGCTTATCCTGGCTTAAAAGACCTTGGTGGTGAAGAGCGTTCAGTAGAGTTTTTACGCATCGGTCGTACTGCACTTATTTATCAAACAAGAGATGGCAGCCAACAAGGCGTTTGGAACAAGCAAACGCGCCAGTGGGAAGAACTCGATTCATCTTACAAAACGCAAATAGCAAAAGGCTTGCGCATAGCGAAGAAACAACTAGCGCCTGATTTATTAATGGTGCCAGTGGCGATTACGGACTAAGGATAAGCAGATGAAATTTATCAATACAATTAGTAAAACTTTGCTTACCTTAGCGGCAACTGTGACATTTGCAGCTTCAGTAAGCGCTCAATCAGACACAGCACTCGATCTTGATGCACTTTTAAAGCAGCTAGAAGAAGGTAAGTTTGCTCAAAGTCAGCAAAACGAACAACGCGAGCAAGAGTTTGTTGCCAAGCGTGCTGAGCAAGACCAAATCCTACGTGATACACGTGCTCAGCGCGATAGTATGCTTGCTCAATCTGAAAGACTAGAAACTCAATTTGAAGAAAACGAATTTAAACTCGCCGACTTAAACGGTGCTCTAGATAACCGTTTGGGTTCATTAAAAGAGTTATTTGGTGTACTTCAGCAGGTTGCGGGTGACACTAAAAACAAGTTCACTAACTCTGTGATTTCAGCTCAAATCCCAGGTCGTTCTGAATTCTTAGATTCAATGGCGCAAAGCATGGGGTCATCTTCTAAGCTGGCTTCAATTGCAGAAATTGAGCGTGTTTGGTACGAAATTCAACGTGAAATGACCGAATCTGGCAAAGTCACACGCTTCACAACTGATGTTGTTGAAGCTGGTGGTAAAAAAGTGAATAAAGAAGTGGTTCGCGTAGGACCGTTTGCACTGGTTGCTGACGGCCAATACCTTGAGTATCAAGGCGCGACAGGCGTGGTATCTGAGTTGCTTCGCCAACCCGCGGCACGTTTTGTGGATTCAACTGCCAATCTGCAAGCTTCAAATGGCGAAATGGTCACTTTTGGTCTTGATCCAACAGGCGGTTCGATTCTAGGTTTATTAGTACAAGCACCTTCACTAGAAGAGCGCATTCACCAAGGTGAGTTAGTCGGTTATATCATTATCGCAGTGGGTGCTATCGGTATTGTGGTTGCTATTTGGCGCTTTATCGTCCTATCGTTAATTTCTTCAAGCGTTAATCGTCAATTGAAAAATCAAACACTTAGCGACAAAAACCCACTTGGTCGTGTACTTAAAGTGAAAGAGAAGTACCCAGATGTGGACACTGAAGCGCTTGAGTTACATTTAACAGAAGCGATTTTGGGCGAAGTACCAAAACTAGGCCGCTTCTTAACACTTGTTAAAATGATTTCAGTCGTTGCACCACTTGGCGGTCTATTAGGAACAGTTACGGGTATGATCGTAACCTTCCAACAAATCACCTTGTTTGGTACAGGCGACCCGAAAATCATGGCCGGTGGTATTTCATCCGCCCTCATGACAACTGTACTAGGTCTAGTAGTCGCGATCCCAACCACATTGTTATATGCCTTGTTAAGTACGCAGAGCAAAAACATCGTGATGATTTTACAAGAACAAGCAGCAGGTGTAATTGCTGAGCGCGCTGAACAGCAAGCGAAGGCATAAGCACTATGTTTATCGAGATATTTGAATCAATCAGAGACTTTACCGAAACCGGCGGAAACATTCTGCTGGTTATCGGAACGCTTATCTTTGTGATGTGGATTTTGATACTCGAGAGAATTATGTACGTGACCAATGGCCATAAGAAATTTATGCAAGAAACCATTGAACAGTGGAATTCACGTACTGAGCGTTCTTCTTGGAACGCTGTGCAGATTAGACAAGCAATGATCTCTCGAGTGAGTCTTAAACTGCGTTTTAGTCTTCCTATCATTCAAGCCTTAGTTGCGCTATGCCCATTATTGGGTTTGATGGGAACAGTGACAGGTATGATTTTAGTATTTGATGTCATGGCAATGACGGGTGGCGGTAACGCGCGCTCGATGGCGGCCGGTGTGTCGCAAGCCACTATTCCAACAATGGCAGGAATGGTCGGTGCATTGTCAGGTGTATTTGCATCAACATGGCTAACCAGAACAGCAAAGACTGAACGCATGCATTTAGAAGACGCATTGCAATTACAACGTGATAGCTAATGATAATTAGCGTCAAACGTTAAGGAAAGAATATGAAACATTTACAAAACTTAGTTGAAGAAGAAGAAGCAACAATCGATATGACGCCGATGCTTGACGTTGTTTTCATCATGCTTATTTTCTTCATCGTAACAGCGTCTTTTGTAAAAGAGTCTGGCATCGATGTAAACCGTCCAGATGCACCTACAGCGGTTAAAAAAGACCGTGCAAATATCCTAATTGCAATTAGCGACAAAGGTGAGATTTGGATAAACAAACGTCGCATTGATGTGCGTGCGGTGCAAGCAAACGTTGAGCGTCTGCATGCTGAAAATCCACAAGGTACGGTGGTGATTCAAGCAGATAGAAAATCAACGACCGAAACACTCATAAAAGTCATGGATGCTGCGCGTGCTGCCGGTGTGTTTGACGTATCTATCGCCGCGCAAGAGTAATCAATCATGCTAAGAGTATTATTGGCAATTGTTCTTGCTGCTGGTATTACACTAGGGTTGTTCTTTTTGATGCAAGCGTTAATCGCAAGCGGAGATAAGACCTTAAGTGAACCACCGCAAGGTCGCGTACTGGATTTTGTACGTGTTAAACAAGAGCAAGAAGCGCAACAAAAAGACAGAAAGCCTCGCAAGCCACCGCCGCCTGCCGAGCCGCCGCCTGATATGGCGCCACCTCAAATGGATGCGCCAAGCCCTGATGGTGATGCAGGAGGATTAGACTTTGCAGCTGACGTAGGTAATGATATCTCTCTTGATGGCGGACTCGCATTAGAGTCTGGTGATGGTGAGTACTTACCTATTGTTAAAGTGAGCCCTGTTTATCCAAGACGTGCATTGCAACGCGGTATTCAAGGTTATGTGATTGTCGAATTCACAGTGAACGAAATCGGCGCAGTGGTGAACCCAGTGGTAGTTGAAGCTGAACCGCAGGGAATATTTGAACAAGCGGCAATGGATGCGGCCAAGAAATTTAAGTATAAGCCTCGTGTTGTAAACGGCGAGCCCACTTCTGTTGCGGGTGTTCAAAACCGTATTTCTTTTGTAATTGATGGTTAAGGTAAAGTATCTATGAAGTTATTAAATACAGTACTGATTAACTCATTAATGGTCAGTGTAATAAGCTTCGCAGCAGGCGTGAGCTTATCTTTAGCGCCAACATCTTTGGCTTATGCTCAAGCGGCATCAGATGTTAAGCCAGGCGAAAAGAGAACACGACGCACACCTGCTTTGCGTTCACGCGTATACGAGCAGCTATCACGCGCACAAACTCAAGGTGACGCGGGCGATGTACCCGGTGCAATTGCAATCTTGGATGAAGTTAAAGACAAGATAAGCTCGATGAACAGCTATGAGCGTTCGATGATGTACAACTTCTACGGATTTGTATATTACAACGACGAGCAATTCGCTAAAGCAATCGAGAATTTCGAGTTGGCCGTTGAGCAACAACCGATTCCGGTTAATTTTGAAAAGACGACATTGTTTAGTTTGTCTCAGTTGCACATGATGCAAGGTAACTACGATAAGACAATTGAATATCTCGAAAAGTGGGAAGCCTTGAACGACGGTGTTATTCCACCAAAAAATTACGTCTTAAAAGCGCAAGCGCACTATCAGAATAAAAACTACGCTGAGTCAGCAAGCTATATCGAACAAGCAATTGAAGGCCATGAAGCTGAAGGTTATTTGCCTGATGAAGGTTGGCTGATACTTCAACGAGCAGTTTATTATGAGTTAAAGCAGCCTGAAAAAGTCAAAGATATCTTGGCTAAGATGATCCGTTTATATGATTCACCTAAGTACTGGATACAACTTGCAGGAATGTATGGCGAATTAGGCGAAGAAAAAACACAACTGGCGATGATGGAGTCAGCCTATCAAATGGGCTATGTTGAAAGTGGTGCTGATTTATTCAATTTGGCGCAGCTGTATTACTATCATGAAGTGCCGTATAAAGGCGCATTAGTGATGCAGCAAGCTCTAGAAAGCGGAACGCTTGAACGTAATCTACGAAATTTGAAGTTCTTAGCGACGTGTTGGCAGGCTGCTAAAGAAGACGAAAAAGCGATTCCTGTGATGCAAACTGCTTCAAGTTTGGCAAGCGATGGTGAGTTAGATGCTCAATTAGGACACCTTTTCTATAATCTAGAAGACTACAGTAAAGCGGTCGCTGCATCGCGATTAGCGCTGGAGAAAGGTGTTAAGAAGCCGGGTGCTGTACACATGGTGCTTGGTTTGTCTCTGTATAATCAGCGTAAATTTGTTGAAGCCTTGGATGAATTAGCGAAAGCTGAAGCATTTCCAGCCAGTCGAAGCACTGCTAAACAGTGGGCAAGCTTTGTTAGCAGAGAACAGCGTGATTTCGAAATACTCAAGCAGCAAGCTGAAAGTATATAAGTCATAAAACAACGCTAGATTGTTTTTACAAGCGCCAGTCTGTGTGGACTGGCGTTTCTGTATTTGTTGTCAAAAAAATAATAACGCTCTTTTCTAAGGCTCAATTAAGTTTAACTCATACCTTGCCGATATCTTCTTAAGGAAACATGTAGATAGCAAATACATATATTAAGACCGCGAAAGGTGTCGGATTGCACGATAATAAAAAGCTTAAAATGGGGTTGATAAGTTCGATAACAAAACCTCGAGACTTTAATGTAATTGTTATCGTTCTATTATTGTCATCATCGATTACTTCCTTGATAGCTCATCGATTTGGTTTAATGGACACATCTTTAAACCTGCAATCTAGTGAGCTGTTTACTAATTACTCTACACTATCAGTTGGTGGTGTGGAGGGAACTATCAGCTTAAAAGATGGAAAGTTGCAAGCTGAATGCACTTACCTTCCCAATAACAACAATGAGTACAAAAACTGTGGGATCAGCATTGGATATGGTCATCTTGATAATAGTGGCGTGCAAGATATCACCCAAGGACTTGATCTCACAAAATATGACCGAATTTCACTAAAGGTAACTTATGAATCTCCCTCGGATGAGGATAGAGTAAAGTTTTCATTTAGAAATTATAGCCCTTCATATTCACAACCAGATGATTATGTATCGTTAAAGTTTAACTCCATTGTGTACTCTGTGGGCTCATCTTCGACCTACCTAACGCTTCCCTTAAAAACCTTTAAAGTCGAAGACTGGTGGATTGATGATTTTAAAATTGATTTCCTAGATTCTCAGATTGACTTTTCTAATATCGTTTTTGTTGAACTACTATCTCATCAAATGAATGTGCCGGGTGATTACCTTTACAGAATAGAAAGTGCAACCCTTCATGGGGAATTGCTGACTGAACTTGAGCTACTACAAATTATATTCGCGGTTTTTTTACTGACAATAATATTGCTTGTATATCGCCAATCAAAAATTATGGAAAGAGTTTCTAAAACTGACTCTTTAACTGAGCTTTACAATAGACGTGGTATCGAAACAATAATTTCAAAAGAGTGTCAAAGTAAAAAATATAGTGATGCGCATTTCTTCTATTTTGACGTAGATGGCTTTAAAGCTGTTAACGATACGCATGGACATCAAATAGGTGATCATTTACTTATCAAAATTGCAGAAATCATCTTTTCCTTGTCTCATAAAGTAGCAGAAAATAAAGCTAAATTTTCGTTAGCTAGACTAGGCGGGGATGAATTTTGTGTACTTATAAATGATGTAGATGAAAAGCAAGCAATCGATGTCGCTCAAAAAATAATTGAGCTATTGTCTTTGCCAATGGAGATTGACAGGCGGCTAATCAAAGTAGGCGTTAGCGTTGGTATCGTCAAAATGGAGCCAAGACATAATAGCTTTGCCCAGATTCTAGAAGAAGCAGACACTGCGATGTATGTGGCCAAGAAAGAAGGCAAAAACTGTTATCGCTTTTTCAATGAAAAAGTCAAAACAGTTATTTACGAAAGTAAGCGCATTGCGACAGAGTTGAAGACTGCCCTAGATAAAAATCAGATGGAACTGGTTTACATGCCGATCGTTGATGCTAATAGTCAGCAAGTAAAAAAAGCTGAAGTTTTACTCAGAACAAATAACGACGGCTTAAAAGATATTGGACCTGATATCTTTATCCCCATCGCAGAGGAGTTCGGCATCATACAAAGAATCGATTTATGGGTGCTTGAAAACGCGATGAAATTCATAGAAAACAACCTGCAGATTATAAAGCAAAGCAAGTTGGTGATCGCGATTAACATCTCGTCAAAAGAAATGAATAACTTGGCATTTTATAGCAACTTTAAGCTATTGCTAGAGCGTTATAACGTGCCGCCTTCTTGTCTTGAGTTAGAGATAACAGAGACTAGTTTTTCGGAAGTTGACCAGATGTCAATAGAGGTGCTGAGCAAGATAAGAGGGTTAGGGGTATCTTTATCTCTAGATGATTTTGGTACCGGCTATTCAGCCTTTCAACATATTGAGTTGTACCCTGTAGATAGTTTGAAGATTGATAAGAGCTTTATTGATAAATACCAGTCTAAAAAAGCCAGTGACCGCACCATCATCACTGCAATGATAGGCATAGCGCATTCCCACGGTTTGACAGTAGTTGCAGAGGGAGTCGAGTCAAAAGAGCAGTCTGATTACCTCAAACAGCACCATTGTGACTTATTACAAGGTTATTACTTTTCAAAACCACTGCATCAACATGTTTTTATTGAATTATTAAACGCGCAACGATAGCCTGCCATCCTCAATCGTTTCTTCAATTGAAGCTTGTAATTCAGATGGAATACAAAGCAAGGTAGCTAATTTGTTGAGATACACTCTGGACTCAATACACTTTAAATCGATTGCCATTGCACTGACCGTATAAACCTCTGAGGCTATTTCTGAGCATGGCACTGATTCCACTATTTTCTCGATTGTCCAAGGCGCTTTCATTTCGTCGAATAAAGAAGTTTTTTCTTTAGCCGTAAGATCGAGCTTTTCCACTTGCTCAAAAATCTTCATCCTTTCTGATGTATCTATATGACCATCAGCGTGGGCGGCAGCGACCATTGCTCGCAAAAGTAACATTTGCCCTTCAGAATTTTGCTCGTCTATCGCATCATCAAATCTAGTTTCATCAATATGCTCAGGAGAATAGTCAAAGTGCTTTGCGGACTTTAAATTTTCTCCCTCGTAGGCGTACTTACCTTGATTGAATGCTCTATCTTGCGCTTGCTTTGCGGTATAACTTTGGTAGGCCTTCCATGCTAGGCCACCCACAAGAGCCATTGAGCCCATTTTATTTTTGCTCTTTTTCCTTTTGCTGCTTAATAACGACGCTGCAAGACCCATTGCATTGCTACTATTCAACATATCATTACCCGAGCCTTTCATCATTTTGGCTTTGCTAAGTCCAGCCAACATTTTCGTTATACTCATAAGTTTTCTCTATGATAGTGATTAATATTTTATAGACCAAAAAACCAAATAAAGATTCAAAGCTTGCTACACTCTTTGATTTACACTTTATTGATAATCGGCGAACCAAGGTATTTAATGAAAGAGTTATGCATTTTAGATGGGGGAATGGGGCAGGAGTTACTCGCCAGAAGCAAACGCGAAGTAACACCTCTATGGTCCGCAGATGTCATGCTACATGAACCCGAACTAGTGCGTGACTTGCATGTAGATTTCATTAAAAGTGGCGCGCAAGTAATTACGATGAATACGTACACTGCCACCCCACAGCGATTGGAAAGAGATGGCACAACTGAGCACTTCGTCGAGTTACACGAAAAAGCGGGATGGGCTGCTCTTCAGGCTCGCTCAATTGGCGGTGTCAGCAATATCAAAATTGCGGGGTGTCTGCCGCCTTTGGTAGCTAGTTATCGGCCTGAGGCTGTGTTGAGTTTTGATGAGTCACTTGCTACTTACAGGCAATTAGCTGCTATTCAAGAGCCTTTTTGTGATTTGTTTATTTGTGAAACAATGTCATCAATTGTGGAAGCTAAAGCAGCGTGTCAAGCTGCCAAGGAAGTCGAAAAGCCAGTCTGGTTAGCATTCACCGTTAAAGATGATGCTTCAAGGCAGCTTAGAAGCTCAGAATCTCTTGCTGATGCAGTCTCAGCGCTCTTAGCGCTTAAACCGGATGCTATTTTATTAAATTGCAGTGCACCTGAAGCGATTTCTTTATGTTGGCCAATTTTGCAATCAGCCGATGTTCCAGTTGGTGCTTACGCTAATGGCTTTACAAGCGTAGATACACTATACCCAGGAGACACGGTCACCAAGCTAGAAAAAAGAAAAGATTTGAGTCCTTTAGAGTACGTAAAACACGCGCAAAAGTGGGTGCAAAGGGGGGCTTCTATCGTTGGTGGGTGTTGCGAAATTGGCCCCGAACACATTAAAGCCCTTAATATGTCACTAAAAGCCCAAAGTAGTGACTAAGGGCTATTTTGATTTATTCGTCGTTTTTTATTTTTTCATGTAGCCAGGCAGCGTGACGAGGCGCCTTTTTAGTTGTATGCCATTCTTCTAGCATTTCAGGCGCGACCTCGCGTAGGCTTGCCATTTGCTCTGGTGTACCAGTATTCGCGGCTAACTCAAGCCTGTGGCCGTTAGGGTCAAAAAAGTATATAGATTTGAATATGCCATGATTAGTCGGGCCTAAAACGTCTATACCATGACTTTCGATGTGGGCTTTAGCATCTAGCAGTTCTTGCATGCTATTTAACTTGATTGCGATGTGTTGAACCCATGCTGGCGTGTTTCGATCTCTGTCCATGTCTGGCTGTTCCGGCAGTTCAAAAAAAGCTAAAACGTTGCCATTGCCTGCTTCTAAAAAGATATGCATGTAAGGATCGTAGGCGCCTGTAGAAGGAACATGATCTTCTGCAATAGCTAGTTGGAATTTCATACCAAGCACATCGCGATAGAAATCTACTGTTTCTTTGGCATCTTTACATCGATAAGCAACATGGTGAAATCCGTCAACTTTAAATTTCTCAGTCATCAAGGTTTCCTCTCATCTAATTTAACCGTCAACGGTGTGGTGGTTGACGGCTATTCTTTATAGTTTTGTTAATCTGTTTTAAGCACACCGCGATTAACTTGATCACGCTCGATAGATTCGAATAAGGCCTTAAAATTACCTTCACCAAAACCATCATCACCCTTGCGCTGAATGAATTCAAAAAACACGGGGCCAAGTTGAGTCTCAGAAAAAATTTGCAGAAGTAGACGTGGACTGCCGCCTTCAGTCGTTCCGTCCATTAATATTCCTCGACTTTGCAGTGCTGAGACATCCTCTCCATGATTCGGTAAACGCTCACTTAGCATGTCATAGTAGGTGCTAGGAGGGGCAGTCATGAACGGAATTCCCATTGCTTTTAAGCGATCCCAACAAGCAATTAAATCATTACAACTAAAGGCAATGTGCTGGATACCCTCACCATTAAACGCACGTAAAAACTCTTCGATTTGGCCTTTACCGCCTTCGCCTTCCTCGTTTAAAGGTATGCGAATTTTACCATCCGGCGCAGTCAAGGCTTTAGAGGTCAAGCCGGTATACTCGCCTTTAATATCAAAGAAGCGTATTTCTTGGAAGTTGAAGAGTTTTTCATAAAAGTCTGCCCAATATGCCATTCTACCGCCATACACATTATGTGTTAGGTGGTCGATCACCTCAAAGCCTGCGCCAACTGGATTGCGATCAACACCTTCCACATATTCGAAATCAATATCGTATATAGAGAGTTCATCTCCGTAGCGATCGATAAGGTAGATTATTGCATTACCTATGCCGCGAATAGCTGGCAATCTTAGTTCCATTGGACCAGTATTCACTTGCACAGGCTCAGCTCCCTGAGCAAGTAAGTACTCATATGCTTTTACCGCATTTTTAACTCTAAAACCCATGCCACAAGCCGAAGGGCCGTGTTCGCGAGCAAAGTACCAGGCCGCCGATTTAGGTTCATAGTTTGCAATTAAATTAATCCCGCCTTGACGCCATAACTGCGCATCTTTTGTGCGGTGATTTGCAATCATAGTGAAACCCATTGCTTTGAACACCGTTTCAAGCTGACCTTTTTCAGGTGATGAAAATTCTATAAACTCAAATCCGTCTAACCCTACTGGGTTGTCAAACAAGTCTGCCATTATCGTTTGCTCTCACTAGTTGTTATTAAGCCTAAAACTACCCCAGATGGTCGGTAGTTTATTTTGATGGAACTAAATCTGTTCTCAGTATCGCTAAAATTTTAGGAGCGAAGTGTAGGGTATTTGTTAAAAGAATTCGCCATCACAGTTAATTTAAGCACATTTAAAAAATTGAGCTAACATAATGGGGTGTAAATAATAAATTACAAAAATGCTCTAAAGGGCCTTTTTTTGAGCTGTTTAATGTGTATTTAGTCTAATCAATGGTAGCGCTGAACCAGTGCGAAAAAACTGTTTAAGACGCCCAAAAATAAGTTGACAAACACGAAGTTAAACATAAATATAATCACTTATATAAATGCTTATTTTAAACGTGATGGACCAATATGAATACTGACTTTTTAGACGAGCTAAAAGAGTTGGCGCTCGGTAGCCGCCTAAAAAGACTTTCTGAGCGCCTGCAAGCGCAAGCCTCTTTTATTTACAAGTCTTATGGCTTAGATATACAACCTAAGTGGTTTACATTGTTGGCGTTACTGGACAAGAGAGCGAGTATTACTATTGTTGAAGCTTCGGATGCGTTGGGTTTATCGCAACCGGCATTGACCCAGTTTTCGAGACAGTTAGAGGGCCAAGGTTTGGTCTTCATAAGAGTAAGTGATAGTGATTCTCGAAAGCGAGAACTTGCTTTAAGTCCAAAAGGTAAATCACAAATAAATGCGATGCGACCCATTTGGGCGGCGGTAGAGCAGGCTGCAATTGAACTTTGTAGCCAGAAGAGCAACGATTTTTATCAATCGATTTTGTCCTTCGAGTCGCAGCTACATCAGTCATCACTTATAGAGCGAACTCACTTAATTTACCCTCCAAAGGCTCATCTAACTAATTATTGTGATGCTGCCCCACTAGAGATGCTGCCTTATCAACCTGAGTTGGCTGATTACTTCGAAAGTATTAATACTGAATGGATTAATAAGATGTTCGTGCTTGAAGAAATAGATAAGCAAGTGCTTAGCGATCCCCAAAAGCATATTATCGATAAGGGGGGCTTTGTTTTTTTTGCGAAGCACCCAGCGCTTGGTATTGTGGGCACCTGCGCGTTATTAAATCACGGTGACAAACAGTTTGAGTTAACTAAAATGGGAGTGAGTAGTCATGCTCAGGGGTTAAAGGTCGGAGAGAAACTGTTGCAGCATGTTATTAGTGAAGCCCTAAAACTCTCCCCACTGTCTTTGTTTTTGCTCACCAACAAAAAGTGCGAAGCAGCAATTCACTTGTATGAACGCAACGGGTTTGCCCACGATAAGCAAATTATGGAAAACTTTGGTGCAAATTATGAACGATGTGATGTGGCAATGATATTTATTGATAATTAGCATGAGAGAATAATGCGTTAAGTATCACTATATTGATGTCAGTTGCATTTGGTGTTTGGAAGCAACTTGGTAATTGACGTTCCCTAGGTGTTTTCCATTTTAGCCGAGCTTTATGCTCGGCTTTTTTATAACTGACTATTTTCTTAAGACCCCAATTCTTGAGTAGCGAAATTTTGAAATTTCCAGGTGTGTATTTTTTCGTCATTAAACGCTTGTTTTAGGCACAGTTTATAAATTAAATATTATATTTGTCGCAAACTAACTTGCCTATTTCTTTCGACTTCTTTAATGTGAGCCGTCACATATCAAGTGCCCTGTAACACAATTGTAATTAAAGCCAATTACCATCAAGAATTTGGTGTAGTTAGCTAATTTATGAAGCGTGCTAAAGTCTTCATAAATATAAATAGTGAGAGTTTTAAATGCGCAATAATGCGTTGCCTGAGCAATCAAACGAAATCAGTTCTGGTCGATTGCCTAAACCAGTTAAGTGGTTATTTTTATTACTATTAGTCTATGCAATGTTGGTGGCAGTGGGACTGATAGGTAACGGTTTTAAGGCTGCGACAGAAGAGCACGCTCGCGAACTCTTTGAATACGCTTCTAATCCTATTATGGGATTGATCATCGGTATGGTGTGTACTGCGCTGATTCAATCTTCAAGCACTGTTTCCTCTATTATTGTTGCGATGGTTGCCGGAGGGCTACCTATTACGATAGCTGTGCCGATGATGATGGGCGCAAATATTGGAACAAGTATCACAAATACGATTGTTAGCCTGGGTCACGTGGCAGATAAGAAAGAATTTCAGCGGGCTTTCAATGCCGCCACTATTCACGATTTTTTTAATATTTTTGCAGTTCTGATCTTTCTACCTTTAGAAATCGCTTTTGGTTTGCTTGAGACGATAAGCGGCTATATGGTTTCGTTCGCACAGTCAGCAAGCGGGTCGGGTGGAGCAATGTTCAACCCGATAAAAGCCGCAACAAGCCCTGTTATTGAACTTGTTAAAAACTCATTAGAAAACGCTCCAATACTTGTCGCTGGCCTTGTGAAGATTGGACTAGGACTTGCGTTGATCATTATGTCTATTACCTATATGGGCAAAATCATGAAATCACTCATGGTAGGTAAGGCGAGAGAAATTTTAAAAAATAGCCTTGGACGTGGTGCGGTTTCAGGTATTACATCAGGTACAGTGGTAACGGTGTTAGTGCAATCATCTTCAACAACCACTTCTCTTATGGTCCCACTCGTCGGAAATGGCATTGTGACTGCCCGTTCAATATACCCGTTTACACTTGGCGCAAATATCGGAACAACGATTACTGCCTTAATTGCAGCACTTGCGGTTGAAGGACCAAATGCAATTCTTGCTTTACAGATTGCCTTTGTGCACCTTGTCTATAACACGCTCGCTGTATTGGTCATTTATGGTTTTACATATACACGAGAGTTGCCTCCAACACTTTCTTATAAACTATCATTAAAGGTCGCTGATAATAAGGCTTATGGCGTAGCTTATATTGCAGGAATCTTTTTTATTATCCCTCTCGCGGCTGTATTTTTGATTAATTAATTTCAAATTGGCTTACAGATTACGCTTGTAAGCCAGAACGCACG
>NZ_BGNG01000018.1 GCF_003203515.1 Glaciecola sp. KUL10 | reverse complement strand
AATATGTAAATATACTATTACAATTCTAATGGTTACAGTGAAGCGATCGCTCATTAAATTTCTTGCAACGTATTGTTTTTTTGATTAATTTTTAAACACTTCAAAATTTGGAAGAAAGTGTATGGTTCAAATGATGAATTTAAGGATAAAAATGAAAAAACCAATCAGAAATCTAGTAACGGTCGCTGTTATAGCTGCGTCTTATAATGTACTGGCCGAAACCAAGAACAACGTGCCTTTAAGTTCTAACAGCACTGCTTTTACTCCATCTCACTTCGCATCATATATGGGGATGACGCCGACTCAATTTCAACGATTTTTTGGGAGCCTTTGATGAGCAATATTTTTCCCCCGATTTGCCAGAATTCATTGACATTGAGAATCACCCCTCTTTTTTAATTGCATTAGAATATGCAAACGCTGGCGATGTTGCTCCAGAGCAGATAAATACAGAAGTAGAGGGCCTTTTTAAGACGAATATGTCTCTTTTTGCAGGTTTTCTAAACATCAGCGTGAAGGAACTCGAAGCCAAGATAAAGAAGTTTGATGAACTTGAAAAAGTCATTAATCGATTACAAAAAACGAGAGCTGATGAAACATCACATAAAAGTGTCAAGTCGGCTTCGGATGAAAGTGAAGATATTGAAGTGATTGAAGTAAGGGCGACGGAAGACACACTAGACACAACTACGTCGGGAGGCCATACCTCTGCAACAATCATTATTTGGAACAGCGGGATGGATATTGGAGGTGGTTTTAGTGTTGTAATAAGAGTCAACTTTCGCACTTCTGGTGGCAGCTATTATGGAACCCAAGATTGGAGAGTAAATAGATTCGGAGCATATCCAGTTTCAAACGTGTTTTGTGATGACGAAAGTTGCTCATTTAATCCTTTCTAAAAGTCTAGATTAGTTACTCAACATCATGAGTAGAGATTGCTAACCTTGGTGAGCAGGTACACATTTCTGCTCACCCCCTTTCATAACAACGCATTAGTTTTTATTGAAACTGTCGGCTCAAATAGTCAGCTACATCTTAAGTTCAAAACTCACTATTTTGTCTTTTTGATATTTATTGAAAATAGGTCTGTTAGTTCATCGGTATTTGATAGTAGTTGGCTGCTTGATACTTTATTTTTAGATTACCTTCATAGTCGCTAATAAACTAGCATTTTGATCAGCATACACAATAAGCTTTAAGCAATAAAATTAAGCTATTCTAATTAGCTTAACCGAGCATTTAACTTGTCACTTTCAGTTGTCTATACACGTGCAAACTTAGGTATCGAAGCGCCACTTGTTACTATCGAAGTGCATATTTCAAATGGCTTACCCAGTTTTAACCTAGTGGGCTTGCCTGAAACCACGGTCAAAGAAGCAAAGGATAGAGTGCGCAGCGCATTGATCAATGCTGGCTTTGAATACCCGAGTAGAAAAATCACCGTTAACATGGCGCCAGCAGACCTACCAAAGGGTGGCGGTCGATTTGACTTAGCCATTGCTATCGGGATTATTCATGCCAGTGAGCAATTGAAAAACGTTGATTTAGAAGCTTTTGAGTTTGTCGGTGAACTTGCATTATCGGGTCAATTGCGGCCAGTCACGGGCGCGTTACCAATGGCCTTTGCTGCTCAACAATCAAAACGCGAGCTATTTTTACCCAGTGAAAATGCAGATGAAGCAGCGCTTGTAGCGTCTGATTTTGTTTTTGCGGCCGATTCTTTGATTGCCGTTTATTCTCATTTAAAAGGTAGCGAAAAGTTAACACATCGTCACGAGTCAAAAACGACGGTGGTGCATAATGCGCAAGCGTGTATTTCAGATATCATCGGCCAAGATCACGCCAAACGCGCGTTGGAAATTGCCGCTAGTTCAAACGCCTCAATTCTGCTTTATGGCCCAGCGGGAACGGGTAAATCGATGCTGGCTAATAGACTATTGTCTATCATGCCAGACTTAACAAAAGAAGAAGCGATTCAAAACGCGTGCGTGAAATCAATTGCGGGCTTGGCGGTTAAGCCACAAGAAATTCTTCAACGTCCCTTTCGGCAACCCCACCATACTTGTTCTTCAGCCGCATTGGTCGGTGGTGGCAGTTATCCCAAACCTGGGGAAATCTCCTTAGCGCATAAAGGCGTCTTGTTTTTAGATGAACTCCCAGAGTACGGTCGAGCGCTTTTAGATGTATTGAGAGAGCCGCTAGAGACCAAAGAAATTCATCTATCGCGCGCCGCGTTTAAAGTCAGCTATCCTTGTGATTTTCAAATGGTATGTGCGATGAATCCAAGCCCTACGGGTGATGTGGACGATAAACGAGCAACGCCAGACCAAGTACTGCGCTATTTAAACCGAATATCGGGGCCCTTTCTTGACCGCATTGATTTGCAAGTTCATGTACCGAAACTGGCATTGAGTAAACTACTGCCTAAAAGTGAGTCTACTCATGCTCAAAGTGAAACTAGTGAAGTGATAAAAAAACGAGTGTTGGCTGCAAGAGAGAAGCAATTAAGTCGCCAAGGCAAACTAAATCAATATTTAAGTAATAAAGAGATTGAACAATTTTGTGGTTTGTCAGATAGCAATCATCAATTTGTGACTAATGCGATTGAACAACTCGAACTTTCTATGCGCGCGTATCATCGTACTTTAAGGGTTGCTAGGACGATTGCGGATCTAGATAACTTCGACACGATTGAGCGCCTTCATCTAGCAGAAGCCTTGAGTTTTAGAGGGTTTGACCGAATGCTTATTGATTTAAAAAAGCAGTATTGAAATAACACTTTTGTGCGTAAACCCTATGTACACTTAGCTAGGCCATAAACAACTCTGTAACCGCTCTTAACAAAGGCTCATTCGCACGTTGTGTTAAGTAACAAAGTCCTAAGGAATAGGGCTCGATATTGCTCACTTCAATGACATTTACATTCGCTTTTACTACCGAGTTATCCAACACTATACGTGGCACAAAACCCACACCTAAACCCAATGATACCATGCTCACAATCGCTTCATTACCTGACACGCTAGCATAAACCCTAGGCCGAATCCCTTGTTCGGCAAACCAATGGTTAACGATACGCTTTGATGGGCCGCGAGCAGGCATGACGACATTCATTTCAGTCCATTTTAATTCACTAACATCTGAAATATTAACGCTCTTGGGCACGATCAACACCAATGGCACAGTATCCAGTTGATTAAACGTAATATTCGCAGGCATATCAGGGGTTTTGATCGCAAATGAAAAGTCTGCCTGCTTTTCTTCTACTTTATTAACAGCCAAAGCGGGATCACCAGTGTCTAGCTTTAATTCAATCGCGGGGTAACGATTTTGCAACTTATCTAATAGAGGCGGCAGGTAACTTTGGCTAGCCGTGACCGAGCAAAAAACAGAAATTTGCCCGCTGAGTTCTTTCACTTGCTGTTCTAAGCTCTTTTCTAAAGCCTGCCAATTATTAAGAGTCTGCTCTGCAAAGCTCAATACCTTTAAGCCTGCAGCAGTTAAATTGACACTGCGATTGTTGCGCACAAATAAATTGGCACCGCACTCTTCTTCCAACCTTGAGATCACTCTAGACAAAGTGGGAGGTGAGACATACATCGCGTTTGCGGTCTTGGTAAAGCTCAAGCTTTTGGCTAAATGTTGAAACAATCGCAAACTTTTAATATCCATTACACACCTTTAAGCCCTTACAATGCTGGTTATTTCATTCTATGAAACAATACATTTCAAATATATCACTTTATAAAACAACAGAACACCGTTAATCTACATCCATAGTCGCTTATGACTGTCGTCACAGACACTAAATTTATTAGATATTGAGTAATATTCAGTATCAGATGCTCGGAAGAAATCATGACTAATTATTTTAATACATTGCCGCTTCGCAAACAGCTTGACCAACTGGGTCAATGCCGTTTTATGAATCGCGAAGAGTTTGAATCAGGCTGCGATTACCTTAAAGGTAAATCAATCGTTATCGTTGGTTGTGGTGCACAAGGGCTAAACCAAGGTTTAAACATGCGTGATTCTGGCTTGAACGTCAGCTACGCACTTCGCCAAGCAGCAATTGATGAAAAACGCGATTCATACCAACGTGCTTCAGGCAACGGTTTTAAAGTAGGTACTTACCAAGAGCTTATTCCAGACGCTGATTTGGTTTATAACTTAACGCCTGATAAGCAGCACGCTAGCGTTGTTGAAGCCGTTATGCCTTTAATGCAAAAAGGCGCAGCTTTAGGTTATTCGCACGGTTTTAATATCGTTGAAGAAGGTCAACAAATCAGAAGCGATATCACGGTTGTGATGTGTGCGCCAAAATGTCCAGGTACAGAAGTACGTGAAGAATACAAACGTGGTTTCGGTGTACCGACACTAATAGCCGTTCACCCTGAAAACGACCCAGAGAACAAGGGTTGGGACATTGCAAAAGCACTCGCTAGCGCAACGGGCGGTGACCGTGCTGGTGTTCTACAAAGCTCGTTCGTAGCAGAAGTTAAGTCTGACCTAATGGGTGAACAAACCATACTTTGCGGCATGCAACAAGCCGGCGCAATCTTAGCTTATGACAAGATGGTTGCTGACGGTGTTGATCCGGCTTATGCAGGTGCATTGGTTCAGTATGGCTTAGAAGCGATCACTGAAGCACTAAAGATTGGCGGCGTGACAAACATGATGGATCGCTTGTCTAATCCAGCAAAAGTATTGACGCACGAACTTTCAGAAGAATTAAAAACATTAATGCGTCCGTTGTTTGAAAAACACCAAGACGACATCATCAGTGGTGAATTCTCCAAGACCATGATGGAAGATTGGGCAAACGGTGACGCTAACCTTTTAAAATGGCGCGAAGAAACAGGCCAATCAGGCTTCGAAAACGCACCAGTTTACTCAGGTAAAATCGATGACCAAGAGTTTTTCGATAAAGGTATTTTGTTAGTTGCAATGATCAAAGCTGGCGTTGAACTTGCGTTTGACGTAATGGTCGAAGCAGGGATACTACCAGAGTCTGCATACTATGAGTCACTGCACGAGACTCCACTGATTTCTAACACAATCGCTCGTAAGCGCTTGTACGAAATGAACGTGGTTATCTCTGATACAGCAGAATACGGAAACTATTTATTTGCAAATGCGGCAGTGCCGTTATTGCAACAGAAATTTATGTCTAAAATCACAGCCGAGCACATCGGTGGTGGTTTGGCATCTACATCCACGGGCGTGGATAATATGCAACTGGTAAACGTGAACAAAGCAATTCGTTCACATGGCGTTGAGTCGGTAGGTGAGACACTTCGCGGTTACATGACTGACATGAAAGCTATTATTAGCTAACACTCAGTTACATGACAGTTATCAGTTGATACCCTTTCTGTCGTTAGGTGCTTTAACTAAGCTCCTTTTGCCCGGTCTTTATAGGCCGGGTTTTTTATTGCCTGATGAAAATGTAGATGGCAGGGAAAATCACTGCTTAATGCATCGCAATCTTTTTGAAATGCTGATTTGCCGCCGTGAAAACAAATGCTGACCAATATTTCGGATGTCGATATCGAGGATTATTGGACAATGCCTCTTGGGCATAAGACAAACTGGCTGCAACGTCTCCTTGAGAGCTTTTCAAATGCTGATAGAAATGTTTCATAAAAATAGAGGTTGGCCTGTCTGCTACTGGCCATAAAGAGCCTATCGTGCCTCCTGCTCCGTTTTGCAGCATGGCTCTTGACAAACTCAAGGGGCCCTCTCCAGCAAACACTGTTCCTAGCATGGTTTCACAACCACTTAGCACAACCAAATCAGATGCGGTGGGGTATGCGAGTAGACGAGACAAACTAACAAAGTCGAAATTCAAATATTGACCTTGTTCTTTATTTGCCGTGGCTAATCCGTTGATATATGGAAGCTCAGTAAAGGTGATTGCATGTGTTGCGATGTGTTGAATGTTCGACAAGCGCATCTCATCAGATACCAATGCATCTGACGTAGCTTCATTATTTATAAACGTCGAAACCTGAGCATCAAACATTTCGCTAATCCATTGGGCTTCTTTAGCGCTCCAAGGCAAGTCGGCCATATGTATCGACGAATCAGCGCTTCTAGATGCTAATGTTGTCGAGGTTGGCGCGCCAAAGTTTGGAGCGGCAAAAATAGAGATCTTGGTGGACGACGCTCTTGTGGGCACCTCAATTTCTTTAAAAAAATACCGAAATGAAAACGTATTGACTATCGACGGCAGTTCCTTAAGTTTTCCAAAATGTTGTTTTATCAGTGCATTTATTGGGATCAACTGACTACTGTCATTTGCAATGAATATTAACTCGTTGATATTTGCTCCCAATACTTGCTCAACAGGAAACAAATTCCCTATTTCCTTGAGCAAAGCAGATGGATTCGAATTAGATAAGTGAACATTAGAGGCAAATTCAAGAATAAAATTTTCTATAGCCTCATTTTGTTCAACACGCAAAAACTCAACAGAATCAACACCAATGATTAAGTAGTAGATCTGTTTTCCATCAACAAAACTGCCAATGACTCTCTGTTCTTTAGTTAATAAGGACTGCGCCATATCGAGCGAGAAATTAGCCATACTCGAAGCGCCTAGTGCTTCAACATGGATGTGTTTTGACTCGCTTTGCTGAAGCCGAAAACGCTTACTATCAAGCTCTATTTTTGACAATAAATCATCGTTATCGGGGTTCACTAAGCTTTTTAACTCTTGTTTCCAAACCGCTTCTTGAATCTCTTTTAATGATGTTTGTATATTGCTCTGAGCAGATTTACTGCGTTTGCTAATCATACTCAGGGCATTAAATCGCTCCCAAGCCCTGAACGCTTTATCGACATATTGGAGCTCTGCTTTTGTTTGGAATTGCTCATACATCAATGCCATGTATAAACCAATCAGCTCATTGTTAATGCTACGCCAATACAGGCTTTTCTCATTATTGATGATTTCTTTGTTGAGCGACTGTACTATGTCTAAGGCGATATTTAACTCAAGCTCAAGATTGACGAGCTCTTTTTTGGCATAGAACCACTCAGCTCTTAATTTATGGACATTTAGCCTTTGAATTGCAAACTTGTCTTTTTGACTCAAGTACTCAATAAAGCTATGCGATTCCTGCAAAAAACAAGTTTTGTCTTCAGTCACAAAACACAAATACAATTTCAATTGCCGAAACATTAGTTTGATTGGTTCATGTGTCGTTTCGGTGATCAGTGACTCGGCAAGTGTGAGATAGCCCCTCGCACGCTCGATGTCTTGTTTGTGCAAGGCGATATAAGCTTGTTCTATGCTCAACTTTATTTGATAGGGTGTCAGAGGCTCTTCATAACCGTTATTGACTTTGTTGATTACAGACTCAGACAAATCAAATTGGCCTAACTTTCGATGTAATGCCGAAATAGCTAAAAGCGCATTGTAGTAATAATGCGAATGAGTATTTTCTTTCCAATAAAACGCCGCCTGCTGAAGGTAAGTAAGTGCATTTTGATAATCTCCTAGTTCTTCATAAGTCATACCGATACCATGATAGAAGACGTCTTTTCTTGTGTCGGGCATACTAGGATCAGCAATACTCAAAGCCAAACGTAGCATCGCAAGTGCTTCAAGTGGCTTTTGTTGCGCTGACTTAATGTGTGAATAGTTGTTCAACGGATCATCGAGCTGCCTAGTAGAACCCGACTGATAATGCAAATCAATGGAGGCTTGGTAAGAGGCTTCTGCAAGATTTTGCATAGTGTTTGTTCGAGTATCCATTGAGGATCTTATTGCGTAGTAAGTCGCTTTTTTATTTAGGAATATTGCACGTGCTTTTACATCATCAATTGGCAATAAATCCAACGCCCTTTTAATATCATCAAGACCCAAGTGCATGAGATTAGCGTCATCGCTAAAACTACCCTGCATGATGCGCAGAAGCCCTTTTTGAGTCAGTAAATCTAAGTATTGGTACTTGTGCTTTTGCTGCACTAGCTCATATGGCACGCTTAAAACGCTATCTAAAACTGGAAATGCCCGCTCGTACTCCGCAAGGTGCATCAACGCACTTGCTTTTATGTAGTTAATCTCGAAAGCTTCACTCTGATTAAGCTGAATGCCGTCGTTCATTAAAGAGGCTACATAATCGAGCGCAGCTTGGGCTTGATATTGTTCAAATAACAAACCCGCTATTAATTTTGGTAAAAATGGAAAGGAAGTTTGAAGCCTCTGCGGCAATCGAACAACCTTCAATTGAACAGCTTTAAGTTCTTCGATTATCGCAAGTCGCTCTGTGTGTTTTGCATGATGCCATTTTGAAAATAATTGATGTAGTTGCAGGGCTATTTGCTTAAATAAGTCCATATCGATTGTAGCGGTTGACTGATCATCAATCGCAAGTGTTTTCAGCGAAAACTCACTTTTTAAGCTTGGGTTTTCCGTGGCCTTCAATACTAGGGCTCTAGAAAGCTCACTCTCTTCGAAAACAATGATTTGATCAGTGTTTCGCGTTAATACACTCGATTGAATAAGCGCTATCGCCCCTTCTTGTTTAACGCCAATCAACACATGATTGTTGGTATGAGATAGCCGATACACTGCTCCTGCTTTAGGAATGTCAGCTACCTCAAACCACTCAAAAGCAAAGGCTGGCAAAGAAAAACTAAGGCATGCCAGCCCAATTGCAAAGAGGCAAAAGATGCGTCGTTGTGTCAACAGGAGGGTCTTCACAATTCAATCTCGCTCAATTAACTTTGTGATAATTTTGGTTTTAGTTCTTTAGAGGCCATCTCCACTTAGTAATTGTGCTTTGTATAGATTTGATAGTAAGCCCTGGCGAAGGCGGACGACGCCATGTGATTGTTGCTTCAATAAAGGAAGAATCTTGGTCTTCAATAATATCTGCACGATAGTGGTCTAAATACCAACTTCCTTGGGCAACTAGAAATTCAGGTCTGCCTTGAGCTTCAATAAAATACTTGGTTTTTGGCTCCTCTTGATCATCATAGATTACTGAAGAAGATAAGAGAAACTCCAACTGTCCGACTATTTCAATCGCACGATCGTTCCAATTATCGAGTAAAGTCGCTTTTAGCATCCAACCCTCTGTAGGATGAGCGACGACTTCACCTTTACCCGTTGCCGTGGCAGTAGGATCGTTAATTGTGGGGTGATAAATGCGTAACTCATCAATAGAATCAACGTAATTGAGCGCTTTAAAATGTTCCGACGCAAAGTTTTCTAGCTCAACTTTTTTTTGCTCATTTGTTAATGTCATTACCGTATTTTCTCCATTTGTTCGACAAAATTGTAAATATCAAGCATCTTAAATTTTTTGCTCTTTATCTTATTCGCGATATCGCTAGGCATATGTTCAGAAAGGGCGAGCTCTCCCTTGTTTCTCCAATATGATTCAATGATTGGCAACGGGCTGTGTCTAAATGCGTTAAGCACGACTTCACAAAAAATAATACTAGATAAGGGCCCGAGCTTTTCATGATGCTGCAAATCATCTGGAAATTGATCATGCTTATACACTTCCTTTTCATTTAGCATATAAAGCCATAAGGAATTAATAGGTAAGTCTTGAGCAGACATATCGTCACCAATGTTCCAGCTTTTAGGTCTTTTACAGGCTTCGTTGAGTACTTCTGGTGTAAACCAAGCTAAACCGAGTTTTGATAAATAAGTAGGTTGTTTTGTGATTAAGTAGTCAAACAGTTGATTCGCAGATGGTACTTTGCTGTGAATACCGGCATACAAATTATGCTTTAGGATATTCACATGTGAACTATCTAGTGGTGACGTGCTCATATCATTAGAAATAAATCGGTCGACTAACATCGCTTCATTGTGAAAACCTTTGTAGCTATCATTTCCTTTGAAGAACATATTCCAATTAACGATTTGGTTTTTTGCTACTCTCCAGTTTGTCTGTTGAGATATGGGATCAATTTGAGGCTCAACGTGCTTAAAAAAACTACTGAGATTCTTCGAGAAAACTTGTAAGTTAGGGCGATAAGACTTGCGCACCATGCTATGGCCAAAACGCATTACCGCATCTGAAAATGCCACTGGAGCAGCAATTAAACTCTTATCATTTAACAGGTATTCGTGAGCGGGCATATCTTTGTAACTATTGAGGATAAACGCTGGCACTAATGGTTTTAGGCACTCCTCAAAAACACCAATTTGAAACACTTGGGTTATGATTTTTCTGATGGCCTGAATACGTTCAGTACGCGTCATTAATGCAAATGTGTGTGGCGTATTGGCCTCTATATATCGAAGCACTGCATTGTGAAAGCGCAACCAAAGTAGATGCAATTGAGAAACAAATAAGTTTTGATCATTGCGTTTGTCAGCACTTAGCGCCAACTTAGAACCAAACGGTCTCTCAAAATCGCAAATCTCGAGTTGCTCAAACCGATATTTAAAGAAACCTTCTTCTGTAAACAAAGCGCTATCAAAAACATGACCAGAATCGGCGACCGTATTTCCAATAAGTTTGTTACCATAAATACTATCAAGCGTAAAAAATGGCCGGCGTTTAATGGTTGGAGACGATGTACTTGAAACAAGTTCATGTGCAAGCATTTGCGCTAAATAGGTTTGCCCAGAGAAGACTGATTTGCTTGCAGTTGAGGCACTGCCTCCATTAAAAATAGGGTGTATTTCTGCATTAGCATTTTTTACTCGCTTAGCAAGAAAAGTCCTTAAATCATCAAAGTCTGGCGCATGCGAGGCACGTATTTGAAAAAACATCTACTCTTCCTTGTGTAAGGTGCTGTATAACTTTTGCACACCAATCTCAGCTTGACAATCTTTTTGAGTAAAAACCATATCGATTGCTCCCTAGACTGAAAGTTTATGAAAGCGCTCAACTCAAACTGTAAAAAAAGAAATACGATAATGCTTTAGTGTCTTAGAATTCAAAACTCTCTCATAGCTAGTCAAAACAATTTAGTGTTGTTCAAATGCTTGAAACGCATAAATGAACATTTCCTCAAGCGCTAATATATTCATGCCCGAACGTGAGGGACTAATACAAAGGAAAAACATCCTCAAATTGTTTCACATGTGTCTTCTTAATGACGTCTTCGAGGGCGTCAATAATAGAGTCACTATGTTTCGACTTATTGGAAACAGCATAAAAGGTAGGCAGGTCAATCAAAAACTTGATATGAGTATCAGCTGGAGCATCAAATCCGTTTTGCTCTAGATAAAATTTATATGGCCTTTT
Organism: Glaciecola sp. KUL10; assembly: GCF_003203515.1. Classification (GTDB taxonomy): domain Bacteria; phylum Pseudomonadota; class Gammaproteobacteria; order Enterobacterales; family Alteromonadaceae; genus Glaciecola. Next base: position 20,181 of record NZ_BGNG01000018.1, on the reverse strand, counting down.
GTATGTGATTAAATGACGAGTACGTTCTCTAACAAACATTCGAATCGCATCTATGCTGCCGGGTGTATCTTGAAAAACGAAACCTTCAGATACCAACTTTTCCCGTTGGCGATGATAGTCGAACCCTCGAATACCGCTTATTTGCTTTTCGTCACCTTTGTGATTGTGACTAATCAGCAATAGATCCAGTTTACTGTAAGGGGTAGGTATAAAAGTGACATGGTCTCGGAGCATTTTGGTTGATCGAATATTGACCGTTAAGTCAACCTTCCCATTTTGAATCATTCTATACACTCTAATAGCGGGTGCACATATGGCTTTAACGCTGTAACCATATTGAGCAAAAATCTTTTTACTCGTTTCAACTACGTAGCCAATACATTCTTGAGACCCTTCTTCCGTATAGGCGTAGGGAGGGAATTCTAGTAATCCCAAGATAATTGTTTTTTGCTCGGTTTCCTCTACCACAGCATCGTCTTGCAGAAGGGAGAGCGCTGTCACTGTATGCGAAAAACTCAAAAAGCTCAGCGTTAACAATAAATTCTTAATCAACATCGTCATTCAACTCGTGATTGGAATCAGTACTTTAACATGATGTATGATTTTTTCCTTAATCAGCACGCTACGAAACTATTTCACTCGCCTCTTCACCACCTTGCGCATATCGAACGGCTGACCAACTCAAGACAGAAAACACCAAAAACCCTAAAGAAATTGGTATCAAGTTATCAGTTAAAAACATGTTAATGAACATTGCAATCGGCACAGCTAAAAAGCTTGTGAACGATCCAATAAACGCAGCTCCCAAACCTGCAATATGACCCACGGGTTGCATTGCCATTGCATTTAAGTTGCCGAATAAAGAACCAATAAAAAAGAAGCCAAAAAACATGACGCTGATAAACAATACCAACGGTGGCTTACCTTCAAACCAAACAGTAATGACCGTCAACACAATCCCAAATGCCATCGCCATAAAAAGCGCTAGAGAACAAAGTGCACGCATACCAAAACGCATCACAAGCATGCCATTGAATAAAGAAGCAAGTCCAATAGAAAACGCTAAGGTAGCAAAAACAAGCGGAAACCATTTTCCAGTATCATAGATGTCTTGAAATATGGTTTGCGAGCCACTTAAGTAAGCTAAAAACGCGCCAAAGATAAAGCCCATGGCTAGTGCGTAACCTAGCACGATACGATTTTTCAGCAGCCAAATACACGATTGAAAGAAGTGGCCCCAAGCGAATTTCTGACGCTTGTCACGAGGTAGTGTCTCGCCGTGTCGCAAAAAGAACCATATACCCGATATCAATGCCACCAGCAAGAATATAGTAAAGATATGACGCCAATGAAAATACTCCATAACAGCTTGCCCCACTAATGGCGCAACCATCGGTACTAAAATAAATATTACCGTTATAAACGACATGACACGTGCCATTGAATCGCCCACGTACTGATCACGTATCACCGCCATTGAGGCAATTCTTGGCCCTGACACACCGAAAGCTTGTATCAAACGACCCAACAAAAGAATTTCCATTGAGGTCGCGAAATAACAAATCACTGTACCTATGGCAAAGATAATCAGCCCAACAAGTATCGTGAAACGACGACCTCGCGCATCACAAAAAGGACCAAAAAACAGTTGCCCTAGGGCCATTCCACCAAAAAATAGAGAAATAACAAGGTAAGTCTGCTGACTGCTTTTACTATTTAAGTCATTACCTATTATGTTTAGGGCAGGCAACATCGCATCAATCGCTAGCGCAACTAATGAGGTTAGCAAGGCCATCAGCGCAATAAATTCGAATATATGGAGCTGTGGTTTGGTGTTAGTAGATGTTGCTTGTGCTTGCATTAAAATCTCTTTGAAAACGGTCAATAAGTTTGAAAAGTGGATAGCAAAAGTAACATAAACCATTGCCTAAAAAAGAATCACTTCACAAGGCGCGCGATTGTTCCATAAAAACACCGGTATGTCTTAACATTTTTTGAAAATTGGTTTGTGTTTTTGACATATACAGAAACAATATTTGGATGTTAATTGGTCACATTTGCGGCTAGTCTATATGACCAAAATGACAGTTTAAGTAGTTTAGTGTTTTGTTGAATTGACCAATTTATAGCTTTTTTCACGATTGAGCTGATTTGATAAAATATTAAACTATTGTTTTTATTGTGATTTATTTCAGGCATGATGCATGCTTACCTAAAAAGACTTAGCTAATAACTCTCGTAAATAGGATATACCATGGCCGTAAAAATTGAAGACCGCCCAATTGAAATAGTAAAAGAAGAAGTCATTAATGTGCTTATTCACAACTATAGCCACGGTGTTATCTCAAGCGAAGCGTTTGAAAGGCGTTTGGACGTTGTGGTGGCCGCTGAAACAGCAACGATCATGGTTGAACAAATCAGTGATTTAGATCAGCAACTAGACGAAGCCATCTTAGAAGAAAAAGAAAAAACCTTTGCTCTTAACTATACCGACGAACCAGTAGAAGAATCTGACTGGCATATCAACATCATGGGCGGCTCGGATCGCAATGGCTATTGGGACGTTCCCAGAAACCTATATTTAATCAGCATTATGGGTGGGTCTGATATCGACTTCACTGATGCTAGGTTTGGTTGTAAAAAAGTCACGATTTATTCATTTACGCTAATGGGTGGCAATAAAATCTACGTACCTGAAAACGTTAATGTTGTCTGCCAAGCGTTTAGTTTTTGTGGTGGTGTCAGCAATAAAGCGGCATCAGTCGCTGGAAGAAACGCACCGACTATCGTAGTTAAAGGTTTTAACATGTTCGGTGGCACTGAGATTTCATTAAAACAGACAATCAAAGAGAAATTTGTGGCCTTTGCGAATCAAATGAAAGCAACGTTTGGCGCTAAACACTAATCAAGTGTTTCACAATAACCGCCAGGCTAATATGAAAGTTTTATTACAGGCGCAAAAAGCACTAAATTAATAAGCTCGCGCGCCGTTAAAAAAGCCAGAAGAAATCCTCCATTTTCTGGCTTTATCAATGAACTCAAAAAGCAACTTCGGCCTTCGCCTTCAAGTTTTATCAATATTAGGTATCGGCATCACCACGATGATCGTGTCGTTTGTTGTCGGTGTGTTGGTCAAAAATAGTCAAATCGACGAGTACCAAACTCTATTCTCCAAAGACACTTCTCAAATAGAGCAAATAAGCAACCTCAACATAAAGTTTAAAACCCAAGTGCAAGAGTGGAAAAACACCTTATTAAGAGGGCACGATAGTGGCCAACGCGATAAATATTGGGGACGTTTTGAACAGCATGCACAAGAAATTACAGATGAAATAAGATCAATAGCGAACAACGATAATAATCCAAAATTGAACGCATTATTAACCGAGTTTTCAGCTATTTACCCGACAATGATCGGCAAGTACCGAGAAGGTTATCAGCTATTTTTGACTTCAAACTATGACCATAAACAAGCTGATAGTTTTGTAAGGGGCATTGATCGGCAACCCTCTAAATTGCTTAGTGAAGCTGTCAGTCTGGTCAAAGCATCTGTTTTGGAAAAAGGTCAAATCCTTAAGCAAGAAAGCACAGAATTTTCATACATCAATGCCGTGATGATGATAGCGACAACACTTTTCACTATCATTTTCTTAATCACAATGTTCGAAAAACGATTTATCACTCCGATAAAGCAACTCAGCCAGACTTCAGCATACTTATCTAAAGGTGACTTTACGCAAAAGATCAGCAATGAAAGAACCGATGAAATTGGAGAACTTTTAAACAACGTTGAATCTATCAGAACGGGTTTGGGCAAGTTAATCAATGACATATTAGTTAATATGGAACAGCTTGGTATTTTTATGGATAACACATTTTCTCAACTAAATGTCATCGGCGGAGATATCGAACATTCACACACGCGCTCATTAGATTTAAAAGAACTCAATGAACGTATCATGACAAGTTCTTCTAACTTGTCTAAGTCAGGGATGGATACACAAGCCTTCCTGAGGGAAAACGCCGATTCAATGCAAACAGAAATTACAGAGCACTTAGCCAGTAAGACATTAGCCAAACAAGTTGATGATGCCATGCAAAATAGTATTGAACGCATGAGACAACTTAAAACCGAATCAGACAGCATTTCTAATATGCTGGGGACCATTCAACAAATTGCTGAACAAACTAATTTACTGGCCTTGAATGCGGCCATCGAGGCTGCAAGAGCAGGCGAATCAGGACGAGGTTTTGCGGTGGTTGCTGATGAAGTGAGAACGCTTGCTCAAAAAACTCAAGTATCAGCCTCAGAGATCAACAGTACTATCGAAAAGCTAAATTCAAATACCGACTCAGCATTTGATAGCATAGAATCGAGTATCTCATTGACGACACAAACAACTGATAAATTTGGTTCGATGATCGAGTTTATGCAGTCAACAAATGAGTTATTAAGTACTCTAGTTGCACAACAAGAAACAGTTACATCGCAAATAGAAGTGCAGTTTGAGTCTTCGAAGAAGGTATCTAACGAAATCGAAGAGGCTGTCGCTGCCACACAAAAGACAAAAGAATCAAACGATGAAATCACGCACAATACCAAAAACGTGCAATCGATTATAAGTGAGATCCAAGTATTGGCGAGTAAATTTGTTGTTGAAAAATAAGCTTGATATGTCTACCGAGCAATTACTCAAAGCACCTTAATCTTGCCGTTGCGCAAACTATAAATCCAACTGTGGATATTAACTTCTTGTTTGCGCTTCATAGCATCTTGATAAACGCTGGTTCTACGTACATTTTCAGCCTGTTGAATGACATTTAATTCACATAGCTTGGCGGCTTGATCTGCTTTACTCAAGTCAGCCAACGCCGCTTGATTGTCTTTTGCTATATCCTTGATATGCCCCAACCAATTATCAATCAGACCAAAACTATCGTCCCCCAATGCCGCTTCAACGCCACCGCAACCATAATGACCACATACGATCACGTGCTTTACTTTAAGCACATCAATGGCGTATTGCAGCACTGACAAACAGTTAAAGTCGGTGTGGATCACCATATTTGCCACGTTGCGATGCACAAAAATATCACCGGGCATCAAGTCGACAATTTGATTTGCAGGGACGCGACTATCTGAACAACCAATCCACAAATACACGGGGGATTGCTGCTCGAATAGACGATCAAAAAAATCGGGATCTTGCGCAACCGTAGCATCTGCCCAACGGATATTGTTATCTAATAACTTTTTAATTTCGGGCATCTTTGCTCTCTATTGATTATTTATTTTAGGCTAACTTCTAACATGCCCATCGCCCATCACAATAAACTTTTGAGTGGTCAAGGACTGCGCGCCCATCGGGCCATAAGCGTGAAGCTTAGAGGTGGAAATACCAATCTCAGCCCCTAAACCTAACTCACCGCCGTCCGAAAAGCGAGAAGATGCATTAACCATGACCACTGACGAATTCACTTCACGCAAAAAACGTTGCGCCAATCCGTGCTGTTCGGTCACGATTACTTCGGTATGTCCACTGCCATATTGAGTAATATGCTCAACTGCCTTGTCAAAACCATCAACAAGTTTTACTGCAATTTCCAAGGCTAAATATTCGGCATGCCAGTCATCTTCAGTTGCCAACTCAGCATCATCAAAATACGCTTGGCTTTGTTCACAAGCATGCACTTTCACTTGTTTGTTTTTAAACAGTTCAGCCACTTTAGGCAGGAACGAGTCTGCAATTGAGGTATCAACTAGCAGGGTCTCAAGTGCATTGCAGACACCGGTTCTTTGGGTTTTGCCATTTTCTAGGATCGCGAGCGCTTTTTGCTCGTCCGCGCTGGCTTCAACAAATAAATGACACACCCCTTTAAAGTGCTGTATCACAGGTATTTGACTGTGTTGAGTTACATGTCGAATCAGGCCTTCGCCACCTCGGGGGATCACTAAATCGATGTCTTGGCTTAAGGTCAGCATGGTATTCATGACTTCACGATCAGGTGTTGGGATCACGGTTACGATATCCGATGGCAGCCCACACTTATTCAAAGCGTCATGCAAGACATTTGCTAAAGCTTGGTTACTGTATTGCGCTTCTTTACCGCCGCGTAAAATAACCGCGTTGCCTGCTTTTAAACACAAAACAGCGGCATCAATAGTGACATTGGGGCGCGACTCATAAATCATAGCGATCACACCCAGCGGGATGCGCATCTTGCCCACTTCAATACCCGATGGCAGTGCATGCATGTTTTCAATGCTGCCAAGCACATCTGGTTGCGCAGCGATATTTAAAACCGCACTAGCAATTGCTTCAATGCCTTTTTGATCAAGACCGAGGCGATCGACCATTGAAGCCGACAGCCCAGTTTCTTTAGCCAATGCTAAGTCTTTTTGGTTTTCCGTGATGATGGCTTCGCTATTTGCAATCAACTCACTAGCGATAGTTTGCAGTAGCTTCAGTCTGTTTTGCGGGTTTAGATTCGCAATCGCGCCTTTACTTTGTTTGGCTAACTGAGCGGCTTTTGCAATATCAAAACTCATGAAACTAATCCTCTTTTTTCTAAATGTGATTTTGTGTGCGCGATTTGCATTGTGCTTTATCTTTGATCAGGCCAATCGCAATTGTTTGTCTAGTTATTGTGTGTCTAGTTAATCGTTACTAAGTTGTCTCGATGAATAACCTCTTCACCATAGTGAAACCCGAGTTTGCGCTCGATGTCTTGGCTTGCACAACCAGCTATTTGTTTGAGCTCACTTGCTGAATATGCACACAAGCCTTTTGCTATTGCCTGACCATTAAATTCAATATCAACTGCATCGTTGTTCTTAAAGTTACCTTTTACCTGAGTAATCCCTGCTGCCAACAATGAAGCGCCTTTCTTAACCACTGCGTTATAGGCACCTTGGTCGACTTCAATGCTCCCTTTCGCCTTTATTGTGTGAGTTAACCACTGCTGTCTAGCGCTACTTGAATGTTTATCAGCAGTGAACAAGGTACCTTGGCACATATTCTCTGTTAAAGCTTCAAAGGCGCTCATTTTAGTGCCGTTAACCAAAATAGTCTGTACACCACTTTTCACACACTTCTGCGCAGCCTGTAATTTGGTGATCATCCCGCCTGTGCCAACTGCGCTCGTTGCATCTCCAGCTAAACCCAGTATGCGTTTATCTATCTTGTCTACTTTGCTGATCAGCTCTGCATTTTTATCTGTGTTTGGATTGGCCGTGTATAAACCATCAACATCGGTACAAATTATTAGAGTGTCTGCTTGAGTCACCAAAGCCACATGGGCAGCTAGGTTATCATTGTCCCCAACTTTTATTTCGTCAACGGCAATCGTGTCGTTTTCATTGATAATCGGCAAAGCCCCATTTTCGAGCAGTGCTGAAAGCGTATTCTTGAAATTCACATAGCGTCGGCGATCATTTAGGTCTTCGACCGTTAGCAACAGCTGTGCACAAGGAAAATCAAAGAAGCGCGCCCAATTAGCCATCATCTTCGTTTGCCCAATCGCCGCCATCGCTTGTTTTTCAGAAATAGTGGGGCGATGACCCGTTTTGATCTCGGACTTTCCAGCAGCCACACTGCCCGAAGACACTAAAATAACTTCTTTGCCTTGGTAGCGACTTTCACTGATGAATTTTGCAATGGGTAGTAAATATTCAGCGCTGCAACCCACACCTTTTGGTGAGATTAAAGCACTTCCAATTTTTAAAACGGCGCGTTGCCACGTAAAGGCGTTCATGACTTTTTTAACTTAGGATATATGTTGCATAGCTTAATGATTAGACGGGTTTTGACAAGTTCGATAATGGTATAAACCATACTTTTTAGAATGATATTTCAATAAACTTTGGATTTTGAAATTTCCATCAACACAAAACCCTCGATTTTGATGAATTATTTATTCGAGAAAAACGACCGAATCTAGTAATCACCGCTTATTTCTGGTTCAATGCGAACAAACAAACACGACAGAAACTCAAAAAGAATCTCTTCTTTTTCATATCACAAGGAATGCGAACTTGTTCAAACTATCCTCATTTACCAAAGGCTTAGGCGTTGCTGCGTTAGTCTTTATTAGCTTGTCGTCACATGCGGCAATTAAGCAAACCAAAGGCAGTTTTGAAGACAAATTTCGACAACTCGATGAAGTATTGCCGACCCCCAATGTTTATAGAAATGCTGCCGGTGAACCTGGCCATGAGTATTGGCAACAAAAGGTAGATTACAAAATCAATGTCACCCTTGATGAAGCAAAAAGAAGACTGACTGCTTCACAAGACATCACCTACACCAATAACTCACCTGATACATTAAAATACTTGTGGATTCAGCTTGACCAAAACAAGTTTAAAGATGATTCAATGTCAGCACTTACTACCACTTTTGGTGGAATAGGCAATCGCGGACCAGCTACACAAGGTGCATCGGGTGACAAGCCTGCTCGTTTGAGTTTAAGCGCGTTACGCAGGCAGCAATTTGTTGAAGACGTTGAGTTAGGCTATGAGATCTCAAAAGTCGCAGATAGCCGCGGCAATGCACTTGAGCATGTGATTGTGGGCACCCTTATGCGTGTTGACTTGCCAAAAGCATTGCGCCCTAAACAATCAACCAAATTCACTATCGACTTTGCCTTTAATATTGTTGAAGAAGACGCCGTTTCTGCACGTGCAGGCTATGAGCATTTTCCTGATGATGCTAACGAAGGTGGCAATGACATCTTTTTGCTCGCTCAGTGGTTTCCACGTTTAGCGGCTTATACCGATTACGAAGCGTGGACCAATAAAGAATTTATCGGTCGCGGTGAATTCACCCTAGAGTTTGGTGATTACGAAGTTAACATTACCGTACCTGCTGATCACATTGTGTCTTCAACAGGTAAATTAACCAATGCCAGTAAAGTATTAACAAGTACTCAACGCAAGCGTTTAAAGCAAGCTGAAAAAGCTGAGCGCCCAGTGTTTATCGTAACCGAAGAAGAAGCCTTAGAGAACGAAAAAGCCGGCACAGATAAAATGAAAACATGGCGTTTTAGCGCTAAGAATGTCCGTGACTTTGCATGGGCAAGTTCGCGTAAATTTATGTGGGACGCGAAAGGCTATCAACAAGGTGGAGATGAACAACCGCTAGTCATGGCGATGTCTTTTTATCCTAAAGAGGGCGGCGATTTGTGGAAGAAGTATTCTACCGAATCGGTTATTCATACCATGGAAGTATACTCGCGCTTTTCGTTTGATTACCCCTATCCCGTTGCACAATCAGTTAACGGCCCAGTCGGTGGCATGGAATACCCAATGATCACCTTTAATGGCCCGCGTACTGAACTTCGTGATGATGGTTCGCGCACCTATTCATTAGCTGAAAAACGTTTCTTAATCGGCGTTGTGATCCACGAAATAGGGCATATTTATTTTCCTATGATTGTGAACTCAGATGAACGCCAATGGACTTGGATGGATGAAGGCCTTAATAGCTTTTTAGACGGTGTTGCAGGTCGCGAGTGGGATCCTACGATTCCTTGGGGCGTTGAACCGAGAGACATTACAAGCTACATGAAATCTAATACTCAAGTGCCCATCATGACTCAATCAGATTCGGTATTAAGACTGGGTCCAAATGCTTACACCAAGCCAGCAGCGGCGCTAAATATATTACGTGAAACCATTCTTGGACGAGAGCTATTTGATTTTGCCTTTAAAGAATTTTCACAACGTTGGATGTTTAAACGCCCAACACCCAGCGACTTTTTCCGCACCATGGAAGAAGCATCAGGCGTCGATTTAGATTGGTTTTGGCGAGGTTGGTTTTATAGCACCGACCACGTAGATATCTCGCTTGATCATGTTTACAAGCTAAGACTAGATACAAAAGATCCCGATATTGATTTTGCGAGACAGCGCGAAACGGAGATGGACAAACCAAAATCACTTACTGACGAGCGCAATCAAGCCGAAGGTATTGAGCTTTGGGTTAATAAAAACAGTGATATCAAAGACTATTACGATGAAAACGATCGCTGGACAGTCACCAATAAAGACCGAAATTCATACAAGAGCTTTGTCGATAAGCTAGACCCATGGGAAAAACGCGTATTTGAGCGCGCGGTTAAAGAAGACAAAAACTACTACGTACTCGACTTCTCTAACAAAGGTGGCCTTGTCATGCCGATCATCTTAGAGCTTGAGTTTGAAGATGGCAGCAAAGACAACATGTATATTCCTGCAGAGATTTGGAGACGTTCACCTAAAGCAGTCTCGAAACTTATCGTTACTGAAAAGGATAAAGTGCTTAAAAGCGTAACCGTCGATCCTCGTTGGGAAACAGCAGATGTAGATGTTGAAAACAACCACTATCCGCGTCGTATTATTCCATCAAGAATCGAGACTTATAAGTCAAAACCTCGTTCAGGCCGTGTATATCAAGACCTTATGTTTGAAAGCACGACCGAGCTAAAAACTGACGATGAAGATAATAAAGAGTCTGAAACGCAACAAAATGAAAGCGAATAAGTCCTTATTAGTAATGTGTGTCATTGTGCTTCAAAGCTTCTGCTTTGAAGCCTTTGCCCACCAACTCAAACAAGCTATCACAACCGTCTATTTCAATCCTCGCACTGATAACATTGAAGTGATGCATCGTTTCGAGATTCACGATGCCGAGCATGCGGTAAAGCAAATATTTGGTACCCGCGCAGATATAATCTCAGATGCGGACACTCAAGCTCAATTCAGTCAATACGTTGTAGATCGCTTTGCCATGTATTCTCAAAAAGAAGCAAATGAAGAGCAAATGCTCGCGCTAAAAACAGTGGGCTTTGAAGTCGAAGGTAAGCACTTTTGGGTCTATCAAGAAACGCCTGCGCCTAAAGTATTAGAAGGCTTGTATATTCAACACAATGCTCTGCGCGATATATGGCATACGCAAACCAATACGATTAATGTCGAAGGTAAAGGCGACATCAAAACCTTGACCTTTACCGACAATGTTGAAATGCTAAAGGTTGTATTTAAGCATCATTAAGAGAGTGCCATGAGCGAGCAAAAAGCCAAACCTTTAGCCGAGTTTGCCAACAAAAAAAACATCATGTGGGTCATACTATCTGGCTCTATTATGGTACTGGTTTTAGCTTTGCTAATTTTAGGTGGCGGTGATGCCATCATTAGCTCAGTGTACAGCGTGATGTTATGGTGCGGCTTATTCGGCGGTTCATTAGCTCGCTATACTGACAAAAACGGCTATGTCGGCTTTGGTGTTGGTAGTGCACTTGGTGTAGTTATACATATCTTTGCCCCCGTGTTAAGTCACTTATTGCTTGGCTAACAAACATCCGTCATTACCGTGAAAACGGTAACCTCCTTGGGACTCAACACCATCAACAACAAACATCCGTCATCACCTTGAAAAAGGTGATCTCCTTGGAACCACGCAAAACATTTACCCAAGCACTTCGTAAGTAATATTCAGCTTTTGCCCGACAAGGGCATCCATGCCGCTTGAGTCCCGCGTCCATGTGGCCCACATTTTATGAAAGGGGAATGCCTTGTCGGGCGCGCTGAATGTTCTTTAGTAATGATTGCTCAATAGTTTGATTTGTGGATAACATGCCTAAAACACTCCACTTTATACACTAACCAATTGAAATATATAAACAAAAACCCTCATTATTTTTATTCTCAAATAATACTGTTATGCTTTTAAATGAAGACCAATAAGCCAACACGATCACAAGATAAGCAACACCATGAAGAAAACAGCTAAAGACCACTTAAATGCAAACAAGCAAGAAAAACTAGTAGTGTTAGAAAATGATTTTGCGGGCGTTAAACGTGGGCAAACGCTCTTTGTAGGCACGCCTCAAATCGTAGACAAATATATAAAAAAAATACCTTACGGCGAACAGCGCACCATTATTAGGTTACGAAACGAACTCGCTCGAAAATGGAAAGCAGATGCCATGTGCCCTGTTTCGACATCGATTTTTATTCGCATTGCTGCGCAGGCGGCAATTGATGAAATGGAAGCCGGTAAATCGATTGATAAAGTCACTCCATTTTGGCGCTTACTCACCTCAGAAGATAAGATTGCGAAGAAGCTGACAATTGACAAAAGTTGGATCGATAAACAGAGGAATTCTGAGCAAGGATAGATGCCTTAGCCATATCACCTTACTTTTTAACTAACACTAAAGTTTCTTTACAATAAGTCGTTAGTATAAAAGCGTTAACTGGTTGAGTTGTAAACCCGCGCGAGCATGTTTATATTAATGCAAATGTTCTGGGAATGTAAAAAATGCTTTTTTCTGAGTCCCATCTACCAACGCTCCAGACAACAAAGGGATCGATCAGGGTAGGTCTAGTTGTGTCCATACTCATATTTTTCTTGTGTGTTCCTCTTTCTTCTCAGTCACAAAACGTCGAAAACAGTCCCCAAGAATTGCTCGAACAAGCGCGATCAATTCGTCAAAATGACCTCGAAAAGAGCGTAGCGATAGCAAAACAAGCATTGGTGTCTGCTGAAATAAGCCAAGAGCCTTTGATTGTCGCTCAATGTCATGAACTTTTAGGGGATATATTTTGGGAAAAAGGAAATAAAAGTGCAGCTCTTTATCACTTAACTCAGGCAGAAAGTCAGTACGCGACGCAAGGCCAAAAAGAAAGACAAGTAATTGTTGCCGCTGAAATTAGCGACCTGCTAGCCGACCTTAAACGATTAGATGACTCAATTAGTCATTCAAAGAATATCCTACCCTTGGCTTTAGAAATCGGTGAACAATTCATGATCGCAAGGTTACTGACAAGTGTGGGTGATGGCTACTATAAAAAGAAGAGTTATGAACTTGCCATTAAGCAATACGAACAAGCGAAAACATATTTACTAGATAAAGATAAACGCACAATAAGGGCTTTAGCTCAAACATACAAACGTATCGCCCAAACATATAAACGCTTAAAAAACAGAGAGCTAACTGCCCAATATTATCGCCAATCATTGGACACCTACACCATCATTGAAGACAAGCGCAATATGGCTAGGACATTAAATACCTTATCAGAAGCACAACGTCACCTCGGCAACCTAGTACTCGCGCTAGACTACTCGCTGCAAGGTTTAAAGATGCATGACCTGATAGACGACCCTTTGGGAAGAGCAAAATTAAATGCCAATATATCGATTATTTATCGACAGATCGGTCGACACGAACTTTCACTAAAGCACATCCTTGAAGCTCATGAATATTACTCTAGCGTTAACGATATACTAGGCATTGCAAAAAGCTCGAATCAAATTGGGTTGCTCTATACTCGGCTCAAAAAGTTTGAGCAAGCTCGTTTTTTCTTCGAAAAAACCATCGATTTACCAAACGATAAACTCGATTCAGATACACTTGCCATTGCACTCAGAGAGATGGCGGTCATCTACCTTAGTCAAGTCAATTACGATAAAGCGATGTCTTCTGCCAAACGAGCAAAATCTATCTATCAACAAAATGGAAATCAAAATAAAGAATCTTTAGCCACTCGCATCTTGGGCAATATATATCGAGAAATGGATAATATCGAAGAGGCAAGAAACTCATATCGAGATGCATTGGCGCTTGCAGTAAAGGTCAACAACGAGAACTATCAGTCAAAGGCTTTAATCAGTTTGTCAGAAACCCTCGTTGGTAATGACGACGAAGAGGCAATCATTTTACTAAATCAATCTCTTACGTTATCGGAAAAAATTAATGACAAATCGCAGATGCTATATAGTTATCGCGCGTTGAGAATGGCAGAAAAAAACCTAGGAAACCACTTCCAAGCATTGAAATACGCTGAGCAAGAACTGAGATTACTCGCGATTATCGAAAAAGAAAAAGATGAACTTGAACTCATTAATGCCAAAGCAGTTTTACACTCTCACAAAATAGAGGCAGAGCTAGAAATATTAAGAGAAGAAAACAAGATAGATAAATACCGCTTAGCGAAACAAAATGCAGAAATTGCAATTGCAAATCAAAACCGAAAGATTTCCGACTTAGAGCTCACAAAAAATCGTTATGCTGCAATAACACTTGGGCTTTTGTTATTTATGAGCTTAGTCATCGCAGTATTAATTTACAGGAGGTTTATTGCATCTAAAAAGCTAAACGAAAAACTTGATGCTCTTGCTACAAAAGACCCACTTACTGATTGTTATAACAGAAGAGCATTGTTTGATTCGCTTGATGAAGACTTTAAAGACCTGACTGAACAAGATAACTATTGCGTAGTGTTGGCCGACATAGACCACTTCAAAGCAGTAAATGATAAATATGGTCATGGTATAGGAGATGCCGTAATTTGCGGAGTGGCGAAAGTCCTACAGAAGTGCGTAAAGGGTAAGGGCGAAGTGGCTCGATATGGCGGTGAAGAGTTTTGTATCTTGCTGCCGGGCATGACAATCAATCAAGCGAAAGAAGTGGCTGAAAAAATGCGCCAACGAATAGAAAATTCTACATTTAAGAAAGTTAACGTGACCAGTAGCTTCGGTATCTCAAGTATAAACTTTAATCCCAAGACGCCAAAAGGGCTTATTAATCAAGCTGATTTTGCCTTGTACAAATCAAAGTCAATGGGACGGAATAAGGTCACTGTCTGGGATAAATCATTGCAAAACGAGAACACAAACTAGATCCTACTTTCATCATTGTTTTTTTATCTATCTAGGGTGTTACATAAACGTTCGTACAGCGCTTGGTTATTGACCGATACAAGCTCCCAAACTTCACATTGATTAAACTCACGATATGCTTCAATAGATTCACGTAAGGAGTGAATAAAAACATCTGAATCATTGCTTTTTAATGAAGCTAGGCTCTCGTCCTCAATACTCAAATGCTGCAACAACAACACCTTTTGTTTGCGATCAGCTTTCACATCTACACGCCCTACAAAGCGATCGCGCCACAAAATAGGCAAGGAGTAATAACCATATTTGCGCTTTGCTTGTGGTACGTAAACCTCAATTTGGTAATTAAAATCAAAACACTGTAACAGCCTATCTCGTTGAATGACTATATTGTCAAAAGGGTTGAGTAAGTAGACTTTATCGGGAATGGTTGTGGGTGGCGTTATGGATTCATTGAAGTAATAAGTCTCTTTTCCTAACTCAAAACTCGATAGCTCACCACTTTCACACATATCTAAGAGTTCGTTTCTGACACTCTTTTGGCAACCTTTTCGCAAATAGGCAATTTGCTTGGCTGTCGCAAAGCCATGCGCAGTGATACAACGGTCAATTAGATAACGCGCAAACGCTTGTTCGGTCGGGACGCTCGTATCAATATCACTTGGCAGCACCCGTTCAGTTAAATCATAGACTTTTTGAAACTTATCGCGTCGCACTGCCATGATTTCACCCTGCATAAAAAGTTGCTCCAAGGCCTTTTTTGCAGGCTTCCAATCCCACCAGCCTGTATTAGTCTTATTTGATGAATGTTCAAACTCTATTGCTTTAAGCGGTCCCTCTAGTTCAATTTTTGCTCTCACATTTTTTAGATCAGCTGGCTTTACCTTATGCCAATGCGACTCGCCCTTTAGATACTGTTGTTTTCGAAACAAGCTATAACGATAGTCTTGCATAGGAAGATAAGCCGCAGCATGCGACCAATATTCAAAAACTTCTTTTGAGGCTATTGAAGAAGCAAGGTCATCAGCGCTGTAGTGTTTCACGCGGTTGAAAAGCACATGTTCGTGGGCTCGTTGTGCAACGTTAATTGAATCAATCTGTACATATGAAAGTTGTGAAATAACATCTACTACTTCTGACCTCTTCCCTAGCAACCCTTGTTGCTGCATGTTCAAACGACGCAATTCTTTTATGGAATAGGGAGAGGTATTTTTGATTCGCAAACTTTCATTCCTTGTTAAGTTGTGAGGCAAGATTGATGTTAAACACTGTATCAAAGCTTGCAAAAACAAACTATGCTAAAACCAAACGCGTAACGTAAGCCACACAAGGTATATGTCAGACAAACGAAAACCAAGCAAAGTCCCCAGCTCTAGACTAAGCCGCCTTGCCAATTTTGGTGGGCTGGCAGGTTCGATTGCAGGCAGTGTTATCAAAGGTACAACAGCTCAGCTCCTATCAGGCAAAGCACCATCTTTAAGCCAGAGTTTACTCACCCAAGACAATGCATTGTCTATCACCAATAAACTCGCCAAAATGCGCGGAGCAGCGATGAAGATAGGTCAGTTATTATCAATGGATGCAGGTGATGTGTTACCTGAAGCATGGGAGCCTATTTTATCGAGACTGCGCCAATCTGCTGACCCGATGCCCAAATCACAACTGCTAGCCGCATTAAACAAGGCGTGGGGCGATGATTGGCATGCGAAGTTTAAATATTTTTCATTCGATCCGATTGCTGCGGCGTCAATCGGACAAGTTCATAAAGCCACCCTTTTAGATGGTTCAGAATTGGCAATAAAAGTGCAGTACCCAGGTGTTAAACAAAGCATCGATAGCGACATTGATAATGTTATTGGCTTGATCAAATTATCAGGTGCACTGCCAAAACATATCGACATTAACCCTCTGCTTGAAAAAGCCAAAGCTCAGTTGCACGAAGAAGCAGACTACCGACAAGAAGCCGGGTATATGAAGCAATATGCCGAGTTGATTAAAGGCCAAGAACAGTTTTATATGCCATTTGTTTATGAAGAGCTTTCTAACGAACACGTGTTAAGCATGTCTTTTTTACAAGGTAGTCCAATCGAAGCAAGTTACGCTCAAAGCGATATCGACTTTATTCTTGAGCACTTATTTAAACTCAGCTTGGACGAATTGTTCGTTCATCGCACTATGCAAAGCGACCCGAACTTCGCTAACTTTCTGTTTGATAAAGCCGAAAAACGCATTGCGCTATTAGATTTTGGGGCAACACGGCAAATATCTCAGAGTGTCTCGCAAGACTATTTGGGGCTGGCTAAAGCCATGCAAAACCACCAGCCTGATTTAATTCAACAACACTTAAGTGCATTGGGTTTGATCGACCAACACATGTCGCCAGCCACATTGGATGTCATTATTCAGGCTTGCTTATTGGCAGCTGAATGCCTGCAAAACGACCAATACAACTTTAAGCAAAGTAAGTTAATCAAGCGCATTCAAGACATCACACAACCCTTAATCGAAAATAGAGACGCCACTGCAACACCCGAATTTGACGTGGCGCTGATCAATCGCAAAATCACCGGAATTGTCTTGCTTGCCAATCGCTTGGGCGCTACAGTAAATTTAAAATCAATGCTTGAAGCATATTAAGTTTGCTTTTGATGTTTGCAATATAATGACTGCAAACCAGACTTAATCAAAGGACTCACATGATCGGCGAACTCATCGCACTAGGAAAACTGCTGCTACCCATTGCGCTCACCAGCCTAGTCGTGATTATTGTTTTAATGATCGCTCACAAGTTTTTATTGGGTGACAAGAGCTTAAACAAAGAATCCGCACTGCCTCGCAAATTAATTTTGATGGGTCTGTACCTTGTTAGTTTTTTGGCGATCGCCCTAGCCTTGCCAGTTGTCGAAAGCACACGCAATCAGGTCATTGGTTTATTCGGCATCGTTTTATCGGGTGTCATTGCATTTTCATCTACTTCGATAGTGGCGAATATCATGGCGGGTATCGTGCTTCGCTTCACAAAACCCTTTCGCACTGGCGATTTTATTCGCGTAAACGGCTACTTTGGACGCGTTAGCGAAAAGGGGCTTTTCGATACCGAAATTCAAACTGAACAACGTGAATTAGTGGCCTTTACTAATTCGTATTTAACATCCAATCCAATTACCGTTATTCGTTCCTCGGGCACTATTATATCGGCTAATCTGTCTATCGGTTACGACCATTCACATTCTCGTATCGAAAAATTTCTGGTAGAAGCAGCAGGCAATGCGGGTTTAGAAGAGCCGTTTGTAGAAATCATTGAATTAGGTAATTACTCAATTTCTTATCGCGTTTCTGGCTTACTTGCAGAAGTGAAAAGCCTAATCTCTTCGCGCTCTCGATTGTACGCCAATATTTTGGATAACTTGCACGGTGCGCAGATCGAAATTATGTCTCCTAATTTTATCAATTCACGCCAAATTAATGACCAACCACCGGCAATACCAAAGCCAGAACGTTTGAAAAAAACAGAGGTAGAGGCTGAATCGAACCCAGAAAGTATCATCTTTGATAAAGCTGAAGAAGCCGAGCAAAAAGAACTTAAAGTGATGACTTTGAGTGAGCAAATTAAGACACTCCAAACTCAAATCAAAGATGCTGATAGTGAAACAAAGGAAAGATTGAAACTAAAAATTGAGAGGCTACAGCTTACACTGAAAACGGCAGAGGAAAAGCCAGCTAAACAATAGAGTACTACTTGATAAGGTTGTTATTCTATGTCTTATCCATCGGTTTTAAACTAGAGTAATCACACGCGTGTTTACGACAAGTTTTACAAAACTCGTGCTTGTACTTTAAACTTTCGATGTCTTCGTGTGAGTGGTCTAAAAAGGCTACACCAAGTGTATTTGATTTTTCGTAGGTTGAACAACACAATGCGACCTCTCCATCATAATTTATCACCGTTTGGTTAAAGCGTAATTCACAATCGTAGCGATCGTCTCTATGTGCTTTTTTATTGTTGATATAATCAACGGGATCTCGTATTAGATTATTAAGAACCGCTTCATCTTTTATATCTCGTTGCCCTTGGGCTAAACGCACTAATTTTTCTACCGGCTGAAAAAACGCCTGAATAGGATGATGTTCAAAACCAAGTTCCGCACAAATATTTTTTACTTTTTCAATGTCAGCCTGATTGTGCTTGTAAACATGCTGTCCAACCCAAACTCTAATAGTTTTGCGTTGTTTTATAATCTCGTGTTTAAGCAGATACATGTTCGCTTTTAACAAATGAATACTGCCTCTTGTATGCGTCTTTGAGTAAGTCTCTTCTGTAAAGCCTGAGAGTGATATTTTAATTTCGCTAGGTTCGGCTTTTACCATCTCGGCGATACCCGTCGTCACGTTAAGGTTGGTAGATAAATGGCTGCTAAACCCAAATGTTTTGATTTCACGGATGAAATCCGCAAGCTTGGGATGAAGAAGAGGTTCTCCCCAATTGAACAGCCAAATTTGAGGCTGAGCACTTGGAGACTCTTCTGCAATTTTAAGCATAATTTTGCTAAATAAGTTGAGGGCCATCATACCAATACCGCGTTCACCAAGCGCGGTATTGCCAACTGGACAACTTGGACACCGAAGATTACATGTACCGGCTATGTCTATGGTGTATATATAAGTGTCAGCTTCCCTCGGGCTGTAACGTAAGAGCGTTTTATTCGCCAGTGGGTCGAACACCTCAGGTTTAAGATAATCTCGATTTTCTGCACGCTTGAACATCCATTTAAGCCGTTCATCCATGGGCCTGAAATTCAGAGCCTGAGCTAGCCAAAATTTAGCATGCTCCCAATGATTGTATTCAAACAAGCGCGCACCAATAATCGCATATGCATTTGTGTGCTCAGCTTGATTCAGAATTTGTGCACTAATCCTATCAATATGCAGCATACCAGACTTTAACTTGCCCAATTCGATGAGTAATAAACCCAGATTATAATTCGCAAATAAGTGATCTTGGTTTTCAGCTAAAATAAAATTGTACTTTTCTATCGCTACTTGCGTTTGATTTTTCTTCTGTGCATCAATAGCTTGCGACAATAGAATTTCCAATTCATTCATTACTGAGTTCCTCTGCCTTTATACTGCAAATATAATTGCTTGCGCTTGTTTGTTTTTCACACTATGTTATGGATTATACACATATAAATTATTGATGCTCAAAAGCGCAAAACGCTAATATAAAGTTGTCCAGAGTGCCTGAAGTATCCTTACAAAGGAAGTAATATGAAACCCTCATCTCTGCCATTAAATAGACTCGCAATCAGCATAGCACTGTGCTTGGGTATGGCCACTCCACAAGTAATTGCACAATCATCTACGGATAATGATTGTCTCGCGGGCACGTATCTGAGAGAGGGAGCGACGGCATGCGTTTCGGCTGACGCAGGTTTTTATGTGCCTAATAATGGGGCAACTGCACAAATTCCTGCTGAGCTTGGTAGGTATGTTCCTTCTTCGGGTGCGACGTCTGCTA
>NZ_BGNG01000017.1 GCF_003203515.1 Glaciecola sp. KUL10 | reverse complement strand
ATGAATGTGGGTAAGTTTTTGGGTTTGGTTTGGTGAAAATGGTGGGGAGTGTGAATTAATATTTTTTTGGGGATGTTTTACTGATTATTTTTGTGTTTTGAGGTGTTTAACTTGATTATTGAGTGTTCCAAGGAGGTTCCCTATTTCAACTAGCTCTTCTACAGATCTTTGAACTAAATGATGTTTCCACGATCAGATCCCGAAACTAAGACTTTCGGGATTTTTTATGATTCAAAATATTCAACATTGGGCAGAGTTCACCTTCAAATGGTTTACATTGGTTATTGCTGACAACAGAGCCTGTGACTAACGCAAAAGAAGCAAGGAAGATTATCTCTTTTTATGAAGCGAGATGGAAAGTAGAGTTGTTCCATAAAGTTTGGAAAAGCGAAGGCACAAAAGTCGAAAATCTAAAGATGCATAAGTTTGAAAGCCTTGAAAAAGTAGCGGTGATGTATGCCTTTATTGCATGCAGATTGATGCAGCTAAAAGATATGGGTGATAGTAAAGCAGGCGAAAAGTCACCGTGTACTCTTTGCTTGAGCACACAACAGTGGCAAATGCTCTACAAAGCGACATACAAAAAACTCCCCAATAAAGACAACATCCCAACTGTAAAATGGGCTTATCTGGCAAAAGCTGAATATGACTTACAGAGTAGGGTGGTGGATGTTTAAATAATGCTAGGTTCCAAGGAGGTTCCCTTTTTCAAGGGAATGACGATTCTTCGGTGCAACTAATTATTTCGGTGAAACAAGTTTCTATGGTGCTACATTCGTTAGTGACAAACGTTACCGAACCTGATTGGGTTGATAACCCGCTTGTGCGGCGCTAGGCTCCGCTTCTTCAGGGACGATTTGTCGTCTTCTACTGGGGCCTTGAAACCTAACCATAAAGGTTTTGTATTCTTTTATCGATTCGAAACAATAAGCACCCAAGGCGTTCTCAAGTTCTTTAAGATTGTGGTTTGTGATTAAAATGCAGTTTTTATTGTCACTTAATCTTTGTCGTAGGATGTTGCCTAACCAACTTTGGCTGGGCTTTTTAAGCACACTTTGATTAACGCAGACTTCATCCAGTACTAGCAATTCGACTTCTTGAAGTTGCTTAGATATTTCTCTGAATTTTTCGCCAGTTTGATCATTTGATTGATAGTCATATGAAGAAAAACGCATTTCTAATAAGGTTTGCAGCTGGCGATACAAGACAGTTGTTTCGTGCCTATTGATCAATTCGTGAGCAATAGCACCCGCGATATGCGATTTTCCTCGGCCGTAATCGCCATAGAAAATCATCATATTAGCGGAGCCATTTCGCCAATTAGGATCATCGTGAGCTGAAATAAAGGCTTTGGCTATTTCGATTGCTTTTGTGACATCGTCAGCATCTTCTACTAGATTATCAAACGTCCAATTGGGGTTAAGCTCAGAACGACCGTGTATTTGTGCAATTCTTTTTTGTTTGGTTTGTAACTGCAAATTTTTGATATCTTGGTTGGCTAAGCGATCAAACTCTTGTCTGCGCTTGGCATAGTCGAATGCTTCAGTAGCGGTCTCTTTTTTGCCAATAGACTTAGCGAGTGATTCTAGTTTAGCGTTAAGATTATTCATTTTTTCTCGTTGTCTTTTTTGTGACTATCTTCTTTATTACTGTATTGTTCAACCAATTGACGAACGTTGTCGTCTATCTCAATACTTGCATCAAGTGTGACCCACTGATGGCCTACTTTCGTTTGTTGTTTGCTAACAGGATAACGTTGTCGCCTTAGCTTTATACTTAAAACAAACTTTTGCGTCCATTGATAATCTGTAAATCGGCGTTCAGGGTAGCCTAACCAATAAGCAATAAATTCGCCTAATTCCTCGGTTGAGTAGCCGTGTTCAATCAGACCTATTAACTGACAAATCTGTTCAAACACTTGTGTTTCTGGTCGCCATTCTATTTCCATAGCATGATGATTCAGGGACATATTGTCTGTATTTATTTGAGCAACAGATATAGGTTTGACTAAGGGGAGGGTAATGGTTTCTTTGTTTAAACTTCGCTTAAAGTCTTGCTCTGCTTGTAGTTCAATCAAACCAACATTTGATAATTCTTTGAGTAGCGCATTAATTTGTCGACCCAGTTCAATCACTTTTTCTTTTGCATTCAGCAAATTTAAAATGTCAGCATAGTTTAAATCGACGGTACCTTCTTTCATATTGGCGCGTGGGCGCAAGTATAAACTGTAAAGTACTCGTGCTTTATTGCTGATCGCTAGTTGAAGGGCGTCGTATTCTAGGCTAGTCAATTAAATGTCCTGAGAAGCCAACCATTGTGCCGCTGTTTCTTCAGGAATTGGGTGGTGCAGCACATCAATATGTAGTGGTTTAAGCATCAACTTTGCACCTGCATCCAACAATACTTTTTCTATGTTAATCGCTGCGCCGCAATAGGTGTCATAACTGCTGTCACCCAAACCGACAATGATGCAATGTTTTTCACTCAGGTTTTGCTTAGCTATTTCAACAGCAAATGTTTCGAAATTTTCTGGATAATCACCTGCGCCATGAGTTGAAGTACACACTAACAAAACACTTTGTGCTGTTAATGCATCGATGGTTGGTTGAAAATGAACAGTGCTTTGATGTCCTTTTTCACTAAGGACGGATTCAAGTGCTTCAGCTACGTATTCGGATGCACCTAAAACAGATCCTACAACAATATCGAAATGCATAAATTTTTCCAAAAAAGTGAAAGCGACGTTTGGTCAGAGTATATCTTAATTTTGGTAATTATTTACCTATACAAAAGGAAGAAAATATTTTGCCGAGTAAATCATCAGAGCTGAATTCTCCAGTAATTTCATTCAAAAACTGTTGAGCAATTCTCAGTTCTTCAGCCAATAGTTCGCCTGCCATTTGGTCTTCTAATTGAGTTTTACCCGTCAATATATGAAATTCAGCTTGGGAAAGCGCAGTGATATGTCGCTTTCTTGCGATAATCTGATCTTCTCCCGATTGTTCAAAGCCCATGCATGATTTTAAATGCTGTTTAAGAATGTCTATTCCTATTTCATTCTTCGCTGAGAGGCTAATGACAGGATAGTGTTGAGTACTGTCTAGATTGGGTGTTTCGCCACTTAAATCACACTTGTTTCTAATAACACTGATGTTTGCGTTTGCTGGTAGCTTTTCAAAAAACTCAGGCCATATTTCTTTAGGCTGGCTGGCCGATTCTAGCTCTGCATCGATCATAAACAGTATTCGATCAGCTTGTTCTATTTCTTGCCAAGCACGTTCAATGCCTATTTGTTCTACTTTATCTGTGCTATCCCGCAAACCCGCCGTGTCGATAACGTGCAATGGCATGCCGTCTATATGAATATGTTCTTTCAAAACATCGCGTGTGGTGCCCGCAATTTCAGTAACAATGGCGGATTCTTTTCCCGCTAGGGCATTCAGAAGACTCGACTTACCCGCGTTTGGTCTACCGACAATCACAACTGACATGCCGTCGCGTAATAATGAGCCTTGTTTGGCTTGTGACTTTATATGATCAAGCTTAGCAACAATGGCTTCAAGGCCTGTTTGTACATTTCCGTCGCTTAAAAAATCGATCTCTTCTTCTGGAAAATCAATAGCAGCTTCAACATACATTCTTAAATGGATAACTTGTTCAACCAAGTCATTTACTAATTTTGAAAACTCACCTTGAAGAGATTTTAAAGCACTTTTTGCTGCTTGTTTTGAACTGGCGTCAATTAAATCTGCAATTGCCTCAGCCTGAGTTAGATCTAGCTTATCATTTAAGAATGCTTGTTCACTAAACTCGCCTGGTTTTGCAAGCCTCACGCCTTTTATCTCTAAACAGGCGTCAATCAGTAATTCCATGACTACTTGTCCGCCGTGTCCTTGAAGTTCAAGTACGTCTTCGCCTGTGAATGAATTTGGGCCTTCAAAAAACAAAGCTATACCTTCATCAATGACTTCAGCATCTTTATTTTTAAAAGAAAGGTAGCTTGCATATCGCGGTTTAGGACATTCGCCCAATAACGAATTTGCGACTAGCTTTGATAAAGGGCCTGAAACTCTAACTATACCGACACCACCCCTACCAGGAGCGGTGGCTTGAGCAACTATCGTTTCGTTTTGTTCAAACATGGAATCTGACCCTTATTTTATCTTTAGTGGTCCAATAATTAATCGCGGAAGTTATTGAACTGCAAAGGTTGACCAAAGTCCTCACCTTTTAATAATGCAATGGCGGTTTGTAGATCATCACGCTTTTTACCAGTGACACGCAGTTGGTCGCCCTGAATAGATGCTTGGACTTTCAGCTTATTGTCTTTAATGACCTTAACAATCTTTTTAGCGACGGGTTGCTCGATACCTTGTTTAAACGCAATGTGCTGCTTATAGTTTTTACCAGTAATGTCCATTTCTTGAATATCCATTGCCGAGGTATCAACACCGCGTTTAACACAACAGTTGCGCAACATATCCGCCATTTGTTTAAGCTGAAAATCTCCTTCTGCTTTCATGATGACCATTTCGTCTTTAAATTCGAATGATGCTTGTACACCTCTAAAATCAAAACGGGTCGAGAGCTCGCGATTAGCATTATCAACAGCGTGCTTTACGTCTACATCATTGAGTTCAGATACTATGTCGAATGAAGGCATTTGTTTTCCTTAAATATTTTAACAAGTTGTATATTTTAGAAGTGATTAAATATTAACTGATTTATACAAAAAAGGGTCAGTTCAAACTGACCCTTTTGATTATTTTATAGAGTGGTCAGCTTAACCCTTAGCACTTATTCCACGCTTTTCCATCGAAGCGTAAATTATTTTAGCTTGGATTAAGGTAATCACGTTACTGATTAACCAATAAAGAACTAATCCAGCAGGGAAGAAGAAGAAGAAGACACTCATTGCGACAGGCATAAACTGCATAATTTTCTGTTGCATCGGATCTGTGATCGTCATCGGTTGAAGCTTTTGCAGAAGATACATGCTGGCACCGGTAAGAATCGGTAATACATAGTATGGATCAGCCACTGATAAATCGTTTATCCATAGAATAAAGTCAGCATGTCTTAACTCAACACTTTCTAAAAGCACCCAATAAAGTGCTAAGAAAATAGGCATTTGAAGTAGCAAAGGGAAGCAACCGCCCATTGGATTTACTTTTCCTTTTTATACATTTCCATCATTGCTTGAGACATTTTTTGGCGGTCATCACCATAACGCTCTTTTAGCTGTTGCATTTTAGGTGCTAGGTTACGCATTTTTGCCATTGATTCGTATTGCTTCTTAGTTAGCCAATACATGGCGCCTTTTACAATAATGGTGATTAGGATAATTGCGACACCCCAATTTCCTACTAGGCTGTGCAAGAATTTAAGTAAGCTAAATAAGGGCTGTGATAACCAAAATAAAATACCGTAATCAACTGTTAAGTCTAAGCCTCTTGCGATCGCTGCTAATTTAGCTTGGTCTTTTGGCCCTGCATATAATTGGCTAGCGACACTCGCATTGCCATTTGAAGGGACAATAATCGTTTCGCCCGTATAGCCGATTATTGCATTTTGACCATTATCAGTTAGTCGGCTGTAGATTCTATTTGTTTCTTCCTGAGGTGGTACCCAAGCGCTCACAAAATAGTGCTCGATCATACCTGTCCAACCACCAACAGTAGCTAAATTTAACTTATCGTCTTCAAAGTCACCAAAATTAAATTTCTCATATTTTGTATCTTGTGTTGAATATGCACCGCCACGATAGATAGGCATAAACATGTTGCCGTCGGATTGATCTGCAGTAGTTTGTTTTAACTGTGCAAATTGAACCATTTGAAGGTTGTTATCTGAGTTGTTGGTAATTTGATAATCAACATTTATTAGGTGTGTACCTTGCTCGAATGAAAACGTTTTAGTGACGCTTAAGCCTTCTGCGTTTCGCCAGGTAAGAGGGACAATCAAGGTGTTCGAATCCATCACAAATTCTGTTTGTTGGACTGAATAAAATGGACGACCATCTGCGCTTGCATCTGGCCCATCTTTACCAACCAATCCGCTTTGCGCAATATGAAGTGAAGCATTATTGGGCTTCAATAATTTATAAGAATCTGTTGCACCTAAGGTAACTGGGTACTTTACTAGATCAGCTTTAACCACATCACCGCCGACTAAGTCTATGGTGACATCAAGGGTATCAGTCAGCACTGAGATAAATCGGCCAGAGCTTGTGTCCATTTCAGGCTGAACAATTTCAGCACTAGGCGCACTTGGTAAATCAGTTGCCGCACTTGAAGTAGTAGCAACTGTATCGTTAGTCACTTGTGGCAAACTTGTATCGGCAACGCCAACAGAAGGAACCGCTTTAGGTGTGGTATCTTGAACAGATTGTTCGACGACAACTGGTTTTGGTGCTATATATTCTTGGTATTCTATCCATAGCAGAAAACTGACTAACAATAGTCCAATAATGATAAGACTTCTTTGCGATTCCATATAACTCTCATTGTTGATGTTTTATTTTACGGTCTGCATTTTTTTCGACCGCTAGTGTATTAGGTTTTGGTACATAGTCAAAGCCACCAGGATGCATTGGATTGCATTTTATTATCCGTTTTGTACTTAACAATAAGCCTTTAGTAAGGCCATGAACTTCTAATGCTTCTTTTGCATAACAAGAACAGCTGGGATGAAAACGACAATTTTGCCCAAGTAGAGGAGACAAGAAGGTCTGATATGCTTTTATTAACATACGAAAAGGAAGCGTACTAAGACGTTTCAATTTTTGAGTATTTAACTTGCCTGCCTGCATCTTTTATTGAGCTTCGACCAAAGTTTTTCAAGTTGCTTGTTTAGGTTTGTATTGCTTAACTCGCCAATACCGTGCTTTGCAATCACAATAATATCAACATTCGGTAATTTATGCTGTGATAATCTAAAGCTCTCGCGAATTAAACGTTTAATTCTATTTCTATCGGATGCATTTTTAACTTTCTTTTTAGGTACAGTAATTCCCAAGCGTGGTTTTTGCTCGTTGTTGTTTCTAGCGAGTATAGTGATACAGGGTGAGGGTGCGGGTATAGCTTGTTCGAATACGAAGGAGAAGTGTTTGGGAGTCAACAGACGTGACTCCCTAGAAAAGCGATAGTCTAAATCAGACATTGTGATTAATCACAATTATGCTGATAACTTAGCTCTTCCTTTTGCTCTACGTGCAGCTAGTACTTTACGGCCATTTTTTGTGGCCATGCGAGCACGAAAACCGTGAGAGCGTTTACGCTTGATATTACTTGGTTGAAAAGTTCTTTTCATGACCTAATCTCTTTTTTGTTTCAATTAACGTTGAAGCTTTAGTTTCAAACGCGATTGAAACCATTGCTCTAAAATGGACGCCGAATAATAGGGATCAACTGCGTAAATGTCAAACGAATTACACGTATTAATGACATAAAACTGCTTAAAGTCACGTTGATAATCAATATTTCATCTTTCAATTCTTTAATTTTGTTAATTCTTTGACCTACCTCTACTAAATTTACCGTCGTTTCTTGTAGAAAAAACTCTATTTGTGGGTGAGCGGTATTCATAAATATTGCTCTAATGCGGGAACTATAAAAATTGTGGACCTGTTAAAATGTAATTTATCCACAATTAGTGATGACAAATTATTAAAATTGTGAATTATTTTTAAGCGTTTTTTAATTATAGATTGTTAAATTTGATAATAGACGCGTTAAAAATGCTATTTCGCTTGGCCCAGAGCTTCTCTGTAAGCCTCAAAATTTATACCATTGCTATAATTAAACGGCTAAGTCGGTGAATATATGCACGATTTTATCAGCATATATTTTTATATCCCTGAAGAAACGTTTTTATAAGCAAAGATACTAATAAAAATGGTTTTATCTGTGGATAAATATTCGATGATCATATAGTCTTTTCTCCCTTTTTTAAAACTACCTTTTGTTAAACCTTTCAAGTGTCTAACATTCGTTTAGGAGATACGCAGTGAGTGTGAGTTGGGATGATTGTTTAGAACTACTCCAACAGGAAATACCTGCCGAACAGTTTAATATGTGGTTAAAGCCACTTTCCTCTTTTTTTGATGGCAGCGTATTAACACTTTATGCTGGAAACCACTTTGTGTTGGATTGGGTAAAAGAAAATTACCACGGTAAAGTGACCGCTATTTTGAAAACGCTTTATGGGGCTGATGCACCGAATCTAATGTTGGATCTAGAAAGTAAAAGGCCGAAAGTTGAAGCCCAAACTTCAGCACCACCTAAGGTCGAATTACCTAGTAAACAAGAAACGAATCCTTTTTTGATGGGTAAGCAAAGTGTTCAAGTAAATACACAAGCCCCGACACCAGAGGTCAGCGTTCAAGAAAAACAGATTATTAAACCAGCTGTTGTTCCACTAAAAGACGAACATAAAACCAATGTCAATCCAGAGTATACCTTTGAAAATTTTGTTGAAGGTAAATCGAACCAATTAGCTAGAGCAGCTGCTTTACAAGTAGCTAATAATCCAGGTAAATCTTATAACCCTTTGTTTTTATACGGTGGAACAGGTTTAGGTAAAACCCATCTGACGCAAGCAGTTGGTAACGGTATATTAGCGACCAAACCTGATGCAAAAATAGTTTACATGCATTCAGAACGCTTTGTTCAAGATATGGTTAAAGCGCTACAAAACAATGCTATTGAAGACTTTAAACGTTTTTATCGTTCAGTCGATGCTTTATTGATCGATGATATTCAATTTTTTGCCAACAAAGATCGCAGCCAAGAAGAGTTTTTTCATACTTTTAATGCGCTGCTTGAGGGTAACCAACAAATTATTCTTACATCTGATCGCTATCCAAAAGAAATAGATGGCGTTGAAGATCGCTTAAAATCTCGATTTGGTTGGGGCTTAACAGTCATTATAGAGCCGCCTGAGTTGGAAACCCGCGTTGCCATTTTGATGAGAAAAGCTGAGTTAAATAAAATCAATTTACCTAATGAAGTTGCGTTTTTCATCGCCAAACGTCTAAGATCAAACGTTAGAGAATTGGAAGGTGCTTTAAATAGGGTAATTGCAAACGCTAATTTTACCGGAAAGCCTATCACGATTGATTTTGTTAAAGATGCATTGCGAGATTTACTTGCACTTCAAGACAAGTTAGTTACCATTGAAAACATCCAGAAGACTGTTGCTGACTATTACAAGATTAAAGTGTCTGACATTTTATCAAAGCGAAGAAGTCGAAGTGTTGCTCGTCCTAGACAGATGGCAATGTCCTTGTCGAAAGAATTGACCAACCATAGTTTGCCAGAGATTGGCAATGCATTTGGTGGGAAAGATCATACAACAGTACTCCATGCTGTTAGAAAAATTGATGAACTTCGAACTGAAAATCATGATATAAAAGAAGACTATAAGAACTTAATTCGTACGCTTTCTTCATAACAATAAAAACGAGACTTGATAGATGAAATTTACCATCAGCCGCGAAGGACTTTTGCAACCTCTTCAACTAGTGTCAGGTGCAATTGAGCGTCGTCATACTCTACCCATATTATCTAATGTATTAATTCGTGTTAGCGAAGGCCAACTTTGGTTAACGGGCACGGATTTAGAGGTAGAGTTAATCTCTAGCGTTCAGTTAGCGGGTTCGTTTGACGAGGGCAGAGCGACAGTTCCAGCAAAGAAAATGCTCGATATTGTGAGAAGCCTTCCAGAAGAAAGCATCGTTATATTTGAAGTCAGCGACAACAAGGCCGTTCTAAAAGCGGGGCGCGGTAAATACACCTTATCAACACTATCTGCTAATGATTATCCTAATCTGGAAGATTGGGATGGCGAAGTAGAGTTTGAGATCCAACAAACGCAATTAAAAGGGCTCATTGATCGCACTCATTTTTCAATGGCTCAACAAGATGTTCGTTATTATTTAAACGGGATGAGTTTAGAAACCGAAGAAAATTTAATAAGAACAGTTGCTACTGATGGTCACCGTTTAGCCTTAGCTACCCTCGACTATACTACAAGTCCTTTACCTGCCAGACAGGTTATTATTCCTCGTAAAGGTGTTTTAGAAATAATTCGCCTTATCGAAGACAACGAAGAACAAGTTAAGGTTCAAATTGGAAGTAACCACATCAGAATCTTTTCTAAGTCTTTCATCTTCACTAGTAAATTAGTAGACGGGCGCTTCCCTGATTATAGAAGGGTATTACCAAAGGATTCTGATAAGGCCGTTTGGTCTGCGCGTGATGTTTTAAAAGGCGCATTATCTCGTGCACTCATTTTAACGAATGAAAAATTTAAGGGCGTTAGACTTAATCTAGAATCAGGTTCATTAAAAGTCACTGCGAATAACCCAGAACAAGAAGAAGCAGAAGAAGTGTTAGACGTGGATTATCAAGGTGACGAGCTCGAGATTGGATTCAATGTTGCTTACTTGATTGATGTATTTAACGTACTTCAATCTGAAAACGTCATTATTAACCTTTCAAATGCTAATGCTAGTGCACTGATCCACGCAGAAGGTGATGAGTCTGCGCTTTATGTAGTTATGCCAATGAGACTTTAAGTCTTATTCAGTGTATTTAAAATCACTTCGGCTTGTGAATTTCAGAAACTTTTCACAAGCCCAAATCTTTCCCAATCCAAGACTCAATATCA
Source organism: Glaciecola sp. KUL10 (assembly GCF_003203515.1). Classification (GTDB taxonomy): domain Bacteria; phylum Pseudomonadota; class Gammaproteobacteria; order Enterobacterales; family Alteromonadaceae; genus Glaciecola. Next base: position 27,910 of record NZ_BGNG01000017.1, on the reverse strand, counting down.
TTTACGGACAAAACGGCGCTGGAAAATCTAGTTTGCTTGAAGCTGTGCATCTACTAGGTTATGGGCGTTCATTTAGAACAACAAAAGCCAATTCGATGTTAAAGCATGATGAACAAGAACTAGTAGTCTTTGCCGAAGTAGAAGACCAAGTAGAAGAAGCCACAAAGAAGATTGGTTGTTCTCGTCATCGTAAGAATGGATATACTTTTAAAATCGATGGCGAATCTGGTTTCAAACTTAATCAGTTAGTCAAACAAGTTCCAGTGCAATTATTTACACCACAGAGCAGTGATTTAATTTTGGGTTCGCCTGGTGACAGGAGAAAGTACTTAGATTGGTTATTGTTTCACGTGGAACAATCATTTTCGTCGACTTCTTCAAATTTCAATAAAGTGCTCAGTCATCGTAATGCGATACTTAAAAAACTTAAAACAAAAGATTCATCAACAAATGTTTTGGATCTGAACTATTGGGACGAACAGTTTTGTGCGTTGGGTGAAGCTCTTAATAAAGTGCGAAACCAATATACCAAGGCAATAAATGTTGAAACTCAAAGCATTTGTGAGCAATTTTTGCCTGAGTTTAAAGTTGAAATAAGTTATAATGCCGGGTGGGATTTATCAAGGTCACTAAAGCAAGAATTAGAAAATAAAAAAGACCGAGATATACAATATGGCTTTACAAATAATGGTCCTCATAAAGGGGATTTAATAGTAAAGGCAGATGGCAATTTGGCGTCTGAAGTTTTATCCAGAGGCCAGTTAAGGTTGCTTGTATCAATGATGCAACTTGCACATATGCGAATGTTTTCAAAAGCACGGTCACAGTCTTTAATTTATCTGATTGATGACATCGCCGCTGAATTAGACATAAGCGCTAGAAAAAGGTTTATAGATTTATTGTTATCTACAGATACTCAAGTTTTTGTGACGGCAATAGAAAAGAATCAGTTCGACTTCATGAACGATTATAACGATAAAAAAGTGTTTCACGTGGAACATGACCAAGTGAACGAGGAGTAGAAAATGTCTGAATCAAACTATGATTCTTCCAGTATAAAAGTCTTAAAAGGTCTTGATGCTGTAAGAAAACGCCCAGGAATGTACATTGGTGATACCGACGATGGTACAGGTCTACATCACATGGTCTTCGAGGTCGTTGATAATTCTATTGATGAAGCTTTAGCAGGGCACTGCTCTGATATTGTCATCAAAATTCATTCTGATGGTTCTGTTAGCGTTTCAGATGATGGACGTGGTATACCAACAGAAATCCATGAAGAAGAAGGCGTTTCCGCTGCCGAAGTTATCATGACCGTTCTTCACGCTGGCGGTAAATTCGACGACAATTCTTATAAAGTATCAGGTGGTCTTCACGGTGTTGGTGTTTCAGTTGTAAATGCTTTATCTAAAAAACTAACTATTAAAATAAACCGTCAAGGCGAAGTACACGAACAAGAGTACAGTATGGGTGTTCCAGTTGCTCCTTTAGGGGTAACGGGTACTACCGATAAAACAGGCACTACCATTAGGTTCTGGCCAAGTGAAGAGACTTTTTCAGACGTTGAATTTCATTATGACTTGCTTGCGAAAAGAGTGAGAGAGTTATCTTTCCTAAATTCAGGGGTTTCGATAAAGCTTGAAGATGAAAGAGATGGTCGAAAAGACCACTTTCATTACGAAGGTGGTATCAGAGCGTTTGTGGAATATCTAAATACAAACAAATCTGTTGTTCACCAGAAAGCTTTTTACTTTGATCACGAAAGGGAAGAAGACGGTATCTCAGTTGAAGTTGCAATGCAGTGGAACGACGGGTTCCAAGAAAATATTTTCTGTTTTACAAACAACATTCCACAGCGTGATGGTGGAACCCATTTAGCTGGCTTTAGAGGTGCATTAACACGTACCTTAAACAACTACATGGAAGCAGAAGGGTACAATAAAAAGAACAAGACTAACGCAAGTGGTGACGATGCTCGTGAAGGATTAACGGCCGTAATTTCAGTAAAAGTTCCTGATCCAAAATTCTCATCTCAAACTAAAGATAAATTAGTATCTTCAGAAGTTAAATCAGCAGTTGAACAAGCAATGGGCGAAAAGCTGTCAGAGTATCTAATCGAGAATCCATCTGAGAGCCGAATTATCGTTGGTAAGATCATAGATGCCGCACGCGCAAGAGAAGCTGCGAGAAAAGCACGTGAAATGACGCGAAGGAAAGGCGCATTAGATCTTGCTGGCCTTCCGGGTAAGCTTGCGGATTGCCAAGAGAAAGACCCAGCACTTTCTGAATTATATATTGTGGAGGGTGATTCAGCGGGCGGTTCTGCTAAACAGGGTAGAAACAGAAAGAATCAAGCAATCTTGCCACTTAAAGGTAAAATCTTAAACGTTGAAAAAGCACGTTTTGACAAGATGTTATCTTCGCAAGAAGTCGCGACGTTAATTACTGCTCTAGGTTGTGGTATTGGTCGTGATGAATATGACCCAGAGAAGCTAAGATATCACAGTATCATTATTATGACCGATGCGGACGTCGACGGTTCTCACATCCGAACGCTTCTTTTGACATTCTTTTATCGTCAAATGCCTGAAATGATTGAACGCGGCCATATCTTCATTGCCCAACCACCGTTATATAAAATTAAGAAAGGAAAGCAAGAACAGTATTTGAAAGATGATGATGCATTGAACGCCTACCTAACGTCAATCGCGGTAGATAATGCTGCGCTATATGTGTCTGAGGGTTCTCCTGCTATCAAGGAGGTTGCTCTAGAGTCTATGGTAAATCTTTACCAACAGACAGTGACTATGATTGAACGTATGCACAGAAGAATGCCCAGTTCAATTTTGACACAACTAATTTACTCAGAACGTTTCGATGAAGCCGTGCTTAAAGACAAAAGTAAGCTTGATGAAATTGGCGCATCTTTGGTTACACAATTAGGTGTGTCTGAAGATGGTGGGCAAACTTTCACACATGCAATTCATTTAAGCGATGATGGCTTGAATGAGCTAGTCATTACAATGAAAATGCATGGTATTGATTACGACTACATCATCAATGAGAGTTTTGTTAATTCTACGGAATACCAAAAAATCAAACTCCTCAATGAAACTATCAACGGCCTAATGGAAGAGGGCGCTTATATTCAGCGTGGCGAAAAAACACTACCAGTGAGCACCTTTGAACAAGCGCTTGAGTGGTTAATGAACGAAGCTAAACGTGGGCAATACATTCAACGCTACAAAGGGCTAGGGGAGATGAACCCAGAACAGTTGTGGGAAACTACCATGGACCCTGCTTCTCGTCGTATGCTACAGGTTAAGATTGAAGATGCTATCGGCGCTGATCAGTTATTTACAACGCTAATGGGTGATCAGGTTGAACCGCGTAGAGAGTTTATTGAATCGAACGCGCTCAATGTCGAAAACTTGGATGTGTAGAAATTATTGAGATCGGAAGATGATTGCCACAAGATCTCACGTTGTTGTCATATAACCACATTATGATTGTTGTTGAAAGGTGCTCTGAATGAGCACCTTTTTTTTGGTGGAATTTTAACAATACCTTTTGCAATGTTTCGAGTAACCTTTGCAAAATCTGGAAGAGCGTATGACTTGTATGACGTGGAAGAATAACGGTGTGGTGCTGCCACCAATATTGATTGCCAGACTTAAAAAAATTGTACAATTTCGAATTAGTTGAACTTAAAACCTCAGTTTTTTTCTGTGGTTTGTTATCCCCATCCGAAAATAGCTAATTTACCGCTTTACTTATCCTCAACTCTGGATAAAACGGATCTGAAGCATCAAGGGTAAAAACAAACTTACCCGTCTGCTTAGGCTGAAATTGAAGATTCAAGGAGTTTTCCTGACAAACTAGATTAATAGACTCATCAAGCGTTAATAGTTTTAATTCAAACGCGCCACAGTTCAAGGACGCTGTCCAGCTGCTATCGGCGATCTTAAAATCATATGGTTGACCATCTGCAATAAGCTCCAACGTTGCGCTGTAAACATTATTACTAGATTCGACCAGTTTGAATTGTTCATTTGCTTCCCACCAATTAAACACACCTCTTAGATACATATCCTCATAGGACGGTGTATTTTGCACAACATTTTGTGCTCTATCTAAACTACTTGTACTACATGCACTTAACACAAATATTGAGCCTAATATTAATGCTTTCAATTGGTGGAAAAATCTCATTTTGATACCCCAGCTAAACAGAAAGCTCTGAAATATCAGCCACTTGAGAAATTAACTCTCGGATTGCTTTGATAAGTGCAAGTCTATTGTGTTTAAGCTTCTCGTCCTCCGCCATTATCATGATGGATTCAAAGAAAGCTGCTAATGGCTTCTCAAATACCGTAAGCGAAGATAACGCACTAACATAGTCTGATTCATCGACACTAGTATTAAAACGCGCCCTAACTGATGACAACGCATCATAAAGCGAACGTTCTTCTGCGTCGACAAACAAAGATTCGTCAATTGTAGTATCGGTAGGTAAAGCGTCACGGTTTTTATTAAGTATATTTGAAACACGTTTATTAGCGGCTGCTAATGAACTCGCTTCAGGTAGTGCTTTAAACGCATTAACCGCTTCAACGCGAGCACTCACATCAAATGCATAGTCATTTTGTGTTGCCATAACAGAAGCGATGACATCAGGTTTTATGCCTTGCTCTAGGAAGAGAGGTTTGAATCGGTCGTTTAAAAATACTATGACTTGTTCTTGAGTATCTTTATTTGTGATTTTACTGCCATAAATCTCAACCATTTTAGAAACTAAGGAAGTGAGACTAATCGATATTTTATTTTCAATAAGAATTCTCAATAAACCAATCGCACTTCGACGCAGTGCAAATGGGTCTTTATCACCTTTAGGGAGCTTGCCGATACCGAATATTCCGATAAGTGTATCGAGTTTCTCGGCAATGGCGACAATTGTACCCGTCGAAGTTGACGGCAACTTATCCCCTGAGAATCGCGGTAAATACTGTTCTTCAATCGCTTGGGCAACTTCTGAAGGCTCTCCGTCGTGCAAAGCATAGTGTTTACCCATGACACCTTGAACGCTAGGAAACTCCATGACCATATTGCTCATCAAATCAGCTTTAGCTAATGATGCTGCACGTTTAGCAAAGGCTTCATTAGCGTTTAGTTTACTTGCAATAAAGATAGAAATATCCGCAAGACGTTCCGCTTTTTCAGCGACAGTCCCTAATTCCTTTTGAAATAATACAGAACTTAATTGCTGAGCCTTGCTTTCTAGTGTGGTCTTCTTATCTGTTTCAAAGAAAAACTGCGCATCAGCCAAACGCGGTCGAATCACCTTTTCGTTACCGTGAATGACGTGAGCAGGGTCTTTACTCTCAATATTTGAAACAAACAAGAAGCGTGAAGACAGTTCACCATTATCATCCAGTAGTGGGACGTATTTCTGGTCGTCTTTCATTGTGTAAATCAGCGCTTCTTTTGGTACGTCTAAAAAGGTGTTTTCAAATTCAGCGGTTAACACAACAGGCCATTCCACAAGCGAAGATATTTCTTCGAGTAAGTCTTGGCTGTAATCTGCGCGCAAACCTAGCTCTGCTGCTTTACTATTTAAACCTGCTTCAATTTTTGCCACCCGGCTAGGATAATCAGCGAGTACAAACTGTTGCTTTAGTGTCGAGGCATAGTCGTCGGCGTGTGCTAATTCGACGCGATGTTGACCGTGAAAACGATGGCCTGATACGAAATTTGAAGAACGAAGCCCAAATGCCTCAATATCGATAATTTGATCACCAAAAAGCACGCATAATGTGTGTACAGGCCTAATGAACTCAGCATTTGAGCTTCCCCAACGCATGGGTTTGGGAATAGGTAATCTTTTGAGTGCGTTGCTTAACACATTTTGCAACTCGTCTTTTAGGTTCTTGCCTTTTACTTCGGCGACATGAAGTAACCATTCGCCTTTGTCTGTTTTTAAGCGCTGCGCTTGTTCTACAGTGATCCCATTGGACTTAGCCCAGCCTTGTGCTGCGCGAGTAGCGTTACCATCAGCATCAAACGCTGCTGATACGGCAGGTCCTTTTTTCTCTACTTTGCTGTCAGCTTGTACAGCTAGGCAATCAGAGAGTGAGACGGCTAATCTTCGCGGTGCTGCAAATGCAGAAATCGATGAAAAACTAAAACCTGCTTTTATAATTTCCGTTTCAATGTTCTTAACAAAAGCGTCAGAAAGTGCTTTAAGTGATTTTGGTGGTAATTCTTCGGTACCTAGTTCGATAAGAAGGGTATTTGTTTGAGTCATTATTTTTCCTCCTTAACACAAAGTGGGAAGCCAAGTGCTTCACGAGATTCGTAATATAATTCAGCGCAGGCTTTTGCTAATGTTCTGACACGCAGGATATATCGTTGACGTTCGGTTACAGAAATAGCGTGACGAGCGTCTAATAAATTAAATGCGTGAGAAGCCTTCATCACCTGTTCATATGCAGGAAGAGGTAGGGCGGCTTCAATCAGTTTCGCGCTGGCTTTTTCACATTCATCAAATGTCGCAAACAAGAAATCTACATCTGCGTGCTCGAAGTTATAAGCTGATTGTTCTTTTTCATTTTGAAGAAACACATCACCATAAGTCACTTTACCTAATGGGCCGTCAGTCCAAACAAGGTCGTATATACTATCAACCCCTTGGATATACATTGCGAGACGTTCTAACCCATAAGTGATCTCGCCAGTCACAGGCTTACACTCTAGGCCGCCCACTTGCTGGAAATAAGTAAATTGAGTTACTTCCATGCCATTAAGCCAAACTTCCCAACCCAGTCCCCACGCGCCAAGCGTTGGAGATTCCCAGTTATCTTCTACAAAACGTATGTCATGGACAAGTGGATCGAAGCCCAGCATCTCTAGTGAACCTAAATATAACTCCTGAATATTACTTGGAGAGGGCTTGAGCATCACTTGAAACTGATAATAGTGTTGTAAGCGATTTGGGTTCTCACCATAACGACCATCAGTTGGACGGCGGCAAGGCTGAACGTATGCACTGTTGATTGGCTCTGGACCAAGCGATCTTAAAAATGTCATTGGGTGAAAGGTACCTGCACCCACTTCCATATCAAGGGGTTGAATGATAACGCATCCTTTAGATGCCCAATATTCTTGAAGCGCCAAGATAAGACCTTGGAATGTCTGACAATCGTGTGTTTGCATACTTACTATTATCTTCTGTTACGGAATTGCATTTTGAAATTGGCCGTAAGTATACGTTTTAATGAGCCGTATAGTAACCCTGTACGGCTCATTAATAGTGGGGTAGGGCTTATTTTGCTGTAAATTCTCGTAGGCTTTCTAACTCATGCAAGATTTGACTTTCTAATTCACTTTCTTGTTGCTCGCGTTCCCGATCTTGAATGCGTCTATCTTTCTTTGAAAGCTGATTGCGCGCATCATGCGTGGGCAACTCTTTTACATGCTCATATAGCTTAAAGAGAGCAGGGTACTGAGCACCATAATCCGGCAGTGGAATAATAGGCACGCTCTCTAATATCTTAAATATTCTAATGGCACCTTCCGAAAAGTTACATTGCTGCTGTTGCATCGCAAACGCAATAGTTTGAATACTTTGATTGATATTTACCAAACGCTCATCGCGTTTTTGTTGTTGCTTTTCGTTTTGTATTTTTAGCCTTGATAACAATTGCCCAGCATAGACACCCAAGGCAACAATTATGATGGCCCCTAAGCCAATTAACACCCACTGCATATGATTCAACTTTAGTCTTTGTAATCGTCTATAGTAATTGCGTCAAAGTCGTCAAGAGGATCATTATCGTCGTCATTTTCTTCAATGCTGATCCCGAGCAAGTCGCATAACACCTTGTGTCGTGCTAGTTGAGTACTCACATAGTCACTTTCAGCCTTAGTCAGCGCTTTAGTTTCTTGCCTATCTAGAAGGTCTTGTAACTTCTGATCATCTTCGATTGCGTTTAGCTCTTGCCTAGGCGTGTTAAAGCGTGGTTTTACAACTGGCTTAGGCGCTTCTTTAATTAAGTGTCTTTTTAAATCAATTGGCTTTTTAGAACCTATGCGAGGGTCACGTTTTTGTTTTTGTGCTTGCTCTGTAGTTTGCTCAGCAACCGTTTGTCTGCTGCCAGCAACGTTGCCCTTTGTCTTTTTAGGTTTTCTCGCTTCTTTTTTAACGCGAGGAGCATCGGTTTTACGAACGCCTATTAAACCGACTTTACGAGATTTTTTACGACCCATGATTTGCCTTGTGGTGCTTGTTTAAGATAAAACGAATTTCGCCGCATATTACCACACAAAGATACTTGGGGAGTAATATAGGATGTAGAACAAAGAAAAAAGGCGATAGCCTGAACTATCGCCTTGATATAATGAGTGTCGTGTGACACCTCTCCCATTCAGCACACCTTGTGCTGAGTTTGTCATTTTGCTAGTGAACTCTTTTTATTATTCTTAACGTTTTCTAGCTGACTTGTTGTAGGTCTTCCTGACGCTTTATTATGAATATCCTGCCAGTCGTACAGCATTTATTATTTTTATTACTGCTTCGACTTAAGCTGCAAATACTATACTCTCATATAAATATTTTACAACTTATTTACATTCAAAAAAGTGAACTTTCTTGAATGTCGACTTTAGTGTAGTCCAGCTACATATTTTGACAAGATATTTATGTCTTCATCGGTTAATTTTTTAGCGATATCACGCATCATGCCATTATGGTCGTTGTTTCTTTGACCACTTTTGAACATTTCAAGCTGTGATTTTGTGTACTCTGCGTGTTGACCACTGATGACTGGGAAACCCGCTAGCCCCATACCTTTACCGTCTGGACCGTGGCACGCGATACAAGCGGTAATGCCGCGCTCTTCATCACCGCCGCGGTAAAGCTGTTCGCCAGCTTCAATAACGTCTTCTGGTGTTTCGCCTGCTTTAAGGTCTTGTGAAGCGAAGTAAGCCGCTAAGTCTTTCATGTCTTGATCAGATAGTGGTGCGGCCATGCCGTTCATCACTGCATTGTTACGACCTTCTTTACCGCCGGTTTGAGACGCTAATTTGAATTCTGAAAGCTGTTTGTATAAGTAGCCTTCATGTTGACCCGCAATTTTAGGGTTCATCGGAATCATGCTGTTTCCGTCATTACCGTGACATGCTGCACAAACCATCGATTTTGCTTTACCTGCTTCTGGATCACCCTTAGCAAATACAGCTGAGGTCAAACCTAATGATAGACAAACTAATAAACCTAGTTTTTTCATACTTTATCTCTTTAAACGTCCGAATCTGTGTGTGTCAACATATCAAACTATGCTGTTAACGTGGTATTGTACACATATTAGGAGTTTTTAAAAACTCCATTGATACTAATACTATGGATTTAAATCAATGATTGATAACTCATTTCGTTCATTCATTGTTCCACTTGTTCACATCGGCTGGCTTAAGACTTACTTGAACTAAGCGCCGACTAATCATTTTATCGGATGACCTGCTACATGTCTTATTTTACCAAAGCAAAGTTTTTAACCAGTGCACCAAGCATTAGCCACCTCGACAATTACGACGGCATGGAAGTAGCATTTGCAGGGCGCTCGAACGCTGGTAAATCAAGTGCGCTTAATAAACTGACGAAACAAAATAACCTCGCGCGCACCAGTAAAACACCCGGTCGTACACAACTCATTAATATATTTGAACTCGATCCAGATCGTCGTCTTGTCGATTTACCTGGTTATGGATATGCCAAAGTCCCTTTGGAAATGAAGCTTAAATGGCAAAAGAACTTGGGCGAGTACCTAGAAAAACGAGAATGTCTACGAGGCTTAGTCGTATTGATGGACATCAGACACCCGTTAAAAGACTTAGATCAAAATTTAATTTATTGGGCAGTTGATGCGGAGCTACCTGTTTTGATCTTGTTAACTAAAGCAGACAAACTAAAATCGGGTAAACGAAAGCAACAGTTAATGATGGTCAGAGAAGCGTCAATGGCGTTTTGTGGCGATGTCACTGTACATGCCTTTTCATCTCTTTCTGGTCTTGGAACGGGAGAGTTTGAAAAAGTGTTATTTGATTGGTTTCAAATTCCGCGAAAAGTAACCGAATAGTTAAATGTAATGGTCGGTCACATTTAACCAGTCTAAAAAAGAAAAACCCCAATTGCACAATCAATCGGGGTTATCTATCAAGGAACACAACACATTCGTATATATAGAGTATGTGTTATTAGATAAGTTCAAACTTTATTTAAAAAATTATCAAATTATTTAAGCTAAGCATTTTAATCTTAATGCGCTTCATCCCAGTTATCGCCGATTCCGGCTTCTACTACCAAGGGAACGTCTAAGCTGACGGCTTTCTCCATGATATCAATTATTTTATTGGTGGCTTCTTCGAGCACATCTTCTTTGATCTCAAAGACTAATTCATCGTGCACTTGCATAATCATAAGCACATCATCGTTGTTGTTTTGTTGTATCCACTTATCAACATCGAGCATCGCTTTCTTGATTATGTCTGCCGCGGTTCCTTGCATCGGTGCATTAATTGCCGCGCGTTCTGCCCCTTTTCTGCGGGCACTGTTGCTTGCGTTTATTTCAGGCAAATATAGGCGTCTATTAAATACAGTGCTGACATATCCATTGGTTTTTGCGTCTTCGCGGGTGGTTTCCATGTACTTTAATACGCCTGGGTAGCGTTCAAAATAAAGATTCATGTATTTTTGTGCATCGTGCCTTGGGATATTCAGTTGCTTTGATAAGCCAAAGGCTGACATGCCATAGATAAGGCCAAAATTAATCGCTTTAGCATTACGTCGTTGGTTTGTTTCAACTTGTTCTAGTGGTGTATCAAAGACTTCAGCCGCCGTAGCGCTGTGAATATCTTTTCCACTGGCAAAGGCTTCTAACAATCCTTTATCGCCGCTCAAATGAGCCATGATGCGCAATTCGATTTGTGAATAATCGGCCGCGACCACTTTGTAGCCTGGTCGTGCGATAAACGCTTGCCTAACTTGACGACCCTCTGGTGTACGAATAGGAATATTCTGCAAATTAGGATCGGTGGACGACAAACGACCTGTGGCTGTAATCGCTTGATGGTAACTTGTATGAACACGACCTGTACGATGATTTAGCATTTTTGGCAGTTTATCGGTATAGGTGTTTTTGAGTTTTGTTAAACCTCTATACTGCATAATGCGTTCTGGCAATTCATATTGAAGCGCGAGTTCTTGAAGCACTTCCTCTGCCGTTGATGGCGCACCTTTAGGAGTTTTTTTCAAAACAGGCAACGACATCTTATCAAACAAAATATGTTGAAGTTGCTTGGTTGACCCTAAATTAAAGGCTTCACCTGCAAGTTCATGAACCTCTTTTTCGAGTTCCATAATGCGCTTAGCGAGATCTTGGCTTTGTTGATTAAGGCGTTGGCTGTCTATCAGCACACCGTTTTGTTCAACTGTTGCGAGTGCACTTGCCAACGGTACTTCAATATCGTTAAGTACTGCGCTTAACGAACCTTGTTCGTCTAAGAGTTTTGCTAATTGTTTATACAGCCTAAGCGTGACGTCTGCATCTTCGGCCGCGTATAGCGCAGCTTCTTCAATTGATATTTGATTAAAGGTTAATTGCTTAGCGCCTTTGCCTGCAATTTCTTCAAAGGTAATGGTTTTATGGCCCAAGTACTTTAATGAAAGGCTGTCCATGTCATGTCGAGTTGCGACGCTATTTAATACATAACTTGCCAGCATAGTATCAGACAAGATGCCTTGTAAATTTATCTGGTAGTTAGCCAACACGTTTTTGTCGTACTTAATATGTTGGCCGATCTTCTTTGGAGATATATCTTCAAGTAATGGCTTAAGTTGAGCTAATACCTCGTCTCTATTGAGTTGCTCGGGCGCATCAGGGTAATCATGAGCAAGCGGAATATAACACGCCTCGTTATCATCAACACAAAAGCACAAACCAACAAGCTCTGCTTGCATATAATCTAGACTTGTCGTTTCTGTATCAACCGCGTAGTAGGGGGCTTGATTCAGCTTTTCAATCCACTTATCTAAGTCTTTTTGTGCAAAGATAACTTCATATTTAGACGCGTCGAAATCGCTCGACATGTTACTTTCGTTAGAATGTGAATCTTGAGTAGGTTCGCTTGCCGTTTTTTGCACATCCTTCGCATTATCGGACACTTCTGCTAGCCAACGTTTAAATTCATATTCAGCAAACAACTCTGCAAGTTTTGCTTTATCTATTTCTTGCATTGCCAAGGTATCTGGCTCGTAAGGCAAACTTAAATCACACTTTATCGTAGCCAATTCATACGAAAGGAGTGCTTGTTCCTTATATTGCTCAATTTTAGCGGCCATGGTTTTAGCACCGCGAAATTCCAGCGTTTTAATTTGATCAAGGTTTTCATAAATCTTATGCACACCACCGATTCCGTTGAGCATGGCGACAGCACTTTTATCACCCACACCTGGAATCCCTGGGATGTTATCAACCTTGTCGCCTTTCATCGCTAAAAAATCGATGATCAGTTCTGCAGGCACGCCAAATTTTTCACTGACACCAGCTTTGTCCATTTTGGTGTTAGTCATCGTGTTGATAAGCGTGACATGCTCATCTACTAATTGAGCCATGTCTTTATCGCCAGTGCTAATTACGCATTCAATACTTTGCTCAGAAGCTTGTCTTGCTAGTGTGCCAATCACATCGTCTGCTTCAACACCGTCTTCGATAATCAATGGAAAGCCCATTGCTTTTACTATTTGGTGTAAGGGCTCGATCTGCGAACGCAATTCATTGGGCATTGGCGGTCGGTTGGCTTTGTATTCAGGATAGATATCATCCCGAAACGTTTTACCTTTAGCATCAAACACCACCGCGACATGAGATGGATCGTAGTCCTTCATCAGGCTTCTTAGCATATTTACTACGCCGTATATCGCGCCGGTATCTTGTCCTTTGGAGTTGGTCAATGGCGGTAAACCATGAAACGCTCTGAACAAATATGAGGAACCATCTACGAGAACTAACGGGCCTGTTGATTGTTTTTTCATCTTGTACTCATTGGGTGTGTGTAATTATGCTTAGAATGCCATATTTAAAGGCGTGTAGCTAGGTATACTATTCATAGTAACCTGTGGATAAGTCTGTGATTAATCTTTTTTGAGCGCAATAAAGCGCACCTTCTTGATTAACAAAAAAGCATTATCAAATAGATATGAATGTGAAAATTACTGGGAAAAACGTGACGCAGGTTATAGCTGGCATCCTAGTATTTTTATTATTTTATATCGCTTCCATATTGATGACTAAAAATGCTATCGAACTGAAAGCAATCCGTTCATCGAAGACCATAAAATTTAGCACATATTTTGAGTTTTCCAAGCACAAATTTTAACTTTTTTTATTTATCTTTTTTGATCAAGGCTTTAGCGAAATACATAAATTATTGAAATAAAAATGACCTTTGATTCCAATTAGATTAAAGTTTAAAGACTACGTGCATTGGCATCGTCGTTGTAGATAAAAATCAGACGGCAAAATACAAGAATAAGCAATTTCAAAACATGCAATATCGAGCAATTATTAGAATTTTGGGGCTTCTAGTCGCTTTGTTTAGCGTCACCATGATTCCCCCCGCGCTCATTTCTTTAATTTACGATGACGGCGGTGGTCTTGCGTTTGTGCTGGCCTTCGCACTTTCTATTATCACCGGTTTGATTTTTTGGTACCCCAATAGACGCTATCGTTCTGATCTGCGAGCCAAAGAAGGTTTTTTGATTGTTGTGCTGTTTTGGACGGTGCTGGCCACTTTTGGTGCCCTGCCTTTTGCCTTGTTAGAACAACCTGAAATGACTTTAACAGATGCCATCTTCGAATCCTTCTCGGGTTTGACGACGACTGGTGCGACGGTTATCGAAGGCATTGAGTTTTTGCCTAGCGCTGTTCAATATTATCGTCAGCAGTTGCAGTGGCTTGGCGGCATGGGGATCATTGTATTAGCCGTGGCAATTTTACCTATTTTAGGTGTGGGTGGTATGCAATTGTATCGAGCCGAAACGCCAGGACCTGTTAAAGATTCTAAAATGACGCCGCGTATCGCCGATACTGCGAAGCATCTTTGGTACATCTATTTATCACTCACAATAGCATGTACATTCGCTTACTGGCTTGCAGGTATGAGCTTGTTCGATGCCATTTGTCACGCGTTTTCAACCATCGCGATCGGCGGTTTTTCGAATTATGATGCCAGCCTTGGGCACTTCAATAGTGTCGCGGTGAATATCGTGTGTGTTATCTTTCTTTGGATTGCCGCGCTTAACTTTTCACTTCATTATGCGGCAGTTAATGGACGGAATATTAAGAATTACTTCAGGGATCCTGAGTGTAAGGCGTTTTTTACTATTCAGTTTGTATTGATCACTGTCTGCTTTTTAGTGCTGCTAAACTACAGTGTGTATGACTCTGCTGGTATGGCATTAGATCAAGCATTGATTCAAGCTGTTTCAATCAGCACAACGGCAGGGTTTGCAACAACCGACTTTTCTTCTTGGCCCGCGTTTTTACCCATTTTATTAATATTTTCTAGTTTTATTGGCGGTTGTGCTGGTTCGACAGGTGGCGGACTTAAAGTGATTCGAGTGTTTCTGCTGTTTTTGCAAGGTAAGCGCGAGGTCGACCGACTTATTCATCCAAAGGCAGTTTACTCGGTGAAGTTAGGTGAGCGATCTATGCCTGACCGTGTTGTTGAAGCTGTTTGGGGGTTCTTTTCGGCCTACGCAATCGTGTTTGTGATCATCATGATTGGCTTAATTGGAACAGGTATGGATAACATCACTGCTTTTTCTGCTACGGCAGCTACCTTAAACAACCTTGGCCCTGGTTTGGGTTCTGTTGCTGGTACTTATGCTGAAGTCAGTGACGGAGGAAAATGGCTGTTGGTACTTGCGATGCTATTTGGTCGACTAGAGGTCTTTTCACTATTGGTATTGTTTTCTCCGACCTTTTGGCGAAGCTAATCAAGGCTAACCGAAAAACAAAGCGCTAGGCTGAAACAGTTTTTCTACGTCGTTAATGAATTTCTTATCGACCAAGAACAAAATCACGTGATCATTTGCTTTTATGACTGTGTCGCTATGCGCGATAACCACTTCATCTTCGCGTACGATCGCGCCAATCGTTGTACCGGGCGGTAACTTGATATCTTGGATCTGTTTGCCAACAACTTTTGATGTGTTTTCATCGCCATGCGCTATCGCTTCAATCGCTTCGGCTGCGCCGCGTCTCAATGAATAAACATTAACGATGTCGCCGCGACGAATATGCGTGAGAAGCGCTGATATCGTTGCTTGTTGAGGAGAGAATGCAATATCAATTTCTCCACCTTGCACAAGGTCAACATAAGCGCTACGCTGGATCAGTACCATTGCTTTTGCTGCGCCCATCCGTTTGGCTAGCATGGCTGACATAATATTTGCTTCATCGTCATTAGTCACGGCGATAAACGCATCCACTTGTTCTACGTTTTCTTCACTTAACAAAGAGGAATCTGAGGCATCTCCATGAAATACAATTGTTTTGCTAAGTAGGCCTGAAAGCTCTTGAGCGCGCGCTGCGCTGTACTCTATCAACTTAACGTTATGTCGACTTTCTAAGCGTTTTGCCAGCCCCGCACCGATTAATCCGCCTCCTGCGATCATGATGCGTTTGTAACTTGATTCAAGCTTTTGTAGTTCGCTCATTACGGCGCGAATATGCTTAGTATCGGCGATAAAAAACACTTCATCATCAGCTTCAATGACGGTAGAGCCTAATGGACGAATCGGTCTGCCGCGTCGGTATATTGCTGCCACTCGCGTATCAACATTGGGCATATGTTCTTTAAGTGCTGATAATGCATGACCTACTAACAATCCGCCATAATACGCTTTAACTGCCACTAAACTGGCGCGTCCGTCAGCAAATTCGACTACTTGTAACGCGCCGGGATAATCAATCAGTCGTTTAATCGCTTTAGTAACAAGCTGCTCGGGGGCGATCAGATGATCAACTGGGATATCTTGATGCTTATATAGTTGGTCTTGATAAATAATGTATTGCTCGGAACGAACGCGCGCAATCTTAGTAGGCGTTTTAAATAAGCTATAAGCGACCTGACAGGCCATCATGTTGCTTTCATCACTGTTGGTGACAGCGATAAGCATATCTGCGTCTTCTGCACCTGCTTTTTTGAGTATATCTGGGTGAGAGCCAGTGCCACACACTACTTGCAAATCCAAGCGGTCTTGGAGGTTTCGTAGGGTTTCCATATCTGAATCAATAATGGTGATTTCGTTTTTTTCGCCAACCAAGTTTTCAGCAAGTGTGCCGCCAACTTGTCCTGCACCAATTATTATTATTTTCATTTACGCACTCTTTATTTTGGCACTCTCCATTTACGCTGACTTTACCAATCTTGCGTAATAGAAACCATCCATTTGTGCTTCACCCGGTAAAATTTGCCAACCCGGTGAATCATCGGTATCAAATTGATTAATTGGTTTGAGACGTGCTTCTGGGTGCCGGCTTAAAAATGACAATATCTGCGTCTTATTTTCTTGCGCTAAGATTGAGCAGGTAGCATAAAGAAGCGTGCCGCCAGGTGCCAGCAAGGTCCAAATGTTTTCAAGAATCTCTTGTTGTAGTGCGCGTAGATTTTCAATGTCGTCTTTCTTGCGCAACCAACGAATATCGGGGTGTCTTCTAATGACTCCGCTAGCAGAACAAGGCGCGTCTAATAGAATTTTATCGAACTTGGGAATATCTTCATTTAGACCAAACAAGCTAGCGTCTTTGCATAATATGCTTAATCGACCTTCAAAGCGTTTATCATGTCCCAAGCGAGCAAAGTTTTCGTGTACTCGGTCTAAGCGTTGCGATTCTGAATCAATAGCAGTCAATGACGCTAAGTTTGGTTGAGACTCAAGTAAATGTGCTGTTTTTCCGCCGGGAGCTGCACAACAATCTAATACATGCTCATCGGCTTGTACATCCAGCAAAAGCGCTGCATATTGAGCTGCTTTATCTTGCACCGAGAACGCACCTTCTTGAAACATAGGTAATTGAGTAACCTCAACTTTTTGTTTTAATAATATGGCATTGGTCGCATTGTCTATTTCGTGTTCGATGTTTTCGTTTTTTAAAGCTGTAGCGTAATCAGAAACACTTGATACTAATTGATTAACGCGCAACCAAAGAGGAGGGCGTTGATTAGTTTGCTCAACAATAGACTCAAATTGTTCAGGGTAGGTCGTTAATAATTGCTTGTATAGCCACTTAGGTAAGCCTGATTGAACATGTGGTTGTTTAATTTCTTGGTCTTTGGTTTCTTGGCGCTGGAAATTTCTTAAAATGGCGTTAACTAGGCCTTTTAATCGATGAGAGCCAAGTAACTCCACTGCATTGACTGTTTCTGAAACAGCTGCATGGTCTGATGTTCTGGCAAAGCTAAGCTGATAAAACCCAAGCATTATTAAGTGTTCAATGGGTTTTTGCTCACCTTTTAAGGGTTTGTCTAGTAATTGGCGCAACCATAGTTGAAGTCTAGGGATATCGCGTAAACACCCAAAGATCATTTCTTGCAACCAAGCTCGCTGTTGAGTTTCATGTCGCTCAAAAATTAAAGGCATTAGTTCTTGGCAAGAACGACCATGCTCTAACACTTGGAATAGCACCCATGCGGCATCAGCACGCACGTTTTTAGGATGTGTAGGGTAACGACCTACTTTTGGATTCAATGATAATACTCTTTTTAGGTTGTTCTTTTGTAATGTACAAACGTTCTTGGCAAACCTTATATTGGCAAATCCAATAAGTGCTAAGCTAACTACTTATTCACCTAAGACCATACCAGTCTTAAACAAGTCTGGTTTTCCATTAATTATCGAATGGACATCTGCCGGTTTCTTCCCAGGAAGCTGAATTGTGCAAAGTTTTAAGTTATGTTTGCCTACCGAGACTTCCACCCCAGTTTTGTCTACATCTACGATTGTGCCTATGGGCGCCCCTTCCAATGATTCAACCACCTCTGTTCGCCAAACCTTGATCGATTGACCTTGATGTGTAAACCAACAAATCGGCCATGGATTAAAAGCGCGCACGTTTCGGTGTAACTGCTGCGCATCAAGCCGCCAATCAATTTCAGCTTCTTCTTTTGATAGCTTTTTAGCGTAATTGGCTTGTTCTTCATCTTGTTTGGTAGGACTTAACTCAAGTAAGTTGTCTAGGGTTTCTACCAAGGCTGGTGGACCTAGCTCGGCCAAGTCTTCATATAGCGTGGCACTTGTTGCGGCAGGCGGAATGGCCATCGATTTTTCAAGCAATACATCGCCTGTATCCAAGCCCTCGTCCATTTGCATAATGCTCACACCGGTAAATTTATCACCAGCCCATATTGCCCGTTGAATAGGTGCTGCGCCTCGCCAACGAGGTAGCAACGAACCATGTACGTTTAAACAGCCATACTTTGGTGTATCGAGAATTACTTTCGGTAAAATTATCCCGTAAGCCACCACCACCATCACATCTGCATTAAGTGAAGCAAGCGTTTGTTGTGCATCTTCAGTTTTGAAGTTTTCAGGTTGAAAAACTGGCGTGTTTTCAGACTCGGCTAACACTTTTACCGCGCTTGGCATGAGCTTTTTGCCTCGCCCAGCTGGTCTGTCTGGTTGTGTATAAACAGCCACGACTTTATGCCTTGAGTCATACAGTGCTTGCAAGTGTTTAGCGGCAAACTCAGGTGTACCGGCAAACACAATATTCAATGGCGTGCTTTCACTAATGGACATAAAACTATGCCTTGGCCGCTAAGCGCGCTTCTTTTTCAAGTTTCTTCTTGATGCGCTGACGCTTTAATGGGGATAAATAATCGACGAACAATTTGCCTTGTAAATGGTCCAATTCATGCTGAATACATATTGCCAATAAGCCATCTGCGTTTAACTCAAACTGTTCGCCATCTTGGTTAAGTGCGCTTACCGTCACTTTTTCAGCGCGGTCGACTTTGGCATAGTTATTCGGCACCGACAAACAACCTTCTTCGCTGATGGTTGAACCCTCTTTGTGAATAATTTCAGGATTGATAAACACCAAAGGGTTGTCTTGTTCTTCGCTGACATCCATCACAACAACACGTCTATGTACATTGACCTGTGTCGCGGCAAGGCCTATGCCTTTTTCATCGCGCATGGTGTCAAACATATCTTCAACTAGTTTTTTTACGTCTGCATCGACTTTCGCAACCGGCTTAGCAATTGTGCGCAGTCTCTCATCAGGAAAGGTTAAAACTTCTAATACGGCCATAATCTTCGCTCATTCATCACAGTATTTAAAACCATACGGTTACATGACTGTGGGTATTTAATCTTTGATTTCAATCCTTATTCTACATTATTCCTTACGTGATACATAAGGCGCAGGTCTAATTTTATTGTTTATATTGTCGATAAGAACACACAAAACTAGATAAATAGTGATGTGTTTGTGCAGTGTTTATTAAGACAAACAACAAAAAACAGGACTATCAGTCAGCTTTTTAAGGCCGAGTTAGCACGCTAGTATTAACCCAAAATTAGGTGAAACGAATGACCTTTTTCGCAAAATTGATTAGCTTGATAGCACTAATGATGAGCTTTGTCTCATACGCAGATGTAATCAATATCAAGGCTGGTGCGCCCGAAACATATGTTGTAAAAAAAGGCGATACGCTGTGGGATATTTCAACTGTCTTTTTAGAAGAGGCATGGTTGTGGCCTGAACTTTGGCGTAATAATACCCAAATTGAAAATCCACATCTTATATATCCTGGTGATACGCTCAAGTTGCGTTATGTAGATGGTCAACCCACTTTTGAAGTGATTAGAGACAAGACTAGATTAACGCTGTCTCCTGATCAAAACGTGATGATGAAGTCGCAGGCCATACAGGTACTGCCATGGCAAAAACTAGCACCTCATGTGGCGAATGACAGTATCATGAGCGCAAAGGAATATGATGCGCTACCACACATTTTAGGTGACTCAGTGGGTACACCTGGTTTTGTGTCACACGATTTTGTATTAAGTCATAAACCCAATAACAAGGTTCACAAGTTTGATGTAGTGAGAAAACAACGACGAATTGAAGATAGCAACGGAAAGTTTTTAGGCTACCAAGTTGACCATATTGCCAAAGCAAAGACGGTAGAGGAAAGCAAGCATCCTCTTCAATATATTAAACTAGATGATAGCCGCTCAGAGACTCGCCAAGGTGACAAATTAGTTGCTGAAATGCAGGCATCGAATAACGATATGACCCTTAGTGCCGCTACAACACAGCGTGGCGAACTAATTAGTAATATTAATGGACGCAAACTTGTCGGCAAGCAAGACGTCGTCATTATCAACCTTGGAAAACGTTTTGTTAAACCCGGCACGGTGATGGGGGTTTATGCTCAAGGCCCTGCTATTTATGATGGCGAAACACCAACATATGAACGCGCGAAAACGACGGCTATATCATACTTTTCTTTTGATGAGCGTATCGAGCAACCAGCAATAAAAGTTGGCGAGCTAGTGATTTTTAAATCCTTTGAGCACGCCAGTTACGGATGGGTTACAAAAGCAAACACATATCTAAGAGGTGGTGAAATCGTCGCCAAACCATAAATTCCATGAAGTGACGAAGCTTCATGCAGAAATGCAAAGGAGCATAAAAAATGAATAATAAGCACGGACGCTTGTTAGCCCTCACATCTAAAACTGATACTAAACTTCTAGAAAATTACTTGCGATTAATTCAAGTCACTGGGGTTGGTCCTTCAACAATCCTCAAAACATGTCGTTTACTCGGGTGTGGATTAAGGAGTTTATGTTCTACTCATAATGATGAATTGATTGGGTTAGGGTGGTCATCAGAGCAAATTTCTCAACTGACTACGCCAAACAAAAGTGTGAACAAAGTCTTAAGTTGGTTATCAAAATCCGATAAACACAGCGTGGTTTGCTATGATTTCGAAACGTATCCTGAACTGTTAAAACAAGTATCTCAACCACCGTTAGTATTGTTTTGCTTAGGTGATATCAACCTATTAGATTCCCCCATGTTGGCTATTGTTGGTAGTCGCCGCGTGTCTACAGATGCTCAAATAAATACAAAAACACTGGTGTCTCAGCTTAGTGCTTGTTCAGAGTTAGCTGTTATCAGTGGTTTGGCAATTGGCGTCGACGGCATTGCACATCGTCAGGCATTAGAAAGCGGTATGAATACGATTGCCGTTTTGGGGTGCGGTGTAGATGTGGTCTACCCCAAACGACACGCAAAGCTCTATGATTCAATAGCAAATAATGGCTTGATTATCAGTGAGTTTTTACCTGGAACGCTTCCTCAACCTTCTTTTTTTCCACGAAGAAATCGGATAATAAGTGGATTGGCCTTGGGTACCTTGGTGTCTGAGGCGCGCATTCAAAGTGGGTCTTTGGTTACTGCAAACTATGCAATTGAACAAAATAGAGAAGTATTTGCAGTGCCAAGCAATATTCGAAACCCAAATGCAGAAGGTTGCCATTGGCTAATCAAGCAAGGCGCAAACTTAGTGGAGCGTGCTAGCGATATTACTGATGTGTTGGGTGATAAATGGACAAAACAAGCGTCATTAAGCGGAATATCCTCACAAACCACAAAAAAAACCAATCAAAGCTTGGCAAGTGATCTGTTGTTAGATAGTGTAGGTTATGAATCAACACCGGTTGATTTAATTGCGCAGCGAACAGGCATTTCAATTTCTGATTTGCTTGGACAATTACTAGAATATGAGCTGCGTGGATTAGTAGCCTCTACTTCAGAAGGCTACGTCAAACTAGGGGGCTAAAGCTATGTTTGATATCCTGATGTATCTTTTTGAAAATTTAGTACACAACGAAACTGAATACCGCGTCGACCACGACGAACTGACCGATGAGCTAACAAGAGCGGGGTTTCATTTAGATGAAATCTATCAGGCACTTAGCTGGTTAGAAAAACTAGCCCAGCTGCAAGAAACTGACTCTGATTGTTATATAGAGAAAACCACCACTCCGACTAGCACGCGTATTTACACGTACGAAGAACAGCAGCGCCTTGATTTACAATGTCGCGGATTTATTTTGTTCTTGGAGCAAGTCAATGTGCTCGATACTGCGACTCGAGAAATGGTGATGGACCGAGTGATGGAAATTGACACCCCTGAGTTTTGCTTGGAAGACTTAAAATGGGTGGTGTTGATGGTTCTGTTTAATGTGCCAGGTAAAGAATTAGCATACGAACAGATGGAAGATTTATTGTTTGATGAAATGGACGGTCTAAAACATTAATCACTCTGGCCTCTTTAACTTTGATTCTGAAGACCAGCTATTCAATGATTCGGTAGACTATTGATGAAGATTGATCAGTCTCTATTTACTGCAGGGCAGCACGCGCTAAACGAAGCCTATGGCGCGTGTCCTATGTGCGATGGCGAACTTCGCATAAAATATGTAAATAAGAGCTCGTTTCTCTCTTGTAGCAACTACCCTAAATGTGACTTCACGCAAAGCACAAAAAAGGCCGAAGTCTCTACCTTAAAAGTCATGGACGGTTCAAGTTGTCCTGAGTGCAGTTCAGAGTTGGCTGTCAAAAAAGGTCGCTATGGCATGTTTATTGGGTGTACTTCATTTCCTGAGTGTCACTACATTGCTAGCCAAAACAAAAACGAGTCAGAAGACGTCAGTGCTTGCCCAAAATGTAATAAAGGCAATTTAGTCAAGCGGCAAAACAAATTCGGAAAAACCTTTATTGCTTGCGATGCTTACCCAAAATGTAAGCACATCGAAAATCCGGGCTAATACAAATCAGTTTACTACTCGTTTTTTTGTTCGAAATTTCTATATGATCATTTCTGTTTAATATTGATTAACGCATCAAGTGATAGCGATTACACTACGCGTGAATTTAATTAGAGCCCACTTTTGTTTTAGCTCAATACTACACAGAGACTATAAAGCATGAATCAACACCCATGGCTAGAAAGTTTTAAAGCTTGTTTTAACAATGAACAGGTGGTTGCTTATCCAACAGAAGCTGTTTACGGACTCGGGTGTAACCCCTTGAGTCAAAAAGCGATGGATGAAATTTTGCGTTTAAAAGTAAGACCTGTTGAAAAAGGTGTCATTATCATTGCGGCCGATGTCTCGCAAATCATGCCTTTTGTTGATTGGGATGCGATACCCTTAGAGCATCAACAGAAAATTGAAGCATCATGGCCCGGTCCATTTACGTGGTTAATGCCAAAAAGTGATAAAACACCGGCGTGGATTTCAGGTGATTCGCCATTGATTGCGGTAAGAGTGACCGATCATCCACTTGTGATTGATATGTGCAATGCGGTGGGCTCGGCGCTAGTGTCAACCAGCGCTAATCCTGCTGGTTTAGTACCCGCTCGCAGTGCAATAGAGGTTGAAAACTACTTCCAAGATCAAATTTTGATTATTGATGGTCCATTGGGTTCACAGCAAAAACCAAGTACTATTACCAATAGCCTTACATTAGAAAGACTGCGATAGTCTTTTATACCTTGTTTTAAAACAATTCGGAACGTTAAATGGTAAACCAGACTCAAATTGACCAAGTTAAAGACTACTTATTAAAGCTACAAGACAATATCTGTCAAACTCTGTCTCTTTGTGACGGTAAAGGTGAGTTTCAACAAGATGAGTGGGTAAGAGAACAAGGTGGTGGTGGTCGCTCGCGAGTCATGTCTAATGGTACAGTGATAGAGCAGGGAGGCGTAAATTTTTCGCATGTTTTTGGTGATAAGATGCCTGCATCAGCCACTGCACATCGGCCTGAGCTAGCAGGGCGCGAGTTCCAAGCAATGGGCGTATCATTAGTGATTCATCCGCACAATCCTTACATTCCCACATCACATGCAAATGTTAGGTTTTTTATTGCGCAAAAAGAAGGACATGATCCTATCTGGTGGTTTGGTGGCGGCTTTGATCTTACGCCGACCTATCCATTTTTAGATGATGTTGTGCATTGGCATACCGTGGCCAAAAAAGCCTGCGACCCCTTTGGCGAAAATTATTACGCTGACTATAAAAAGTGGTGCGATGAATATTTTTATCTCAAACATCGTGATGAGACGCGCGGAGTAGGCGGGTTATTTTTCGACGATTTAAACAAACCTGGTTTTGATAAGTCGTTTAAATTTATGCAATCGGTAGGAGATGCGTACTTAGACGCTTATGTGCCTATTATTGAAAATAGACGAAATACGCCATACGGCGAACGAGAGCGTGCGTTTCAATTATATAGAAGAGGTCGTTACGTAGAGTTCAACCTTGTATATGATCGCGGCACCTTGTTCGGACTGCAAACTGGCGGGCGCACTGAGTCCATTTTAATGTCGATGCCACCACTTGCTAGGTGGGAGTATAACTACCAACCTAACCCAGAAACGCCCGAAGCTAAACTTAACAAATTTCTTAAAGCAAGAGACTGGCTGTCTGAAACGGGATAATTGCCGTGGCTTTTGTTGATTCAGATCAAGCAAAAAACACGATAAGCATCAACAAGCTAAAAAGCTTAATCTAGATCAAATTTTATTTTTTTCTCACACTAGTATGAGCGTCATTAAGCACATTCAACTATTTTTAATTAAGTGAGAACACACATGAGAAATAAAGTTTTAGCAACTGCAATCTTTGCTGCATTAGCGCTTCCTGTAACTAGTTTTGCACACGAAGCGGGTGATATTTTAGTTCGCGCAGGTGTGACTAACGTTGCACCTGATGACAGCAGCTCAAATATCTTAGTTGGCGGTGCAGACTTTGCGTTGGGTGGCGCAACCGTTGGCCCCGTCAGTGTTGATAGCAACGCTCAATTAGGTCTTAACTTAGCGTATTTCATTACCCCTAATATCAATATTGAAGTATTGGCCGCTACACCGTTTTCGCACGATATCGATATTGCTGGTGGGGATATCAACTTAGGTAAAACTAAGCACCTACCGCCAACGGTCACTGCTAACTATTACTTTTTAGATGCAAGTTCAAAATTCCAGCCATACATTGGTGCGGGTTTAAACTACACAGTATTCTTTGATGAAGAGTTTAACCAAGGCACTGTTGATGTTATCGAAGGTGCAGCAGGGGCTGTTGTATCTGATTTGAGTTTAGATGCTTCATTTGGTTTTTCAGCACAAATCGGTGCTGATTATGAAGTTTCTGAAGGTGTCTATGTAAACGCATCTGTTCGTTATATAGATATTGAAACAGAAGCTGACTTTAAAGTTGCAGGTTCAGACATTGGTAAAATTGAAACAGTTGATATCAACCCTTGGGTTTACACTCTTTCTATTGCTTATAAATTCTAATCTGCATATTTGTATTTTCTAGTCGTTGAGACTAGTTTTAAAGCCGCGCGTATCCGCTGATACTCGCGGTTTTTTGCATCTATTATATTACAAGCATTACTTGATTAGCTTGTTTACTCAAGTGTATTCTCCTAATCAAACTCATCTATAGATTCATGTTCGTGACAAAAAAATTCGCAGTATTTGGTAAGCCAATCGCTCAAAGTAAATCACCCCTTATACATTCAATGTTTGCTAAAGAAGTCGGTATTGATATCGACTACCAAGCGATTTTAGGAAATGAAACCAATGTCGAAGAGGATTTTGAGCGCTTTTTCGATCATCCAGATGCGTTGGGTGCGAATGTCACTATGCCTTTTAAAGAAAATGCAGCTCGTTGGGTCGATTCGCTAACAGACGGAGCGAAAGCCGCTGAAGCTGTGAATACTATTATTCGAAAAGATAATCATTTTGTTGGTGATAGTACTGACGGCGTTGGTTTAGTCAGTGATTTATTGCGCCTTGATATGCAAATTGAAGATCGCAAAGTACTATTGATTGGTGCTGGTGGAGCGGCACGAGGCGCTTTTTCAAACATTATCAATGCTCGACCTGCACAAGTGGATATTTTAAATCGCAGTTTAGACAATGCGCAGCGGTTATCTCAGGTTTGTCCTAATGAAATTACGACCTGTATCGATCAGGTTGATAAGCTAGGCTGTTATGATTTAATTATTAATGCAACGTCTTTAAGTTTAAACAACCAATTACCAGCGATAGATAATAAGCATACTCACAATAATACTTGTGTTTACGATATGGTTTATAGAAATGAAGATACGGTGTTTGTTGCGTGGGCAAAGTCTCAGGGCTTGCAAAATGTAGCTGATGGGTTAGGGATGCTTGTTGGACAAGCTGCCGAAAGTTTTTATTTGTGGTTGGGTGAGAGGCCTAACGTAGATTCGGTAATAAAAGCACTTCGAATCGAATTACAAAATAGCTAGCACGAGGCTAGCTATTATTGAGTTCATCCAAATATTCGTCTTTAAGCTTGACGTAGTTTTTAGCTGATTGACTTAAAAATGCTTGTTCTGCTGGTTTCAGTGGACGTTTCTTTTGGGCAGGGTTGCCTACATATAAATAGCCACTTTCGAGCGTTTTATTGGGGGGGACTAGTGCACCCGCAGCAATAAATACATCGTCTTGAACAACGGCGCCGTCCATGACAATCGCGCCCATGCCCACTAATATTCGATTACCCAATACGCAGCCGTGAAGCATACATTTGTGTCCTACTGTCACATCATCGCCGATTAGAAGTGGAAAACCATTTGGGTTACTTTCAGATTTACGAGTGACATGGAGTACACTTCCGTCTTGAACATTCGTTCGTTCGCCAATCTTGATAACATTAACGTCGCCGCGAGCAGCTACTAGTGGCCAAATACTGCTATCTTGACCGATAGTAATATCACCCACCAACACTGCACTTTCATCTACATATGCATTGGCTGCTATTGTTGGTGGAATACTTTTATAGGTTCTTATCGTCATCTTTTTACTCCTTGGACGCTCCTCAACACATTAACTCACAACTAACCATAGACTAACCATTATTAGTAAAAGGCTTGTAATGCGGTTCATCCATTTATCATTATTGTTCTTCATAAAAAAGGTTCGTAATGCACGACCACTGCTTGCGTATAGCATCATACATACCAATTCACTTACAAGAATAATAGCAACAAAAACGGAGGTTTGAATGAACATCGGTTTATTAGGTGTTATAAGTGGAGGTAAAAGGGCAATCATAAACACCCAACCTTTTGGGTTTGCAATAGCTGTCGCAAACCCCTGCAAAAACAAACTAGTTTTAGTAATACTCGTGCCAAAATCTGATTCGTTAGTAAAGCTCATCTTACTTGACCATGTTTGTATACCTAAATATAAAAGATAGGCGGCCCCGATCCACTTCAGTAGTGTAAGTAATATGGGGTATGCATCTATTAGTATTGCAACTGCAAGTACCGAACTCACTGCAACAAGCGCTACACCAAGCAACTCACCTACCATCATCCATAGTGTTTTTCTGATACCCACATATAGGCCAAGCGTCATTGCTAGGGTCATACACATACCAGGAGAGATGCTGACTAAAAACATAGTGGGTATAAATAAAAGTAGCGTTGCGGAATCAGGCATAATAAAGATTTAAGTTAACTCATTTAACGACGATAAACTACTTTGTACCGCTTTGCTATCTTGGTTGATTTTGAAAAATACCCGTTATAATTGTGTATTTAGCTCCAAAACCACTGAGAAGAGTTGTGTTTTTAAGCGTTTTGCTCTTATTTTGTGCGAACAGCAATAAAACTTAAATTTTTTCAAAAATAGTGTTGACCTTAAAGTTGGCGCGTGTACAATGCGCACCTCTTCAACGAGGCAAGCCCAACAGGGCATTAACGCAACGCTGAAGCAGCAAGTGGTTTTA
>NZ_BGNG01000016.1 GCF_003203515.1 Glaciecola sp. KUL10 | reverse complement strand
TCTCGGTAAGCATTCCTCACTCATTGAGCCTCACCCTCTTTACACACAGTTAGGAACCAATAAGTGCCAACGACTCATTGCATACAGAAGACTATTTGAGCACCAACTCAAACAAGACCTAATAGACGATATACGTCATTGTACCCAAAAAGAAATTGTTTTAGGCAACAGTAAATTTAAACAACAAGTCGCCGAGTTAACTGGAATGAAGCTAAAATCAGCAACACGAGGCCGCCCCAAGGTTTTATGATTAATTAACACTGACCCTTTTATTCCTTAACATCAAACATGCTCAATAAACTCAGAACACGGATACTTCTCTTTCATCATAGACACAGACAAACTGACAATTTCACCTAATACTGAGATATCGATATCGCTTAGTTTATTGATATAAAGACAGGACTTTCCGATCTTGTGCTTTCCGAGTTTTTCTAGCAAGGGCTCGAATGCTTCGAATCCAGGCATAATATAAACAGCAATATTTTGCTTTCTAGGAGCAAAGCCCGTTACGAAAAAATCACCCTCGCGACCACTTTCATACCGATAATGATAGCGACCAAAACCAACCATCGAACCAGCTTGATGAGGTTTGTAACCTGACCATTCTTGCATCAGAGGGAGCAGCTTTAAGGCATCGTTTTGACGCGATTTATTTTCAATCGCAGCTAATAATTCATCTACCACTAAAAGATTCCCTCCCTAATTTCAAACAAAAAAAAACCAGTGCAAGCACTGGTTTTTTATAACAATTTATTAACATTTATGCAAAGATTGTTTTCGCATTATCTCGCATTTCTATGAATTCATCAGTTTGGTAAACGTCGACATCTTCAAAAATACCTTTCGCTTGAGCGGCGTTTAAGTAATCTTCAGGGTTATCCACTTGCTTCGCTAATGCTGCGCCTAATCGCACAAAGTCAATGTATGATACGTCTTCTTTACCAAATGCTAATTCTCTCCAATATTCAGCACATGTAATGAATACATCATTAAACTGCCATTCACGCATGATGCTGCCGCCTATTCTTCCTGCCAGCTTGTCGATGGCAACATCTAAAAACGTTGGGTTGGCAAACACACTGTCGTGTCGCTCCGCTTCTGTTAAAACTGGCAATGCACCTATATTTGCGACAAGTGCGCAAAGTGTCATCGTGTCGAGCGCAAGATTTTTGTTTCCCGTTTCTTTTTGATAGGTCATCAACGCCGCGAGTGCATTGGCAACTATCTCGATGGTATCGTTCCACTTCATTGACATATATTTCTTAACAACTTCGTTTTTAGAAACGAACAGTTGCTCCATCGCTAGGGCGGTTGCGATGTTTTTCACCTGGGCCAGACCGATGCGAGTTACGGCTTGCGTCACTGATTGGACTTTGACTTGTCTACCTAAATAAGCGCTGTTTGATATTTTAATCATCCGCGCACTCAATGATGGATCTTGCCCGACAACTTCTGCCATCCCGTTTAAGTTGATATTGGGGTCGTCGGCTGACTTTCGAACTTTTAAAGCAATTGCTGGTAAGGTGGGTAACACTAGGGTGTCATTATTAATTTTTTCAACCAAAATGGTCAGCAAAGCGTTTTGTGTAGACATGAATTGAACCTTATTATATCTCAAAGTACAGGGCATGTAGCCCCTTCACTTTTGTACGTTTTACAGCAATATGTATCACTGCAACTTCGTTTCGAAGGTAAGTCTAGCTGAAGTTTACGCCAATGCGACATTCACGACATTTATTCTGCTAATACTTACTCTTTTAGCCTTTCCTGATAAGGCGGCCAACCCAATGGTTTACCTGCTAATACATGAAGATGGATGTGGTAAACCGTTTGTCCGCCATGAGCATTACAATTCATTACGGTGCGAAATCCATCACCTGCAACACCTAATTCCGCTGCAATGCGAGCAGCAATTCGATGCATGTACCCAACAACAGCTTCGTCTTCAGCTTGAATATCATTTGTCGTTGCAATCGGTTTTTTAGGTATTACAAGAAAGTGCACTGGCGCCTGAGGACTGATGTCTTTAAACGCGAGGACACGATCATCTTCAAATAATATATCGGCAGGGATTTGCTTATTAATAATTTTTGTGAAGATTGTTTCACTCATTCTATATTTTTCCCAAAGTGCTGTTGGTTCATATTCATATAGTTAACTAAAATCACACGTACGTTACAGCACCATGTACAAAAGTACACAACCCAAAGCCAAGCGGTACAACACAAAAGGCAACATACCGATTCTAGAAATCCAACTCAAAAATAAAAATATACATAGGTATGCAGCGACAAACGAAAAGCCGGCTCCATAGGCTAGTTCATTCCAATTAACAGCATGCTCTGCGCCTGCTAGATCAAGGGTTGCGTTAAGTCCAGCCCCTAAAATAATTGGGATCGATAATAAGAATGAATATTTTGCACAACTCTCGCGGTCAAGGCCCATCATCAAACCAGCTGTCATGGTGATACCTGATCGTGAAGTGCCTGGAATGATTGCAATCGCTTGTGCTAAGCCAATAACAATCGCTTCTTTAAGACCAATGTTATTGACGGTTTTAACTTGCTTGGCTTTGACGTCTGCATACCAAAGCAATAAACCAAAGACGATGGTCGTGATAGCAATAACAATAGCCGTGCGGGCATTTAGGGCAATCCAATCTTTCATTAAAAAGCCAAACGTGGCCGCAGGAATAGTAGACACAACCACCATCCAAGCCAGCTTGCTTTCGTTAGTTTGTACTTTACTAAAACCATGAGAAAACCAGGCAATGGTTAAATCGACAATCTCTTTGCGAAAATAAATAATAACGGCTAACAGACTTCCTACGTGCACCGCTACATCAAATGCAAGACCTTGATCTCGCCATCCTAATATTTCAGCGGGCAGGATTAAATGGGCTGAACTTGATATAGGCAAAAATTCAGTTAAACCTTGAATGATGGCCAGAATAATAATTTCAAAAAGTGTCATTGGGGGTCACGGCTCCATGTAAAATCTGAAATCCATAGTTTTTGTTTGGATTTATCATAGTCTTCCCATAATTGGGCATACGTTTTTTGAACAACAGGATGAATATCCTCGGGAACAAGTTCAGCTAAGGGTTGCAAAACAAAGGCATTGAAAAGTATTTCTTCTCTGGGTAATACGATTGGATTATCACAGACCATATTATCGAAACACAGAAGATCTAAATCGAGTGTGCGCGAAGAGAACTTTTCAGCTTGTCTGACACGCCCATTCTTTGTTTCGATTGCTTTTAATACGTCACAGACTTGCGACAAAGACATATCAGTTTCTGCTGATACAACTGCGTTATAAAAAGTGTCGCCTTTAAAACCAACGGATTGACTTTCAAAAACGCTCGAAACACTAATATTATCAAAGGCATCGGCAAGCTGGTCAAAACCTGCTTGAGTATGTTTGTCTTTGTCGATATTGCTGCCAGTGCTGATAAGAATTTTGTGCATTGGCCTGTCGGCTGCGCTAGCCCCTAAGTCGGAACAAGCGTCGGTATTAGAGAATGAGTCGCTTGTGTCGATCACGATTTTCGTTCCCGAATCAAGGTAATCGCTACGTTATCTGCATTGTCGATAATATCGGGCTTGCTAAGTGTTAGTTCAATTTTTTCAGGAGCAAATTCTTTAAAAATCATATCAGACATCTGTGCACCCAACGCTTCGAGCAGTTTGAACTCACATTTATCAGCTAGTTCACCTAAACGCTCAGCCACTTTTCCGTAGTCAATTGTGTAAGTAACGTCATCTGTTGCACCCGCTTTTGAAAAATCAGTATGCATCACAAGATCGACGATCACGCGTTGCTTTGCATGGCGTTCAAACTCATAAACGCCGATGAGTGCTTGTAATGACAAGCCTTCTATTTTAACTAAATCCATTCTTTTGGTGTTCTTTCTTGGGTTTTGCATTGGGTTTGTGTAACCAAACAAAGCCCGACTAATAGGGCTTTTGATTGGATCTACGCGTGCAATTTGGCGCAATTGTAACGCACTGTAGTGTTTAATGTATATGCAATCGTTTTCACATTTATGACCACCTGCTTCATACAATTCGCTAACTTAAAGTTGGCTACTAATTTGAGAGCAGAAGTATTAGGCCAACGAATCCAGCGGCCACCTCGGTTTTGCTTGCATATCCAACGAGACTCGTTCGCCTTTTAGCAATCGCTGACAGCCTGCATAAGCAATCATGGCACCATTATCTGTGCAATATTCGAACGCGGGGTAATAAACTTCGAAGCTTTTACGACGACTTTCTTCTGCAAATTTATCTCTTAAATAGCGATTTGCACTGACGCCTCCTGCCATGACTATGCGCTTTCGACCTGTTTGTTTTAATGCGCGCATGCTCTTGATGAATAAAGTATCAACAATGGCTTCTTGAAAAGCATAGGCAATATTCGCTTTGACTTGAGGGTCGTCGGCGGCGGCACGAATAGTGTTAGCTGCAAACGTTTTTAAACCACTGAAACTCATGTCTAGACCTGGACGGTCCGTCATAGGCCGAGGGAACTTATAGTGCCCTGCCTCACCTTTTTCAGCTAATTTTGCTAGCAATGGACCGCCAGGGTAATCCAAACCTAGTAATTTAGCGGTTTTATCAAAAGCTTCACCCGCTGCATCATCGAGTGATTCGCCTAACACTTCGTACTGACCAATGCCTTTGACATCGACAATCATGCTATGACCACCCGACACTAACAATGCAACGAATGGAAACTCAGGTGCATTGTCATCTAACATCGGCGCGAGTAAATGCCCTTCCATATGATGCACACCAACGGCAGGGACATCCCATGCATAGGCAATACTGCGACCAACAGAAGCACCTACTAATAAAGCACCCACTAAACCGGGCCCTCTTGTAAAAGCAAGTCCGTCAATATCGCTGGACGTTAAATTTGCACTGTCCAAGGTGCGTTGAATTAAAGGAATAATTTTGCGCACATGGTCACGTGAAGCCAATTCAGGAACAACACCGCCATAATCAGCGTGAAGTTTTACTTGGCTATACAATTCGTGAGCAAGTAAACCGTTCTCACTATCATAAATTGCGATACCGGTTTCATCACAAGAAGTTTCGATTCCCAATACTTTCATTCACTTACCTTATTTGAGCCTACCAACGGGCGACAGATACTTAACCATATAGATATAATGGTGTAAGCGCTAATGCACAAATCTTCGCTTTTCAGGGCTTCAAATGGTGCATATATGAAGGCGCTAGTATATACTGCGCGCCTGCGTCGGAAAACCAAGATTTATTTGTTGTTTTTATACTAAATTACTTTACAAAAGGCATGTAAAGATTTAGTATTCCGCACCATTTTTTAGCCCGGGTACTTAAATTAACTACTACCCGGTTGATTTATTTATCTAAGGTGAGATATTAATGCCAATCGTTAAAGTAAGAGATAACGAACCGTTTGACATCGCATTACGTCGTTTCAAACGTTCATGTGAAAAAGCAGGTGTACTTTCAGAAGTTCGCCGTCGCGAGTTTTTTGAAAAGCCGACTTGGGAGCGTAAGCGCAAGAAAGCAGCTGCTAAAAAACGTCACATGAAAAAACTAGCGCGCGAAAACGCACGCCGCGTGAAGTTGTACTAAGGTACCTTTACTCGTATACGATTTAATCGTAAACAGTTTTAGAAAACGGGTGTCTTTATAGACACCCGTTTTTGTTTGTCGCTCAAAATATAAAAACAAAGGATCGAAGCATGACATTATTAGAATCATTAAAAGAAGCACAAAAAGATGCAATGCGCGCTAAAGACAAAGCCACGCTTTCAACGATCAGAATGGCGCTTGCTGCAGTTAAGCAAAAAGAAGTGGATGAGCGAGTAGAAGTCACAGATGCTGATTTACTACAAATTTTGACTAAAATGGTTAAGCAACGCAACGAATCCATTACTCAATTTAAAGCGGCTAGCCGCGACGATTTAGTCGCCGTTGAAGAAGCTGAAATCGAAGTGCTATCGCGCTTTTTACCCAAAGCGCT
This sequence comes from Glaciecola sp. KUL10, assembly GCF_003203515.1. Classification (GTDB taxonomy): domain Bacteria; phylum Pseudomonadota; class Gammaproteobacteria; order Enterobacterales; family Alteromonadaceae; genus Glaciecola. The sequence goes on along the minus strand of NZ_BGNG01000016.1, from coordinate 40,164 downwards.
AACAGATGATGAAATTTCTGTTTTGATCGACGAAGCGATGGAAGCTACAGGTGCAAGCTCGATGCAAGACATGGGTAAAGTCATGGGCATGTTAAAGCCAAAATTAACAGGTCGAGCTGATATGGGTAAAGTAAGCGGGTTAATCAAAGCTAAACTAGCCTAAGGTTATATAAACCCAATGGCTGGCAGAATTCCCAGAGACTTTATTGACGACCTCATCTCGCGTGCCGACATTGTTGATATTGTCGATGCGCGTGTGAAGCTCAAAAAAGCAGGCAAAAATCATCAAGCCTGCTGCCCGTTTCACAACGAAAAAAGCCCCTCATTTTCAGTTAGCCAAGAAAAACAGTTTTATTATTGCTTTGGTTGTGGCGCGAAAGGTAATGTCGTCTCGTTTTTAATGGAGTTTGATCGCTTAGAATTTCCCGAAGCGATCGAAGAACTCGCCAGTATTTATGGTTTAGAAGTCCCCAGAGAAAAAGGTAACTTTACTCAAACAACACCCGAACAAAAATCACAACGCGAACAAGACTATGCGTTGATGGAAAGCGTTACTCGCTTTTTCCAGCACCAACTTAAACATCATGCACAATCTGCCAGTGTGGTTGACTATTTAAAAAGCCGTGGACTCACGGGTGATATCGTCAAAGCGTGGGACATCGGTTTTGCGCCACCTGAATGGGATGCGGTGTTAAAAACATTTGGTGCAGATGAACATAAACAATCACGGCTACTCGAACTTAAATTAATCAACGAAAACGATAATAAAAAGCGCTTTGATTTTTTTAGGAACCGAGTGATGTTTCCAATCAGAGATAAACGCGGTCGTGTAGTTGGATTTGGCGGAAGGGTCATGCAGGACGATGGCCCCAAATATTTAAACAGCCCTGAAACCCCCATTTTTCATAAAGGTTATGAGTTGTTTGGACTATACCAAGCACGACAAGCCAACCGTAAGCTAGAACAAGTTTTAGTCGTCGAAGGTTATATGGACGTGGTCGCCTTAAGTCAGTTTGGCATTGACTACGCCGTTGCGGCGCTGGGCACGGCAACGACACCAGAACATGTGCAAATGTTATTCAAGTCCACGCCTCAGGTTATTTGTTGTTACGACGGCGATAAAGCGGGAAGAACCGCGGCTTGGAGAGCACTAGAAAACGCGCTGCCTTATTTAAAAGATGGCTGTATCATGAAGTTTATGTTCTTACCGGATGGTGAAGATCCAGACACAATGGTGCGCCAGATTGGCAAAGAAAAATTTGAAGCGCTTTATCAAGATGCCCAACCTCTTTCTAAATTTTTCTTTGAAACCTTGCTCAGTCAACATGATGTCAGCAGTATAGAAGGGAAAGCGGCACTGCGCTCACAAGCCAAACCACTGATTGAAAAAATATCAGGCGAAAATCAAAAAGAATTATTGTTGAATGAACTGGCCAAAATTTGCGGAGATGCACAAGCAATCAACGATGGTCCAACTTCTTCGGGTATGCAACAGCGTAAACCCTTTGAGCAAGACTTTAAAAAGCCAAAACTTCAAGCGACACCTGTTCGGGCCCTGCTTAAGATCTTAATCAATCACCCGTCTTTTGCTAGCCAATATCAAGAAGTTAAGATTCAGTCTATCAAGCATTTAAACATCAAAGGGATAAGCGTGTTGGTAGAGGTTCATGAATATTGCCAACAAAATCCAGACAGTAATGCCGCAAGGGTACTTGAAGCATTTAGAAGTCACCCCCATGTTAAGCATATCGAAGCGGTAGCCGTCAGTGATATTTTTGAAGATGTAGATTTAGTCAGGGAGTACTTTGACAGCTTCAAATCACTGATTAGTGCTCATATTAATGCACGCCTTGAAGCACTAAAAGCAAAATCAAGATTCAGTGCCTTGAGCCCGACAGAAGAGCAAGAATTGAGTTTATTGTTACAAAAACAGATGAAAGCGAAGCATCAAAGTTAGTAAATAAAGCATAAATAAAAAGTAAATACGCGTTGTCCTATTTACAGTTTGGTCGATAATCATTTTAAGGCGACCGCAATCTTTATTTAAATTTAGCCCGTATGGCTTATTGTGTAGAAAATAATCCACATTATGTGGTATACTAGCTAATTCGCGAACGCTTCGGTAAAGACAGCTAATGGTAGCTTACATTAGCATCGTTTAACGGGTTGAAAACCGCTGATTAATCAATGAGTTATTATTCGGCAGTACGCGTTTAACAACTCCCAATTTAGTGTAAGGTATATTGTGCAAAGCAAGCAGTCCCAGATCAAACTCCTGATTGCCAAGGGTAAAGAGCAAGGTTATTTAACTTTTGCCGAGGTCAACGACCACCTTCCCCAAGACATAGTAGATTCGGATCAGATAGAAGATATCATCCGAATGATAAACGACATGGGTATTCAAGTATCAGAATCGGCGCCAGATTCTGATGAATTACTCATGCAAGAAACCACCGCAGACGAAGACGTGGCAGAAGCCGCGGCCCAAGCATTAGCCACCGTTGAAAGTGAGATAGGCAGAACCACCGACCCTGTTCGCATGTATATGCGAGAAATGGGCACGGTAGAACTACTTACACGCGAAGGCGAAATTGAAATTGCTAAGCGCATCGAAGACGGTATCAACCAAGTTCAGTGTTCAGTTGCTGAGTACCCAGAAGCAATCACGTATTTGCTAGACCAATGGGACTTGTTTGAAGCTGAAGAAATTCGTCTTAGTGACATCATCATCGGCTTTGTCGATCCAAACGAGCAAGATGTTGCACCCACTGCAACACACGTTGGCTCTGAATTATCTGAAGAAGAGTTAGAAGACGAAGATGACGACGATGCAGATGACGAAGAAGAAGAGGATACAGGTCCAGATCCGGAGTTAGCGCGTGAAAAATTCACCGCCCTTCGTGAGCAGTACAGCAAAACGCGTGAAATGATCGAATCTAAAGGTCGTTCACACAAAGACGCGCGCGCTCAGATCAACGAACTCAGTGAAGTATTCAAAGAATTCAGACTTGTACCAAAGCAGTTTGACCGCATGGTTAAAAACATGCGCAGCATGATGGACCGTGTACGTATTCAAGAACGCCTTGTCATGAAGTACTGCGTTGTTAACGCAAAAATGCCTAAGAAAGATTTCATCAAGGCATTTGCGGGCAACGAAACAAGCACTCAGTGGCTATATGACATGCTTGAAACCGACGCGCCATACATACCAAAGCTTGTCGAGTTTAAAGAAGAAATTGAGCGTAGCATCAGCAAGATGAACGCTGTTGAAGCCGAAACTGGCCTCATCATTCCAGACATTAAAGACATTAATCGTCGCATGTCAATCGGTGAAGCTAAGGCACGCCGTGCGAAGAAAGAGATGGTCGAAGCTAACCTTCGTCTCGTTATTTCAATCGCTAAAAAATACACTAACCGTGGCCTACAATTCTTGGATCTCATTCAAGAAGGTAACATCGGTCTAATGAAAGCAGTTGATAAGTTTGAATATCGCCGTGGCTATAAGTTCTCGACTTACGCAACATGGTGGATTCGTCAAGCAATCACTCGCTCGATCGCTGACCAAGCACGTACCATTCGTATTCCGGTACATATGATTGAAACGATTAATAAACTTAACCGTATCTCTCGTCAAATGTTACAAGAAATGGGTCGCGAACCAACACCTGAAGAATTGTCAGAACGCATGATCATGCCAGAAGACAAAATACGCAAGGTGCTTAAGATTGCAAAAGAGCCTATCTCAATGGAAACACCTATCGGCGATGATGAAGATTCGCACTTAGGTGACTTTATCGAAGATAGTAACATTGTGCAGCCTCTAGACTCAGCCACTGGCGGAAGTCTTAAAGATGCCACACAAGAAGTCTTAGCAGGCCTAACTGCAAGAGAAGCTAAAGTATTGCGTATGCGCTTCGGTATCGACATGAACACCGACCATACACTCGAAGAAGTAGGCAAACAGTTTGACGTAACGCGTGAGCGTATTCGTCAAATCGAAGCCAAAGCCCTTCGCAAGCTTCGTCATCCTAGTCGCTCTGAGCAGCTTCGTAGCTTTTTAGATGAATAGCTTCTTAGACGAATAACATCGCTTGATACAAAAAAGCCGCTGATTTTAAAATCAGCGGCTTTTTTTTATGCTTCAATTTGTTAACTAAGCAGCGCCCTGCTTAGCAACCCATTGCTGAACTCTGCGCTCTAATATCGACAATGGCATTGCTCCACCGCCTAACACGGTGTCGTGGAAGCCTTTAATATCGAACTTATCGCCTAGCTTTTTCTCTGCATCAGCTCGTAGTTCTTGAATCTTAAGCATTCCCACTTTGTAGCTTGTGGCTTGCCCCGGTAAAACCAAGTAGCGGCGTACTTCAGAAATGGCTTGCTCTTCGGTTACTGCAGAATTGGCTTTGAAGTAGTCGATAGCTTCTTGCTCAGTCCAACCTTTTGCATGAAGGCCCGTATCGACAACTAAGCGTATTGCGCGCCAAATTTCAGAGCCTAAACGACCGAATTCAGATAATGGGTCTTCAAAGGTCGCTGGCATTTGTTTTGCCAACCATTCCGAGTATAAGGCCCAACCTTCAGAATATGCAGTAAAACCAGCTTGTGTTCTGAATGTCGGCACACCTTCAAGTTCTTGCTGAATAGCAATTTGCATATGGTGGCCTGGAAGCCCTTCGTGATAAGCAATGACTTCAAGCTCGCGCTTTGGCATCGAGGTCATATCTGATAAATGAGCATAGTAAACACCTGGGCGTGAGCCATCTGGTGTAGAAGGGAAGTAATGCTGAGCAGCACCGTCTTGTTCTCTAAAGGCTTCAACGCGTTTTACTACCATATCGGCCTTGGGCAAGATACCGAAGTAGTTAGGTAACTCCGCTTTTATTTTATCAATGGCTGCAGTAGCGTCATCGATATACCCTTGTCTGCCCTCGTCATTATTAGGGTAATACAAACGCTCATCGTCTTTAGTGTCACGCAAGAAAGTAAAGAACTCGGGTAAGCTTCCCTCAAAACCAAATTCTTCTTTAATTTTCACCATTTCAGCGCGCAGCCTAGCCACCTCTGATAAGCCAATTTCGTGAATTTCATTAGCGGTGAGATTAGTCGTGGTTTGGTTAGCTAAACGCTCTTCGTAATATGCCACACCATTAGGTAAGGCACTGACACCTTTCGCATCAGGTGACGTATTAACACGATCTTCTTGCTGCCAAGCGATCAAGTTTTGGTAAGCTGCTTGAAATTCGCCTTGCAAAGCTGCTTGGATATCGGCAAGTAAGGCATCAGCTGCACTTTGCTCCAACTTTTCAGCTTGCACTAAACCTGCCACTTTTGCTTTTGCATCGGCCCATAGTGCACTGTCGTCCCCTTCGGTAAAGGGTGCACCAGTGATAATCTTTTGCGCACTTTCTATCGTAGCATCAAAGGCAAAATAAGGTGGGCGAACGCCATTTTCAGCCACAGTTTTAGATGCTGTAATAAGCTGCTCAACCGCAATTGCACTGCCTTTTATGCGCGACAAATAGTTTTGCATATCCTCAGCATCTTCTACTCGATGAAAAGAAATCAACAGTTGCGGAAAGAAAGTGTGAACCGCTTGCATTTGATCAAACACATAGCTGTTATTTCTGAATTTATCAGCTTCAATTGCGCGTTCGGCTTGATACATCCAAATATCATATGAAATCTTACCGCCATCGCTTAATTTGTCGTAATTGATGCTCGCTTTTAGTTCTTCGGCATTCGCAATCGTTTCTGCCATTTGCTTATCCATAGCCTCAACGGTAAATTCATCAATTTCACCTTGGCGCTCATCTCTTCCTAACATGGTCAGCTGAATTGGGCTATTCATGACTTGCGCTTCGTATTTCTGCTCAAACCACTCATTCATTTTTTGAGTTTCTTGTTGAATTTCTTCTGCGCTGAAGCTCTGCGCTGCCTGCGGAGCTGAAGCAGGTGACGATGTATTTGATGCTGGTGAGCAGCCGGCTAACGCAATAGTCGTCGCTAGCGCAATTAAAGTAAGTTTCATTTATATATTCTCCCAGTGAATTGTTATTTTTATAATTTAATACTTGTCATCCAAGCATACCCTATAAAAAAAGCTGCATCATTAAATGCAGCTTTTTAGATTTGCAACAAAGTGTGTCTTGTCTATGCAGAGGCCGAGAGCAAGTCCTAAAGTTCCGAGACGATTACGCCTGCATGAGTACTTAAACGAGAAATTAAAGCCTCATTTAGCGCGGAAGCAGGTGTCCAAAAACCACCGGCTAAATCAGGTACATCTTTGGCTAAACAAAGCGCAGATTGAGCCAACATTTTTGCTGTTGAACCATAGCCCGGGTCGCGATCTCCTTCAACTTTTATGACTATTTTTTGATTGTCTTCTAAGTTCGCATAGAAGCGCATATCAAACATTCCATTGAGTTGTTCTTCAGGGCTTGGACCCTCCCCAGGTTTAGGTAATACATACGATTCTAATAAGGAACGAATCGGCGAAACACTTGCACCCAACATAAATGCGCCAAGGCCCAGTGTAAATGTCCATGCCTGTGACGCTGTTTTAGCCGACATGGCTTCGTCATATCTAAACTCAGAGCCATACATATTATCAAGTAATGCATTTGAACGATGAACAACGCGCTCATTGATAGCCGCCATCACAAATGGCATTGTCCACATTTTCAATTGCTTATCTTGTTCAGCCTTCTTGTGATTCTTTTGCCTTACTGTAAACCCGTGATTGCTTGGACAAAGAACGTAAGGATTGACCAACGCTTTTCGTAACTGAGGGTCTTCTTTTGCTTCTTTAAGCACGTTCATCATACTGGCGATAGTGCCACCAGATGCAGCCCCCTTAATTTTACGTACACGCATTTTCACATGTTTAGCTGGCTGACCTGTGCGTTCGATTGCGCGCTTTTGCAAACTATACACGCCAATGTCTGAAGGTATTGAATCAAAACCAGTACAGTGCACAATCCGCGCGCCGCTTGTTTGAGCCTGTGACTCATACTTATCTAACATGGCTTTTATCCATTGTGGCTCGCCCGTCAAATCACAGTAGTCAGTACCTGACGTTACACAAGCTTTTATCAGCGCTTCACCATATAAGGCATATGGTCCAACCGTACTCACAACCACTTTAGTCTGTTCGCAAATCGCGCTCAAAGAAGACTCATCAGCCGCATCGGCAATAAAGTGTTCAATATTTAAACCCAAACGGTTTTTGAGTGCTAGCAACTTTGATTCACTTCTTCCCGATATCGCCCATGAATAACTTTCTGATTGATAGTTAGCCAAATACTCAGTCATGATTTGACCAACAAAAGATGTCGCGCCGTGTAAAATCAAATCATAGGCCTTGGTGCTTTCTGTCATGTTTTATCCTTTTAACCACTTCTATAGGTGGATATTAATTATTTAGGTACTATTTGACTTGCCGTGGTTTCGGCTTCTTCGTCATCGCCTTTTTTATATGGGATTTCTTGCTCCAATTCATTTAACTTATTAGTTCGTTTTTGCGGTGAACCTGTTCCTCTTGCGAGATATGAGTATGCGGTTGGAATAATAAACAGTGTCATAAACGCAGAAAATAACACACCTGCAAAAATAACCATTCCAATCACTGCTCTAGATTCAGAACCGGGCCCTGAAGCAAGTACTAATGGCAAAGCACTGAAAACCGTCGTAAAACCAGTCATTACGATAGGGCGTAAACGTAACATTGCAGCACGTTTCAATGCCTCTTCGAATTCAATTCCGGCATCTCTCAACTGATTTGCAAATTCAACAATTAAAATACCATTCTTGGCAGCTAGTCCAATCAACATCACTAACCCAATTTGGCTGTAGATATTAACCGACATGCCTGACAGATATAATCCCACATAAGCACCTACTAGCGCCAAAGGCACAGTAAACATGATAACCAATGGATGTATCCAACTCTCAAACTGAGCTGCTAATACTAAATAGGTTACCGCAAGCGCCAAAGCAAAAATGAATAAAAACGACGAACCAGACTCTTGATACAATAAAGACTCACCTTTATAGTCAATTGATACCTCTTCTGGTAATTCTGTGGCCACAATGTTTTCAAGGTAAGCAAGGGCTTCACCAACAGTGTAATCATCGGCAAGATTTGCACTGATCGTGACGGCTCGCATGCGATTGTAGCGATTGAGTTGATTTGAGGTCGCTTGTTCTTTGATGCTCAGCAAGTTATCCATAGGGATAAGTTCGTTGGTCCGTTGAGAACGAACGTAAATATTATCGATGCTTGAGGGGCTTCTAAAGTCAGCTTCCCAACCCTCTAGGATGACGTCATATTCTTGGCCCCTATCAAGGTAGGTCGACACGCGGCGTTGGCCAAGCATGGTTTCTAATGTGCGGCCAATTTCTGAAATTGATACGCCTAAATCGGCAGCACGATCTCTATCAATATTAACTAAGAGTTGCGGAGATGTTTCTTTGTAATCTGAATCTAGGCGCAGCAACTTTTTATTCTCTGAAGCCTTTTCAATGACAATATCACGCCATTCGATTAACTCTTCATAAGTGTTACCTTGCAAAACAAACTGAACCGGCCTGCCCAAGCCACGTCCGCCAATTGCAGAGCGCATGATGGCAAAAGCGCGAACATCAGGTAGTTGAGAAAGTTTACCACTCACCTCATTCATCATTTCAAAGGTAGAACGCTCTCTAGTATCCCAGTCAGCTGCCCCCACTATCGCAATTCCAGCTGTACCACCAAACCCAGGTGTTCTTACTAATACCCGTTTAAATTCGCCCGTATCTCTATATGGTAATAAAATATCTTCTATTTGTTTTAAGTTGCGAGAGTTGCTTTCAAAACTGGCGCCTTCTTGGGCCTGCATTAATATAAAGAAGTTTCCTCGATCTTCTCGCGGTACAAATTCTTCAGGAATTTTACTCTGTAACTGCAGTAACAATGCAATGCTGACAATAACGAGTAAAGCCATCACAAACGGTTGCTTGATGGTAACCCCTAAAGAATTGTAATAGCGTTGTTCAAGTTTCTTAAAGGATCTATCAACCCATAAACCAAACCCTGAACTGCGTTCGCGCTTCTTCAAGATCTTTGATGCGAGCATAGGAGAGAGCGTTAGCGCGGTAAAACTTGAAAACGCGACAGCGGCTGCAATTGCAAGCGCAAATTCAGTGAACAAACGCCCAATGTTCCCCTCCAAAAAGACTAAAGGAACAAATACTGAAATTAATACTAAGGTAGTCGCAATGACCGCAAAACCCACCTCTCTTGCTCCCCTGTAGGCAGCGAGAATCGGAGGCTCTCCTAATTCAATTCTGCGGTATATGTTCTCTAAGACAACTATGGCGTCATCAACAACTAGACCTATTGCAAGCACAAGGGCTAGCAAAGTAAGTAGGTTGATGGAAAAGCCGAGCATATACATCACCATAAATGCTGCAACCAGCGAGATAGGTACCGTTATCGCTGGTATCAACGTTGCTCGTACGTTACCTAAAAACACATAGATAACAATGATAACCATGATCATTGCTATCGCTAGTGTGTTGTATACTTCGTTAATCGACTCTTCGATAAACACCGAAGAATCATAACTTGGCACAATAAAAATATTACTTGGCAAGGTTTGCTCTATTCGTTGAATGGCTTCTCTTGCAGAGCGCGCGACCTCTAGTGTATTGGCTTTAGACTGTTTAACAATCCCCAAACCAATCATATTCACACCGTCACCTCTAAAATCGGTTTCATCGTCTTCGGCGGCAAGTTCGACCTTCGCAATTTCACCCAAGCGAATAAGATACCCATCGATACCCGCTTTTACCGTCAATTCAGCAAAATCACTAGGATTCAGGAAGCTTCGTGCGACTCTCACATCAAAATCACGTTCGTTAGATTCAACACGTCCAGCTGGCAACTCAACATTCTCGGAGCGAATGACTCGTTCTACGTCATCAACCGTGATGCCTCTAGCCGCCATTGCATTGCGATCTAACCAGACTTTCATCGCATAAGTACGCCCGCCTCCTAAGACAATTCGCGCGATACCATCTGCAGTAGATAAGCGATCAACAATAAAGCGATCGGCATAATCAGTTAACTCCATCGTGTCCAGGTTAGTACTGCGTAAGTTGTACCAAACGATAACATCCTCGTCAGAATTTGATTTTGCGACTTCAGGAGGCAGCGCTTGGTCAGGAAGGTTGTTAAGGACACGAGAGACTCTCTCTCTCACGTCATTTGAAGCAGCGTCGATGTCTCGTGAAAGGTTAAATTCGATGGTGATATTTGAGCGGCCATTTTGGCTAGAAGAGCTAACATTCTTAATCCCTTCAATACCACTAATACGATCTTCAATTAGTTGAGTGATTCGCGTCTCTATAATTTCGGCTGACGCCCCCGGATACTGTGTCGTTATTGACACAACGGGAGGGTCGATGTCTGGATACTCACGCAATGATAAAAAGCTTATTGCAACGATACCAAACACCAACAGAAGGAGGTTAATAACCGACGCAAATACAGGCCTTTTTACAGAAATATCTGACAGCAACATTATTGAGTACTCCCGTCATTTAGCACCCTTACACTCGCATTTGGACGCATTTTCAAGGTGCCCTCTACTACTACTCGTTGTCCAGGTGAAAGCCCATCAATTATTTCAACTAGGCCAGGGCGGCGTTGTCCAACAATCACTCTCGTTTTTATTGCTTTGTTTTCACTATTAACGACATATACTGACTGCGAATTGCCTTCAGGAATCAGTGCCGCTTCTGGAATCACTAAGGTATCCAAGACACGCTTTTGTAAGTTGATCTGCAACAGAAGCCCCGGGCGGAGAAGGTTTTGTTCGTTGGGTATTTGAGCGCGAATTTGAACTGAACGAGTGATAGGATCTATTCGTGAATCGATACTGGTAATTTTGCCTTCAAACTCTTGCCCGGGATAAGCCACGGATTTAGCGAATACACTTTGCCCAACAGCAAGGCTAGCTAAATGGGATTCAGATACACTAAAATCGACTTTCACTCTACTCAAATCATCCAGTGTCGTGATTGTATCTCCGGGGCGAACTAAACTACCAATACTGACTTCACGGATCCCCAAAGTACCGGTAAATGGAGCAAAAATCTGTAGCTCTCTTAATTGAGCTTTAATCACATCTTCTTGTGACTCTAATGCATCTACACGCGCTTTTTGTTCATCTAGTAACTGCTCAGAGGCGGCACTTTCTTTTGCCAACCCTTTCACTCTATTTAGTTGTCGCTTCGCTTCTGCGATATTGACCTTAAGTTCGTTGAGACGAGCTAACTCTTCAGCATTATTAAGCTCTAATAGCAATTTACCCTTTTCAACTGTTTCACCATCCTCAAAGTAGATATTTTTTACGACATCAGCTTCCTGTGCGGTAATTATCACTGATTCATTGGCGACAGCCGTTCCCAAGGCTTCAATAATGAGAGGAAACTCTTCCATCGCCACGGGGGCAACCACAACTGGGGTTTCGCTAGCAGCCCTTCCCGCGCCTTGTTTTGCTTCATCTTGAGGCCAATTAAGATAGATTAGAAAACCCACCAAGGCTAAAACACCGATTAAAAGAGGGGATACTTTTACAAACTTGGTCATTACTTTTCCTAATTTAGTACCGAAACGTCGCGTTCTTGCAGAGTTCTTGCTTTTTTTGCGAATAACGATTCGATTTACTTGATTCAATGCTCAATGCGCTTTAAGGTGCATGTCTAAACGCAATACATACTGCTAATTGTAGGTTCTAGATTGAAAACTTACACTATTATAATTTTATTTCTTTTGACTTTAGTTGGATGCACGCAAGCGCCCCCCCCTGCTCCTTCCTGTAGAGTTCATATTGACTATAGAGATACTCATCAAGGAAATGGTGCTTGCCTAGTGCGCATTCAAGATGGGCTTCTTACGGTTAAACATGAGCAATCTAACGCGATAGACCTGCCCAGAGGCAATTTTCTTTCACAAACCGAAACATCACAATGCGGCGCTCATCGTCACATGTGGGAACAGACAGGTTTAAATGTAAAAGTCGCTCAATTGCTGGGGGTCACAGCTCAAGGCTTGAGAATTTATGCCTGTCATTTAGGTGGGGGCTTTGAGGGCACTGAAGAAGTCATAGATGCTCCAAGCTGGATTAATGAAAGTATCGACAGAATCGGTTTTATTGACCCATTTGTAACGCGTTATGAGGCTTGGCAACATCCCAAAGACTTAATTTTAATTAGAGATGCCTACGTCGCCCAAGGACGCACGGAAATATTGAGTGACGCAGAGATTTTTCAAATGAGTCATGAAAATGAGCAATATTGATTAAGTGACGTATCAATGTATTTAACACCCTAGGTAACTATATCTTTTAACACACATACAAATTCAGGAGATCCTATGCCTCAGTTTAAAGCACCCTTAGCGGACTATCAGTTTTTGCTAAAGGACTGGCTTGCACTAGACGAGCATTACCAAAATATCGGCGCTCAAGATTTTGATTTTGAGCTAGTCAACGAAGTAATTTCACAAGGTGCAAAGTTTGCCGAGGACGCCGTCGCGCCATTAAACCGAGAAGGTGATGAAATAGGTGCAAAACTGGTTGATGGAAAAGTCACTACACCAGAAGGGTTTGCACAAGCCTACCAAGAGTATATTGCGAACGGTTGGAATGCGATGCTAGGTAATCCTGAGTATGACGGTCAAGATTTACCTTATTCTGCTGCGGTACCCGTTCACGAAATGTTAAATGCTGCCAATTTAAGCTGGCGTTTAACGACAATGTTAACAGAAAGCGCGGTGCTTGCAGTCGATAAACACGCTTCTCAAGCATTGAAGGATCAATACCTAGCAAAATTAATTAGCGGTGAATGGACAGGTACAATGAACCTGACAGAACCCCACGCAGGAACTGATTTAGCCTTGCTTAGTACTAAAGCAATACCTAATGGTGACGGTTCGTATGCTATCACGGGTAATAAAATCTTTATTACGGGTGGTGATCAAGATTGGACATCAAATATTATCCATTTAGTGCTTGCTAGACTGCCTGACGCACCTGCAGGAGTGAAAGGAATTAGTCTGTTTTTAGTGCCTAAATTTCTGCTTGATGAAAGCGGAGAACCTGCAACCCCAAATAATTTGGGTGTGGGCAGTATTGAAAAGAAAATGGGGATCAAAGCCAGTCCAACTTGCGTGATGAATTATGACGGCGCGACTGGATGGCTTGTCGGTGAAGAAAATAATGGCTTAGCTTGTATGTTCACAATGATGAACGATGCACGATTTCAAGTCGGACTGCAGGGTTTAGGTGCAGCTGAAGCCTCTTATCAAGGCTCATTAACATACGCCCGAGAGCGCTTGCAATCCAGAGCGCCTCAGGGTATTCAACAAAAAGAGCAAAAAGCAGACGCTATTATTCATCAACCAGACGTACGTAAAATGCTACTAACTCAAAAGGCGTTGACTGAGGGCTGTCGGGCTCTGTCGCTCCTATATGCTCAACAAATGGACGTCGAGAAGTACACTGATGGAGATGTTAAGCAAAAGGCAAAACAGGTACTCGCTTTTCTTACCCCCATTTGTAAAGGCTTTATGACTGACATGGGTACAGAAGTTACCAATCTTGGTATCCAAGTGTACGGTGGCCATGGTTATGTGCGTGAATGGGGTATGGAACAGTTAGTGCGTGATACCCGCATTGCGCAACTGTATGAAGGTACTAATGGCATTCAAGCGGCTGACTTGATTGGTCGAAAACTCACCCGTGATGGTGGCCACATGATGACTGCCACGTATGAGTTATTGAGTAATAAAGTATCTTCAATTAGCGATGCGCAGAGGCAATCACATGCAAATTCACTGCTGCAAGAATGGAAAGAAGTGTCGCATGGCTTGTTAGGCGCAAAGCCTGAAGATGCAGCTGGCGCTGCAACTGACTATTTGCATTACAGCTCTTATATTATTTTAGGTGTGTTATGGCAAAGTATGGCAGATGTGGCATCCGTGAATAGCAACGAATTGATTGCAAAGGGTAAAGCCAAAACAGCAGATTTTTATATAAAGCGCCTTTTACCACGCAAAGACAACCACAAGGCAGTTATATTGGACAATTCGGATGATTTGCTTGCACATGCAGATCAAGAGTTCGACTATGTGTAAGGTTAAATAATGTAACTTAATCAGTGTCAAAAAAAGAGTGCACGTTCGGACTCTTTTTTTGCTAACAACTAATCAATCTTAACGTAAACTCCTTTGTGCTAGAAACTTAGGTTTGACTCACGCTGATGTTTCTATACAGTTATAATGTAACGCTAAATAAATATCCCTCTAAACCAAAAGCAATCTAATTACTTTGAAAACATCATCCTATGTTCGATTATATCTCTACAGCCTTATCGCTCTACTTGCGTTTGCAGCCAATTCAGTTTTATGCCGACTGGCGCTGTATGAGCAAGCCATTGACCCCGCATCGTTCACACTTATTAGATTAATATCAGGTGCTGTTACACTAATAATACTTGTGCTTGTTCTCAAGCAAGCTTCTACAATAAAACAGGTAGTGAATAACGGAGACTGGTTATCTGCTTCTGCATTGTTTGTTTATGCCGCTGGTTTTTCGTTTGCTTATATTGCACTACCTGCAGGCTTAGGTGCGCTATTACTGTTTGGCAGTGTACAAATTACCATGATGCTTTATAGCCTTTTATCAGGTGAGAGGTTGGTAACACTTCAATGGTTTGGGTTTATTACTGCCATTTTTGGACTTATTTACTTGCTATTTCCTAATAGTGATAAGCTGCAAATAGACTCGGTAAATACGTGGGCAATTGCAAGCCTGTTGATGATTTTAGCGGGCATTGCCTGGGGGGTATACTCCATAAAAGGCAAAAGCGTTGCAAATGCAACACTATCTACAACAGACAACTTTTTAAGAGCAAGCGTGCTAGCGTGTGTAGGCTTTAGTGCTTACCTTGTCTCAAACGGAACCATACACCTTTCACGCCAAGGCTTATTTCTAGCGCTCATTTCAGGAACGATCACATCTGGGATCGGTTATGCAATATGGTATGCAGTATTACCTAAGCTAAGAGGTACGAGCGCTGCAAGTATGCAATTGAGTGTACCTGTCTTCGCCAGTATAGCGGGTGTCTTGCTGTTGAATGAGGCGCTTAGTTTATCATTAATCATTGCTTCAATCATGATTCTCGGCGGGGTTAGTTTGGTGATCAAATATAAGTAATTAAAATCATGTCAGACATTTTCTTTAGCTTTTTAAAACTAGGTTGCACAGCTTTTGGCGGTCCGGTCGCACATTTGAGCTATTTTCGCAGAGTATTTGTAGAACAAAAACAGTGGTTAAGCGATGAACAATACGCTGAACTTGTAGCAATTTGCCAAGTGTTACCTGGCCCGGCTAGTTCACAAGTTGGCTTTTGCCTTGGATGGCTAAGGGGCGGTTTATGGGGGGCATTAATTGCGTTTTTTGCATTCACGATGCCATCTGTCATTGTATTGATTTGTTTTGCTAACCTAGCCCAACAATGGCTTGGTAGCGAGTGGTTGTTGTTAGCAGTTGATAGTCTTAAGGTGTTAGCCGTCTTCGTTGTATTTCAGGCTGTGATTGGCATGCGTAAAAACTTTTGCAACAGTGTTTTGACATACTCTATAGCACTTATCGCGATGATTATAAGCATTGTATTTGAACACGCTTGGGTGATGGGTGCGACAATTATAATGAGTATGTTGATAGGCGCTTGGTCAATTAAAAACGAAGTAATTAGCCAAAAGCAAACCCTTTCAATTAATATCTCAGCACACAGTGCATCTATATCTTTAGTGTTGCTCGTTGGGGTGTTTGTGATCTTAGCGATTGCTAGCGATTTTGTTCTATTTTATCAAGCTGGCGCATTGGTATTTGGCGGCGGGCATGTGGTTTTGCCATTGTTAGAAGCGCCTTTGGTTGATACCGAGCTTATCTCACGTGAAGTGTTCATATCTGGATATGGTGCCACACAAGTTGTACCAGGTCCCATATTCACATTTGCTAGTTATCTCGGTTATGAATTACCAACCGACGCTGGATTTACACACAATGCGTTGGTAAATGCGCTAATCGCTACCTTACTTATCTTCGCACCGGGGTTTCTGTTAGTTATCGCTGTGCTTCCGTATTGGCAAACACTTAGTCAATACATCTGGTTTAAACGGGCAACACTAGGCGCTTGTTCGGCTGTGGTTGGCATTCTTGCTGCTACGCTCATCAACCCAATAATGAGTTCGACAATTAAGGAACCGCTTCAATTAGGGTTGATCGCCTTGGGTTTAATCATTGCAGTTCGATTTCATTTATCTTTGCTTTGGTTATTAGGCCTAAGTGTTGGTGTTAGCGTGGCTAATTACTTTTTTTGAAGGGCTACGTTAAACAGCAGAGCAATTCATGTTCTGCTGTTTAAACCACAACCCAGCTGCTATGCCAGTTCAGCTGAAGCTAATTTATCAGTTTTATCGTCTAATGAGGCTGGCACACAGCAGTTTAGCGCTTGCTTCAGATCCATCAAAATATCATCAACTGACTCTAAACCAACGGATAGTCTTATCAGGCCATCGCTAATACCGTGCGACAGCCGTTCTTTAGGGGTATAAGATGAATGTGTCATACTCGCAGGGTGCTGAATTAATGTCTCAGCATCGCCTAAAGACACCGCCCTTTGAATCATATTTAATTGATTCATCATTGCAATACCTGCTTCGAGCCCGCCGTGTACCTCAAAGGTGATCATTCCACCAAAGCCTTTCATTTGTTGCTGGGCAAGATTGTGATATTTAAAAGAAGATAATCCTGGGTAGCTAACTTCTTTCACGCTAGGATGACTTTGTAAAAACTTCGCCACTTTCAATGCGTTTTCACAATGGCGCTCCATTCTCAACGCAAGCGTCTTTAATCCTCGCATGATCAACATCGCGTTTAAAGGAGCAAGTGCAGCACCTGTCATATCTTTCAAGCCAAATAAGCGTATTGCTTGAATATCATCTTTGTTACCAACTACTAAACCAGCTACTAGATCTCCATGACCACCTAAATACTTAGTCGCAGAGTGAATAACTAAATCAGCGCCAAAAGCAATGGGATTACACAAGAACGGGGAGCAATATGTATTGTCTACGATCACTCGAATGTCTTGATTAAACTCATGTACCATCGCGGATACCTCACGAATATCTACCAGTTTCATATTTGGGTTTGCAGGCGTTTCGAAAAACACAACGCGAGTATTCTTTGTCAAATGCTGTTTCAGACCTTGACTATCGCTTAAATCAATGTGAATGACTTTAACGCCAAACTCTGCGAGCCCATGATTTAAAAAAGAAAAAGTGCAACCATAAAGCGTTTTATCAACGATTATTTCGTCACCGGGGCGCAAAAAAGTCCAAAGCGTAGACGTTATTGCCCCCATGCCTGACGCAGTGGCTAAAGCTGATTCTGCTCGCTCTAAAATAGCCATGCGTTCTTCCAATAATGAAAGGGTTGGATTTGAAATACGCGTGTAAAAATGGCCTTCTCTTTCACCAGCAAACATTTCACCACCGACTTGGGCAGTTTCAAACGCAAATGTTGAGGTAAAATGAACTGGCGGTGTTAGTGCCCCCTCATTTTCTTGTGCGTTGTATCCAAAGTGAATAGCATTTGTTTCAAAATTATTAGATTGGTATTTCATACTAAGAGCTCGACATTAATCAACCTACAGTATACTGCCACTTAACACGCATAAATTTGCGAATAAACAAACAAAAAACAAATTTTATGGCATATAATTTTAAAATATAGGTACTAATTGGCATTTTTATGGACAAAAAAGATAGAGAGATTTTACGTGAATTGCAGAAAGACGGCCGTATCACTAATAATGAATTGGCAAACAAAGTTAACCTCTCGCCCTCCCCGTGTTTACGCAGGTTAAAGAATCTCGAAAAGAATAAAATAATCACTGGTTACACTGTTGAAATTGATGCGCAAGCATACGGACTCCCTATTACGGTTTTTGCCAGAGTACAACTAGAAAAGCACAGTGATGAGGTGGTTAATAGATTTGAATCATGCATGCAAGACGCAGAACAGGTAATGGAGTGTTATGTCATGACCGGGGTATCCGATTACTTATTAAAAATTGTGGTAGCTGATTTGCACGATTACGAAGAGTTTGTGCGCAAAGTACTGCATCCGACAAAATGCATTGCGTCTATCGATACTAGTTTTGCTTATGGCACCGTTAAAAAAACAGCAATATTGCCTAGCCGGCCATAAAAAAAGACCTTAGCTATTAACAATACAGCTAAGGTCTTGATAGTTAACTCAAACCAAAAATCAGTCTATCATTGGAATAAGCTTATCGATCGATGCCTTTGCATCCCCGTAGAACATGCGCGTATTATCTTTAAAGAATAAAGGGTTTTCGATACCGGAATAACCGGTTCCCTGGCCTCGTTTAGAAACAAAGACTTGTTTGGCTTTCCAACATTCTAATACCGGCATGCCCGCAATCGGACTGTTTGGGTCATCTTGAGCCGCTGGGTTAACAATGTCATTGGATCCAATGACAATCGCAACGTCAGTTTCTGGGAAATCATCGTTTATTTCATCCATTTCTAGCACGATGTCATAAGGGACCTTTGCTTCAGCTAATAAAACGTTCATATGCCCCGGCAAACGCCCAGCCACTGGGTGAATAGCAAAACGAACGTTTTTTCCTTTGCTTCTAAGCTTGCGCGTTAGTTCAGCTACGCCTTGCTGGGCTTGCGCGACGGCCATTCCGTAACCTGGAATGATGACAATATTATCAGCTTCGTTCAAAGCCGTTGCTACTGAGTCTGCATCAATAGCAATTTGCTCACCCTCGACTGCCATTTGTTCACCCGCAGGGCCACCGAAACCGCCCAAGATAACCGACACAAACGAGCGATTCATTGCTTTGCACATGATGTAAGACAATATTGCCCCAGAGGAGCCAACTAATGCACCTACCACTATGAGTAAGTCGTTACCGAGTGAAAAGCCTATCGCAGCAGCTGCCCAACCTGAATAGCTGTTTAACATTGATACGACAACCGGCATATCGGCGCCACCAATTCCCATGATCAGGTGATACCCGATAAATAAAGCCAATACGGTCAATAGGACCAATGCTAAGACCCCACCGCCATTGAAATATATAATCGCCGATACCAAAGAAAGACCTGCGGCTCCTGCGTTCAATAAATGGCCTCCAGGCAATTTAGTCGCTGCACTATCCACCTTACCAGCAAGCTTTCCGTAGGCGATCACTGAGCCTGTGAACGTAACCGCACCAATCCAAATACCTAGGACGAGTTCTACCCGTAAGATAGAGATTTCCACTGCGGACTTTTTGGATAATAAGTACGCAAATCCATCTAACGAAGACTGTTCTATATAAGTCATAGACAATACTCTCGTTAACTCAAGATCGGCATTAAACCCTACAAACACGGCTGCCAACCCCACCAGAGAGTGCATCGCAGCGACAAGCTCCGGCATTTGTGTCATTTGCACCTTTGTCGCGAGTTGATAGCCAACTAAACCACCAGCTGCGATTAACACCAGAGATAAGATAGCCAAGCCTTTTCCTGGGCCGATTAAAGTTGCCAAGACAGCTAAAGCCATCCCGACGATACCATACCATACGGCGCGTTTAGCACTTTCTTGATTAGACAATCCACCAAGCGCCAAGATAATTAATACTGCTGAAACGACATAAGCCGCTGTTGTAAATCCGAAGTCCATTGTCCTCGTCTCCTTAAGATTTTTGGAACATGGCTAGCATGCGCCTTGTCACGAGGAAGCCACCAAAAATATTGATGCCTGTCATAAATACTGCCAACGCAGATAAAATGATAACCAAATATGACCCAGATCCTATTTGCATGAGTGCACCGAGGATAATAATTGAAGATATAGCATTTGTAATGGCCATTAATGGTGTATGTAGGCTATGCGCCACCCCCCAAATAACTTGGAAACCTATAAAAACGGACAATACAAACACAATAAAATGCTGCATAAAACTGGCAGGTGCCACCAAACCAACCGCTAATACCAATGCAGCACCTATACCCAACAGAGTAACCTGATTCTTTGTTTGCGCTTTAAACTCTGCTACTTCTTTTGCTTTCTCCTCTTCGGGAGTCAGTGTTTTAGGCTTCTCTTTCTTTTGTACTGCAATGGCCGCAACCTTCGGGGGAGGTGGTGGAAATGTGATTTCCCCCTGATGTGTAATCGTTGCGCCTCGAATTACATCATCCTCCATATTGTGATTAACCTGACCGTTTTTTTCAGGTGTTAAATCGGCCATCATATGACGGATATTGTTACCGTATAGTGTAGATGCTTGGGTAGCCATTCGTGACGGGAAATCAGTGTAACCAATGATCACAACACCATTGTCAGAAACAACTCGTTTGTCCATTTCTGTTAACTCACAATTCCCGCCCTTTTCTGCTGCTAAATCAACCACTACAGAACCTGGTTTCATTAACTCGACCATGTCCTTTGTCCAAAGCAACGGCGCTGCTCGATTGGGAATCAGCGCGGTGGTTATCACAATGTCCATATCTGCAGCGATTTCTCTAAATTTTTCAAGTTGCTTTGCCTGAAACTCTGGGCTTGAGGGAGGTGCGTAGCCACCTGTTTCGGCACCATCAGGAAGTTCACTGTCTTCAAATTCCAAAAATACGAATTCAGCGCCCATTGACTCTATTTGTTCCGCGACTTCAGGGCGGACGTCAAATGCATAAGTAATTGCCCCAAGACTTGTTGATGTGCCTATTGCAGCAAGACCCGCTACTCCGGCTCCAACGACAAGTACTTTTGCGGGTGGAACCTTACCAGCGGCCGTCACTTGACCTGTAAAAAAACGACCAAAATTGTTGCCCGCTTCAATTACCGCACGATAGCCGGCTATGTTTGCCATTGAACTCAACGCGTCCATTTTTTGCGCACGTGAAATACGTGGCACCATATCCATAGCAATCACATTAGCACCTTTTGACTGTGCTAATTCCATCAACGCTTGATTTGCCGACGGGTAAAAGAAAGAAATAAGTGTTTGGTCCTTTCTCAGTCGCTTTGCTTCAGTTTCGGTTGGTGGGCGAACCTTCGCAACAATATCAACTTCTTTATACAAAGCGGCAGCAGTCTTAATAATTTCTACGCCAGCCTCTTCATAAGCCTTATCAGAAAAACCAGCTAATTCACCTGCCTTAGTCTCAATAGCAAGTTCATATCCCAGTTTTTTCAAAGCCAAAGCACTTTCAGGAGTAATGGCAACACGAGCCTCTCCTTTAAATATCTCTTTTGGTGCACCGATTTTCACGTGACTTTCCTCTTTTGTAAAACGCGTCCATTGCACGCATTATCGGATTAGCAAGTTAAAGCACTCACTATAGATCTGAATGAATTCAGCTGTACTCACAATATCAAGTTAGTTCACAAAACATCAATAATCCCTGAGTCTTAGTTATTCCAATGTGAAAAACCATAAAAAAACTTATCTTTATTTTTACAATAATGTCCGTTGTCTAATAACTTTATGCTGAACTACAAAGGCTGAAAGAAAAATCATGCCTATTTTATAAATTTTAAAACTTGCTTTTTTGACCTTTGCAGTTAAGGATATTCAGTGAACCAAAAGGAAACATCATGCCTCAAGCCATTCAACGTTTTACGCTACACAATCAAAATAAAATGCAAGTCACCTTGGCAGACTACGGCGCGCGTATTTTGTCTATCAAGGCGCCAGACAAAACTGGAAACCTAACTGAAACGACAGTCAATTATCAAAGTGATGAAGATATATTCAATGACCAATCTTATATGGGAACAACAGTTGGTCGAGTGTGTAATCGTATCTCAAATGCGCGTTTTGAATTGAATGGGCAGACCTTTGAATTACCTGCTAATGAAGGAAAAAACACCTTACATGGAGGAGTGAAGGGTTACGATAAACTTTATTGGAAAACTCAAGGTGTCAGCGAGTCGGGCCAAAAGATAGCGTTTGAAATAGTTTCACCCGATGGTGATCAAGGGTTTCCGGGTGAATTGAAACTCTGCGTTGTCTACGAGCTAAACGACGCCAATGAACTCCGTTTTACGTATACAGCGACGAGCAATAAAGACACACCAATTAATATCTGCAATCACGCTTACTTTTCATTGGGCGAGCGTCATGTAAAAGACATGTTCATTCAAGTAAATGCAGATAGTTTTTTACCAGTTGACGAAGACAGTATTCCACTGGGGCACTTTAACTCTGTGCATGGAACCAAATTTGATTTAAATAAGTTGTCAGACCTTGCTGGCTTGCTTGACGAAAACGGTTATGACCATTGCTATCAGATTTCGCAAAATAAAGCAGCGCAAGTCATTGCAAAAAATACGGGAATCACTTTAGAAGTAGAAACTAACTATCCCGGCGTGCAGCTGTATACAGGTAACTTTCTACCAGTCAAACAATCAGCTTTATGTCTGGAAGCGCAAGGGTTTCCTGATGCCATCAACCAGCCTCAACTGCCCGTTGACATATTGAAGGCAGGAGAAGTATTTGAGCGATATGTTGTTTATCGTTTTGGTTTGCAGCAGTAGTTACGCACCACGCGTCTAATGAATGGCAGTCGTTTGGGGGACTTGAAGCGAAAATCTGTTTAGAGCTTCTTTTCCCAAAACATTGCTTTACCCATTTCAGGATTAAGCTCATATCCCACAAAGCCCGATTTTAAATATGCATTTTGAGCCACTTTGTTCCCTTCTAGCACTTCTAGTGTGAGTTTGCAGCATCCTATTTCTTTGGCGTGAGCTTCTATCGCCATCATGAGATGTTGACTCAATTGGAGGCCCCTAAATTCAGGTTTCACTGCAAAATCATGAATATTTAAGACGGGTTTGCAATTAAAGGTTGAGAAGCTCTCGATGCAATTTGCGAATCCAGCTGGCTTGTCGTCGACGTAACAGATAAAAGATTTCATATAGGCGCGTACTTGTAGAGCCTGACAAAGATTTTTTTTAACCACATCAGCTAGAGGGGTGTCACCTCCCATCGGGTCAAGTGCATAGCTTTCTAACAAGTCTATCAGCTGTTCACATTGGGTTTCATTTTGATAATTGACGCGCTCGACATTGATATGCATTTTTATAATTGACCTACACAGATATTGTGAAACGATGCGTCGAGTATATCTTTCATGATGCTGGGTTCAAGCTCAATTTCTATGCCTCTCCTACCAGCACTTACAAATACAGTATCATGTGCTAACGCAGACTCATCAATCAACGTTTTTAATTTTCGCTTTTGAGCAAAAGGACTAACGCCACCGAGTATATAACCCGTCATGTTTTGTACTTTATTTGCCGGCGCTAAATCAGCTTTTTTAGCTCCCATGAGATTCGCGACGAGCTTTAAATCAGCTAAATGGGTGGTAGGAATAACGACAACACAATAATCGCTAACTTGTTTTTTGAAGGTTTCAAGAACTAAGGTTTTAAATACACGTTGTTCCGCGATCCCCAATTTACATGCGGCTTCTTTTGCATAGGCTGTTTCACTTGGATCATGTTCATAGCTCAACACCTGAAAATCTATTTTCAGCTTTTCTAATAATTTGATTGCAGGGGTCAATGTTAACTCAAAAGTGCTTGGCTTCAAGTTGGGCGCCTATCGGCTTCGATAAACGCCCAAATATTTAAGAATTACTTTGTTTATTCACGAAGGTTCGTTTAAACCAATCGTCCAACATCTTCTTTTCGTGCCTTAGATGGTCGTTTCGATATCGCATATGACTGCTTTGCAAAAATGCCATATCTTTCAATTTAACCGTGTCAGACTTTAATACTTGGCCGCTTTGATCCATCAATTCATAAGACAAATCCATCCGCGGGATATCGATGTCTTTTATTAAACGAACATCCCCCCCCGATTGCCCCATACCGACAAAAGACATCGGCCAAACCTGTCCAGCTAAATCAACATCACTGACGGTTATCTTAAGTGATTGTCCAGAAGGTAAATCGTCTCCTTTCGAGACAATATGCGCTTCAAGCTGTTGCAGTACTCTCTCACGGAAGCGTTTACGTCCCTCATTAACTGGCCTTACATCTCGAAACTTTTCGGCATCTTGCCACACGACTTCAATAGTTTCAGGCGTTTTATTTTCTTCTGTAACCACTGACTCACTGGCCAATACCGATGTCGAAACGCCCATATAAAACAAACAGAAAGAAGCTAATTTTAGACTAGAATTTTTCATGACTTTCTCCGTAACTAACACAGGTTAACAACGATTTTCAAAACAAAAACAAGTAAAGCCGCTCCTACTTAAACTCATCACAGACTTTTTACTCAATAAGACTAGATTGCTTTATTTGTTCACATAATTTGGCTTTGTTGGCGCCGTAAATAAATGGGTTCTTATCGCCCTTTACACAATACAAAAAATAATACTTTCGCAACTCTTCAACGGAGCTCGTGATTTCACTGATATAATCAGTTTGGTGTGGTTGAAGAGACAAGTTGTTATGTAAAAACTCTTCTCTTAGTATATTTAACTTACTAATATCAGGGACTTTTGCTGCTGTAGAGATCCAATTACTCAACGTTTGTTGCGTACTTTTAATTGCATGTTGAGTTTGCGTATTGGTCAGCACCATTATAAACACTAAACACGCAATTAAACCACCTATCCACCTTATCATCCAAAGACCAACCTTTTACCACATCTGAGTATACAATACGCCATTTCAACATAAAACGGCAACCAACTCTGCAGCACCTACGTATAGTTATGACCGACAAAACGAAATTAAATTCATCATTTACAGCAAAATACTTCACCCTGCATTCACTTTAGTTGGATTAATTTGATCTGAATTAACTCAACATAGCTTTATTACCTGTATAATCGAGAGAAATTATCGTAGGCAGGCAATCGCTTAAATTCAAAGGCAACTTTATGGAGCCAAAGATGAACCAAAAAATTGAGATAAAGGATGTGACGCCGGTTAAAATTCACAAACCCGCGGGCACCGACTCTCACGTTGCTTCAAGTAGGCGTATTTATGTGCGCGCAGTCGAAGGTGTATTAGAAAATACACGTCGTCTATTCGGGCTTATCTTTATGGGGCTATTCGCTATCGCACCTTGGATTGAATACCAGGGTTCGCAAGCTATTCTTTTCGATTTATACGAACAACGTTTTAATATATTTGGCATGACACTATGGCCACAAGACTTAACGATTGTTGCCTACATCTTTATTGTCGCCGCATTTGCACTATTTTTTGTCACCACCTTTGCAGGACGGGTGTGGTGTGGATTTATGTGCCCTCAAACCACTTGGACATTTATTTATATTTGGTTTGAAGAAAAAATAGAAGGCAGTCGCAATAAACGCATCAAGCTTGATCAACGCAAAATGGACTTTGATAAATTTTGGCGCAAAAGCTTAAAACACTTTGCATGGGTCGCGGTGGCATTGCTCACCTCATTGACGTTTGTTGGATACTTTACAGAAATAGACAAATTATTCGTTGACTTCTTTACCCTTGAAGTGAGCTTTTGGGCTGGTTTTTCAGTGCTATTTTTCACATTTTGTACATACGGTAATGCAGCTTACATGCGCGAAATTATGTGTACCCATATGTGTCCCTATGCGCGTTTTCAATCTGCGATGTTCGACAAAGACACCTTTACCGTTGCTTATGATAGCGGCAGAGGCGAAAAGCGAGGTCCTCGTTCACGTAAAATGACAAGTGGGCAGGTTGCTGCAAAGGGACTCGGTGACTGCATAGACTGTAACCTTTGTGTTCAAGTTTGCCCAACGGGTATCGATATTCGAAACGGGCTGCAATACGAGTGCATCAACTGCGGCGCTTGTGTAGATGCGTGTAATGGCGTGATGGATAAAATGGGCTACGAAAAGGGCTTGATCAGCTTTACATCAGAACATGAATTAAAAGGTGGGACCACCAAGATTTTCCGCCCTAAGCTCATCGGCTATTTTGTTGTTTTGTGTATTATGACTGGCTTGTTAATTACGGATATTATGCTTCGCTCACCGCTTGAAGTAGACATCATCAAAGACAGAAATTCGTTGTTTAGAGAAAACTTCGATGGCGAAATAGTAAACGTATACACCTTAAAAGTGCTTAATAAATCACAAAAAACACGCAACTTCACTATTTCGGTGGTTGGCCTTAATGGCGCTCGTTACGACGGTGAAACAACCGTTGAGGTCAAAGGTGGTGGTGTGTTTACACTTCCCGTTAGCGTAGCAACCATGCCTGAAAATATTACCGAACGCGTCACCGAGTTTTATTTCCGTGTACAAACCACTGACGAAACAGGTAACATCATCGCAGTCGAAGAAGAGAGTAAGTTCTTATATACAGATGTCTGATTTTTCCTTCAGTAATTTGCATCCAGATTTAATTCTGGATGCTATCGAAAGCCTCGATGTGCAAGTCGCCACGGGGCTTCTTGCTTTAAACAGCTACGAAAACCGCGTCTATCAGTTTGCCACCGAAGATAAAAAGCGTTACGTGGTCAAATTTTATCGGCCTGCTCGTTGGAGCAATGAGCAGATTCAAGAAGAACACGATTTCGCGCAAGAGCTACTGGCGCAAGAAATTCCGATCGCCGCGCCGTCAATCATTAACGGCAAATCATTACACGAATACGATGGCTATCGTTTTACCTTGTTTCCTTCAGTCGGCGGTCGCCAATTTGAAGTCGACAACCTTGACCAGCTTGAGTGGATGGGGCGTTTTATTGGGCGTATTCATCGTGTTGCGCAAAGCCAAAGCTTTGAACATCGGCCTTCTATCAATTTAGCCGCATATTTAGACAAGCCAAGAGAGATATTAGTTAACGGAAACTTAATCCCGTCACATCTGATGACAGCGTTTATGACCATCTTAGATTTGATCATCGAACGCACAAAATCGGCTTTTCATACAAATTATCAAAGTATCCGTCTGCATGGCGACTTACACCCCGGCAACATTTTGTGGCGTGACGGCCCCAGTTTTGTTGATTTAGATGACTGTCGAATGGGGCCTGCAGTACAAGATTTATGGATGATGTTATCAGGCGATAAACAACAACAGTTTATTCAACTAGATACCCTTGTAGAAGCATATGAAGAGTTTCAAAGCTTTGACAGCAATGAACTTGCGCTGATCGAACCTTTGCGTGCGATGCGCATGGTTCACTACATGTCATGGCTAACCCTAAGGTGGGAAGATCCCGCGTTTCCACATGCTTTTCCTTGGTTTGCTGATGACAAATATTGGGAAAACCAAATCCTTGCACTCAAAGAGCAATTTGCCGCCTTAAATGAACCAAGTTTAAAACTATAACTTATTCATTTCTTTTTAGTTTTTGTTCATTTTTTTACGTATACTACGCGCCGTTCAAGGTGCTCGATTGACTTCGTGTTAAACGGGAAGCAGGTGAAAAGCCTGCGCTGCCCCCGCAACGGTAAACATTTGGTCTTTTGGGCCAAATAGAAATGCTATAACAAAGGCCATAAAAAATCTTTGTTAGGTCCGCCACTGTTTTGTTTCAAAAATGGGAAGGCGCGTTTCTAAATAATGTGAGCCCGGATACCGGCCTTGATAAACGGTTAGCAAATTTGCTGACTTATCTTAGCCACAAATGCTCGGGCGGAGCATTATTGGGAATAACACTACAATGAACACTAAACTTTCTACTATCAGCAAGGCATTGCTGAGCTCTTCACTTGCGTCAACAGCCCTACTTGCTTCTGCGGTATTCGCGCAAACGACGCTTCCCTCGTCTGATTCAAATACGATTGAAAAAATCACAGTATTGGGTTCGAAAATTGAAACCAATATCGATGATTTACCCAGTTCGGTATCTGTCTTGGATCAAACTTATATCAAAGCATCGGGCGCCGTATTTGTGACTGACTTGCTTAAAAGCTTTGCTGGCATGAATATTTCACGCTCGGGTCCAAATGGCACGCTGACCGAAGTTCGCTTTAGAGGCAGCGAAACCAATCATATTTTGGTACTGGTCAACGGTGTTGAAGTCAATGACATCTCACAAGGCAGAATTGCCGACCTTGCGCATATCCAAGCAAGTGACGTCGAGCGAATTGAGTTATTACGCGGACCGCAAAGCGCGCTTTGGGGTGCAAGTGCAGTATCAGGTGTGATCAACATCATTACCAAAGGTCAAAATAATAGCAACGGCCTACAGGTAGATGCTTCAGGTGAAATTGCCACTCAAAATACTCAACGCATTGGCCTTAGCGTCAGCTCTAACAGTAATGACGCTAAATTAGCAATAAACCTAAGTCACTATCAAACCGATGGCTTTAATATCTCTCGTGAAGGCAACGGACTTGATAATAATGAAGATGATGGCTACAAAAACACGCAGCTAAGTGCAAACTACCAACGCATCTTAAACAAAGAACACACGCTCACCTTCAACACTCGCCTAGCCCAATACGAAAGTGATTTTGACGCGACTGACTTTGTCAATACGGGTTTATCGACTGACGCGGACAATGTTTCAGAAGGTACGCAAGTTAGCGCAAAAGCCATGTGGAGTTATTCTTCTTTAGGTTCAAACCTTTCTCACAAAGCAAGCCTTCAATACAGTCAGCAAGACACAGAGAATTTCTCTGGAGAGTTTATGACAAGCTCAAGTAAAGGTGAAAAAATACGACTCAATTGGATCTCGACTTTAAGGTTTGAACAAGACCATTTTGTTAACGTTGGACTTGATTACATTGACGAAACTGTTGAACTACCGGTTTCTGGCGCTGACATTCTTGAATCAGATAATGCAACATTCGCACTGACCAGTGATGGGCGCTATTTCTTTAATGAGTCATTTAACGCCACCGCCAGTATTCGTTATGACAACAGCGATGAATTTGATAGCGCGGTGTCATACCGCGCAGGCTTAAATTACGATGTGACTAGTCAACTAAGAGCGTTTGCTTCACTAGGAAAAGCAGTCTCTAACCCCACATTTACTGAACGCTTTAGTTTCTTTCCAGCGTTTTTTATTGGGAATCCCGAACTGGAACCAGAATCTGCTGTCAACCAAGAACTAGGGTTGGTTTATACCACTGCGCAAAACACTGTCTCGCTAAGCTACTTTAATACTGACTTAGAAAACGAAATCAATAGTTTTGTATTTGTTCCTGAATTAGGGCTTTCAACTGCTCAAAACAGCGAGTTAGAAAGCACTCGAGAAGGTGTTGAAGTAAGTGCGTCGGGCAGCTATAAAAAATTGAACTGGCAGGCTCACTATACTTATTTAGATGCTAAAGATGCGTTTTCGAAAGAACTTAGACGCGCCAATCACACAGGTTCAGCAACGCTGAGGTATCGTTTTGATGCCGACAATGCCTTATTCGTGCAAGCAGATTATACTGGCTCACAGCTTGATATTTTCTTCCCTCCTTTTCCTCAATCTAGTCAGATTATCAACATTGGTGCATATTGGTTAGTCAACGCTAATTACACCCATTCATTTGATGAAAACCTAGATGTTTCGCTAAGAGTCAGTAACTTACTTGATGAGGAATACGAAAACATTATTGGCTTTGTTGGGCAAGGTCGACAAGTCAGTTTAAATGTTAGCTATCGCTTATTTTAATTGAACTGAAAGCGCAACGGCAGGTCATAAACGCTTTATAGCGTAGATGCGCCTGCTTTTTTGTTTCATCATTTTATAGAATGAGGATTGAATAAGGTTTAGTGACAAAGCTTGTTCAACAAATTGTGCTAAATAGCGGTTCTTACGTAAAAGAAATTATGAGCCGGTTGATACGCTGGCTTTGAGACTCAATAATAAATTGTGCTATGCTATCGCACTTAACAACACAGCATATAACAACGACAACACTTAGTAAGTCGTGCATGCGACCAAAGGAAATCCCAAAAGATGAAAAGACTCTTTTTAGTATTATTTGTAGCGATATTGTTCCCTCTCCAAGCTTGTGCTCAAATGAAATGGAGCGAAGGTACTCACTACGAAATCATTAGCGACACTGCAACTGCAAAACCAGAAGTAAAAGAATTTTTCTCATTTTGGTGCCCAGCTTGTTATAGCTTCGAGCCACTTGTTGCACAAATTAAGGCGGGTCTTGCCGAAGACGTTAAGTTTACTAAAGTGCATGTTAACTTTATGCGTTTTACCGGTCCTGATATTCAAGATGACGCGACACGCGCAATGGTGATTGCTCGTTTGTTAAAACAAGAAGACAAGTTAAACCAAGCAATCTTTAATTACATCCACCAGCAACGCGCCACCATCACTGGTATTGATGATCTACGCAGCTTGTTTATAGTTAACGGTGTTGAAGCAGAGCGTTTTGACAAGCTTGCAAAAAGCTTCGGCATTAACAGCATGGTTAAAAAGAACAACAAGGACATTGCGACTTATCGAGAGTTTGTAACGGGCGTACCTAATTTTATCGTAAATGGTAAATACCAAGCAAAATTCACGCGCGATATGACTGCTGATGATATTGTTGAACTAATTACTTGGCTATCAACTCAGTCATAGTCCCCAAAAGATATACTTGTTTCGAAAAAAGGACTGCTAAGTCCTTTTTTTGTGCCATTATTTTGTAACGCACTTTTAGCTATTAAAATTTTGTTAATTTGTCCGAAAGTGTTTGATTGAAATCACTGTCTTTATCTATAACACGACTAAAAAACTAATAATTACTTCTACCTAACAAGGAAAACGACATGGATATTCGCAAAGGCAATAAAAATTCTAAGCTAAGCAAAATTATGACAGGCTTGGCCTTAGTGGCGGCTATATCAGCATTGAGCGCGTGTAAACGAACAAGTGACGAAGCTGGGCTTGGTTTACAAGCATCACAATTAGCGACACTAAATAACGTTGTTGACGCGCGTGACGAAGCTACACGAGCACGCGACCAATATCGAAACCCAGCTCAAACAATCGCGTTCTTTCAAATCAAACCCGGTATGTCTGTTGCTGAAGCGTTGCCAGGCGGCGGTTGGTACTCAAATATTTTAGCAAATTACATTGGAAGCGATGGTGAGCTTCACGGCATTAACTACGTTGACGACATGTGGGCACGTTTTGGCTTTTTCTCACCAGAACGCATAGAAGAACGTATTGCTTCTACAAAAGCATTCCCTCAAACAGTCGCCAAATATACCGATAATGGTATCAAAAGCAGTGGGTTTACATTTGACACTGTTCCCGATGAACTAGTAGGAAGCTTAGATCGCGTAGTATTTATCAGAGCCTTACACAATCTAAATCGCTTTGAAGCACAAGCCAATACTATGACTAATGCGCTTAAAGCCGCTCATACCCTGCTAAAAGAAGATGGCATGGTCGGGGTCGTTCAACACCGCGCCCCAGAAGCAAATAGCGATGAATGGTCTGACGGAAGCCGAGGCTACTTAAAGCAATCTAGCTTAATCAAAACGTTTGAAGACGCGGGCTTTACATTGGTCGCCAGCAGTGAAATTAACGCTAATCCCAAAGACCAGCCTACTGAAAATGATATTGTATGGCGCTTACCGCCTAGCCTAAATGGCGCTAGAGATGATGAAGCGAAACGAGCTGCAATGGAAGCGATTGGTGAGTCAGATCGCATGACGCTTTTGTTTAAGAAGAGTTGATTAAACGATCAGAAAAGGCTCAATGAGCAATAAAAAGGGGGCAAAATTGCCCCCTTTTTCGTTTAAATGAACTTAGTTGTATCACTAACCCAACTGGTCACTCGCAATACGGTAACGCGGATCTTCGTTCACATTGATCTCAACATAGTCACCAGCTTTCTTCAGCAAAGTACGACACTCTGGTGAAATATGACGAATATGAAGCTTTTTACCGAGCTTCTCGTACTTATCTGCCAATCCATCTAACGCATCCACTCCAGAAGAATCCCATACACGCGATTCTTTAAAATCAATGACGACATCTTGAGGGTCGTTTTGCGGGTCGAAAATATCTTTGAAATAAGACACTGAGCCAAAAAAGAGCGGCCCCTCTAAGTCATAGACTTTCCATCCGTCTTCATCTGTATGTGTTTTCGCGATGATATGAGTGGCGTGCTTCCATGCAAACACTAAAGCCGACACGATCACACCCACAATAACAGCGATAGCCAAATCAGCAATAACCGTGATACCGGTTACTAAGAACAACACAAATGCATCTTCGCGATTAACGCCTCGAATGATTCTAAATGAAGCCCATTCAAAGGTACCGATAACGACTACAAACATTACGCCAACCAATGCCGCAAGCGGAATCATTTCAATCAGCGGTGCTGCAAACAAGATGAAACCGAGTAATACTAGAGCAGCAGTGATACCCGACAGTCTACCACGGCCACCTGAATTGATATTGATCATCGACTGTCCGATCATCGCACAACCACCCATACCACCAAAGAAACCATTGACTGAGTTAGCAACCCCTTGACCGATACATTCTTTATTACCGCGACCACGTGTGTCTGTCATTTCATCGATGAGCGTTAGCGTGAGCAAAGATTCAATCAAACCCACTAAAGACAGAATAATGGCAGTTGGCAAAATGATATAAAGGGTTTCTAAATTAAATGGAACCATTGGAATAGCAAAGGTCGGCAACTCGCCAGCTAGCGTAACTCCTTCTTTTTGAGCTTCGGGTACCATATCACGTACAAAGTCGATAACGGTGCGCGCTTCTAAATCCATGCCGTGAACCAAAGCGGTTACCGTAATAATGGCAACCAGTGAGGCTGGAACAGCCTTTGTTAACTTCGGTAGTAAATAAATAATCGCCATCGTCAATGCCACTAAACCAAGCATCATATATAGCATCGTACCGCTCATCCATTCTAAATCACCCATTGGGTTGGTAATTTTGAACTGACCTAATTGCGCTAAAAAGATGACGATTGCTAAGCCATTCACAAACCCTAGCATGACGGGGTAAGGCACTAGCCGTATGAACTTACCAAGTCGAAAAACACCGGCTAAAATCTGAAAAATACCGGCCAATATGACGGCAGCAAATAAGTATTGAACGCCATGCAAGGCAACCAATGCCACCATGACCACAGCCATCGCGCCCGTTGCACCAGAGATCATACCCGGGCGACCACCAATAGCAGACGTAATTAATCCCATCATAAAGGCAGCATAAAGCCCTACCATCGGCTCAACACCCGCAACAAATGCAAAAGCGACCGCTTCTGGCACAAGTGCTAGGGCAACAGTGATACCTGAAAGCACGTCGTTTTTGACATTACCTTGTGTACCATTTATCAAATTAAACATAGAACAACTTTATTGATTAAAAAACGCGCGGAGTCTAACAGAAAATGATCTAAATTGCTTTTAACAGAATGTTAAATTTAGCATTTTGTCGAAGCTTTATCGTTTCCCGCCACCAAGGCAATTAGGTGAATCAGGACTCATACCATTTTTCTTTTTGAATTCTTCTGGCGTGTAAGTATGCAAAGCCAATGCGTGAACGCCACCAGCTAATTCATCAGCTAGCAACTCGTTTAATGCTCGGTGTCTTTGAATAAGACGTTTACCGGCAAATTCATCGGTAATCAAGGTCAGCTTAAAGTGTGTTTCGGAGTCCGCTGGTACGTTGTGCATATGCGACTCGTTCAGCAATTCATATTCAGCGTTTGGGAATGTGCGCTCGACTTTTTCTCTGATAATTTTTTCAATTTGCATGAAATACTTCACACCTTAGGTTGTACTATTGACTAATTAGTTTCTAAGTTTACTGCATCTGATGCACAAAACGAAAAGTTAAATTGATTCGCGGATCGTGAGGCCGTTTACTTTTATTGATGCCATGTTGCCAATGCTTTTGAGTCTCACCCTGCATAATTAGTAAAGAGCCATGTTCCAACACAATACGCTGCTTTTGTTTGGTAGATTTATTGATTAAATCAAAGTTTCGTTGCTCACCCAAACTGACTGAAGCAATAATGGGTTGCTCTCCTAACTCTAGCTCGTCGTCTGCATGAAACCCCATACTGTCATTGCCATCCCGATATAAATTCACGAGCACAGAATTAAAACGTGTATTGCACTGAGCCTCACATTTACTCTTAAGTACTTTTAAGTTTTTTTCCCAAGGCAAGGGCGTCATATTCAAGCCTGAATAAGTGTAACTGGCATCTTCGTCGCCATACCATGCTTGCAAGCGTGGGATTTTTTGTTCTCTGCCAAATATCTTAATTGTGGCTTCTTGCCATTCAATATGTTGTAACAAATGGGCTAGCAATTTATCAGCAAGCGGTTTTTCTAACCAATTAGGGAAGTACTTGATGTCAGCATTAGTCAAGTTGATAGTGTGTTGCTCAATATCAAACAGCGTCGATTGGTCTTTCAGAGTGTATTTATCCTGTTAGTTCTAAGTTTTTGTAGATTCACAATAATATCACGACTATCAGTGTTGATAGTCGCATCAACAGTATTTGAGTTCACTATGTTTCTAGTCTATATTGAGCCGCGGCGCTAGTTTATTTTATCCGCCTACCCTCCTATCATTTTAATTCAAGCATCCATACTTTTTATCGAACTCAAATGCCAAAAAACCCAAGCGCTAAAAAACCAAAACATGTAGGAATGATCATTGACTCACTAAGCGGAGGGGGTGCCGAAAAAGTAGTACTCGAACTCGCAGCATCAATGAGCCGTAAAGGATGCCGCGTGTGTATATTCGTATTGAAAGAACTCGTCAGCTACCCGCTTAACGATGATTTTAAAGTAATATTTCCGCTGTCTGGTAACTCGGGCTCAGTAAGAGGCTGGTTTAATGAGCCTCGACTCAGCCAACAACTATTCAATGCAATAAGAGCAGAAGAAAAACGACATGGTGATTTTGATTTAAGCCTGATTCACCTATATGAAAGCTACCGTCTAGCAAGCAACTTACCACTCAAAAATGCTTTTTATGTCATGCATAATTCATATCAAAGAGAATTAAAGCGCGAAGCGAGAATGGGTCCTTTAAAGTATTTTTATCAACGACGTATTTTAAAAAGGCTAAGTGGAAAAAATCTCATCGCGGTATCTAATGGGGTCAAACAAGAGCTCGAACAGTCGACGCTATTTAAACCTTCCTCGGTAAAACGAATTTATAATCCGTTTGATATCAAATCAATTCAAAATTTAGCTCAACAAAACGGTACAGGAAAAGATTTATATAAACAGGATAAAGTTAAATTCATTTTGCATGTTGGTCGAGCTGCTAGGGCTAAACGCCATGATGTTTTATTCAGGGCACTCAAACATGTTGATGAGCGTTATAAACTGGTCTGCTTGAGTGAAAACGTTAAAAAACTATCTAAACTAGCGAAGCAGTTTAAAGTTGAAGACCGCGTGATTTTGCCGGGCTTTAGTCAAAACCCGTACCAATGGATGAATAGAGCCGAAGTGACTGTGCTTAGCAGTGACTTTGAAGGACTTTCAATGGTGCTTATTGAAAGCCTTATATGCGACACAAAAATAGTCTCGACAGATTGCGACTTTGGACCACGTGAAATAATGCGAAATGGATTACGCCATTTTTTATGCGAACTTGGAAACCCTGAAGAACTGGGCAACAAAATTAATGAGGCATTACCCTATAAATTGACGCAAGCAGACAAAGACATTCTTAATGAAATCAATTCTGAGCAGATCTCGCAAGCTTATTTAGATTTACTGGGTGGCACAACACACTAAATCACCTTTGCGTTTAAGGCTTAATTAGCGGCACAAAATATCAAAATACATTTATATTGCAAAAGTGTAACTAACTACTGGCAGTTTACCTACTCCTTAATTCTAACACTTGTTCATCATGTGTTCGTTTCAAAATCTAACATTATAGTTCACTGCTTACTTGCCTACATCTTTGATAGTCTTGCGCTCATTGAACCCACTTTAATTGTGCTATTAAAGAATCGCTAAACGCATTGGCAAATGTGGTTGCAGCCAGACTGCTGCAAAAGCAAGACAAACAATGTAAAAGTCGTTCAAAACCGTTTGCACTTCGGTGAACCATAAAAATGATCAAATTCATTAGGCGTAGGATTTCTGAGCCGCCTATGCGGCGGTGAACGCCGACGGTTGTTGCTTGCACTTACCCACAAGTTTCTAAGCCGCCTATGCGGCGGTGAACTTTTAAACCAAGCCAGCTTTAAATTCTGTGGCTTTCTAAGCCGCCTATGCGGCGGTGAACAATTCTGCTACATCTGTCTTGTTATCCATAAATTTCTAAGCCGCCTATGCGGCGGTGAACATCCGAGTGATTACGCATGGTCTCGCTTTCGTTTTCTAAGCCGCCTATGCGGCGGTGAACCTACCCACTCTCCTGTTTTTGCGACTTTGAAATTTCTAAGCCGCCTATGCGGCGGTGAACTTTCGTCTACTTGTGCGCTAAGTGTTGTTAATTTTCTAAGCCGCCTATGCGGCGGTGAACAAATTAAACGATGAACATGTGGCTCTTGACTTTTTCTAAGCCGCCTATGCGGCGGTGAACAAAGGGCGAAATTTTTTAAAGGCGTTTTGCCTTTTCTAAGCCGCCTATGCGGCGGTGAACATTTGGTGATTCGTTTGATGAATCGATTGATTTTTCTAAGCCGCCTATGCGGCGGTGAACCATCAAATGACATTGTATTGTCTGAATATATCTTTCTAAGCCGCCTATGCGGCGGTGAACTTGTAGTGCTACCACTGCCGCCTGTGCTAATAGTTTCTAAGCCGCCTATGCGGCGGTGAACATGGTCATGGATAACCGCAAACATTCAATTATTTTCTAAGCCGCCTATGCGGCGGTGAACACGGCGCGCCAGATGATGCGCTAGGCAGTGACTTTCTAAGCCGCCTATGCGGCGGTGAACGATTTCATACTTCCATTATTGCGCATATCTTTTTTCTAAGCCGCCTATGCGGCGGTGAACCCTCGCATTAACCGCTCATGTGAGAGTGATTATTTCTAAGCCGCCTATGCGGCGGTGAACATATGAAAATAACAAGCACAGCTAACGGTAGCTTTCTAAGCCGCCTATGCGGCGGTGAACGCAAAGATGCCGTTATTGCATGATATTAGACTTTTCTAAGCCGCCTATGCGGCGGTGAACAAACGCATCAAGTACGCAAATGTAATACTTTTTTTCTAAGCCGCCTATGCGGCGGTGAACCTAACGAACCCGAGTCCGATAGCGCCTATATTTTTCTAAGCCGCCTATGCGGCGGTGAACAAATGCCTAGCATGCCGAATTGATACCACCACTTTCTAAGCCGCCTATGCGGCGGTGAACTTGAAAATGGTTTTTATACCATTGTCTCTAGCTTTCTAAGCCGCCTATGCGGCGGTGAACATCATAAATGAAGCGCAAGCAGCTGCGTTACTGTTTCTAAGCCGCCTATGCGGCGGTGAACTTTGCGGGGGCAGTGGTTCAGATTTCACCACATTTCTAAGCCGCCTATGCGGCGGTGAACTTGGCTAGCTATTGTATTGATAGGCGTAATTGTTTCTAAGCCGCCTATGCGGCGGTGAACTTGAAATGATAGGTGTTAGCAGTTCATCAAACTTTCTAAGCCGCCTATGCGGCGGTGAACGATTTTACACTGGTGTATTTTCCGCTCTAAAGTTTCTAAGCCGCCTATGCGGCGGTGAACCGCACCCTTTACTGGGTCGAATCTTCTTTGTTTTTCTAAGCCGCCTATGCGGCGGTGAACTGACCTGTATGCAATCAGCCGCCCCACCAAGATTTCTAAGCCGCCTATGCGGCGGTGAACCAGAAGATGTAACATTAAGGGCTAATGGTGCATTTCTAAGCCGCCTATGCGGCGGTGAACCACTCGGACATAGTTCCATAGGCATCTGTGGCGGTTTCTAAGCCGCCTATGCGGCGGTGAACTTTTGTTTACGAATATCAGTGTATGCCAATGTTTTCTAAGCCGCCTATGCGGCGGTGAACGAATTATTGACGAATATTTAGCACCTAAGCTATTTCTAAGCCGCCTATGCGGCGGTGAACATATATACGTGATAAGCGTTAATGGATTGATTGTTTCTAAGCCGCCTATGCGGCGGTGAACTCTACCAGTGCATTATTAGCAAGCGCATTACCTTTCTAAGCCGCCTATGCGGCGGTGAACATGTATTTATTTGATATGTACAAATCTAAAAATTTCTAAGCCGCCTATGCGGCGGTGAACAGTGTTCGCGTATGTGCTCCATATCAATATCATTTCTAAGCCGCCTATGCGGCGGTGAACATAATGAATTGGGAGCAGTGGCATGAAAACTCTTTCTAAGCCGCCTATGCGGCGGTGAACTTAGACTTGCAGACTTTGCATGTTTTTTGTTTTTTCTAAGCCGCCTATGCGGCGGTGAACTTGATAACTACAACCCTGCTTGAAACTATGAATTTCTAAGCCGCCTATGCGGCGGTGAACCATGGCTCTACCTATCTCACTGCGCTTGTATTTTTCTAAGCCGCCTATGCGGCGGTGAACACTCTAAAATGACTTCCGTTTCATCTTCATCGTTTCTAAGCCGCCTATGCGGCGGTGAACAAAAGCGCGGCTGAAGAGTTAGGGATTTCAGCTTTCTAAGCCGCCTATGCGGCGGTGAACTAGTTTTTATTTTGTGCGTTCCTCTCTATTTTTTTCTAAGCCGCCTATGCGGCGGTGAACCATATTGTTTTCTTGGTGGGTAACACTTCTTATTTCTAAGCCGCCTATGCGGCGGTGAACAGTTTGTTGTGCGTCAATCAATTCTTTGAGTTTTTCTAAGCCGCCTATGCGGCGGTGAACAGGTGGCTTATGACGACATTAAAGACCGCAAATTTCTAAGCCGCCTATGCGGCGGTGAACGCGCTGTCACTAGTGGTGTATTGCGCCCTGATTTTCTAAGCCGCCTATGCGGCGGTGAACAGTAAATCTCGTTACTACCGCAATCGCGCAAGTTTCTAAGCCGCCTATGCGGCGGTGAACCGAACGCGACCCCATTTTTTACACCTCTATTTTTTCTAAGCCGCCTATGCGGCGGTGAACTATGACCGCTAAAACTAGCTAGTGGTGGTAATTTTCTAAGCCGCCTATGCGGCGGTGAACCTCATGCGCGTAATTTCCCTAATGGCATGGCGTTTCTAAGCCGCCTATGCGGCGGTGAACCAAAAAGCCACACGCTCATTAGGTGGCGTAAATTTCTAAGCCGCCTATGCGGCGGTGAACTTTGACCATCGAAGTAGTCAATACCCTTAATCTTTCTAAGCCGCCTATGCGGCGGTGAACGGTTCGTGTTCGATGAAAGTAACCGGTGACGTTTTCTAAGCCGCCTATGCGGCGGTGAACACGAGGTGCAGGTAATTATAGCAGAGAGATTATTTCTAAGCCGCCTATGCGGCGGTGAACCTCTAGAACACGACCTAGGGGAAGTGTTCACATTTCTAAGCCGCCTATGCGGCGGTGAACTAACCCCTCGTAGCGCCTGACTTTCTAAAGGTTTTCTAAGCCGCCTATGCGGCGGTGAACGGTGCTTTTTATTGTCTCTTTTATTCCTGATATTTCTAAGCCGCCTATGCGGCGGTGAACAACATCGGAATAAAAACGATGAGCGCTACACTTTTCTAAGCCGCCTATGCGGCGGTGAACCTCACTCACTAGAATCAGAGCAAAGCGTTTTATTTCTAAGCCGCCTATGCGGCGGTGAACTAATTCATCAAGACTCTTTTCAATCCTTGCAATTTCTAAGCCGCCTATGCGGCGGTGAACATCAGAGTACTAGTTAACGGCAAGCCGATTCATTTCTAAGCCGCCTATGCGGCGGTGAACTTTCGTACACTGAGCCTGTAGTAACAACAGGTTTTCTAAGCCGCCTATGCGGCGGTGAACGTGTGACTATCACCATACTGCAAGCGCGAATTTTTCTAAGCCGCCTATGCGGCGGTGAACCTTGATAATCGTAGAGCGCATGGTGTTATTCATTTCTAAGCCGCCTATGCGGCGGTGAACCGTTACCATTATCAATAGTCACTGAGCCGTCTTTTCTAAGCCGCCTATGCGGCGGTGAACAAGTGCATGATTTGAG
>NZ_BGNG01000015.1 GCF_003203515.1 Glaciecola sp. KUL10 | reverse complement strand
TTCAAGCCGATCCCGGTTTCTTTGTGAGTGAAACGGGGCAAACTGCACAAACATCAGCTAGCCCTGGTTTTTTGTTTCAACAAGAGGCGCTTCAGCACCTCAAGAAGCACCACCAGGAACGTTTACTAATCAATTTAGTGCATTAGAAGCTCAAACATGTCCAGATGGATCTGCATCATTTGGTGGCGATACTGCTTGTCGCGCTGGGATAGCTTCAGTTATTGGTTTACGTGATGTGGTTAGCCCAGAGTTTGGCAGCAGCTTTGACGGAGACCCAATTATAGATTTTTCTAATGTCAATCTTGGTGAACGTAAAGCAATTGAGATGACGATCAGAAATGACAGTGATTCAATCGGCTCTTCAAGCGCGTTAACAGATTTAACACTGAAAGGATTTAGCTTTGTAGGGGAAGGTGCTGATTTATTTAGCCTAACTGGTTTCACAATAGATACCGTTTTAGGAGAGTTAGAATCCATTACATTTGACATTAACTTCAATGCGCTGATGGCAGGCGCATTTGATGTCAACTTGTCATTTATTACTGATCAATTTGCTTTACCGGGCGAAAACGGAGAAGCGTTTAGCTTTGCGCTACTTGCAAATGTAAATGAAACAAGTGATTCGGTGAGCAGCCCCGCTATGGCAGGTTTATTTTTAAGCTCTTTTGCTGTTTTTTATGGTTTAAGAAGAAGACAGGCGCGCTTGGCAAAGGTCAATGAGTGACGCTGCCGTCGCTTTCGATTCTTGCTTTTGTAGGTCGTTTATTTGAGCACGAATAACTTTCGAAAACGCGTCTAATTGCTTCATATTCTTCGCTAATGCAATGCTGATCGAAATATACTCTTTTGGTGTTTGTGAGCACCATTTCTCATATCCAAGCGTTCGCAAAATAGTGAAGGTTTGACGACTAACGGGCCGCTCTTGATATAAGGTAATGACAGGCTTACCCATCCATAGGGCCTCGTATGTGCTTAGGGCCCCCGAAAACGGAAATGGGTCTAGCGCGATATCTATATCGTTATATTCCGCTAACATTTTTTCATGAGGGCTTGCCTCTCTAAATTCGATCTTATCAGGTTGTACTCCATTTGCGATAAAACGCTGGGTTATTTTCTGCCTTGTCTCTCGATCTGAAAAAGATTTCCATTTCAAAACAAGGCGGCTTTTGTCCACATTATTTAAGATTGTCGACCAAGTGTTAATCAGCGTTTGGTTAAATTTACTAACGTTGTTAAAACATCCAAAAACAACCGTATCATCTGGTTCTTGCGATCTTGCTTTTATGGCAATTTGCCGCGCATAGTTTGGCGCAGAATAGATAAACTGAGGATGCTCGTGAGCACTGATTTCTTCAACAAAAAATGTCTGTGAAGTCGGCGTTATTTGTTGTTTTGAAATCCAAACAAGGTCAACTTCTTTAAGTCCCGTGGTAGCAAAGTAGCCTAGCCATGAAATTTGGAGCGCGCAAGGTTTCAGTGCAAATACACCAAGGCGATTTGCCGCCGTATGTCCGGATAAATCAATCAATACATCAATGCCTTTCTCACTAATTAACTGTGCCGCATCGTAATCATTTAGTTGGTGAATCAAGCAATAGTCGTTTACGTAGGATTGAAGTGTTTTAGTGATCTCATCACAGTAGGCATTATTGCTGAATAGGCTGATATGTATCCCCTTCAATTTTAGCTCTAAAAGAATAGATTGAAGAAAAAAGCCAATAGGATGCGAATAAAAGTCAGCTGATACAAAGCCGATTTTCAGTATTTTATCATGTTCGCGGCGCGTCTTTTTATTTAGTTGATTGGCATGCAATTCGTGTTTAAAACGACCTAGTTGTGATGATATTGCTTGTTGGTATTTTTTTGCTAGTTCAATAATTTCCTGGCTATCAACATCGCTCATGTATTGTTGGTTCATTAGAGCATTACTGATTAAATAAATCTGCTGCGGGTGACGGACAATCGCTTCATTAAGCAAACGATTTGCGCTATCCGCATCTCCTGACTGTTGTAATGCTAATGCCAGATTATTTAAGGCTTTATGAGCACTGGGGTTTAGCTTTAGTGTCTGCTGAAGGAAGCAAATCGCTTCAGAAACCTTTCCCAATTTCATGCTACACATTCCCAAACCAATAAAACTATCAATTGAATTAGGATCGAGTTCACTTGCTTTTTTATACAGCACATAGGCACTATCTATTTGCCCAAGCTCAGCATGAACATTAGCCAAACTAAGGTGTGAAAGACTATCCTTTGGGTAGCACCTAAGCGCAGTTTGTGCGTAGTGAAGCGCTTGCTTTGTGTTGGCTATCCTCAAATACAAAAAACTTAAATTATTTAATGCTTGATGGTGGTTTCTTTCTAATTCAATAACCAGCAGTAAACTTGATATCGCTTTCGCTATATGTCCACTTTCATAATGCTTGGTTGCCTCTTGCAAAAGAGTTTGAACACTGGATACCATTTTGTGGGCCTATTAGGTTTGCATGGTCAAATATAAAATTGCCGTTTTATTGAACCTCACATGCTAATAGCCAACATCTTAAGGTGATGGGGTGAAACTCAATATGGCTGCTTCATCGAAAACGGCATTTCCATTTTATCCGATGCTTTATTAGGATTGCCTATCATCTCTTCATAGGGCGAATCGTGAGTCATTACTGC
Source organism: Glaciecola sp. KUL10 (assembly GCF_003203515.1). GTDB lineage: Bacteria > Pseudomonadota > Gammaproteobacteria > Enterobacterales > Alteromonadaceae > Glaciecola. Next base: position 50,118 of record NZ_BGNG01000015.1, on the reverse strand, counting down.
TTTTTTTAACTCTGCAGTGTTCAAAGGTATCTCGAATTTGTTGAGAGCTATGAAAGCGCATGGGTCTATCTTGCTTATCATAAACAAAACCGTTTTGACCACCAATGTCTACTTTAACCAAATATACATTCATTTCAAAAGACTGCACTTCAAGTTTATTGATGATATGTGTTGTTTTTGCAAGCTTAGACATTAGATGTTTCATGTGGAACCTTTTAAATTCATGGACTTACGTAGCCATCGTAGTAGAGTTTATTTATAACTTAAATACTTACGAAACAAATTCTTTTATTGTTCAGCGAAACTTAGTTTGTTGATCAGGGTCGATACTAATATAGTGGTAACCAGTATCGCGGCGTAAGTGCTTTAAAAGTGTGAAAACGATATTGAAAGTACAAGAAAATTCCATATGTAATAGACATTGAAGGTAATTCTATTATCGGAAGCAGCGTTTGCAAAACACATAAAAGGGAAGCCAATGTCACAACCAGAAGTTGAACAAAGTAGTCAATTACAGCAGATGAAACCCTATCTAATAGCGGCTGGCGCGTTACTGATTATATTGCTGCTCGCAATTTTTTGGCCTAGTGCGAACTCGCCAGACGTTGACGAACAAACCAATCAACCTATCGAACAAACAGCGCCTGTTGAAAAAGAACTCACTCGCGAAGAACAAGCCGTGTATGAAGATGCTGTTAAGCCCGAAGTTTTTCAACCCGCCCCCATTCCTCAAGCGGTTGTCATTGAGTCTTCTGATGAAGTTGAACCTATGGTGGTTAGCGAAGAATCAGCGCCCGACCCTATTGTTGATGAAAGCGACGGTGCGATTAAACAAGCATTAATTGATATTGCAACCTCGGAGCGATTTGCATCTTTGTTGGTCAACGAAAGCTTATTACAAAAATTTGTGGTCAACGTTTATAACACTGCCAATGCGGAAGCTGCACCCAATCATAGCTTAATTCAGGCGCCTCAACGCCCATTCCAGATTTACCAACAAGCCGAACGGGAATGGATAGACCCAGCCAGTTTTCAGCGCTACAACGTTTACGTTGATGTCTTAGAATCACTCAATACTGAACGATTGATAACACTACTTGATACTTATCGACCGATTATCGAAGAGAAATTTGCAGAAATTGCCCCACCCAATAGCCGTTTTAATGACACCTTAATAGATGCTATTGATGAGCTCTTAGATACACCTAAAGCGCCTGTACCTATCGAAGTCTACTCAGATAGTGTGATGTATAAATTTAAAGATGACAAACTTGAGAATTTATCATCGCCGCAAAAGCAGTTATTAAGAACCGGCCCTGAGAATATGCGTCGTATCAAGCAAGTGTTGCGTGATATTAAAGATGAACTTTATGCCAGCCAATAATGGACTTTGCAAAACTAACCCAGACAATTAAGGCGTCAGGAGCCCAAACAAAGTTTCCACCAGTTGACCAGTGGAATCCTCCGTTTTGTGGCGACATGAACCTTGTAATCAAGAAAAATGGGCAGTGGTTTCATGAAGGTACACCTTTTACACGAGCCAATTTAGTTAAGCTGCTTGCCTCAGTACTAAAAAAAGAGGCCGAGAATTACTTTTTAGTCACACCTGTCGAAAAAATTGGCATTCAGGTAGAAGACGTACCCTTTGTGATTGTTGATTGGCAAATGATCGAAAAGCGAGTTCAAGTCACGACTCAGACAGGTGACGTGTTTTATTTAGGCGGTGAGCACCCCGTTGAATTGCGCAGATTTGAATCAGTGTATTTGCCCTACTGCAGGGTAAGAAGAAACCTCTGGGCACGAATCAATCAAAATGTCTTTTATCAATGGGTAACATTCGCCAGTGAATTACCTTCACAAAGGACTGACGAATTGATGATGATTAGTGATGAGTACTCATTTTCGTTAGGAAAATATTAGCGTTGACCAAACGTATTTGTCATACCGACTAAGCGGCTTATATTCTCAGTTAATGTCCGGGCATTAGACTCCATTTCATCAGCCAGTACTGCATTTTTATCCGAGCATTCCTGCAAAACATTGACGTTTTCATCAATATTGCGGCATTTTTCATTTTGCTGCTCTGTTGCGCTCACAATGCCATTCAGATGAGAAGAGATTGATTCTATCATTGTGTAGATGTTTTGAATTGATTCGGCAGATTCATTTGCTTGGGTCACGCTTAAATTTGCGTTTTCGCGACTTTCATGCATTTTCTCGACCCACTGCTTAAGGGTCTCGCGCATTTGAGCAAGGCTGCTCATAGTATTTGCCGCAGATTCTTGAGTACGAGTAGATAATGCTCTGACTTCATCTGCGACAACTGAGAACCCTCTGCCACTTTCACCCGCTCTGGCTGCTTCAATTGCAGCGTTTAACGCAAGTAAGTTTGTTTGATCAGCAATAGAATCAATTTCACCAATTGTTTCAGATACATTATCAGCAGCTTGCATTAGCTCATCCGCGGTAATCGAAGCCTGCTCAACGACACCAGATAAACCGCTAACACCATCACGGCCTCTCAATATTAGATCACGCGCACCATCACACTGTTGATTGGTTTGCATCACGCTTTTATTAGTATCTTCGGTAGATGAGACAACCCGTTGGCTATCTGACGTCATCATTTCAATTGCTTGGCTGATCTGATGCATTTCATTTTTTTGCTGTTGTATACCTGCAGTCGTCTTTTGTACGATATCTAGCGTGTGGTGAGCTATTTTTGAGAGCTCATTTGCAGAATCCATTGTTCTTCCCAATATCGTGCGACGCATGGCTTTTTCCATACCCAAATGAAAATCGACCACACCAGAAATTCCTGGGCCCGAGATAACTTTTCTACTCACACTGTCGTATTCGCCTTTTAGCTTATTCGCTAATTTAGGGACTGCTACAAGTTCTGTCTTAAAGATCATCAACCCAATCAGTGCCAAACCAATAATTGAAAACCCAGCAAACCAATCTGAAGCGAGCGAGGTGTATACAGCCAACATAAGGACAATCGCCATGAATATGGCCACTTTTTGCGTATAGCCAATCGTAATACGTGTTGCTTTTGTGCCGTTTTTGACGTCATCGTAAAATTCAATTGCACGCTTAACCTGCTCAGCTTCGGGCTTCACTCTGACAGATTGAAACCCAGTTAGTTTGGAACCTTCGTAGATTGGTGTAACAAAGGCATCCACCCAATAATAAGATCCATCTTTGCAGAGGTTTTTAACAATTCCTCGCCAAGACTGACCAGCTTCGAGGTGATCCCACATATCTTTAAATGCTTCTTTTGGCATATCTGGATGACGAACAATATTATGGTTTTTTCCTATAAGTTCTTCTCGCTCGTAGCCGGCAACATTACAAAAGACATCATTGGCGTAGGTGATAACACCTCTCGTATCAGTAGTGGATACAAGTTCTTGAGAGTCGTCAAACGTGACTTCTTTATTGAGAATAGATTGCCCGCGGCGCATCAAAACTTCCTTAATATTATTTTGGCGTCACAATAATCAGCTATATATCGAATCTTTTGATTTGCGATGCTTTTTAGCCTATGTTGTATCTGTAACAACAAATGGAAAAAACAATGAAAACAAACAAACCCATCCATGCAGTTCTGTTAGCCACACTACTATTGTCAGTATCAGCATCCGTATTGGCTGATACGTATATTTATGCCGGTAAATTAATAACGAGTGCCGATTCAAAATTGCACTCAGATAAGACAGTTATCGTCAAAGACAACAAAATCCTTGAGGTAAAAGACGGTAAAGTTAAAGGTGGAGACAGCGATAGGTTTATTGATTTGTCTGATTCAACCTTGATGCCAGGCTTGATGGATATGCATACGCATTTATCATTTCAAAATGAAGGCCCTTCAAGCTACATGAAGCGTTATACAAATAATGAAGCGGATTACGCAATTGAGTCTGTTACCTTCGCCGAAAAAACTCTGATGGCAGGTTTTACGCTTGTCAGAAACCTAGGCGATATTGCAAATGAAACTGTTGCACTTCGCAAGGCAATAGATAGAGGTACGGTCGTTGGCCCACGTATCTACACTTCAGCAAAATCAATTGCAACAACCGGTGGACATGCAGACCCTAGTAACGGGATGTCTTCTAACTTAATGGGTGACCCCGGACCTAGAGACGGTGTCATTAATGGCGTTGCAGAAGCCCGAAAAGCAGTCAGACAGCGGTATAAAGATGGAGCAGATTTGATCAAAATTACTGCTACAGGCGGTGTTTTAAGTGTTGCCAAAAATGGGCAGAACCCTCAGTTTATGAAAGATGAACTTGAAGCCATTGTGCAAACTGCTAACGACTATGGAATGACTGTGGCAGTTCATGCGCACGGGAAAGAAGGTATGAAGCGTGCAATTTTGGCAGGTGTTGACTCGATTGAGCATGGCACATATATGGACAATGAAATATTTAGGTTAATGCGTAAACACGACGTGTTTTATGTGCCTACAATTTTAGCGGGCAATTTCGTTGCAGAAAAAGCAAAAATTGATGGCTACTTCCCTGCGATTGTCAGACCTAAAGCCGCAGCAATAGGCCCATTGATTCAAAGTACTTTTGCTCGCGCCCATGAAAACGGCGTAATGATAGCCTTTGGTACAGACTCAGGTGTATCTGCCCATGGTGACAATGCAAAAGAGTTTGAGCTCATGGTAGAAGCAGGTATGTCTGCGATGGACGCGATTAGATCCGCTACGCTCAATACTGCAAAACTATTAAAAATTGAAGATACACTAGGCACCGTAGAGCCAGGAAAATTTGCCGACTTGGTTGCTGTGAAAGGCAATCCGCTCGACGACATTACGCTTTTACAAAATATTCAGTTCGTGATGAAAGACGGGGTCGTTTACAAGCAATAGAAACAAGTTTTAGGTCGCAGACAAAAGAGGTGCCTTTAGGTGCCTCTTTTTTGTAAGGTTGTTAATGTGTTATGCCTTTTATAAACAACGACGACACCCTGTTTTAGCACGTAATTGAGAATATAGTGAAGGCAAAAAAAAGAGCTAAACAACTTATAAAATCTAAGCATATGCTACCCAGCATCGGGTTTATATCTTTCTTAGAGTCAACAATAGTGCCTATTCCACTTGAAACTATTTTAGTGCCATTGATGCAAACAAGACGAGAAAAGCTTTGGCTAATCGCGGTAATGGCAACAATAGGTTGTTTAATAGGCGCCTTACTGTTTTATGCGCTTGGTTATTTTTTGTTTGAAGTTTTCAGAGAGTTAATCATGCAGCACATTACCTCAGAAAATCAGTTCGAAAACTTTAAGCAACGGATGCAAACCGACGGTTTTCTATTTGTATTTAGCACTGGTGTCACGCCTGTTCCGCTTCAAGTGGCCACACTGGCTGCGGGTGTTACATCATACAACCTACTACTCTTTATTATCGCTATTACAATTAGCAGAGTGATTAGATATTTTGGGCTTGCGATATTAGTTTATTACTTTGGCAATAAAACTGAAAAACTCGTGCGGCAGTATAAATGGCAAGTTGGCTTGGGCATATTGGCCCTGATTATTATTATTTGGCTCGCACTAAACTTTTTGTAAATTTTGCGGCCATAGCGTTAACCGAAATGATCTGTAAACAATATAAAAACAAATAACATTAAACGACAAAGGAAAATTTATGAATAAGTTACTTAAATTGGGTATTGCCTGCTGTATTGCTAGCGCATCAACTCTTACGCTGGCTGACGATATCAGCGACAAAATTAAGGCTGCAATGACATCAGATGTAAGAACGGAAGCTGAGATAAACAGAGACCGCAACCGCAAACCCGTCCAAACACTTGAATTTTTTGGCTTAAAAGACGACATGAAAGTGGTTGAGTTTATTCCAGGTGGTGGCTGGTACACTAAACTATTAGTCCCTGCGCTAGCTGAAAAAGGTGAATATTTTGGCGCGATAGGCACAAGCCGTATCGAACAGAATTTATCTGAACTCCCTGGCTTCGAGCGCATGAAAGTCGTTGCGAAAGACGCCCGTTTGTTTAGAGAAGAAGGCAGCCGCTTTTATTCATTAGAACTAGATAGCTTAGGTGTTGAAGACGTCGATATGGTGCTGACTTTCCGCAACTATCACAACTTTGGTGATCAAGGCCGAGCAAAGATGAACGAAGAAGCCTTTAAGGCGCTTAAACCAGGCGGTATTTACGGCGTTGTTGATCACACAGCCAGACACATGGAACCACAGACACCTAGCAATCGCCGCCGTTTCGATCCTGTTAAAGCGATCAAAGAAATCCAAGACGCAGGCTTTCTGCTAGTTGATTACAGCACATTGCACTACAAAGAAGATGACGAATTAGAATATGAAGTAGGTGCTAAGTCTGTCACGGGTAATACCGATCGCTGGACGCTTAAGTTTATGAAACCTGTTGAATAAGCTTTTAAATTTGGGGTGCGCTCCACCCCATAATGAAATGTTAGATTTGGAGCGCACTCTACCTACTCCACCCCGTCATACTGGCGAATACCGTATTTGAGAGCCCTAACCAACTACCCCTTTTTAATAAGATACAAATAAGGCGCAGCGTCCGTTTGCGAAGCCACCAGCTCATGTTCCATAAACCGGCAAAAACTAGGAATATCTCGCGTTGTTGAATGATCATCAGCCGATACACAAAGTGTTTCACCACTTTGCATCTTGCGAATTTGTAAACGCACCATCATTACTGGCTCAGGGCATCTCAACCCAAGGGTATCAAGCTGTTGATCAGCCTGAGCAAACACCTCGTTCACTAAGCAATACCATATTCAGCGCGATAGGCTTGAACAGATGCTAAGGCATCAGCATCTAAACCAGTCTTTCTAAGATACTCAATTAAGTCAGCTAAGGTCACGATAGAAATTACATGCGTATCAAAATCACGCTCAACCTCTTGAATCGCTGATAATTCGCCTTGCCCTCTTTCTTGCCGGTCTAGCGCAATCAACACGCCACCTAAAGTAGCATTGTGAGCCTGAATGGTATGCATGGACTCGCGAATAGCCGTACCTGCGGTAATCACATCATCGACTAACATAACTCGACCGGCTAACTCGCTGCCTACCAACGAACCACCTTCACCATGTGTTTTGGCTTCTTTGCGATTAAAGCAATATGGTACATCTTTGTTATGTTGTGTACTCAACGCGACCGCAGTGGTAGTCGCAATGGGTATACCTTTATAAGCGGGACCAAAAAGCAAATCGTATTGAATTTCTGACGCTTCTAATGCTTGCGCGTAAAACTGACCTAACTTAGCTAGATCGCCACCCGTATTAAATAAACCAGCATTAAAAAAATAGGGACTAATGCGTCCAGATTTAAGTTGATAACTTCCAAACTTCAATACGTTGCGCGCTAAAGCAAATTCGATAAATTGGGTTTTGTATTCCTGCATGTGAGTATCTCTTTAACTAAGTCGTATTGATGAATTAATTTAATGCGCTTTTTTGAGCGTCAAACAACTCAGTGATGCCTGCTTTCGCCAAACTTAGCATTTCGTTCATCTCATCAAAGCTAAACGGTTCACCCTCAGCAGTGCCTTGCACCTCGATTAGTTTGCCAGTGTCAGTCATCACGACGTTCATATCGGTCTCAGCTTCTGAGTCTTCAATGTATTCTAGGTCGGCAATTGGCTCACCATTAAATACACCGACAGAGACAGCGGCAATCATATGCTTCATTGGATTCGTTTTTAAAATACCTTTGGTTCGCATCCAAGAAAGTGCATCAACAAGCGCCACGCAAGCACCGGTAATGGAAGCCGTACGTGTTCCGCCATCAGCTTGGATAACATCACAATCAAGTGTAATTGTGTTTTCGCCGAGTAACTTAAGGTCAACAGCAGCGCGAAGTGAGCGAGCAATTAAACGTTGAATCTCAAGGGTGCGACCACCTTGTTTTCCGCGTGCAGCTTCACGGTCAGAGCGCGTATGCGTTGCGCGTGGCAGCATGCTGTATTCGGCCGTAATCCATCCTTTACCTTGACCTTTCATAAATCTAGGCACACCTTCAACCACCGATGCATTGCACAGCACCTTAGTATTTCCAAACTCAATTAAGACAGAGCCTTCGGCATGACATGTAAAGTTGCGAGTGATAGTGATAGGGCGAATCTGACCAGCCGTACGTCCGCTTGGGCGCATAAGTACTCCAAATGAGGTGAATTAAAGACAATATTTTTGATGCGCGCATTATACAGTCAGGCGCTACGGATTAAAAATATGAATGCAAAAAACGCCAATAAAAACGATAAAATAGTGAAGAAGGCAATCTTCATGTATCCTTAGCGTGTTATCAGCAACTATTCAAAAAGGGTTCACTTTGATCTACAGCATGACAGGTTTCGCACGTCGCGAATTAAAAGCAGAATGGGGCACAGCCGTTTGGGAAATTCGTTCAGTCAACCAACGTTATCTAGAAACCTTCTACCGCCTGCCAGAACAGTTCAGAAGCTTAGAGCCCGTGCTTCGCGAAAAATTTAGAAAAGCCCTACAACGAGGCAAAGTCGAATGCGCACTTCGCTTTACGCTAAACGAAGCAAACGTTAGCCAATTATCAATCAATGAAGATCTAGCCAAACAAGTCTTACAAGCCGCCCAATGGGTACAAGACAGTGGCGACACTGCAAAAACAGACCCAATCGACGTACTAAGATGGCCAGGCGTAATGGCCGCACAAGAAACCGATACCGACGCCATCCAAGCGGAGCTATTAAAAAGCTTTGAAGCAACCCTAAAAGACTTTATCAACGCCCGCGCAAGCGAAGGCGAAAATATGAAGCAACTCATCGAACAACGCCTAGATGCGATACAAGCACAAGCAGCTAGCGTAGAAGCTCAAATGCCTGCAGTACTAGAGTGGCAAAAAGAACGCATACTAAACAAATTTACCGAAGCGAAAATCGAACTAGATGCCAATCGCGTCGAGCAAGAAATGATCATCATGGCACAAAAGTCAGATGTCGCTGAAGAACTCGACCGCTTAAAGTCACACGTCAGTGAAACTAAATCTATCCTAAAAAAAGGCGGCGCAGTGGGCAGACGCCTCGACTTTATGATGCAAGAGTTTAATCGTGAAGCGAATACATTGGGATCGAAGTCGATTAATGCGGATGTGACGCAGTCTGCGGTGGAGTTGAAGGTTTTGATTGAGCAGATGCGGGAGCAGATCCAGAATATCGAGTGACAGACCTTCAGATTATTTGCAAACTCAAATAAAACCGATTCTTTAGTTTGTGCATACTAGATAATTAACAATAATTCACCATTACTAGTGAATTTTTTTGAGCAACTACAATAACAGTTTATATTCACCAATAATGGTGAATATAAGCCATCTCATGACTAATTTTTAACTTATTCACCAGTAGCGGTGAATATTCCTTGATACTGTGACTACTAGTAATATAATCACTTTTAGTGGTGAATTATTGGGTGCTATCAATATGGCTAATCGAGTCAAAGTTTCAGACATGCCTAGCTCTGCACATATAGAAGATGCAGAGGTACTAGGTAAGCTAATTAAAGCAAAACGAACAAAGTTGAATATGAAACTGGCAGACTGCGCAGCGCTATGTGGGGTCGGTATAAATACGCTTTCACGTATTGAAAACGGCAATGCAAATTGCACTTTGTCGGCAGTATTTTCGGTTTTACAAGGTTTAGGGATAAAGCTAACAACAAAAGAGCTAATAACTCCGAACACCAATTCTGTAGCTGATAACGATTGGGTCTAACTGATGAATGGTAAATTAGATGCCTACAGCCTTAATGTAAGATTTGCGGAAAACGTTATCGGTGAACTATCACTGAACAAAGAAACTGGCTTGCCCAAACTAGAATATAATAGTGATTGGCAACAAAAGGGTTTCGCTATATCTCCAAGCCTAGCACTTGATAATAATCACGATAACGCTGTTGCATATAATTTTCTTGATAATGCCTTACCAGAAGGTGAAGCGCGATTACTCCTTGCAGAAAGGGCTGGAGTATCAGAAAAACATGTTTTCTCACAAATACGTGAAATAGGCGGCGATCTCTCAGGGGCTTTCACCTTTACTTTTGAGAGTATTGAACAGCGTGTAAATGAAGCTGAAGAGCCTGCTTTCAGATTACTCACTGAAGATGAGCTTGAAAGGAGACTAGATACTAAAGAGGACATAGGTTTATTAACTTGGGATGATAAGCCTAGGCTCAGTGTGGCTGGGGTTCAGGATAAGCTCAACGTCTTCATAAATGAAAATGGCAAGATTGGCTTTGGTAATGGATCGCTATGTTCTACGCATATCTTAAAATTTGAAAAGAAAAATTGCCTAAATCTAGTGCTAAACGAATACTTTTGTATGAAGTTATCCGCAGCTCTTGGATTACCTACCGCTGAAGTCGAGTTTACTCGATTTGGAAAACACCCAGCGCTTATTGTTCATCGCTTTGATAGAAAATATGTCTCAGAGAAAAAACAAGTGTTGAGAAGGCACGTCATTGACGGGTCCCAAGCATTGAACTTGCCTAGGGATTATAAATACGAACGAAATTTGGGTGACAATAGAGATGTATTGCATAATAGAGATGGCGCAAGCCTCCCTAAGTTATTTGAATTTAGTAAATCGATGTCTTCCCCTGCCCAAAGTGCACAATGGTTAATCAACTGGCAGCTATTCAACTTAATCATTAGCAATTATGATAGTCATGGCAAAAACGTATCACTGTATTGGGGGAGGGAGAATAGTAGCTTCACTCCTGCTTATGACCTCGTAAATATTGCAATGTTTCCTCAATTTAAACATGTGTTAGCTATGGCAATGGGAGATGAATTTGATCCCAATAATATCAACGCCTATCAGCTAGCTGATTTTGCCGAAACTTGTGCAATAGATAAAAAATTACTGGCAAGGTTACTTTCTGATTTAACAAAAAAAGTGCTGTCCACCTTAACAGCAGAATCTTTTATTCAAGATCTAATCAAGACCAATGACTTTTCGGTAGAAGAGCAAAGATACATAAATCAACTGAAAGACAATATTGTATCAAGAGCACAACATTTATGTTCTCAAACTTCAATGATTTCGACAATAGAGGTGTAGCGAGTACTTTTACTTGCTTATAGTAGGTAGGTATCTGTTGATGACCGAATAGGTCCTGTCGTTTCATCATTTTGAATGAAGGTTGGTGGAGGTTTGAGAAATAAACATAACAAAACACTCAAAACCCCCGCCGCTTCCAAAACGCCCCTTGCTTAATATCATCAATATCTTCAAGCGTGACACGGAACGTTTTTTCGGCTACCAACTCATCATCTATCATCAAGTACATGTGCCAGTCGCCAACTTTATCTTCAAGTGGCGCCCATAAGGTGTCGCCTAGATAGAATGACCATTTGTTGTTTCTAATGTACTCATCACCTTCAAAAGGAGCCATTTGTCTGCCTTTTTTGTCGGTGATTTTGGGATGGTCAATACACCATTTAATTGTATTACCTTTTGCATTTAATACGCTTATTGTAAGACCAAATTCAATATCTATTTGCGCAGGGATGAGAGTAGTAGTTTCGAGAATTTTTGGCATTTTTTTGGTCGAGCTTTGCCAATCACCATAGATACCAAATGACTCGACTGTCACTTTTATTTTATGTTTTGCCACTCGCTTCACTCCCAAACTCAAGGTTTTACATGGATTAAAAAGCATGATCAACTATGCGATATTGAAAAGCTAGTTCGAAATTAACGCTAAAACAATACTGTACAAAAATAAAACATAGAACTAATATGAACAATGAAAAAGTACTAGCGTCAAACAAACATCAAGGATAAGGAATTCATTATGTATCGTTTAGCTTTAATTACCGTTTCTCTACTTTCTACTGCTTTACCCACTGCAGCATTAACTGCTTCAGATGCACCAGCCACGTATATCATGCAAGTTTCTAGCAACTTAAAGTGTGACCGTTTAAATATCGAATTGATCTCGCAAAAATCTAACACTTCTCAATATATTCGCTTTGGGACAGGTGCATTCGCCGCTACCGAACTACCGGCAGGAAGTTATACGTTTGGTGACGTGACTTGCACCAAAGGAAATGAAGACATTTCATATGACTTTTTAAAGGATAAGATTGCGCCTATTGAGGTCAGTGCCGGTCAAGCATACTTTGGTGGTCGTATGATGTTTAAACAAGCTTCTAGTGTTCAAGCAAACGACGCTCCTGAAGCATTGAACTCGTGTACGTTTATTAGAAGTAAGGCACGAGGCGAAAGTGATAATGCTTGCCAAGATGGAACGGGTACCGATGGCTCTGCACCGATATCTTCTAAAATTGAAGTATTCTTGCCAAAGGTGTTGGAATCAGAAGTTGCTGCAGTTAGAACGGCCATGTCAGCAACCGAAGAAGAGCTTATTTATCTGCCATTGAAGGTTTAATTAAGCGCTCATATAGTCACTGAATCTAAGTAAAAGCTTCGTTCATAAATGTTCGAAGCTTTTTTATATGCTTACTTTAGCAACTCGTGATCTTCTGGCAATTGTTTAATAATCCACATCACCAATCTGCGCTTTAAACTGGCTAAATCCTCTTTATCTGCCGGTAACGGGCTTATCAATTTATCGTGAACGAGCAAGCGATAAAGACTCTCGACTTTTTGTTTTGCAGAATCAGTAGCCGAAAAACTATTGTAACCACGGTTCACGGCGTATCTTTCAGCAACGGTAAGTGCTTTTTTGAGTAACTGTGCTTCGTTTTTAATTTTCTTGATAACGAGCCCCTTGTGTGGAGGTTATTTGTGGAAGCTAGAGATCAAGGTAACTGATGTCATTGACAAGCACAACAGAGAAGTTAAATCTGATATTTTAAAAGTAAGTAAGCACTAAATGGCAGGCATAAAAAAAGCGCTACTCAAATAAGTAGCGCTTTTGTTCACACAGGATTACTTAGAATCTGTAAGTAGCACCTAAGGTGACACGACGGTCAGTTAGACCTTGATAGCAGAATAATGCGCCTTCGTTAACACAGTACTGTTTAACATCAGACTCAGTTAAGTTAACTGCTTCAAGTCCAATGTTAAGCTGTTCGTTAACATCGTAGCTCACACTAGCATTTAACTGGCCACGATCGTCTTGAACCACTGGGAAGCCCCAAGGGAAGCTTGAAGTACTACCGAAGTCAGTTGAACGATAAGCTTCACGCCATGTGTAACGCATACGTGCTGATAAGCCATACTTTTCATAGTAAACAGTGAAGTTGTAAGCATTTTCAGACAAATCGATTAAGCCTTGGATTTCTCTTACATCGATACCATCAACACCTGTAGTCGAAGCAAATACATTGTCAGCACGGCTAGTTGCTGAGTTTTCTGCCTCACCACCTGAGAAATCTTGAATGGTGTAGTTAGCTAACACACCAAAACCAGATGCCCAACCTAACTCATCTTCAAAACCTGCTAAATCGTACTGAACAGCAAATTCGAAACCTTTTTGAGTCGTTTCACCTGAATCGTTGATGTTAGTTGAAGTAGGTACACAAACCCCTACACCACCGTCTGGACCAAATACGTTAACGTCAGCAATTGGGTTGAAGATACCACCGCCCTCACATGGAGCCGTTGTATCACGGAAACCTGTTACTGGATCTTCAAATGGGCTGACTTCTTGTTGAACGATTAGGTCGCCACGTTTTTTATAGAAGAATCCAACACTCACAAGACTCGCTTCAGCAAAGTACCACTCTGCTGAGATATCAAACGAAGTCACTTCTTCTGGCACAAGACCTGGGTTACCAATTGATACTGGTGGGTTAGGACTTGTAGAGAAGGTTACAGACGTTGATAAGTCATCAAAGTTTGGACGTCTGATATCTTTTGAAAGACCAGCGCGTAGCATGACATCATTGTCCAATTCAGCAACGATATTGAATCTTGGTAAGATAAAGTCGTAATCGCCTTTAGTTACTACCTGAGAAACCACATCGTTTCCGTTAGCGTCTTCAGTAATTGAGTTACCTAGTGAGCTTACTTCTGTTTGTAAATATCTAAAACCGAAGTCACCGCGGAAGATACCGTACTCAAAGTTACCTTGTGCATACAATGCATGTGTTTCTTCTTCGATATCAAAAAAACCAGATGAACTTGAAGTTGGGTCACTGATTTGTCTAGAACCACCGATTTGATCAATTGCACCTTGCAGGGTAGCAAGCACGCCGTCTGGATCAGACGCGACTAACTCCGGGTTGATAAGTAGAAAGTCTTTAACAAACAAAGAGCGACCGTCGGCTTCGTTGAAGTTGTCAGGACCAGCCACTAGCAATGACGAGAATAAATCACCGCTTGGGCTGTCAGATAAACTACGTAGACCAACACTTGAACGAATCTGGTCACGTAAACTTGACGTTTTATTGTAGCGATAACCTACATCAATCGACTGAATCGCACCATCAAGGTAGTAGGTTCCATCAATTCTAAATGCATCTTCTGAGTTTTCAGCAATGTCTTGACCGATATTGACGTCACGTAAAACAACGTTGGCCGGGTCAAGTAATTGCGAAGCTGAAGGACCAAATGGCTCATCATGTGCGATACCAAATGCTAACGAACCACCGCTTAAATCATAAATAAATGGCGTGCTGTTATCATTTGCACCACCTGCGTCAAGCGGCGCATTTGGGTTGATGAAGTTCAATGTAGTATTGAAGCTTGGTGTGGTTGTGTCAGATGAAGAAGAAGATAATTCAGCTTTAACTGTAAAATCGTCAAACGTCCATTCACCACCTAAGCTAAAGATTTTGCTGTCAGTTAAACGAGAGTTAGTATCGCTAGAAAAACGCAAGTTAGGATCGTCGTCATCATTTTCAAGATTAACAGGAACTACGCCGGTTAACGCTGCACTGATTGAGCCTAAGTTAACACCGCCAAGTGAACCAAAGTTAATCGTTTCAAAAGATGAAGGTATAGAAATGTCATTTAAGGCACTAACACCAGAGGCTTGAACACGTGAACTTTCTTGTCTGCGCTCTTGGTCGTTGATTACTGCATCAAAGTAAAAACGTGTATTTTCGTTTGGCGCAAATTCGAACGTACCCGCTAAGTTAACGGTTTCATATTCAAAGTTATCATAGTCTTGTACAAAGAACTGAATAGGTAGGAAATCAAACGATTGTGCGCTTGCTACTCCGCTATCAGAACTGATTAGGTTATCTCGGTCGGCACGTGGACGAAACGCAGAAACATCTTGCTCTGTATAACTACCACTTACAACCACACCAAAGCGACCTGATTCATTTTCCCAGTTATCACCATATGTACCTGATACACGAGGTGTAAACGTGCTATCAGTAGAAAGACTACTGTTTTCGCCTTGTACTCTTACAACAGCTAGGGTTTCATCTAGTTGTAGTGGACGGATAGTTCTTAGGTTAATTGTGCCACCGACAGAACCTTCAATTGTTTTTGCCGAAGGCGCTTTAGTCACTTCTACCGCAGAGATAATCGCCGCTGAAACATCTTCGAAGTTAATCCCGCTTCTTCCAGAACCTGAACCTACGGTAGACACACCGTTGATTTCTGTACGGTTTGCGTTAGTACCACGAATTTGCACACCTGTACCTACACCTGCTGTTCTGGTGATTTGGATACCGGTGACGTTTTCCAATACTTCCGCCAAGTTTTGATCAGGTAGCTTACCAATATCTTCAGCTTGGATAACCTCTACTAGATTTGAAGCAGCACGCTTTTCAGCTAATGCGCTGGTAAGAGAGCTTCTGATGCCGCTTACCTGGATGACTTCAACCAAGTCTGCTGAATCGTCTTGAGCCTCCTGAGCGTATGTGTTTGCAGCCATGGTCAATGCAGAAGCAGAGAGAACGGCAAGAGTGATTTTAGATAGTCTGTGACCCATAATGTGTTCCTGAGTGTGTGTTAAATAATCCTTGATGGATTTGATGACTAAACAATTGCAAAGTATCTTTTACAAGTATTTAACACATACTTACAACTTTTAACCAAAAGGTCAACCTTTTGGTAATAATATTAACGAATTTATTTTGCAATATATTATTACCAAGATAATAACTCACGCCTATCAAGTGGCCTTACCAAAACTTACTGAATTTTTGTTAACGTTAAAAATTAGTATATGAGAAACACCATAATGCGTGAAATGGGCATTAAGTAGTAGAGTAAACCAATGATTTAGAATGATTTTTTTGAAACTGGGGAAGTGTATCTTTAATGGTAACTGCTATTACCAATAAAAAAGCCCAGAATAATATTCTGGGCTTTCATGTAGGAGAACTACCAACTAAAGCGCATCAACACCATGCTTAAATGCGGTATCAAACGCCATTTTTGGAGCAATGGCGCCTCTGTGTTGAATGACGATACCGGCGGCAAGCGCTGCGTATCTAACTGCTTTTTCGATATCGTAACCAGATAAACGTGCACCTAGGTAAGCGCCGTTGAATGCATCACCTGCTGATGTTGTATCCACAACGTGTTCAACCGGTGTAATTTGATGCGAAGTCGTTTGCTGCCCGTCGTAACTCACTACTGAAGCCGGTCCGTCTTTTACAACGACTTCACTGATGTTTTTGGCTTTGCAAAATTCGACTAATTCTTGTGAGTTTTGGATTTGATATAAGTCACTAAGGTCTTCAACGCCTGGCAGTGTTATGTCAGCAAATGCAAATGCTTGGTCGAATTGCTCTCTGGCCTCATCTTCGTTAACCCATAATCTAGGTCGATAGTTTGGATCAAAGACGATCTTGACACCGCGATTTTTCAAGAAACTTACCTTGTCCCAGAATGACGACCTTGTGGTAGGCTCCAACACCGCTAATGAGATTCCTGAAACAAAGAACATATCGGATTCTGCGAGTTGTTCCAACACGTCGTCGTCTAGGAACTCAACTACTTTGCGGGCTGCTGCATCACTGCGCCAGTATATAAAACTCCTCTCACCAAACTCATCCGTTTCGATCAAGTACATTCCAGCTACTTTGGTTGGATGCCTAAATACAAAATCAGTGATTATCTTTTCATTAGAAAACACACCGAGCATTTTAGTACTCAATGAGTCTTCACCGATCGAAGTGATTAAACCGCTTTGGATGTCTGGGAAACATCTTTTTAAATATACAGATGAATTGTAGACATCACCTGCAAATGATTGTTGCATTGTGTTGGGCTGCGTACTACGCAGCTCAACCATACATTCACCTAAAAAGTGAATTTTTTTCATATAAAGTCTTCACGTGGCGGACTGAAAGTATCTATTAATACACCACCTGTTGGACACACAGCGCCGTGTTCAACATTTGGAGGTATTAAACAACTATCTCCAGCCTTTAATATTTTAGTCACACCGCCAATCATGAAATGAAATTCGCCAGATTCAACGTAAGTCACCTGAGAATGACGGTGGCTGTGGGCATAACCCTCAGCACCTTTGTCGAACCAAACTTTTACAGCCATCAGTTCATGGTTGTAACCAAGCATCTGACGCTTTAAACCACCGCCGATATCTTCGATTTCAGTTTCTTTAGTAAATAAAAAATGCTCGCTTTGCATTTGATATCAATCCTTACTTAGTTAGCTGACGGAAGTAATCAAAGATTTCTGGTACATTGCCTTGTGCAAGTCCCATATCTATTGCGGCTTGAAGGTTAGCAGATGAACCTTCTGCAATTTTTGATTCTGTCCCTAAATCTTCAACCATTTGCAGGAAGTAACCTAAGTCTTTATTTGCATTAGCAATTGAGAAACCAAGATCACTGTTATCATCCACTGCGTAATTTTTACAAAACTGCATAAATGGCGAGCTTGAAGGGCCTGTAGACATGATATCAAATAACTGTTGCTTATCAACACCTGCATAATCAGCTACCGCGAATGCTTGAGACATTGTGCAAACAGTAGTCATACCCATAAAGTTATTGATTAGCTTGGTAGTATGGCCCGCTCCTAGCGCACCTAAATGGAAGACATTTTCGCCTTGGTCTTCTAATACAGGCTTAACTTTGTTAAAGGTTTCGATATCGCCTGCAGCCATTATATTAAGCAAGCCATCTTTTGCGTGAGCTGGTGTACGTCCTAACGGAGCATCAATCATACCTGCGCCTTTAGCAGCCAAATCAGCACCGATTTTACGCGTCGATGCTGGAATAGAAGTACCAAAATCAATCAGCGTAGCGCCCGGTTGGATACCCGCTAATATGCCGTCTTCAGCATAAATAACTTTTTCAACTATGACAGAAGTAGTTAAACACAGCATAACGATATCTGCTTGTTCAGCTAGCTCTTTAGACGTTGCAACACTTTTTGCACCGCGTTCGACGCATTTTTCAACGGCTTCTTTATTGAGGTCCATAACGATAAGCGGATAACCTTTGTTTTGAAGGTTTTCAACCATGTTACCGCCCATAAGACCAAGTCCAATAAATCCAATCACGGGTTTTGACATAAATAACTCCTAAATAATTTGGCGCATACTTTTTGTATGACTTGTTTAACACCTAATCAACTGGTGCATTATGTCGCTCGCCTTCAACTTATTTAAGAAATGGCGCTTATTTAAGCATGCAATTTCTTAAATCATTGTCCCGACCGAACCACTGACCAATTAGCGTAGGCAAGACAGTATTATTATATTACTAATTTGTCAACCAATAAGAGATTATTGGTAAGGATATTGTTAAATTTTATAATTTGATAAGTACTCGCCCCTTCAAAATTAAACAAAAGTATAATCTTTTGATCTTAATCAACATGACTATCCGCTCAATTCTTGCTTATTTATTACGAATAGTTATCATTACGAAAAATAAACATGCGTTGATACTTCAAATAAGCAAATGATACCGTGTCGGCAAAACAGGACCCATACTATGAAAATCGCCATCAATACCAAAACAACGCTAGTTTTTGCGACACTTTTATGTAGCTCATCGCTTTCATATGCTGTCGATGATAATAAACACTTCGCGTCGCTCGACTCCCCAACGATTCAAATCGCAAAATGTAACCTCCAAGCTTACAACGAAAAATTAGACTTAATCACTAATAAGGCTGACATTACAACATTGGATATGGTTAAAGTTCATGAACTTACTTATACCCTTGAAGTAGCCTTGCAGACGCTATCCAAAGAACTTGTAGTGGCCGCGGAAGAACTCGAAAAAGTTCATAAAGCATCTGAGTCTATGAGTGATGAAGTTGTTAAAGAAGCGGCCAAGAAATATTCAAAACTAGCAAATGCGTTAACCGCGCCAACGAGTTGCTAACCTTAACCACCGGTTACGGCAGGGAAAAAAGCAACTTCATCGAGGTCATTAACAGTTTGGTCTCGACTACAAAGTGTTTGATTAACCGCGACAAAAAGATGGGGCTCTTTGAGGTACTCAAAAGCGTCATCATTGTTTACGAGTACTTTAATTAGTTCATTGATTGAAAGCGCTTCTTTACACTCTAAATCATAACTATCGCGTTGCAGTTTTTCTCGCACTTGTGCAAAAAAGAGAACCTTTACCATGAACTCTTCCCACCTTCTTTGGACAGTACTTTGATGCCGTCAAGACGCATTGTTTTATCAACTGCTTTGCACATATCATAAAGTGTGAGTGAAGCCGTTGATACAGCCGTTAACGCTTCCATTTCAACCCCTGTCTTACCCGCTAATTGGCACATAGCTTCAACTCGTATTCTGTTGTGCTCGCTTTGTAATTCAAACTCAACAGCCACTTTTGATAAGGCAAGCGGATGGCACAAAGGAATGAGATCGGCGCATTTTTTAGCGCCTTGGATGCCCGCGATTCTAGCGACTGCAATCACGTCGCCTTTGGCTAATTCGTTAGATGCTACTTTTTGAAGTGTTTCAGCGTTCATATAAATATATGCTTCAGCAATAGCTAGTCTTTTTGTCACTGGCTTATCGGTGATATCAACCATACTAGCTTTGCCGTGCTGATCAACATGCGAAAAACTGTCAGACATTAAGCGAACCTTTTAGTAATGTGACCTACGAAATTGCATGGCTTATATTCGCTGTTTAACTGATCTTTAATGATCCCCGCCCATGCTGTTTTGCAAGCACCTGTTGAGCCGGGTACACAGAAAATGACAGTATTATTCGCAAGGCCTGCTAGCGCACGAGATTGAATTGTTGAAACGCCAATTTCTTCATAAGATAAGTGTCTAAATAACTCACCAAACCCCTCTACTGATTTATCAAACAATACACTAGCTGCTTCGGGCGTAGAGTCTCGTCCAGAGAAACCGGTCCCACCCGTAGTAATGACAGCATGAATATCTTCGTTAGCAATCCACTTTGATAATACTGCTCTGATTTTGTACACATCATCTTTAACGATAGTGCGTTCCGCTATGTGATGCCCGCATTCAGCAACGGCTTCTTGTAAGTATGTTCCTGAAGTATCTGTATCTTGTGTACGGGTATCAGATATTGTTAGCACCGCAACATTTAGACTAATCATTTTCATTTCCTCATTTAGGCGTCAAAGACTAACGAGAATTTGCGGCTAGCTCAATGATTCTTTCGAATTTGCTTATGCAACATGGATATTAAAAGAATTAACTTTATAAGTTTGAAAATACCTGTTTTAGGTCTAGGTTATATTCTGATGCCAGGACGGGTTTGAGAATTTTTATTCCGTTAGAATTGCCATCTAAATTGATTTCCTTTGGCTCCATATAGTGATTACCGGTGGTGCTATAGAAGACTTTCGCTTTCGGCATAGACGGCTTCTTGGGGTTTGGCTGAGTAACAAGTCCAATACGTTGATTTGATAACAATATTAGGCTCCCTACTGGGTACACGCCAATGCATTTCGTAAACGCATTGGCGAGCTTTAGATCAAACCCACTGTCCGGATTTAAGATAATTTTCAACGCTTGTGCTGCGGATTTAGCTTTTTGATGAGGGCGTTCAGTTGTCATTGCATCAAATGCGTCAACAATCGCAAGTAATCTAGCGTATTTGTTGATCATCTCTCCTGATAACTGCTTCGGATATCCACTGCCATTTATTCTTTCATGGTGTTGCTCAATCGCTAACATAGCGCTTTTTGAGAGGCCAAGCCCATCTAGCATTTTAGCGGTAAGTAATGGTTGCTGCTGGATCAACTGCCATTCTTCATCACTTAGCTTTTTTTCTTTATTGAGTACGTCACTAGGCACATTCCCCATGCTTAAGTCGTAAAGAAATCCAAGTAATGCTAAGTCCTTACAATCCTTTTCTTTAATCCCTAAGCTTTGTGCAAAATGACATAAAAGAACAGATACTCTTAAACAATGATGATACAAGTATGTTTTTTCGTTTTTGATTGAGGTGATACACAAAAGTGCATTTGGATTGCGTTCTAAACTTTGTTGAATATCGCTGACTATTTCTTTTGCCGCCGTCAAATCGGTGACATCTTCCTTTTTCGATTCAATGACATATCGCTTATGTGTTTTAGAACATTGAAGTAATAACCGATCAACTCGCCCTAGCTCCATATCAATATCTTCAAGCGTTTTTCGCTTAGGCTTCTTTTTTTCTTGAGGGCCTTGTTTTGACCCTTGAGTGACTAACTCAGACTTTGAAAAATCGACGATGACACTGATGATCCCATGGGATTTTAGTTGCTCAATAATCGACGAAGAGGACACTTTTCCTTTGCTTTTGACTTCAAGTTCGCCATTTTGCTCAGCGATTTGATGGATAAACATGCCTTTTTTAAGCTCGTCTATAGATAACTTTTGAAGTGTTTCTTTACTCATAGCGTCTAAAAAGTAGCCTTTTAAAAGAACCGATAGCGGTATTAATATATAATATTCGATGATTAATATAGAGTATCGGCATATGTCAGTTTAGTTTTACATGATTGTCTAAACACTTTTGGTACATGGTAAAAATAATCAAAGGAGCAGTAACTATAGATACTCAAACAACTGTTCAAAAACGGGATATTTGCGCGAATTGTCATTACCCCACAGTAACCTGCATTTGCCACGCAGTAGTTAAAGTAGAAGCGCCTGTCCCACTTTATTTGTTGCAAGACAAATGGGAATCAAGGCATGCCAAAAATACAGGTAAATTGGTTGGGATGTGCATTACAAATGCCAATATCATTAATGCAGATGAAGACACCAAAGCACTCTGCGAGCTGAAAAATCTATGTCTGTCCACCAATAGCAACGTTACACTGGTGTTTCCCGACGATAAAGCACTACCAATAAAAACACTAAAACGAACACATGTTAGTGCCATTACTCATCTAATATTTATAGATACCACATGGAAAAAAGCGACTCGATTATTAGCATTGCACCCATGGATTGGAAGTTTAGAAAGTATCAAACTGGAGAATGTAGCACTTTCTCGATATGAAATTAGAAAGAGTAAACATGATAAAGGTATATCAACTATCGAGGCCGTTGAGGAAACCTTGATACAACTATATGGTTTTAGGCAGCAAGGCCTAGACAGATGTTTTGATGCCCTAAAAAAGCATTGGAGAGCATATCAAACCTCATAAACAAAAACGCCAGCGATGATGCTGGCGAATTCATATCTAGGGAAATTAGATTAATTAATAACTGATAACAAACGCTTATCAGTGACTAGCTGGCGCACACCATGCGCTTTGCTCTCATTAAATTCATTGCTTTCGCACCATTTAGCGAGACTGTTGATATCTACTTTTGCACATTGAGGTCTAACTGACCATGACACTTGTAGCGGTGAGCATTTTGCTTGTGTATAGCTTGGACCAGTAGTTGAACCCAAAAACTCAACTGGAGCACCCGTGTTCATCGGGATCATCTTGGCTTGATGATAACCATCACGAACAGTACCATCATAGTCCATATCGTTAAAATCCATTGCATTGGCATCGTTTACTACTGTGAACACCTGAGTTTCAACGCGCAATTGTGGGTTAGCACACTTATCAGATAGACATGAGCCTAAGCCCTCACCCGGTGTGACGTCACATGAAGTATGCACCCAATGCATTTCAATTGTATCGCCTGGTACAATACCACCACACACTTCGCCTTCTGGTTTTTTCAATTCTGCAGCTGTTAAAGATGTACTGATATCACATTTATAACCGCCGAAGTCACCACTACCTGCAAAAATAGAGAAATCCTTTGCTTTGTGTTCAGCATTCTTGTGAAAGTGAATATTACAAAGATTCATTTGTTCTGCGGGCGGCGCCAGCGAGAATATGCGTTTATTTGTTCCTTCTAATTGATCAATATCTCTTGGTGTTTGTGGGCCATAACCTTCACAAACTTCAACAGCAAACACAGATAAACTCATTACACTCAACGCACAAGTTGCTAGTAACTTCTTCATTTTAATTCCTATACAAAGTTAAAAAACACACATAAGGACCACATTGGGTCGTCGACCCAACTAGTGTATAGATAAGATTACGAAGTTTTTCGAGGAAGGATTATTTCTTTTATAGATCGCTTAAGCACTAAAAAGCAAACATTTATTCCATTGGAGTATATTTGGGGTGTTTTTTAATCTCTTTTATCCATCGTTTAATCTCAGGATAATTAGATAACGCGAACCCCCCTTCGTGGCAAACATGCGTATATGCAAACAGGCTGATATCAGCCACGGTTAGTGTTTCACCCACTAAAAATTTGCTTTTCAAGAGTTGCTGCTCCATCACATCTAAAGCCCTATAGCCTCCCTCTTGTTTACTCTTGTAATCCTCTAATCTGTCTTCTGGTAATCCAAGATATTTTTCAATGTATCGCGCGACAGCAATATATGGCTCATGGCTATACTGCTCGAAAAATTGCCATTGTTGAACCTTTGCAAGCGCTAAAGGATCTTCAGGTAAAAGATTGGACGAATATGCTAGATAGTTAACGATTGCATTTGATTCTGATATCACGTCCCCGCTACTCAATTCTAAGATAGGAATTTTCCCGTTTGGGCTGAGTGCGAGAAAGGTCGGGGCTTTCGTTTCGCCTTTTAAAATATCGACATGAATCCATTGGTAGGGTTTTTCTAGTAGCGCTAGGGTTAATTGAATCTTGTAACAGTTTCCCGAAACAGCATCACCATATACTTTCATTTAATCGCTCCTTTTTTATTTATCTGACCAAACAGCGTATTCGTTGCCACTAGGCTCAATGAAATGAAATCTGCGTCCTCCAGGAAAGCTAAATATCTGCTTGTGAATAACCCCACCAGCACTTTCTACCTTTTTTTGAGACTCAACTAGGTCATTTGAATAAAAAATAAGTAACGCTCCACCTGCGTCTTCTCGTGTACACAAGTCAGCCTGATAAAACCCACCATCTAATCCTTCGTTTAAAAATGCGACATAATCTTCTCCATACCATTCAAAACGCCATTTAAAGGCCTTTTCGAAAAAAGAAACGGTAGCTTTCAAGTCTTTGGCTGCGAATTCAACGTAGTTTAGCTTTTCATGTGCAGGCATTTTTTTCATCCTTGATCTTAAGTTGATTGCTTTATCTATTATTTAAATAGTTTTTTTATCATACTGTTCTACCAAGAGCGAATTTGTCAAATCAATAATAACGACCAAAAAATAAGGAAGCACATGAAACCCATCGTTCGTTTTTCCTATCTCATAGCTGCAATTATGCTGTTAGGCGCTTGCTCAAACACACCCAATAGCAATGAGCCTATATCCCCCATAACACAAAACAAATGGCTAAACGCTAGCGCTAGCGAACAAGCTGCCGCTATCAAGCGCGGAGAACTGAGCTCTTTCGCCCTTGTACAAGCTTATCTAACCCGTATTAATGAGCTAGATAGACAGGGACCAAAAGTTCAAGCTGTTTTATCCATAAACCCTGACGCCTTAGCTCAAGCAAAGCAAGCGGACATGGCTGTTCAAAACAACAAACCGTTAGGTGCATTGCACGGTATTCCTATTTTGGTCAAAGACAACGTAGAAACAAGCGAGCTTCCTACTACTGCCGGCTCGTTAGCGCTTGTGAACAACAAAACAAACAGAGATGCACCGATCATCGCAAAACTCAAAGAACAAGGTGCAATTATTTTAGGAAAAACAAACTTGTCTGAATGGGCTAATTTTAGATCAAATGATTCAGTAAGCGGATGGAGTGCCATTGGTGGTCAGACAAGAAACCCACATAGCTTGGAGCGGACGCCGTGTGGCTCGTCATCTGGATCAGGGGCTGCAATTGCTTCGAAAATGGCTCCGTTAGCGATAGGAACAGAAACAAATGGTTCCATCATTTGCCCAAGCGCAATGAACGGGATCGTAGGATTTAAGCCAACAGTTGGACTTCTATCCCGCACGCATATAGTGCCAATATCAGTGACTCAAGATACAGCAGGTCCCATGACTCGCAGTGTAAGGGACGCGGCGTTAATGCTAAGTGCAATGGCAGGAACAGATAAGTTAGATCCTGCAACAAATGACGCAGATAGATATTCAGTTGATTTTACCGATAATTTGGACAATAGCATTGAAGGAAAAAGAATCGGCGTATTTAAGGCTGTACAAAGTGAGCATCCGGAAATCATCGCTGCTTTTGAGAAGGCTGCTAAACAACTTGAAGCCCTCGGTGCTGAACTTGTAGTAATAGAAGAATTTGATACTCCAGATGAGTTTTGGACTAACGCACTTAACGTTTTATTAATCGAATTTAAGCACGAGCTAAATAAGTATCTCTCAACTACACCACAATCTGTCGAATATCGCTCCTTAGAGGACTTAATTGAATTTAATAGTAACAATGCTCGAGAGTTAGCAATTTTTGACCAGAGTTTATTCTTGCAAGCTCAAGAAACCAAAGGGTACAACGAAGATTACAAGGCAGCTCTTTCATTTTTACGACAGGCGACACGTACTAATGGGATAGACAAATTACTCCAAAACTATGGTGTTGACGCAATAATGATGCCTAGCCAGACACCTGCATTTTTAATCGAAAGCGTTTATGGAGATAGTTTCGCGGGCGGCTTTGCAGGGGCTGGCTGGCTAGCTGCTATTGCCGGTTACCCTCATGTGAGTGTTCCAATGGGTGATATGAAGGGCTTGCCAATCAATCTAAGCTTCATTGCTGGGCAATGGCAGGACGCCTTATTATTGAATATAGCGTATCAGTACGAGCAAGTGAGCAAACAGATAATAGCGCCAAACTTTCCTGCAAGTGCGATAGACCATCCATACTTCAAAGAAAAATTAGCCCCACTAGAATTATAAACTCGCGAGACAATAAAAAAGGATATCCTGTTAATAACAAGATATCCTTTGCATTAAAAAGTATTAGTTTTGAATACTATTTAGCCTGCTTTTTTCATCCAAGCAGAGCACCAGCCTTTAGCATTAACCACTTTGCCAGGGAAAATACCACAAGGACGCCACTCCGCGCCGTCTTCACCCTGAATATACTGACAGTTAGCACAGTTTTGGCCTTCCATAGCAGATTGGTGAACATATTTAAGTGCTAGAGCGGTCGGATCATCGAGTTTTACCTGCTCTTGAGCGTTTGCTCGCAGAGCTACACCACCTAAAGTTACGCCAATTAAAGTAGAACCTGACAATTTTAAAAAATCGCGACGATTAACTTGTTTCATAAAAATTTCCTTTCTCAAAGTGTGTGTTGTTAAGGATACAAATAATAATAATTCTTTTTTACATACAGCCTAAAACGAAACAACCCGCCGAATCGGCGGGTTGGAGTCACAAAGGGTCATTCAAATTTTGTTCTAATATTGTTACTTATACGCGACTAAAAAAGTTTGATCTAGTATAAGTTATTGTTTTATTGATCTATGCCAGTATCTTTACACTTTAAAATTTGTCGTCAGAAGAACTACTATCTTCCTTTGGCAACTTTATCAGCAAATAAACAATCAAAGCGACAAACACTAGTGCAACACCACACACTATCAATAATTGGTCTAAATTAGGGATCATTGTGTTTCCTTTTCTAAAAGCTACAATTTTATGCTCTTGATTGCTTTGCCCGGTTTCGCGTATGCGAATCGATCAATTGACTGCGTTTTGTGGTAAGCATCTAAGCCTGAAATTGCGACAGAATTTGCGCGCTCAATATCAACGTAACCATCATCATTAACATAGTTATTTTTCATCACAACTTCAACAATTTGACCGATAACAAGCTCGGTTTTATTGATCGCAATGAGTTGAATATCTTGTACCTGCATCGCAAGTGAGATATTGGACTCTATGACATAAGGAGCATTAACCGCAGTAGAATCAATTGGGGTCAGTCCAGTGTGGACAAATTCTGACTCTTCGCTCGGATATCTCGCTGAGGTTTGATGACTTGGGCCCACGATATCTGTGCATATATGATTGATTGTATAAACACCCGTGTCTTTGATGTTTTGCAAGGTATCGCGCACAACTGTGTGAGGCCGCATTATCATGCCTAGCAGAGGTGGATGCGCACCGACATGAAATACAGAGCTAACAACTGCTAAGTTATCTACCGAATTGACATTTCTTGTACCAACCAAATTAGCACTTTTAAAACCAGATAACGCGTTAATAAAATTTGCTCTAGTTCTTTGCGGCATGTTTTCAATATCGCTCGCATTAAAAACACGCGCTTGTTTTGTTGTTTCGCTTTGCGTCATATTTCTGCCTTCGCCACTAGTCTTCGTCAGTTTGAGCAATTATCTCAATACCAAATCCGTTATCTATTATTGTCAATTCGATTGGTGAACAGCATATTTGGCAGTCAACTATTTGCTGCTGCCCAATATCATTCGCTTCGTCAATCTCTAAATCGTTATATGTCATACAGTATGGGCATTCAAATTTCGCCGCACTTGTTAAGCTCATAAACGCCTCCTAATATTTAGTACTAAGGATACGAAATTGACTTCAAGTTGGATGTATCTCAACAAACATTAAACTTCAATCTCTTGTTTTCGTATCAAGTAATATGAAACAAACGCAATTTCTAATGACTCGAAAATACCCAAGGCGTTCACACCATGGTAAATGCCCTTTGTGTCATCGCGTCACCGATCTAACGTTTCATCACTTAATCCCCAAGAAGGTGCATAAACGAAACTATTTCAAAAAGCATTTTGATAAGCAAACACTCGCGTTTGGCATCGATATTTGTCGAACTTGCCACACTGGAATACACAAGATTTACGACGAAATAACCCTAGCCAAACATTACAATTCACTACAAAAGATTAAGCAAGATGACAAACTAAACACACATTTTTTGTGGGTAGCAAAACAGAGAATTAGGTCAGTTTAGTCAGATTATTTGTGTTTATAGCTAATAATGTATACTGTATAAATAAACAGTTGAGACATTCAATGCGAAGGTATGCATTTTCAAGAAGATGAAATATCCAAAACAATTACCTACTTTTTATTACTTATCGCATTTCAATGAATTTTTGAAATTTGTGAAGCAACCTTGCGGTGCTTTATTAGACGATCTAGATAAAGAATTTATCTATGAATATGAAAAACTTGATAAAAATGCTCAATGCACGTTAGTCAGAGCGTGTAATCGTAAGAGTAGATTTATCAAAAAAAGCACTCTTTTTTACCCTGAAATCAATGACACACAAAATGCAATAGAGGCACTTTTTAAACTAAATTTCTTGAGGCCACTATCGCTCTGCGATATGCACTCATGGTCGATGAATTTGACAAAACCCGAACTCATTCAGATATTGTCAACGCAAGGCTTTACGACGACTAACATAAAATCATCATGGCCTAAATCAAAACTACTGGACCTAGTCAAAAATGTTTCGCTTGAAGACATCTTTAAAAACGAAGTTTGTAACGAATATTTGGTAAGAAGCACTGATAAATATATAGAGTATTTTTTATATCTGTATTTT
Source organism: Glaciecola sp. KUL10 (assembly GCF_003203515.1). GTDB lineage: Bacteria > Pseudomonadota > Gammaproteobacteria > Enterobacterales > Alteromonadaceae > Glaciecola. Next base: position 21,243 of record NZ_BGNG01000015.1, on the reverse strand, counting down.
GGGAACGTTCATAGCAAACTTAATCAATTTTCAATGCGTGATCTAGGAGTTATGCGCACCCGAAGAGAACAGGCACAAATAATGGCTCGATTCTCAAGCTTAGAAATAGCAAAAAGCACTTATATGCTGCATAACAAACTATCACTTATAAAAGAAATTACAGTGTGGTCTCACAAACAGATACTAAAGGAAATCGAAAGTTTGCCGAATGCAGCGGGGCCAAAAGCAGAAACACTTAAGCAGAGAATTGAGTTCTACCTTGCAGACGCATTGCTGACATTTGATAAAGAAGACGCTTTAGACAAATTAGCGAACATCGAAAGCGCTGAAGCACAAGAGAAATGGATTAGGGAAAGTTACAAAAGTGGTAAAAAAGAGCTAGTGGAAAAGAAGCTAGAGACCATAATAGATAATCCATTGAGCGATGATATCCTTGTTTTTGCTAGCGATTTCTTAGCTCGTAAATACAGAAAAAAACGCACAAGCATACTAACTGATATGTTGCGAGATAATAGTCAACGCATCGCACTTGATGAAATGCATAAAGCTAGTGTCGAAAAAGGCGTCGTCGCCTATTACAAAAACAAAGGCTTATTTGCTCAAAGAACTGAAAATGAGCTATTTAGAAGCTTGTTTGGATTGTTCTTTTGGGAAGAAATATTTGATATCGAGGGCTATGGACTTGTCAATGAGTTTGACCGAACCCCTTTATCCTTAAAAAATAATTGTTTATATGAAATAGCTAACACTTCAATCGAGACTAAAATAGCGTCGATTGAAGATAGTCAGCAACTCTTGCAGTTTTTAAGTAAACAAGCAGTTAAACACTTTGGTAAACCCAATGACATATTTAGATGGAAAGATAAGCTGTTAGCCTTAATCAAACCATTTATAGAGCACGCACCCTACCAAGCAATATTGCAACATTTACTAGCAATGACTAAAGACTGGTATGCGCTTAATGATGGTTACCCAGATATTATGGTGATTGATAGTGCTAAACCACACATTTCAGAATCATTGAGATTTGAAGAAATAAAGTCAGAAGGCGATCAACTTAGACGCAATCAATTAACTACGATTCAAAGACTCAAAGAACAAGGCTTTAACGTCATTATTACCAACGTCGAATGGATAATTGACCCCATGCAAGCTTATGTTGTGGTTGATATTGAAACAACAGGTGGTCGAGCATCAAATCATAAAATAACTGAAGTAGGTATGGTTAAGGTAGTCAATGGTGAGATTGTTGATCAATGGCAATCATTGATCAATCCACAACGACGCATTCCGGCAAACATCACTGCTTTGACAGGCATCGACAATGAAATGGTTCAGCATGCACCGATTTTTGCAGAAGTCGCACAAGAAATTGCTGACTTTACTGAACACTGTGTTTTCGTCGCACATAATGTAAATTTTGATTATGGCTTTATTAGAGAGGAGTTTGCCCGTTTGGAACGGCATTTCAAGCGACCTAAACTATGTACAGTTTCTCAAATGCGTAAATTCTACAAAGGCTTACCTTCATACTCATTAGCAAACTTAACAAAGCATTTTGAGATACCTATGCAAAGGCATCACAGAGCTATGTCGGACGCGATTGCGGCCTCAGAATTGTTAAAACTGATAAATGAAAAGCGCATCCCATCCAATTGAGTGAAAAGCTTTTTGGTCTCAGTTAAACCAATTAATCATGTTTTAAGTAACAACTCACATGAAAAAGAATCTAAAACTTAATTTAACTCGCCTTAACGAAGACGAAGTTTCACGTGTAATTGAAATGGCATGGGAAGACCGCACACCTTTCGAAGCCATTGAAAGGCTTTTTGGACTTCAGGAACCAGAAGTCATTGAAATAATGCGCAACAACATTAAACGAAAGACCTTCAATAATTGGCGAGCACGCGTAACTGGACGCAAAACTAAACATCTAAAACTGCGTTCACCTGAAGTATCTCGAGGTTATTGTTCAACACAGTACAAGCCGGTTAGGAAACGATAAAAGACGTTTTTAATTTTCGTATCTATTAATCACGCCTTTTCTAAAAGGAGCAGTAACATCAAAATACCAAATTGACTCCTTTTTATTTTTAAGGTTTCTCACACTCATTGCATGAACTGGCTTTTCATCTACGTAAACTAAAGACTGACCAACAGCGATATGATTTTGCAATTGTATAAAAGCATATAGGTCATTAGCACTTGTTACATAAAACGCATTGCTGGGCGTTTGCCCATTACCAGATCGCCAGACTGCATCCATAAAGCCGTCTAACATTCTTTTGTGTAAATTACCTTGGTGTTCATTGCCTGATTCAAATTGGCATACCATGGCGCCATAATGCCCCGTGAGACTAGTATAATTATCGTTTAGTATTGCATTTGTAGCCATTAAGCACTGACGCCAGTTTTTTGTATCCATACTTGCGTTAGCAACTAACTTTTGAGCCTGTTCAATGCCATCGTAGGGGTCGTATTTAGACGTTAGAGGATAAACCCTAATGATTGAGTCAAAAACCTCTGCAGGGGCATTCGTGTTCTTTAAAGCTAACACTAATTTTTGGTAATCTTGATCGGCGCGTTTGTAATTAATAACTTGATTACTTGGTTTGTTGATTTGATTTTGCGTTTCTGTATTAGAGGAGGTGCTTGAGCAGGCTAACACCAGAAAAGTCGAATAAATAAGTATCGCAAGACGAAGCTGATTTAATAATTTGTGCATAGCTAGCCCTAATGCTTTAAAGACGCCTATTTTATTTCTAAATACAAAGTTGTTGTAGGTTGACCCGCCAAATAATTAGTAGTCGTTGGGTTTATTTTTAAAAAACGTATCTACATACAGTTTTTCAACTTGGTCTCTTGCCCATTGCGTTTTTCTTAAAAACTTTAAACTAGATTTAATTGAAGGATCAGACTTAAAACAGTTTATGTTTACTCGATAGGCTAATCCCTCCCAACCATACTTTTCTTGCAAATCTGTCACGATTTTTTCAAGCTTTATGCCATGCAAGGGGTTATTTGCTTGAGAGGGTTTATGGTTTTCATTCATAAGCGCTATCAGTTACTTTCTAGTTGAAATATAAAGCGCGTGAACGACCCCCGGTAACCAACCAAAAATACACAAAATGATATTTATGATTAAGTGTTTACCGATGCCTTCTTTCAAAAAAACAGCAATCGGCGGTAAAAACAAGCAAAGCAAAATCATCACGATCTTTGACATAAAGAAGTCCTTTATCATTATTATAGTGGTACAAAACAAACTTGAAATTAGCATAATCCACTAAGTATTGCGACCACAGCAAGTTATAGTCAATTAAGGGATTAGCGTGATAAACCGTTTTTGCGTAGAGTAGGATTAAATACCCTTTCTGTTGAAGCAGGGAATTTAGCTAGTTTGTTTATAGGTCGAATGGGACGGTTGGTAAACTTACCGCCACAGTTAGGACATATTCCATCAAGTTCAAACTGAACACATGAAACACAAAAAGTACACTCGAAGGAGCATATCATTGCATCTTCTGTTTCTGGTGGTAAATCCTTATTACAGCATTCACAATTTGGTCTTAATGCTAGCATGATGTTTTGCTTTTGGTAAATTCTACGTGCGTTTTAATGTTAAACAATGTTTTTGACTGCTGTCTAGTTATTTCCAGCCTTGTAACCACATCGATTCGTCTTTTAAACACCGCCATTCAATGCTAAAAATACGACGAGTAATCACAGCTTCAATCTTACAGTCGAGCACGCGTTTGTCCTCATCGTAAACGACTTTAGTCACTGCAAAGTGCTTTTCTAGTTTTCTTAGCTGCATTTGCTCTTTCGTTTTGGCTTGTGCCGTCCATTTTGTATTGAGAAGTTTCTTTGGATTGAGATTGTTCAAAGTATTATTGGTGTTCTTGTTGGTAAGCTAACTCACCACGTATCGCAATAGATGCAGGTTAGCCTGATAATTGTCAATACGACTAGTTAGCAAACCACCTGCATTTTGGATCATTTGTTTTGAAGCAAGATTGTCTTCAAAGCAATGTATGTGAATCTCTTTGATGCTGATTGCTCTTGCTTGTTGAATGGTTAAGTCGAGTAATAAATTGCTAAGCCCTCGACCTCTAAAACTAGGCCTAACACCTAAGCCTATGTGCCCGCCTGCGTGTTTGAGTTGATGATTCAATTCATGACGTAAATGTGAACAAGCCACTATTTCGCTATTGCATATCAACCAATAAGTGGTATTTGGAACAAGCCAAGCGGGTAAGTCTTTACCCTGTGAATAATTGTGAAGTGTCTCGACATATTTTTGAAAATCATCAGCAGGTATATCCAAGGGATAAGGATACCTTTCTTCACTACCCAACTCCTTAATGTAATTATTGAAGCTATCTTCGTACGTTTTTTCGGGTGTGATTAGCGCGTATTTTTCACCGTTAAATTTAACTTCCATGGACGTTCCCTTTGATAACTTGATTATCCATTTTGATAAATGTTGGGCTTATTAATTTCCATCATTATTTCGGGTTGCGCTAAGCTAGTGAATCCAAACTTTTTATATAAGTCATGAGCATCACTGGTGGCGAGCAACACACGCCGCAAACCCTGCAGATTATCGTGTTCAAATAAGTCAGTTAGCATTTTTTGAGCTAAGCCTCTACCCTGATGAGAAGGGTCAACAAATACATCTGCCAGGTAGGCCATTGTCGTTGAATCTGTGATTACCCTTGCAAAGCCAACTTGTTTATCATTTTTATACATGCCAATCACTAATGAGTTGTCTATCGACTGCTTGACCGTTTCAAGAGAAATACCTTTGGCCCAATAAGAATTGGTTAAAAAACGATGAACAAATTCTGCGTCTATTTTTTGTTTTTCAAAACTACTTACATATTCCATAAAAACAACACTTTTTAATACTGACCAATTAAGTTTAAGCGTTTTGCTTTCTTTTCAAAGAATTTAAAAATGAAAATACCAAAGCCTAAGTACACTAACGAATTTGCGCTTACAATCAGCAGGTGCGTCATGATAAATGGCTCGTTCAGCAATGCGATATTTTTTGCCATGGTCGCCCCTGATGCAAAGGGAAGAAGAGAAAACGCATTGAATGGTAGGCCATCGATTGCTACTAAGCCCATTAGCAATAAAGAAAGTACCGCGCTTACAGTTTCTATCTTTTTATAGACCAAGGTTAATCCGCAGAGAATTAAGGCAAAACCGACCAAAGACGGCGCTGATAATAAAAGGGTAGCGTACATTGCTAAGAAATTGATGTTTAGCCAATTACCTGTGATAAACATCACCAAATATGCCATTAAGGTTACGGTAATCAGACTTGGAATGATATCGGCTAGCGAGCGACTTAACATCAATCCTACAAAGCCTTTAGGACACATAAAAAGTTGTTCAATGTAGCCCTTTTGAGTGTCTTCAATCACGCTTCTAGTGATCGATCCATATGCAGTAGAAGCGAATGTCCACAACAAAAAGCCAAAGATAAGGCTATCTAGTGTTTGGTTGTCACCCTGCTGTAGCACAAACCCCTTGATACCAAAAAACACCCCCAAAAACATTACTAGCAAGAAACCAAGAGACGTAATCGTTTCAAACCAGTACTGACGCATTTCTATCCACTGGAGCTTTAGTTCATTAATGACTAGATTCATGCGCTTGCCTCCTGTGTAGTGTTGATTAAGGTTTGGTATGCGCGTTCCATGGATAATTTATTCACCTGTAATTCTGCAATAGCCAGATTGTGACTATGGAGCGTACTGATAAATGGGGTGACCTGTTCTGGGGTGTCATACTTAATAATTGTTCGCTGACCATCGTGAAGAATTTCAGTACGTTGGTTCCAAAGAGATGCTGTCAGATAATCATCCAACCTGTTTTCTAGATATTCGATAACAAGTTCATAAGCGTAAAGTTTTTGCTTTAAAGCAGTGACATCGCCTTCAAATAGTAAGTTACCTTTGTCCAAAACAATCACGCGTTCGCAGATGTCCTCAATAAAACCGAGATCGTGACTGGTCACTAGAAAGCTTTGACCGGACTGTTTAGCTTCTTGTTCTATGATGGCTTTTAAACTATCAACAGTTTGAAAGTCCAGACCCAATGTTGGCTCATCTAATAATACGTAATCAGGTGAGTATGAGAGTGCGGAAAGTAGCGCGGCCTTTTGTTTGTTACCCGTAGATAGTTTTAATATTTCTTTATTTTCATGCTCATCCAAACCAAGCGCGGTATGAAGACTAGATATTTTTTCTTTTAAAGCAGGTCCTTTAAACCCTCTTAGTCGCGCAAAATACTCTGCATTTTGTTTTGCTTTGAGTCGCCAGTTAGTGTTGCGACAACCACCTAACACCGCACCGATCTGTTTTTTATAAGCGCTTGATTGCTTAATCGATGTTCCATCTATTGTGATGTCTCCATCATCCCAATCGATCAAACCACAAATCGAATTTACTGTTGTTGTTTTACCGCAGCCATTTGCACCTAACAAGGCAACGATTTCACCTTTTCCTAGGTTGAATGACACTTTACTTAATGCAGCGTTGTCGCCGTATTTTTTGGTAAGTCCTTTGACGCTGAGCATAGTTGTCCTTTATTAGTCTCTAAATGAAGTGTCTAACAAGTTGAGCTGTCACATATTCATAGCAGTAAAATATCAAAGATATTGGCCAAACGATACTTACTTTGCTGTGGCTAATTAACAGAAAGGTTTCACATGAAACAAAAAACCCAGCGTATAGCTGGGTTTTTAAAGATATGAATCTATTAGATAGATTTAGCTTAGCCTGTTACTTTTTACGAATCTTCTGAATCAAGCGTAGTTGTGCAACCGCTTCAGCTAGCTCAATCGCTGCCTCTGCATAATCGAAGTCTGCACCGCCTTTTGCGATATGCGCTTCTGCACGTTGTTTAGCTTCTTCAGCTGCTTTCTCGTCTAAGTCGTCTGCACGTACTGCAGTATCGGCTAAAACGGTCACGCTGCTCGGTTGAACTTCTAATAAGCCACCTGCAACATAAATAAGCTCTTCGACGCCGTCTTGTTTAACGACTCTTACCATACCAGGTTGTAAGCCAGTAATCAGGGGCGCGTGACCAGGGTAAATACCCAACTCACCTTCGCTACCTGTAACTTGGACGGTTTCAACCAGACCAGAAAAAATTTCTGTTTCTGCGCTTACTACGTCCAAATGAACTGTCATTGCCATGATGGGCCTCCGTACTTTCTATAATTAGAAAGGGCTTAGCAAAAACCAACTCTAAAGAGTTAGGCTTTTGCTTTTTCTAGTGCTTCGTCGATTGAACCAACCATGTAGAAAGCTTGTTCTGGTAGGTGATCGTACTCACCGCTCAAAATGCCTTTAAAACCACTGATGGTGTCTTTCAAAGAAACATACTTACCTGGAGAACCGGTAAATACTTCTGCTACGAAGAACGGCTGAGACAAGAATCGCTGAATTTTACGAGCACGTGTTACCACTTGCTTGTCTTCATCAGATAATTCGTCCATACCAAGAATCGCAATGATGTCTTTAAGTTCTTTATAACGTTGAAGTACCGATTGAACGCCACGTGCAGTATCGTAGTGCTCTTGACCAATTACTAGCGGGTCAAGTTGACGTGAAGTTGAATCAAGTGGATCAACCGCTGGGTAAATACCAAGTGATGCGATGTCACGTGACAATACAACTGTTGCATCCAAGTGAGCAAAGGTTGTTGCCGGAGAAGGATCCGTCAAGTCATCCGCTGGTACGTATACCGCTTGGATTGAAGTGATTGAACCAGTCTTAGTTGATGCGATACGCTCTTGTAATACACCCATTTCTTCAGCTAGTGTAGGTTGGTAACCTACCGCTGATGGCATACGACCAAGAAGTGCTGATACTTCTGTTCCAGCAAGCGTATAACGATAGATGTTATCAACGAAGAAAAGTACGTCACGACCTTCGTCACGGAACTTCTCAGCCATAGTTAAACCCGTAAGTGCTACGCGCAAACGGTTTCCTGGTGGCTCGTTCATCTGACCGTAAACAAGCGATACTTTATCAAGTACGTTTGATTCGTTCATTTCATGATAGAAATCGTTACCCTCACGAGTACGCTCACCAACACCTGCGAATACTGAGTAACCGCTGTGCTCGATTGCGATGTTACGGATAAGTTCCATCATGTTTACTGTTTTACCAACACCCGCACCACCGAATAAGCCTACTTTACCACCCTTAGCGAATGGGCAAACTAGGTCGATTACTTTGATACCAGTTTCTAGTAGTTCAACAGAACTTGATTGGTCTTCGTAAGTTGGCGCTTCACGGTGAATAGACATTTTCTCTTCTTCACCAATTGGGCCAGCTTCGTCGATTGGGTTACCAAGTACATCCATGATACGGCCTAGTGTGGCTGTACCTACAGGCACTTGAATTGGCGCTTGTGTGTTTTCAACTGCTAGATTACGACGTAAACCGTCTGTTGTACCCAATGCAATTGAACGTACTACACCGCCACCCAACTGTTGTTGTACTTCTAGAGTTAAGCCCGCTAAGTCACCTTCGGTCACTTTTAGTGCGTCATACACTCTTGGCACTGCATCTTGTGGAAACTCGATGTCCACAACAGCACCAATGATTTGGACGACCTTACCTTGACTCATAATTTGTCCTCTAAATTAAAATTTGTTATCTATGCCTAAATTCAAAGCGCGGGCTTAAACAGCCGCCGCACCGCCAACAATCTCACTGATTTCCTGCGTGATTGCCGCTTGACGCGCTTTGTTGTATACCAATTGCAAATCATCGATCAGGTTACCGGCGTTATCGGTTGCTGCTTTCATGGCAACCATACGTGCTGCTTGTTCTGAAGCCACGTTTTCTACTACGCCCTGATAAACTTGAGATTCAATATAACGCACCATTAACTGCTCCAAAATTTCTTTTGGATCCGGTTCGTATATGTAATCCCAACGATGCTTTAATGCTTTGTCTTCTGATTTAGGCAAAGGCAACAATTGATTGATTACTGGTGTTTGTGTCATCGTGTTAACGAAGTCATTGTAAACAAGGAAAATCTTGTCTAGTTTGCCTTCGTCATATGCGTTTAGCATCACTCTAACGATACCCACAACATCACTTGCACTTGGCTTATCGCCAAGACCTGATTCTGCTGCCATGACATCTCCGCCAAAACGACCGAAGAATGCACATGCTTTTGATCCTAAAGCTGCAAAGTGAACGCCTACGTCGCTTTCTTTGTGCTCTCGAACTTTTTGGGCAACTAACTTAAATTCGTTAGTGTTTAAACCACCACATAAGCCACGGTCTGTAGAAATAACAATATAACCTACATTTTTGACTTCACGCTCTTCCAAATATGGATGGCGATATTCCAAAGAACCATTGGCAATGTGACCAATCACTTTTAGCATGCTTTGCGCGTATGGACGGCCAGAAGCCATTCGCTCCTGTGCTTTCTTCATTTTAGAAGCAGCTACCATTTCCATTGCGCTGGTAATTTTTTGAGTATTTTTAATACTCCCAATCTTACCTTTTATCTCTTTTCCGCTAGCCATGAATATTCTCCAAATGCCACTGATTACTCAACGATAGGGCTTATTTACTTGCATATATAAGCCCAATTGAATTACCACGTTTGCGTTGATTTGAACGTATCAAACGCTGCTTTCAACTGTGATTCAATGTCGTCGTTGTAGTTACCAGTCTCATTGATGGTATTCATAAGCTCTGCTTGCTCACCATTCATATATGAATGAAGCGCGGCTTCAAAATCTAGTACTTTGTTTAGTTCTATATCTTGTAGATAGCCTTTTTCAGCAGCGAACAATGAAACAGCCGTTTCAGCAACCGATAACGGTGCGTATTGGTTTTGTTTCATTAATTCTGTTACGCGCTCACCGTGCTCTAGTTGTGCACGAGTTGCTTCGTCAAGGTCAGAAGCGAACTGAGAGAACGCTGCTAATTCACGATATTGCGCTAGCGCTAGACGGATACCACCACCTAGTTTCTTAACAATTTTAGTTTGTGCTGCACCACCAACACGAGATACCGAGATACCTGCGTTAACCGCAGGACGGATACCTGCGTTGAACAAATCTGTCTCTAAGAAGATTTGACCATCGGTAATCGAAATTACGTTAGTCGGTACGAATGCAGAAACGTCACCTGCTTGCGTCTCAATGATTGGCAATGCAGTGAGTGAACCTGTTTTACCTTTCACTTCACCATTCGTGTACTTTTCTACGTAAATTTCGTTTACACGAGCAGCACGCTCAAGAAGACGTGAGTGAAGATAGAAAACGTCACCTGGATATGCTTCACGACCTGGTGGACGCTTAAGAAGCAATGATACCTGACGGTATGCAACAGCTTGCTTAGACAAGTCATCATATACGATTAGTGCGTCTTCACCGCGATCACGGAAGTATTCACCCATCGTACATCCAGCGTAGGGTGCTAGGTATTGTAACGCAGCTGATTCAGATGCTGATGAAGCAACAACAATGGTGTGATCCATTGCGCCGTGCTCTTCAAGCTTGCGTACAACGTTTGCGATAGTTGAAGCTTTTTGACCGATTGCGACGTAAACACATTTAACACCTGTGCCTTTTTGGTTGATGATCGCATCGATTGCTAAAGCAGTTTTACCTGTTTGGCGATCGCCAATTACCAATTCACGTTGTCCACGACCAATTGGAATCATTGAGTCAACTGACTTATAACCAGTTTGAACTGGCTGATCAACTGATTGACGTTCAATTACGCCCGGTGCGATTTTTTCTACTGGCTCAAAACCAGCAGCGTCAACAGCGCCTTTACCGTCGATTGGTTCACCTAGTGTGTTTACAACACGGCCAAGTAGACCTGGACCAACTGGTACTTCTAAGATACGGCCAGTTGATTGTACTTTTGTACCTTCTTGTAGGTCCGCGTATGGACCCATCACTACTGCACCTACTGAATCTCGTTCAAGGTTAAGTGCGATTGCGTAGCGACTACCTGGTAGCTCGATCATTTCACCTTGCATTACGTCTGCTAGACCGTGAATGCGGATGATACCGTCGGTAACACCGACGATTGTGCCTTCGTTTCGAGCTTCACTGGCTACGTTGAACTGTTCAATTCTTTTTTTGATCAGTTCTGCAATTTCAGTGGAATTAAGTTGCATGCTCTTTATCCCCGTTTATGCTTGCAACGCGTCTGAAAGACGGTTCAATTTTGAGTTTAAGGAACCATCTATCACTGTATCGCCGGCTTTGATAATCACGCCCGCGACCAATTCAGGATCCACGTTACAATTAAGCTTCACTTTACGTGCAAACCGTTTTTCTAAGGCTGCACCCATGTTTGTTTTCTGTTCGTCTGACAATTCGACAGCAGATGTCACATCGACATCTATTTCCTTGTCATGCTCAGCCTTAAGCTGATTAAACAAAACAGAAATTTCTGGAAGTGCTGCTAAACGATTATTTTCAGCCAAAACTTTAATGAAGTTTTGACCCTGAGTATTTAGTTGATCAGCGCAAACGTTGTTGAACAATTCTGCTAGCTTCTCGGGCGCGACAGCACCAGTAAGAAGTTCATGCATGGCATCGTTCTTGGCAACTTCTGCGGCAAACACTAACATTTCTTGCCATTTGGCGATGTCAGTGCTTTCAACTGCAAAATCAAATGCGGCTTGAGCATAAGGGCGAGCAACTGTTGTCAATTCAGACATGGCTCTTCTCCTTTATAGCTCAGCGACAAGTTTTTCAACAATGTCGTTCTGTGCTTGTGCATCGATTTCGCGTGCTAAGATTTTTTCTGCGCCAGTGATTGCTAAAGCAGCAACTTGCTTACGTAGATCTTCTTTAACACGATTGCGTTCAGCTTCGATTTCGGCATAGCCTTGAGCGATGATTTTCTCACGCTCTGCATGTCCACGCTGTGTCTCTTCATCAACAAGTTGATTAGCGCGTTTCTTTGCTTGCTCTACGATTTCGGCTGCTTGTGCTTTCGCTTCTTTAAGTTGGTCGGTCGCTTTCGCTTGCGCCAACTCTAGGTCTTTTTCAGCACGTGCAGAAGCTTCAAGGCCGTCGGCAATGGTCTTCTGACGTTCTTCGATGGCTGCCAACAAAGGTGGCCATACATACTTCATGCAGAATGCTACAAAAACAGCAAATGCAATCAATTGACCTATCATGGTGAAATTCATATTCACGATAGCTCTCCTATTTAATGTTCGCTAAAACTAAAAGACGTTTTGATTAACCTAGGCCAACAGCGAACAATAAGTAAAGAGCGATACCTACACCGATCATTGCGATAGCATCGATTAGACCTGCTACGATGAACATTTTAACTTGTAGCTGTGGTGCTAGTTCTGGTTGACGAGCAGCAGATTCTAAGAATTTACCACCAAGTAGACCGAAACCAATAGCGGTACCTAGGGCACCCATACCGATTAATAGTGCAACTGCGATTGCGATCATTGTATATCTCCGATTTTAGTTAAGTTTAAAGTTTGAAAGTGTAAATCTGTTTTAAATAAATTATCTATGTGTAGCTAGCGACGACCTTAGTGGTCTTCGCTTGCCAAACTCAAATAAACGATTGTTAACATCATAAAGATGAAGGCCTGTAATGGTAAAACCAGAATATGGAAAACGGCCCATGCAAAGTGCAACGGTAACTGGAAAAGACCAATTGTTGCTATCAAGATGAAAATCAACTCACTTGCGTAAAGGTTACCGAACAAACGCAACGCTAAAGAAAGCGGGCGCGCTAACAAGGTAACTGTTTCAAGAATAAAGTTGACTGGGATAAATGCCCAATGCCCGAAAGGTTGCATAGTTAGCTCTTTAACAAAGCCACTAATACCTTTCATTTTGATTGAGTAGAAAAGAATTAAAATAAACACACCCATCGCAAGCGCGAAGGTTAAGTTTAAGTCTGTTGTTGGTACAGCTTTCATGTATACATCATGAGGGTCCATACCAAAACCATATTGACCAACCATGCCAGCAATCGCTGGTAAAACATCAACTGGCACTAAGTCCATTAAGTTCATTAATAATACCCAAACGAATATTGTTAATGCCAATGGTGCTATTAGTGAACTCTTACCATGGAAAGTACTTGTCACGTTGTCGTTGACAAAATCTACGACTAACTCAACAAAAGCTTGTGTTTTAGTTGGTACGCCAGTCGTCGCTTTCTTAGCAACGCTGCGGAAGAACCACAAGAAAAGGATACCAAGACCGATCGACCAAGCCATGGTGTCAACGTGAAGAACCCAAAAACCAGACCCACTACATGCTTTGTTAAAAGCGATTTCGCCGTTAACAGAACACATCTGTGCGTTAGTTAAATGGTGTTGGATATATTCCGTAGTCGTATATTCAGATGCCATTGTTAAACCCAAATTGTATAATTTAAAAAGCTTTACATGGTCTCATTTAGCTGTCATTACGACATTTGGCGTAAATGAAACATAGCCGCCCATTGGCTGACTGTGATAATTACGTATGCACCTATAAGTGGTAATGGATGTGCATTAAATTGAGAAAACGCAATTACAAATAATATTATAGTGAGCATCAGTTTGACCTTCAGGCCTTGATTGAAGCTCTGTACCACTAGTTTCTTTTTCGTGGCACCCGCGTATCGGAACGACCAATACGCAAAAAATCCATGAGGCAGCAGAAATGATAAACATCCGAATGTTACAGCTATTGTATATTCGGCATTTATCAGCGAAACGATCACTATTAATATTAATGATGTTAATAACTGAACGTAAACGCCTTTTTTAGCAAGCTGTCTGCCTTTAAAAGCTAAATCAGATGACATTCCCAAAATCCTGTCACATATGCCTAATTGAAGGCGCGTGAAGTATACTCGGAATATAGAAAAATTCAACTTTTAAGTAGTCTTGCGACGAAGGTAGTAGATTTACCTTATATCTTAATAAGTTAGCCCTAGCTTTTGATATTTAAAGAAATATTTATTTCGTTACAGCCGAATAAACGATCAGTTTTTATCGATCTTCTATCGGTAGTTTTGACAAAATACCCTCTAATTGATCAAGATCGCTAAAGTTGATCACTAACTTGCCTTTTCCTTTTTTGTTATGCGCGATTGTCACGGGCGCACCAAAGCTTTCGGATAGGTCAGTTTCAAGTCGTTTGACATCAGGGTCGACTTCTTTTGATTCAGAGGATTTATTGGCAGGTTCAATCTCATTAATTGACTGAGCTTTTTTGACTAGATTTTCGGTTTCACGAACGGTTAGTCCTTTATCAGCCACTAGTTTTGCGGTTTCTGATTGCAGTGAACCATCAAGCGCAAGAAGCGCTCTAGCATGTCCCATATCTATGTCACCGTGTTCAAGCAAGGTTTTTACATCATCTTGCAGTGAGTTTAAGCGCAACAAATTAGTAACGGTAGTTCGCGATTTACCAACGGCTTCTGCAACTTGTTGATGTGTCAGATTGAATTCAATCATTAATCGGTCGAGTGCTTGCGCCTCTTCCATTGCGTTTAAATCTTCACGCTGAATATTTTCGATTAACGCGATAGCAACCGCAGCTTCATCAGGAACGGGTTTGACTAAACAAGGAATCACATCGAGCTTGGCTAACTGGGCAGCTCGCCAGCGACGCTCACCCGCAATAATTTCAAATTTTTGTTCACTTAATTCACGAACAACAATGGGTTGAATAATCCCTTGAGACTTAATGGATGCTGATAATTCTTCAAGCGCCTCTGGCGACATATCTTTTCTAGGCTGATATTTGCCGGGCTGCATCCATTCTATTGGCAGTTTTCGCAGCTCATTTTGAGTCATGTCTTGTTCAGGGGCCAATGCTTCTTTTTCGGCATTGCTTCGACTGTTTGCTAACAGTGCATCCAATCCACGGCCTAGTCCTTTTTGCTTTGGTGACATGTTTTCCTCGACTTTGCCTGTTTGTTTTTGATAACAGGTTCTTTGTTGTTGATATTCAATAAAACGCTAACATCCGATAAGCAAAAAAATTATATCATTCACTAATCTAGAATATTGCAGAACACGTTGAAGCTTAACAAATCGTCATGAAGGATGCATTTAGAAAATACACCAGAGGAACAATTGGGTTTAAAGTTTGATAGTGCTTACCTGGTTTCGACCTGATGTTTTACTTTTGTAAAGCATGTCATCAGCGTTAGTAATAGACTTTTCGTATTCTATTTCTTTGTTTTGTTTGTAGAAAGCAAGACCAACGCTGATTGTAAACATTATTGTTTCTTGTTCATAAATGATACTGTCATTTTGAATCAATGAACGTAAGAGTTCGCACGAACTAACGCATTCTTCTAAACTGGCATTAGTGATCATGACCACATATTCTTCACCACCGTATCTCGCAATTAAGTTTGAGTTATCGAAGACTTGAGTGAGCCTATTTGCGACATGCTTGATGCATCTATCACCAGCAGTATGTCCATGCTGATCGTTAATCTTTTTAAAATGGTCAATATCAATGATTGCTATTGCATAAGAAGTATCTTCAGCGACACACTTTTGCTTAAGAACTTGAGCATCTTGATCAAATGCGCCGCGGTTAAGAAGGTTTGTTAAACTATCAATTCTAGAATTTAGGTACAACTGATCATTTAGATTCGTTAATTTCGCCGTTTGCTCTGCTACTTGTTCTTTTAATCGTTGATTGAAGGCTTGAGATAACTGATAAGATTCAATTAGGTTTTGACTAACGTTAACCATTTCCTGACTTACTTTTGATTCATAAATAAGCGCTTCTTCACTAATTTTTCCAGCAACAAAACTTTCCAAATTTACCAACGGCTTCGTGATACTTGCTGAAAGCCGTCTTGAAAAAACAATGACTAAACAAAAA
The DNA here is from genome assembly GCF_003203515.1 of Glaciecola sp. KUL10. Lineage (GTDB taxonomy): Bacteria > Pseudomonadota > Gammaproteobacteria > Enterobacterales > Alteromonadaceae > Glaciecola. The sequence continues at coordinate 5,354 of NZ_BGNG01000015.1, read as the reverse complement.
CTGAGGAGCAAAATTAAAATGGATGCAAAAAAGTAATCCAAAATTCCTTGTATGACTTTTCTAGGTGAAGCTAATGTATAAACTTGCCAGTTATGCTTGTTGCTCTTGACCTCAAACATATAGGGTATGTTGTTAATATTGGTTACAGGGCTAAGTCTTACAAAGGGATGAAAACTAGCGTTTGCACTGAACCGCTCACCATCGTCTAAATTTAATGCTTCGGAAGCATATATTACCGACCCGTTTTGATCACTTATGATAATTTGAACATCGTTTTCTTCAATACTAGATAGCGTCTCAATATCAATTAGATCTTTTAGCCATATAGCACCTTGAGTAACGCCTATTATTTTGTCATCCACAATAATTGGTGCGGTTGTAGCTATGATTGCTCGAGAATTATCGCCAAAAGATTTAACAATTTCAGATACCACTGGTTGTCTGCGCTCAATCGTATTTTTAAAATACTTTCGCTTTGTAAGATTAATTTTATTTTCTTTTATGAAATCATTGTAAATCGTAGGCCCCGCCAACTTTACAGAACCATCAACCTCTGCAATTAACATACTTTCAAAATCTTGGTTTGAATTAACTACCGCATTCAAAATATCTGAGTAAGCTTGAATATTGTCTAAAGAGTCGATTGTTTCAGCAACCGACAAGACAGTGTTTAAATTGTGGTTCAGCCTTTGCGAAATATTGTTTTGAAGCTGCAATGCATAAATATCTAGTTCGTTACCAACCTTACTTTCTGTATCACTTGTCGAATACCAAGTAAAAAATAAAGCCACTAAAATAGTAGGCATCAATACAACAATAATACAGAGCTCTAAGACGACAGCGGCATATTTTCTTGGGGGCGACTTAGTTCTTTTGAAATGATTGTTAAGCGGAATAAGTCGATAAATCATCAATGCAAATACACCGCATACAAAGCCATTAAGAGCAACCGTCAATGATGTAAACAATGCGTTTGTTAGTGGGTCACCTGCGAGCAAGTAAAAAATAGCTAATATTGCAGGGAATCCAAATAAAGACCAAAAAAGCGAAACTGAAATTAATGGATTTACATGTCTTTTAATCAGATACATTACTGTTAAGTATTCCGCTACTAAAATTAGCGCCATCAAACTAGATGCAATCTGAAAATGCATGGCAATAACATTGGAGATTAAAACAAATATACTTAATCGTTTTGGTAGCGTTAATAGCGCAATGAACGTAAACAAACTACCAAAATAGAGGCTGATTTGCCCATACAGAGGCAAGTTGAGATAGGTAGGAGTAAAAAACGCACCAAAAATCAAAAACAAAGTTAGCGTAAAATCGCTTGTTTTAATTTTTAAATTGGGAGTTGTGTAGTTAGATGTTTGAAGCACGGAATTTACCGATTGTTGTCACAAATAATGTATCGACAATAAGCAGTAAATCTAAAGTACTACTTTTGCTTTCCTCGTCGCAAAATTTCACCGGCTAATGCTAGGTAAGCCTTTGCACCGGTTGAAGATTTATCGTAGTACATTGCGGGTGCACCGAAGCTTGGCGCTTCAGCCAATCTAACATTTCGAGGTATAACCGTTCTGTAAACCTGATCACCAAAATGACGTTTAAGCTGCTCCGACACATCATTAGCCAATCGATTTCTAGGGTCGTACATAGTTCGCAATACCCCTTCGATCGTTAAGGTTGGATTAACAACTGAAGCTAATTTTTGAATGGTATCCATCAATGCTGTTAATCCCTCTAACGCGTAATATTCACATTGCATTGGAACCAAAACTGAATCTGAAGCTGCCAATGCATTAACAGTGAGTTGATTTAACGAAGGAGGACAATCGATAAAAATAAAATCATAATCATTTTGAATGCTTGTTAATGCATTACGGAGTCTGACCTCTCGTGCAAATACTTCCATTAACTTTATTTCTGCAGCAGTGACGTCTGCATTGCCAGCAATTAAATCATACTTACCTGTCGTGGCAGATGTGATAACTTCTTTAGCTGGTTTTTCTTCAATCAGCAATTCGTAGCATGTATTTTCAACCTCATATTTATCAACACCGCTCCCCATGGTTGCGTTACCTTGAGGATCTAAATCGATAAGTAAAACCCTTCGTTTTGTAGCAGCCATTGATGCTGCAACGTTAACAGCAGTAGTGGTTTTACCGACGCCGCCTTTTTGATTTGCGATAGATATGACTTTAGCCAAAGTGCCAGTTTCCGAATATTATTTTTGTTCTTAACGCTAGTGTAATCGCATGACTTAATGGTAGCCAGTGATAACTTGCTATCTTTGTTTAGATGTTTTTTACCAAGGTCACTAAATGTCGTTCACCGTCTAGGTTAGGTACGTTTAATTTCTCAGTATTTAACACTTTAAAGCTTGAAGGAATTTCGTCAAGTTCAAGTTGATGAATCTGACCTTTTAAGGCCAAAAACTGACCGTCTTCCTCAACTAAATGCTCGCACCATTCAAGCATATCCTTGATAGAGGCAAAGGCTCGACTCAAGACCGCATTAACTTTTTTATCTGTGACAGTTTCAACTCTCGCTTGAATAGCTTCTACGTTTTTTATGCCAAGTTCGTGAAGCGCTTGTTTGATAAACCGAATACGTTTACCAAGACTATCAATGAGCACAAACTGTTTTTCTGGATGCATGATTGCCAATGGAACGCCCGGCAAACCCGGCCCAGTTCCCACATCTGCATAAGTCTCTTTGGTTAAGAAGGGCGCGACAACTATCGAGTCAAAAATATGTTTAACCATCATTTCATCAATATTTCTGACAGAAGTAAGATTGTAAGCTTTGTTCCATTTTGCCATCAATTCGACAAAGCCAATGAGCTTTTGTTTTTGCTCAAGTGATATATCAAAATCCAAGCCATCAGCAAGATGGTCAAACTGTTCTGACAATGATGACATATTAAATAGCCTATGGATTACGCAGACTGTTTTTGTTTGAAAAGCATATTGTGCTTTTTCAAATAAACAAGTAACAACGAAATTGCTGCAGGCGTAATGCCCGAAATACGCGACGCTTTGCCAATCGTTTCGGGTCTAGCATCACTCAACTTAGCAACCACTTCATTGGATAAGCCAGAAATTTTTGAAAAATCAAAATCAGCAGGCAATAGGGTCATTTCATGTCTTTGCGTTTTGGCAATTTCATCTTTTTGACGCTCGATATACCCGGCATATTTTATTTGTATCTCTACCTGTTCAGCCGCTTTTTCATCACTTAGCGCAGGGCCTAATGATTCAATATTCATCAATCCTTGATAAGTCATTTCTGGACGTCGAATAAGCTCTTCTAAAGAATGTTCACGGCTGACAGGATTTTTTAACACTTGATTGAGCGCATCTACCGCTTCGTGCTTAGGATGAATCCATTGTGATTTAAGTCTTTGACGCTCTTGTTCGATACTTTCAAGTTTTTCTTGGAAATATGCCCATTGCTCATCGCCGACCAATCCGACTTCTCTACCCTTTTCAGTGAGGCGCATATCTGCGTTATCTTCGCGCAATAACAAACGATATTCGGCGCGCGAAGTAAACATTCGATAGGGTTCTTTTGTCCCCATTGTTGCTAAATCGTCAATCAATACACCCATATAAGCTTGATCACGTCTTAGTTCAAACACATCTTTGTCTTGTACTTGTAACGCAGCGTTCGCACCCGCAATTAGACCTTGCGCGCCAGCTTCTTCATAACCAGTGGTACCATTGATTTGTCCTGCAAAGAATAGTCCCTTGATAAATTTAGTTTCAAGCGTTTGCTTTAAATCACGTGGATCAAAAAAGTCATATTCAATCGCATAGCCAGGGCGGATAATATGTGCGTTTTCAAATCCTTTGATAGAACGCACTAAATTCAACTGAACATCAAAAGGTAAGCTAGTTGAAATACCGTTTGGATAAACTTCAACAGAATTAAGACCTTCTGGCTCAACAAATATTTGATGAGTTGCCTTGTCAGCAAATCTCATGATTTTGTCTTCAATAGAAGGACAATAGCGAGGTCCTATGCCTTCGATCACGCCCGTATACATTGGAGAGCGATCTAGCCCAGAACGAATAATATCGTGTGTTTTTTCATTCGTATGAGTGATATAGCAATTTATTTGCTTTGGATGATCACTGACTTTGCCCATAAACGAAAAGACGGGCAGGGGAGTATCACCAGGTTGTGCCTGCATCACTGAGTAATCAAGTGTACGACTATCTAAGCGAGCTGGCGTACCGGTCTTAAGTCTATCTACTCTAAAAGGTAAGGCTCTAAGTCTTTCAGCGAGGGCAATTGATGGCGGGTCACCCGCTCGACCACCTTTGTAATTTTCCATTCCAATGTGGATAGTGCCACCTAGGAATGTACCTACTGTTAAAACAACCGTTTTCGCTTTAAATTTGAGGCCCATTTGAGTCACGACGCCACAAACACGATCGTTTTCAACGATTAAGTCGTCACAAGACTGCTGAAAGAGCGTTAAATTTTCATAATTTTCAAGCACATCTCTAACAGCTAAACGATATAAACTGCGATCTGCTTGGGCTCGCGTTGCTCTTACTGCTGGGCCTTTACTAGAATTGAGTGTTCTAAATTGAATACCGGCTTTATCGGTAGCTTTGGCCATGATACCACCAAGGGCATCAATTTCTTTGACCAAATGACCTTTGCCAATCCCACCTATTGCTGGGTTACATGACATTTGACCAAGTGTTTCTATGCTGTGAGTCAACAATAATGTATTTGCACCCATGCGCGCAGCGGCAGTAGCTGCCTCTGTACCTGCGTGTCCGCCACCCACTACGATGACATCAAATTCTTGTTGATAAAACATTACTTCAACACCTCAAGCTTTAGTCGTAAGTCACTTGTCAAAAAAAGGGAGCGTATCTTATATGAAAGTTGCGATTTTTTAAATGAATAAATATTAATCAATTGGTTATTTGTTAGGTTTTTTTGTAAAGCATTTTTTTTAAAAAAAGAGAAATTTAAATTTGAAGAAACCTTCGGTGTTTGAATCTTTAAATAAAATAAGATCTTTAGATATATAGATTATTGTTATTATTATTAAGTAGATCGTTTTCTGTTAATAAGCCTATTTTTTTCAATTAAATCAATATAGTTAGATGTGATCAAAAACTGTACATAAAGCAGATCACAAGTCTGTATATGATCGGTATAACTAGGCGATTTATCCACAGTAGAAAAAAACGTGAAAACTTACCCTGTGACTGATCAGATCATTTTGACATCTTATCCTTATTTTTATCCACAGGTGGTTAAGCTATGTCAGTATATTGTGGGTAAGATCGGTATATTTGATCGGAAATATTGATTGAAGGCCTGTT
>NZ_BGNG01000014.1 GCF_003203515.1 Glaciecola sp. KUL10 | reverse complement strand
AAATTCGAACTCAATAAGTCTGCGCTATAGTGTCCAAACTAAGCTCTTTGACTTATGGCTTAACTTCAAAACCAATTCTATTTATTTAACGCCGTTTATTTGTGACGCAATAAAACTTTAGGCTTTTGAATTCACCTTGATTACTTTAATCTATGTTCATCCTTAACCTGTCGGACTCGTATCATTAAAAACGTCTGCTTTTATGCAAATTCTTCTTTTGAAATAGGTGCTGGCCATATGATGCGCTGTTTAGCATTGGCACAGGCTTTTATCGAAAAGGAGTACCGCGTACATTTTGTTTATAAAAAATGTCTTGTAAATATTTTAGGTGTGCTACATGAGAATAACATCAATACTGAGGAATATCTGGGTGATAACTTCACCGGTTCGGAGTTATTTTCGCAAATTAGCATGAATTGCTTAGTGGTAGATGATTACTCATTATCAGTAAAAGAACAAACAGCGCTTAAATATTTGGTGCTTCAGCCCAAGCAAGATCGGCTTAAGGTAATTGCAATAGACGATGCCATCGATCTAGATAGCGTGCACGCTGATCTTATAGTGAATCACGCTGAGAATGCTTCAATAGACTATTATAAGAGAAGATTTAAACCAGAGTCCTTATTGCTCGGTAAGCAGTATGCATTAATTCGAAGGGAATTTCGTCTAACAGCAAATAATGATACTAAACAGAATCAAAGTTCCCGATTGTTAGTGACTATTGGTGCGACCGACGTAAAAGAAATTTCACTAGATTTAGTCGTTGAGATTAAGAAACACCTTCCTGATACACCTGTAACACTAGTGCTCAATCGTGTTAGTGACTCGCAACGCGAACTGCTTTCATCATTAGAACGCCTCCCGAGTATTGAAGTTTTATCAAATGTTAAAGACATGGCTGAGCATATGCGACAGTCTACGTTAGCAATAACGGCTGCTGGAGGCACGCTCAACGAACTAGCATGTTGCGGTGTACCGTCAATTGCTTTAGTAATTGCGGACAATCAATTGCCAGCGCTAAGTTCGTCCGATAATAATCAATACTACAAAGCGATAGATGCGAGAGCATATCAGCCAAATGACACTAAATATTTAGAATCCAACCAACGCTTACTTGTCGAAATTGTTCGTCAAACCAAAGAATTATGGCGCGATAACTGCTTGTTGAACGATATGAATAAACGCGCTAAACAAGTCGTCGATGGAAAGGGTTGCTTAAGAATTATTGAGGCATTCGAAAACACTATCTGACTACTAATATACAAAGCTTAGCTACTATATTAATAGGACTTACATGAGTCTAAAAAACAATTTTTTGAATGAGATAGAGATTGCCGGAAGAAAAATAGGCAATAACCATCCGCCTTACCTTATTGCAGAACTGTCAGGTAACCATAAAGGAAGCCTAGAAGAAGCATTAAATTTGATCGACGCTGCCACTGACGCTAATGCAAGTGCAATAAAAATTCAAACCTACACCGCAGATACGATCACTCTTGAACATGATGGACCAGAATTTTGTCTTACAGATGGTTTGTGGAAGGGAAGAACGCTACATAATTTGTATCAAGAAGCACATACTCCATGGGAGTGGCACCAAGCTCTTTTTGAAAAGGCTGCTAGCCGAAATATTCCCATTTTTTCGTCGCCCTTTGATAGTTCCGCTATTGATCTATTAGAGTCGTTAAATTGCCCAGCTTATAAAATAGCCTCGTTTGAGATTAACGATATCGGTTTAATAAAGCATGCTGCGTCGACAGGCAAACCCATGATCATCTCTACTGGCTTGGCCACATTAGATGAGATTTATGAGGCGGTTGAAGCGGTTGCTGATGGTGGCGGGAAGCAGCTTGCTCTACTGCATTGCATAAGTGGTTACCCTGCACCCATCGAAGACTGCAACTTAGCGACCATTGAAGATCTTAAGAAAAGGTTTTCTTTTCCAATAGGACTGAGTGATCACACTATCGATAATACTGCTTCTATAGCCGCTGTGTGCCTCGGAGCATCAGTTATCGAGAAGCATTTTGTAATCGACAAAAATGATGGTTCAGTAGATGCAGCCTTCTCTCTAGAGCCCGCACAATTTAAGCAATTAGTCTCCGAAACAAATAGAGTTAAATCAGCCATTGGTCGTGCTGGGTATGAATTGAAACCTAGTGAAGAAATAAATCGAAGATTCAGAAGGTCGCTGTACTGCAGTCAAAGCATCAAGAAAGGTGAAGTATTCACGAATCAAAACGTAAGATCTGTGCGACCTGGTTTAGGTTTGCATACTCGTTATCTACCTGAAATTTTAGGCAAGGTCGCTAATCAGGATATTAACTTTGGTACCCCCTTAGACGCGGCTTATGTCGAAAATTTTACTGAACGAGCAAGAGATATTCAAAGGTGAAGATTGTGTGCATCAGCCAAGCTCGCCTTGGCTCAACGAGACTTCCACAAAAAGTGCTTAAAGAAATTAACGGTATAGCGCTGATAGACTACCATTTTGAGCGTCTAAAAAGCAGTCACCTTGTCAACGAACACTGGCTGAGTACGAGCGAGTTGGCGCAAGATGATAAGTTGGCTAATCATGCGACTGATAAACGGTGGCCATGGTATAGAGGCAGTGAAGACAATGTACTTGAGCGTTTTTATTTAACTGCTACGGCCGCTGGTTGTGCCAGTGATGATGTGATCGTTAGACTCACTGGTGATTGCCCTTTAATATGCCCAACTGTGCTTGATGAAACAATTAAGGCTCACCTTAGTAACAATCCAAGTGGTTACACACATTTTGTCAAAGAGTCACTTCCAAGAGGGTTTGACGTCGAAGTGTTTTCAATGCAAAACCTGGAAAATGCTTGCCGAAATGCGACAACGGATGCGCAAAAAGAACACGTGACTTTATATATGTATGCTTATTCTAAAAACGTGGAAATTCTCTCTCTCCAACTTGGAAAAATTGGATGGGGCGACTACCGTTTATGCGTTGATGAGCAAGCTGATTTTGAAACTGTCCAAGCCCTTGTCGATTTGATTCACGACAACGGCAAAGATTGGAAAACCATTTCTGCTTATGAAATTTGTGAATTGCTAGATAAGCATCCAGAAGTCGCGAATATCAACAAAGAGGTTACGCAAAAGACGGCCCATTAAGTGCCCTGAAACACTTGTCTACGCTTATTCTGGCAGATCCGAATTTGGATATTGAATATGCATGTGGCGAGCATACGCCACTGTAAACGCTTGCTCTTGAAACACTTTTAAACCAGTTTCAGAAAACTCTACAGAGACTGGGTTTTTCTTGAGAATATTTTTAAGCTCGCTAGCCGTCATTAATTCAACCTCAAGTTCTTCAATCAGCTGAATGGCTGCTTCCATTTTAAAGCCAAGCGCACCACCTGCAAACTTACCTTTTAATGGGCGTTCTTTAATGACCACTCGCTCAATTTGGTAGTCTTGCATTAGTTTTGCAAAAGTTGACTGAAAGTATCTGATATCACCAGTGCGATTTTGCTTGCTGAATTCTACTTTTCTCACGCGGCACTCAGGTAACGAAAACAAGCCTTCTTGATAGTTAAGTAGACAAATTACCGCTTCGGTTCCTTTAATTTCAACACCACAAATCTTCATTTACTTTCCTCAAATATAAATAGGTGTAGCACAATGTCGAAATTATAACGGAATTCTTATGCGCTATCCCATAATTCGCATTCACACAGCAAACTTTATAGAGAGCCTAAATATATTCAACTTTACCTTTTAAAGTAATTTGCTCACAATTAGCCCAAGAAATCTAAAAAGAGCTTTTACATTGCCATCGCTTCAGTCGCTTCACACTTTCGGACTCAACGCTCAAGCGTTGGATATTCAATTTCTTAATCATATTGATGACCTATCAAATTTAAAAGAAATGATGCTTAATCATCAATGCATGATTTTGGGTGAGGGCAGTAATACAGTATTTATTGAAGATTTTGACGGCAGTGTGCTAGTCAATAAACTCAAAGGAATTGATGTTAAAGAAAACGATAATGAATACCTAATTGAGGTTGCCTCTGGCGAAAGCTGGCATGAATTCGTATTGTTTTGCCATGATCACCAAATGTACTCTTTCGAAAACCTCGCATTGATTCCCGGAACGGTAGGTGCAAGTCCCATTCAAAATATTGGTGCTTATGGTGTCGAGGTAAAAGACTTTATAGAGTTTGTAGAGTATTTTGACTTTGCGAGTGGAACCATTAAAAAGCTGTTGAAAGATGAATGTCAATTTGGCTATAGAGACAGTATTTTCAAGTCTGGTAATTTACCTCCGTTCTTTATTACTAAGGTAGGTTTTAAAGTAAGAAAAAATGCAAAGTTAGTAAACACCTACTCACCTTTAGATGAAATAAAAGCCTTGTCTCCTAGTAGGATCCTAGAAACTGTTATTGAGACTAGACAAGCCAAACTTCCAGACCCCAAAGACCTCGGGAATGCAGGAAGCTTTTTTAAGAATCCGGTGATATCCAAACGCCATTACCAGACAATTCTAGACCTCGATGCTGCCTGCCCAAGTTACCCTGTAGATAACGAGTTTGTAAAATTACCCGCGGCCTATTTAATTGATCAATTAGGGTTTAAAGGTTCGAAGTTGGGCGGAATAGCCTGTCATGAACGTCAGCCGTTAGTACTCGTAAATTTAGAAAATGGAAGTGGTAACGAGCTAATTGAATTAGCGCACAATATTTGTCAAAAGGTATGGGAGCGGTTCTCAATTAAACTTGAAAATGAGGTTCGATTAATTGGTAAACAAGGGTTAATCTCACTATGAAAAAGGCAGTAGAACAAACTCGTACCTCGCTTATCCAAATATTAGCCAATGGCGAATTTCACTCAGGGCAAGTATTAGGTGAGCGACTTGGTATATCTCGCGCGGCCATTGCGAATCATATAAAAGCGCTGCAAAGTCTGGGGATCGAAGTGTTTAGTGTGAGAGGTCGAGGCTATAAATTAGATAAACCTTTAAATATGCTAAGCGCTGATAAAATATTGGAAAACACCAAGTTTACCCAACGTAATCAATTGCATATTGCTAACATTATTGCTTCAACCAACGATTATATAAAAGACCATTTATCGAACTTATCTTCTGGCTTTTGTTGTATTGCTGAGGCACAAACGAAAGGAAGAGGAAGAAGAGGGCGCACATGGGTTTCACCTTATGGCGCGAACATTTACTTGTCAATGAATTGGAAGTTTAGTGGTGGCTACCAATCTATAGCTGGTCTAAGCCTATTAATTGGGTTATCAATCAACCGCACTCTAAATGACATTGGTATCAATAGTGCAAAGTTAAAATGGCCGAATGACGTCTACATTAACAGCAAAAAACTTGCAGGTATATTAGTCGAGGTTGAAGGACAAGTAGGGGGTGACACTCATGCGATAATCGGTTTGGGATTAAACGTCTCTATGCCAACTGATACTAAAGGAATTGATCAACCATTTATCGATTTACAAAGCCTTTCTTCTACTCATTTTGATAGAAATGAAATCGTCGCTTACTTGCTAAATCATCTCAATGAAATGTTAGTAGAGTTTGAGCGTTGTGGGCTGACACCCTTTTTAGATGAATATAAGGCATCAGATTTATTTTGTGACAAACCAGTTAGACTAATCTCAGGAACCAATGAAGTGTTGGGAATTAGTCGAGGGATAAATGAAACCGGTGCTTTGTTAGTCGAAATTGATGGAGTAATCAGTGCTCATTATGGTGGTGAGATAAGTGGAAACGAAATCAGTGTTAGGACTCAATAGTGTTGGCGCGAAACTTCAATATGGCAAATAGAACAAAATGACATCGTTACTGCTTGATGTCGGCAATACTCACGTTCATTACTGCGTATCTCAACGGGCATTTTCAGTGCACGAAAGTCCTGATATCCAGCATATACGTATTGATCAGTTACAAGGGCTTTTCGATAGTTTATTAAGTAGACACTCGGCTATTGAAGACATTTATTTGGCGAATGTAAACAATAGGGCTTGTGAAGCGTTAGTGACGCGTTTATGTGAAATTCATGGTTTGTCGCTTATTTGTGCTTCGACACAGTCTAGCTCTTTTGGGCTAAGCAACAGTTATCAAACCCCATTAAATATGGGCGTTGACCGATGGCTTGCCATGCTCGCTTGTCACAACATGATTTTATCAAATAAGGAAACAAAGGATTTCATTGTTTTTGACCTCGGTACAGCAATCACTACAGACGTTGTGAACGATGGCAAACATATTGGTGGATGGATAGCGCCAGGATATCAAACCTTAAAATCGGGTTTACTCAAAAATACGAGCAAAGTATTCGCCGATAACTCCAAAAAAGACTATTCATCTTGGTTTGGAAACGATACACCTGATTGTGTAGAACTCGGTTTACGTTCTCAAATTCAAGGTGGTTTTGAATTAGCTGTTCAAGAAGTGAGCAAACGAACAAGTAATTTTAAAATATATGTCACAGGTGGGGATCGCCACATGATTAATTTAGATAAATATCCAATGTCAGAAATACATGAAAACTTAGTTTTACATGGTTTAAGTCTATATATTGATTAAAAATCATCACTATTATGGCGTAAAAATAAGCGCATAAAAAAAATATTAAAAAAAAGCGCTTTTTTTTGCAATTGGTGCTTGCCACATGCAGATCATTTCTTTAATATGCGCACCCACTTGATGACGTGCCGACTTAGCTCAGTTGGTAGAGCAACTGACTTGTAATCAGTAGGTCGCCAGTTCGATTCCGGCAGTCGGCACCATCAATCTCTGGAGGGGTACCCAAGCGGTCAACGGGAGCAGACTGTAAATCTGCCGGCTCAGCCTTCGCAGGTTCGAATCCTGCCCCCTCCACCACTTTTTCTTATATGGTGGATTAGAGAATATTGGGAATGAATGCGGGCATCGTATAATGGCTATTACCTCAGCCTTCCAAGCTGATGATGCGGGTTCGATTCCCGCTGCCCGCTCCATTAACGTGCTGATATGGCTCAGTTGGTAGAGCGCACCCTTGGTAAGGGTGAGGTCGGCAGTTCGAATCTGCCTATCAGCACCATCTCTTTCTCACTCTTCCATATATATAGATTATTTTTTTAACTAACTTTGCTGGGAAAATTTAAAATGGCAAAAGAGAAGTTTGAACGTACGAAACCGCACGTAAACGTAGGTACAATCGGCCACGTTGACCACGGTAAAACAACCCTTACTGCAGCAATCACAACTGTTCTAGCAAAGACATACGGTGGCGCAGCTCAAGCATTTGACCAAATCGATAACGCTCCAGAAGAGCGTGAGCGTGGTATCACAATCGCAACGTCTCACGTTGAGTACGATACTCCGTCTCGTCACTACGCACACGTTGACTGCCCAGGGCACGCCGATTACGTTAAAAACATGATCACGGGTGCTGCGCAAATGGACGGCGGTATCTTAGTTGTTGCGGCAACTGATGGCCCTATGCCACAAACACGTGAGCACATCTTGTTAGGTCGCCAAGTTGGTATTCCTTACATGATCGTATTCATGAACAAATGTGACATGGTTGACGACGAAGAACTACTAGAATTAGTAGAAATGGAAGTTCGTGAGCTATTAACAGAATATGAATTCCCAGGTGACGACTTGCCAGTTATCCAAGGTTCTGCACTTAAAGCCCTAGAAGGCGAAGCAGAATGGGAAGCTAAGATTGTTGAGCTAGGCGAAGCACTAGATTCATACATCCCAGAGCCAGAGCGTGACATCGACAAGCCATTCATCCTACCAATTGAAGATGTATTCTCAATTTCAGGTCGTGGTACGGTAGTAACCGGTCGTGTTGAGCAAGGTATTGTTAAAGTAGGTGAAGAAGTAGAAATCGTTGGTATCAAAGATACAACTAAGACGACTTGTACAGGTGTTGAAATGTTCCGTAAACTTCTAGACGAAGGTCGTGCGGGCGAGAACGTTGGTGTACTACTACGTGGTACTAAGCGTGAAGAAGTAGAGCGTGGTCAAGTATTGGCTAAGCCTGGTTCAATCAACCCACACACACAGTTTGAAGCTGAAGTATACGTACTAAGCAAAGACGAAGGTGGCCGTCATACTCCATTCTTCAAAGGCTATCGTCCACAGTTCTACTTCCGTACAACTGACGTAACAGGTGCGGTAGAGTTACCAGAAGGCGTAGAAATGGTTATGCCTGGTGACAACTTGAAATTCAAAGTTGAATTGATTGCCCCAATCGCGATGGACGAAGGTTTACGCTTCGCAATCCGTGAAGGTGGTCGTACAGTAGGTGCAGGTGTTGTAGCGAAAATCATCGCTTAATCACTGTCTTACAGACGAATAAAAAAACGGCGCTCACAGAGCGCCGTTTTTGTTTGTACAGTAATCACTATAAGCTACGAAGAATAGTCATTCCCGCGCATGCGGGAACTTCCTTGGAACACCGCGATTTAAAAACATCCACCATCGCACTGCGTAAGCCATATTCAGCTTTTGCCAGATGAGCATGTCCCCTTTATAAAACCACTTTACGGCATCCATGCCCGTTTCTAGCGCCACGTCCTTGTGGCACAAGATTTTATAAAGGGGAAACGCTCATCTGACGCGCTGAATGTTTTTTGGTACTGTATGCTCAATAATATGGTTGGTGGTTGATTTACGAGATTCCTTCATGCGAAGGAATGACGTTGAAATTTGTTACATCGAAGGAACGTCATTACCGAGACATCGGTAACCTCCTTGGAACAATACAAAATTAGCAACAAAGAAACGTCATCACCCAATAATCAACTTCATTACCGAGACATCGCTAACCTCTTTGGAACCAAATAACTAAAACAAAAGAACTTACACAACATGTCACCAGAATTATCTATCATCCTACTCGTACTCATCGTCGTAATCATCGCTTACACATCCATCTACCCAAAAGTAGCAGGCAATGATCTCACCAAAGTCTCAATGTGCGATCTTTTCGTGTCTGGATTCGTTTTGGCAGGCGTTGGTTTTAAATATTGGGGAACTGACCAAGCCTTCAGCTTGATACTATTTAAAACCAACTGGTTTTGGTTTACCTTTATAGTGCTTGCGCTGATCGAGGCGCCAACTGTATTTTTGTATTCGAAGAAACACAATATGAAGTTATAGTGGGATAGACTCAAGAACAAAGCCTTAGCATTAATTACAGGACAATGACGATGAATATCGATTGGATGATGATTTTACAATTACTTCTTGGTTTAGTTATGGTGCTAGCCACGGTAGGAATACTCATTTTTGTCATTATACATTTCGCAAAAAAAGCAGGTGATAAGCGTGAACTACATCGTGGATGAATAAGGAACAAAGTATTGAATAAACGACCAAAAGTGCAACGTACCATCGGTATATTGGGGGGCATGAGCGATAAAGCGACGGCCGAATACTATCGAATGATAAACGAGGGTGTTAATGCTAAGCATGGTGGTTGGGATATCGCTGAAATAGTAATTCAAAGTGTCAATTTCGGTAATATTGAATACTTTGTGCGTGAACAAAAGTGGGATCTGGCCAGAGAATACCTTGAGAAAAAGGCGTTGCTAACTGAAAAAGGTGGGGCAGATTTCTTAATTTGTGCATCAAACACTATGCACAAGGTACTCGATCGCTTAGATGAAATTTTAAGTATTCCGTTTATTCATATTAGCGACCCTACTGGGGAAGCTATTTTAAAAATGGGGTTAAATAAAGTCGGGCTGTTAGGGACAAAACCGGTTATGGAGGCAAGCTTTATAAAACAACGCCTTAGGTCAAAGTACAACATTGAGGTTATTGTTCCTTCTGAGGAGGACCAACTGAGTGTAGACAAAATTATATTCGATGAATTGGTAAAGTCTAAAATTAGTGTTACTTCTGCAAAACGTTATCAATCAATTTGTCGCGTACTACAAAACAGAGGGGCCCAAGCTATTATCATGGGATGTACGGAGATTTTCTTATTGTTGAAGCAAGAGGATATTCCTGACCTTCCACTCATTGATACCACTGAACTTCATACCAAAGAAGCTGTAAGACTGGCACTTTCGTAACTAGCGTATAAATGCTCAAAAAACACCCTGCGATAAACATATAACGCCTACTAATCATGTTTTGTGTCCAATCACTCAATCAGAGTGACGAAAGTTACGCTATTTGTTATTAGTTCGCCACTGTGATTCTTTTAGTTAAAATCAACCTATAAAAAAGCTCATAAAAACAGAGACATATAAAATTCATTTTGTTCGTGAATCAGCTTCACAATAGGCCATTATTTGCCCATATTTCAAAGCTGTGATGATATCGCCCTGCAGGTTTTCACTCAAAACCATTAATCTCACAAAAATAAAAAATCGATTTAGTTAACACAGGGAATCATATGAAACAATTTAAATATAAAACGGCAGCACTCGCCGTGGCTTTTTGCATTGGTGTATCAACAACATCTGCACATGCTAAAAATATAGTTGGGAGCTTAGCTAGCGACTCTGGTGTAAACCTTAACAATGTAATAGTCACGGTTGAAAATCCGGAAACTGGGTTAGTACGAACAATTGAAGCGACAGACGGTGACTTTCGGTTTCCTTTGCTACCCGCAGGTCAATACAGGGTTACAGCGAGAAAAGATGGGTTTCAAACTGTGGTACAAGAAGGTGTAAGAGTAGGGCTAAGCGGCACAATTAATTTAGATCTTGTCATGCTACAAGACAATGTTGAGCGTGTTGAGGTCGTTGGCTCCGCAATATCACTAGTGGACGTCAGTAGCAGTTCAACCGGCATTCGAGTCGATGGATTTACACTCGAAAAAGTCCCTGTGCCGAGAGATTTAACTGGGGTTGCTTTACTTACACCAGGAGCAACGCAGGGAGATGAAGACTTTGGAAATGTTGCATCCATCGGAGGCGCATCAGCCGCGGAAAATGCTTTTTATATAAATGGGTTAAATATCACTAACTTTAGAACGGGGGTTGGTTCTAGTAACCCTCCATTTGAAATGTATGAGAGCTTTGAAGTTCAAACTGGCGGCTACTCGGCTGAATTTGGTCGTGTAACAGGCTCTGTTATCAATGCAAAAACGAAAAGTGGTACAAACGAGTTTAAATGGGGGGCGAATATATATTGGGAGCCAGATGCGCTCCGAGAAGATAGACCCTCTGTCCTTAGGCCCGGTAGTGACTTATTTTTAATTGATAATACACAAGATACAAATGATTTTGCAGAATTTAACTTATGGGCGAGTGGCGCAATCATTGAGGACACCTTGTTTTTTTATGGTCTCTATAATCCGCGTTCAGATGTATTAGAGTTCAACAACCCACAAACGCAAAGTGGCAACGACATCCTACAAGAGAAACGAAAAGAAACAGATGAAGATGCATTTTGGGCGGCATCTATTGATTGGGTCATTAATGATTCAAATATTCTTAAGGTCACAGCGTTTTCAGATAAGAGTGAAACAATTACAGAGCGTGTGCCCACTACTAACGGCATTGCAAGTGGCGAGGTTGCCAAGGGTACAATAAAAGAAGGTGGTGAAAACTATATCGTCGAATACAACAGCATTATTAGTGATTCGTTTTCACTGTCAGCTTTGTATGGAGTGAATAAAACTGACCGCACCACTTCCAGTGACCTTGATGCCAACCCTGCAATCTTTAGACGATTTGATAGCACCGGGGCATTTGTTCGAGGCGGCAATTTTGCAAACTTTTTAGTCGATATAGGCGATGATAAACGTGAAGTCTATCGCATAGATGGTGACATCTACTTAGATGATCATACCATTAGGTTTGGTATTGATTCAGAAACGCTAACTGCAAACGCAAACACTTTAAATTCAGGTGGTGTTTATTACCTGATTTACGTAGACGATGAAACGGACCCGGCTAACCCAACTCCATATCAAGTAAGACGTCGTAACTATAGTACTGGTGGCTCATTTGAATTGAAAAACTTTGCTTACTATATTCAGGATGAATGGCAGGCAACAGAAAACCTAGTGATTAACGCTGGTTTACGCAATGATAGCTTTGAAAATAAAAATGGTGCTGGTGATACTTTTGTTGAACTAGAAGACAATTGGGGATTGCGTTTGGGCGCGGTATACGACGTCAACGGTGACGGTGATTCTAAAGTTTGGGCTAGTTATGGGCGTTACTATTTGCCGGTCGCCGCTAATACAAATATTCGCTTATCGGGGGCGGAAACGTTTATTCATGAATTCCGTGAATTTACTGGCTTTGCTGATCCTACATTAGATATACCAAATTTCGATGGGGCAATCACCCAAGACAACCAAGTTTTTGCTGATGGTGATGTACCCGCACCAGATGAGATTGTAGATGCTAGTCTAGAACCAATGTATTCAGATGAATTTATCTTAGGTTACAAATTTAAGCTAAATGATCAATGGAGCCTTGCTGTACAAGGAACATACAGAGAGTTAGCGACAACTATCGAAGATGTCGCTATAGACTTTGGATTTAATCAATATTTGGAACGTGAGTTTGGTATGTCATGTACCGAATGCTCAGGCTTTCATTATTATGTACTAACGAACCCCGGCAGTGACATCACCATTACAACTGATCCTGACGCTAATACAGACGGTCCACTTCCGCTTGATACTTACACTATACCAGCGTCTGATTTAAACTACCCAGAATCAATTCGTAAATATGCTGCGATTGATATCAACGCGACTAAAGCTTGGGATGGCAGGTGGTTCCTCGACGCTACTTACACCTGGTCACATAGTTGGGGGAACAATGAAGGATATATTCGTTCGGATAATGGGCAGGATGATGCAGGTTTAACAACTTTATTTGATCAACCTGGGTTGCTCGACGGTGCGTATGGGGACTTACCAAATGACCGTCGTCACAGTGTTAAGATCTTTGGTTCTTATGCCTTTACGGAAGCGTTTAATTTAGGTGTCAATGTGAGGTGGTCTACAGGGCGTCCTAAAAATGCCTTTGGCTATCATCCTACCGATTTATTTGCACGCGAATACCAGTCAGAGTCTTTTTATGCACAAGGTGAGTTAAGCCCGCGTGGTTCTAGAGGAAACACACCTAGCGTGTTATCCGTAGATTTAACAGCTAGTTACGATCTAGAGATCTTTGAAGACTACAATCTAACGCTTCGTGCCGACGTGTTTAACCTTTTAAACTCGGATACTGTCACTGAAATTAATGAGATATTCGATGATGAGGGGGCGAGCACCGCTGCGGGTGTGATACCAGATCGCAATCCAAATTATGGGCTTCCAACTGCATGGCAACAACCTAGATCGGTCAGGTTGAGTGCGTCGCTCAGCTTCTAAAAAGGCTTATCTTTTTATTGCTTTAAACACCGTCTTTTATTCAAGGCGGTGTTTTTTAATTAATGCCAATTTTAGCGGATAATAGCGCATAGCCCAAGACAGTAAATGGGACAGATAACAAGGTACTAATCGCAATGATATGTGCTGCTAAGATATGATTCCCGCCTATTTTGCGCACCATCACATAGCTCGCAGCTGCTGTTGGACAAACAGCCATCAAAAACACTACGCCTAAGGCCATCCCCTCAATATCGAAATATATTGCTACGGTAACTAAGAGTAATGGATAAAAAATACATTTCGCAAGAATACTTATACCTGCTGCTTTTGCATCGCTTGAAAAACTAGAGAAGCGCAAAGAGGCGCCTGTACACAATAGCGCTAAGGGAAGAGTGAGTTGTGCAAAATACCCGATGCTATTATCAATTGCATTTGGGATCGGCAACTTAAAATAGGCGACAGATAAACTCACTATAATAGCAATGATAATGGGATTGCTGGCAATTCCTTTTAAAACAATGGCGAGGCTTTGCTTGCCATCGTTGAAAATATTTAAAATACCAACAGACAACACATTATAAACAATAGTTAAGCAGCCCATATAAATTGAGGCATACGCTAACCCAATATCGCCATAGGCATTTTGACAATATGCTAGTCCAATGATGCCCATATTGGCTCTAAACGAGCCTTGAATAACAACTCCCCGATCACTTCGCCGTTCAATTAAAAAGGGGACTACCAATAGACTGACCACAAAAAATATTAAGGTACCACTAATTCCTACTGAAATAGTTTTCAAATCGGTCAAAGTGCTGAGATCACTTTTACTAATACTAGAGAATAAAAGTGCAGGTAAAGCAAAATGAAAAATAAGACGCGACGCGCGTTCAACAAAATCATCAGTCATTAATTTTTGTTTGTAAAGAAAGTAGCCAAACGCAATTAATAAAACGACCGGTCCAATAACCGAAATAGAAAAACTGAGTATGTGTGAAAGTTCCGGTTTCATTAAGTAGCATTATCCTAGATTTATTTGTGATTTATCTTTTCAGTTGAAATGGCCGTCTTGATTAGGCTTATTGACATCAAGTCTCAATTAACAGGGGTACATTATGAGCAGTAAGTATAAACAGTAATTTTTCTTTCGTATTCACTTTATTTCAATCAATAAAAAAGGGCTTCTTTCGAAGCCCTTTTGTTTAGATGTTTACATCTTAGCTAATTACGATTTTACTCGTAAGTATACTTCAGACGCAGGTAGTAGCCTGTTCCAAACATACGGTATGTAGATGGATCAGTTTTACCGTTGAAGCCTACATCGATAAACGGTGGAGCCTCATCAGTGATGTTAGTAATACCCATTGTAAACGTTAATGTATCGTCGTAAGTATAAGTACCAACGATATCTGAGTAATACTGAGCATCGATTTGTTGTAGATAAGGAGTACCGTCTGCATTATTAAGACCAAAACCTGTACCACCTTCAAGACCACTGATGTATTCACCAAGGTAGCTTACAGAGAAGTCACCTTTAGTCCACTGTAGTGAGATGTTAGCTTTGTCTTCAGCAAAAGCAGAACCGTTAAAGCGACCAACGAAGTCATCAACTGGGTTACCAGCGAATTGTACTTGCTCACGCTCTAATACGTGCGTCCATAATAATGATGCACGTAGGTCACCAATATCACTTGCGTAGTTCCAACGGAACTCAGTATCGATACCGGCTGCAGTCTCTTCACTTACGTTAAGTTGAGCATCAAGAATATTGTTGATTGAGTAATCGTTGTTACGAGTAATCAATGAACACGCTGCATCAACTTGCTCTACATAACATTGGTTAAGTGTAAATTGAACACCTAAAGAACTGATACCTTCTTCAAGTTCAATTGACCAATAGTCAGCGATGAACGTGAAGTTGTGGTCTCCAAACTCAGGAGAGTAAACAACACCAACTGTCACAGAATCACCAGTTTCTGGCTTAAGTTCTGGGTTACCACCAACACGGGCCAATACTTGGCTATCAGTTTGGATACCTACTTGAGCACAACCTGGTGGCAATGCTTCGCCAGCGTTAGGTACACAAGGGTCGTTATAGGTTGGGAATGAATCAACTTGTCCACCGAATAGGTCAGTGATGGTAGGCGCTCTAAATACTGTACCTACTGTACTACGAAGTTTAAGATCATCAAATACAGATACTTCAAGACCCAATTGGTATGTTGTGTCACTTCCAAATGCATCCCAATCATCGTAACGAACACCGGCTTTAAGTGCTACTTTTTGCTCGCCGTTATCAAAGATTGGTGCGTATAATTCACCGAAAATCGCGTTATTGATTAGTTCGCCAGTTGTACTTGCACCAACGTTACCTGTCACCGCACCAATAGTCTTAGCAGAATCAAGGATGTTTGCTAAGTCTTGACGCCAGTAGCTGTAACCTAGTGACCAACCAAGCTCACCGCCTGGAAGTTCTAGTGCGAAGCCGCTAATATTAGCACCGTATGTA
This sequence comes from Glaciecola sp. KUL10, assembly GCF_003203515.1. Taxonomy (GTDB): domain Bacteria; phylum Pseudomonadota; class Gammaproteobacteria; order Enterobacterales; family Alteromonadaceae; genus Glaciecola. The sequence goes on along the minus strand of NZ_BGNG01000014.1, from coordinate 62,272 downwards.
CGCTGGTTTTGAACGATTGAATCTACTGTATCTAGTGATACGTAGTCGATCATTTCTTGTGTAAGCGTTGTCACAGTTGGGTTACCAGCTGCATCAACAGCACCGCCACCAAACATGTTTAACGGTACACAACCAACAATAAGCGTGCCTGGATTGTTTACGTCAGCATAACACTCTGGAACACCGTCGCCGTCTAAATCAGCAGATGGGCCTAAAGCATTGAACAAGCGTGAACCTGAGAACTGACCAAAATCTTGGCTAGAGTTACTACGATGTCCTTGGTTGAAGTATACATCCCAGCTGTAATCATCTCCGAACTCACCTTCAAGCGCAGCAGTCCACTGGTATTGTGTGATTGTTTGTTCGAAGCGACGGTTTGTTTCGATCATACGACGACGTGGGTTTACTACCGGCTCGTATACTAATGAAGTGCCGTTTGCTGCGTTGTAAGCATCAACTGCGCGACGTAGGTAGTAGTTGTCTTGAGAAATACCGGTAAATGCTACTGTTTCGCCAGTTGCTGGATCATCGTAGAAACCATCATACATTGGGTCACCGCCAGTAAATGGAAGTGGCGCTAACTGCTGTGCAGAAGTACGTTGGTTACCACGGAACTCAGCACTGAAACGGATGTTGTCAGTTAAGTCAAAGTTCGCTTCAGCAAAAACGTTCGTTCTTTCATAAGGTGTTTGCATGTAGTTAACTGGTGCGTAGTTGTAAGTACGACCATCATGCGGAACCATCAAACCAACTTCGTTTGGCTGAGTTGCTGGTGTGCCGATTAGGAATAAACCTTGGCTGTAGAAAGATAAACGTGACTCAGGAATACGTGAAGAACCGATTGGGTAACAACCGCCTTGTGGCGTGCCGTCATATGGTGCTGCAACTTGGTTTTCACAACCTGCTGGATAAATGTAGAAAGAGTTCTGCATGAAGTCCCAAGGCGTATCGCTTTGGAAAGCTTCTTCTTGCTCAACACGTTCTGCACCGAATACGAAGTTACCTTCAGCGAATGTTTTACCAACAATCAATGAAAGTGAATCTTGGCCTGCGCCTTCTGTGTCGTTCCAATCAGAAGTTTGAGCTGTTATTTCAACACCGTTGAAGTCTTTACGCGTTACGATGTTTACAACACCTGCAACCGCGTCAGCACCGTATACAGCTGATGCACCATCTTTAAGAATTTCAACTTGCTCAATCATGGTTGATGGGATGGTTTGGAAATCACCACCGTCAACAGTACGCTTGCCGTTTACTAGTGTAAGTGTACGAGCCGTACCTAAACCGCGAAGATCGATTTGAACTGAACCATTACCGCCGTTGTTTGTCGTAGTACCAATTGGTGAACCAGACATTGAAGGAATACTTTGAAGAAAATCACCGATATCAGTTAAACCTGAAAGCTCTAAAGCTGCACGATCAAGGATCGTAACTGGGCTTGCGCTTTCGATATCAGTACGTTTGATACGAGAACCAGTAACCGAGATTTTTTCGACTACATCGCTGTCGGCATTTGGTGTTTCTTGAGCAACTACGGCGTTAGACGCTAAAGTTGCAACAGACGCACCTCCAACAAGCAAAGCCAATCTAACTGACTTTGTCAATTTAGAGTTCGTAAACATTTATGTCTCCCTAGACAATATTTTCGAGTTATTTTGTTGTCGCTTTTTTACGACTATTATATATCAAAAGGCAATGAGCCTTTTCGTCACTATATACGTACAATCGCCCTTGGGTCAATAAAGAAAGTGACGGTTTTGTGACACGTGCGTGATAGAAAATAGGAAGTTTTAAGCTTTTGTGAGGAATATGTTATACAAAATAACGCTAATGAAATCCCATCAACGCCTCTTTTCTTCTTCTGTAATAACTAGTTACAACTTAATTATTGAACAAATTTCGTTTGTATATTTAACAATTGTAAATTAGTCATTTATTTGGCTTTTTTTTTGCGATTAAACTCCAAGCCATTGGATTTTTAATACCAGTTGCATAAAATTTGTCCGAAATTTGAATTTCGAAGCCCATATCAATCAACTTTAAGTTGATCTTTTCGAATGCCTCTTGGCTGATAGCGCACTCACACATGCTTTTCATTCTGCGAATGTAAGCCTCTAATTCAGCTTCCATTTTATCTAGCCAACCAAGTACTTCGCTTGGGTCGTAAGCAGGCATATTAGAGTGAATATTACCTATATCATTATACAAGCGAGATATTGTGCCGGCCGCCACTTCCGTTCCATATTGACGCATTATGTTTTCTAGTTCGCTAATTGCTGGAGATAACAGTTTCGCCGCATTGTCATAGGCTTCGCGAGGAGCGCCTCGCACAGCCGCAAAACCTGCCGAAAACATATCTTTAGCTTTTTCAATAAAAGCAGCTTGCTGCAACAATTCTATTGCGGTGTAGCTCTGCTGACATTCGGTATAAATATGACTTTGTTTCAGATGCATTACCAATATAATCGTACCACCTTCTGATACTAATCTTGCTGCTTCAAAAATAGCATCAACACCCGCGTACTCTATACCGTATTGACTTACCACTAGCTCAAAAGCATTATCTGGCAGTTCAATTTTGTTCGCATCACTAACGATGCCATTTACATTGGGAAATCGCTTATGAATGTTTTTTATTGCCGCGTCTGAAATATCCACGCAAGAAAATGACATTATCTGCTCATTAAATACCTCATGAGCTATCTGAACCAATGCACCATTTCCACTTGCGATATCCAATATTGAAAAGGCTTCTTGTTGTTGCTTTAGTTGCTCAAACGTTGACATCCAAAATGCTTGATGCGCAGGATGATTAGCGCCACCTGCATTTAGTGCTGATGCTTCGCTAGTGCCTTTCCAAAATGTATCCCAGCTATTTGCGTGTTGATTATTATCAGACATGATTGCGTACTCTTATTATTATATTTGCGTCTATTGCCTATCCGACTATCGCTGTATTTTGAACGAGTTATATTTTGGAGGATAGATATCTTGAATGCTTAAATCGCTCGAAGTATAACAATCTTATGTACTTTGTTCATTTAATTCTCATGACCATGATTAGTGAATCAACTATTTAAAAAAGACTTTTATAAACTAGCGTCTGTGCATAATTTCTACTGCTTCAGTTCAATTTCATGTAGATTACTACACTTAAATTGAACTTAATTGTATGAATTGCGCACAGACTGCTGCAAAACCATACAGCAAAGGTCAATAGGCCCTAGATATTAGGATGATATTGCAAACGATTGCTGAGATAATCGAAACCAGATATAGAAAAACGACAGAATAATAATGAGTAGTCAAATAATAAGTTTGAGCGAAGTCGCTCGCAAAGCCGCGCGTGCGCAAGACTGGAATTTAGTTTATACCAATGCAAATGCCATTTTAAATCTAGATCCTCAACACCCCGAAGGTCACTTCTTAAGTGGTTTAGTAGAAAGAGTCGCTAACCGGCCTTTGCGCGCTATAGCTGCGTTTGAGCAAACACTTCGACTGGATGCTAATCGTTATGATGCTGCGGTTGAGTTGGCTAATCAGTTTTCAGTAGCGAGACGAAATAAAGAAGCGCTTGAATTACTTGATACTTATCAAGATAAACTTAGCAATAGTTCTATGTATTTGGACCTTGCGGGAACTGTCTACACTGAAATAGGTTTGCCAGAAAAAGCGCTTCCGCTATATGAAAAGGCAAATCAAGTGCAGCCCGGTATCGATTTGTTCCAAGCTAATTTAGCGTCTTGTTATGTGTTTTTAGGCAAAATCAAAGAAGCAAAAGACATTTATCAAAGCTTGCTACAACGCTTCCCCAAACATCAACGCAATCACTATCAATTATCCCGTTTAGAAAAGGCAAAAGACAAGGCGCACATTGAACAAATGGAAGCGCTCTTGGTCGGTGCAGAACAAGCACCCGATCAATTTATCTTTTTATATTTTGCAATCGGTAAAGAGTATGAAGATCTTGGGGAGTGGGACAAGGCGTTTGAATACTATCAAAAAGGCGGCGATGCGGTTACGTCAGTTGCGAAATACAACATCAAAACTGATTTAGACATTATTGATGCTGTGATCGAGTCGTGTACCAAAGAATGGCTTGAGACTCCTTTTGAATCACCAGAAAACACTGCGGCTAATAAGCCAACAGACAAAAAGACACCTATATTTATAGTGGGCTTACCACGCACGGGTACGACCCTTACAGAGCGTATCATCTCTAGCCATTCACAAGTCCAAACAATAGGTGAAACGCAGTTTATGCAAATGGTATTGCGCAGAGAAAGCGGGGTGCAAACCATAGAGAATATGAATGCAGAGATGATCAAATCGCTTGTCGATAAAGACCCATCTAGTATCGCAAAAGGGTATTTGGATTGCGTTGATTATCGCTTAGGTGAGCAACAGTACTTTATTGATAAACTCCCCTTTAACTTTTTATTCTTAGGGTTTATTGCAAAAGCTTACCCAGATGCCAAAATTATTCACTTAGGCCGCAACCCGCTTGATGCTTGTTTTTCAATGTATAAGCAAATTTTTACGTGGGCATATAAATTTTCATACTCTCAAGATGGCTTGGCACAATATTATTGTGCCTACGATCGCCTTCGCAATCATTGGCGAGATGTGCTGCAAGATAGGCTTATCGAAGTTGAATATGAAGCCATCGCCTCAAATACCGAAGCTGAGACTAAAATCCTGCTTGAAAAACTGGACCTAGATTTTGAACAAGCGTGCTTAGATTTTGATAAAAATGATGCGCCAAGTGCAACCGCGAGTTCGGTTCAAATCCGTGAAAAGGCTCACGTAAGGTCCATTGATAAATGGCGTAATTTCGAAAAACATTTAGCTCCTTTAAAAGAACACCTAGAAAAAGCAGGTATAAAACTGGGCTAAACATGCAATACGATTTTGGGCAACTCAGCCAACATGCTAGGCATGCGGTACAACGAAAAGACTGGGCAAATGTACATGCAATTGCCAGTCATATCCAAGTTAACTTTCCACAGCAGGCAGAAGGTTACTTTTTGGCTGGTCTGGCTCAAAAGGCTGCTAGAAGACCTGCCCAAGCGATTCAACTGTTTGCACAAGCCTTGAGTTTAGATAGTAAACGCTATGATGCTGCGATTGAAAAAGCCAGCCAGCATCTGGTGTTATTACAACACAATGAGTGCCATGCGTTACTCACCGAATATGAAACCTTGTTAGACAACAGTCCATTATATCTGGACATGGCTGCCAACCTCTACACTGGACTTGGTTTGCATTCAAATGCATGGCCTTTGTATCAACGTGCAAATGTGCTGCAAAGTGATGTGGATGCATTCAAAGCCAATTATGCAGCCTGCGCAGTTTTGCTAGGTAAAGTCAGTGAAGCCAAAGAAAAGTATGGGGCGCTGATCCAAAAGTACCCAAAGTATCAAAAGCATCACTATGAGTATTCAAAGTTAGAAGCCGTAAAAGACGAGCGTCATATAAAACAAATGCTAGATATCTTGGCACAAACAAACTTGTCTGCTGATAAAAACATCTACTTATATTATGCGCTTGCAAAAGAGTATGAAGATCTCGGCCAATGGGACAACGCGTTTTCATTTTACAAAAAAGCAGGTGATGCAGTACTAAGTGTCGCAAACTATCGAGTGGAGGATGAAATCGCTGTTCTTGAGCAAATTCAAGTATCCTGCACTAAGGCTTGGTTGGAAACCAGTAACCCAGCTATCAATGAGTCGCTCAAAACACCTATCTTTATTGTCGGTTTGCCCCGAACAGGCACAACACTTATCGAGCGAATTGCGTCTAGTCATTCGCAAATTGAAAGTGCCGATGAGACCTTTTTTATGCAAATGGCAGTTCGTGCAGCTAGCGGAGAAGGCGGGATACATGACCCAAGTGTGTCGACGATTAAATCAGCCGCAGCGAACAAAATAGAGCTGGTGGCAAACACTTATTTGAATGCGATTAAATATCGATTAAATAATAGCCCTTTGTTTATTGATAAATACCCATTCAATTATTTGTATTTGGGCTTTATTGCGAAGGCGTTTCCAAATGCAAAAATCGTTTACTTAAAACGACACCCCATGGATGCGTGTTTTGCCATGTTCAAGCAGTCGTTCTTCAAATTTGCATATTCCTTAGAAGACTTGGGCAAATACTATGTAGCGCAAGAAAAGCTCAGGCAACATTGGCAGTCTACGCTAGGTGAGCGGCTGATTGAACTCAACTATGAAGACATGGTGGCTGATCAAGAAGGGCAAACCAGAATGTTACTAGGTAAGCTCGGCGTTGAATTCGAGCAAGCTTGTCTGTCATTTGAACTTAATCCAGCCTCAAGTGCGACAGCTAGCACCTTGCAAGTTAGAGAAAAGATTCATTCAAGATCAGTGGGTAAATGGAAACACTTTAAGCAGCACTTAAAGCCGTTGCAAGACTACTTGCAACGGCATGGCATTATTGTTGATTAAATTGTTGATTAGCGCAGTTCTCTTCTAAGGATTTTACCCACTGCCGATTTGGGTAGTTCAGGGATGACGTTAACCTCTTTCGGGATTTTATAAGCGGTCAACGATTCTCGACAATACGCGATAACCTCGGCTTCATTATAATCACCATTAACGGTCACAAATGCACACACCTTTTCTTGTGTTTTTTCATCTGGTTTGCCGATAACAGCGGCTTCTAAAACGCTTGGGTGAAGCGTAAGTACTTCCTCTACTTCGTTAGGGTAAACATTGAAGCCAGAGACAATGATCATGTCCTTTAATCTATCAACGATTTTGATGCATCCGTCTTCTAAACGCACACCGACATCGCCAGTTTTAAAGTAACCGTCAGCTGTCATTACTTTTGCTGTCTCGTCAGGGCGCTGCCAATAGCCTTTCATCACTTGTGGCCCTTTGCAGGCGATTTGCCCTTCTTTGCCATCCTCGACCGGCTGATCATTTTCGTCGAGCAACAAAATATCGGTGCCATCAACAGGCAAACCAACGGTGCCAAGGTGTTCTTGACCGGGTTGATTAAAGGCAACTACTGGCGCTGTTTCGGATAATCCATAACCCTCTGTAATCGAGCAATCTGTTGTTGATTCCCACAGATCAGATGCTGATTTTGTTAGCGCCGTTCCGCCAGAAATAGTGAGCTTAAGCTTTGAAAAGTCTAACTTGGGGAACTCTGGGTGAGAACAAAGCCCCATAAACAGTGTATTTAGCCCAGCAAAGGCAGTGAATTTATGCGGTTTAAGCGCTTGCACAAAACTATCCATATCGCGAGGATTAGGGATAAGTAGGGTCATTGCGCCTTTTGCAAATAAGGTCATCATACACACGGTAAACGCGTATATGTGATAAAGCGGTAGTGGGCAGACGATGATCTCACTGCCTTCAGAAAAACGCTCACCCAAACGATTAAGTGTTTGTAAGCTATTGGCGAGGACATTTCGGTGGGTTAATTCTGCCCCTTTTGAGACGCCCGTCGTGCCGCCAGTATATTGCAAAATACAGGCATCATCTAAGGAAATTTCTGGACGCGGAGGAAGCGTTAAATCACTCGCTTCAGAAAAGACTTGCATGTAACAAGGGTAATCACTTTCCAAGGCTTTTTGAGTCAACATCTGTGGCGCGTCAGTGACCACTACCGTTTGAATATCACACTGTGATTTTATCGCTTCGTATTTATCTAAAAAGTCATGCAAAATCACCAAGGCTTTTGCACCAGAGTCTTTAAACTGATGCGCCATTTCTTTAGAGGTATAAAGTGGATTGGTGTTGACGACAACTAAACCTGCGCGAAGTGCACCGTAAACCGCTATCGGGTTTTGTAATAGGTTGGGCAGTTGAATTGCAATGCGATCGCCGGGCTGTAGATTTCCTTTTGCTAATAACCATGCACCAAATTGAGCTGAGCGAGTGTCTATTTCAGCGAAACTCATGCTTTGACCAATCGCATGATAAGCGGGTTTTTCGCCGTATTTCTTAAAAGTTGATTCGATATAGTCCGCAAGCGAGTTAACGTTATCGGGTAAAGTGACCGTTTGGCTCATCGGTGAAATCTCCATGTGTAATTGTCAATTCTATCGTCAATTCAGAATAGTTGAATGTTGTTTTATTAACAATCAATTTACATGATGAGATCACATTGTTGATATTAATTTTTACGCTGAGTCCTTAACGCACCAAAAAGAATGCCACCCAGTGCCCCCGCGAGGCACTGTGATAAAAAACCAAACGTCCCCCTAGCACCACCTAATAGCGTTATATTTAAAATTGGCTGCATTGCCAACAAGATTGTTGCAACGGCTACTGCACCCGCAATGCTATATATGATAATGGGGTTGGTCGAAAAACGCTTTAACAAAAGAGATGAAACGAAAAACGCAATACTTAAACCTGCTAATAATATCACGCCATAAGTGGGAGCTAGCCCTTGTAAATCAGCAAATACCGTACTGATTCTATTACTAATTGGAATATTAATACCCAACTCTATTAGTCGATTAAGCACCGATTGCGTATGCAACAACGAGGCGACTACAAAACAAGCAAGTGCCGAGGCAATTAGGTGTAACAGTATTTTCATTATCTTCATGTTCGTAAACTTGTCTGTGAAAAGCGGTTGCTAGGCGTATGTGTTTTCCGGAGAAAAAGTTAACACACCGTTAACTTTATATTAGTATTTGAATAGCTTCCACTTTAAATAACGTTATTAAAAATACAGGAAACTTAAGGTTTATGCGGAAATTACTATCAACGCTAGGCAATCGGATGAATAAACCTCACTATTTATCTTGTGCATCGACATTAATCTGCGCTCTACTATTTTCGGGCTTTATTCGCGCGTCAGATTTGGACACTTTAGGTTTAGATTTTAATACATCGACCGTGGCTGAAGCGCTACCGAAGTCGTGGTCAATCAGCACTTCGCCGGACAATCGGATATTTGTGACCCACCGAGCTGGTGGATTTTCTGTTTTAGACGAGCAATGGAGAGTGCAGACGTTTGAATTTGCGCCTCAAGACTTATACTACAAAGGGCAGGGCGGTTTATTAGATATCGAATTTCACCCGCAATATAGTGAAAACGGATGGGTTTATTTGAGCTATTCATCGGGTAGCGATGACGAAAATGTATTAAAAGTCGTGCGATTTAAACTCAACGAAAATGACAGCACAGTCGACAATCTTGAAATAGTCCTTGTGCTAAATGAGCCGCGTGATACACCTGTGCATTATGGCGGCAGATTAGCCTTTATGTCAGATGGGTCTTTACTTGTCAGTAGTGGTGATGGTTTTGACTATCGAGAACGTGCTCAGATACTTAGTTCGCATCAGGGTAAAATATTGCGAGTCTCTGATACTGGCCAAGCGCTAACTGATAATCCTTTTTATTCATCTGAAAGTGCTGCCGAATCAAAGGTATTTACTTTAGGGCATAGAAATCCACAGTCAGTAATTGTGCTTCAAGACGGAACTGTTGTGACCCACGAGCATGGACCTGCTGGTGGAGACGAAATCAATTTTCTGCAAGCGGGCACCAACTACGGTTGGCCCGTCGTGACCAATGGGATGGATTACATTGGCTCTACTATCTCACCTTTTAAAGACTACCCCAATATGCGCCTTCCTGATCACGATTGGACACCATCTATCGCTCCATCGGGGATGGTATATGTCAAAAATGGTTCAAGTCCACTATCAGGTCGTTTGTTAATTACCTCTCTCAAGTATAAGCAAGTTCACTCTTTACTGCTGAATAATCAAAAGCTCGATGACGAAAAACTTATTTATCAGGGTGATCATCGTTTGAGGGATATTACGCTTGATCCTCAGAGTAATATTTTACTTCTAACTGATGGCGAAACGGCTTCTATCATTAAGTTGGGATTATACGTTAAGTGATGGAAGGTTTTCCCTATCACATCTATTTAAAGTGTCGTTGCAAATTTTGTAATTTGGCATTGATAAAATCGATTAACATTTATAAAACAATTAGTCTTATGAATAATGGCTATTTTGCCGATATCAAACTTTAAAATTCAAATTCTAGGTATGAAGCGGTATACTACGCCGCGAATATAGATTCATGCTGAGTTTCGTGCCTCACTTTTAGTGCACGAAATATCGAGTCAGCACCCAACAAGAGGACGACATAGTGTTAGAAAATTATCGTAAGCACGTAGCCGAACGTGCAGCTGAGAGTATCCCACCAAAACCACTTAATCCAGAGCAAGTTGCTGATTTAGTTGAGTTATTGAAAAACCCTCCTGCCGGCGAAGAAGATTTTTTACTCGAGTTAATTTCTGAGCGAGTACCTCCAGGTGTTGACGAAGCTGCCTATGTAAAAGCAGCTTTCTTAAGCGCAATCGTTAAAGGCGAAGCCAGCAGCCCGCTAATTTCAAAAGACGCAGCAGTTCAACTTTTAGGCAACATGCACGGTGGTTACAACATCGAGACATTAGTGTCACTACTTGACGATGCTGACTTAGCTGAACTAGCAGCAGAAGAGCTGAAGCATACACTATTGATGTTTGATGCTTTCCACGATGTAGAAGAAAAGCACAAAGCGGGCAATGCACACGCAACGGCTGTGATGAACTCATGGGCAGAAGCTGAATGGTTTACATCACGCGAAGACATGCCTGAAAAAATCACATGTTCAGTATTTAAAGTAACTGGCGAAACCAATACAGACGATTTGTCACCTGCACCAGATGCATGGTCACGTCCAGACATTCCTCTACACGCTCGTGCGGCGTATAAAATGACACGTGATGGGCTAACGCCAGAAAAGCACGGCGAAGTCGGTCCTCTAGCTCAAATTGATGAAATTAAAGCCAAAGGCCACCCTGTTGCTTTTGTGGGTGATGTTGTGGGCACGGGTTCTTCACGTAAGTCAGCGACTAACTCAGTCTTATGGTTCTTTGGTGAAGATTTACCGGGTGTGCCTAATAAGCGTGGTGGTGGTATTTGTATTGGCGGTAAAGTTGCGCCAATCTTCTTCAATACTATGGAAGATGCAGGTGCTTTAGTATTTGAAGCTGATGTTGATAAGATGAACATGGGCGACGTGATTGATATTTATCCATTAGCGGGTGAAATCAAAAACGCAGAAACAGGCGAAGTATTAGCAACATACAAGTATAAGTCTGATGTATTACTAGATGAAGTGCGTGCTGGTGGCCGTATCAACCTTATTATTGGTCGTGGTCTAACTGACCGTGCTCGTGAGTCACTAGGGTTAGGCCCAACTGATTTATTCCGAGTACCAGTAGCGCCAGAAGATTCAGGCAAAGGCTTTACGCTAGCACAAAAAATGGTAGGCAAAGCTTGTGGTGTTGAGGGTATCCGCCCAGGCACATACTGCGAGCCTAAGATGACCACTGTTGGATCTCAAGATACAACAGGACCAATGACGCGCGATGAATTAAAAGATCTTGCTTGTTTAGGATTTACCGCTGATTTAACGATGCAGTCTTTCTGTCACACGGCAGCTTATCCAAAGCCTGTTGATATCGAAACGCAACATACATTACCTGATTTCATTATGAACCGTGGCGGTGTATCGCTTCGTCCAGGTGACGGTATTATCCACTCGTGGTTAAACCGCATGTTATTGCCAGATACTGTCGGTACAGGTGGTGATTCGCATACTCGCTTCCCAATGGGTATTTCATTCCCAGCTGGTTCTGGCTTGGTTGCTTTTGCAGCTGCAACTGGCGTTATGCCGCTTGATATGCCTGAATCAGTATTGGTTCGCTTTAAAGGTAAAATGCAACCAGGTATCACTTTACGTGACTTGGTGCATGCAATTCCTTTGTATGGTATCAAACAAGGTCTATTGACAGTTGCTAAAAAAGGTAAAATCAATGCTTTCTCTGGTCGTATCTTAGAGATCGAGGGGCTTGAAGATTTGACAGTAGAGCAAGCGTTTGAATTATCAGATGCATCTGCAGAACGTTCTGCAGCAGGTTGTACAATTAAGCTTTCTGAAGATTCAATTGCCGAGTACCTAAACTCTAACATCACCATGTTACGTTGGATGATCAAAGAAGGTTATGGCGACCCAAGAACACTAGAGCGTCGTGCACGTAAGATGGAAGAGTGGTTAGCCGATCCAAGTCTCATGCAAGCTGATGCTGATGCAGAATACGCAGAAGTTATCGAAATTGATTTGGCTGACATCAAAGAACCAATCTTGTGTTGCCCGAATGACCCAGATGATGCGAAGACCTTATCTGAAGTTGCTGGTGACAATGTTGATGAAGTATTCATCGGTTCGTGTATGACTAATATTGGTCACTTCCGTGCAGCAGGTAAATTACTTGAGCAATACGGCGGTACCTTGCCAACGCGTTTGTGGATGTCTCCACCGACTAAGATGGACGAAGCTCAGTTGATGGAAGAAGGTTACTTCAACATCTACGGTAAAGCAGGCGTTAGAATGGAAATGTCGGGTTGTTCATTATGTATGGGTAACCAAGCTCGCGTACTTGCGGGTGCAACGGTATTATCAACGTCAACGCGTAACTTCCCTAACCGTTTAGGTGATGGCGCAAATGTTTACCTTTGTTCTGCTGAAATGGCAGCCGTTGGCGCAATTGTTGGTAAGATTCCTACGACAGAAGAATACATGGAATATGCAAATAAAATCGAATCAATGAGTAGCGAAGTATTCCGTTACTTAAACTTCGATAAAATGCCCAAATTTACACAAGCCGCAGAAAAAGCAAAAGCTGATATTATTCCAACCTTAAATATCGCTTAAGTTATAAGTTAAATAGCGTTGCATCGCTTTTGTAGCTGATGCAATATGCTAAAAACGTTAGAAAAAGCTGGATAGCGTTTGCGTCCAGCTTTTTTATTGCTTGTTTTTCGTCAGGAAAATAAAAATGACATCAATAAATCTAATATTTCGCCGTGTTTTTACCAAATTTATGGCGGCGAGCTTCTTGGTTGTTTATACAACGGCCGTGCTGGCACATGGAGATGATCATGAACATCAAATATCCGACGTACAAACCAAAGAGGACGTTCAGGCCTTATTAAAAAAAGCTCAAAGTGATGGTTCATTGATCGCGATTGAAGTAGGTGAAAAAACAATAGTCGTAGAATATGCAGATGCGCCAAATGAGCGCGCACTTGGTTTGATGTATCGTCGCCAAATGTGCGCCGACTGCGGCATGCTGTTTAAATTTGACCAAGACCAAATTGGCAGTATTTGGATGAAAAATACGTATATTCCGCTTGATTTAGCTTACATTGAAGAAGACGGAACGATTACTGATATTAAACAGTTAGCGCCTTTTGATTTAAGCCCTGTAAAGAGTTCAAAGCCTGTGCGTTTTGCTCTTGAAATGAATTTAGGGTGGATGGCAATGCACAATATTAAAGTCGGCCAAAAAGTAAAAGTTCAAGACGTTCACGACTTCTAGGCGTGAAATTAGGAATATAAAGCAATTGCCTGCACCATTCTTAGAGCTAAACTCAGGCGAAGTAATTTAAATCAACAACAAGTAAAAAGCAGTAAATAAGAGAAGTTTAAAATGACATCCAGTGTTAATGTAGCCAAATTTGGTGGCACCAGCGTAGCCACTTTTCAAACCATGTGTAGTTGCGCCGATGTAGTGTTAGCTAACCCAAACACAAAAGTAGCCGTTGTAAGTGCTTCAGCCGGTGTAACTAATCACCTTGTTAAGCTGGCCAGTACACCCCTGACACAAGCTCAAATCAGCGAGACTGTAGCTGAGATTGAAAAGATTCAAACCAATATTTTAGAGCAACTTAAACACCCCGGTAATGTGGCTGAAAAACTATTTGATTTGCTTGCTGAGGTGGCGACATTGGCTGCTCATGAAGAAATTAATTTTAGAGACGATGTTAAAGACTCACTCATGTCGATGGGCGAAAGAATGTCTTCTTTACTATTCGCCGAAGTCTTAAAAGAAAAAGGCGCGAGCGCAGTCAATTTTGACGTCAGAAAAGTATTGCGTACCGATGATACATTTACTAATGCCGCCCCCGATGTTCCCGCTATCAAAGAATTAGTACAATCATTACTTGTGCCTGAGATTGAAGATAATATCGTTGTGACTCAAGGTTTTGTCGGCGCAGATACACAAGGACGAACAACTACATTAGGGCGTGGTGGTTCTGATTTTACCGCTGCATTGTTGGCTGAAGCCTTAGGTGCGCAAACATGTGAGATCTGGACTGATGTAATTGGCGTTTATACAACCGACCCTCGTATAACCGAGCAAGCTAGACCGCTGCCAGAATTGAGCTTTGAAGAAGCGGCTGAGATGGCAACATTTGGTGCTAAAGTTTTGCACCCAGCGACCATGGAGCCTGCGTTACGACAAAATATTAAGGTCTTTGTTGGCTCGAGCAGAGAGCCAGAAAAAGGCGGCACATGGATTGTACGCGATTGTGAGCATGAACCTGCATATCGAGCGATTACACGCCGCAAAGAACAGGTTATGGTCACTGTCAAAACACCTAAAATGATGTACGCGCAGGGTTTCTTGCAGCGTGTTTTTGCGATTATTGCTAAACACAAGTTATCAGTAGATTTGGTGACTACATCTGAAATTTCGGTTTCGTTTACCTTAGATAATCCTCCCAACACGGTTTCTGAAAAGATAAACAAAGCTACTCTTGCTGAACTAACGACTATTTGTGATGTAAGTGTTGAAACGGGCTTTGATGTTGTGACGGTAGTCGGCAATAACATGCACAGTGGCGCAGGGGTATCGAGTAAGATTTTTTCAGCGATTTCTGACTTTAATTTGAGAATGATCTGCTTTGGTGCTAATCCCCATAACTTGTCTTTTGTAGTATCTGCATTAGATAGTGAGGATATCGTAAAAGTACTGCATAAAGCGCTATTCGAGTAATAACGTTTGTTAAACGACGGGTTCGATATCGTTGATTAGCCACTTATTTTGTTCTTTGATAAACAAAACTCGCTTTAATTCTTTGATTTTCCGACCATGATTGTGGCCAGTAAAAAGAATAGTAACGGAAGTACGGTCACCTGTTTTGCTGGTTATTTCGCTAAATGAACGGTCTATATTGATATCGACGCCTTGATCGTATTGCAAGTTTAAAAGGTATCTTGAGAATGAATTAGGACTTTGATACGCCTGAATGGTTTGCTGGTATTTTACCGAAGATAAAGCAAGCATAGTATCGAAGTCATTAGTATTGTAATTTGCTTGAAAGAAGCTAAGTGCTTTGTATTCCGGTGATTCAGAAGAAAACCCACCAAAGGGCCTATCGTGATGCCCATTGCATGCAAAGAGGTAGCTCGACAGAATGAGCAAAAAAATGAGTTTTGAAACACCACCCTTCATAAAGAAAATCAGCTCTTAAGTTATAAACATTCAATATGAGAATAGTAGATAACTCAAGAGCTGATTAAAAGTTTCTAATCAATACCTAAAGATTAGGTTTGATAACTGTCTAGACCTTAAACTCGCCTATTGATTCTTGAAGCTCATCAGCCAATTTAGCCACTTCAGCGCTAGATGCCGTCGTTTGTTGAGCACCTAAAGTTGTCTCTTCAGCGATGCCAACGATACTTTCAAGTCGTTCGCTGATCTCACTTGATACAGTATGTTGCTCACGTGCTGCCTGCTCAATTCTGGAGCTAACTTCATATGCTCTATGAACTGCGTCGGTAATAACGTCTAGCGCAAGTGTTGCTTTTTCTGTTTGCTCTACACATACGCTAGTTTGATCGCGACCCTGATTCATTACTGATACAGCGCGCTCTGCACCTGCTTGTAACTGCTCAATCATGGTGTTGATTTCTTGAGTTGATTGCTGAGTACGGCTTGCTAGAGTGCGTACTTCGTCAGCAACAACTGCGAAACCTCGCCCTTGCTCACCCGCTCTAGCGGCTTCAATTGCCGCATTCAATGCGAGTAGATTTGTTTGATCGGCAACCCCGCGAATAACGTCAAGAATACCACCAATGCTTGCGCTGTCTTGGTGTAGTTTGTTAATCACGTCCGCAGCATCTTGTACATCTCTTGCGAGCACCTCGATAGTATGTTTATTCTCTTGTGAGATTTGTTTTACTTTCTCTGCTTCGGCGTCGGCATTTTTAATTTCTTTTAGGGTGTCATCAGCACTTTGAGAAACTAATTCTGATGTGCTGTGCATTTCTGTCGTCGCGGCAGCTATTTGAGAAATTTGTGACTTTTGCTCTTCTATCGAATTAGTAGTTTGTGCGGTGATGGTAGACGTCTCACCAGACGCAGCGGCTAACTGGTCAGCACGCATATTTATACCGTCTATTAAGGCTTTTAGGTTATCAATCAATTGATTACAGTTTTTAGATAACACACCAAATTCATCCGTAGAACTATCGTCCAGTCTATGAGTCAAGTCGCCAGAAGATGCGATTTTCAGCAATTCGTTCACTTTACCTAGTGGTACTTTGATTGCCATCACACTTTTAAAACCGATAAATCCTGCTGCCAACACAGAGGCAATTATCAAGACAACAATAAAGGTCAAGCTACCAGATACTAATGATGAAACATGTTCTTTAATTTTAGCCGCTTTTCCATTTGCCGAATTGAGCAGACTGTCTAATGCGTTGCGCCCATCCGCAATGTTTATATCAGAAGCAACAAGCGCATCCTCTGCCTTTTTACTGGCGACAAGACGGGCCAACTTAGTCGAGACGATTCCATTATTTTTTTCAATTAAATCAATAGCGTCTGTGATTAACTCTTCTGCTTCCTCAAGCGTACCACTATCATCCTGACCATTTGCTGCCGACATCATGTTCGAGAGACGCTCAAGGGTTTGTGCTTTGAATACATCGACTTCTTGCTGTCTTATTTCAGCTCGTTGTTGTGTCTTCACGTTAGTAAAATCAGCAACTGAGGACATTAGTGACAATAGGCTGCCTTCTAGACTAGTAGCAATTTGTGCCGCCTCTGAGAGCGCAGCGCTATCTTCAACCTCGTCGAGGTCGGTAAAGTCTAAGAGTAAAGATGACGCATCATCTAGCTGTTCTTCTAAAGTTGAGCGCATTGATGCCACTTGATTTCGACCGTTTAAATCTTGTAAGTGGTTCTTATACATTTCGTTGGCGTTGTTGATATAGTCATTAAATATCAACTCGACTTTGCTCAAAAGTGGCTTGAGTTCTTTATCGTTTTGAACCGTCCCTTTCAACTTGGCTAAAGTGGCTTCAAATTGTTCTTTGCTTTTAGAAAAGTCAGTTTCTTTTCCTTTCAAGTCTGCAACCTGTTCACTTATGTAAGCTTCAAAAGTTAGCCTGCCCATATTTAAAAAATGGGTTTCCAAATTAGCGCTTTGCGATACCGTTGGCATCGCGACATCACTTACTTCATTGGTTGCGCTATCGATACTAGTTAAACTGATCAGCGACGAAATCCCTAACACGATGAGTAGAAGGCTACTTACGGCAAAACCGCCGATGACCTTCATCGCAACTGTAAGATTCATTTTTGCTCCTTAGCTTCATGCCAAATGTTGATGTTCGCACGTAAAATTAGCGAGTCGTTAAGAAGGGTATCGGATTAGATTGTTATTTCTTTATGCTGAAATGCTAAAAATCTTTTGATTTTCGATGCAGTACATTGACATTGACTTACCCCACACGTAACCGGTGTCCAATGCAATGAAACGAGAAGAGTGAGTATCGCCTGATAAGGATGCCCAGTGACCAAAAACAACCTTGTGATGTTTTTTTAATTGTGTATTTTTCATCTTAAACCATGGGGTCAATAAAAGTGGAGCATTACTTGGGTGGCACTTTTGTTTGAAGTCTAAACCCTGTTTGTCGTTTAAGAAACGCATTCTAGTAAATGCGTTCGTAATGAAGCGAAGCCGTTCCATTCCTTCAATTTTATCATCCCATGTGCTGGGTTCGTTACCGTACATAGATTTCAAAAATTTAATTGCTTTTTTACTTTTTAAATAGTCTGACACTTCATTCGAATGCCTAATAGCTTGTTTAAATGACCAAGCGGGGTATAGGCCGGCATGACTGAGCAAGTGTTGTTTGTCGATTCTAATCGCCAAAGGTTTGCTACTTAACCACTTAATTAGGTCCTCAAAGTCATGGGCACTTATTAAATCATCAAGTAAATCATTCGTCTTGACCCGTCCTACTTGATGGTAAATGGCAATTAAATGTAAATCATGGTTGCCCAACACCGTTTCAAAGCTACTTCCCATGCTTTTTAAGTAACGTAGGGTTTCTAGCGATGATGGGCCACGCGCAACTAGGTCTCCAACAGCCCACAACTTATCGTGTTTAGGATCAAACTTAACTTTTTTAAGTAGCTTTTGTAAGCCGTGCAGACAGCCTTGAATATCGCCAACAACATAATTCATTTAGTGCAGACTATTTGGTATCGCCAAACTGAAAATAGGGATGGCCGCGCGTTTTGTGCTGCCGTCGAAGAGTTCAAATTCATAATATCCCTCCATAGTCCCGACGGGCGTTTTTAACATCGAAGCGCTAGTGTAGTCAAAACTTTGATTGGGTTCGATCAACGGTTGTTTGCCAACAACACCATCCCCAGCAACTTCAACTTTTTCTCCGTCACCATTAGTGACTAACCAATAGCGCCGGAGTAATTGTACACGTTGATTACCAAGATTTTGTATCGTCACTTTATAACTAAAGACGAATGCAGGCTCTGCATCTTTTTGCTCCTGACGACCTAAGAACTTTGTTTCTACTTTGATTTTGATATCTTCAAGCATGGCTAGTCGCTTGGAAGTGAATTGGCTAGGTTTGCAAAGTCTTGAAGCGTCAGCGCTTCAGCCCTCAAGCTTGGCTCTATTCCAGCTTCACTTATTTGAGTCTCAGTCAACAAAGAAGATAAGCTATTGCGAATAGTCTTCCGGCGTTGATTAAATGCTGTTGTAACGATTTTTTGCAAAGCATCTACTGAATCTAATTTTACTGGTGGAGCCTTGTGCGGAAGTAATCTGACAACGGCCGAATCAACCTTAGGTGGTGGATTAAATGCCGAGGGCGGAACAAATACAACGGGTGTTGCTTTACAGTAATATTGCGCCATTACTGATAACCTGCCGTAGAGTTTATCACCCGCAACCGCACACAAGCGCTTTACCACTTCATTTTGAAGCATAAAATGCATGTCTTTTATTTTGGAATGAAAGCTAAATAGATGGAACATCAACGGTGTAGAAATATTATAGGGGAGGTTGCCAAAAATGCGTAAATCGCCTTCTTCTTCACTGAGCTGTGAAAAGTCAAATTTTAATGCATCGTGTTCTAATACATTAAGTTTAGCATTTAAAAATGGATGATGACGCAGCCTTTTTGCGAGGTCTCTATCAAGTTCAACGACGTTAAGATGCTCAACCAATTCAGCAACGGGCTCTGTCAACGCCCCCAAACCTGGTCCAATTTCAACAAGGTTTTCACCATTCAAAGGATGAATAGCATTAACAATCTGATTAATCACATATTGATCATGCAAAAAGTTCTGTCCAAAGCGTTTTCGGGCTGTATGGCCTAAATGCTTTTGACTCATACTTTTTTCCTTGCCAATTTAATTGCTTTTAGAATAGCCAACTTAAAGCTGCCACAGTCTATATCATTGCTGCCCGCTAAATCGGCCGCCGTACCATGATCTACAGATGTCCTAATAAATGGAAGTCCGAGCGTTATATTCACGGAGGCGCCAAAGCCTTTGTATTTTAATACTGGTAAACCTTGATCGTGATACATGGCTAACACTGTATCCGCTTGTTCAAGGTATTTAGGCTGAAAGATAGTATCAGCAGGCAACGGTCCAATTAAATTAATACCCTGGTCTCTGAGTTCATTGAGCTTTGGCGTGATAACCAATTGCTCTTCTTTTCCTAGGTGTCCGTCTTCTCCGGCATGAGGATTCAAGCCACACACTAAAATTTTGGGTGATTCAATACCGAACTTTAATTTCAAATCGGTATGGATTATGTGAATGACTTTGTCTAATCTTTCGGGGGTAATTGCCTTCGACACATATGCTAGTGGGATATGTGTCGTTGCTAAACATACGCGTAAACCTTCTGTCGCTAGCATCATAACTACATCTGAACAATTTGCCTGGTGCGCAAAAAACTCAGTGTGACCACTAAAAGATATACCAGCCTTATTGATGATTCCTTTGTGCACAGGCCCTGTGACCACGGCATCAAAGGTGCCATCAATATTTTCTTGGCAAGCTTGTCTTAATGTCTCTACCACATAGTGACCGTTTTCACTATTCAATTCACCGGCGATGACTGGCGTTTGTACAGGGATATGCTTAACGATTAACTGACCTGGTTGTTGTATATAATCACTGTCTGGTGAGTAGGGAATAATTTCCAGTGCTACGCCTAACATCTTTGCGCGTTCAAGCAGCATATCCGCATCAGCAAATACAACAAGTTGAGCATCCCAGATTTGTTCGCTCAACTTAATGATTAAATCAGGCCCGATCCCTGCTGGTTCGCCGGGTGTGACTGCAATTTTCAATGATTCAGACATTAAATATTGCTCTCTTCTATCACTTCTATATAGGCACCGTCGCGCATCTCACGAATCCAGTTTTCGGTTTCTTCTGTGAATTTGCGATTGTAAAGTAATTGAGCTGCACGGTCTTCTTTTAACTTTTCCGTGGCGTCGTCTACCCGTCTGTCTATTAGTTGAATTAGATGCCAACCGTGAACAGTTCTGACAGGCATAGAATACTCATCTTTTTCTAGTGTAGCTAGCGCAGCTTTAAATTCTGGCACATAGATTTCGGGGTCGTTCCAACCTAACACGCCACCTTTAAGCGCTGAACCTGGGTCCTGTGAATGCTCCTTTGCCAATTCTGCAAAGTCAGCTGTGCCTTCAATTAATTGGGCTCTAAATTCTAAGAGCATTTGTTCTGCTTTTTGATCACTTAAAATGATTGAAGGTGGGACTAAAATATGTCTCGCGTTAACCTCTTCAACCTCGACTTTTTCGACCCCTCGGGTGTCTAGAATTTTAAGAATATGAAAACCTGCTCCACTTCTGATCGGGCCGATTAATTCATCTTTGCTTTTATTCTGTACCACTTCAGCGAACAAGGTAGGCATAGCATTGACGTTTAACCATCCCATATCTCCACCTTCTAGCGCTTTAGGGCCTGACGAAGATGCAATGGCAATTTTGGTAAAGTCGGAACCGTTGTTCAGTAGTTCAATGACTTTATCAGCTCGGTCGCGAGCAGTCTCAACGTCTGCATCACTTGCACCTGATTGAATACCAATTAATATATGGCCTAGTCTGTATTCTGCCTGTTGCTCACCTTGTTGGTTTAATACCGTCATCAACGCTTCTATTTCTTGCGGTGTTATATAAACGCGTCGACGCACGTTAGCACGTCGAACTTCACCAGTGATTAGTTCTTCTCTAACCTGCTCTCTATATTCTTCATAGTTTAGCCCTTGCGCCTGAATTTCACGACGAAACTGCTCGAGTGTTAAGCCCTCACGCTGAGCTATATTGGCGATAGTTTGCTCAAGCTGTGGGTCGCTAATTTGAATACCCATGCGGCTGGCGACTTGCATCTGTAAATTAGTAAGAATCAAACGCTCTATAGCTTGGGTTCGCAACGCGCGATCAGACGGTAAGTCTTGATTGTTTGTGATCGCGTTTTGTTTAACCGTCTGCACTAGCTTCTGAATTTCACTCTCGAGAATGACGCCTTGATCTACAATAACGGCTACTCTGTCCAATGTTTGGACACCAGACTGCGCATTGACTGCGCTGCTGAAAATTAAACTAGCTAGCAATGACGCTACTATTAATGCTTTATACTTCATATTTTCTCTAATCATTATTTAACTGTTTGTTTGCCCTAGCTTGTTTAATCGTTAACCCGCTTTGACTGATACTTCGTTCTACTTTATTGGTTCAATAAATAGGGTTGTTTATAGCCGAATAAGCCTTGTTCAAGCATACTGGTTGACCCCTTACTACTGCCAATTCCCTTAAACACAAACTGCAAAGCAATACCCGAATCAAAGTCATCTTGAGTGCGCACACCGTTTACATCAAAACGATTACTAAGATGTCGTTGCGCAGTCACACGAAGTGCCCAACAACAGCTTTCGTATTGTACCCCAAAAAAGCTCTCTGTCGTGCGAGAACGTTCAGTATCTCGATACCAGCGCGCTACCCAAGCCCATTTTTCATTAATTGGCCAGCTTGCAGATAGACCTAATTGGTTAATCTGCTCCCCAGATAAGTCCCTGATATACCTATGATTTAGTTGTATCAACTTATCATCATTGACTCGGTATTCAGTTGCAAAACTACTACGTTGAACACGGTCTGTTCTCGTCTCGATCTGAATATCAGAGTGTAAAAACCAGCGTTGGTTCACTTGCCAATCTAATTCTGCTGCTAAAGCTGAACGATTCCCATCGCGAGTTCCATCAATTATTTTAGTATTTTGCAAATAAAAGATTTGCCCCAAACTAAACACCATTTTTTCGCGATTTTGTTTATCAATCAGTCGCGAAGTTAATCCAAGCGTAAATTGGTTGTTGTCATTGATGCGATCAAGTCCAGTAAACTCTTGACCTCTAAACAGATTGCTGAATGTTGTTAACAATGGTGTCGTGTCATAAAGACCAATATTGTCTTGTTGTTCATAACTAGTATAGAGATACTGAGCCTTGGGCTCTAGTGTTAGTGTGTAGTCTTTATCTAGTAGGCTTTGTTGCTTCTCGAAAATTAGACTGCCGTACAAGCGGCCTTGCCCAATTGTCCGGAGTGTTTCATCAGCCAACGCCGCATTCTCGTCTACATCTTGCGCGTAATATGTATTGAGCACACTCACTTCAGCGAGCAATTCGCCCCATGCGCGTTGATAGGGAATTTGCAACGAGGGTTCTACGTGTAAACGAATAGCATCTGGGTTGCTGTCCAAGCTACTTTGAAAGTAAGCTAACTCCGAGTTGACATTAAATGATAAATATTTACTCAAGTCGGACGCGTAATTGAGTTTCATCTCTGGTAACGCACGATAAACTGAAGGGTGATCACCAATAACATCAAAATCCCGAAACTGCATTGTAAAATCAAGTTGTTCGGAAAAGTAACTTAAACCTACCTGCCGGTATAGGTGAGTGTCTGCACGATTATAGTAGTCTGAACCTAAATCTACGATATAGTTATCGTCGCTTATACCACTGAAGTCGATGTTTAGATTCCAATCCTCTGCTAGTTTTCCCTGATGGCTAAACCGGTAAAAGTAACGTTCATCATCTTCAGCAGTATCAATATCATTGGGTAAATATTCGAGTTGGACTTCACCCCTTGAGCCATAATTCAGATATCTAAATTCCGTCTTGAGTTGCAAACCACGTTCAGTCATAAATCGAGGAGAAATAGTTGCATCGTAATTAGGAGCAATATTCCAATAAAATGGCTGTTCGTATTCCAAGCCAACCGATTGTGAGTTACTAATTTTAGGAAATAACAAACCGGTTTGTCTTTCCGCCGTGACAGGAAAGGCGAAATAAGGCAAGTAAAACACAGGCACACCACCTACTTTAAATATAGTATTGAAGGCTTCCCCGAAAGGTTTGTCTTTTCCAATGCTTATTTCACTTGCACTGATCTGCCAGTCTTCGCCACCTTTAGGGCAAGTCGTAAACGTGACAGATTCGAGTGTCAAACCTCGTTCGCCAGACAATGAAAGAAGTTTTGCCGCACCTCGCCCTGCAATGTCTTTCATTTCATAGTCAGAATCTTCCATCTGAAGCAGCTTCAAGTTGCTATTTAACTCAACCCCTTGAGAAAAAACTCTCAAGCTTTCATCTTGGTATTCTACATCGCCACTGGCTATCAATTCTTTGCCGCTATCGCTGATGTTAGCAGAGTCTGCAATGATGAGTGCATCTGGGCTGATGATTTTGACATTACCATCAAACCGAGCTGTCGTATCTTGAATCATTTGCGCATTATCAGAGCGTACTATTATCTCTCTATTTTGACTTAATTCACTGACATCAAAGTTTGAAGGTGTGACTATACATACCTCTTGCCCAACAACTAGCGTCGGCATTATGAGTAGGACCTTAAATAATAGTCGATTTTTTATTGATATTGAGAACAACAATAGGCCTATTTGATGGTGATTTATGTCTGAGTCTGTAAAACAAGAATAATAATCGTGTTTTGCTAAACCTTGTAATTTTAAAGCTTTAGTTCACAATAACCAAGTTAATCTTTGGTTTTTATCGATAAAAGACTCAGTAACTTCAATCTTAAAACTTCACAAGACAAAAGGATGTTTGCTATATGCAAATTTGGGGTAAAGTCATTGGTGTCATGTTTGGCTTTATGTTTGGTCGTATACCTGGCGCTATTCTAGGCTTAGTGGTCGGTCACTTCTTTGATATTTCGTATAGCAAAGACTTTTCTTCTCAAGGCGGGTTTGCACGATTTTTTAATACGAAAGATGAGTTTCAGACTGAAGCAGAGTTTTTTCACTGTTTGTTTTCTGCATTGGGTCATGTTTGCAAGTCAGACGGCGCAGTTACTCAAGATGATATTAATACAGCCTCAGCGTTGATGGATGATATGGGGCTTCAGGGTGATGTGCGAAAAGAAGCACAACAAGCATTTAGAGAAGGCAAAGCAAGGGATTTTCCGCTTATAGATATGCTGAGCCAACTAAAAGAAAACTGTCATGCACGCCGCGATATTTTGCAGGTATATCTAGAGATTCTAGTTAAAGCAGCATGCGCTAAAACAAGGTTATCTGCACCCAAGCTATCCGTGCTTGAAAAAGTCGCTAGGCAATTGGATTTTAGCAAAAAAGAGTTACATTTCTTTGTCACTTCATTTGAGGCAGAGCAGCGTTTTAGAAAAGGACAAGCTCAAAACAAGCAACGCTCTGAGTCTGCCAAGCGGGCTAATTCTGCAAACCGTGAGTATCACAATCAAAGACAAAGTTCTCAACGGTCCAATAACAGTCAGAATTCCTCTCACACAAATCAGTCATATTCAAGCACTTCATATTCCAACTTATCAGAATTAGAAGATGCCTATAAAATCATTGGTGTGAGCGCTAACGATGATGCGAAAACCATCAAAAAAGCATATAAAAAGTTGATGTCGACTCATCACCCCGACAAGCTCGCCTCAAAAGGCCTACCTGAACAAGCTGTATTAATGGCGAAAGAAAAGGCTCAGGATATACAGGCTGCGTACACCTTAATTAAAAAACGTCGTGACTTTTAGTGATCATTTGCGATAAACCTATGATTGTTAGAGGCATTAAATGAAACCTAAATTAGGCGCTCAAAAAGTATCAAAGCAAAGTCGATTGACTCAATATGAAGGCTTATCAGCGAAAAGTAGGCAGTATATCGACAAGTTTTTGAGTAGCTTATTAGTCGAGAAGGGTTTAAGCAAAAACACGTTAAGTGCCTACAAAACGGATCTGACTAAATTTGCGCTTTATTTTCAAGACAGCAACTTACATCATGAAGAAGAACTTATCTTTGACTTGATGCACATTGACGCATCTCGTATCGAAAAATATTTGAAGTATCGGGTCGAAAAAGAGCTCAGTGCTCGTTCAACATCGCGCAGTTTGAGCTCAATCAGAGCCTTTTACCAATTCGCCTTAATCAAACAATGGTGTGAAAAAAGTCCAATTGAAAAAATCAAAAACCCAAAGTTACCCAGCAAACTGCCCGACACGCTAAGTGAACAACAAGTATCTGATTTGCTTGACGCACCTGACTTGTCTGATCCTGTTCAATGGCGTGATAAAGCAATGTTAGAGGTATTGTATGCCACTGGAATACGCGTATCTGAGTTAGTGAATTTGCAAATGCACGAAATAAGTCTTTTACAAGGGGTCATTCGTGTAATTGGAAAAGGTGGAAAAGAGCGCTTAGTGCCATTGGGAGAAGAAGCGGTCGATTATCTGAGTCAGTATTTGAAACAAGGCCGTGGTGAACTGCTAAAAAAGCCAACTAATACCGTTTTTCCGAGTAAACGGGGGCAAACCATGACACGTCAAACATTTTGGCATCGCATAAAGTTTTATGCTGAGCAAGCGGGTATCAAATCAAAATTGTCACCCCACACTTTGCGTCATGCATTTGCAACTCATTTGCTAAATCACGGGGCAGACTTGCGCGTCGTGCAAATGCTGCTAGGGCATAGTGATCTTTCTACCACTCAAATCTATACCCATGTAGCAACACAACGCTTGCAAAGCCTAGTGAAAGAGCACCATCCTAGGGGCTAAATGAATATCGATAGATTTATGAATGATTTTGAGCGCTTGCTTGGTCTATACTACTATCGAAAACTAAATTTACTATTTGAGACATCTTTAAATGCAAATTAAACAAATGATTAAACAGGCTGCCGCGCTAGCCACAGCGATAAGCTTCATCAGTCTTGCGGCCAATGTTCACGCTCAAGCGGTTGATAAATATGCGGATCTTAAACCAGCACTTGCTGAAAAGTTGAATTTAGAGATTGATTCAATCCAAGATGCGCCGATTGAAGGCTTGCTGTCGGTGAATACTAACCGCGGTTTGATTTATATTACCCCTGATACTAACTTCGTAATTCAAGGGGCTATTTTTGAAATCACACCCGCAGGCTTTGTCAATCACAATGAAGAGCAACTTAAATCGGTAAGACTTGAAGGGGTTAAAGCGTTTTCAGATTCGGCAATCGAGTTTAAAGCAAAAGAAGAAAAACATGTGATTACGGTCTTCACAGACACCACTTGCGGCTATTGCCAAAAGCTTCATAAAGAAATGAAAGAGTTAAATGACTACGGCATTACTGTAAATTATCTTGCGTTTCCGCGCGCTGGCATCGGCAGTGATGTGTACGATAACACCGTATCAATCTGGTGTGCAGATGACCCACAAGGTGCAATCACCACCGCAAAACTTAGACAACCTGTTGCCCCAGCCTCATGCGCTAATGACGTCGCGGAACATTATAAATTTGGCCAAAAAATCGGTGTGAACGGCACACCAAACATCATTTTACCAGATGGAAGCGTTCAGCCTGGTTATGTGCCAGCTGCTAGACTTTCACAGTTGTTAAATGAGAGTTTTGGTAAGTAAGCGTTTACTTTTATTGTGTTCTCTCATTAAAGTACAGTCTTAAACCAAGGTGGGTGAAAGGCTGTATTTTGATAGGTTTTTTAAAATAAATATTCGTTCGCATAACCGCTACTTGCTATAGCTACTCAATAATTCATAGGATGAAAAAGTTGCTAGTAAAAGGAGCAGCACTTTGCACAATGTTAATTGCTTTGAGCGGTTGTGCTTCATACGTCGCTAAAGAAATTACAAAGGCCCACGCGTCTAGTATCACAGGAAATCTTTCTGATATAGGGGCTGAAACAATCACAATATGCGACGACAACAATTACTGTATCGATGTTGTTGGTCTAAAGAACGTCGATGTAACTGAAACCGCTCTTAAATTTGATATCAAAATCAATGATAACCACAAAATTTGGCGATACTCCGCTTCATTAAACAGTGAGAATCAAGAAAAACCTTTAGAAGACCACTTAATTTTACTTTTTGCAGGTTATAGCCAACCCACACAAATACTACTGATACATCAACTATGGTTACATCAAATGACAGGGGCGAATGTCATTGTTATTCCCAGTGCGGAAAAATCAGGGCGTTTTCAATTCGGTCTTGACTACATTTCTCCAATCGTAGAAAAAATTAAACAAACTCGACCTGAAAAGGTCCATGCTATCGGGTTTTCAATGGGCGCATTAGCCGCTCACGCGCTTGAGCGGGAGATAGACAATATACGGCTATATCTATTCGCGCCAATGACCGACTTTGAATATTCCACCAAAGCCATTTACGAAATGCATTATAACAATGCCTTTTATCGTGCTCTTGTTTCAGAAGAAACGCTCAAAGAAGCAATCGAGCTTATCTACAAAAGATCTGGCACGACGTCAGTAGACACTGCCTTACCAATAAAACTTCAAACGGTTAATTCACCGACATTCATCTATGCGTCTCGAGCAGACAAGGTAGTCGATTTTACGACCTTAAACGAAGTCAAAAATGAACACTTAGCATTGAATATTTATGAAAACTTAAATCATATTGAAATGATGGCGTTAATGAGCAGAACTATTCTGGCTGATTTTGTGTCTGATTTACTTGAGTATTCGGTGGCTATCGATGATGTTGGCACAATAGGGTTATTGTGTGATTTTGAAGACAAAGATTGTTTAGAGCAGACTAAGGACTAAGCTAAAAAACGATGCCAACAGAACCTCAGTTTACACGTAATATCACGCTAAAGGATGGTTAGATAATTAAAAAATTTGGCAAAAATCCAACAATTTGATAGCGTTATGCTATCAAAGCACTTTTTGATTTAGAGTCAAGTTGGATGCAAGAACTGGTTTACATTAGTGAGGCAACTAAGGCCTTTTCAACTTCTGAATTAGCGGAATTGGTAAGCACGGCTCGAAAAAATAATGCCTTAATGGACATTACTGGGATTTTGTTATTCGACCAAGAAAAGTACTTCTTACAAGTTCTTGAAGGCCCTGAGGGCAACATTCAAGCGCTCCTATCCAAAATTAAAAACGATCCACGTAATACCGATGTTTTAGTTGTACACGTCGGCAATATAAGCCATAGGACTTTTAATGATTGGTCTATGTCCTTAAAAGAAGTTGATTCGAAACGTTTAAATTTATTTAAAAATAAGCATCTATTGGGTGAAGTCATCAGTGAAGTCCCAAGTGGCTTGGTCGGCGAATTAATCACTCGCTTTTGCCTTGATGAATACACTGAAGGTGAGAGATGAAGAATAGAGACGCTCTTCGCTCGCAGCGCATATTAATAATTGATGATTGTTCATCTACTTTGCAAATTCTGGGGCGCACTCTTTCATCTTTCGGTTCAATTTATCTTGCAACAGATGGAAAGCAAGGGATAAAAATTGCTGAGGACGTATTACCTAGTTTAATTGTGCTCGATATTGGCTTGCCAGATATTTCAGGTATCTCGCTCTGTAAGACACTCAAATCCCATAATGCACTTGCTTCGGTACCGATTTTGTTTATCACCGCTTCTGATGATAGCAATATTGAGACTGAAGCCTTCGAGGCAGGTTGCGTCGATTTTATTAGAAAGCCCATAAACAATGATATTGTCACCGCGCGTGTTCGCATACAGTTAGAGCTTATTGAGCACAAAGAGCGTCTTATCGCGTCAACTCAAATATATAAGAATATAGTCACTAAATTACCCAATTTTGTGTCTTATTGGGATAATGATTTAAAGCTCATTTATAGTAATGATGAAAACGAAGACTGGTTTACCTTGCCCGAGCAGACAATCGGATTGCATCTATCAGACTTACTGAAGGGATCACTTTTTAGAGAAGTCCAACCCAAGTTAATAACGATGAAACTGAAAGGGACGGTTTCATTTGAAACAGAGATTGAAGTGACTGATTCGGAGTCGAAATTTGTATCAATTTCACTCGTTAGCGATAAAGTATTTGAAAAACAATCCGGTTTTATTCTACTTATTACCGATTTGACTAGGCTCAAATCAGAATTACAAGCACCACACCGAGATCATAGTACTCTGGTTAAAGTTGTCGATTTTATTGGAGAGTCTGTTATTTGCGTTGATCTTCACGGCGCCGTTACGTTTATGAATCCGATTGCAGAAAAAATGACAGGAGTACCTAAACGTGACGCATATGGGAAACCCGTTGAACAGGTAATGAAGCTTATTGATAGTGTGACAGCAGAGCCGCTTATCAACCCCGTGCAATTTGTGCTCAGTGAGAAAAGAGTCATTGAGAGCGCACCTGAAACTTCGTTGGTCGGTCCTCAGTCTAGGAAAATTGATATTGAAGAATCAAGTGCGCCAATTCGTAACGCCAAAGGCGAGTTAACTGGTGCCATAATAACCTTTCATGATGTCACCAATTTAAAACGAGCTGAACGTGAATTGAACTTCGTTACGAATCATGATGTCTTGACCAAGTTGCCAAATCATGTGCTCTTGTTTGATCGCGTTGAACAAGCAATGCATATGTGTACTAGACATGACCTGCAAATCGCTATTATCGTTCTGAATATAGATTATTTTCGAAAGGTCAATGATATTCATGGCTATGCGATTGGTGATCTATTGTTGAAGAAGGTCGCACTATTCTTAAATGAGTTCGTAAGAGAGACAGACACACTATCGCGCCATGGGGGCGACGAGTTTGTTTTCTTTCTAAATAATGTCGCAGATGCTAATCATGTTCAGGCATTTTGTACTCGGGTGTTACAGGCGTTTACAGAAAAATGGTGTGTAACCAGTGATTTAAGTTTGCAAGTTACTGCTACTATGGGGGTTGCACTCTCTTCAGTAGATGCACAAGACGCTCATACTCTTTATAGAAGAGCCAATGCGGCAATGCACAAAGCAAAAAGTGAAACGCGAAACAATGTTCGTTTTTATTCTGCAAAAATCGAAAAAGAACTCGCCCAGTATTTGTTTTCAGTAAAAGAGCTTGAAACTGCTATTAGCAATCAGGATATTAGGGTCTACTATCAACCCAAATTTGATTGTAAATCTAGACGAATTAGCGGGGTAGAGGCGCTTGTTCGCTGGCACAAAGGTGCAGATCACATCATCATGCCAAGTGAGTTTATTCCTTTGGCTGAGGAGACGGGGTTAATCATCTCATTGGGTGAAAAGGTATTGCGTACAGCTTGCAGAGAAGTGAAAAAATGGCATGCGAACAATCCAACACTTAGCCTATCAATCAATGTGTCTGCGCTTCAGTTCAATACAAGTTTTGTCGAGACGGTAGAGGAAGTACTGAGTGAATCTGGATTTCCCGCCGAACTACTGGAAATTGAAATCACCGAAACCGTGCTAGTTGATAATGAGATTGCACTAGATATTTTTAGTAAGTTTAAGGCATTAGGTTTAAAGTTATCACTTGATGATTTTGGTACCGGTTTTTCTAGTTTGTCATATATCAAAAGTTATCCGCTAGACGTGCTAAAGATTGATAGAAGTTTCGTGCTCAATATGCTCAATGATAGTAAGTCAAAGGCTATTGTTGATACGATCATTATGCTCTCCCATTCCTTAAATCTTGAATGTGTTGCTGAAGGGGTGGAGACAGAGGAACATGTTAAGGTGCTTGAAGAACTGGGATGCTCTTTGCTACAAGGTTTTTATTTTAGTCGGCCAGTGGATAGCTCGGCAATCGAAAGCTTGCTTGAGAAACTTAGTAGCAGTAAAGAGCATCGACATAACTAAATGTAATTTCTTTGATTAAGACAAGAATACCTATTCTCAATGAAAAGTGGTGTAAAGAAGACGATCTTCAAGATTTAACTACTTTACACCCAATGTAATGTTTGCCGAATTATACTTCTATTACAAATCAGTATGCGTGGCAGCCGTCATTTCAGCATTTTGATCAAAAGATACCTTTAACATCACACGTCTATCAAAAAAGTTATCTTCATAGCTGGTATCAGCCTCGCTAGCGATATGAGATTCGCCAAACGCTTGTGAGATGATTTGTTTTTCATCAACATATTGGCTAAGTAAGTAATTTTTGACTGATTCGTTTCGTTGCTCAGACAAAATTTGATTGTAATTTGAGTCGCCTCGTTGATCTGCAAAGCCTGAGAGCTCTATTTTTAGGTTTTTATTTTGCTTTAATTGCTCTGCAACTATGTCTAGTTGCGCCTTATAATGGTCTTCAATCAAGAAAGAAGCCGTTTTAAATTGAATATTTGCAATAATTTCGGGCAATACGATTTCACTCTTTGTTTGTTTGTCTTCCAAAATACTATCGAAAGCGGCCAGTTGTGCTTGGTTTTCTGTCTTCAGTTGATTAAATGCAACTTGCATGTCGCGAAGTTCGGTTTGTTTAACCATAAGTGCATATTGGCTATCTTTAATCTTTTGCGTGTCGTTAATGTCATCTCCAATTAATGCGCCGACTACACCAGCGACTATTGCACCCAAGGGGCCTGCTACTACCGCACCCAACACTAGACCCGATCCGAGCCCAACCGCTTGGTTTATTTCTTCTTGCTTATCAGTGAGCGGCTCGTGTTTGGCTGCAAAGCTAGAAAATGCGCTTGTACTTAATGCGATTGCAGTAAATGTTGTGATCAGTGTTTTTTTAGCTGAATTTTTCATGATGTTCTCCAATGAACGTTTGGTTCTATAAAGTAATTAACTTGCGTCGTTTTTTATTTAATCGTGTTGATTCGATGGAGCTATTAAACAACTAGAAAAGGGCTATTCGCGGGAAATAAAATGGCAATCTTTGGGTGAATTGTGGCGAAAAAATGGAAATTGCGCCGCGGCGCTTTAACACCGTGAAAAAGGCTTTATAGTAGAAGCATAAACAAAACACAGGTATTCACACTCAAATGGGCAAAACGATTGCGCTTGTCGAAGATGACAGATCTTTAAGAGAAAACTACATCATTGCATTAAGTAAGCAGGGCTATCAAGTACAAGCATTCTCAAACAGAAAAGATGCTGAAAAAAGCCTGTTAGCACAACTGCCCGATCTCGCGATTATAGATATTGGGCTTGAAGATGAGTTAGATGGTGGATTTCATTTGTGCCAAAGCTTGCGAAGTGCCTCAAAACAATTGCCGATTATCTTTTTTACTGCGCGTGACAATGACTTTGATACGATAAGTGGTTTGCGCATGGGGGCTGATGATTACCTAACAAAGGATATTAGCTTACCGCACTTGCTTGCTAGGATTGCGGCCTTGTTTCGTCGCAATGAGTTAATTCAATCGACGGCGCAGTCAAACGATGAAATTATCAAGCAAGGGCTGCTTAGTATTGATGCAAAGCGGATGTTAGTGAATTGGGGCGAGCATGCGATTGAATTAACAGTGACTGAGTTTTGGATGCTTTATGCCATTGCCAAACACGCTGGGCATGTTAAAAGTAGACAGCAGTTGATGGATGAATCCAACATGGTGGTAGACGATACGACTATTACTTCTCATATTAAACGCATTCGACGAAAATTCGAACAAATAGACGCAAAGTTTGACAGGATCGAAACCGTTTATGGCATGGGTTATCGTTGGAAAATGTCTACTACGCATGGTACTGACGTCGCATGATAAAAGGTCTTCGTTTTGGTTTGCGAGCACAATTATTGCTAAGCGCGTCATTTTTGTTGGCGGTGCCCTATCTTGGCTACCAATATGTATGGGAACTAGAGTCATATTTGCGCCTCGGGCAAGAGCAAACGATGGTAGGCACAGCACGAGCGGTAGCAACTGCCTTGCACGAACGTCCGCAATTGTTTGATAGCCAATCCGCCTTTTTAAAAGATGTCAAAGAGGGACGTGACTTATATGCACATAAAATTGATTCGCCTATTCGTTTAGACGGCCAGTTATCGGATTGGAGCGAATATCGCCACTTGATGCTCGATTACGGCGAAAATAACCTCATTAATCCTAGTGAGCAATATCGCCTTGATAGCCTCTCGTTTAAGCATATGGTGGGTCAATACGGTGATTTTTTGTATGCCGTATTTGAAGTACAAGATGATGAAGTTGTTTTTCGTGCTCGAAATAGCTTAGATGTTGATCGGAACGACTTTTTACAAATTGGGCTAAGCCTGCCTGACGATAGTTTTAAACGCTTCATTATTGCGCCCTTCGAAAGCCAGTGGGTAAATGCTTACTTACTAGATGGTCAAGACAGACCTGCAACTCTAGAGCGCAAAATTCAAGGCCAATGGCAAATTTCGCCAACTGGGTACAATATAGAATTACGCCTGCCTTTAGACTATTTGAACGGTCAGATCGCGTTTGCGATTTCTGATGTCGATTCAATCGAAACACGGACAGTGAAATACACAATTGGCACAGCTGACCCTACACAAGTTGATGAACTAGGCACAGTGCTTCTGCCATCTCCGCAAATTGAACAAATAATCAAAGGGCTAGAGTACGCAAACTCCAGAGTTTGGGTAGTCGATAAGCATCGTCGAGTGTTGGCACGAAGTGGCGATATACAAAAGCAAGTAGGGTTTGAACAGCGAACAGATCTTAACACTAGCAATAATATTGAAATTGAATGGACATTAAATGGGCTTTGGCGCGTTGTGGAGCAAGATATTTTGCTTCCCTTGTATTATCGTGTCCTTACGCGGCCACCTAATCAATTTGTCGATGAATTACGAGACGCCTTTGCCTTGGTCGGTCAGGATTTAGAAAGCGCTTTGCAAGGCACACCCAACACACTTTGGCGTTTAAGTAGCGATAACAAGGCCGTGATTTTATCGGCCGCACACCCTATTTTTATTGACGGTCAAGTAATGGGGGCAGTGGTCGTTGAGCAAACCACTAATGGTATTCGCACACTAAGAAATAAAGCATTAGAACAACTGTTCCATTTTATTCTGGCGATTGTTGTTGTTGGCAGTTTATCGCTACTTTTAATCTCAACACGTATATCAAACCGCATTCGAAAACTCAGAAATGAGACCGAAAATGCAATTGACAGTAACGGCAAAATTAAGGCAAGTATGACACCTTCGATGCAAAACGACGAAATTGGCGACCTTTCGCGTACATTTGTCAACGTATTGAGTCGGCTGAGTCAGTATAATGTTTACCTAGAGAACATGGCTTCTCGCTTGTCACATGAACTTCGAACGCCGGTGGCTATTGTAAATTCTAGTTTAGATTTGCTCGCACTGGACCCTAGAGCCGACGATGCTGAAGTCTATGTCACACGTGCTCAGGACGGTATCAAACGACTCAGTACTATCTTGACAAAAATGAGTGAAGCAACACGTCTTGAGCAAACCATTCAACACAGCGAACTAGAAAAATTCGATTTATTAGCGTTGCTTACCGGCTGTATCGAAGGCTATAAATTAGCGCACAGCCAACGCTCATTTGAATTGAAAACTGACGCGAAAAAATGCCTTGTTAACGGTAACCCTGAGCTATTTGCGCAGATGTTGGATAAAATAATCAGCAATGCAGTGGAGTTTAGCGAGCTTGATTCAACGATTTTTGTCAATTTAGTGATGCATTCACAGCACGCTGATCTATTTATCAGTAACAAAGGTCAATTATTGCCAAATAAGATGACCGCTGAACTCATGGATTCGATGGTTTCTGTAAGAAGTGAAAAGCATCAAGCGACTAGCTCGTCAGGTAATACCGAAGCACACTTGGGCTTAGGTTTATATCTTGCAAAAATGATCAGCGAATTCCATCACGCCCGCCTTGAAATTCAAAATCAAAGTGACTTAAGCGGTGTTGTCGTGAGCGTCAAAATGATAAACTTATGGGCAGATTAGCATCATAAGAACAAACACGTGCGCATAGAATACAGAAAGCCCAGCCAAGAGCAGATACTCGACCCTAGTCTGCCCAGTATTTTAGACCGTTTATATCGCAATCGAGGTATTCAATCTTTCGATGAAGTTACGTTAACAACGCAAGGGCTCGCTCATTTTCGCGAATTATATAACTCGCAAAAGGCGGCAGAGTTAATTGCAAGCGCAATGCGTGCGCAAGAACAAATTTGCATTATCGGTGACTTTGATGCAGACGGTGCCACCAGTACTGCCTTGTGTAAGCTGGCGTTTAAGTTATTTGACTACGACAAAGTTGATTACCTTGTGCCCAATCGCTTTGATTTTGGTTATGGCTTGAGTCCTGAAATTGTGCAGTTAGCTTATCAAAATGGGGCGAAATTGATCATCACTGTAGACAATGGTATTGCCTGTCTACCCGGTGTCGCCTTGGCAAAAGAGCTGGGGCTCAAAGTTTTAATAACTGATCATCACCTGCCAGGTGACGCGTTACCCAACGCTGATGTAATTGTCAATCCAAACCAACCTGACTGCGATTTCCCCTCAAAAAACTTGGCAGGCGTAGGCGTTGCTTTTTATGTCATGCTTGCACTTAGATCGGTACTCGATCAGAGCAAATGGTTCACAGAGCGACAAATGACGCCTCCTAATTTGGCGAGCTTGCTAGACATTGTCGCGGTTGGCACGGTGGCCGATGTTGTGCCACTTGATAAAAACAACAGAATCTTGATTCATCAAGGTTTGCAACGAATACGCAGTGGTAAAACACGACCCGGTATCAAAGCGATTATTGAAGTTGCTGGTCGAGAATTAGACAAGATAAGCGCAAGTGACTTGGGCTTTGTTATCGGCCCTCGGTTAAATGCGGCTGGGCGGCTGGATGATATGGCAACGGGCATTGAAACACTGATCGCCCCCGATATACATCAAGCAAGGCTTTATGCCAGTAACCTTGATAGCCTCAATCAAACTCGCAAAGAAATTGAAAGTTCGATGCAAGAGCAGGCAAAGACCGTGTTAGACAAACTAAGCTTAAACGAGGAAGACATTCCAAGTGGTTTGGTGCTTTATAACGAAGAGTTTCATCAAGGTGTCATCGGCATTGTAGCGGGGAGAATTAAAGAGCGATACAACCGCCCGACGATTGTTTTTGCTCAAGATGAGGGGGGGTTGATTAAAGGCTCGGCGCGCTCTATCAAAGGCGTCCACGTGCGTGACCTTCTAGACTTAATTCATAAACAATCACCAGACTTAATCGCTAAGTTCGGTGGGCACGCGATGGCTGCTGGTTT
The DNA here is from genome assembly GCF_003203515.1 of Glaciecola sp. KUL10. GTDB lineage: Bacteria > Pseudomonadota > Gammaproteobacteria > Enterobacterales > Alteromonadaceae > Glaciecola. Next base: position 25,559 of record NZ_BGNG01000014.1, on the reverse strand, counting down.
AACTATCAAAGAAGTGCATCTAAGTGATTTTAAACAGGCATTTGAAGCCCATGCTCATCAAGCAATGGAAAACTTGCCCAAAGATGCGAGCATATTTTGCGACGGTCCATTAGATGTTAAGCAGATTAACCTTGATACTGCTCATTTATTGAAGATTAAGGTACCGTGGGGCCAGCAATTTGAAGAACCCTGCTTTGAAGGCGTTTTTCATTTGATAACACAAAAGATCGTGGGTCAAAAACACCTTAAAATGGTGGTCAGTGCACAAGGGACGGAGTTCGATGCTATTGCATTTAATATCGATACCAAAATCTGGCCGAATACCGAGGCTCAGAAAGTACGGTTAGTCTATAAACTAGATATTAATTCTTTTCGGGGCAACGTAAGCGTACAGCTTTTGGTTGATTATTTAGAGGCTGTTTAATTTACATTCAAGCATGCGTATAAAGCGCTAAGCAAAATGCTAAGTAAATAATGATGGGTAAACAAAGAAAAGGGTACGCAAGTAAATGCCTAAAAAATCAGAAGTAGACAGCTTGCTTCAACAGCATAGGCAACTCACGCATTCAGAAAACATGAAGGTGCAATCGCATGTGCAACGCGAAGAAGATGACTGGATAGTCCATACCATTATGCTTCAAGATATTGATGTGCCTTTTATTTTTAAGCGTAAAAAACGCTACAAGAGTCTAGTGGGCAACCGCGTCAATCTTACTTATTATCCTGATAACAAAATAGTCGCAGGGATGACCTTTGAAACCATGAAAGTGGTTCGGATTAAAGCCAGTTGAGCGTTAACAGACAGTCGTTGAATGGATTTGTGATTCATCGTCGAGCATATCGAGAGACAAGTATGCTCGTTGACTTTTTCTGTAAAGAGCAAGGAAAAGTTTCGGCGGTTGCAAAAGGCGTGAGAAATGCAAAGTCTGATAAGCGAAGTTTATTACAACCACTGCAGTTTTTGAGTTTTGAGGTATCGGGCAGAAGCTCCTTAAGGACGCTTGGTAGCATAGAAGCCAATGAAAAAAGTATCGCTTTATCCGGCAATATGCTGTATTGCGCCTTTTACATTAATGAATTACTCAGTCGCACCCTACCCGAAGCTGAGCCTTTTGCCGCTTTATTTGAGTCGTATCAAATCAATTTAGCTAAATTGTTTGCGATTCAAAATGCAGGATTAGAAGACGTTGAAGCGCTCTTAAAAGTGCAACCAATGCTACGTCAATTCGAATTTAGTTTGTTGGAAATGTTGGGATATCTACCTGATCTTTCATTAGATGTAAGTGCTGATAAGCCACTCTTAGATGAGCACCATTATCAATTTGACTCCTCGCAAGGCTTGCTTGCTTCAAAAATAGTAGGTCAGGGAATGCGGGGTTTACACATCAAGCAAATGCTTGCTCAAGAGTGGAATGAACATTCACTTCAAGTAGCAAAGCGCATTGTGCGTTTAGCATTAAGTCCACTTTTAGGTGATAAACCTCTGAAAAGTCGTGAACTATTTAGCTATAATTCAACTAAGAAAGGCTAAGTTTCTCTAGCGAAATCAGTCAAAATTAGTGGCTACGTCTTATTACATACAGGATTACTATGAATCAAATATTATTAGGTGTGAATATCGATCATATCGCGACACTTCGAAATGCCAGAGGTACGCAATATCCCAATCCTGTTCATGCTGCCGATGTAGCAGAGCGAGCTGGTGCAGACGGCATTACTATTCATCTTCGCGAAGATCGCCGTCATATTAAAGATCATGATGTGTATTTACTCAAACAAACGCTGAACACGCGCATGAATTTAGAAATGGCTGTGACCGATGAAATGTTAGCGATTGCTGCCAAAGTGACTCCTGAGTTCTGTTGCTTAGTGCCAGAAAAGCGCGAAGAGCTGACTACCGAAGGCGGGTTGGATGTGGCGGGTAATCTCGCTAAGATAAAAGATGCATGCACATCACTTGCTGCTCATAACACGCTTACTTCATTGTTTATTGACGCCGATGAGTCTCAAATCGAAGCGGCTGTTGAAGCGGGCGCACCTTATATTGAAATCCATACTGGGCAATATGCTGAGGCAAAAAATGAAGCTGAAGCTCACCATGAGCTTGAAAAGTTAATAACAGGCATCGAGTACGCTGATCGCTTGGGACTGAAAGTCAATGCTGGGCATGGTCTGCATTATCACAACGTGAAGCCGATTGCAGCTATCCCCCAACTGATTGAGTTAAACATCGGTCATAGTATTATTGCTCGTGCAGCCTTTGATGGCCTTGATAAAGCGGTGAGAGATATGCGCTTGTTAATGCAAGAAGCGCGTTCTGATATAGGCAAAATCTAGCTTAGTTAGCAAAAAGCACTAAAGATAACGGAAAACATTATGGCAATTGTAGGAATTGGCACAGATATCGTTGAGATAGTGCGTTTGGAAAGCAGTTTAGAAAAATCAGATTCGTTGGCAAAAAGAGTGTTGAATGAAACTGAGTTTCGTGACTTTATGCAGTTATCTAAACTCAGTGGTGTGTTGACACGCGATAATCAAGTTAATACCAGCGTTGCTAAGCAATGCCGATTTTTAGCAAAGCGTTTTGCGGCCAAAGAGGCGGCCGTTAAAGCAATTGGCAATGGGATAGGTAACGGCGTGAGTTGGCATCAAATAGAAGTCGCCCACTATGAAACGGGGCAACCCTTCTTAAAAGTCACAGGTAGACTTAAAGAACTCTTTGAAGAAAAAGGCGTCACGGGCGCGCATCTCTCTATATCTGATGAGCAGAACTATGCTGTTGCGACTGTTATCTTGGAAGCGGGTTAGACAATAGACATGGCTCAGTTTTTCAAGGCGCAGAAACGAAATAACAAAACGACTAGATTGCCTGTTTTAGATATTGCTGTAGATACCGTTGACCATCACGGAAAAGGCATCTGTCTGACTCACAAGCCTATTATCGTCGTCGCAAATGCGGTTCCTGGTGAGCTGTACAAAATACAGATAACCGAACAAAAGCAACGTGTTTGGTTTGCTAAAATAGTCAAGGTACTCAAAGCCAATGAGCATCGTAGTGCACCTTTTTGTCAGCACTACAATGAGTGTGGCGGTTGTTCTCAGCAAGACTTTTCGGCAAGTTATCAATACCAAGTCAAACAAGATGCGCTAGAGGTGTTTCTTCGCAAAAACCTTGATGACTCGGTTTTTCCCCCGTCGGTATCATTCAACGATGTTTTACCATACGATGATACGGTAAGAACATCGATAGCCACAGATCCTAAGGCCTCTAAAACCCCTGCGATAGCTTATCGTCGTAAAGCCAGATTAAGCATCGATTCAAGGCAAGCCAGCAAAGTGAAAATTGGTTATCGTGCCAAACAATCGAATAAGATAATCGATATCAATGTCTGTCCTATTTTAGACACACCGATTCAAGAACCTTTGTTCGCATTAACTCAGGTTTTAAAAACGTTACCCATTGTAAAAATGCTAGGTCATATGACCGTATTAAGCGACAAACAGAGGCAACAGGTCTGTTTGCACCTTACCAAGGCTCCTGATTATTCGGCCCTAACTCAACTTAAAGAAGCCACGCGCGAGATTGATTTAGAACTCACCTTAGAATTGCCTGAATCTTATGAAAAGTCATCACCTAAGTCACTAGTGAGCTTATCGAACTTGGTCGATGCCAAAGCGAACTTAGCTAAGTGCCAGAAATTAAATGCCAGTTTTAGTATTTGTGATGATGGTGAAACTAACATTATGCTTTCGCCAAATCACTTTATTCAAGTGAATGCCAAGGTCAATATTGACATGCTCAAAACGGCGAAACAGTGGTTGTCGTTGACAAAAAACGATACCTTAGTTGACTTGTTCGCAGGCTTGGGGAATTTTTCTTTGCACTTTGCAAATGATGTCAAACAATGCATCGCTGCAGAGGGCGTGGCTGAAATGGTCGAACTAGGCAAGCAAAATGCAGCGCTAAACGGCTTAATTAATGTGTTGTTTAAGCATGTCGATCTCAGTGATGTAGATGCCTTCAAGGAATTAAATATACCAGAAAACAGCACCTTTATTATTGACCCAGCAAGACAAGGCGCACTGGAATTAATGCAGGTTTTCAGTAAACTTAAACCCAAGCGTATTTTATATGTCAGTTGCAACCCTATTAGTTTTGCCAGAGACATAAATTGTCTCGACGAAAAGTACCAAATCAAGCAAATTAAAGCCCTCGATATGTTCCCTTTTACGGAGCATATAGAAATGATGGCACTGCTAGAGCGAGTGTGAAGAGCTAGAGCGGGTGTAAAGAACTAGAGCAACGCATATTGATCACGGGTATGCATGCGTACGCTGACGCAAAGCTAGATCAAAAACCGAAGCAATTTAAGTATTTCAATATCGCAGAACCACATTAAGGATTAACAATGGTTTCTATCCGGAGCGTACATCAAGAGCAACGACCAGAGTTTAGCGAGTGGCTTGCAAATTTGGACGTTAACGAAAAAACCAGAGCTAAAATCAGGGATATTTCGGACACGCCGGAAATATTGTTGATCGGCCAAGAAATGGTTGAAATTCTAAATGCACTCCATATGGATGATGAAACGCTTCAAGCTGCACTGGTTTATCCCTATTGCCAAATACATGAATACTCTGAAGAGCAGATAAGCGAAGCCTTTGGAGCGAAAATATGCGCGCTAATTATGGGTGTAAGGCGCATGGATGCAATAAAAACCCTGCAAGCCAGACATCAACAAAATGAACAGCATATAGATGGCTTGCGCCGCATGTTACTCTCAATGGTTGAGGATGTGCGTGCCGTAGTAATTAAGATGGCTGAACGTATATGCACTTTACACCGAGTCAAAAAAGAAGACGAAGAAACCAGAGTCTTGGTTGCAAAGGAGTGCGCAACTATTTATGCACCGCTTGCCAATAGGTTGGGTATTGGTCAGTTAAAGTGGGAGCTAGAAGACTTATCGTTTCGCTATTTGCATCCAAATACATATAAAAAAATTGCATCGATGCTAGATGAAAAGCGCATTACCCGTGAACAGTACATAGAAGATATCGTTGAGCAGTTACAAGCACTCTTAGACTCCGAAAACATCAACGCACAAGTCATCGGGCGCCCCAAACACATTTATAGTATTTATAAAAAGATGCAAAAAAAGCAGCTTGGCTTTGATGAGCTTTTTGATATTAGAGCATTGCGCATAGTCGCCGATCGTCTTCAGGATTGTTATGCGGCCCTCGGCACGGTGCATGCTAAGTGGAAGCATTTACCCAAAGAGTTTGATGATTATATCGCGACGCCAAAGCAAAACGGTTATCAGAGTATTCATACGGTTATCATAGGGCCTAAAGGCAAGTCTGTAGAAATTCAAATTCGCACTCAACAAATGCACCAAGATGCTGAACTCGGCGTAGCGGCGCATTGGAAGTATAAAGAGGGCAGTGCAGGCAAAAGCGCGGGCTCAGAAGAACGTTTGAATTGGCTGCGCAAAATACTTCAGTGGCAAGACGAAATGGCAGAATCGGGTAACTTAGTTGAAGAACTCAGAAGCCAAGTGTTTGATGATCGTGTGTACGTCTTTACCCCGAAAGGTGACGTAATTGACTTGCCACTAGGGTCGACCCCGCTGGATTTTGCATATTATATCCATAGTAATGTGGGTCATCGCTGCAATGGTGCTAAAGTCAATAAACGCATTGTGCCCTTTACTTATAAGTTGCAAAGTGGCGATCAAGTAGAAGTGCTCACCAGCAAACATCCTGCGCCTAAACGCGATTGGATGCATCCTGGTTTGGGCTTTGTGCATTCTGCGAGGGCGCGAGCGACCATTCATTCATTCTTCAAAAAAGAAGATAAAAGTAAAAACGCGGAAGCTGGTAAAGAGCTGCTTGAGCGCGAACTGATTAAAGCTGAAATCAATCCTAAAAAAGCGGTTGATGCATGTGAAAAGTTTAATTTAAAAACGCTTGATGACCTCTATGCTGCTGTAGGTGCCGGCGATCTTCGGGTGATGTCTGTGGTGCATTATCTTGAGCCAAAACCCAAGATTGAGCCCGAGCAAGATACGCTAGTTGATATCCCGCTTAAACCGAAAAAAGTGCGTAAAGCTAAACATGATCAACCGATTATTGCTGAAGGAGTCGGCAATCTATTAAGTCAAATTGCAAAGTGTTGTCAGCCCGTCGCAGGTGAGCCGATACTTGGTTATATAACCCAAGGAAAGGGAGTAAGTGTTCACAAACAGGATTGTAATCAGTTGCAGCATTTATTAAATCAACACCCTGAAAGGGAAATAGACGTAAGTTGGGCAGATGAACAACAAAGAAGTTTCCAAACTGAGTTGAATGTATTTTGTGCAGATAGAAGTGGAGTGCTGCGCGACATCACCACTGTCCTGTCAAACCAAAAAGTAGGCTTACTCGGCGTCAATAGTTTGAGTAATAAAGCGCAAAACACTGCCCATATTAAACTGACGATCGAAGTGAGTGATGCAGAGTCACTTTCTAAAACCATTGATAAATTAAGACAAATCAGTAGTATTAATGAAGTTACACGGGTTTAAATTTAAAAAAGTTACAATTAATTAAGAGCTTAGTTATAAAATTCGGCAGTTGAGTATGTCTATTTATACCTACTTGTAGGTTACTTAATCGATTAGCTATCTGTATACTTTATTTATAGACTAAAGTGTAAAGGCTTTTCAATAGAGTGTTAGCAGAGTTTGCTACAACACTTTGGCAGCATGACTTTCTCAGGAAGGCACCACAAAGTGTGGCTGCTGAAGACCAAACAGATTACTTCACCATATTATGGGTGGCGATCATTGCCTTGCCCATTCACCTCGCTTTCTCTTTACTTTTTTGGCTGACTGGCCTTAACTCTCTTGCAATATACAATTTGGCCAGTTTAGTGATTTGGCTGTCGGTCATCAAACTTGCTCGGCGCGCTCGTTATTCCGAGGCAATCATGCTTGGTGGTGCTGAGGTGATTATTCACGCGTCGCTTGCAACCGTGTTTTTGGGTACTGAGTTTGGTTTTCAATTATATTTGTGGCCAACCGCCTGTATTATCGCCATCCATACGCAAACAAAAATATTGGGTGCTATATTATTTGCCCTCACCACATTTGTCATTTTCATCTTGCTTGAATTGAATTTTTCACAAGGCCGTGTTGATACTGTTTTTATGGGATATGAATTATATTTCTATAGTTTTTGTCTCATAAGTGGCGGGATTCCCTTTATAATCGGTATGATGCGCATGAAATCAGTGTACATGCGTCAGCGCCAACGTGTCGAGCAATTTGCCAATATTGACCAGTTAACGGGGCTTTTCAGTCGCCGTTATTTTTACAATTTTCTTCACTTTCAAAAATTCCAAAGCAAAAAAGAAAACAAACACTTTGCGATTGCAATCGGTGACATTGACCACTTTAAGAAATTGAATGATGAGCGAGGCCATGAAGCAGGTGACCAAGTATTAAAAGAGGTTTCAACGATCATTAAAGAAACGATTGGAAATACGCATAAGGCATGTCGTTGGGGCGGTGAAGAGTTTCTTATATTTTTTGATGACCTTGAGCTTAAAGACTGCGAAGAACTGCTTAATTCACTTAAAGACAAAATTAAGGCTCAGGTCATGATTGAAAATAATGGAACTGTGACTATCAGTTTTGGTGTGGTCACTACCCACAAAGAATTCGCACTTGACCAATTAGTCTTTCAAGCTGACGCGCTTTTGTATGAAGCAAAAGCTGCAGGGCGCAATAGAGTGCATGTTGCTCAATATTCGGGTAATAAAACACAATGAAGCAGTTGTTTAGGGTGCCTGAACTTATCTCTTTGCATCAAGTGCCAGAATATCGAGCTATGTATTTGGCGTCATTGATTGGGCTTTTGTTCAATGCTGTCATGGCGCCCATTATGTTTATGCTCGAGTTGTACCTTTTGGGTGTTTGGGGCATCGTCGGTGTGTTGCTGTGGGGGATGGCGTTCATTGCAAACCAAAAGGGCAAACTGCGATGGTCAGTTTGTATAGGCAGCTTTGAGATATTTACGCACGCCAATGCAGGTGTTGTATTGCTCGGAACCGCCTATGGCTTTCAATATTTCTTACTTGCATGTATTTGTATCGTTGCTGCTTTCCCGAGTTTTAACCGAATTCGGACATTTCTTTGGTGTTTACTTACATTGATTAGTTTTCTCGCCTTGCATATCTTTGTGCCGGAATACACCAACAATGAATTTCTAAAAGCATATGCGAGTACAACCTTTACAGTAGTCGTTTTGTCGGTTGCCATACCTTGCCTCGCAGCGCTGATGTCGATGAAAAGTATATTGATTAAGCACAAGGATACCCTTTCATTTTACTCTTACCACGATGGATTAAGTAAGTTAAAAAATCGACGCTATTTTTATCAATGGATCAAGCAACAAATTGTTTCTGCTGAGCTAAAAAAAGAAACCTTTTCATTTATACTCGTCGACCTAGATAATTTTAAACAAATAAACGATACATATGGGCATCACGTTGGCGACGAGGTGATCATTGAGTTTGCCGAGTTTATAAAGTCACGCCTACGTGAAATTGACCTCGCAGTGAGGTGGGGAGGCGAAGAGTTTCTGATCGTACTGAACAATTGCAGTGGTGCAAAAGCCGAAATTGTCATGTATACGCTGATTGAACAATTTGCTGAGCAACCTTTGACCAAACACAAACTGAGCCTAAGTTTTAGTTACGGCATTTCACAATACAGTCCGAACGAATGCATCGAGTCTTTGATTTCCGTGGCTGATAAACGTATGTATCGCAATAAACAAGAGAAAAAACACTTCGCTTTTGCTGCAAAATCTGTATAATTCGCGACCTGCCCAACCTAGACCACCTATGGGCCCACCTGTGGGAAGGTGGAGAATCGCTGAGCTCGAAGGGGCTAAATGGCTGATTTTTAGCACATTTTGAAAGGGTCGTATTAGACGCGCAAAATGAATTTAACTGAATATTTCGGGTGACGAATAATGAAAACTTTTGTTGCAAAGCCAGAAAGCGTAGAACGCGACTGGTATGTGGTTGACGCCGCAGACAAAACTTTAGGCCGTTTGGCCACAGAAATCGCGTTAAGACTGCGCGGTAAGCATAAGCCAGAGTACACTCCACACGTAGATACTGGTGACTACATTGTTGTTGTAAACGCAGAAAAAATTACAGTAACAGGTAACAAAGCGAAAAATAAAATCTATTACGCACACTCTGGTTATCCAGGTGGCTTGAAAGAAGCATCGTTCGAGAAGCTAATCGAGAAAAAACCTGAAATGGTTATCGAGAAAGCAGTTAAAGGTATGCTTCCAAAAGGCCCTCTAGGCCGTGCAATGTTCCGCAAAATGAAAGTATTTGCAGGACCAGAGCACACACATCAAGCACAACAGCCACAAACTTTGGACTTATAAGGAGCGAGTAACATGGCAGATACTCAATATTACGGCACTGGCCGTCGCAAAAGCTCTACCGCTCGCGTATTCATTCGTCCGGGTTCAGGTAGTATTACAGTTAACAAACGTCCATTAGACGTGTTCTTTGGTCGCGAGACAGCGCGTATGATCGTCAAGCAACCTCTCGAACTAGTTGAAATGACTGAAAAGTTTGATTTATACATCACTGTTTCTGGTGGTGGTATTTCAGGTCAGGCAGGTGCAATTCGTCATGGAATTACCCGTGCTCTAATGGAATTCGACGAGTCACTTCGCCCAGCATTACGCAAAGCTGGTTTCGTAACGCGTGACGCTCGTAAAGTTGAACGTAAGAAAGTGGGTCTTCACAAAGCGCGTAAGCGTCCACAATTTTCAAAACGTTAATTCGACGTATATATTTATTAAAAACCCAGCTAAGTGCTGGGTTTTTTGTTTTTGGCCATTTAAAACTCTCGGTGTATTGATGAGACTACCATGGTCGAATAGCGATTATTTCGTCGCTGTGCACAATACTTGACTTAAAACAACGTTAAGGTCGTTTTTTTCTAAGTAAATCCTTGTGTTTGTTAAGGGTTTTCTTTTAACATACTCGGCTAGGATAATTCATGTATCTGGTGTGTAAGCCGACAACAAGATACATGAAAACACACGCAATGCCTTTCGAAACTCTGGAGATCAGTTGATGAGTGAAGTATCTATTGATGCTAAAAACGCTGAAGGGACCGAACAACCTAATAGTAGTAACCGTCGCAAGTTCTTGACTGTTGCGACTTCTGTAGTAGGTGGATTAGGTTTCGCAGCAGCTACCGTGCCTTTTATTGGCTCATGGCAACCAAGCGCAAAAGCTAAAGCAGCGGGCGCAGACGTTGAAGTTGATATAAGTGGTGTACAGCCTGGTCAGCTTATTCGAGTAATGTGGCGAAGTAAGCCCGTTTGGGTGGTGAGAAGAACGCCCGAGCTTTTAGCTTCATTGGGTGCTCACGAAGACCAACTGAAAGATCCAAATTCAGAGGCAGAGCAACAGCCCGCATTTGCACAAAATCAATACCGTTCATTAAAAGATGAATACCTAGTATTGGTTGGTATTTGCACACACTTGGGTTGTTCACCTCAACATTTAACTGAAGGCGCTTTTTCCGAGTATGCTGAAGGCGTTGCTGAAGGCTTTTTCTGTCCTTGTCACGGTTCTAAGTTCGATATGGCTGGTCGCGTATTCCAGAACGTACCTGCTGGGTTAAACTTAGTGGTGCCGCCTTACCAATATGTCGATGATACAACTATTATCATCGGTTCAGAAGCGGAGGCATAACTATGAACGCTTTTTTAGGTTGGATTGAACAAAGAATTCCGATGATGCGTGTTGCAAACATGCACGCACTTCAATACCCAGCACCCAAGAATATGAATTTTTGGTATGTATTTGGTTTCTTGGCAACAATAGTCTTAGTTAACCAAATTGTTACTGGTATTTGGCTAACCATGAATTTTGAACCCTCCGCAGAACGTGCCTTCGCATCCGTTGAGTACATCATGCGTGAGGTTCCTTATGGAGATGTTATTCGTTATATGCATAGTACAGGAGCTTCTGCATTCTTTATCGTTGTATATATGCATATGTTCAGAGGTATGATTTATGGCTCTTACCAAAAACCACGTGAACTACTGTGGGTATTCGGTATGCTTATTTACCTCGCTCTAATGGCTGAAGCTTTCATGGGCTATGTACTTCCATGGGGACAGATGTCCTATTGGGGAGCTCAAGTTATTGTATCGCTGTTTAGTGCTATTCCTGTTATTGGTCCAGACCTTGTTGTATGGATTCAAGGTGATTATGTTATATCTGGAGCAACCCTTAACCGGTTCTTTGCGTTACATGTTATTGCGCTACCTTTGGTTATTGTCATCTTAGTCTTCTTGCATATCATCGCGCTTCACGAAGTGGGCTCAAATAACCCTGATGGCGTTGCGATTAAACATAAGAAGGGTTCTTTACCAGAGAGCGAGAAAACCCAATACAAAATTCACGAGTATTACACTGATAAGTACGATATAGCGGATGATGTAGTGCCTTTCTTCCCACACATAGTGTTGAAGGATTTGGTCGCTTTCTCAATATTCTTATTTGGCTTTATTTATGTGATGTTCTTCGCTCCAGAAATGGGGGGTAAATTCCTTGAACATCCAAACTTTGAGATAGCTAACCCGCTAAAAACGCCCGAGCATATATTCCCTGTTTGGTACTTCACACCGTTTTATGCGGTATTGAAAGCTGTTCCAGATAAGTTGTTGGGTGTATTAACGATGTTTGGTGCGATAGCAGCACTATTCATATTGCCTTGGTTAGATCGCTGTAAAGTGCGCTCATGGCGTTACAGAAGTGGTTTGCATAAAGCTAATCTTATTGTTTTTGCAATTGTTTTTGTATTCTTGGGATATCTTGGCGGTACGCCACAGGAAAACTGGAAAATTATCGCGTCTCAAGTAGCGACTATTATGTATTTCGGTTTCTTCGTTTTACTTTTCTTATACTCTAAGAATGAAGCAACCAAGCCTGTACCTGCGAGGATTCCAAAATGAAGAAGTGCTTAGCCCTTTTACTATTAGTTCCTAGCCTAGTATTTGCAGCGGGCTCTAGTGTCCCTTTAGATAAGGCAAACTTTGATTTAACCGATAAAGCCTCACTACAGAATGGTGCGAGAATCTTCATGAACTATTGCCTAGGTTGCCACCAAATGCAGTATCAACGTTATCAGCGTACTTTTACAGACTTAGGTATTCCTGACGAATTAGGTCAGGAGTACTTGCAGTTTACTGGAGAAAAAGTGAGCGACTATATAACGTCGGCCATGCCGGCAGAAGCCGCTGCAACTTGGTTTGGTGCTCCACCACCAGATTTGACCTTGGTAGCTCGCGTGCGAGGTGCTGACTGGCTTTATACTTATTTACGTACTTTTTATGTGGATGAAACTAAAACGTTTGGCGTTAACAATAAAGTTTTCCCAAATGTGGGTATGCCCCATGTTCTTCAAGGCTTACAAGGTACTCCGCGCGAAACTTATGAAGAAAAAATGGTAGATGGAGAGTTGACGCCTGTTTACGTCGGCATCAAAACTGATGGAGACGGTCAATTAAATGCAGAAGAGTATGACCAAGCGATACTAGATCTGGTAAACTTCCTAGAGTATTCAGGTGAACCAGGCCGTTTGAAGTTAGAGAGCATAGGCAAATATGCACTTATCTTCGTTTGCATCTTCTTCGTGTTCGCTTACCTGTTGAAGAAAGATTACTGGAGAGACGTTAAAAAATAACGTTCCTTGAGTGACGTACAGTAACAAAAGGGGCTACGTTTTAACGTTGCCCCTTTTAGTGTTTTAATAAAGATTATATTTATTGTAATTCAGCCCGAGAGGGCGAGTTCGGAGGTTTTAATGGCATTAGCCGCAAACAAGCGCTCTATCATGACGCTTTTTTCTGACAAAATTGATATCTACAGCCATCAAGTACGCATAGTCCTAGCTGAAAAAGGCGTTGGCGTTGAAATAAGCTATTTAGAGCCTGCACAGCTTAGCGAAGACTTACTAGAGCTAAACCCATATGGAACAGTGCCAACACTGGTTGATCGCGAATTAGTGCTCTACAACAGCCATATCATCATGGAATATCTTGATGAGCGATTCCCACACCCGCCATTAATGCCCGTATATCCGGTTTCTCGTGGTAGCAGTCGTTTGATGATGCATAGAATCGAGCAAGACTGGTATGCACTTGCCAAGAAAATTTTTAATAACGAAGATGGTGCAGAACAAGCACGTAATGATCTACGTGAAGCTATTTTGTCACTAGCGCCAGTATTTGCTGAAACGCCATATTTTATGAGCGAAGAGTTCAGTTTAGTAGATTGCTACTTAGCACCACTCTTGTGGCGTCTTCCAGCATTAGGTATTTCACTTTCAGGACCTGGCAGCAGAGATATTGTGACTTATATGAATCGTATCTTTGAACGTGGTTCGTTTATCGCGTCTTTGACCGACCAAGAACGTGAAATTCACAATCCTCTGTAAGCGATTCGTCGAAGCATAGAAAGGAATTGAGTAAAGCATGCAAACTATGAAGAGCAATCAACCTTATTTGCTGAGGGCATTTTTTGATTGGATTCTAGATAACGGACTCACTCCCTATATTGTGGTAAATGCTACATTACCGGGAGTAGAAGTACCTACTCAATTTGTTAAGGATGGTCAAATCGTCCTTAACATTAGTCCAAGCGCATGCGTTAACTTTCAAATGGATTTAGAACAAATTTCATTCCAAGCCCGATTTTCGGGCCAGCCAATGTTAGTTTGGTTACCTTGTGCGGCTGTTGGAGCTATTTACGCTAAAGAGAACGGTGCTGGTACTGTCTTTGCGGACGCTGAAGAGTTACAACAGGCTTACGCCGAGTCAGCAAGTGACGAGGGTAATAAGCCTGTTTCAAAAAGTGCTTCAGACAGCAAGAAATCACTTTCAACTGTTGATAGTAACAGTGAAAAGGTGACTAAATTAGGTGATAAAAAATCGTCAACAAAACCAACACTTAAAGTGATTAAATAAGACAAGTTTATTGACGTGTGCAAGCCGGCTTCTAAATTACCTGAGCATTGGAGAAGCAGTAAGAACTTACATTAAAAGTGCTTGTAAATCAGTTTGCTAACTCCATCACTCTAATGACTTTTGTAACACCTTTAACATTGCGAGCGACCTCAACGGCGGCGGTTGCTTCTTCTTTGGTTAGTAAGCCCATAATAAACACCTCACTATCTTCGACAGTAAGATCCAACTTGAGCATCGGTACTCTGTCGCTGGCTAACATTTGAGTTTTCAATTTAGAAGCAAGCCATACATCGTTCATGGTAGAGGTTGCAGGTATCGGTGTGCCTAGGCGAATCTGATTATGAACCTTTATTACATTTTCAACTGATTGCGCCGCGGCTTGTGCCTTAGATATCATTTCTTGAGTCGGTGCTTGCCCGGTGAGTAATACCTGACCATTGTACACATCCACACTGATAGCGGCTTCTTCTTTAATCTCGATATGAGCGTTGATAGCACTTCTAACGCGAGACTGAGTTGTCTTGTCATCTATTTGTGTACCCACGGTACGTCTATCGTTTGCAGAAACTGCGGCCGCTGTGCCAGCGGCGCCCACCGCAACGACGGCACATCCAGTTTGCACTACCAGTGACAAGGTAATAATCGAAGCAAGGCAAATCTTTTTAATCATTAGTGTATTAGTCTCCGCTTGGCATCGGGAAAAGAGTGTTATCAATGCATTCACACAAATTGTGAATGACCAATAAATGCACCTCTTGAATCCGCGCAGTTCTCGTTGAAGGCACTCTTACTTCAACATCATTTTCACTTAAGAAACCGGCCATTTCTCCGCCGTCTTTGCCCGTTAGAGCAACAATTGTCATGTCGCGGCTTAAGGCTGCTTCCATCGCATTGATTACGTTGCGAGAATTACCACTTGTCGATATCGCTAAGAGAATGTCACCTGCTTGCCCTAACGCTTTTACTTGTTTAGAAAACACTTCATCATAACTGTAATCATTCGCTATTGAGGTAATGGTGGAACTATCAGTTGTGAGGGCCATTGCGGGTAATGAAGGACGATCACGCTCGTATCTGTTTAACAGTTCAGAGGAAAAGTGTTGAGCATCTCCCGCTGAACCGCCATTCCCACAACTCAATATCTTATTTCCTCTTATTAATGCTTGAACCATCATATTGGCTGCTTTTTCTATTGAGCTTGGAAGCTCTTCTGCTGCAGCAATCTTGGTTTGAATACTTTCAGTAAAATTCTTCTTGATGAGTTCTATCATTAAACTTCTCTTTTATATTTTTATATCGCTAAATCTGATTTGTACAATATTAATTACTTCAAATTAAATGAGTATTATACATTTTTAATCCAGTTGAGTTGAGCGCCATCCAAAGCAATCAAATCAATGCGCATTGCAGTTTCTTCTGGATTAAGCTGATGCTCTTTTAAAAACCACATAATAGCTCGAATTAGCTTTCTGCGCTTGCTGCTCGTAAAATATTCGGCGGCATGGCCATAATCATCTGATTGACGGTATTTTACTTCTACAAACACCCAAGTTTCGTCTGAAGTTTGCATAATAAGGTCAATCTCTCCGACTTTGACCCTATAATTTTCTTCTACAAATTGAAGACCCTGTTGTTTGAGGTACTCTTTGGCTTTTTGTTCCGCTTGATGGCCAATTAAACTGGCGAAATATTGCTTCGATGGCAAAATTTAACTACTTTGTGAGTTCAATCGCGTCTTGACCGACACTGGCAACGGGCAATTCGCGAACGACTTGTTTATTATTGTTTACTTGCAATGTTCCACTTAAACCTTCTAGACGATTTTGTTTGAAAAATGATAATTGACCAAACCGTTCAGCAAATTGAAAACTATCAAAGCCAAACGCAAATAAGCGCAAATAACTACTAGATGGTTTGTTCCAAATAATATCGACTTCCTTCGCAAATTCACTGTTTCGTTGATTTGGCATTAACCAAGGCATATCTACAAATGATAAATTTCTAAGGTCGCGAATACTATTTTTATTGAGTTGATGTTGGTAACTATAAGAAGAAGCGAAGACTGGTAAAGCAGTATCTGAAAATAAACTGATGCTTGCTTCTATGATCGGATTTATCAATTCGACTTGGTCTGGTATCGCAAAAACAACAAATGCATCTATATCTCGTCTGTTGCGTGTGACACTGTGCACGACTTCTGAGCTAAGGTTCTCCATTTGCGAAATACGTCTTTGGCTTTGTAAAACATCTAGCGCTGACGTTATCCCAATCCGCATACTTTTATTATCAGTGAATGAAATCACTGGCAACAAAGCGCTATCCGCAGTTGGAATACCTTGCAAGGCGCCATAGCGCTCCCAAGTACTCAAAAACGCATCTTGCATCCTTGAAGCCAATATGCTGCCATTATTGATGACGACTGGTGTTGTAATGCCTTGGTCGATCATCAACCTTGCGATTTGGCTAGCCTCATCTTCGGGGGATAGTGAAAAATATAAAGCATTGAGCGGCTGACGTGAACCTTCATCTATACGGTTTAAATAAATTGCAGGTATATTTTCAATATTATATCGAGAAACCTCGGCTATATGCTCTTTTAATAGGGGGCCGATGATAAGGTTAGATTCTTGGTAGATAGTCGGATCTTGAGCGCTTGCGCTAAGTGTCTGAGTATCAGAACCTGTATCGACAAAGTTGAGCTTTGGCAGCAAAGTAGCCGGGTTATTTTGCTTGATATCCTCTAGTGTTTTCAGGTAAGCACTGATAATACCTTGCTTTATTGCGTCTCCCTGTGCTGCCAACCTCCCTGATAGAGGAAGCATAATGGTGACCTTGTCGATACTCACTAGAGCTTGTTGAGTGAATGCGTCAATAGACTCAGGAAAGTCTTTGTTTAATGGATGATTAGCGTGTGTGTTTCGCCAAAAAAGAATAGCTTGTTGACGTCCTAAATCGGTCAACTCAGTGTTTTCAGTCAAGCTAGCGAGTGCTTGATACGGAACTAAGACAGGATATTCATTAACGAGCTTATCGCGTTGCAATTGGCTCAACTCAGAAAACCATTGCCAAAGTTGTTTGGAAGGTTGAATGTTTAAAATACTGGCTTGTTCGAGGTTTACAACTAGCTTTCTAATCGCTGCCTCAAAGTTGTCACTTAGGGCGTCTAGTTTAGCTTGTGCGATTTGCTTTCTGTGATGAAATTCGGATGAACTAAGGCTGTCCAGCCAACTTTGAATAAGCTCTAGCGAAATTGTTTCTTCTTGTATGTTAAAGATGGCGCACTCAGCTTTGATAAGTTGCGCGTTTTCATGATGTTTATTTTTATTTATGCTGTGCCAAATGTGGCTGAGTATCACGTTAGCGCTTTTGCATTCAAATTGCTTTGAAAATTTTTCAGCGGCTTTTATCAAAAGTTCGTTTCGGACATTGATATTTGCATCTATTTGCCAAGCTTTTTCAGCCAACGCTAGGTAGTCATCATCGGCGATTTGAACAGGCTTTACTTCAGCTATTTTGGGCGCTTCAGGCACAACGACCGTTTCGGGGGTTTTTGATGCACAGCCCCCCAAACTTAGGCCAGTTAAAACAATCAAAAGCAGTCGTATTCTAAAAAATCTAAGCAAGATAGATGTCCTTTTTATTATTCTCGACTAGTTTAATGGATAGCGGTTAAAATGTCATAATACTCTGACATAAACTATGCCAATGGGCATCAAGTCACTGCAAAGGAAATGGCTTTTAATGCTCGAACCTAACACCTTATATATCGTTCCTACGCCTATCGGTAACCTATCTGATATTAGTCAGCGCGCTTTAGACACCCTTCAAAACGCTGACCTTATTGCCTGCGAGGATACTCGTCACACTGCGCGTTTACTTAATCATTACGACATCAACGCTAAAACAACATCCTTGCACGATCACAATGAAACTCAGCGTACACAGTGGTTACTTGAAAAATTAAGTCAAGGCCAGTCTATTGCACTGGTTTCAGATGCGGGTACGCCATTGATCAGTGATCCGGGTTATGTACTAGTGAAAACATGTCGACAAGCCGGTATCAACGTGATTGCACTACCAGGACCTTGTGCGTTGACGACTGCCTTGAGCGCTAGTGGATTGCCCACCGATAGTTTTAGCTTTTTCGGCTTCTTGCCCGTTAAACAACAAGCGAAAGCTGAAATGCTTCAACGCTCGGTTCGAAAGGGGCACACCAGTGTATTTTACGAAGCACCCAGACGTATCAAAGATACCTTGAGTGTATGTGTGTCATGTTTTGATTTTGAACATGAAGTCGTGTTAGCGAAAGAACTATCAAAAACATTTGAAACCTATGTAAGCGGAACGGCTCAGGACGTCCTCGATTGGCTCGAAGCAGATAGCGTACATGAAAAAGGTGAGTTTGTACTCATGATTTACGCGCTTCCGGCCAACAGTGAAGAGGCTTTCAGCGAAGAAGTCATTAGTTTACTGGCTAATTTAAAATCTGAGCTACCTTTGAAAAAAGCGGCTGCGATTGTGGCGCAGCACTACAGTGTCAAGAAAAACGCTTTGTATAAGTACGGGTTAGCGCATTTCGATTAGCTTGTTTACTTTCTAAACCAATGTCTGGTGCGATTGGCAAACCACACCAACGAGAGCATGACAGGAACCTCTACTAAAACACCAACTACTGTTGCCAGCGCAGCCCCCGAATGAAGTCCAAACAGCGATATCGCAACCGCTACTGCCAACTCAAAGAAATTAGAAGTGCCAATCATGCAAGCTGGTGCGGCTACGTTGTGAGGCAGTTTCATCTGCTTTGCAGCATAGTAGGCAATCGCAAAAATACCATAGGTTTGAATAAGCAAAGGAATAGCGATTAAGATGATGGCTTCAGGTTTTGATAAAATAGTGTCAGCCTGAAAGCCAAACAGTAACAAGACTGTCGAAATCAAACCTACAATTGACCACGGTTTCATTTTGGCGAGAAAGGTATTGAGTTTAGCGTGATCAGAGTCCCTGTCGAGTGCTTTTCGGGTAAGTGCGCCAGCTATTAGTGGCACCAGAACATATAGTAAGACTGATAGCAATAAAGTGTCCCATGGCACCGTGATATCAGTGACCCCAAGCAGCAATGCAGCAATCGGTGCAAAAGCAAAAATCATAATGATGTCATTGATCGATACTTGAACTAAAGTGTAGTTTGCATCCCCTTTAGTCATTTGACTCCATACAAACACCATTGCCGTGCACGGCGCAACACCCAACAAAATCATACCCGCGATATACTCATTTGCAGTTTGTGGATCCACCCATTCGACAAACAGAATTTTGAAAAAGAGCCAGCCCAAAAAGGCCATTGTGAATGGCTTTACCAGCCAATTTATCACAAGCGTTAAGGCCAAACCTTTTGGTTTGTTTCCAACATCTTTAAGTGAGGAGAAATCAATTTGAACCATCATTGGATAAATCATTAACCAAATGAGTACTGCGATCACTAAATTTACATGCGCATATTCAAATTGTGCAATGGTACTAAATACAGCTGGGAACAATGTGCCAGCTATCACGCCTGCGGCGATTGCAAGTGCCACCCAAATTGACAGGTAACGTTCGAATAACCCCATAACAATTCCTTATTTTGAAGGTCTATTACTTGGCGCCAAGCTCAGCTAAAGCTGATTTAAGAGCATCTTGGTTTAAGTTTTGACTAGCGATTGATTTTAGGTGTTGAACTCTTTGAGTGATCTCATCGATACACGATAAAAATGCTTGTTCTATTTGAGCGCTATCGCCTTCAATTTTAGATGGGTCATGCAAACCCCAATGGACTTTTAAGCTATTGCCAAAATAGATAGGACAGATTTCGCCTGCTGCAGAGTCACAAACGGTGACCACTATATCAGGGCTAAAGTGTTCAAAGTCATCCCATGATTGGCTTTGTAAATTGTCAACAGGATACCCTGATTGAGCAAGGTATTTGAGCGATAAAGGGTGAACCGCACCTGCAGGTTGGCTACCTGCGCTTTTAGCCTCAATCACATCGCCTGCTACTTTGTTAGTGATGGCTTCGGATAAGATACTTCGACATCGGTTATGTGTACAAATATATAAGATTTTCATGAAAATTGACCAAAATTAACAACAGTTGAGAGAAGTGGCTTTGGATGAAACAAGTCGTGAAAGTGCTTCATCAAAGTAAGTTAAGTTATGTGTTTTAGTATTATTGATGACTTCATTGGCCCATGCTGGTAGAGAGGGATGCAATTTATAGAAGACCCATTTCCCCCTTCTTTCATCTAACAGAATGCCGCATTTTCTTAACTGCGCTAAATGACGAGATATCTTTGGTTGATCAAGTTGCAGCGCTACCATCAAGTCACAGACACAAGCTTCGCCAGTTTTTGCGATTAATAGTAATGACTTAAGGCGAGTATCGTCGGCTAAGCATTTAAAGAAATGACAAGGATCCATAAAGTATATATGTGTAAAAATACATATGTGAAATTTCGCATATGTAAAATTGAAAGTCAACCGTCTCTTCGACATTGGGGAAAAAAGCTAGGGAGTTTTGAGATGTTTTAAGGAGTTAAATGACGATTAAACACTCTCAAACAAGTCTTCAACACGCTGTCGTAAGTCTTCAATCTCGGTAATATCAGCAGGTGCAATAAATATCGTATCGTCACCTGCAATTGTGCCGAGTACACCATCTGCTTGACTCAGTGAATCTAATAGTCGAGCAATCAGTTGGGCCGCGCCGGGGCTGGTGCGAATAATCACCATTACATTGTTGTGGACAATATCTAGCACAAGTTGCTTAAGTGGGCTTTTGGCGGTAGGCATGCCTAACTCAGGTGGCAAGCAATAAACCATGTCTCCACGTGCGTTGCGCGTTCTGACTGCACCAAACTTGCTGAGCATTCTAGAGACTTTAGATTGACTGATATTGTCAAAGCCTTGGTCTTTAAGTGCATTGACAATTTCGCCTTGTGAGCCAAAGCTTTCTGTTTTTAGTATCTCTTTAAACGCCTTTATCAGTGCGTCTTGTTTAGCAGAACTCATAATTATTCTTAATTTTCTTATTTTTATGTGAACCTTATGCATAAAAGTATGACTGATACCGGCGCTTTTAGCAATTGAACATTAGCATTAGAACAAACAACGATTATTTGCCATAGCCAATGTAAAATCTTGGCTTTAAGACCATTGATTGATTGAGATTTGTCGTCACTTCGATTATTGTACCGCGCGAATAAAAAGCTTAATTAACAGGAGATGAATATGAAAGTTGCTGTACTAGGCGCCGCTGGCGGAATTGGCCAAGCATTATCCTTACTACTTAAAACTCAGTTACCTGCGGGTTCTGACCTTGCACTTTATGATGTTGCGCCAGTTGTACCGGGCGTTGCTGTTGACTTAAGCCACATTCCTACCGATGTTACTGTAGCGGGTTTCGGTGCAGATAACTTAGCGGAAGCACTGACTGGTGCTGATATTGTGTTAATCCCTGCTGGCGTTCCAAGAAAGCCGGGCATGGACCGTTCTGACCTTTTCAACATAAACGCTGGGATCGTAAAGAATCTTATCGAAGCGTGTGCAGACAACTGCCCAACGGCGTGTATTGGTATTATTACTAACCCAGTTAATACGACCGTTGCTATCGCTGCAGAAACGCTAAAAGCAAAAGGCGTTTATGACAAAAACAAATTGTTTGGTGTGACCACACTTGACGTTATCCGTTCTGAAACGTTTATCGCTGAGCTTAAAGGTAAATCAACCTCTGAAATTCACGTTCCAGTTATAGGCGGTCACTCTGGCACCACGATTCTTCCACTTCTTTCACAAGTTGAAGGCGTAAGCTTTACAGATGAAGAAGTAGCTGCACTTACTCCACGTATCCAAAATGCAGGTACTGAAGTTGTTGAAGCAAAAGCAGGTGGCGGATCAGCAACACTTTCTATGGGGCAAGCGGCTGCGCGTTTCTGCTTATCTCTAGTAGATGCGATGCAAGGAAAAGACGTTGTTGAATATACTTATGTGCAAGTAGACGGTTCTGAAGATGCTGCATTCTTTGCTCACCCTGTTCGCTTGGGTAAAAACGGTGTAGAAGAAATTCTACCTTACGGCGAGTTAAGTGCGTTTGAGAAAAAAGCAAAAGAAGATATGTTAGAAGGCCTGCGCGGCGACATCCAGTTGGGTGTTGATTTCGTTAAAGGTTAATTGATTGCGATAAGCAATGGCATGCCTTTGGTTTGCTAAAGTATGTATGAAAGGCTGATGCAATGCATCAGCCTTTTTTATGCGAAAGATACTTAGTGGTCTAACAACACATTTTATCTGATTTGGTTGAAACGCGAATTGCTGACTTCTTAAAAACTAAACTTTAATACCGTCGATGTTTATTTGTAAATACTCTATTGTCATCATCAATAAACGTTCAAATTAAAAAGCTAAAATAATCACTTTTATATGCGCATTGTTATGCGTATATTTGGTGCTGGTTAAATGGGAGCTTTTATATGAACGATTTATACGACACTATGGCACCAAAAAAAGCGACAAATTTGAGCCTCAATAGTGATTTATTGAAAAAAGCAAGAAGGCTTAATATGAATTTATCATCGACTCTTGAAACTGCATTGATTGAAAAACTCAAGTCTTTAGAGGCTGAAAAATGGCAAAGCGAACACATAAATGCCATTGAGGAATACAATGAATTTGTTGCTGAAAACGGATGTTTTGGTGACGAATATCGAGATGAATAATGCACCAGTTTGATGTTTATAAGAATCCAAGTACTAAAACTTCTGAGAAATATCCCTATATAGTTGACGTGCAAAATAACGTGCTTCAACATTTAGCGACTCGATTAGTTGTTCCTTTAACTTCAAGCACAGCAAGACCTAACATGCTATTTAGGAAGCTGACTCCTATCATTGAGTTTAGAGAACAATCATATTTATTTGTAACACAGCAATTGACTGCCGTTCCGATTGATTCGTTACACTCGCCAATTGGTTCATTGATTAGTTGTCGAGCTCGGCTTGTGGATGCAATAGATTTTGCAATAACGGGCGTATAGTTAATATGAGTAAGCAAAACGTTATCCAGCATACTCCAGCTTCAATGCAACAAGCTACCCAAACACTTCAACAAGTATTTGGTTATCCTTCGTTTAGATCTCAGCAAGCACTCATTATCCAAAGTGTATTGGATAAACAAAATACACTCGCCATTATGCCTACAGGTGCGGGTAAGTCTTTATGTTATCAGATCCCTGCCTTGTTATTTGATGGGCTGACAGTGGTTATTTCACCACTGATTTCACTTATGGAAGATCAAGTCAGGCAACTACGAGCGCTAGATATCGAAGCGGCTTTGCTAAACAGTACTTTATCTTCAAGTGAATATGCTGAAACCTGTAGAAACATCGAAAACCAAACGACTAAGTTACTATTTTTAGCACCTGAAACAGCTTT
Source organism: Glaciecola sp. KUL10 (assembly GCF_003203515.1). Lineage (GTDB taxonomy): Bacteria > Pseudomonadota > Gammaproteobacteria > Enterobacterales > Alteromonadaceae > Glaciecola. The sequence goes on along the minus strand of NZ_BGNG01000014.1, from coordinate 2,037 downwards.
GCAAAGTGGTAGTTTGGACTTGTTGTCGCGCACTAAAGTAGCTTGCCTAGCGATAGACGAAGCACATTGTATTTCTGAATGGGGACATGAATTTAGGCCCGAATACCGACAGTTGGGTCAATTGATTGATGTGCTCAATACTCAAATTCAATCTGCCGAAAGCAAAGACTCAGTTGCTTTGGTGGCACTGACGGCCACCGCAACACCGCGGGTGAGACAGGACATTAAACGTCAATTAGGCATCAGTGATGAGCATGAGTTTTTGTCGAGTTTTGACCGCCCTAACTTGTTTTTAAACGTAGTGGAAAAGTCGACACCTTACGCCCAGTGCAAACAAATCATAGAACAGCATAGCGGCCAAGCCGGCATCATTTACTGTCAAGCAAAGAAGACCGTTAATGAAGTGGCTCAGCGGCTGCAAGATGAGGGTATTAACGCCTTGCCATATCATGCGGGGCTCACGAGTCAAAAGCGCAGCGCTAATCAAGATAAGTTTATAAAAGACGATGTTCAAATCATTGTGGCGACCATTGCATTTGGTATGGGCATTAACAAACCCGATGTTCGCTATGTTATTCACTACGATTTACCTAAAAATATCGAAAGTTATTATCAACAAATAGGCCGCGCAGGCCGAGATGGTTTGGACGCGCACTGTACGCTTTTGTTTGGTTACGGTGATACCAGTAAAGTGCGTTATTTTATTGATCAAATGATCAACGAAGATGAAAAGCGCCTTGCTAATTTACATTTAAATCAAATGCTTGCCTTTGCAGAGGCCGAAGATTGTCGGCGTGTGCCATTGCTCAATTATTTCGGCGAACAAACTGAAACGGGGCAATGCGAGCAATGTGATAATTGCTTAAACCCAGATAAACAAAAAGACGATCTAACGGTTGTGTCGCAAAAGTTTTTATCATGCGTTTTGCGCACAGGCCAGCGCTTTGGTGCAAATCACGTGATTGATGTATTGCGCGGTTCAAATGCTGAAAAAATTCTGCAAAATCAGCATAACTTACTTAGTACTTATAATATCGGCGGGGAATTCACCAAAAAGCAATGGGCATCGTTGTCACGCAGGCTTTTACAAAAAGGGTATTTGCGTCAAGAAGAGCAATTTGGAGGGTTAAAACTCACTCAGTTGGGTGTTGATCTGTTAAAAGGCAAAGTTGAATTTTGGGGCACAATACAAGCCGACAATAGTACCGCTTCAGTATCTAATCAGAAATCGTCAAAAGGTGGCAGTAATGCTGGGCTTAATCTTGAGCCAGATGAGCAATTGCTCAAAGCCCTAAAAACACTGAGAAAAACCTTGTCTGACGAGGCTAACTTGCCGCCATATGCAGTGTTCTCCGATCGCTCCTTAATCGAAATGGCGCACTTCTTACCCCATTCACAAGCCAGCTTCTTGCAAATTCATGGCGTGGGTCAAGCCAAGCTAGAGAAATATGCTGACGCTTTTTTAGATGTCATTCAAGTGCATTGTCATGAGCACAACCTTAGCGAAGTACAAAATGAGGCTGTTGTTAGCGTCGCCAAAAAGCCATCTACAAATAGTTCAGCGTTAAGCAGTAAAACTAAAGATATTGTGAAAAGGTTTAATCAAGGGGAATCGATTAAGCAATTGGCAAACAGCAATAAGGTCAAACCTCAAACCATCCTTACCCATTTAGAAAAGTTTATCAAAGCAAACAATCAAATCGAAAACCCTGAACGGTTTTTGAGCACACTTAATATTTCTAAAAGTCTACTTGATACAGTTGTGAGAAGTTTTAAAGTCAATGGAACAGAGCGATTGAAACCTACGTTTGATGAGTTAGACGGTAAAATAGACTATCTAGGCTTAACTTTTATCCGACTTTATTATATGTGCAATGTTTCTTTTTTATCCAAAGATACAGTCAAGTGATAGGCATATCTCTCGCTGCTACCTGGTTGTTTACTAATGTTCTTTTGACTATTAATCGGATAATCCTTTTGTCATTAAATGTTAGCTACTCAATTTAAGATTACTTGGTATTTTTATTGAGGCTCATT
>NZ_BGNG01000013.1 GCF_003203515.1 Glaciecola sp. KUL10 | reverse complement strand
AAACTCTTCAATACTATATTCAGCTATTTGTAATGGCGACCAAATCGTGAAAAGCAAGTATAGAACTATTCCATGCAATAAATAAATACTGTAACTAATTTCGCCCAAAACGATCGATCCTCGAGACGAGAATACTCCGAACATATTGCAACCTGAAGCTATAATTACAAATAAAATTGACATCACAACAACATGAATCGAATCTAAGGTTTTTGGGTAAACTAATAAGAAGACAACTAGGGCTAAAGACAAGAAAGACATCGAATTGTTTTTTCTTTTTATCGCACCTTTAAATTTTTCAGTAAAGTAATATGCAATTGAGCCTAAAGCAAAATATATAAAATAAGCTGACGAGAAGTATGAAACGTAAATGGGTCGATAAAACAAAAACACGGATAAAACAGCTATACATACTAACCCCCACTTTCCAATGACTCGATTTACAATGAAAATTAACGGTAAAGAAAAGTAAAATACCCATTCATATGTTAATGTCCAATCGACACTTGCAATGATATTTTTAGTATCTGAAAACTGGTTTATGGGACCACCAATAAATAAAAACCATTTCATATAGTCTTTTAAAAGGTATAAGAAGCTAACATTGATCTGAAACTCTGAGCTATAAAGAACAATAAATGTGATATTACATATCGCAAATAGATAAAGTGGGTATATCCTGAACATTCGCGATTGATACAGTGAGACCCAATTCAAAGTTTTATTCTTGTCTATAATTCTTGAAAAAAATAGAAATCCGGTAATCATAAAGAAAATAGCAACCCCAACTTTGCCGAAGTTTTGAAATAAATCTTCCGGAGGACGTTGCCATTTGTTTTCAGTTTTCCAATAGTATGTGATCACGAAATGATGAAAAAACACTGATATAGCTAGGTAACCTCTAACACCATCAATACTTCCAAATCGATTTTTTCTTTCTAAAATAAACGAAAAATATTTGGTCTTACCGATAAAAGAAGCTATCAAAATACATGTGATAAAAGATAAAAATGAAATGGCAAAGCCTAGCTCGAGCCCCATATGATTGGCCTAAATGTTATTGATGATTCGAAGTCAATTTACGTAATTTATTATTAAAGTAGCGGAAATGATAGTAATTCTTAAATAGATGCTTTGTGGAGAAAGATAAATATGGCTTACACCCTTTTATAAAAGCCTAAGTTGGAAAAAATATATATAATAATTAGATTGGTACTAGTTAGTGGTGGAGGAGCTTAGGTATATTTTCTATTCACTACCAACTTATAATAAGTCGAATTTATTTTCTTAAATTAACAACTAAAGAGAAAAAATATCACTAAACTTTTCACTATTTCTTCGAGTAGACGATTGAATGATTCTTAAGGTTACTGTTTTCTCTTATATAAGGTGCGCGTTGATTATCTTTATAACGGTTTTTGCCACGTCAACCCTTGCCGCCAACACAACTACCATCGCTTTTGGCTCGTGCGCCTCGCAGCATATGCCTCAACCTATTTGGCATGATATTGCCAAGCATCAGCCTGATGTTTTTTTGTTTATCGGTGACAATCAATACGCTGATATTAGGGTTGAAGACGGCAAAGAAGTCTATGCACCTGTTGCTGATCCCAAGCGTTTTGCCCAAGCTTATGAAGAGTTAAATGAAATTGAAGCATTCACTGCGTTTAGAAAGCAAGTGCCAATATTTATGGGGACATGGGACGATCATGACTTCGGTGCAAATGACGCTGGTAAAGACTACCCCTTAAAAATGCAAAGCCAAGCGGCTTTTTTAGACTTTTTTAAGTTTGAGAAAGACGACCCAATTCGCACGCAAGCGGGTATTTATCATTCACGTATTATTGAGCAAGCTGGCGCACAACTACAAATTATCATGTTAGACACGCGCTACCACCTCGGTGAGCGCTTAGAAAATCCCAAAGGACGACCGCAAGGAAAAGGACCGTATCTTCCGCAAACTGATGCTACTCAAAGTATTTTGGGTGAGAAACAATGGTTGTGGTTAGAAGAGGAGTTAAAGAAGCCAGCAGATATAAGGTTTATCGTTAGCTCAATTCAAGTTGTCGCATTTGAGCATAGTTGGGAAGCATGGGGCGCTATGCCACGAGAGCGCAAGCGTTTATATGATTTGGTAGCCAGTACTAAAGCAAATGGTGTGATGTTTTTGAGCGGCGATCGTCATCTAATGGAAATCTCTAAAGATACAGGGCAGTTAGGCCATAATGTGCCGTATCCTCTATGGGATTTCACTTCTAGCGGTTTGACACAAAGCTTTCGTAAGGTTGACGAACACAACAGTTTTCGACAAGGCGCGGTAGTGCGCGATACGCATTATGGTGTGGTCACTATTAATTGGGATCCGAAGAATATAATGCAAACTACAATAGAGCTTCATGCACTTGGTCTAAACCAAAAAACACTAGAAAAAAGAGTGGTGCCGCTCTCGACACTCCAGTTTTAAGGCTGTCAGTTGATGGCAAAAAAAGCACCGCCGTTTGGGAGGTGCTTTTTACGTTACATATTAAATGTGACTGATGATTAACCAGTATTTCTGAGTCCAATGGCGATACCAGTAATCGTCACCATCATGGCTCTTTCCAAGGTTTCGACATCATTGTCACTGTATTGTGAAGACTCGGCCTTTCTAATTCTATCTAATAATTCAATCTGCAAGTAGTGGAGAGGCTGTAAATAGGCTGCTCTGATGTTTATTGAATTCAAGCCTTGGATGTCATCTTCCATCACCTTGTCATGACCCGTTAGATCAAGAATATACTGGATGCTTTCTTTCAGTTCTGAACGCAACTTTTCACCAAAATGCTTAAGCTCTTCAGGTACTAAGCGCTGGTCATAGGCTTCACTGATTTGTGGTGCTGCTTTTTTGAATACCATGTCTAGCATCGAAAGGCGCGACTCGAAGAACGGCCAGTGTTCTATCATTTCTTCAATGACTGCTTTGTTTTCTGGGGTATTCACAGCTTTAACCGCAGGCATCACACCCAACCATGATGGCAGCACTAAGCGCGTTTGTGCCCACGCAAAAATCCACGGAATCGCACGTAAACTCTCGATGCCTCCGCTTGGTTTGCGTTTTGCTGGGCGGCTTCCTAATGGCAATTTACCTAATTCCTGCTCAGGTGTAGCAACCCTGAAATATGGCACGAAGTCTTTGTCATGACGAACGATTTGGCGATAATTATCGCGGCCTTTTCCTGCCATTTCGGTAATAATGTCACGCCAAGCTTGTTTCGGCTCTGGAGGCGGAATAAGAATCGCTTCAACAACGGCTGCTGCATATATTGATAAACTGCGTTTAGCCAGTTGCGGCATACCGAATTTATAACGAATGGTCTCGCCTTGTTCAGTTACCCTAAAGCCTCCTGTCAACGACCCTGGAGGTTGTGAATGAATAGCTGCTTTCGCAGGCAACCCACCACGACCAATCGTGCCACCACGACCGTGGAATAAGGTCAGTGTCACGTCGTTTTCTTCGGCAAGTTTCACAAGGGCTTCTTGCGACTCATACTGCGCCCAACCCGCGGCAAGTGATCCTGCATCTTTAGCAGAATCAGAATAACCAATCATGACGTACTGTCGGCCGCTGATGTAGCCGCGATACCAATCGATCGCTAGCAGGCCTTTCATTACACCAGGAGAGTTATTAAGGTCATCAAGCGTTTCAAATAACGGTGCCACTGGCATTGGCCAGCTAACGCCAGATTCTTTAAGTAGGAGTTGAACCGCTAAGACATCTGAAGCAGAGCTTGCCATTGAGATAATGTAGATACCAAAACCAGAGCGGTCATTGTTAGCGATCACTTTACAGGTATCTAATACCTCTTTGACTTCTTCACTCGGTTCCCAAACGCTCGGCAACAAAGGACGTTTCGAAGAGAGTTCACGCAACAAAAAGGCTTGTTTGTCTTCTTCGCTCCACTGATTGTAATCACCTAAACCGTAAAAACGAGTCAGCTCGCTAAATACGTCAGCATGCCGACCAGAGTCTTGGCGTACATCAAGCTTCAACAAATTCGCACCGAAACAGTGTGCACGGCGGATGGTGTCTAGTAAGGCACCTTGAGCGATCACATTCATGCCGCAATTATTAAGCGAGTCAAAGCAAATCATTAAAGGCTTTAATAGCTCATCGGTATTACTGATCCACTCTGATGGATCAACAATTCCGTCTCTCGTGCGGTGTAACTTATCCAACACTGGTACTAAAATGGCGCGGTACGGTTCGCGAACATCACCGACTATCTCGCGCAAGGTATCGTCACAATTGTTCATCGACAATTCGGTGCGAAGCAACTCAAAATCTTGTGCAAATAATTTAGCCGCGCGGCGTCTTGCGCGATGTAATACTTCTTGGGTGACTTTGGCTGTCACAAATGGGTTGCCGTCTCGGTCGCCACCCATCCAGGAGCTAAATTGAACGGGTTTGACGTCAAGTGGCAGTTTCTCGTCAAATTCATTTTCTAAGTAGTCGCCTAAATCTCGTAAAAACTCAGGAACGGCTTCCCACAAGGAATTTTCAATGACAGAAAAGCCCCATCGAGCCTCGTCTACGGGGGTCGGTCTAACGACTCTAATTTCTTCTGTATGCCATGCTTGTGCGATTAACGCGGCAATGCGCTGTTTAACCTGTACTTCTTGTCTCGCGCTGAGATCTTCGGTGTGCAAGCGTTGCAGTTGGCTTGCAAGCTGCCTGTGTTTGTGAATAAGTGTACGTCGTGTGACTTCTGTAGGGTGTGCAGTTAAGACCAAATCGATATTTAGATTCTTAACAGCTGTTAATACTCTTTCTTTATTCGCGCCTAAATCACGTATGCTTTGCAATGAGCTTGAAAGCGACAAGTTACGTTGGGAAGCAGTATTATTTTCTTGTTCAGCAATGTTAGCTAGATTCAAAAATTGTGAAAAAGCACGTGCAATCGTGGCTAGTGATTGGTTATCCAAAGACGCAAACTCTTTGCTTAAGCGTTCAGTGCACTGCTGATCCCCTTGATAAGAATTGCGGCCATCAGTGCGAATTTGTTCAATTTTGTCTAACCATTCTTTGCCCAGTTCCGCTTCTATCGTTTCGCCAAGCGTGGCGCCTAAATATCTGACAGTATCTTTCAACTGTGTCTCAAGCGAATCATTCATATACTTGTGTTTCCCTCTAAAAGAATGGTGTTATGAAAATTACCCTAAACCATTGAGTGTGATTAATTTTCTTTTGAACAACTAATTTGGTATCGCGGGTATTTTAGTCTATGAGACTAAAGTTTAATTCAATCGTGGTGTGTATAAAGATACGCATTTTTTAAATTGTTGTCTAACAACCCAGTCGAATAACTTAATCAAATTTGTTTGTCTAGATTTTTAACTGCTACTCGCTTGTGCTACCCTTGCGCGAGTTTTTTCCTTGGTTTTTACCTTTAATTGCAATATTGGAGCAGACGTGTCAGATAAATACACAACAATCGAAACGCAAGCAAGTTATGGAATTGGTTACCAAATGGGCGAGCAACTTGCTTCTAACCCTTTTGACGGATTAGCGCTTGACGTTGTTTTAGCGGGTTTAAGCGATGGTTTTAATCGTGAACAACCACAAGTAAGCAACAACGACCTTCGCGCGGCATTCACTGAAATCAATGAGCGTATGCAAGCGGCTAAACAAGAGAAATTTGCAGGTGCAATGAAAGAAGGGTCCGAGTTTTTGGCGAAAAATGCTGAACGTGCAGAAGTCACCGTGACTGAGTCTGGTCTTCAATATGAAGTGCTTACAACAGGCGAAGGTGAGAAGCCAAGCGCTGCATCTACCGTTCGCACTCACTACCACGGTACACTTATCAATGGTGACGTGTTTGATTCATCTTATGATCGTGGCGAACCAGCAGAATTCCCGGTTGGCGGCGTGATTAAAGGTTGGACTGAAGCACTCCAAATGATGAGTGTCGGTTCTAAGTGGCGTTTATACGTGCCACACGACTTAGCTTACGGCGAGCAAGGCGCTGGTGGTGCTATTGGTCCATTCAGTACGCTAGTTTTTGATGTTGAGTTACTTGATATCATTGCATAGTGTAATTTGGAAAGCGGATGCGAGTGTTGGCTTTGCATCCGTTTTTTACGCACTTTAAGAAGTTGCACCTACCACAAATAATACCGAAAATTACATCTCAAAAACGTCTTTACCCAAAAGCTTCGCTCAATTGAAGTACCGATCGCCCACTAAGTATGGCAAACTAACGCAATAAAAACATAATAAACAAAAAGTTAGTTATGCAAGGACTGTATTCTCTCCACATTGCAATATCATCATTTAATAAGGTGTTGGGTAAGCTCGTAAGCTATCTGACATTGGTAATGGCTTTATTAATGTTTTCTGTCGTCGTTCTGCGTTATGTCTTTAATGTGGGATGGATCGCCATGCAAGAGTCAGTGACCTACTTGCACGCAGCCGTTTTTTTAGTGGGCGCAGCCTACACCTATCAACAAGATGGCCATGTTAGAGTTGATGTGTTTTATCGTCAGTTTTCTGAGCGGCGAAAGGCGATGGTTAACTTCTTCGGTACCTTATTCTTTTTATTGCCAACGAGTATATTTATTACCGTCGTCAGTTGGGACTATGTAATTGAATCTTGGGCAAATCTCGAGGGTTCTAGAGAGTCGGGCGGTTTACCGTTTTTGTATGTGTTGAAGTCATTTATTTTAGTTTTTTCTATTACCCTGAGTCTGCAGGGGCTATCTGAGCTAATTAAACAAGGCAGTATTTTGTTTGGCGGCAAAGCAAAACAGGAAAAACAATAATGGAATGGTTAGCCTTTTTACTTTTCTTTGCTGTTTGTGCTTGCTTGATGCTGGGTTACCCTGTTGCCTTGACCTTGGCTGGAGTTTCGTTGTTATTTGCAGCTGGCGGCATTGTTTTTGGTGTCTTTGATGCAAGTTATCTGCTGGCGACGCCTAGCAGACTGTTTGGCATTATTAGTAACGAAACCTTGATTGCGGTTCCCTTATTTGTATTGATGGGGGTGATTTTAGAACGAGCGAAAATCGCCGAAGACTTGCTGATTGCGATGTCCACCGTTTTGGGGCGATTTAAAACTGGCTTGGCTGTTTCGGTTATTTTAGTCGGCATGCTCTTGGCCGCATCTACGGGGATCGTTGGTGCAACGGTCGTCACAATGGGGCTTTTGTCTTTACCCACAATGCTCAAGCAAGGTTATTCTCCCTCACTAGCAACGGGCACCATATGTGCAACCGGCACCTTAGGGCAAATAATACCGCCTTCCATTGCGCTCGTGTTACTTGGCGATGTGCTATCTAGTGCATATCAAAAAGCGCAGTTAGATATGGGCATCTTTTCTCCTGAAAGTGTTTCTGTCGGCGATTTATTTGTTGGTGCTTTGATTCCAGGCATGTTGCTGGTGGTGTTCTACTTACTCTACATCTTGGGTATCAGTTACTTTTCTCCCAAGCAAATCCCTAAACAAGGTCAACAAAATGAACATGCAAGCCTTGCTGGCTTGCTCTTGGCTTTATTACCGCCGTTGTTGCTTATTGTCGCCGTCTTGGGTTCTATTTTGGCAGGTATTGCAACGCCTACCGAAGCCGCTGCAGTGGGCGCTGTTGGTGCTTTATTCCTAGCTTTACTCAAGCGCAAATTAAGTCTTGATAATGTAAAATACATCACACAAGAAACGACTAAAGTGACTTCAATGGTATTTTTAATACTCATTGGCGCATCTATATTTTCCTTGGTGTTCAGAGGTTTTGGCGGTGAAGAGGTTTTAACCGATTTGTTTCAATCGCTACCTGGCGGGGCATTTACGGCTATGTTGCTGGTAATGCTGGTGATTTTTTTATTGGGCTTTATTCTTGATTTTATTGAGATAACCTTTGTTGTTGTACCCATCGTCGCGCCGATTTTAATCATGATGGGGCTTGATCCAATTTGGTTGGGGATCATGATTGCGGTGAATTTACAGACTTCATTTTTAACACCGCCCTTTGGCTTTGCGTTGTTCTATTTAAGGGGAGTTGCCCCAGACTCCATTAAAACGCAAGCTATCTATAAAGGGGTAATGCCATTTATTGCCATCCAATTATTTCTTTTGATTTTAATGGCTAGTTGGCCTCAAATTGTCACGTGGTTACCTTCGGTTGTTTATTAATCGATTGACTGATCGAGGCTGCGTAATTTTAAATAGTAATTTTAAGTAAATGCGAATATTCAACTTGTTAAGGATTTAACATGCACAGTTTAAAAGGTTTAGCGTTCACTGGTTCACGATTGATAGTCGTTATTGCCCTTGTGATGAGTTTAGTGGCTTGTGGTTCAGATGAACAGAGTAAACAAAGCAATGCACCTCAGGCAGAAGCAAAACAGTACAAATGGAAGTTGGTGACTTCTTGGCCCAAAAACTTCCCCGGTCTAGGAAAGGCCCCTGAAACATTCGCTAACTACGTCAATGAAATGTCCGACGGTAGACTGCAAGTAAGAGTGTATGGTGCGGGTGAACTTGTACCCGGATTTGAGGTATTTGATGCGGTATCCAATGGCACGGCTGAAATGGGCCACGCCGGCGCATATTATTGGAAAGGGAAAATGCCTGCTGCCCCAATTTTTTCTGCTATACCTTTTGGTATGAATGCAACAGAAATGAATGCTTGGCTTCACTATGGCGATGGCATGGCGTTGTGGCGAGAGCTATATGAACCATACGGCGTTATCCCCTTTGCTGGTGGTAATTCTGGTGTTCAAATGGCGGGTTGGTTTAAAAAAGAAATTAATTCTATAGCGGACATTCAAGGCCTAAAAATGCGTATTCCAGGCCTTGGCGGTGAAGTATTTAAAGAAGTCGGTGGTTTACCTGTCACGCTTACCGGTGGCGAGCTTTTTACATCTCTGCAAACAGGCGCAATTGACGCTACAGAGTGGGTTGGACCATACAACGACCTTGCATTTGGTTTACACAAAGCGGCAAAGTACTATTACCACAGTGGCTGGCATGAACCGGGAACATTATTAGAGTTCACCGTTAATAAACAAGCTTTTGAAGCGCTACCAAAAGATCTTCAAAAAATCGTTGAGGTGGCGACCAGAGCAGCTAATCAAGATATGCTGGACGAATATACCGCGCGCAACCCAAATGCAATGAAGCAACTTATCGAGCAGCACGGCATTGACGTTCGCCCTTTACCTGATGATGTTATGGAAGCATTAAAGGCTGCCAGCCAAAAGGTCATTGAGCAACAAGTTGCAAATGACGAGCAGTTTGCGAAAATTTACGCTTCTTACCTTGCATTTTATAATGATGCAAAAGAATATCACCGAATGTCAGAGCAGGAATATTATAAGAACCGTTAGTAAGCGCAATGCATCAAGTTAAGGATAACACATGTTAAATTGGTCCGAAGTTATAAATGTCGCGCTAATGAGTTTTGTACCCGTTTGTGCCGTCACCGCAATCATTTTTAGTCGAGCGATAGTGACAAAGCGCCTTCCTGAGCTTTATGACGAGGATGAGTTGGATGTTGCGCTAGACGAAATGAAAACTAGCTATGATAAAAAACAAAAAAGAAGTATCCCCAAGAATATAGATGAGGGTGTCTTCGATAAATGGCTTTATTTCGGCGGCGGTTTTTACGGTCTGATGGCGCTAATTACCTTTGTGGTGATTGAAGTTAAAGAAATTTTCGGTTTTATTACTAACTTTAGTTTATCTACTATTTCCGGTAATTTTAGTCTTCATCAACTTATCAATGCCATCGTGGATATCTTCGTAAACGGCATCATGAATCTAGTCAGTGCGTTTGTTTGGTTTCAATATTGGGATGAGCATATCGATATGCAAAACGGCTGGTACTGGCTTGTCGCAGCGTATCTCGGCTACGTATCTGGTACCCATCTTGCGAAGCGGATTGTTAGATATACACAAAATCCTGCGTAAAAGCGTTAATCATTTTGCTGATCTGATTTGTTTTTATGAGCGATGCCCCTACAATACGCGCAATTTAAAAAGTGAGATTGACGGTTATATCTAACCAAAGGAGAAGTCAGCATGGTTATCAAGCCAAAAGTTCGTGGTTTTATTTGTACAAATGCCCATCCAGTGGGGTGTGCGCAAAGTGTCAGCAATCAAATTGAATACATAAAATCGCTTGGCTTCGAGCAAGAAGGCCCCAAAAACGTATTAGTGATTGGTTGTTCAACAGGTTATGGGCTTGCATCGCGTATAACGGCTGCTTTTGGTTACGGCTCAAAAACCTTGGGAATTTGCTTTGAAAAACAACCAAGTGAAAGAAAAACAGGCACGGCAGGTTGGTACAATACCGCTGCTTTTCACAATGAAGCAAAACAAGCTGGCCTATATGCCGACTCACTCAATGGCGATGCTTTCTCTGATGAACTAAAAACCGCGACGATCGATAAAATCAAACAAGACTTGGGCAAAGTTGACTTGGTTATCTACAGTCTTGCCTCTCCTAGAAGAACAGACCCTGAAACAGGCGAGGTATTTAAATCGACACTTAAACCTGTTGGGCAGGCCTACACCACAAAAACCTACGATACCGATAAAGACAAAGTACATGAAATAACCCTTGAACCTGCAAACGAAAAAGAAATTGCAGACACAGTAAAGGTCATGGGTGGTGAAGATTGGCAGCGCTGGTTGTCTCAACTTAATGCAGCAGGTGTTTTGGCTGAAGGTTGTAAAACAACGGCATATACGTATATTGGCAAAGAATTGACTTGGCCTATCTATGGGCAAGCTACGATCGGCCGTGCAAAAGAAGATTTAGATCGTGCGGCACAAGCCATTATGCAAGACGCCAGTGCATTAAATGTACAAGCTAACGTGTCGTCTCTTAAAGCACTTGTAACTCAAGCAAGCTCTGCTATTCCCGTCATGCCACTCTATATTTCGTTGATTTACAAAGTAATGAAACAAGAGGGAACCCATGAGGGTTGTATTGAACAGATTGCAGGTTTGTTCAACGAAAGACTTTTCACTGACAATCCCCCTACAGATGAGTTAAACCGTTTCCGCATGGATGGAAAAGAAACGAACGATGCGACACAAGCAAAAATAAAAGCACTATGGGATAAAGTTACTCAAGATAACTTCCATGAATTAAGTGACTATGCTGGATACAACACCGAGTTTTTAAACCTCTTTGGTTTCGCAATTAAAGGTGTTGATTATGAAGCCGATGTAGATCCATTAGTAGATTGGTCGTAGTCAAGATTTTTTACACATTGACCGGTTGATTAAAATACGAACAAAATGCCCGTTCCATCAAGGCTTGAGAGTGCCTTGGTGGAATAATTAATGGACAAATGCGATAGAAAAATGGGGCTTATCACGCATTTAGCATAGCCTTTTTGGGTGTGTTAATGCTAAAATCCCGCGCATTCAAGGTATGGATAGCAAAACACTTGTTCATTTTTTGCATCAATCCTTGACGTACAGCCACTTTTAAACCACACATAATAATAAGAAACTACCGTGATGCTTGGTCCGTTGAATACTGAACTAAGCTATTTATGTGTATGTTTTAAAGTGATTTTATTATTTGAGCAGTGGCCAATTTTAATCCGCTTACTGAATATTTGGGATGTCGTGTAAAACGCCTAAATATGACAGGCGTATTCAGATTGGTATCTATAAAGAGTAGTCAATTAACTATGATAAAAATTAAGAAAGGTCTCGATCTTCCAATAGAAGGCGCACCTGAGCAGAAGGTCCATCAAGGGCCCAATGTCTCAAAAGTCGCTGTTCTTGGCGAAGAGTACATTGGCATGCGTCCTACGATGCATGTGCAAGTAGGTGACAAAGTCAAAAAAGGCGACATGCTTTTTGAAGACAAAAAGAACCCAGGTGTGAAGTTTGTCGCACCTGCTTCTGGAGAAGTCATCGAAGTCAACCGTGGTGCACGACGCGTGCTTCAATCAGTTGTGGTTAAAATTGAAGGTGACGATGAAGTTACTTTTGATGCTTTTGACGCAGCTGCATTGGAAAGTGTCGAGCGCGAAAAAGTCGTTACGCAGCTGGTAGATTCTGGCATGTGGACGGCTATTCGCACGCGTCCATTTAGCCGTTCACCAAAGTTAGATGCAAAGCCATCTTCGGTATTTGTGTCAGCCATGGACACTAATCCGCTTGCTGCAGAGCCAACGTTAATTATTTCTGAACGCAAACAAGACTTTGAGTTTGGCCTTAAAGTACTGGGTAAACTGACTGAAGGCAAAGTATTTGTGAGCAAAGCGCCGAATGCAGATGTGCCTGCTGGCGATGCGAAAGTCGAAGTTAATGAGTTTGCTGGACCACATCCTGCTGGGTTAGTTGGCACTCACATTCATCATTTAGACCCTGTTGGTATGACTAAGCAGGTTTGGCACGTCGGTTATCAAGACGTTATTGCTATCGGTGCATTATTTGCAACGGGCAAACTTGATAATAATCGTGTGGTAGCACTTGCTGGACCAATGGCCTCTAATCCTCGTCTCGTAACAACTGTTCTAGGTGCAAGTCTTGATGAGTTAACGAATGGCGAGCTTAAAGAAGACGGCGTTCGCGTTGTTTCAGGTTCGGTACTCAACGGCACTAATGCATCTGGCCCGCACGCCTATCTTGGTCGTTTCCACTACCAAGTTTCTTTGATCAAAGAAGACAGAGAAAAGAAATTTTTCGGATGGATTACACCAGGCTCAGACAAACATTCTGTTACGCGCGCGTATTTAGGTCACTTGAGCCCTAAAAAACTATTCAATATGACATCTACAACAAATGGTTCTGACCGTTCAATGGTGCCAATTGGCAACTACGAGCGAGTGATGCCTCTAGATATCATTCCAACTTTGTTATTACGAGACATTCTTTCTGGTGATACAGACGGTGCACAACAATTAGGTGCGCTTGAATTAGACGAAGAAGATTTGGCTTTGTGTACCTACGTTTGCCCCGGCAAATATAACTACGGTCCAGAACTTCGTAGCGTTTTAACCACGATAGAAGATGAGGGTTAAGTCATGGGATTAAAAGCATTAATCGAAAAAGTTGAACCTGATTTTGAACCAGGTGGCAAATATGAGAAGTTTTACGCGCTGTACGAAGCAGCTGCGACCATCTTCTATACGCCAGGCAAAGTAAATAAAGCTAACACTCACGTTAAAGACAGTATTGATTTAAAACGTATCATGATTTTGGTCTGGATGGCGACATTCCCAGCCATGTTCTACGGTATGTATAACGTAGGCCTACAAGCATCATATGCGATTGAAGCAGGTGGTGCTATTTATGACGGCTGGCAGGCAGGTATCTTCTCAGCACTTGGCGGCACTTTAACGGCCGAGTCTGGTTGGTTCTCGATGCTGTTATACGGTGCTTGTTTCTTTGTACCTATCTATGCGACGACATTCGTGGTCGGTGGTTTTTGGGAAGTCTTATTCGCTTCTGTTCGCAAGCACGAAGTTAACGAAGGTTTCTTTGTAACGTCAGTATTGTTTGCGTTGACGCTTCCAGCCACTATTCCACTCTGGCAGGTTGCTTTGGGTATCACATTCGGTGTGGTTATCGCAAAAGAAATCTTTGGTGGCACAGGCCGTAACTTCCTAAACCCAGCTTTATCTGGTCGCGCGTTCTTATACTTTGCATATCCTGCGCAAATCTCGGGTGATCAACCTTGGATTGCAGCGCAATTAGCAGATGGTTACTCAGGCGCGACTTGGTTATCAAATGCTGCAAATGGCGCAATGGACTACAATGACATGGGGCTATGGATGAATTCTTTCTTAGGTCAAATCCCAGGTTCAGTCGGTGAAGTATCAACATTGATGATCATGATCGGTGGTCTATTTATCATGTATCTAGGCATCGCTAGTTGGCGAATCGTAGCAGGTGTTGGCTTGGGCGTGGCGTTCTTTGCTACCTTGCTTAACTTCTTCGCACCTAGCCCTGACCACATTTTAGCAATGCCGTTCTATTGGCACTTTGTGATTGGCGGATTGGCGTTTGGTATGTTCTTTATGGCAACCGACCCTGTTTCTGCTTCATTCACCAATCAAGGCAAATGGATGTACGGTTTTTTTATCGGTCTTATGACTGTATTGATTCGTGCAATCAACCCCGCTTTCCCAGAAGGTATTATGCTTGCGATTTTATTCGCCAACCTTTGGGCGCCTTTATTTGACTACTTTGTAGCACAAAGCAATATTAAACGGAGAATGGCACGTGTCGGCTAAAAAAGAAACCTTAGGAAAAACAGTCGGCATCGTTGTAGCAGTATGTTTGGCTTGTTCAATTGTTGTATCTGGCGCAGCCGTAGGTTTGCGCTCGTTACAAAACACAAATGCTGCGCTAGATAAGCAAAGCAATATCTTAAAAGCGGCTGGTTTAGCAGGCGAAGCAGTATCCAAAGCTGATATCGCTAAAATCTACGACGAGCGTGTCGAGGAGAAATTTGTAAACCTTGATACCGGCGAGTACGTTGCAAACCCTGCGGAAGGCACTGGTAAACCATACGATATGTACGGAAAAGTATCCAAGGACCCTAGCACTTCTGTTCAAGTCGAGGGTGCACCTGCTGGTTTCAATAGACGTGCAAACGTAGCAAACGTTTACCACATCAAAGATGAGCAAGGCGCAGTGTCTCGCATTATTTTACCCGTCCACGGAAGTGGTCTTTGGGATTTGATGTACGGTTTACTTGCTATCGATAGCGACGGTAAAACAGTTCGTGAACTTATCTATTACCAACACAAAGAAACGCCAGGATTGGGTGGTGAAATTCAAAACCCAGCATGGCAAGAAAAGTGGGACGGTATTAAGTTGTATAAAGACGGTGAAGTGGCTGTTCAAGTGAAAAAAGGCGTTAAACCAGGCGATGAGTATGCAGTTGATGCGCTTTCTGGTGCAACTCTTACGAGTAATGGCGTGCAAAACACACTTGTTTATTGGATGAGTGATAACGGTTTTGGTCCTTACCTCAAAAATCAATCTTGGAAATCATAAGGCAGAACAATGGCTGACGTTAAAGAAATGAAAAAAGCCCTGTTCGGGCCGATTATTGACAGTAACCCAATCGCATTGCACGTACTAGGTATCTGCTCTGCATTGGCGATTACTACCAAGTTAGAAACTGCACTTGTTATGTCTTTAGCACTAACAACTGTATGTGCGTTTTCGAACTTGTTTATCTCACTTATTCGCAATCAAATCCCCTCAAGTGTGCGTATCATCATCCAAATGACGATCATTGCATCACTTGTAATCGTTGTTGACCAAGTGCTCAAAGCTTATTCGTACGAAATTTCGAAACAGCTTTCGGTATTTGTTGGTTTGATTATCACCAACTGTATCGTAATGGGACGTGCAGAAGCATACGCCATGAAGTCGCCTCCAGGTATGAGCTTCTTAGACGGTATCGGCAACGGCCTTGGTTACTCTTTTGTACTTATCGTTATCGGTACAATTAAAGAGTTAGCAGGTTTCGGTACGATCTTAGGATTTGAAATTCTGCCATTGGTTCAAAACGGTGGTTGGTATCAAGGTAATGGACTATTGATTTTACCATTTAGCTCATTCTTCCTAATCGGCGGTTTGATCTGGTTCATCAGAACTATCCGTCCAGAACAAGTAGAGCCGAAGGAGTAAGCACATGGAACATTATGCAGCACTAGCTATCAGAGCTATTTTTGTTGAGAACATGGCACTTTCACTATTTTTAGGAATGTGTACTTTCTTGGCAGTATCTAAAAAAGTTAAAACATCTATCGGTCTTGGTATTGCGGTAATCGTAGTATTGGGTATTTCGGTACCTGTTAACCAAGTTATCTATGTGAACATCCTTGCACCTGGTGCATTGGCATGGGCTGGCTTTCCAGATGCAGATTTGAGCTTCCTTAACTTCTTAACGTTTATCGGCGTTATTGCGGCCTTGGTTCAAATACTGGAAATGTCTTTGGACAAGTTCTTCCCAGCTTTATACAACGCACTAGGGATCTTCTTACCGCTTATCACCGTAAACTGTGCAATATTCGGTGGTGTTGCGTTTGCCGTGCAACGTGAGTACAACTTTACCGAATCTATTGTATACGGTGTCGGAAGTGGCTTGGGTTGGGCAATTGCAATCGTATTACTAGCTGCCGTTCGTGAGAAGTTAAAATATGCTGATATGCCAGATGGTATTCGTGGATTAGGTTCTGTGTTTATGATCGCTGGTTTGATGGCGCTTGGCTTCCAGTCATTCACAGGTATCGCGCTTTAAGGCGCTCAAGGAGTATAGATAAATGAATAATGTAGAAATCTATCTCGGTGTAGGCATGTTTATCACTATCGTACTAGCGTTAGTGTTTATTATCATGTTTGCTAAATCGAAATTAGTGCCTGAAGGTGATGTCAAAATTACTATTAATGGCGATCCAAATAACGTCATTACCACTTCACCTGGCGGTAAGCTACTAGGTGCACTAGCTGATTCTGGTATTTTCGTATCGTCAGCGTGTGGTGGCGGTGGTTCATGCGGCCAGTGTCGTGTAGACGTAAAGACAGGTGGTGGTGAAATACTACCTACTGAGCTTGACCACGTATCAAAGCGTGAAGCTAAAGAAGGTTGCCGTTTATCTTGTCAGGTATCAATCAAGCAGGACATGGATATCGAGCTTCCAGAAGAAGTATTTGGTATTAAAAAGTGGGATTGTGAAGTTATTTCTAACAATAACGAAGCAACCTTCATCAAAGAGCTTAAATTAGCGATTCCTGACGGCGAGAGCGTTCCGTTCCGTGCCGGTGGTTACATCCAAATCGAGGCGCCACCTCATCATGTGAAGTATAAAGACTTCGATATTCCTGAAGAGTATCGCAAGGATTGGGAACACTTCGGTTTCTTCGACGTCGAGTCTAAAGTAGACGAAGAGACGATCCGTGCTTACTCAATGGCTAACTACCCAGAAGAAGAAGGCATTATTATGCTGAACGTGCGTATTGCTACGCCGCCGCCTAATAATTTGAGTCTACCTGCTGGTAAAATGTCATCTTTTATCTGGTCACTTACGAAAGGCGATAAAGTCACAATTTCTGGCCCATTTGGTGAGTTCTTTGCAAAAGAAACAGATGCAGAGATGGTATTTGTCGGCGGTGGTGCAGGTATGGCACCGATGCGCTCTCACATCTTTGACCAACTTCGTCGTATTAAAACTGATCGCAAGATGACATTCTGGTACGGTGCACGTTCATTAAGAGAGATGTTCTATGTTGAAGATTTTGACATGCTTCAAGCAGAGAACGAAAACTTTAAATGGCATGTTGCATTATCAGATCCTCAACCTGAAGATAACTGGGAAGGTGATACTGGCTTTATTCACAACGTATTGCTAGAAAATTATCTTAAAGATCACCCAGCACCTGAAGATTGCGAATTCTACATGTGTGGGCCCCCAATGATGAATGCTGCCGTTATCAACATGCTCAAAGAGCTAGGTGTTGAAGACGAAAACATCATGTTGGATGATTTTGGTGGTTAACATTTAATAATTCAAAAAGAGCGCTTCTTGAAGCGCTCTTTTTTTATCTAATGAAAACTTAATTTCTTTTCGTGCGTTCGTTTATTGAATCATACCCAGGTTTACGCCCTCACAGCACTTAAGGTCTACCTGACAAGCTAGAATTTTATTATTTTGTGCTATTATCTGAGCATATAAATTCAAAAGTGGATAACACATTGATTCGACTTATTCTCTCTCTCTGGACGCTAGTATTTCTTACAGGGTGCTCAAACCAAAAAAACGAAGAGATTGTAATAACTGGTTTTACAATGGGTACGACTTACTCAGTAAAACTCATCGTGCCTGAAGATATACAAATCGATCCACCTTTACTCAAAGCGAATATCGACAAGGCTTTGATAAATGTAAATGCACTTATGTCTACTTACGACCCAAATTCGGAGTTATCGAGACTCAATCAAACGACTGCAAATAGTCCATTTGCAATTTCTGAGCAGACAGAAATAGTGTTAAGAGAGGCCATAAGGTTAGGTAAGCTTAGTAATGGTGTGTTAGATGTAACCGTTGGACCACTGGTTAATCTTTGGGGCTTTGGACCCGACAAAAAACCTGAGCAAACTCCTTCACCAGCAGCATTGTTGAATATCCGAGAATACGTAGGCATAGATAAATTTGTACTTGATAATCGCGTTGTGACTAAGTTACACGACAAGGTCTATATTGATCTTTCGACTATTGCAAAAGGCTATGGTGTTGATGTTGTGGCTGATATACTTCAGGCTAGCGGCATCGAAGCATACCTTGTTGAAATTGGCGGCGAAATGCGCCTGAAGGGTAAAAAGCTCAATGGTAAAGATTGGCGCATTGCCATTGAAAAGCCGATAACGACTGAAAGAGCGATTCAACGTCTGATTTCGATAGGTGATAATGCGATCGCAACTTCAGGAGACTATCGCAATTATTATGAACACGATGGGCAACGATATTCGCACTTGATTAATCCAAATACTGGGTACCCAATCGTTCATAATTTGGTCTCTGTCAGTGTCGTACATCCATCCTCTATGGTCGCAGATGGCCTTGCAACTGCCTTAATTGTGATGGGGTTTGACGCTGCTAAAGAGTTGGTCGAAGCTCAGGGTATAGCTGTATTGATGATAACAAAAGAAGCCGAGGGCTTTGTTGAGTATCAATCTCCTGAATTTGCAAAACAGGTGACAATTTACTAACGTGGTAGTTGCATTCTTTGCACAAATACCACTCAAAAGAGGTTAATTTGAGTACTTTTATTTTAGCGTTTGGATTTTTCTTATTAATGGTTGCTGCGATGGCAGTCGGTTATATTTTACAACGTAAAACAATTGCAGGCAGTTGTGGCGGTTTGGGCGCAATCGGCATTTCAAAGGCCTGTGATTGCCCAGAACCTTGTGATAGAAAAAAGCAACGCATGGAGCGAGAAGAAGCTCGTCAAAAGAAAATCAAAGAATGGCAGGATAATAAAATCTTATAAAAATTTAAAAGAGGCCATCATGTTCAAGGGTATTCAAATACAAAACGAGCCGCAGTATAACGCACGCGTGACTGAAATTGCCGAAGAGCAATTGGGAAATGGTGAGGTTGAAGTTAACATAGAATATTCAACCTTGAACTATAAAGACGCTCTCGCTATCACCGGAAAAGGCAAAATCATCCGTGAATTTCCGATGACGCCGGGAATTGATTTTGCTGGCAAGGTTTTTCGGTCTCAAAGTGATGACTTTGTGAGCGGTGACAGTGTTATTTTAAATGGTTTTGGAGTCGGTGAACGTTTTCCTGGTGGTTTAGCGCAAAAAGCGCGTGTGCCCGCTGACTTTCTTATCAAGCAACCTTCAGAATTTTCTTCAAAAGAAGCAATGATGCTAGGTACTGCTGGGTACACAGCAATGCTTTGTGTGCTTGCTTTGCAAAAACAAGGAGTAACACCTGACAAAGGTGAAATTCTAGTCACTGGTGGAAATGGTGGTGTAGGTAGTGTTGCCATCATGTTACTGAGCAAACTCGGCTATCAAGTTATTGCCTCTACAGGTCGCCCAGAAGAGAAAGCCTTCCTTCAAAGTCTAGGCGCGGTTGACATTATAGAACGCTCTGAATTGAGTGAACCCGGTCGCCCGATGGTGAGAGAACGTTGGGCGGGTGTTATCGACTCAGTTGGTAGCCATACACTCGCAAACGCATGTGCTGCAACACAATATGGTGGCACTGTTGCAGCTTGTGGGCTTGCTCAAGGAATGGATTTAAATATGACGGTCGCACCTTTTATTCTCAGAGGGGTGAAGCTCATTGGCATTGATTCTGTTATGCGGCCAATAGAAGATCGCAAAGAAGCCTGGAAGGCACTCGGCTCATTAGTAGATAAGCAACTATTAGCCAGTTTAAGCACGGTCGTAGCATTAAGTAGTTCAGTTGATTTAGCGGAACAGCTACTAGCCGGAAAGGTAAGAGGTCGCCTTGTTGTGGATGTTAATACCTAAGCTATTAGGCCGAGGAACCCAGTTATTTCATCATTTTTGTTAATATGCTAAGCTGTATTTATATACAGTATTTAATGTCGGTCAATGCGAAAAATTGTGCACGTGGATATGGATGCATTTTATGTATCTGTTGAAATGCGAGACAACCCATCTTTGCAAGGTAAGCCTGTTGCGGTAGGCGGTAAGTCTGACCGACGAGGAGTATTATCAACTTGCAATTATATCGCGCGTTCATTTGGTGTTTCATCCGCGATGCCAACGGCCATAGCTTTACAAAAATGTCCCAACCTAATTGTTGTGCCAGGCCGGATGGAAGTCTATAAACAAGTAAGTGCGATAATAAGGCGCGTATTTGAACAATACGCTGATAAAATTGAACCACTGTCATTGGATGAAGCATTTCTGGATTTAAGTGACTCTGCGCTCAATAAGGGCTCAGCTACCTTAACGGCCCAACAAATTCTAGCTGATATATATAAAGAAACAGAATTGACGGCGTCAGCTGGGATAGCGCCGATCAAGTTTCTTGCTAAAATCGCGTCTGACATAAATAAACCCAATGGCATATATACTATTGCGCCTGAACAAGTCTGGGATTTTATTGGTCAGCTTCCACTTAAAAAGATACCTGGCGTGGGCAAGGTAACCGCAGAAAAACTTAAAAGGCTTAATCTTGAAAAGGGTAAAGATGTAAGAGCTTCATCCGAGGCATTTTTGGTCGAGCATTTTGGGAAATATGGTCGTGTTATATGGCAACGTTGTCACGGTATTGATAATCGTGAAGTTGAAAGTTCGCGGGTTCGAAAGTCAGTCGGTGTTGAGCGAACATTTTCACATGACATTTCAGATCTAGCAGAATTAAAGTCAATTTTGCAACAAAAACTACTCCCTGAGTTAACTCAAAGAGCGACTCGATACGTAGCACACAAAGCCATCAATAAAGTAGGTGTAAAAGTTAAATTCAGTAACTTCGTTCAAACTACTTGCGAATCCAAATCTGCCGTGATTGATTTTAAGCTACTTTACGACTTGCTTGAACAAGCAATGAAACGTGGGGAGGGAAAAGCTGCTCGTTTGCTTGGTGTGCATGTTGGCTTGCAACAAACTAACGATGAACAAAGACAATTACCCCTGGACTTAGAAAAAAAGAATAACCTTCTATATTTCAGATGTTTAGCGAAATCAAATCATTCAGACTACTAAAGTAGTAGAATATACAACTTTTAAACTAATGTATAAGTCATCCACTTGTATGAAATTTACATGAAATGGTTGAAAATTACACATATCTTGTTTACCTGCTTTTTAGGCTCATGTATGTTTATTTAACAAAATCATGAAGTTAGCTTCTTATCGGTCGATAAGAGATTATCGTGCATTAGCATAAATATGAGTAAAGCATGTCTGTATGTGAACAAATTACACAATTGAAGCACCACATATTAATTATTGACGATGATCGTGAATACTTTAAGCGTGCAGCTCAAATGCTTCTTGACGAATACGAAGTACAACTTTTAGATTCGATTGAAGTAGGTATTAAGTTGTTGACCGAATGCACACGATACCCAGATATCATAGTGTTGAGTTTACCTGCTTGCCCGTCACAAATAAATGAAAGCTACCAAAGTTTGCAAGAATGGGCGTTTGAAAAAGACATTCCTATACTCTTTGCCAGCGAATACGTTGAAGAGCAGCGCAAACGAGATGCCAGTTTATTAGCACGTGAAGTCTATGATTTTATTGACCGCCCTCTCAAACCAGCAGAATTAAGAATCCGTTTACGTAATCAACTAAAACTACATCAAGATAAAAAAGAAGCCGAAAACGCAAGTTATATCGACCCAATAACTGGAATCGGAAACGCTCGGAAATTTAATGAACAAGTTTTTCGACGATGGAATGAATGCCTTCGAAAGAATAAAAAAATGGCAATACTGCTAGTCGATATTGATAATTTTAAAGGTTTTAATCAACATCATGGGTTGAACTATGGCGACTTAGTACTGCAAATGATCGCAGAAGAACTTCAGTCACTGGCAACAAATGTAAATGACTCGTTATGTACACTCGAAGGCAATCAGTTTGCTTTGTTAAAGCCATTTTGCAGTGGATATGAATTAGAGTCGATCGCTGACAAGGTAATTACAAAAGTTCAGGGACTACAAATCCGCAATGATGCATCGGATGAATTTAGTTTTTTGACGGTAAGTGTCGGTGGATATTCTATGTATCCAGAAGAAGACTTAACTCACAAAACCTTGTTACAGGAAGCTGATTTATCGTTATTTAATGCTAAAACTAGCGGCGGAAATTGCGCAGAACTGCGCACAAGACATGCTGTTGCTAATATATTTGAACTGGGTTTAGGAGAAGCGATAGTTGAGACCATGGCTTCTTGAAAAAGGGCTTTTATTACACTTGCAAAAAAGCTTAACTTCAATCAATCGAATGCGCGTTTTTCCAACATGTTTACAATCCGTCTTTCGTAAGCTGTACTTGCGAGTAGCTGGGCCTGATTCAAATAGTCCGATATTCTGTCGGTTTTCCCATACTCTATCAACAACTCTATAAGTCTTACGTATCCTTCCATACTATCCGCCGCTTTTTCAAGCCACTGCAATGCTGTTTCAATTTCGCTTTGCGAGGCATAAAATTGAGCAATCGAAAATAGCATGTCACGCGAAGTCGATTCTAGCTTACCCGTCGCTTTACGGACCTTTAATCCATGATTTTTGATGTGAGTTTCTAGGCGTTTGATAAAGGTTTGAAGCAATTTTTGGTCATTTTCGTCTATAAAACGTTGCGGAATATCCACAAATTCAAAATGTGAATAGTCACTTGCGTAAAGTGACATTAAATAGTCGATCTTTTCACCATCATGCCAAGACAGTGATTTAAAGCACGTTTCGAATAGTGGCATGATCTGCTTAAAAAGTTCATGTCTCGCACCACCTGCATCATCAACACGGCTTAAAATGGTATCATATCTAAATAACATGTATTCGACACAGCTGAAGGCCTGTTTGGGCTCTAGTGCTGTTATAACATCAAACACGACATTCAGTTTAAGCTTGGCCTCATCAAAATACTCTTGTACTTTTGCGTTTTGAGATACGCTTTTTAGTGGAAAAGCCTTAGTAATTCGCTTCTTAATTGCCGTTGCTTTTAACAAACCAGATTTCGCATCAGCGATCATTTCCCACTTAGCTAACAAATCTTTATCGTCATTGATTAGTTTGAGAAGAGTTTCTTTCGTTTCTTCTTCATTCATTTGCTTTATCAAAGCATGAACGCGATCTTTTGCATCACCATCTTGCAGCTTTTTTATCTCACTTTCGTGTTTGTTTAAGGCAAGTGCTACTGCGACACAATGTGAGCAGAAGTCAAAGTCTTCCGAAATGGGACAAGTGCAAGCGCCTTCAATATGCGAGGCTGTGCGAGTGAGTTTGACACGGTGATGATCATCAGCTTTAACCAAAGCGAAGACTTCTTTACCTTCGATATGAAGCGCTTCAACAGCTTTGTCTAAAAACAAGACAACTCCGTCTTCAAAGGCTTTCTGACCCGCTAACTTTTCAAGCAAATTGACTAATTCTGACATCTTTTAATATTGGATAAATCGCATAGCTAGTTATACTAACACATGAAATTGATCCATTTGTAAGATGTTGACGCATAAACGTAAATCATCTTGCAAATACTCCATGCAAGTCAGCAGTATATTTAAGGAATACTATGCCTTTTCCAAGAGCCTGTGCGGAACTCCTAAACAGTGAACTTACGCAAGACTATGATTGCTTTGTCCTAATTAGCAATGGTCAAAACAGTCGATTTTTACCCGCGGTTCAAAAAACGCTAGAAGCACACTCAGTTATCGACGCGCGCGTTGGTAATCAAAGTGTATTAGTCCATGACGGCAAAGCACCTGGGCAGAGAGTTTTTCATGTGCCCGTGAACGAATTACTCCGAGATTTTGATGATGTCAGGAGAATTTATGATGCTGCAAAATTAGTAGCATCCGAGTTGCTCTCCGCAGGCATTTTAACGCCTTTAGTAGAGGTTAACTTGGAAGGTTTGTCTGATGAAGTGCGAGTAAGATACAAGGAAGCATTAGGTGTCGCATATTTAGGCTTGTGTCAGGGGTTATGGCAGCCATTAGAAGCTAGACAGGATCTTCCTGACCAAGATCTTGAACCTATCAAGAAAATTGGCTTACTAGGAGCCGATGAAAAATATGTTGCGCGTTTAAATGCGATCGAAGCAGGTAAACGTGTTGCGCGAGATCTTTGTGGCACTGAACCCGAAAGGATGGCACCTCCCGGTTTTGCAGATTATTGCGCGAGAACATTTAAAGACTCGACTGTTCAGGTAAATATTATTGATGACGAGCAAGAAATTTTAGCGCGTTATCCCCTATTGCATGCTGTTGCTAGAGCGTCCATCGAAGTAAAGCGTCATCAACCTAGGATAATCAGGCTCACTTATGTGCCAGAAGGTGATATAGAAAAGACGCTCATGTTTGCAGGAAAAGGAATTACATTTGATACAGGTGGGGCAGATTTAAAGGTGAATGGCCACATGGCAGGAATGAGCCGAGACAAAGGTGGAGCAGCTTCAGTCGCGGGCTTTATGAAAGCTGTCTCTTTGATTCAACCTAAAGGCGTTAAAGTAGTCGTTGAAATTGGAGCAGTCAGAAACAGTATTGGGGCAGAAGCATTTATTCCTGATGAGATCATCACCAGTCACGCTGGTGTAAGAGTTAGAGTTGGAAATACGGATGCAGAAGGCCGAATGCTACTAGGTGATTTGCTTTCTCATTTAAGAGAAGAAGCTGTTAATGAAATTAATCCAGAGCTCTTTTCAGTGGCAACCTTAACGGGGCATGCCGCGATTGCATTTGGACCTTACACTGCACTAGTTGAAAACGGACCTGCGCGGTTGCAAAAGGTTAGTCAACGTTGGTCTGTTGCTGGAGATGCATGGGGAGATCCCGTAGAACCATCGCTATCACGGCGCGAAGACTTTGATTTCATTAAATCAAGGACCAAGGCCGATGATATTCTTTCATCAAACAACGCTCCTTCAGTATCGACGGTACGAGGGCATCAATTCCCAATGGCCTTTTTGAGTATTGCATCTGGTTTAGACAAACATGCCGGTGATGCTGCACACCCTCTGCCTTTTACACATGTGGATATTGCGGGAAGCGGCGTTGAAAACTTAGATTGGCAACATGGTAAACCAACTGCATCCACGGTTGCTTGCTTAGTCAACGCATATCTATAAGGACGTTAGCGTGGAATTAGGAATTTATCGTCATTACAAAGGAAAAGACTACGAAGTCATTGGGGTGGCTCGGCACTCTGAGGATGAGAGTGAATTAGTGGTTTATCGCACTTTATATGGTGACTTCTCGCTTTGGGTGAGGCCTATTGAAATGTTCAATGAAACGATCGAAATTGATGGACAACTCGTAAAACGCTTTCAACACCTTAAATGAACTTTATTTACAGAATAAACGGTCCAATACCAATTGCGTATGAGTATCTGGCTTGTTAAACGAAAAATTAAGACTAGGCTTATAATAAAAATAGTACAGGAACATAAAACGTTATGAAAAAAAATGTATTTGCTGCGTCCCTCGTGGCACTGTTGTTTTCTTATCAAACCCAAGCTCAAAGTGGGTTTGACGATGTTACAATAGAGTCAAAAAGCATTGCTGGTTCTGTTCATATGCTGGTCGGAGCCGGTGGTAATATCGGTGTGTCCGCCGGAGATGATGGCATCTTAATCGTGGATGACCAGTATGCACCATTAGCCGAGAAGATTGCCGGTGCCCTTGCGGGTATTAGTGAAGCAAAAACTCGATATGTCATCAATACGCACTACCACGGTGACCACACTGGATCTAATGCGTTTTTCCATGAGCATAAGGACGCAACTATTTTTGCGCATGAAAATGTACGCGTTAGATTAGCCTCGGGTAAAGATGCGGACCCAGCGGCTTTGCCAGTTGTGACCTATGAACAGGGCGTGAAATTCCACTTCAACGGTGAGACTATTCACGTTTTCCATCTTCCTGGTGGTCATACTGACGGCGACAGTGTTGTGTGGTTTGAGCAACCAGACGTCCTGCATACGGGGGATTTATATTTCAAAGATATGTTCCCTTATGTAGACCTAGGCGCTGGAGGTTCGGTTAAAGGTTATATCGCTTCGGTTCAAACCATTTTGGATAAAATCGACGATGATACTAGCATTATTCCCGGTCATGGCTCATTAGCTTCAAAGGCTGACTACCAACGTTTTCTTGATATGATAAAAGAAACCTACGCTTACGTTCAGGCTAAAAAAGCCAGTGGAATGTCAGAAGATGATATTGTTGCTGGTGGTCTTGATAGTAAATGGGATAGCTGGTCGTGGCGCTTTATAACCACTGAGAGATGGATTCGCACTTTGTATAAATAAATACAAATTTAGTTCATAGTTATACACAATTAGCCCGCATTAAAGCGGGCTAATTGTGTAAAGTAGGGCATTAATCTTTAAACTTCAATTCTCCATTTACCCAAGTTTCTAACACCTGAGTGTCCCTTATTTCGTTTGCCGGTATTTCAAATACATCGCGATCTATAATAATAAAATCGGCTTTCATTCCGGGTGAAAGGGTTCCCAATAAATCGTCTTGAAATGCTGAATATGCTGCATCAAGTGTGAAACCTTTTAACGCTTGCACACGCGTCACTCTTTCTTCAGGGATCCAACCGTTTTCAGGTTGATTAGCACCGCTTTGTCTAGTAATTGCTGCATGTAGACCGTGAAACGGGTTAGCAAGCTCCACCGGGAAGTCTGAACCAAACGCGATTCTTGCGCCTTTATCCAGCAGTGTTTTCCACGCGTATGCGCCTTTTAATCGTGCTTTACCAATGCGATCTTCTGCCATATTCATATCACTAGTAGCATGTGTCGGCTGCATCGAAGGTATGATACCGTGTTGAATGAACAAGTCGATATCGTCTACTGCGATGACTTGTGCATGTTCGATGCGATGGCGTTGTGTATTTTCTGGGAAAACTTTAAATGTTTTCGCAAATTCAGACAGTGCTAAGCGGTTTGCACGATCGCCTATTGCATGAAAATTAAGTTGAAAGTTAGCACCAAGGACCTGTCTAAATAAACTAGGAAGCTCTTCTTGAGGAGTGACCAATAAACCGTGATTATCATGATCATCAGAATACGGCGCGAGAAGCGCAGCACCTCTGCTTCCTAGTGCGCCATCTCCGTATGCTTTTACACTCCTAACAGACAAAAAATCCTGTTCATCTGAATAATGCCCCTTTGCTAGCATACTTTTTATCTTTGGGTCGGTTGCAGATAGCATTGCGTAGATTCTAAAATCAAGAGCGCCTTTTTGTGCTTTATCTTTATAGAAGTTATAGACTTGTTGACTAATTCCTGCATCATGAGCGCTGGTTATTCCAAGTGATAGTAAATGCTCACTTGCGGCTTTTAGTTGTTTTTTCAATTGATAAGTATCAGGCGCGGGAATGAGCTTAGTCACCAAGTATTCAGCATTATCTATTAACAAGCCGGTTGGTTGGCCGTTTTCATCCTTGACTATTTCACCACCTGAAGGAGAGGGCGTGTTTGCATCAATCCCCGCTAAAGCTAGCGCTTTGCTATTTACCCAAACGGCATGTCCATCGACACGTGATAAGACTACTGGGCGGTCAGGTACTAATTCATCAAGGCTTTGTTTTGACGGAAAAGCTTTATTGGGCCAAAGCACTTGATTCCAGCCTCGTCCAATTACCCATGAGTTATCTTTGTTTGTTTCGTCTTTAGTGCTAATGAAATCAACAACGCGTTTAGCTGCCGCTTGTTCAGAGCTAGCGCCGCGCAGATCAATCTCGAGTAAACCTTGGCCCAATCCTAAGATGTGCCCATGGGCATCGATAAGACCTGGTATCATGACGTTGCCGCTAGCATCAATCGT
Source organism: Glaciecola sp. KUL10 (assembly GCF_003203515.1). GTDB lineage: Bacteria > Pseudomonadota > Gammaproteobacteria > Enterobacterales > Alteromonadaceae > Glaciecola. The sequence continues at coordinate 69,854 of NZ_BGNG01000013.1, read as the reverse complement.
GCGCTCAACAGTTAAGCTATCAACAGAACTATCAAGGGCAATGACTTTATCATTTTCAAAAGCAATATTAGAAAATTGAATTAATTTTCCATTTTGGTCGAGCGTGTAGCCCTTAACGTTTTTTATTGCGGTAACCTGCGCCAAAGCATTCAGAGATAAACTTGCACAAATCAAACTTGTCGCAAAACACGCGAGTATCCGTTGTCTCATCATTTTTTCCTGTCGTTTTATTATTAGATGTTTTTAGTGATCACTGTTCATTTAGGATCGGCGGCTGAAGCAAGTAATCTTTTTCCCAGATTTTTCTCATCGACGCGGCACTTATGTTACCGCCGGTTACTAATACTAACACTTTTTGAGGGGATGCTTGCTCTAAGCACCATGCTACCACTGCTGCCATACTCATTGCACAGGTAGGCTCAACATGAAGTTTTAGTAAATGTTGTAACCATTGTGTCCAATATGCAATTTGGACCTCGTCAACTTCGTAAAAATCATCAACTTGTTGAATAATTTCGAAAGTGTGCTCGCCCACACTTGGTGTTGCTGCGCCATCGGCTAATGTGTCTGCGGGCCCATCTAAGCACTCGATTTTTCCGCTTTGTAATGAGCGTGATGCATCATTTGCAAGTTGAGGCTCACTCCCCAGCACTTTTGCATTAGGCAGTAATGCTCGTGCACTCAGAATTGCACCTGATAGCAACCCTCCACCGCCACATGGGGCGAAAATAGCATCTGGTGTAACGGATTGTGAATGTAATTGTGCAATCGCTTCTGCTGTCACAGTGCCTTGTCCAGCAATGATATCCGGGTGATTGAATGGTGGCACCCACAGCGTATCCGGTTCCTTAGCGGCATCAGCAACTGCTCTATCCGCATCAACTCGAAGCGCAAACTTTTTGACTTGTGCGCCATAATATTCCGTCGCTGCGGCTTTGATTTCAGAGACTGATTCAGTCGTGTAAATGGTGGCCGGTATATTAAATTGACGAGCTGCATAGGCAACTGCTTGTGCATGATTGCCCGAAGAATTTGCAACGATTTTACTGGGAAGCGTTTTCGTTTCGGCTCGTTTGGCTAGTAAATTGGTTGCACCGCGGAGCTTGAAAGCGCCCGTGGTTTGTAAGCAATCAGCCTTAAAGTAAACTTCATGCCCTAACCAAGTGTTAAGTAAGTTAGAAGTTAAAATTGGTGTGGTTTGAATGTATGGTTTGATGCGTGCTTGTGCTGCTTCAATGTCTTTAAAACTTAGCATGATTGGTCAGTTAATTGTTTTTTCAACAATAGTACAAGTAATTGGTAAGCGGCGAAAGTCTTTGAAAAAATTGCGAAATTAATTTTTTAAGCGGTAAGTTTCTTCAGACGATGGCTCAGGAGAGGCGTAGTAATGTCCCTGTAAATAATCACAGTTTAGTTTTTCGTAATATTCCGCTTGTTCCAGGGTTTCTATATTTTTTAGTGTGACCTTTTTGTTGGCCTTTTTCGCGATAAAGATAGTGGTTTTAATGAGTGAATTGATAAACTCAGCATTATCTTTGGTGTGACGAGTATTGATTTTGATGTGGTCAAAATTTAGCATGTAGAGTTTTGATATACCCACATCACTCATTCCAAAATTATCAATACAAAGTTCAACACCAAGGTGTTTCAGATCTGATATTGTAGCTTTAATTTTTTTGGTATCTGCGCGCAAAACGTCTTCTTGAATTTCTAAACAAATGCAATTCGGGGATAGCCCCGTTGTTTCAAGAGCATGTTTTATAATTGCAGTAAAGTTACTTTGCAAAAATTGAACGCTCGAAATATTGAGGGCAAGTTTGATGTCATTAACCTCTTGCCATTTCAGTGCATGCTCAATCGATTCGTGAATTGCCCATTTACCAATAGCGTGTATATGGCCGAAGTTCTCAGCAACCTTTATAAATTGTGCCGTTTCAATCGCTGTACCATCAAAACGCCATCGCATTAATGCTTCAAGGTATTGAATGTCTTTATTGACCTTGTCTACAACAGGTTGAAATGCCAGTGTAAGTTGTTGTTTCTGTAGTGCTGTCGCTAGACCAGCCTGCAAATTTTGAGCATGTGCGCGTTCTATTCTAAGCGCTTCTGAGTAGGCTAATACTTTTGATTTTTCAGTCTGCTTTTGACGATACATTGCATCATCCGCTAACTCAATTAGTTCATCGGCACTATGTGCATGTCGCGGATACATCGATATGCCAACAGTAGCGCCAATACCGAGTATGTTTAATCCAATCTGAATCGGTGTAGAAATAGTGAAAATGAGGTCATTACCAAGGCTTACCGCAAGCGTTTGGTCAATATCATCAATTAAAACAACAAACTCGTCTCCTCCCCATCTACAAATCTTATGCTCAATTTCTATCACAGACTGCATGCGCTTAGATGTAAGCGAAAGCACTTCGTCTCCAACGCGATGTCCATTAATGTCGTTTATTGCTTTAAAGCCGTCTAGGTCAATGAATAGAATCGCAAAACCTTCTTTTGCGACGCTTGCCTGTTCAATCTTGTCATTAAGAAGTTTTAAAAATGCACTTCGATTGAGTAAGCCTGTGAGCGGGTCTATATTTGCCATTTTATATATTTCTCGGCTTCGCTCTTCAACTTTTGACTCAAGTTCTTGATTGGCTTTGATGATTTGCTTACTTTGATTCTTCATCATCCCAAGCATGCGATCTTTATCTTCAAGCAGATCTATATTTTGGAATTTTGTTGCGATTGCGTTTTTAGTGAAATTTGAAGTACGAATTCCCATCGTGCACATCACAAAAGCAAAGACAAAACCTAGTATTGATAAAATGTTGTGACTGGTTTGCTCAGAGAATGCGCCCATCGTAGAAATTGGCAACAAAAGAATAACGCAGTAACTACTTGAGAGGATTTTGTCTGATGCAAACATAGCGGTAGTTCCGCTTGAGAGAGAGGCAAAAATAATAACTAATGTGGCAAACTCGATAAGCGGCATCGAGTTGAAAATAATCACACTATATGTCGCATATGCTGTTGCCATCGTCCATGCCCCAACTCTAAAGCGAGTGAGCGCCTGAACGATACTAAACGAGTCCTTGGTATGCGCGTTTCGCCAATAAGTAAAATCAGCGAGTTGAAAACCGATTAGCAAACACATTGCGCCAAACCAATACTGTTTAACTATAAGGGGGTTGCCGTCAAAAAAACCAAAAACTAGAACAGAAGCAGCAATTAAATTGATGACTAAACGGTTAGCAAGATTTTCATATAACCGATTGACGCTTTCTTTGAGAATACGGTGATCGTTTACCGGTTTTTTCACACTCGTTTTCATCGTCATAAAAGCTTTTTTGAAGGTACCTTCTTATCGGCTTTGTTCAGAATTTCTTCAATCGGAAAAATCAGCTGTCATCCTTGAGTCAATTCATGTTAAAACAAAGTAGAACTTTATTTATGTATGAGAGGAAACATGGGATTGTTAGACGGTTTAATGGGCAATGCCTCAGAAGTAGATAGCCAAGAAGTAGCAGACGAATTGGCTCCTATACTAGGTGAGTCAAGTGCCTCTAAAGAAAAAGTGATGGTCGCTTATAAATTGGTACGGGATATGATTGTGTTTACCAATAAACGTTTTATGTTTATTGATAAACAAGGAATGACGGGTAAGAAAGTTGATTATTTGAGTATTCCGTATAAAAGTATCACTCAGTTTAAAGTCGAGACGGCAGGTCATTTTGATTCTGATTGTGAATTGAAAATTTGGATATCCGGACAGTCTTCTCCGTTTGAAGTAGAGCTTAAATCTTCACTAGCGCAAGATGTGCAAAAATCATTAGCAAGTCTGATGTTCTAAAATATTAAGACCGCCATCACAGGCATTAGCCTTGATGGCGACCATGATTTAGTGAGTTGCCATCAAATGTTTATCGAAAAAGTTAGTGATTGTTCGATACATATGAATACGTGTGTTTTTACCGCGAATACTATGCTTTTTACCAGGATAATCCATCACCTCAAACGGAATAGCTAAATCTTGCAAGTGTTTATATAGCTTAGTACTGTGCGTGAACAACACATTGTCGTCGGCCATACCATGATAGATAAGTAGATCACCTTTTAGGTCTTTTGCATATGGGAACACAGATGATGCAGTATAAGCTTGTTCTTCATTTCTCGGATCTCCCATGTAGCGCTCGGTGTAGTGCGTGTCATATAAGCGCCAATCTGTTACAGGCGCACCTGAAACACCCGCTGCAAAATGCTCCGATGCTTTGAACATGGTCATTAAGGTCATATAGCCTCCATAGCTATGACCATGTACCCCTACTCTTTTACTATCCACGAAATCTAGGGTACGCAAAAACTCGACACCGGTCACTTGATCTTCAACCTCTACAAAGCCCATTTTTTTGTAAAGTGGGTCTTCAAATGCTTTGCCTCTATTTGCAGAGCCTCGATTATCGATGCTAAACACAACATATCCTTTGTTTACCCAATGCTGCATAAGTAAGCCTCTGCTACCTCCCCATCGATTTGTAACAACCTGAGCAATAGGACCGCCGTATAAATAAACTATGGCAGGATGCTTACCTTCAATTTTTTTAGGTGTATAAAGGCGATAGTGTAAATCGCTTCCATCGTTGGCTTTTATAATACCAAATGTTGGTTTTACCCAGTCTTTTTGATAAGCGTATAAAGGATGGCTTTTATCGACTTTATTTTCTTCAAGCCAAGTGATCTGCTCTCCATTCGCTTTGTGCAAGCTAACTTGAGTTGGAGAGTTGGCGTCTGAATGAGCGTTAATAAAAATGCTTGCGTCAGCGGCAAACGTAGTGCTGTGATACTTCCCTAAATCGGTCAATCGATTTGTCTCTGCTGTATCAATATTCAAAGAATATAAGTGGCTCTCTAGCGGGGTGTCTTTTCGACCTTGAAAATAAATCATGCGTGCTTTTGCATCAATTGCTTTGACTGATTCAACGATCCAGTCCCCAGAGGTAAGCTGTTTTACTAAGTCACCATTATTTTTATACAGATAAAGGTGTTTAAAACCGTCACGCTCAGATGCCCACACAAAGTGTGATTTATCGTTTAAGAATCTGAGATCATCATGTAAGTTTAGCCAAGTCTCACTTGTTTCTTTTATCAAGGTATTTTGTTCGTTCGTGGCAATATTGTAAGCACTTAGCGTAAGTAACTGCTGGTTTCGGCTTTGAGTTTGGAAACTCAGTGCTTCGTCATTCATCCATTGAGCACGCGCTAAGTAAATATCTTTGTTATCGCCAAGATTTATCCATTTAAGGGTATCATTGTCAATACCGCTAATGGCAAGCTCAATGTGAACGTTGTCAGTACCTGCTTTGGGATATTTTTGTTCAATAGTCTTGATTGAGTCAGCATAGATTTCAGAGCGGGTAATGACCTCAACAGGTGATTCATCAACTTTTGTAAAAGCGATATGGCGCTCGTCAGGTGACCACCAATAGCCAGTCATGCGACTCATTTCTTCCTGTGCAACGAACTCTGACATACCATATTTGATATCACCACCTCCTTTAGTGGTGATTGCTTTTTCTTTGCCAGATGCTATGTCCATTACGTATAAGTTTTGTTCCCTGATATACGACACGTAGTTACTTTTTGGAGAGAACTTCACGTCTGTTTCAAACTCAGGTGTATCTAACAGTTGTTTTGCACTTTTATCACCAAGTTTGTAGTAATAAACGTCTCCAGCGAGTGGAAAGATAAGTGCTTTACCATCATGAGACCAGTGGTAACTCATGATGCCGGTACCATAAACACGCATTCTTTCGCGCCTTGCTTTTTCTTCATCAGATAATACTTCATCACCGGTGTGTAAATCGTTGGAGTCAAAAAGCATCTGTGTTTTGCCGCTGGCAATATGGTATTCCCACAGGTCATAGCGCTCGTAATCGTCTACTTTACCTTTCAAAAAAGTGACCCGTTGACCGTCAGGAGACACTTTAAGGCCAACAGGAGACTGTCCCGATAAAGACGGGGCTTGCATGATGCGTTCAATAGTGAGTTGTTCAGCGTTAGCCGAGCTAATTAATGGAATCATGCTGAACCCAATTAGGCCTAGCAGGGTATTAATTCGTTTATTCATGTTATTTTTGTTATGTCCTAGTTCTGTCTTCATTGTTCAAAGTATTAACATAGCAAAAATTTGAAAAGGTAGATATGTCAAGACAGTATACAGCGTTAGTATTAGGTGCTTCAGGTCTGGTCGGTAAAGCATTGGTCAACCAACTCTGTCAGGACCCTCGATATACCGCGATTACTTGCCTCGTGCGCAGTCCACTGCAAGACAGTGATTTCCATGATCCAATGAACAAAATTCAAGCTTTGGTAATTGACTTTGATTTTCTTCAAGACTACCAAGGATATTTTAGCGTGGATCACGTGTATTGCTGTTTAGGCACTACTATCAAAAAAGCAGGTAGCGAGAAGGCATTCCGTCGAGTGGATTTTGAATTTGTGCACGTCGCCGCTCAACTCACTCGAGCTCAACGGGGCATCAGCTTTGTTTGGATTTCATCAGTGGGAGCCAATGCGAAGAGTAAAAACTTTTATTTACGAGTAAAAGGAGAAGTTGAGAACGCTATTTTGACTATGCCTCAACTTGATAATGCTGCAGCTGTTCGGCCATCTTTGCTGTTGGGAGAAAGAAAAGAGACCCGTTACGCAGAGGCACTTGGAATTTCACTATCTAAGTTTTTAGCACCCTTTATGGTTGGAAAACTAGCAAAATACAAACCAGTGGGTGCTAACCAAGTGGCATATGAAATGATTAAATTACAAGTATTTAAGTGAGCTTGCTTGGGTAAGAAAAGCAGACAAAAGCCCAAGAGGGGATGTGCTATTTGTGCAACGGTACAACCCGTATTGTTCAGAGTCAGGAATGCTGAGTATCCTTCGTGGGTTTTGATTTGTAAGTACTGCCAACAGACATACAAAACGAGCTTAGATTATCAGTATGGTGGCACCTGGAAACGCGATAAAAGGAACTAACGAATAGATGCGGGCTAAATACTTGTTTGCATTGATATTTAACTTGTGTAGATTATCAATAATAATTAAGGGGATCATGATGATCTTATTAGCTTATCTACAATTCGAGCTTTTCAAACCATTGAGTATCTTATGAGCACAGGTTTGAAAGCGGACTGGCTTTTTACACTTCAATACCTTAGGTGTTTATCGGCAAGTTTTTTGTGTCTTTTTTTTACCACTTCTGTTTATAGCGAAGAGGTAGCATCTTATGACATCGACTTCATTTTCTTCGATTCAACACGAGCTGAAGCGTTTAATAGAAAAGAGTCGGTTGAAATAGACTTTGTGGTAAAAGAACATGCTCAAAACATGTTAAACAAAAAAATAGTCTTCCAAGTACTCCCTAGCGAGCGAGTGTGGCTTTCATTGCGAAGTCCTCGCCCAACTTGTACACCTGCTAAGATTAAAACTAAAGAACGTATTGATGAATTCCTCTTTTCACTGCCAACAGGTATCACCGCTAGTTCACGTATTTTTTCAAACAACGCTAATGAGTCGATTGCAGATGTGCTAAATGAACAAGGTGAAATCAAAAGCTTGGTCGACCTTGCCAATCATGTTGACGACTTTTTACTGTTTCATACTAGAAACAGGTCCTACGGAAACTTTATGGATCAGCAAATAAAATCACTCGCCCCTGCTTTCCGACAAGAGTTGGCCTCTACCACAGGATTTGCTGCTGAAGTCAGGTTATTTCTCGCATCTCGCTCATCATATTTAGTGGCAACACCGATTTTATTGCACCGAGCATATCCAGATGTGCTGCGAGAGTCCTTTCACTATAAAATTGCAGGTAGCCCGAGTTACTCTCTTGGCCACATCATGTGCAACGATACTGTACAAACACGAGCATTTATCGAGGAGTTCAATACCGCGTTAAAAATTATGCATGCCAACGGAGTGTACACACAAATACAAATAGATGCTTATCCGTTGACCTTGCACAAAGAAATGAACGAACTACTGGATGAGTCAGGTTTACGTACCAGTTTAGACATTGCTGATAGATACAATTAACCCATTTCTGGGTGACCGCTTATGCACTAATTGTAACAGGCACGCCATTTAACACAGCATTTCCAGAAAGCTCATCTAAAATCATTTCATCAGTGAGATCATTGCAGCTCACACCCGCAATTGATTGTGCATGCTGCCACTGAATCCCTTGTTTATTGTGTCCCCATCCGTGGGGGATACAAACAACACCACGCATCACTTTTTCTGTGATCTCAGCTTCAATGATAATTTGACCTACTCGTGACCTGACGGTAACCAAACTGCCATTTTCGATTCCAAATGCACTTGCGTCAGTAGGGTGGATTTGCGCTGTGCATCTAGTGGTATCTTTAACCATTCTTTTACTATTGTGTAGCCATGAATTGTTTGACTTTAAATGACGCCTTCCTATCAGTAATAAAGGAGACTCCTTACCAACTTCGTTGTAGAAGTATTCATTCACTCTTTTTATATCAGGCATAAAAAAGTCAAAACTTAAATTTATTGATTTGTCTTTGGTAAACAAAGCATTTGGTAAATCACTTTGTAATTCACCTAAATCAATACCATGAGGGTTGTTGATTAAAGTGTTGATACTCAGACCTGATACTAATTTAGCATAACGACCTGTTTTCAATAAATCGTCGACTACACCTGTTGGTGTCTTATGCCAGAGAGCTTTATATTTTAATGCCGATTGCTCGGAATTTTCTGGATCACGAAGTGCTTCAAGTTTTTGCGTTAGTGATAAATAAATTTGCCAATCAGTTCGCTGTTCTTCTAATAATGGAAATACAGCCGGGGAGTATTTAACTGAATTTCTAACAGCGAATTTGTGGAAAACAATATCATAATGATCCCGTTCGAGTGCGGTTACAGGTGGCAGTATTACGTCAGCATGGCGATTACTTTCGTTAATGTAAAAGTCTACAGCGACAACGAAATCCAGTGATTTAAACGCATTATCAAGCTGTTGGCCGTTTGGGGTTGTCAAAACTGGATTACCAGCACCAATTACGATAGCCTTTATTTGTCCTTCTCCAGGTGTTGTAATCTCTTCGGCAAGCGCCGAGACCGGATATTCGCCAGCAAAGGCAGGGAGTCCTCTAACGCGCGTGTGCCCCTTGGCTAAGCTACCATGTCCTGAATGAGGGAGATAATCTGCCGCCGGTTGAGTAAACATCATTCCACCACGTTTGTCTAAGTTCCCTGTTAGCATATTAAACAGCATAATTAGATATTGTGTAAGCGTACCGAAGCGTTGCACACTGGCGCCCATCCTGCCATAGCATGATGCTGATTGGGCTTCGCTAAATTCTTTGACCAAACGGTGTACCTGTTCGGCGCTGATACCTGTTGCTTCTTCTGTTTTTTCTGGCGTAAAGTTGGTTACGTAATCTTCAACTAAAGGTAAGTCCTTGGCAAATTCTAGCAAGTGCTCAGGATTCGCTAGATTTTGTGAAAACAAACTATTAAGCATGGACAAGAGCAATAAGACATCTGTGCCAGGCTTGATAAACAAGTGCTCACTACTCACTTCAGCGGTTTCAGTCTTTTTCGGGTCGATAACGACAACCTTTCCGCCCTTTTGTTGAATTGCTTTGAGGCGCTTTTTGACGTATGGGACGGACATTATGCTGCCGTTAGAAGCCAGTGGGTTACCGCCAATTATTATGAAATATTCATTATTATCGATATCTGTGACCGGGATTTGGTTCTGGTGTCCAAATAACTTATAGCTCACGATATGATGAGGTAATTGATCAACAGACGTCGCTGAAAAGCGATTAAATGATTTCAATGCTCGAAAAAAATATGGACCAAATAGAATAGCGCCATGATTATGAGCGTTTGGGTTTCCTAAATACGTAGCAACCGCGTTATTTCCGTGCTTGACTTGAGTATCGTGTATGCCCTTGGCGGCGAACTCAATTGCTTCATCCCAAGAAATCTCTTGCCATTCACCGTTCACCTTTTTCATTGGAGACTTGATGCGATCGGGGTCGTCATACAAGTCTTTCAGCGCCTTTGCTTTAGGACACACGTGACCTTTGCTAAAGGGATTGGCCTTATCGCCTACTATCGAAACGATTTGATTTTCACCATTAGTTTGCCGTGTAGTGACTTCTATTCCACACATAGCTTCACATAGTGTGCAAGTTGAAAAATGTTTTAAGTCTTCGTTTTGCTGACTATCTAACGGCATTGGTATTGTCCTTTATTGCATTCAATCTATAGCATAATGCGCAATTTCTAATCGGTACAATCAAAATGTTAAATAGTTGATCATTGATGTAAGTAAAGCGTAAAAAACAATGCTCGTTATTTGATTTTATTTTTGTCATAATCACGAATAAATATAACTGGTCAGATGTGTTTTGGCCGCTCATACAAACAGGATACTCACATGACGACAACTTCGCCCTTTCCAAATTTGCTTGCGCCATTGGACCTCGGTTTTACTCAATTAAAAAATCGCACGCTTATGGGATCAATGCACGTTGGTCTTGAAGAAGAAAAGGGCGGCTATGATAAGTTGGCTGCATTTTACGCTGCGAGAGCAAAAGGCGACGTGGGGCTAATCGTCACAGGTGGAATTGCACCCAATATAGCCGGTTGGGTCGCTCCTTTTGCAGGTAGAATGAGTAGCTCACGGCATGCTAAAAAGCATAAAGTGATTACAAAAGCAGTGCATGCTGAGGGGGGGAAAATCTGCATGCAAATTTTACATTCGGGACGTTATGGTTATCACCCACTGGCTGTTTCGGCATCGAAAGTAAAATCTCCAATTACGCCATTTAAACCTCGAGAACTTTCTTCCAGAGGAGTAAAAAGTACAATTAAAGACTACGCTAATTCAGCGCTTTTAGCCAAACAAGCTGGCTACGATGGTGTTGAAATTATGGGATCAGAAGGCTATCTGATTAACCAGTTTTTTTGTGAGAGAACCAATAAGCGACAGGATGAGTGGGGGGGGACATTAGAGAATCGTGCTCGGCTCGCTATTGAAACAGTCAAACACACCAGAGAAAAAGTAGGAGAAGCTTTCATTATAATTTACAGGCTCTCTATGCTTGATCTTGTGGAAGGCGGTGCACCTTGGGAAGAAGTCGTATATTTGGCGAAAGAAATAGAAAAAGCAGGTGCAACGTTAATCAACACCGGTATTGGTTGGCATGAAGCTAGAGTGCCGACTATTGCTACTTCGGTTCCACGTGCGGCCTTTACGTGGATAACTAAAAAGATGAAAGCTGAGGTCAGCATACCTTTAATCACTACCAACCGGATAAATACACCAGAAGTAGCGGAATCTGTGCTAGCAAATGGGGATGCTGATATGGTTTCTATGGCGAGACCATTTTTGGCGGACCCGGATTTTGTTGCTAAGGCAATGCTCAATCAATCGGATCACATTAATACTTGTATCGCGTGCAATCAAGCATGCCTAGATCATGCATTTGAACAAAAGCGCGCATCATGTTTAGTTAATCCTCAAGCGTGCTACGAAACCGAATTAATTTTTAAGACCGTTGCCGCACAAAAAAAACTAGCAGTCATTGGCGCGGGGCCAGCCGGCTTGGCGTTTGCTACCTATGCGGCTGAGCGCGGTCACGAGGTACATTTGTTCGACCAAGCCAACGAGATCGGAGGTCAATTCAACTATGCTAAACAAGTGCCAGGTAAGGAAGAGTTCTATGAGACGCTTCGATATTACGCAAAACGGATTGAAGTAACAGGTGTTCATCTGCATTTAAACACTCGCGTAGATGCAGGATTATTGCAGAAGCAACAAGGCGAAAAGGCATTTGATGAAGTTATCATGGCAACTGGAATTAAGCCCAGAGAACTCTCAATTGAAGGCGTTGAGCACCCGAAGGTGATGAGTTACCTCGATGTGCTTCGAGATCATAAGCCCGTGGGTAAAAAAGTCGCTGTTATTGGTGCCGGAGGAATCGGTTTTGACGTAAGTGAATACTTGGTTGAAAACGAAAATTTAAGTACTGATCTAGATAAATGGCTCGATCATTGGGGGATTGATAAAGACTATAAACAAGCAGGAGCATTGAAACCACAAACAGCTCCTCGGTTCGAAAGAGAAGTTTATTTACTGCAGCGAAAGTCGACAAAAGTCGGCAAAGGGCTCGGGAAAACCACCGGTTGGATTCATCGAAGCTCCTTAGTTAATCACAAGGTTCAAATGATCAATAGTGTGACCTATCAAAAAGTTGATGACCAAGGACTGCATGTTTTAATTGGAGACCAACCAAAGGTATTAGATGTTGATCACATTATCGTGTGTGCAGGTCAAGAACCGCTCAGAGAGTTAGAAAATGAACTGACTGAGGCTGGTTACAAAACTCATATCATTGGTGGCGCTTATGTCGCTTCCGAACTGGATGCCAAAAGGGCAATTCGTCAGGGGGCCGAGTTAGCAGCCGAGATTTAACCAAAACTTAACATTACTTTTATTTAATAATCTGCACAGATTTTTTTTGCGTAATCACTCCGAACACTTGATATTCAATCGAAATTAATTCGGAGAACGAAATGGCAAGATTATTAAAACTAGGCATAGCCGTAGGCATGGTCACGTTGTTGAGTGGTTGTGACTTGTTTGATGATGACGATGATGCGGTAGAAGTCGTCATTCCACCTGTTGTTGAGCCTGCACCTGAGCCGGTTACGATAGTTGATACTGCTGTTGCTAATGGCAGTTTCACAACACTAGTAGCTGCATTACAGGCGACAGGACTAGACGCTACGTTAGATGATGCCGATGGTAACTTTACTGTTTTTGCACCAACTGACGCCGCTTTCGAGCTATTAGGCGAAGAAACAATTAATGCGCTTCTAAACGACACTGACAGCCTTTCAGAAATCTTGACTTACCACGTTTTAGATAGCCAAGTTGATTCAACTGCAGCAATCGGAGCTGCGGGAACAACTGTGGCGACTGTTAATGGTGCTTCTTTGGGCTTGTCGTTATCAGGTGACAACTTGCTCGTTAATACATCCACGGTGACGACGGTTGATATCATGACAGATAACGGCATTATCCACGTTATTGATGCTGTTTTGATGCCACCTATGCCTACCGATGCAAGTGCGCAAACTATTGCAGAGGTTGCCGTTGGCAATCCAGACTTGAGTACATTAGTGATTGCATTGCAAACTGCTGACCTCGTTGGCGCGTTAAGCGACCCTGATGCGCAATTCACAGTGTTTGCACCCACTAACGCGGCGTTTGCAATGATTGATCCTGCCCTGTTAGAAGCAATATTAGCGGACTCAGATGCATTAACTGCAATATTACTACAGCATGTTGTTTCTGGCGCCGCCGTTGATGCGATAAACGCATTCGCTCTCAGTGGAACGAGCGTTGAAACGATGTCAGGGGCAATGATACCTATTGCAATAAACCCAGAGACTGACTCACTGACTGTGGGCGGAGCTAATGTCACCGTCACTGATATTCAAACCGCAAATGGTATCGTTCACGTAATCGATATGGTAATCGTTGGCGATGTAGAGCTTCCTACACCAGTATCATCAAGCATTGTTGATGTTGCGGTAGAAGCCGGCAGTTTCACTACTTTAATGAGCCTTTTGCGATCAACAGGTCTGGACACTGTTCTAGCGGACCTAGATACCGAATTTACAGTATTTGCACCTACTGACGCAGCGTTTGCACAGGTTGACGAGGCCACACTTGCTGCATTGGCAAATGATGCGGATGCACTCACAAACGTGCTGACCTATCATGTGATATCTGGTGCTACTATTCTTCAAGATGCAGCCGTTTCTGTCGCTCAATCAGATATGCGCTTGGTTGAAATGACTAACGGCCAAAATGCCGCATTGTCGCTCGGTGGTTCAACTCTTTATGTGAATACATCAGCAGTGTCGACTGCAGATGTAATGGCTGACAATGGTGTCATTCACATTGTCGATCAAGTCATTTTGCCACCGACTCCGTTGTCGGATAGTGAGTTAAGTATTGTAGACATTGCCCTTGCAAACCCTGAGTTTTCCACTTTGGTCGCCGCATTAACTGCTGCTGATTTAGTATCCACTTTAGCTGACGAAGCGGGCCAGTTCACAGTGTTCGCCCCAACTAACGCTGCTTTCGATAAAATACCCGATGCAACTTTAGATGCTTTATTGGCAGACACTGACAGCCTTTCTCAAGTATTGCTTCAGCATGTAGTTAGTGGTGCTACCATCGACTCTGTAGGCGCATATGCTGCGAATGGCGCCAACGTTGATACCGTTTCTGGTGAAGATGTAGCGATAAGTATTGTAAATTATGCACAAACAACAGATAGCGCAGATGCTGAGGTCGCTTACGACGCTGTATCTAATTTGTTGGTGGGTGGTAGCAATAGTGCACAGCCTGGTTTCACACTTTATGTCTTTGATAATGACTTAGGCACCGCTGGTAGCGCTTGTAATGACGCATGCTCAGAAAACTGGCCGCCTGTTTTAGTGACAGATGGTATGGCATCTGGTATTCCAGGTTTGTCAGCAGTAATGCGTGAAGATGGTTCAATGCAAGCAACCTTCCTTGGCCGTCCTTTATACTTTTTCGCAAGTGATGTAGAAGCGGGTGACACAAATGGTGACAGTGTTGGTGGTGTTTGGTTTGCAGAATCAACCCCTCAAACTGTGCTAAATGTACAAGGTGCCACGGTAACCGTGACTGATATTGCAGCAAGCAACGGTGTGATCCACGTTATCGACACTGTAATTACCGAAACTCTCGAGTAATAACCTTTCCCTAGGCAACAAAGTCAAAAAGGAGCGTTTTTCGCTCCTTTTTTATGTTTTGCTGAGGCAAATTTTGATATCTACGCACGTCACAATTTCTTACGCGTGATATATAGGGTTCAAATTTGCGAGTTCATTTTTAATAAAGCTATGATTATGCTGAGTTTAAAAATGAAAAATCTATTAATTAATAGTATCCTTTGCCAAATAATGCTTTTGCTTTATTTTTATCGAACTTTACATCATCCGGTCGATACACCTTTATAATAGCAATAGTAAATTAGCAGCAATGGCAATTTAACTGTCGATTATTTCTTTCCCCGATATCAGATACTAAATTTAGGAGCCTCAGATGGAACACAAAAACGTCAGCAGCCGAAACACTTCTCAAAAGGCTTTGCGTTTAAATTTAGACGATAAAAAATATGGCACCATTGTTGAGATCGGCGCGGGGCAGGAAGTCGCTCGCCAATTTTTTCTCGCGGGAGCAGCTGCAGGCACAATCGCAAAAACCATGTCTGCCTATGACATGAAGTTTTCCGACGCTATCTATGGTGTGCAAAATGACGGTCGCTATGTCAGTAAAGCGCGTGTAAAAGCAATGATGGAACAAGAGTTTAATCTAGTTGTTGAACGCGTTAGTGAGGGGCGCTCTAAATCCTCTCGTTATTTTGCATATGCAGCCACTGTCGCAGCAAAGAGCTTTAACCGTCAAAATGAGTGTCATGCGTGGTGTGGTATCCGAGTTCAAATGTATCCAGGAGCCGAACCCTCAAATATTAAAGTGCATGTGCGTATGAAAGACGATAATGCGGAAGCTCAGCAACAAGCGTTAGGTGTGCTTGGCGTCAATCTTATCTACGCGGCATATTATTATTTCGAAAACCCAAAGATGATCATTGACTCATTGACCGATAATATCAAACCAGGGCGCATTGAAATTGACTCCATCGAATTCATCGGCCCTTATTTTGAGGATATTGATAATCGAGCGATCAACTTACATTTGATCAGAAGTTGGAAGACGCGTGCGATCATGTTTAAGCCTGATGGCAGTATAACGGTTCCAGCTGAAATGCTTTATAAAAAGAATGTGTTGACGATACGAGGCTCATTCAGACCCGTGACCAATCTAAACGTAGATATGATCGAGCAGGGTAAAAAAGCATTTTTAGACAAGCACGGTATAGAAGATAAAAATACGATTGTTATTGCTGAAATATCACTAAATGATGCTAAAGGGCATGATAACCATGTGCCTGAAGAAGATCTTGTTCAGCGTGTTCAAATTCTGAATGCGCTTGGCTATAACGTGATGATCTCTGATTATACACGTTACTTTAAGCTCAGAGAATACTTCCGCCAATACACAAAAATGCAGATTGGCATTGTTGTCGGCGTGGTTAATATGCGACAGATCTTTGATGAGGACTCTTATGTCGGTGTAGAAGGCGGTATTTTAGAAGGTTTCGGTAAACTATTTCCAGATAACACTCGCATGTTTATTTACCCAGAGCTTAAATCTGATGGGGAAATAAGATCGTTTGCTGATTTAAAAGTACAGGACCATTTGAGGTTTCTATATCGTCATTTACTTGAAAATGACTTTCTTACAGGTTTAGAAAACAGCGATAAATCTCTTTTCGAAATTTACTCTAGAGATGTATTAAAAGCCCTAAAATCGGGCCCTGGAGACTGGGAAAAAAATGTACCCAAGTTAGTCGCTGAGCAAATCAAAGAGCATGGCTTTTTTGGCTTCAGAAAAAAACGATAATCACTTTAAGCATTGATTTACTCATACTAAAAGAGCGCTTATGATAGCCGAGACTAGGCCGCCTCATGTTTGGTGGTCACATTTCAAGCAAATCAGACACATCGCATAAGGAATCTCATGCCAAAAGCCAGTGAAGTTAAAAAGCACGCCGCGATAGAGCACAACTCAAAAGTTTATATTGTCAAAGACATAGCGAAGTTAACGCCAAGTGGTCGAGCGGGCGCGAGTTTGTATCGTATGCGTTTATATGAAGTATCCACCGGTATAAAGGCCGATGAAAGCTTTAAAGCAGATGAGATCATCAACCTAGCAGAGTTTAGTAAAAAGAAAGTCAGCTTTTCATACGTCGATGGTGATGAGTATGTCTTTATGGACAACGAAGATTACACACCCTATTCATTAGATAAAGACAATATTAGCGATGAGTTGCTATTTATCAATGAAGAGACAACGGGTCTACAGGTACTATTAGTAGATGAAAAGCCTGTTGGTATCGAACTTCCAGCCTCTGTTGACCTAGTCATTATCGAAACAGATCCGTCAATCAAAGGGGCGTCTGCTAGCGCTAGGACAAAACCTGCAATTTTGAGTACCGGATTGACCGTGCAAGTCCCTGAGTACATCTCTACGGGAGAAAAAATTAAAATCAATACTGCTGAAGCAAAATTTACAAGCCGAGCATAATTGAAAAGTTTCTATTAAACCGCCTATTATAATGATCATAGAGCCAGACTAATCTGGCTCTGAATTTGTTCTCCATCATCACGCTCCACTTTAGTATTTAACACTTCTGCCGATAGTCTCAAAAGATAGAGTTAAGAACGGAATCTGTGCAGTTTTTCTGTCGTTATAATCACTCTGAGCATTTAAGAGAGTGCGTTTTATCATCTATTTAAGAGACCGTTTGCTGCATGAGTATATTCAACATTTTTAAGTCAAAAGACGATTCACTAAGACAAATTTTAGAACAAGCTATTGACGCAATTGTGAGTATTGATGAGGCTAACTGTATTACCTTTTTCAATAAAGCGGCCGAGCAGCTGTGGGGTTATGATGCATCTGAAGTGATGGGGAAAAACGTCAAGATGTTGGTGCCGAGAGCGATTCAAGGTAAGCATGATGAATTCATAGATGCCAACCGACGTACTGGCCAAGATAAGATTGTTGGCAAAGCGAGAGATGTAATCATTGAGACAAAGTCAGGCAAAGAACTTTGGTGTAATTTGTCTCTGTCTAAGATTGATGTGGAAAAAGGCAAACTTTACACTGCTTTTGTAAAAGACATTTCAGCACAAAAAGAATCACAAGAAATCATCGACCAAACCCTAGAGCAATGCATTGATGCAGTTGTTACAATTGATGAAAACAACGAAGTAATCTTCTTTAATGCTGCAGCTGAAAAGTTGTGGGGGTGCACGAGAGAGCAGGTGATAGGTAGAAACGTTAAAATGTTAGTACCTAGCGCAATCCAATCGCAACATGATGATTTAGTCAATCAAAATAGAACAAGCGGTATTGATAAGATAGTGGGGACTTCCAGAGACGTGCAAATTCAAACATTGGATGGGCGTCAAATTTGGGGAAACCTATCCCTTTCCAAAGTGCAATTAGAAAATAAAATACTCTACACCGCTTTTGTTAAAGACATTACAGAAGAAAAGCTGCAACAAGAGGCGTTTGCCACCCTTTCCTTAGTGGCTAATGAAACAGACAACTCAGTCATCATTACTGACGCTGAGGGAAAAATTGAATATGTAAATCCCGGCTTTACAAAGTTGACTCACTGGCAGTCACAAGAAGTACTTGGCAAAAAGCCTGGAGCTATTTTACAAGGAGTGCATACCGACAAAGATACCATTGCACGGATTTCAGCCAGTCTAAAAAGCGCTCAAGCATTTTACGAAGAGATATTAAATTACGACAAGCACGGTAATCCATATTGGATTAGTTTGGTCATCAATCCAGTCATCAAAGACGGAAAAGTCGATAAGTTCATTAGTATTCAAGCGAACATAGATAAGACCAAGAGGCGTGTAATCGAAAATGATGTGCGACTTTCTGCTATTAACACCAGTAATATAGCGCTAGAGTTTGATATCAATGGCAAGTTAACACATGCAAACGAGCTTGGTCAGAAAGAGCTTGGATTTGAATCTGTCGAGGATATGCTAACCAAGTTTAATAAACTAGATGAATTGATTGGTAGCCCTAATTGGGAAAAGATAATAAATGGCCAGCTCATTTACCAAGATATTTCCCTAGTGAATGATAAAACACATGATAACGTTATACTCTCTGCATCGCTTTCACCGGTGTACAATGCAAGTAAAGAGCTAGAAAAAATACTTCTATACGCAACTAATGTATCTGCCAGAAATAAAGTCTTGGGCAGTACTCACAAAGCTATGTCTGAAGTAATGGAGCGCATTGCTAGTATTATTCAAACTATCAATACTATTTCAAATCAAACCAACTTGCTGGCGCTAAATGCTGCGATAGAGTCGGCGAGAGCAGGTGAGGCCGGCAGAGGGTTTGCTGTTGTTGCTGATGAGGTTCGAAACTTGGCGCAAAGCACGACGCAATCGGCTGATGAAATTGGTCAATTGATAGTACAAACAGAGCAGCATGTTGACAATTTAGCCAAGCATTTGGGGAAAGGCTAAGAGTGATTTGTGTAAGTATCGATATCTCTTAGTTGGCAACTAACCCTTGATTAACTGCATACCTGACTAATTCAGCCAGTGACTCTATTTGTAATTTGCTCTTAATATTACGTCGGTGCGCTTCAACCGTTCTAAAACTGATATCTAGACTCTTTGCAATTTCTTTACTCGATTGGCCTTTTGCGATGTAGGACAATATCATTTGTTCTCGGGTCGTCAATCTATCGTTCGTTTGCTCGATAGGCTTTTCAAGCAGTACTTTAGCGATTGAGCTACTAAAGTGTGATTTGCCATTGGCTACAGCTTTAATCGCTTGATACACCTCTTCAGAATTAGTGTCTTTTAAAATGTAACCAGAAGCACCTGCTTGAACCGCAGTTTTTACGAACTCCGCATTTTCATGCATACTGAAAATCAGGACTTTTGTCGTCTTTAGCGACTCTATTAATACTTCGGTTGCATCAAGGCCATTCATACTTGGCATACTGATATCCATTAGAATAACGTCCGGAAGACACTCTTTGGCTTTATTGAGTGCCTCTGGGCCGTCATTACACCTGCCCACAATCTCGATATCTTCATAATATGACAAACAGGCAACTAAACCGTCTTGTACCATTGGATGATCGTCAACTAGCATGACTTTGATCGTTTGCATATTAAACAGCCTCCTTGTTCATGAATTCTTCTTTTTGTTTTAGGTAGTGGTTTGCAAATTCCGATCTGGGTATCTTTGCAATAACAGTCGTGCCTTTTGTTGAAGACTTAATGATAAATTTACCTCGATGATATTCAACACGTTCAGCCAGGTTTCTTGTGCCAATTCCATACCCAGCCTTGCCATCTAGCACATCTTTAGCGATGCCGTTGCCATTGTCTTTGATCGACAAAGTTAGCCAACTGTCTTTGATGAGCAACTCAATGTGCACTTTGCTCGCGTTAGCATGTTTTTCAATATTGACCATGCACTCCTGAACGACCCGATATAGGGTCGTGTTGATTTCATCGGTCAATAGCTTGCGCAAGGCAGGTTTCTCTAGTGTGACTTCAATACCGGTTCGTTCACTAAACTCTTTAGCCAAGGCCTCCATCGCCTCTGACAAACCCAATTCATCTAAGATGCGCGGATGAAGATGATGAGAAATTCTGCGTATTTCATTTATCGCATTTGCTAAATTGACTTCTGCGGTTTTCAGCGGTGCAGGTTTTTCTACTTCCAGTTTATTGAGGTGCTTGCCGGTGGCTTCAAGGGAGTATTTGATTGAAACCATGACTTGTACAATCCCGTCGTGGAGCTCACGAGAAATATGGCGTTGTTCTTCTTCTTGCAGGGATACAATTTTTTGGCCCAGCTTGCTTATTTTTGCATCGCTTTCTTTCTTTTGTGTAAATTGAACAATGGCGCCCACACCAAAAATCGCAAAAATAGACGTAAGCGCAACAAGCAGAATGATAAAGCGAGTGTTTTGAATATGGGTATCAATCGCGGTTTGAATCACGCCTAACTGAGCTTTCACATTGTCTAAGTAGACGCCCGTACCCATCATCCATCCCCATTTAGGAAGAAAGTCAGAAAAGCTCAACTTTTCCGTGACAGTTTCGGTAGAGGGTTGATTCCAAGGGTAGCGATAAAAATCGCCCCCGTTTTTGGCGTTTTCGATCAAAATTTGGATGGTCTTTTCGCCTTTGTCATTAGTGATGTCCCAATAATTCTGGCCAACGCGGTATGGCTCTGTTGGCAGGACTATATTGGTACCTTTGTCATCGTATACAAAAAAGTAGCCATCGTGCCCATTGTAAATAAGCGTGGATAAGATATCGGCGACTTTCTTTTTAGCAACTTCGTCATCTGCTGCAGCTGCCGCATATATGTGCTCAATGGAAGCCTTAGCGATTGCGGTATAGTTTTGTAATTCCTGTTGTTTTTGTGAAATTAAAAATGATTCGAGTGTTTTCACATTTTGGTTCGATAAATCTCGGTACTCATTGGTAACAAAAAAATACGTTAACAAAGCGGTCAAGATAACCTGAGTGACTGCAAAAAACTGAATGCGTAGCGAAAAAGACATCTCTTAGACCAAAGGCTTATGTTAACAAGGTGTTAAGAATCTCAGAAAAAATAACATATATCCACCGTAATCCCTCGTCAATGCTAGCTTTAATACTAAGGTCGTAGGTATTAGTAGGTAGGTGCGCACTCGGTAGTTGCACGGATAGTTTGTTTGCAATAACTCATTTACATTCTATGCACAATTTGCTGACAAGCATTAAGCGCAGCATTGTAACTACTTAAACACCCTAGCATCAGGAATGATTATGAAATTTAAAACACTACTTACAGGCCTAGTCGCTGCAAGCATTGCTTTCAGCCCAATGGCATTTGCAGAAAAGACTTATCGTTGGCGTTTAGCTGAAACATGGGGACCTAATTTTCCTGTTTTCGGCGATGCAACAAAGAATATGGCAAAAATGGTTGATGAAATGTCAGGCGGCCGTTTAAAAATTAGAATCGACTCGTCAAACAAGCACAAATCTGCGCTGGGTATTTTTGATTTTGTTAAAACCGGTCAATACCAAATGGGCCACTCCGCTTCTTACTACTGGAAAGGAAAGGACATCGAAACCTTGTTCTTTACCACCCTGCCATTTGGTATGACGACCGCAGAGCAATACGCGTGGTTCTACCACGGCGGCGGCATGGAACTAATGAAAGAGACGTATGACAAATACGGCATTATGTCTTTCCCAGGTGGTAACACAGGTAATCAAATGGGTGGATGGTTCCGCAAAGAAATCAACAGCTTAGAAGACTTACAAGGTCTCAAAATGCGTATCCCAGGGTTTGCGGGTGAAGTATTGGCTAAGTTAGGTGCTAAGCCAACTAATATTCCGTCTGCCGAGCTTTATACTGCACTAGAAAGAAACACCATTGACGCATTAGAGTGGGTAGGGCCTTCATTAGACTTGCGCATGGGCTTTCACAAAATCGCGCCTTTCTACTACACGGGTTGGCACGAGCCTGCGACTGAACTTCAATTTATGGTTAATCAAAAAGCCTATGACCAGTTGCCTGAAGATCTACAAAACATCTTAAAAGTTGCTATGAAAACAGCCGCTTATGATATGTACACTCAGTCTACTCACGAAAGTGCAGTCAACCTTGCAACGCTTCAGCAAGAGTATCCAAATGTTAAGTTACGTTCGTTCCCGACTGAAGTCATGAACGCAATTAAAGCCGAAAACGATAAGTTACTTGCAGAGTTTGCAGCTAAAGATCCTCAAACTAAGAAAATCTTAGATTCAATCGAGTCATATAAGGCTAAAGCTCGTCAGTGGACTAACTTCTCTGACCGCGCTTACCTAGACAACTTCGATTCGAAATAACAAGTTTTACGCAAGAGGTATCAGCTTAAATCGCTTGGTGCTGGTACCTCTTTTTCACTCGCTAACGAGGTTATAAACAGATGATTTTTTTACACAATACATTGCGCAAGATTATCGATGTCATGGGGCACTTTTGTGTGTTACTCATGATTTTGATGGTTGCCAATGTTTTTTATGATGTATTGATGCGCTACTTTTTCAATGACGTCAGTATCGGAATGCAGGAGTTAGAATGGCATCTGTTTGCAGCCATGTTTATGTTTGGTATTGGCTATACATTAAAAGAAGACGCGCATGTTCGCGTCGATATCTTTTATGAAAAGTGGCTACCACATACGCAAGCAAAAATTGATATCGCTGCTGCACTTTTATTTGCTTTACCAATCACGCTTATCATTATGTACGACGGGTACAGTTATGCCATGGATGCTTATGAAATGATGGAAGGCTCACCCGATCCAGGCGGCTTGCCATATAGATGGATCATTCGTTCAGTTATTCCTCTATCTAATCTATTTTTACTACTTTGTATTTTTTACACCATCTTAGAGAACATATTGAAGCTAAAACGCCCTAATGTTCACGAAGATCATATTCATAACGAGGGCGTGTAATGGAAGGTTTAATCTTATTTTTTGTCGCCCTTGTCTTGTTGTTTATGGGCTATTACGTCGCATTTACCTTTGCGGGTGTTTCGGTGCTTGTTGGCGTATTCTTTTTAGGGATAGACCTGTTCGAGTTCATGCCATATCGCATTATGAGCATCATGGAAAATACGACCTTGATGTCCATACCGATGTTTATCTTTATGGGTATTGTGCTTCAAAAAACCGGGCTTGCAGAGCGCCTACTCGAATCATCCGCTAAACTCTTTGGCGGTATGTCAGGTGGTGTGGCTATTGCGACTATTTTGGTCGGTGCCTTATTAGCTGCTTCAACAGGGGTAGTCGGTGCATCGGTGGTTGCTATGGGAGTGATCTCACTGCCTGTTATGCTAAAAAACAACTACCACCAACCCACCTCGGCAGGCGTTATTTGTGCCTCTGGCACATTGGGTCAAATCATACCGCCATCTATTATACTGATTATCTTAGGTGACGTGATGGGCTTACCAGTGGGTGACTTGTTTAAAGCAGCAGTGATCCCCGGTTTAATGCTAATCGGCTCATATGTGCTTTATATTTTAATTTTGAGCTGGGTTAAGCCTGATTACTGTCCACCGATTCCGGTTGAAGAAGATAAAACAGCGATTATGATTCAAGCAGCAAAAGACATTGTGCCCCCCTTATTGTTAATTGTGGCTGTATTAGGATCTATTTTTAGTGGTATCGCTACGCCAACAGAATCTTCAGCGATTGGTGCGGTGGGTGCAATTATCTTGGCTCAATTTTACGGTGGTATTTCTTTAAAGACGATTTTTGCGGTATCAAAGGAATCCGTTAAAGTCAGTTCAATGATCTTCGCAGTACTTATCGGTGCGACTGCGTTTTCGATGGTGTTTAGTTACTCTGGTGGCGAATATTTAGTCGAAGAATTTTTCTTAGAGCTTCCTGGTGAAAAGTGGACGTTTATTGTCTTAGTCATGGTAGCTATTTTGATTCTAGGCTTCTTTATTGACTTCATTGAAATTGCGTTTCTTGTTGTCCCTATTATTACTCCTGTTGCAATGGCCTTGGATATAGACTTAATTTGGTTCGCAATTTTAATTTCGATGAATCTGCAAACCTCCTTCTTGTCGCCACCTTTTGGGTTTAGCTTATTTTATTTAAAAGGTGTGGCGCCTAAATCGATGAAAACGACAACGATATATAAAGGCGTCGTTCCATTTATTGCGCTTCAAGTGTTGGTTTTAGGGTTGATAGTCGCTTTCCCTGATACATTTATAATGTTTTAAACCGATTGATATTTTGCTGTTCGAAGAGGGCATGATCGTTAGTCATGCCCTTTTTCTATGTAATGAGCAATAAGAGCAAGGCATTCGATTTAAAATTTAAACATTCTTCACGAATGTATTAAAGAGCGCATTTTTGAGTAAAGGACTTGTTCGAATAAAAAAAGACATACGTGAATTGTGAATAATTAGACTTAAGTTTAATTGCTTGTAAGGCATCTAAGGTCATAAGAATCAGAATGATTTGTTAAAATCATGAAATTAAATTAGCAATAAAGTACCATGAAAAAATCTGTGGCATCTATAAAAAACTATATTTTTTAATGGTTTAGGGTGATTGCATATTGGGTTTTATATATTTGCAATGCGTAGATAGTCGCGTTACATTAAATACATAAGACTAAAGTTATTTCTCGAATTCGAGATAACCTAACTATAGAGTCGAAAGTTGTAAGGGATTAGAACTGTATAAAGTGAGTTTTTAAGGTCACGTAAGGGGAAGTGTAAAATGGCTACAACTATTCCTACAGAAATAGAAACCTTGTTTGACAATATTGTGATTGAGCAATTCTGGTGGGATGGCGTGCTCGTTAAAATGCCATTCCATTGTATATACGCAAAAGTACCCAACCCTGTCGCTGATGATTGGAAAGAAATCAATGGCGTTAAGGTCCCTATCATCAAAATGGAAAAATATCATATTCCGCTTTGGGATCCTCTTCACAAACGTGTGTTTAAAATGCCAAAATACGCGATTGTAATATCACACCATAAAGGCAACGATTTCGGTTTGTATGCTTATCCAGCAGACCATATTGATGAACCTGTCGTTATGTCTTATCAACAATGGAAGCGTGACCAAAAAAACGGAGTATAGGCTCCTTTTAGGGACGCTTTAACTATATTTCGGAGTTTTAATGCTGCTAATAGCAGAATCTTTTGGCGCGCTTGCCGTCATCCTTAACTTTATTGGTTACCGCCAAGACGATATAAATCGTTATTTACTTATCTCTGCAATGGCCTTGGCTGCTGTCAGTACCCACTTTTTTTTACTCGGTGCCATGGCCGCTGGCATAGGTTGCGCGCTTGCTTGTATCCGTAATTTAATCGCTATGAAATATCGTGGAAATCATATATTGATTACCTTTGTCTTGTTAAATATTGGTTTCTTACTCTTGGAGTTATTGGTGTTGGAGCATGGACTGCTCATTTTAGTGGCGTATGCTTCATCTTTGATTTTTACTGTGGGCTCAATTGCGATCAAAAATGCAGCTAAAATAAGGCAATGGTTTATCTTAGCGGAGACGCTTGGGTTAATTTATGCAGTCATGGTAGGCTCAATATTTGGAACGATTTTTAATATCAGCAACTTATGTAGTATTTTGTATAAGTTGTTTTCTGATAGGAAAAAAACAATCTAGCACTCATGAAATATGAGCAAAAAAAAACCGCTAGTTAGCGGTTTTTTTAATTTAGGAAAGATGCTCTAGTCTTTCTTAACCAGCACCGATACTTTCTCGATCCCAGCGAGCTTAACTTGGTCCATCACCTCAACAACTATTCCATGCTCAGTGTTTTCATGAGCTTGAATTGCGGCAGAGTCTGTCGCGTTGTTTGCAAGATACGTCTGAGCATTTGCAACTACTCTTCGGATGTCAACGACTCGGCCACCAAGAAGTATTTCACCTGTTTCGTCAATGCGAATCGATAATGCTTTGCTAGGTTGGCTGGGATTGTTGTTATCTTTTGGACGGTTCGCATCAAGTCCCTTTTCGGATGAAAAGGTTGTAGTTACGATAAAAAATATCAGCATGATGAACACGATGTCCAACATTGGCGTCATATCGACCTGTGCGTCATCATCACCGGATGTATGCTTTTTTCTCTTCATTTTACAGCTCGTCCTCTTTGTTCAGACCATTAGTATAAAGCCTCTGTAGAAAATGCCTAGTGCTTTGTATCTAAAATTGTTAAAAAACTGCCAATTTGACTGTTTTAACGCCCTAACGCATAAGCTAATTGCTTGAAATATTGAATAATTTCGCTCTGAATCAGATTTAAAGCATATCCCTTTGGGTAAATTCCTATCTTTGCTTCTGCTGTTTGTTTTGTCCCTTGTACAAGGAAGGTGTTTTTTAAGCTGTGGTTTTGAATACATGCTTCAAATGCGCGGGCCGCCACTTCTTGAGGTCTTGCGTAATAATAGAAGCCACAGTGCTTATCAGCAGAGATACTTTGATTCATAAGCGTGCTAGGGGCATCTAAGGTGTCGTTTAGAAATACACGTTCAAAAAATTGACTTAAACTTTGGTTCAATGGATGCTTGTTGATAACTGCAAGCTCATTCAACCAAACCTCACTAGCAAAAGCGTTTTGTTTCTTAAGGTTATACATTTTATCACAGATATAGTGGTCAAATGCGTGAAACCACTCATGTGCCAATGCGCCTCCACCCGCATTTTTAGCCAGTGAAAGCTGCCTTTTTGCGCTATTATAATGAGCACTCGAATGCTTTTGACCGCCGACTCCAAATGCGAGGGAAAGGGTGCCATTTAAAGATATAACTTGCTCGGGTACTTGCAAGATATCCATTAAGTCGCACAAAGCGTCAAAGAAAAGGTTTGCGGCGATTTGTTGCTCTTGGCGAGTCACCCATTTACCAATATGAATCGAACTAAAATTAAATAAACGCATAACATCCGAAAAACTGACGTCAGCGCCTGCTCGGTGCGCTTCGCCATTTCGGTAAAAGCCGCGCTCTAGTCTAGTAGGGTGAGAGTTGGGCATTTCCTAGCTCTTCTGCAAGCTGTTGGCACCACTGTTGAATACGTTCGTCACTCTGATCAAATTGATTTTCGTCGTCCAAACTCAAGCCTACAAAAAATTGCTGATCTTCGGTTAAGGCTTTTGAAGCAGTAAACTCGTAACCCGTGTTTGGCCAGTAACCGACAAGCTCACAATCCAAAATGACAAGCTCATCGTGCAGCATACCTAACGCATCTTGAAACCAGTCGGCATAGCCTAATTGATCTCCAAGCCCATATAGGGCAACTGTTTTGCCGGCAAGTTGGAGCGACTTAATATCCTCCCAAGTCGATTCCCAATCTTCTTGTAGCTCACCAAAATCCCAAGTTGAGATACCAAAAATGATCACGTCGAACTGTTGAGACTTTTCAAGTGCGTGTTCTTTTATATCAAACATAGGGATGTTGATATCACCGAGTTGCTTTTGCAATGTTTGCTGTATTTTCTCACCCGCCATTTCGGTATAGCAGGTTGTTGAGCCATAAAAAATAGCGATATTAGGTTGCATAGGTTTCTTTAATCTATTTGTTTGCTTTCATCAAAGGATACGATCTTTCCGTCGCTGCAGACCAGTTCACATTTCACCTTACTCGCATCATCATTTAGCACAAGACGACCAAGGTTAGATTGATTCACAAGGTAACCGGCACGACCAATTGGCTTTCTTTGCCTTACAGACATATTTCTGCGCTTGGTTAACCAATTTAGTGGAGATCGTCTTCCGTAAAACCATCGGTTTAAGCGGTCAAACCAACGCAGAAGCGATGGCGGGAACTGGTTGTGAATACCACTACTAGTAAACTGAGTAATATGAGGGCTATTGCGCCTAAAACGCAACTTGACGTCATAGACAAACGAATAGTGAACATCCCCAGATAATATAATAAAATTAGGTGGTGTTTTGATGTGTCGGAATATATTTAGCATCACACTTGCTG
The DNA here is from genome assembly GCF_003203515.1 of Glaciecola sp. KUL10. Classification (GTDB taxonomy): domain Bacteria; phylum Pseudomonadota; class Gammaproteobacteria; order Enterobacterales; family Alteromonadaceae; genus Glaciecola. The sequence continues at coordinate 41,570 of NZ_BGNG01000013.1, read as the reverse complement.
TTCCGCGATGCGCCATCCAGTTTTCGGCATCTACTGTCAGTGCGCCACCGAACATGGTAAAAACACGTTGGACAGCTTCTATAAATTTGACGCCATAAACGGGCGCTGCTGAGACCATAATGACCGAATCTTTGCCAATCATCGAACTTTGGAGCTCGCATAATGCTTCCCAGTCCATTAGGCCCGAGGGTTTATTAAGGCTTGACTCTGATCGCCAACGTTGGGTTCTTGTGTCCAACACATGCACGGCCGGTTTGGTATCAAGTTCATAATGCCACTCACTAAACTCTAGCAGCGTTGATAAAAATGTTGCGTGGTCGAGTATCGTACTATCTGAAAATATATCGTTGGCTTGTTTGAATAATTCACTTAATTTGCCCTGAGGATTACCACAACCTTGACACAAAAAATATGCGCACAATGCATTTCCTATAATACGATTGGAAAACGGGTGACCATAGATATGTTGTTCCCAGCCACGAGTTAAATTCCAGTCGTCAGTGACATCATGATCGTCAAATATCATATATATAGGCACGTGTGCCATTGCTCGCTGAACGGGTTTTAAGTCTTTCTTAAAGTTGTTTATCCATTCTAGCTCGCTCATATATTTTTGTTCATCCTCACCTGTCAGATGAGTTGATTCAATATCAACAAATCGCCATAGAGTAGGAGACCATGATAGAAAATAAAGGGCTAGCATTTCGCTCAATGCAATAAGGTGGTTTTGTGCATTGACTGATGTAAAAACAGGCTTTCGTTTTGCCTTAAAAAAAGCATCTGCTAGATTCTCATTTGCTTCTACAGCGGGCAATAAGGCCTCTCTGCGGTAGTATCCATCGGGGTGATTGATTAATTCCTGTAAGTCGTCAATCTTAGCGCCTTCAAATGCTTCATCTCGCATACCAAGGATATTAATCACCTGATGAATCGCATTCAACATAGGGCCTGCGACATCATCTATATAGACCTGATCTCCTGTAAACAATGCGATATCTGGTCGTGTTTTTCCTGTTTCAAATTCATCTGAAATTAAATTATCTAATTGGGGAAGCGCATCAGAACCTTGGAAATGAGCCTTTCTACATGAGCCATGAATCACTTGTTTGAGCGTTTTTTTTAACCTAAATGAGGGTCTTTGTGCTGATGTATAGAACGCATCAAACTCCAGCTCATTTAAGCGTTTAACCACGCCAGTTTCATCGTCACAGAACTTCAAGTCGTACTCATACAGACAATCTGGAAGCAGTGATTGTTCGGGGTGTACTTGTATCAATTTGATGAATGCGTGTTGACCAACTTGCCACGTAGACGTTTCTACTGTCGACGCTTGCATGGTATCAGTATCAGCAAATATTAAATCGCAATCGATCGAATAGTCTTTCGTGGTCACCAGCCAAAACGTCACATTGTCTTCATCAAGGTGTCGTAAAATAGGGCCTGCAATCAAAGTAGGAAGCGATGTGCTTTGCGTCAAATTTCGACAGTCTCCGAATAAATTGGGCTTTGTATGTGTTTATCACGTAGCATATTATCACTTTTTACTTTGTATTTGCTGATTTAGCTTTTATAAAATACTTGTTTACCTTATAAAAAATGTAAAAAAACATTAATTTGTAGCGTTATCGAAAATTGCACATAACCAATGCATTAGGAAGTTTATGAATACACCCGCGACGCCAAAGGCTTCGAAAACTCTAGCACTAACTGGCTACTTTTTTAGTTGCTGGTTGTTGGTAAGTACACACTTAGCTGCGAACCAATTTACAGAAGTAAATAAAGAAGTAACAGTCGGTGAGTGGATTGTTGATTTGGATGGCAAGACGATGCTTGATCCGCAAAGTTCGGGGCTAAAATATGCAAACGGCCATTTGTATAGTCTCTCAGATGGAAGTGCGGATGAATCGCAACAAAGGCGACTTCACCAATTGTCTACTGATGAGGCCGCAGTACTAAAAAAATATGGACCAACTCAGTTTTCTGAGCGTGTTAAGAATAGTTGCTTTTATGACTATTTGGCTGATAAACCAGATTATGAAGGGCTTGCAGTTTTAAATGAACAGGCTACCCAATGGGTATTCGTCACTGAAGATGCTAGAAATGGAGTCCAACTTAGCCCATCTTGCCAAACAAGGTATAAGGATACTCACTCGACGCTGTACCCCACTTTATTAGTTAGAATCAGTTTGTTAGGCGAAAGTTTAGTGGTTGATGCGGTCCGGCCAGTACAGTTCCCTATTGACGCAAATGTAGGTGATGCGGCCAATGATGGTATAGAAGGACTGGCGCTAACCAAGCATAATGAACTTTTATTGGGCCTTGAAAAAGATGCTAACAACCAGGCTCGCGTGTTTAAAACCAAATTAGAAGATGGTTTTTGGGATGAGCAAGATTTTGTCCGGGTAAGTGATACAAAATTATTGCTTCCATATTTTGATGAAGGAAGACATCCGATTAATGGCATGGATGTTTACTATCCAGAGCCGCAAAGCACAGGTTACCTTATCGCTGCTGCGCGAAATGATAATAAGTTATGGATAATAGACCTAGCAGCTCAAAAGCCAACAGTCAAAGTACCATTGTTGTTTATTGCTCCCTCATTAGCTGAACAAAGTGCTAGATACTGCGCGCCCTTGCACGAAATGGATAATGCTTCGATTGAAGGCGTCGCCGTGATGGGCGACGAGCTTGTGCTGATTAACGACCCGTGGAAAGTTAACTACAAGAAGAACATTGTGTGCGAGGCCGATACTGCCCGTTACGAGATGTTTTCACCATTACTGTTTAAAGTTTCACTTAATCCTAATTGGTTTAAGTGAATTTATTTATCGTTGCACTGGCGTTGGCTATTTTTTGAGTTTGCTTGCAAACGTTTTTTTGAATTTCGCTAACTTTGGTGCGACCACCATATTGCAGTATTGATTTTGTGGGTTATTACTAAAGTAATCTTGATGGTAGTCTTCAGCTTGGCTGTAGTTTTCCACCGGTAGCACTTCTGTCACCACAGGGTTAGGCCAAATTTTTTGCTCTTCAATTTCAGCAATGATTGCCTGTGCAGCAGATTTTTGCTCTTCGGTGTGAAAATAGATTCCGCTTCTATACTGGGTGCCCACATCATTTCCTTGGCGGTTAAGCTGCGTAGGATCGTGAAGAGCAAAGAATATTTCGAGTACTTGTCTAAGCGACAATATAGCTGGGTCAAACGTAACTTGAACTACCTCTGTATGTCCTGTTTCTCCGCTACAAACAGCTTCATAACTAGGGGAATCTGCATGTCCATTAGAGTAGCCGGAATAAGCGCTAATTACACCATCAACGCTATTTAACGCAGACTCTAGGCACCAAAAACATCCACCACCTAAGGTAATGACTTGAGTTGTCACTTGATTGCTCATAATTGCTTCCTCGCTTAATTGTTGTTTTAGAGTGAGGTCGTTGGGTGTGTATTTCAAGTCATCCGTAGTGCTATTTTTTTCGTAACAACCATTATAAGTAATCAAGCAGAGATCGAGTTTCATGGAGTTTACGATTTTTTACGATGGGGCCTGCCCTTTGTGCAGTATAGAAATTAACCACCTAAGGAAACGTGATCATTCTGAAAAGTTGGGGTTTGTAGATATAAACCATCCAAGTTTTTCCAAGCAATATCCTAACTTACATTGGCAAGCAATGAACGAACGAATTCACGGTCAGTTAGCTGATGGCACCTGGTTAATCGGTCTAGATGTTACTCACAAAGCGTGGAGTTTAGTGGGTAAGGGGTGGTTATATGCGCCGTTGAGATGGCCTGTTATTCGTTGGTTTGCAGATCATTTTTACGTATGGTTCGCGCGTCATCGTCACGAGATAGCTTATTTACTCACCAGAAAGAAGCGTTGTGAAAACACCTGTGAGTCTAAACTGAGATAAAAGGAACACAAATTCAAATGAACAAAAATGCACTCGTCATCGGCGCATCTGGCGGCATCGCTAAAGTGCTGATAGAAAAGTTAGTCAACACTGGTGAATATGAGACAGTCTACACAGTGTCTCGTTCTGCACCGGATTCCATATTGCAGGGACAACAACATGAGTCTTTCGATACAGTGAGCGAAGCAGATGTAGATGATTATGTATCTAAGTTAAAGCGGTCAGGCGTCACGTTAGATTACGTAGTTTGTGCGACTGGGATTCTACATACATCGGGTGAGATGACGCTTAAACCGGAAAAAAGGCTCGAGGATATGAACGAAGAGCAGTTTGCCGAATACTTTAGAGTCAATACTGTATTACCAGCTATTTGGTTAAAAAAACTGGTCAAAGTGGTCAATAAATCAGGTGCGACCATCATATTCTTTAGTGCTAGGGTTGGTAGTATTACCGACAATTCTTTGGGCGGTTGGTATGGGTATCGAGCTTCTAAGGCCGCTTTAAATATGTTGGTTAAAACAGCTGCGATCGAGTATCGAAGGCGCTTACCTAACACGGTCTTAGTTTGCTATCACCCAGGAACTGTTAACACATCTTTGTCTAAACCTTTTCAAACAAACGTGAAACAGGGAAAGCTGTTTTCACCTGACTTTACGTGTGAATCACTGTTAAAAATTTCATCAGGCTTGCCCGTTGAACAAAGCCCATACTACCTTGATTGGGCGGGCGAAAAAATTCCTTGGTAAGCCCCTTTGGTTTTTATCGAATCAGATTCGAGACATTTTATGAACTCGCTGTTAATATTCAAACTGGCGACAAATAAAGCACCAAAATAATATAAAAATAAAAACAAAATAAATATAAAGGAAGTTGTATGGCTGGGTCTCGTGAGCAATTTGGTTCAAAATTAGGATTCATACTCGCTGCTGCGGGTTCTGCGGTTGGCATCGGAAATTTGGTTGGATTTCCGGTTGGCGCTGCCAAAAATGGCGGCGGAGCATTTTTGCTTATGTACGCGATTTTTGTAGCGTTCATCTGTCTTCCCGTGATGTTAGCTGAAATGTCAGTTGGTCGGAACAGTCAAAAGGATCCTTTAGGTGCTTTGACTAGTTTATCGGGTGGAAACCGTGGCTGGCGAATTGCAGGGTGGCTGTCCATCGTAACGCCATTTATGATTGCAGTGTTTTATTCTGTTATCACTGTTTGGATTTTTGGTTATTTGTTTGAATCAGTTACGGGTAATCTTGATTTGCTTGCACAACCAGAAACCTTTGGCAGTTTTATTACCGGTAGTAGCATTTTTGCCTATATGGCAGGCGTACTTGCAATCGTCTATTTCATTTTGCAAGGCGGCGTTAAACAAGGAATCGAAAAAGCAGCAAAGATTTTGATGCCAGCGTTATTTATCATGTTAGTTGGCTTGGTAATCTTTGTATTAACCCGCGATAACGCAATGGCGGGTGTTGAATTTTATCTTGTTCCAGATTTTGAAAAAATAGATGCTGCAGTCGTAAACGGTGCGTTATCACAGGCATTCTTTTCGTTGTCATTAGGAATGGGAATTATGATTACCTATGGCTCGTATATTGATAAGAAAGCAGATATACCTGGTTCAGCAAAGCTTGTTGCACTCACTGATACTGCGGTAGCATTTACAGCTGGATTGATGATTTTGCCCGCTATTTTTTCTTTTAATCCAAACATCAACACCGAAGAATTGAGTGAATCATCTATCAGTATGATTTTTTCTTTCTTACCGCAAATCTTTTTGGAACTGCAAACGAGCATTGGGTATTTTGGGGCGAGTTTAGTTGCAAGTATTTTCTTCTTACTCGTTTTCTTTGCCGCAATCACCTCTTTGGTTTCTATATTTGAAGTTCCCGTTGCTGCCTTAATGAGTGAGAAAAACATGGACCGCAAACCTGCACTCTTAACCTGCGGAGTATTGTTAATTGCATTGTCGGTTATGTGCGCTCTTTCGTTTGGTTTTGTCCAATTCTTTACTTCTTTCATTTCTTATGCAGGTTCAGAAAAGTCATTTTTTGATTTAGTTTATGACGTGTTTTACGACACGATATTGCCTTTAAACGGTTTCTTAATTTGTATTTTTGTCATCTATAGGTGGAAAAAAACAAACTTTAATGCTGAGCTAGACAGTGGCGCCCCAGCCTTCAAAAAGAGTTTGTTTGAACGCTATGTTAATTTCTCAGTTGGTACGTTTATACCAGTGATATTATTAGTGATCTTTATAAATACCGTGGCGCAAAAATACTTTGGGATGGCGCTCATTGGCTAATCCAATAGCTTAATCTTCGCAGGTTTTTAGTTGTTTAAACTTATTCACATTTTTTGCTGGTCACTAACGATATTGGCGTTGACCAGCTTTTTCGTGAAAGCAGTCGATTATGAGTATGAGTTACTCAATGAAAACGATGGCTTCGCATCTTCAATCGTCTTCTCAATCACGCAAGATGAATCTGGCTTTTTATGGCTTGGCACTGGCTATAATGGTGTACTTCGCTACGATGGAAACAATGTCATCAATTACTTGCACGACAAAGGCAAGGTTAGTGACTCACAAGCCAAGTTTTCTTTACCCCATAATAATTCAGGAAATCTTTTTTTAGATAACCGTGGGCAACTATGGATTGGCAGTTGGGGGGGAGGCTTAATTAAATACAGCCCTGAAAGCGAACGTTTCGAGCAGTATCTATATTCTGCAAGAGACTTTACTAGTGTGGGCTCAAATAGCGTTCAGGTGATATTTCAAGATAATACTGAACGTTATTGGGTTGGGACGTACACAGGCGGCCTGAATGAGTGGCTTCCAGATACTAACGATTTTAGAAGATTAAATGTCGATAATGGTGAGCACAATGGCAGTTCACATGACAGGATTTGGGATATTGAACAAAATACCGAAGGCACTTTATGGGTGGCTACCGGCAATGGTTTAAATAAGTTAGACATAAAAAGCAGCAAGTTTCATCATTATTTCCCATCGCAACAGACCAATATCGCCGAGCATGACAGGGTTCGAAAAATAATTTTTGGCGACAATAATCAACTGTTTTTAGGCACACAAAGTGGGATGTTGCGTTTTGACATCGCTGAGGAAAAATATCACAGGCTAAACCCAAACAATATGGGGGACCTCGGGCCAATATATTCAATTATCAAAACCAGCTTTGATGAGTATTGGGTGACCACCGATTATGGTGTATATAGCTTTAAAGATGGTAGTTCTGAGTTAACAAAAGTGCCGTTAGCGTTTGATGATCGATGCAGCCAAACGTTATTTGAAGATAGACAAGGTATCATTTGGCTCAGTTGTGAAGGGGTAGGCGTATACCGAATTACTCGCAAAAGCGTCTTTAACTTTATTCAACAAGCAAACCTCAAGTCAGCTTACTCACTAAAACGGGCTAACAATGGTGATGTGTTTATCGGCACCTCACAGTCAGGTTTGAAGCGATGGAACCCTGTTACCGAAACGCTTACCCATGTCTCCAAGCTACCTAAAGATCAGATTTCTCGCAATATCAATTTCATTGCCCAGTCTTATCAAGGTGACATTTGGTTTGGGGATGACCAAACTATGTTTCGCATAGACGAAGAAGGCCAGCAGACTGAGGTAGTACCACCAGAGCATCTGCAAAGTATGTTTGTTGATATTCGAGATATAGAGACAGACGAATTGGGCAACCTTTGGATAATTACTTCAACCGGATTGCATGTAGTTGATCATAGCAATAATGATTTTCAATACTTTTCTTTAAGCGATATTTCGGATGTGGTTTTTCAACAAAATGTTTCTTCTAGGTTGTATTTTGGACCCGATAACACAATGTGGTTGTCTTTTGGCAACGCTTTATACTACAGCAGCAGCGATTTGAATGAGTTTGTCGAGTTAACTAGCGATAACCTTGAGTTTATAACCGATGGTTTTGCGAATCTGATTTATTCAATTTTTATAGATTCACAAAATCGAATGTGGATAGGCAATAAACAAGGTTTGTTCACAGTAAATCTTAAAACCGGTGCTCGCCAACTGATTAGCGACTTTTTCAACGAAAGAGATAACCAAGGAGTCCGTTATATTAGTGAAGATGACAATGGTTTTTTGTGGTTTGTCACTCCCATTGGTGTAAGCCGTTTTAACCCTGAAAGTGGTGAGCTCCGTCATTTTGATAAACGAGATGGGTTACCTGGGTCTCGATATTTTTATAATCCTACTACACGTTTGTTTGATGGGCATATATATCTATCAAGTCGAGATGGTGTCGTTTATTTTGACCCACTTGCAATTGAGGATAAACAAGCAAAAGAAGCTACTATTTTGACGAACTTTGAAGTGCTGGGTAACAATCAGCGCTATAATGTCGCGAATATTGTCAAAAATGGCTTGTCTCTAGATTACGATCAAACTAACGTGAAGTTCGAGTTTGCAACACTTGACCTTTTAAATGCTCGTCAAATTCAATATAGCTACAAACTTGACGGGTTTGATGAAGATTGGATCGATAATGGTAGTAATAGCACAGCAACCTATACTAACTTAAATGGTGGTAATTATACTTTTAGAGTCAAATCTAGAATTAAGCAAAATGAGTGGTATGAGCAACAGCTCGCAGTAGATGTGATCGTCGCGACTCCAATTTGGAAGCAAAAGTGGATGTTTGCGGTGTATCTGTTCATTTTGATGCTACTTATCGCAATGTATATCAAAAGGCAAAAGCAAGCAGTAATAGAACTGGAGCGCCAAGTCGCCGAAAAAACAGCAGATATCGCACTAGAATCTAAAAAGCTAGCCGCGGCTAATAGAATAAAATCCCAATTTTTGGCAAATATGAGCCATGAAATTCGCACTCCCTTAACGACTGTTATTGGGCAAGCCGAAGCGATAATTTGTCGTGATGTTGAACCCTCAGACATTTATAAGGAAGTAGAAATTATTCACGATAGTGGCGTTTACCTGCTTGCTCTGTTAAACGATATTCTTGACGTTACAAAAATCGAAGAAAATAAATTTGAATTAGAATACTCTCCTCAAGACTTGCATGTGCTGTTAGAAAACATCAATACAATGTTTTCGATGCAAGCAAAAGTAAAAGGGTTAGAGTTTACTTTACAGCAGAACTTGCCTGTTCCCTTCGTGATTAATACTGATGGACTAAGACTTAAACAAATACTAATAAACCTTTTATCGAATGCTTTGAAATTTACACTTGAGGGTAGCGTGAAGTTAATTGTTGATTACGACAATAAACAGCTGAAATTCAGTGTGATAGACACCGGCATAGGGATCAGTGAAGAACAAGTAGAGCAAATATTCCAAAGTTTTACGCAAGGCGATAGCAGTATTAGACGCCGTTTCGGAGGTTCGGGCTTAGGTCTTCATTTATCTAACCAATTAGCGGGATTGATGAAAGGGGGGATCACGGTCACTAGTGAACTAGATAAAGGAAGCACATTCACATTCACCATGCCAGTACCTAATACGTCCAAGGCATCAGGCATATTACAGGGAACACTTGACTTCGATACCATCTCTGCAAAGCCTTTGTTTAATGGCTCAATATTACTAGCAGAAGATCATGACGATAATCGAAGACTCATCATCCGTTTGTTGAATAAATTAGGGTTAACCGTTTATGCTGCAAAAGACGGATTTGAAGCGGTGAACTTGTTTCAAGAGCATTCACCACAGGTGGTGCTAATGGATATTCAAATGCCCCGAATGGATGGAATACAGGCATTTAAGAAGTTACGCAGCTTAGGCTTTAATGTTCCTGTTATCGCGCTAACTGCAAATGCTATGCAAAATGAAGTGGAAGCATACTTCGACCTTGGGTTTGATGGTTACATACAAAAGCCGATTGACAGGCATTTATTGATAACTACTATTGCTACTTTTTTTGATAGCAAAGATGAAGATTCCATGAACAGAGCGACTTCGGTTCTTGGAAATGTAGACTTGTCAGATCTTATTGAGCAATTCCAAGAAGGCTTAAATAATGATTTAGAAGAGTTACAGATTTATGTTGAAAAACAAGATGTGCAAGCTATACGTGGTTATGCGCACAAGTTATCTGGGGCTGCACAACTCTTTGGTTTTAGTGCGATGAGTGAATTAGCCACTATATTAGAACAGAACATAAAGACTGGCACCAAAAATATCAAGCTACCGCAACAGGCGTTGGATGATCTGCTGATGGAAATAAAAAAACATTGTAAGTAGTGGTTAAAGAATAACCTCAAGAAAAAACACTTGGCAGCGGGAAATCGAAGGCACTTGAATATTTTAAGTCTATTCCCAACACTGCTAATTCACTTTTCATGTCGATCACTTTACCGTCAACCTCGTTTTCATTTCTGTCGTCACGTGAAAAGCCCGGCGCTCTGATCCCCATCTTTCGACAACACCATGTGTAATAATCTTGCCTACTCGGGTGGTCAAGTGTGGAAAGGTTAAAAGACTGTTCGACGATATTGCCTTCAACTAGCTTTTCAAGTATCGCTAGCAAATCAGTCTGATGTATGAGGTTTATTGGATTCAGCCCCAAACTGATATTATCTTTGGCGCTCAAGCTCAGAGCAGGATGACGTTGTCGACCCACAAGGCCCGACGGGCGAACGATTACACTTTGCTGCCAGAAGTGCTCTTTTATATAATTTTCTATTGTTTGATGTGCAAACCCTGAGCTACTTGAGGGGGCTGTCTGTGTAACTCGTGTGATGATACCTTTACAACTGCCATAGACGGCAGTTGTGCTAACAAAAATAAGCTGTGACAAACCCTGACTAAAGGCGTGCTCAATGAGTCCTTTCATTTGCACTTCAAAGCGCTCTGCAACAAAACCACTGCGCCCAGGTGGGATATTTAATATTAATGCTGCCCCCTTAAAATAGCGGGCAGGTATTGTATTTGAATGCGTATCATAAAGATTAAAGCGCACGCTTGATAATTGTCGGGCTGCGAGTGCTTTTTGCTTTTCAAGTGTGCGAGTCGTGCCGCAAACTTGCCAATTTTTAGCAATAAAAAGGTCAGCCAAAGGCTGACCCAACCACCCTAATCCGATAATGCAGATCTTATTCATGCGCGTTGATTAAACTTCATCATATCTATATTTTTCAGTTGCGGGATTTTTTGTACCTTGCTTTCGGCAATATCAACTTGTTTCATGTATTGGCATAGTGTTGCAGCGTCTTTTTCAATCTCATCTGCTCTGGCTGTCACTTTTTGTTCTATTTCTTCTCCCATGCGCTCCATGCGTTGCTCAAATGAGTTTATTTCACTTTCCCCGTTAATCATTGCTCGTCCAAGCGCCATAATTATCTCGCCCATTGCAGTTGGAATAACCTCTTCTAACAAGTCTTCGTATTGATTTTCCCACTCTCGCGACACACCGATATCGTGTTCTAGTGTTTGTGTATCAAAAGTAATGTACTCAGGGTCTTGATTTAAATGAGATTCAAGGCCGTTGTCAATCTGATCAAGTTTATTTCTCAAGGTTTCAACTGCTTTGCTGTTACTGCCAAGAAAACCTTCCAGTACTTCTGTTACGGCGTAATTAGCGATTTTAATGGCTTCTCTTGTCACTTTTACAACTTGCGGTATTGTATTTTCAATCGCAGCATAATACTCATCTACCCAAGCTTGTTGCTGAGCATTTAGGTTTATTTTATTGCCTTCAAAAAACAATTCTTTTTGCTCTGTGATTAACAATTCCTTTTTGTCTTCACTGAAAATACGTATATCTCCTTTTCGCATTGAAATATCACCTTGCATATTAACTTCACATTGATTTTCAATCGATATGTTGTTTTGCGCTTGGCTGAAGAAAGAGAGCAAACTTAAAATCCCAGCAATAATGGCGGCGATAAGTGTTTTCATGAGATTGTTCCTTATAATCTTGTTACTGTTCTCGAAAGTGGCTAATAGCTTGTCGCATTTCGACTCATAATTTTTCGTTTTGCAATGCTCGTACCAATAATAAAGTTCATAAAAAACATGGGTTTATTGTTTTTTATTTTGTTGTTTGTTTGAATTTCATTATCTACTAAGCAAAAAAACCAATAAGTTGTGAAATTGACCACGATCAAAAAACCTCTAAAAACAACCCTGTCGCATGTGACATTTTTTTGGATTCGTGCATAATACGCGCGGTCAAACTTCAAAAAGAGCGAGAAAAGAATGCAAGATTTTGTGAATGCTATTTTATTTGCCGGCGCAGCCTTAGGTCTTATTTTAGGACTATCGTGCATTATCATGGGCTTTTTGTCTGATAAAGCAGGCGCTGAAGCGATTCAAGAGCGAATTGAATATGGCTTCTTTGGCGTTTCTGGCTTGGTAGTAACGTTGTTGCTTGCTTACGCTGCAGCGTAAAAATTCGCGTTTTTAAACGTCAGGTTTCGTCTGAATACTGCTGACTCTTTGATACGCTACCAATCCAAAAGCAGGCAAAACGGCTAGTAAGTGATCGAAAATGTCTGCTTGTATGTGCTCATAAGCCACCCAGTCTTTTTGTTTGCTAAAACAATAAATCTCTATTGGAATACCTAACTCACTTGGCTTGAGCTGCCTAACCATACGGGTTAGGTCTTGATTGACTTGAGGATGTTGTTTTAAATATTCGCTAACATAGGCCCTAAATGTGCCTATGTTGGTCAAGCGCCGTTGGTTGTGTATATCATCGTCTGTTAGTTTTCGAGTCTTTGTGTCTTCGAGCAGTGCTTTCTGTTTTTCATTCAAATAACTTTCAATTAGTTTAAATCTTTTCCAATGCTCTAGATTTGCTTTGGTGGCAAACGTTACTGAATGAATATCAATTTGAATTGCGCGCTTTATACGGCGCCCACCTGATTCACTCATCCCTCTCCAGTTTTTAACTGCGTCGGTGGTCAGCGCATAAGTTGGAATCGTCGATATTGTTTTGTCCCAGTTTTGGACTTTAACAACGTTCAATCCAATCAGTGTGATTTCACCGTCGACGCCATATTTAGGCATTTCTATCCAGTCACCCGTATTAAACATACGGTTAGCTGCTATTTGAATACCTGCCACAAAACCAAGAATTGTATCCCTGAAAATTAATAGTAAAACCGCAGCGATAGCAGTCAAACCGGATAATAAGTAGACCGGGCTTTTGCCCAGTAAAAGTGAAATAACTAAAAATACAACTGCCAAAGTCACGAGTAAGCGGGCAACTTGAATAAATCCAGTAATAGGCGCTTTTTTAGCTAATGAACTCACAGCATAGATTTTTTCTACAGCGGTTAAAAGTGCATTGATAGTTAGCCAAACCGCGATGATTAAATAGGCTACGCTTAACGACGAAACAATTTGATAAGCTAGTTGTTGGTCATTGAAGAAACTCGGGAACGTTACATAAACCGCTATTCCAGGAATGATATGAGCTAGCCGTTTAAAAACCCCAGTATCAAGCAGCGCGTCGTCCCATGTGTTCTTGGAACGCAAAATTAGGCGGACGACTTTAAAATGTAGGATAAAGCGAACAATCGATAAACTAAGCAGTGCAAGTAATACTAACGCTATAACACTGGCAATTAAGTAGCTAATACTATTGATGTCTGTATTAACTCCAACTGACGCCAACCCATCAACCATTAATGATTGTATGGCATCACCATTTAAAAAAGGGGGACTCGTTTCTACGCTTTTATCCATTGCTTTATTAACTCATCCTTATTTAGCCAAACTTGATTTAGCCAAGATTGGAATGTCGTTTTAAAATTCTCGTCCTCAAAGTAATCACCGATCATATCATCGGACATACTCAGTACTTTTACGTCGATGTTTATACGCGTCATGTTACCACATAACATATCGTTCATCGGATGTTCGGAATCAGGATAACACAGGGTAACATCGAGTACGTTGCTGAACTGCTCACCCATGGATGCCATTGTAAATGCTATTCCTCCCGCTTTAGGACGCATTAAATGCTTAAAAGGGCTTTTACGAGCCAATGCTTTGCTAGGTGTGTAGCGTGTTCCTTCAACAAAGTTGATAACGGATGTTGGTTGGTCGACAAATTTTTCACAAGACTTTCGAGTCGCTTCAATATCCTTGCCTTTCAAATGAGGATGTTTTTGAATAACGGCTTGAGAATACCTGCGCATGAAGGGCATATCCAAGGCCCAAGCAGCTACACCTACGAAAGGCATCCAAATTAATTCTTTTTTAAGAAAGAACTTGGGCGGGGATGTGTGTTTAGCGCAAAACTCAATTAGTAATATAATATCTAGGTAGCTTAAGTGATTAGCGATAATTAGATACCACTTCTCTTTGCTTAATTCACTGTTGATACTGATATTAATGTCGAGTTGATTAAACCTTTTAATTAACCAAACACTGATTACGCTAAACGTGAAGTAAAATCGATGCATCAATCCTAATAGTAGGTTTTGTACAACTTGAAATGGCAATGCAAAGCGCACTAAGCCAAATAGAACAATGCATATTCCCCAAAAACCTAGGTTGGTCATTTGTAGACAAAAATGAACGAAGAATGTAATACAGCTTTTTATCTTACTCATATTCTATTTAACTCGGTTTATCTAGTTGAGCAAACTGGCTCAAACGTTGATCTTTCGCTTCCCATCTTGAATTGAGCCACTGCTGGAACACTGCGCGTTTTTTAGGGTCACTCAGCGACTCATTCGAAAACACGCCAGAATCGAAAATCTCGCTTATTGGCATAGTGTCAACATGGATCTTTATTTCTTTTACCTTTCCACGAACAAAATCCCAATAAGTGGGTATCCCTTGTGGGTAATAAATAGTCACATCAATCATTTTGGTCAAATGTGTGCCCATAGCTGATAGGACAAAGGCTATTCCACCCGCTTTTGGGGCAATAAGATGCTGATAAGGAGAATTCGCTAATTTCCGTTCAGTTACGCGAGTACCTTCGATGAAGTTCATCACACTGACGGGTTTGAACCTAAACTTTTCACACGCTTTTTTTGTTGTTTCTAAATCTTTACCTTTCAAGTGCGGGTTTTTCGCTAAAAATGACTTGCTGTATCGTCTCATGAAGGGAAAGTCCAATGCCCACCATGCTATCCCTAAAAACGGTACCCAGATCAGCTCTTTTTTTAAGAAAAATTTTAGAAAAGGAATCTCTCGATTAAAGACTCTTTGTAAGGCCAAAATGTCGACCCAAGACTGATGATTCGATATCACCAGATACCACTCTTTAGTACTTAAATCATCTAAGCCCGTGATCGTAAATTTAGTGCGCGAAAACAGACTTTGATTGAGGTTATTGACAGTGATCCAATTACTTGCGCAACCATCTATTACCCAAGAAACTGCTGTTTGCCATAACTTAATGGGGATTAGTTTTAAAAATGAGCCGATGAGAATGGGAACAAACCAAAACACTGTGTTAATGAAGTAAAGTACTACTGAAATACTGCCTGAGAGCACTCTTAAAGACCTTTTCATATTGCTATTCTGTTGCCTCTATTGTCACGATCGACATTTGATTTCGACCATTGTTTTTACACTTATATAATTCTTCATCGGCTACCTGAATGATTTCAGCCAAATTCATCATGCTATCAGCCAAAAGACTGCATACACCGATGCTCACCGTAAACTTGATAGGTTTAGGTAGGTTAGTAACAGTCACCTCTAAATATTGAGTGTCTATATGGATGTTCTGAATAAGTTGATGATGCGAAATCACATCTTTACCAGACATCAAAATGACAAATTCTTCGCCACCGTAACGACCGATTATATCAGTTTCGCGCTTACAATGGGATTGCATTAACCCTGCAAAGGCTTTTAAACACTCGTCACCCACTGGATGTCCATAGGTATCGTTTATTACTTTGAATTTATCTATATCGACTAATGCAAGGCTAATGGGCTGCTTCATACGCTGATTGGTTTTTATTGCATTGTTTGCTAACTCATCAAAGCCGGAACGGTTGAGCAATTGGGTTAGCCCATCCTCTCTTGCTTGTGCAGCCAAGATTAAATTCAGTTGCTCTAGTTCTTCTGTTTTTTCGGTGACCTGCAGTTGTAATTGTTGCTCAAAGTCCCGCAGTAACACATGTGATTTACGCAATCGTGTGGCGACCGCTTTAATTTCAGAGCTTGACTCAATATTAGCGCCAACAAGCGGCTCAAAAGTGGAAATTGGAGAATCACCACTTTGCTCAATCAAGTTCACCAAGGGCATGGCCATTTTTTGTGAGAGACGATGAGCAATAAGCAAAAAGATAAGGATGGTAACTAACAGGCTCACACCCAGTCTAGTGATTTGCCCACTAAACATAGCGCCTATATCTTCACTCGGAGTCAGTACGTACGCAGTCCAACCATATGCATTGGTAGATTCGCTTACAGCATATTCATTGTTTTGTAGTCTCGTAATCAGTAGCTTATCAGTTAGAACGCTGGGCATGGCGGTCGGTGAGAATCGTGTTAGCAAGGGTAGCGACAAAGCAGAAGAAGCATAAACAATTTGACGTTGGTTATCAGTAACGATCAAATCCTGAGTTTCTGCGGAGCGCAGGTAGTAGCTGGCCAAGTCATCAAGTTTTAATGCCGCTACAACAAATTCTTCATCGGTATTTGGCCGTGGTTTGAAAAAATGAATAGCTTGGTGAGCAGAGCCATAAATATCCTTGTGTGAGCTCAGCATATCAGTGTTTTGCATATAAGCATTTCGCTTCAAACGCTCTTTGACTTGCTCACTAATATCTAAATCTTCTAATTCAGAAAATATAATATCAGAAAATAAACTGTTTCTTGCGAGAGCAGACTCAATAACAACTTGTTTGTCTTCCGGCTTGTCGAACAATTGAGCTAGCACCGCTACTTGCTCCAGCACAGCTTTATTCTCATCTATTATTTGTTCTGTAAGTAAAGCATAGGACACTGCTTTCTCTTGCGTATTATTGATGAGTTGTTCTTCGTTCTTTAGCGTTGAGTACCGAGTTAATAACAGCGAAATTACCAAGGTTGGTAGGATCAGCGTCATCGCACTCAATGAAAAAATGTTAGTAGCTAATTTGTGTTCTTTCTGTTGTTCGCGAGTGGCGATTAATTTTGCCGGTAAAGTAAAATAAACTAAACAAGCTAGCGCAGCACACATTAAACCTGCTAACGCTTCTTTTGCTGTGTAAATCAACGCATAGGCTTCAAAAGGTAACTCAAAGACTTTTATTGCAAACCATGTCAATGGCATACCAATACACAACCAAAAGAAGATAGACGAAAGTAATAGGTAAACACGGTGGTATTGAAGAACGGCAAGCACACAAAACTCGATCATCGACAAGAGGCCGGCATACGGCAACTCTGCAAAGGCGGCCAAACCAACCGAATTGACCAAGCAGGCTAACAGTGCGCTTGGGAATCTTTGGGTAAGTAAGGCAAGCATGACCATCGTATTTCCCCATGTAAGGGAAATATCACCGAATAGCGGAGCAGATAAGTATATATTTATGCTCACGCCAAACGCTCCAAAGAGCAGGCCGATCATTATCTCTTTGCCAGTTATTATTATGTTATTTGTTGGCATCGTTTTGGGTAAATTGTTTATGCTGTGCTAGAACAAATAGCGTCTTAGTTATTGCACGTATGCACTTAATCTATTTCTTCCACAACGCTTACTTTTATATAGTTGTTCGTCGGCTGACTTAATTATGTCTTGGAATGGCATGTTGTAATTCTTTTTGAGGCTGCTCATTCCAATACTTACTGTCAGCTTTATGCTCGCATCATCCGCTTTTATGGTCATTTTTTCAATCTTTGTTAAGATCATTTTTATAAGTTCTTGATGTTCTTCGATTTGCCCGCCGACTAGCATGACGATAAATTCTTCACCCCCGTAACGACCAATTACATCTGTCTCTCTTTTGCATTGTTGCGTCAGCATATCTGCAACTGCTTTTATGCATTTATCTCCGACTGGGTGACCATAGGTATCATTGATATTTTTGAAGAAATCTATATCCAACAGTGCGATCGACACCTTTATATGATTCCTAATGCAGTTTCGATAAGATGCATTGGCTAGTTCGTCAAAACCAGAACGGTTGAGTATTTGAGTTAAGCCATCTTTTTGTGCAAGGGTATAAAGTTGGGCATTCAAATTTTGTAACTGTTTAGTTTTTTCTTGAACTTGATGTTCGAGTTGGTGCTGAAAATCGAGCATGATTTTCTTTGAGTCCATTATTTGCTGGGTTAATTTTACGGTTTCACTCGAAACATTGACCTCTTCAATTCTAATGGGCTTTTGGTGGTTACTCGAAAAATACTTACTTAACTGTGTCAATGGTTTGGTTAGTCTTTTCGACAAGCTAGTTGCAATAAACGAGAATAAAATCAAGGTCAGTAGAATGCTCAAGCCCAAAATATAGAAGTTATCGGTAATCACGTGAGTAACAGCATTAGGTTTGGTTAGCACAAAAACCTCCCAATCGTTTTCGATCATAGAGGACTGGAATATGTAGTTTTGTCCGCGAAATGATAAGGCTGGTATCGATTCAACTATACGATCTTGCGTTGGTTCAAAATCAAAGTTTGATAAGATCGGCAGATCGAGAGACTCGCTGGCAAACACGACTCGTTTTTGTTTATCTAAAATCACATACAAGGCGTTGTCTATCAAGTCATTTGATAGCCAGCTAAGTACACTCGTTCGATCCAGTTGAATCGCGCCTTGAACCATCCCAATCGTCTGTTTTTGTCTGATAATCGGCGAAATAAACGCGAGTATGGGGTCGCTTCCGAAGCCTTTGCCGGACAGGGCCTCTGAAATCACACTTTGTTGAGTGAAGACAGCTTGTTGGTAATACTCACGTCCTTTGAGTGAGTAGTAAGTGCCCATCTGGAGCTTTCTAGCATTCTCCAAAGGTGCCGCAATTATTACTCTCCCGTCCGGTTCAGCCACTAGCATGCTGCTGAAAGAGCTCTCTTTGCGCGTCAGGTCAAGCAATAAAGACTGCGCGTAGCCCGTTTCGTAATTTTTACTCAGTGCAAGCGCAATAAAAGAAATGGTGTCTGCTTGCTCCGACAAAAAGGCATTCGTGGCGGTACTGACCAACTTCGCCTGATTATTGAGTAATTCAGATATCTCATGCTCTTTGCTGTTTGTTGTTTTCCATGTAAAAACCAATGCGATAATAAGCGTGGGTAAGGTAACAGTCAGCATACATAAGGAAAAGATGACACGAGAAAATTTCGGAGGAGCGGTGTGATACCTTCGGTATTTTGAATTTGTTGGAATAAAGGTGTATATCAAAGCCGCCACAGAGCTGCACAAAAGACCATTAATACTTTGAGTCAGTCCCGATATGGTTAATACATCCGCATTAAACTGACTAGTTGCCGCGATAAAAAGGAGTGTGAGAGGTGTACCAATCGTTAGCCAGAAAATAAAGCTACTAGGGAGTAAAAAATACCCTTTTTTGAGCAACATATGAACAGTAAACATTTCGGCCAATAAAACAGCAAACAGGAATGGATTATCCAATTTAAATGCGATGGTTGCCCCTGATATTGCAAGTGCAATGACTGCTGCATTAAGACCGCGTGTGACTAGACAGATTAGAACAAATATTTGACCAAAGAAAAGTGAAAAAGAGCCATAGAACGGAATGATCAAAAATGAATTCACAAACGCGCCTAACACACCAAAGTTGAGACCTGAAATCAGAACTCTAGTGCGGAACAAAGAATCCTTTTCGCCCGCGTATCGGGATGATTCGAGTTCGAAATCTTTGATGCGTAATTCCTTTTTCGCGGCGGACATTCTTCTATTATTACCTAGTTAAACTTGATCCCATAAAGATGCCACTTACTTTGGATGAAAACAATTGTATGAATTGGCTACTTACCTAATACTATTGCCGTATTTTTGTACAGTTTTGAATCGATTTTTCGTTATTTAACGCTTAATTTGATCTATTGCCACGCTTATATTCTATACTCAATTTCAATAAACGCTATGCGTAACTAATGATTTTTCTTAAACGATTTACTAAGGATCTTGTCCAATGTCTCAATTCATCAAATCTAAAGCTGCAATTGCATGGGGGCCCAAACAACCCTTGAGCATTGAAGAGGTTGACGTAATGCTGCCAAAAGCCGGCGAAGTTTTAGTAAGGATTACTGCTACGGGTGTTTGCCATACTGATGCGTTCACTCTATCAGGGGAGGATCCAGAAGGTATTTTCCCTGCAATTTTGGGACATGAGGGCGGTGGCATTGTTGAACAAGTTGGTGAAGGTGTGACCTCGGTAGTAGTAGGTGATCACGTTATCCCTTTATATACGCCTGAATGCAGAGAATGTAAGTTTTGCAAATCTGGAAAGACAAACCTTTGCCAAAGTATTAGGGCAACTCAAGGGCAAGGCCTTATGCCGGATGGCACCACGCGTTTTTATAAAGATGGTAAGCCTATTTATCACTACATGGGATGCTCTACGTTTTCTGAATACACAGTGTTGCCAGAAATTTCATTGGCAAAAGTGAATAAAAAAGCTGCATTGGATGAGGTCTGCTTATTTGGTTGTGGTGTTACGACAGGTATTGGCGCTGTTATCAATACGGCAAAGGTAAAAGAAGGTGATTCGGTTGCCGTATTTGGTCTAGGTGGTATTGGCTTGTCAGCCATTATTGGAGCGGTAATGGCAAAAGCGGGTAGAATTATCGCAGTCGATATCAACGAATCTAAATTTGAGCTGGCAAGAAAGCTTGGGGCCACTGATTGCATAAACCCTAAATCCTACGATAAACCCATCCAAGACGTCATTGTTGAATTAACCGACGGCGGCGTTGACTTTTCTTTCGAGTGTATTGGCAATGTCGATATCATGAGAAGCGCCTTAGAATGTTGTCACAAGGGATGGGGGGAGTCGGTGATTATTGGGGTTGCAGGTGCAGGGCAAGAAATAAGCACGCGACCGTTTCAGCTGGTGACGGGCAGAGTTTGGCGCGGAACTGCGTTTGGTGGAGTGAAAGGACGTAGCGAATTACCTAATTATGTAGAACAATATTTAGCTGGCGAAATTAAGTTGGATGACTTTATCACTCATAATTTGCCACTAGAAGAAATTAACGATGCGTTTGAACTCATGCATGAGGGGAAAAGTATCCGTTCAGTTGTGCATTTTCAGGCTAGTCCCAAGTTAGGAAGCGCGTAAAAATGGAAGTAACGCTAAGACAACGCGCATTTGAGGGCGAACACCTTCAATTAAGGCATACTTCACGCGTCAACAATTGTGAAATGAAGTGTGCCCTGTTTTTACCTCCTCAGTACGACTTTAGTGACACCAAAACACCGCTGTTAGTATGGCTGTCAGGTCTAACATGCAATGAAGAAAACTTCATGCAAAAAGCAGGCGCATTAGCATATGCAGCTAATCTTGGGTGGGCAATTTTATGCCCAGATACAAGCCCTAGGGGAGAAGAGGTTGCTGATGCACATGACGGCGCATGGGACCTTGGTTTAGGTGCAGGGTTTTATCTCAATGCTACTCAAGAGCCGTGGAAAAAGCATTACCAAATGTTTGACTATATATGCGATGAGCTTATTGTTAGCGTCTTAAAGGACTTCCCCAAACTAACACTCTCCGGAATCAGTGGGCATTCTATGGGAGGGCACGGCGCACTCACCATCGGGTTAAAAAAGCCAGCTCTTTTTAACTCTATTTCGGCGTTTAGCCCGATCACTAATCCTATCAACTGTGCATGGGGACAAAAGGCATTTACAGAGTATTTGGGAAAAGACAAAATAGCTTGGAGCGCTTATGATACCTGTGAGTTAATAAAACGAGCCAACAAACATTTACCTATTCTGGTGGACCAAGGCGCTGCTGATGTATTTCTTGAAGAACAATTAAAACCAGAAAATTTGTTAAAAGTGGCGCTTAGCGAAGATTATAAAATTACACTTGATATACATCCGGGATATGACCATAGCTATTACTTTGTAAGTACGTTTATCAATAAGCATTTAGATTTTCACAATCACTTTTATCGAGACTCACTTTAATAGGTGTGCGCCTAAATACTTGATGATAAGAACTAATACCTAATACTTTTTCTGCACTTGTCGATATTCTATATACTCGACGAGTGTGGATTAGTTATCAGTTGCAAAGATTAATGCAAAACTAAACATTTCTTAATTCACATGAACGTTTCTTTCTGTTCATGGATGTCTAATTGTCTAAGTACTTTGGAGACTTAAGATTTATGTTTGGAATTAGAGGGCTTCTCTCTAAATGGGCAATCATTCTTGGTTTGTTAGCATGCACCTCATTGACCCTTGCCTACTTTGTGGTGGATGCAAAGCACCAAGAAGAATTAGATAACGCACTCATCAAGATCAAACAAAATCACCACACTTCAGTAAATAACGTTTTGCGCCAAAGACTTGATCAGCTTACCCTGGTTGCTGAAGAAATATACATGTTGAGTAATTTACAGCAAGAACAAATTGCCAACATGAGGCCTATCTTGGCAAATTTGTGGCCAAAACTGGAATTAACATTTGAGCTCTCTACAATGGCGCTCACACAAGATTCAGAAATGGTGAAGTTTGGTTCATTGAGTGATGATCTGATTCAATCATTACACAATAAAACCTTAGTAACTCTGCGCCCTCAGTCTAAGTTTGTTTGCAGACCCATCTGTTCTATAGTGTCAGTTATTCCAGTTTTTCTGAATAGTCAACAAGCGTCCTTACTGATCGCCGCAGATTTTTCTGCAACGATTATGGCAATGCATTCAATAAACAGTACTGATATTGCAACCCTAGTAAACGCCTCTGGCATAGACGGCTCGCAGCCATCTATTCAGTTCAACAATATTGCTTACACTACAGATATCATCACTAATGCTGACGTGAGCGCTAAAATAATTAAGTCATTAGTCTCTGACAACAGTAACTTTGATGCCTTTGTCGACGGACGTTTTGTTTCTACCAATGGCACGACTTACTTTGTATGGATTCGGACGTTAAGCAATTCAACTGACATGCTACCGATGTTAATGATAAAGGATGTCGGAGACCTATTGGCTCAAAAATCAGAACAAAAACAAAGCCTGTTAGTCATCATTGCGTTGATACAGCTAGGTATT
This sequence comes from Glaciecola sp. KUL10, assembly GCF_003203515.1. GTDB lineage: Bacteria > Pseudomonadota > Gammaproteobacteria > Enterobacterales > Alteromonadaceae > Glaciecola. Next base: position 18,523 of record NZ_BGNG01000013.1, on the reverse strand, counting down.
TTCTTGATCGTCTCAGCGGTTAGCTATCGCCCTATCGCTAGGCTGACACGCCTGCGCAGAACAATTGGATATATAGGTGAAAAACAATACGAAAAGGCCATAAAAACACTAGGTGTTGTTCACCAAGGTAAGTCGAGCGATGAAATACAAGCGCTAGAACGAGAATTCAATAAATCTATTTATCAACTGATGGAATACGAAGAAGAACTGAATTCCTCCCGCGAAAGATTGACCAAAATGGCAACCATTGATGTGACGACACAGTTGCTCAATCGCAATGCTTTTCTAGAAAATATGTTGGCGCTAGAAAACAAGCTGGCCGAGAATAGAACGACTTTAATATTCATGGATTTAGATGGCTTCAAATCTGTGAATGATAATTTAGGTCATGTCATTGGCGATCTGCTACTTGAAAAGGTTGGAGCAAGGCTTCTCAAGCTAAGTACCGAAACATTGAAAGTCTACAGAATTGGTGGTGATGAATTTTTGGTGTGTGTAGAAGCAGTGCCTAAAGACTTCAACCTTAGAGCTTTGTGTCAATCGCTCTTGCACTTATTCGACGATAGCTTTGCAATAGACAGACACTCAATTTCGGTATCGGCAAGCATCGGTGTGGCTACCGCAACCGGCGATATAGTGTCTTATATCGAACTATTGAAACAAGCAGATATTGCAATGTATCAGGCGAAAGCTGAAGGTAAAAATCGGTATTGTCAGTTCACTACTGCGATGATGGAGCAAATTAATCTTCGCTATACCATAAAAAGTGAATTCTATAGTGCTTTGAAAGACGGCCAATTAAGCTTGGTGTATCAACCCATTGTTGATACTAATTCTGGCAAATTAATCAAACTAGAAGCACTGAGCCGGTGGATGCATCCAACCCTTGGTTTTATAAGACCTGATATTTTTATCGAAGTAATAGAAGAAACTACTTTCATCGAGTCTTTAAGTGAATGGTTAATAGAAAATGCCGCGATAAAGGTAAGAGAGTTAGATGCACTGGGTTTAAATGATGTCGTTGTGTCGATTAACATCAGTGGTGCGCAAGTCACCAACATTAAATCAATTGAGCAACTCAAAACACTTTGCGAAATGCACTGCGTCGCGTACGAACGAATTGAATTAGAAATTACCGAGACCTCTCTTATTGAAGACTTTAAAAAAGCAAAAGCTTGGATTCAAGAAGTGTGTAACTTGGGGTTCGGAATTGCCATTGATGATTTCGGAACTGGTTATTCATCCTTATCATACTTAACAGCGTTCCCGTTTGATTGCGTTAAGCTAGACCGGTCCTTATTACTAGATGTTGAAGAAAATGAACGCAGCCGAAATATTGTCAAATCTGTGACGACTATGATCCATTCGATGGGGGTTCCTGTGGTGGCTGAAGGTATAGAGACCGCTTCTCATTTGCAGGTTATCAAGACGCTTGGTTGCGATTATGTGCAAGGATATTATTTCTCTCGTCCACTTGCTGATAAAGATTTACAAACGTTACTCGATAAATATATCGACCAAGGGCAGTGGCTAGCCGCCTAATCACGAGATGGAGATTCAATGAAAACTGCTGAAGAACAAATAAGACTATTAGAAATGCAGCTTGACCGAGAGCGTCGAGACCGCAAACGCGCAGAAGAATTACTGCATGCCAAATCCAATGAGGTCGTTGAATCTTCTCGTTTCCTAAGCAATATGACAGAGCGACTAAGACTGGCATTTTGGTTCGAAAATGAAATAGTTTGGGAATATGTGGTCAATGAGGATGCCTTTTATCTTTTTAGTTCTGTCGATGACAAACAGGCGACGATCAGCGCGACAGGCAATCTAGACGATGCTGTTAATGCATATCACAGAGAAGACCAAGCGATGGCGCAGCGACAGTGGCAAACTTTGATTGAAACTGAAGCAGAGTCGTTCGAGTTTAAAGCTCGCCGCTATTCTCCCGTACATGAATGCTACAGGTGGGTTAATGTTCGCGGTAGAAAAGTATTGGATGAGAAAGATGGCTCACTTAAAAAAGTCGTTGGTTTGTTCAATGATATTCATGAAAGATACTTAAGAAATGTGAGCTTAAAAACAATTAGCAACGCTTTTTTAAACACCCGTCACCCTGGTTTTATAATTGATTTTGCTATTCCACATGTTGAGGTAACAGATAGTTTTTACGCGGCAACAGGGTTAGACAAAAACAACTGTTCCGTTGATTTTTTGCTAGCATTGTTACCTCTTGAAGTGATTAAAAAACATCAAGTAACAGGTGAACGTTTTTTCGTGGAGACACTGCAAATAAGCCCAGAGAAGTCCTTGAGATGTGAATTTGGAATGGCTAAACTCAAACAAGATAAATACAATTCGAAATATTATCGTTATTCGGTTGGCTTTTTTCGAGTTAAGGTAAGTTAATTAACTTGCTGTTGCCTTGACCGCCTTACTTCAGCGCGGTAATTGCTAGTTCGCCTCTGAAGTGTTTTTTGATAAGCTAACAGGCCATTAGAAAAACCTCTGATTTTGTCTCCCTATTTGTCCCCCCTACTTTTCTGAATAACTGACGCACAAAACACAGGTTGATCTGCGCGAAATCGTTTTCGGATGGTATAATGAGCCATAGTTTTTGTCCGCCTATTGTCTTCCTGAGGGTTAATAATCAGCGGAAATAGCCAGAAATTGTCAGAATTTTAGAGAAGTAAAAATTTGTTGAAAACTAACATAAAGCCTTATAAATCAATAGGTTCCGAATAATGCCGGCAAAAAAAATAGATCACAGATTTTCGGTGGCCCCCATGCTGGATTGGACCGATCGCCACTGCCGCTATTTCCTTCGATTATTGTCACCGAGCAGCGTGCTGTACACCGAGATGGTGACCACTGGCGCAATTATTTATGGGAAAGGAGATTATCTCGCCTTTAATGAACAAGAGCACCCAGTCGTCTTGCAACTCGGTGGAAGCGACCCAGTCGCAATGGCCGAGTGCGCTAAAATAGCGCAAGAACGCGGCTATGACGAGGTAAATATTAATGTGGGTTGTCCGTCAGATCGGGTTAAAAACGGTAGCTTTGGCGCTTGTCTGATGTCTCAACCGCATATTGTTGCTAAGTGCGTTAGGGCTATGCAGGATGTTGTCGATATTCCTGTGACTGTCAAATGCAGGATTGGCATCGATGATATGGATGAGTATGCAGACTTTGAGCATTTCGTTTCTACAGTTGCAGATTCAGGCTGCGCTCACTTTATCGTTCACGCCCGCAAAGCTTGGCTTAAAGGCCTATCTCCAAAAGAGAATAGAGATATCCCACCTTTAAACTACCCCCGTGTTTATCAGTTAAAAGAACAACATCCAATGCTTAAGGTTTCCATAAATGGTGGTGTGAAAACTGTCGAGCATACACTTGAACATCTGACATTAGTTGATGGTGTGATGATGGGACGAGAAGTTTATTCAAACCCATGTATATTAAATGAAGTCGAAAATCGTGTTTATCAAAATACGACTGCGCTTAACCGAGCCGATGTTGTCCAAAAAATGGTCAGTTACACCGAGCAGCAAATAGAGCAAGGCGCAAGAGCATGGCATATTGCAAGGCACATGTTAGGCCTCTTTCAAGGGCAAGCTGGTGGACGTATATGGCGACGTTACCTAAGTGAAAATGGTACTCAAAAAGATACAAAAGCAACATTGCTTTTGGACGCATTAGCGCAAGTATTAGAAGCGCAAACTAAAGCTCAGGAATATCAATCGTCCCGACCTAATCTATAGCTGTTTTATCTATCTGTTCAGCAAAAGAATATTTAAATATCGTCATTGGTCAAAAAAGCTAAGCTATTGGTTAAAATAACCAATAGCTTGCTTTTTCTACTCTTCTATTTTCGTCTTCCATTACTCTTTAATTGCTTAAGTGTTTGATATTCTTTAACAATAAAATATTTCCCAAGTGTGGCACAGCATTCGCTATATGAAAGTTGTCGATGAGCAAAACGACAATTTTGATAACTGGGTCATATGTAGTTACGAACCCAAGCACTAATTAAAGGAAAACACTATGTCAGTATTAAAAGCTTCAACTAAAAAAGCACTTTTTACGTCTATCTTCGTTTCTACATTTGCACTTTCAGGCGCTGCTAGCGCGAATGAAAATGGCGTTGCAAATGTGCTCTCAAGCATGATGCAAAATGCAATTACACAAACAGCGCAAGAAATCGATATTCAACTTCAAAAGTCAATTATCGAACTAGGCCACAGCATTGAAATTGCGCCAGCCGATTTAAATTTACCAGCGACTACCGTCACTATTACTGACCTTGCTCGTATCGAAAAAACTGAAGATTTAAACTTTAGTGAAGAAGCAAACGACTAATAGACAGATACAAAAACTAGTTATTGCTAAAAGAGGCAGGGAATTATTATGTTGGGTCAAATTAATTTAATAAGCTTAGTGGTTACGCCAGTTGTATTTTATGTTGCGAGCGCAGGTATTGTGATGCTTGCCTCGCAATTTAAAGAAGGCAAGTAACAGTGAATCAACTTTTTTAGGAGAATCACATGAAAACAGTTTTAAACGATAAACGATTTTTTAGAGATGCGGGACAAGCCAAAATATCTGGTGTGTGTGCTGGCGTCGCTAAATATTTTGATATTAATCCATGGATAGTAAGAGGCGCAGCAGTTTTGAGCTTTGTTGTTCTCCCATTTGCTACTGCTTTAGCCTATGTATTAGCTATCTTACTATTGCGATATAAGTAACAAAGGTTACAATCGATCTAAGCGAGTATCGCAACCTTGCTATACTGTAAGTCTGATTCAATAGTTAAGGAAAAGCATGACGCAACATTTAACGACAAAAACGATTTCAGCATTCATTGCCATTGTGATTTTGTTCTTCGGCATCATCGGTTTTTGGTGGAGTTTTCAGCCCAATACGTTTGATGTCGAGGCGCGTGCAAAACAGTTCGCTAGTGACAATAATCATAAACTTGTCACAGGATATACAATTACCAATACGTTAGTCGAGGTTGTTGACACAATGCTATCTAAAAGCGGCGGATACATTTCGAATGACGTAACGCCACCTGGCATTATGATGGACAATATTCCTAATTGGGAGTTTGGTGTCCTGCAGATGAGCAGAGACTTAGCTGATGCAATGCGTAAAGACTTTAGTCGATCTCAGTCGCAGTCTCTTGAAAACCCAAGGCTAACTCAAGCTACTCCTTTCTTAAATAACGACAGTAACAGGTGGTTATTGCCTTCCGCGGAATCTCAATATCAAAAAGCAATTGAAGAGCTTCGTTTATATCAAAGCGAACTCGGCGACGTGACTAGCACAAATAGTCAATTTTACGCTAGGGCGGACAATTTAAGAGACTGGTTGAAACAAGTTGAAAAGCGATTAGGTAGCTATTCTCAAAGATTAAGTGCAAGCGTTGGTTCTGACGTCTATAATACTGATTTAGCGGGGGATCCCTCAGCTACCCAATCAACGCCGAATCAAAATGTCACTAAAACGCAAACAAGTTGGTTTAAATTAGATGATAATTTTTATGAAGCTCGTGGCGCTAGTTGGGCGTTACTCCATTTTTTAAAAGCAGTCGAAGTGGATTTTGCTGATGTCTTAGCAAAGAAAAATGCAAGCGTTAGCTTGCGACAAATTATTACTGAGCTTGAAGCGACCCAAAGTACGATATTCAGTCCCTTGATTTTAAACGGAGACGGCTTTGGAATGGTCGCCAACCACTCATTAGTGATGGCTAATTATATATCTAGAGCGAATGCCGCTTTAATTGAATTATCTGAGCTACTCAATCAGGGTTAAACAATGAAAAATTTAGGAATAAAATGCGCGCTAACCGTTATCGGTCTTAGCGCGTCTTGCGCATATGCAGATACTTTTCTGGGTGGTTATATTGGTGCGAATGCATGGAATATGGCAGTCGACGGTGGTTTTGCAAATGAAGAGACGGTCACCGACTTTGCCTTTGAAGATAAATCTCAAGCTTCGTTTTATGCAGCGCTAGAGCACCCGATTCCACTGGTGCCAAACATCAAGTTAATGCGCACGTCAATGGATACGACAGGTGTTGTAGCATTAACGAGCGAATTCAGGTTTGGTGATGAGTTATTTGTCACAGAAACCGATCTTGGAACAGATTTAGAACTCACTTCAACCGATTACATATTATATTACGAAATATTAGATAATGATTTGGTCAGTATCGATGTTGGAATTAACGGTAAACATCTAGATGGAACAATCATGGTTAACGAATTAGAGGGAAGTCGCTCAGTGAGCGAAAGTTTCTCAGGGATCGTGCCTATGGTCTACTCTAAAGTCGAAGTTGGAATACCTGCAACGGGCATTAGTGCATATGTTGAAGGCAGTTATTTATCCTTAGATGACAACACCTTAAGTGATTTTCAAGCTGCCGTTGCTTATAGTTTCGTCGAGAGTTTAGCGATTGATATGTCTATTGAAGCTGGATATCGATCTACCAATTTAGAGCTGGATGATCTTGACGACATTTATACTGAACTAGAATTTAGTGGTGTATATGTTGGACTTGAATTCGATTTCTAATTCATTTCATTCTAAAAAGTAATAAAAAATCTTATTTCATTCTTTAGTGTTATTGGGATAAACGGTTAACCTTAGCGGCGACAAAGTTAAGGTTAACTATCATGACATCAAATATCAGCAAAAACGCATTTGCAATGCTTAATGAGCAGCAATTGACACAGTTGTCCAGCGCTGCATCAGCACTGAACAAAGAGCAGCTTATCTGGGCATCAGGCTACTTAGCTGGCCTAGCAGGTGCGGTTGCTCTACCTGCATCAGCTACCGAAACGGAACAAACACAAGCTGTAGCAACTGCCACGCTGACAATTCTTTACGGTTCTCAGACCGGAAACGCAAAAGGCGTTGCAAATAAATACAAGGCCCAAGTCGAAAGCAAAGGCGTTCAGGCTAAAGTGGTTAGTATGGCTGACTATAAGCCTAGAAGTATTAAAAATGAAACTCATTTGCTAGTAGTAGTCAGTACTCACGGTGAAGGTGATGCGCCAGACGACGCAGTCGAACTTCATGAATTTCTAGCAAGTAAAAAAGCACCTAAACTACCCCACCTCAAGTATGCCGTTATTGGCTTAGGCGACACTAGCTACGAATTCTTTTGTCAAACAGCAAAGGATTTTGAACAGCGCCTAAGTACCTTGGGTGCTACTGCTTTTGCAGAGAGGCTAGACTGTGATGTTGACTATGAGACTGCGATTAGTGCATGGTCAGAAAAAGTAGATTCAGTCTTGGTTGACTTATTAAAGCCAGTTCAAACGACACAGGTGTCATCCACAACACCTGTAGCCAATGCGGTTGCAGAATCGATATATACCAAGCAGAACCCTTTTGGAGCTAGCTTATCCGAGTCACTCAAGATAACTGGTCGAGATTCGATTAAAGATATACGTCACATTGAAATCTCGCTAGAAGATTCGGGTATCCAATACCTGCCGGGTGATGCATTGGGCGTATATTTCTTGAATGACGAAAATATGATCGAACGCATCGTCAATGCGACAAATACTGATGCAAATGCTCAGGTCACGCTAGGTGAAGAGTCGCTAACCTTAGCTCAGGCATTAAAAGAAAGACTTGAGATTACACTGAGTTATCCTGGTTTCATAAAAGCGTATCAGGCAGCTACACAGCAGCAGGCATTAGCCGACTTAATGGCGGATAAAGCAGCGTTACGCAATTATCTCAACGAATCTCAAATTGTTGATATCGTTGAGGCATTTCCCGCCAAGGTCGATGAGCAGACGCTAGTAGATGCCTTACGTGTTATTACGCCTCGTTTGTATTCAATCGCATCAAGCCAAGCCGAGGTCGAAGATGAAGTTCACCTTACTGTGGCTCACGTAGAATATGAAGCAAACGGTTTTACCCATCAAGGCGGCGCATCAGGTTATTTATCTACACGTGTCGAAGAAGGCGCTGAGGTAAAAGTTTACGTTGAAAACAATGATAACTTTAGACTGCCGGCCGACGACAGCACTCCTATCATCATGGTTGGTCCAGGCACCGGTATTGCGCCATTTAGAGCTTTCATGCAAGAACGTGACGCCAGAGGAGCAACGGGTAACAATTGGCTTTTATTTGGTAACCCTAGCTTTACCCAAGACTTTTTATACCAAACTGAATGGCAAGGGTATTTGAAAACAGGCCTACTTACCAAAATTAGTTTGGCGTTTTCACGTGACCAAGCAGAAAAGATTTACGTTCAAGACAGATTGCGAGAAAACGCAAAAGAAGTTTTTGATTGGTTGGAAGCCGGTGCTCATTTCTATGTATGTGGTGATGCTACGCGAATGGCAAAAGACGTTGAGTCTGCTTTGCTGGATATAATTCAAACCCAAGGTAATAAATCTGAAGCTGATGCTAAGGTTTATCTTACGGATATGCGTAAAGCTAAACGTTACCAAAAGGATGTTTACTAATGAGTAATGATAAATCACTTATCGTAGAAGGCAATCTAGCTGATAACGAGCGCATGAAAGGAGCGAGTAAGCACCTTCGTGGTACGATTGCGGAAGATTTAAAAGACGATGTTACGGGCGGGTTTACCCCAGATAACTTCCAACTAATTCGCTTTCATGGCATGTATCAACAAGATGACCGTGATATTAGAGCTGAACGTCTTAAACAAAAATTAGAGCCACTCCACAATGTGATGCTCCGAGCGCGCTTACCTGGCGGTATTATTACACCTGAGCAGTGGTTAGTTATCGATAAATTTGCTGCAGACTATACAATGTATGGCAGTATTCGCCTAACTACACGTCAGACATTTCAGTTTCACGGTGTTTTAAAACCTAATATGAAATTAATGCACCAAACGCTTAACAAAGCGGGCATCGATTCTATTGCTACTGCTGGCGATGTAAATAGAAATGTTTTATGTACTTCTAATCCGGTTGAGTCAGAGGTGCACCAAGAAGCATACGAATGGGCGACTAAAATTAGCGAGCATTTGTTGCCTAAAACGAACGCTTATGCCGAAATTTGGTTGGACGGCGAAAAAGTCGATACAACGCAAGAAAAAGAACCAATCTTAGGCGATAACTATTTGCCCCGTAAGTTTAAAACAACTGTTGTTATACCGCCTCAAAACGACGTTGACGTGCATGCAAATGACTTGAATTTTGTTGCTATTGCGGAGAATGGAAAACTTGTTGGCTTTAATGTACTAGTGGGCGGCGGCCTCGCGATGACTCATGGCGACGAATCTACCTTTCCTCGTAAAGCTAGTGATTTTGGTTTTATTCCGCTTGATAGTACGCTTGATGTGGCTGCGGCAGTTGTTTCTACCCAGCGTGATTGGGGAAACCGCGTAAATCGCAAAAATGCAAAAACTAAGTATACCTTAGAGCGAGTCGGTGTAGATACTTTCAAAGCTGAGGTTGAAAAACGCGCAGGCATTACTTTTGAAGCAAGTCGTGACTATGAGTTTACTAGTCGTGGTGACCGCTTTGGTTGGGTTGAAGGTGTAGACGGAAAACACCACTTAACTGTCTTTATCGAAAATGGACGAATTTTAGATTACCCCAACAAAACCTTGAAAGCAGGTTGTGCCGAAATTGCTAAGATTCATCAAGGTGATTTTAGGATGACGGCAAATCAAAACCTTATTATTGCTGGCGTTGATACACAGCAAAAAGAAGAAATTGAAGCATTAGCCGTAAAGCACGGTTTAATTGAAGCGAGTACATCAAAGCAACGCAAAGATTCAATGGCGTGCGTGTCTCTCCCCACTTGCCCTCTTGCAATGGCTGAAGCTGAGCGATACTTACCCAAGGCCGTTGATGAGTTAGAGGCGATGTTAGCAAAACACGGGATGCAAGATGAAAGTATCATTTATCGCGTCACAGGGTGCCCTAATGGTTGTGGTCGAGCAATGCTTGCTGAGATTGGCTTGGTTGGTAAGGGGCCCAACAAATATAACTTACATTTGGGAGGCAATCGAGAAGGCACACGAATCCCTAAAATGTACAAAGAAAACATTTTGGATACCGAAATCATGTCTATCCTTGATGAGCTAATTGGTAAATGGGCTAGAGAGAGACTCGCTGGTGAAGCGTTTGGTGACTTTGTCATTCGCGCTGATATTATTGCGCCGGTAGTTGATTCAGCGCGTGATTTCTATGCTTAAAGCCATAAAAACAGATTTAGCGCAAAATATTAATTTAGTTGAATCTAATCCGTTATTAGAGGGCATGAAGCCTATTCAAAGAGTTGAATGGGCGTTTAAAAATTTGCCTGAGACGCATGTTGTTTCTTCTAGCTTTGGTGCCCAATCCGCAGTGATGCTTCATTTGATAAATGAAGTAGCGCCAGGGACGCCAGTTATTTTGACTGATACAGGGTATTTGTTTCCTGAGACTTATCAATTCATTGATAGACTCACCTCTGAATTATCACTGAACTTGCATATATATCGTGCAGAGCTATCCGCCGCGTGGCAGGAAGCGCGATTTGGAAAGCAATGGGAAAAAGGTATCGAAGGTATAGAGAACTACAATAAAATCAATAAAGTTGAGCCGATGCGTCGAGCGCTTGCCGAGTTGGAAGCTGGTACGTGGTTTGCGGGGCTTAGGCGGTCGCAGAGTGATAGTCGTGAACATTTGAACGTACTTACTAAACAAGCTGGTCAATTCAAAGTACATCCAATTATTGATCAATCCAATAAACAGCTTCATGAATATCTAAAGAAAAACGATTTACCTTATCATCCTCTATGGGAAAAAGGCTATGTTTCAATCGGTGATTGGCACACTACTCAATCCCTCCAAGAGGGCATGTCTGAGCAGGATACGCGCTTTTTTGGAATGAAGCGTGAGTGTGGGTTACATGAATTTGGTGATGGTGACGGAATCTAGTATTACCCGATGTGTACATCACAATAAATGCGGCTACTTGATAATTCAATGCCGCATTTTTTTAATCCTAAACATAATACTTGCTTATTAGTCTTTATTAGTTAATCTTATGTGCTAGCCTGAAAGTTTTTTAGGTTTACCTATGTTATTTTGTATGAGCGAAATGCTAGGAGCGCATTGATGTGAATTCTTTAAATAAGCCTTTTGAAACGATAGCGGGTGGATCAAGTCCAGTTATCTCGGGCTTGCGCGCAATTAACGACTTATACCGTTCATCCACCCCCTCGCTCGTTGTTGGCGATTTTTTTGATCATCATATAGAGTTTATAACCACTCTAGAACCCGATATTGTTCAAGCACTTTGTTACTCAAGAGTTGGCCATTTGATGAATAAAGCTGACGATTTGTTGTATTTGGTTGGAAAGTATCCGCGGTCAAGTAACACAAACATTAATGACATCAGTACTTGCGAAGCTACCATTCAAAAAGCAATAGATCTTTGTTTGGAACGCAAAAAACACATATTTTCAGGTGATACCGCTTATTTGTATTTAACTTACGAAGGCTTTGATGCTGTTATGTATGTTGAAGGTGTAGGGTATTTTAATCCTGAAACTCAATTGCTCTTTGAGTCATACGCTACGATGCTTTCTCTGAAGATGGGCAACTTCAATTTAAAAAACAAGCTAAAACGTCTTGCTCACATTGATTGGCTGACAAGGTTGCCAAATCGTTCTGAATTTTTAAAGCAAATAGGCAGTCAAAAAGAACATCACTTTGAGCAACTTGCGGTTGCCTTAGTTGATATCAATCATTTTTCAGATATTAATGATGGTTTAGGAATGGATATCGGTAGTGCACTTTTAGTGAGTGTCGCCAAAAGACTTCAAGATAAATTTCCAAATGAGGGACAATTGGGGCGCATATCAGGTGATGTTTTTGGTATTTTGGCCGATTTGTCCGAGATAGAGCCTTCCGAATTGGCGTTGATATTTGAATCTCCGTTTTTGATTGGAGGGCATACGATTCCTATCAATGTCAGTATTGGTGTCTGTAAACTTGATTTTCACCATGATGGCTCTCACTATCTACGTTGCGCTACTATTGCGTTAAATCATGCCAAACACAGCTTGGTCTCGAGTTATTCTTTTTACGACAGTGAAATGGATCAACAGACAAAGAAAAAGCTCGAAATGATCAGGCTACTACAGCGTGCTTTTGAGAACAAAGAGCTAGAGTTATGGTATCAACCACAGGTCGACCTTATTTCAGAAAATGTAATCGGCTTGGAAGCCTTACTTCGATGGAAATACAACGACAACACCTACGTATCTCCTGAAGAGTTTATTCCATTGGCTGAATATTCTGGGCTAATTTTAGGAATCGGTGAATGGGTGATCGAACAAGCAACTCAGACCTTAGCTGAACTACAAAATCGCGGACAAAATGAGATTCGAATTTCAGTGAATGTATCTGTTTTGCAATTTAGAAGCTCGGGTTTTGTTGAATTTATTTGCGATACCTTAGAAAAGCACTCAGTTATGCCCCATTTTTTTGAGCTTGAGATAACTGAGAGTGTAGTCATGGACGACCCACAACTTGTTATAAAGGCGCTAAACGAACTGAAAGCCAAAGGGTTTAAAATAGCACTAGATGATTTTGGTACCGGTTTTTCCTCCCTGAGTTATTTACAAAAACTGCCCTTGGATCGACTAAAAGTAGATAAGTCTTTTGTAAAAGATTTAAATAATCCAAAACATCGAGTGATTGCTAAATCAATATTTTCACTAGGTTCACAACTGGGGTTACAAACGATTGCAGAAGGAGTCGAGACTCGAAGCCAGGCAAGTCAAATGTTGAGACTTGGCGCAGATGAAGCGCAGGGGTTTTTATATTCAAAAGCCATTCCATTTGAAAGACTGTCATCTTATTTACTTAAAAATTTCAGTTAAATGTCACTTAGCTGTCATATTAATGTAATATTTCTATGGTTTTGATTGATTTTGCCGATAATCTTGGTATAGTTATCACACAATTAATCACCGAGTACTTAATATGAAATTATTAGTAGCAAGCATATTAGCCGTTGCATCAAGCATTACATTTGCAGCAACAGAGCAACCCGGTGACTCAAAGTTGTTTTCCTGTATGGATGCAAAGACATTCGAGCTTAATAGCCAGTGTTTGAGTAAAAAGATAGAAAGTAATATGGTGTATAAGCAAGCGCAGACTGAAATTGTTCAAGCTGCCAGTGACACCTCTGATCGCGCCATCGCGACTATGACCTTTAACCCGGAAACTTTTACTATCGAAGTGGTTGCTCACAAAGACGCTCTTTTAGCCAAAATCGACTAATTTAACGATTCAACGCTATACGACAAAAAAACGCCTCAATTGAGGCGTTTTTTTTACTCATTTATTGGAGACTTACGTCGTTTGAGGTTCTAAATAAAAGTTATACATTGATTGCCACTTTTCTTGTTGAATTTTAAGGGCATTCTTAAGTTCCTTGTATTTAAAGTCTAATTCGAGCTTTTCATAACTCAACTGTAAGTTCTTCTTTCTTAAGGCCATGATGCGCTTTTTAGTAGCATAGAACTCACTCATTTTTTGCTGAACAAGTTCATATTCTGCTTGGATCTTAGCCTTTATTTCATCTGCGTTAGGAAGGCTGATTGCTCTGTCCTGAGCGTATTTTAGTTGCATTGCAAGTTTTGCTTTCTCAATGCGTTCCTCTGGGCATGTTCTTAAGTTTTTGGTTAAACCTACAAATGACAAACCTTTGATTAGCCATTTAGTGGGGTCAAATTGCCACCATTTAATACCATTGCGATAATCGTATTCAAAGATATGGTGGTAATTGTGATAGCCTTCTCCGAAAGTAAAGAAGGCTAAGATACCATTGTCTCTGGCAGTGTTAGCATCAGTGTATGGGCGTGAACCCCAAATGTGTGCTAATGAATTAATGAAAAACGTAACATGGTGAACTAACACTATCCGTGTGACACCTGCTAATAACATCATCCCTAAAATATCGCCGTTTAACCAACCAAGAAAAGCAGTTAGGCCAAAATTAGATGCCAATACAATTGGAACATAGTGGTTGTGTTGCCACATTACTATTTTATCTTTTTGAAGGTCTTTGCAGTTTGAGTAATCATCGTACCTAGCAGCCTGATATTCTCTTAGCATCCACCCCATATGGGAAAACCAAAACCCTTTTTTTGCAGAGTAAGGGTCTTTGTCATTTACATCAACATGACGATGATGGATTCGATGGTCAGATGACCAATGTAAAATACTATTTTGGACAGTCATTGCACCGCCGATTGCAAGAATCACTCGAACAATCGGGTTAGCATCATATGTTTTATGAGACCACAAACGGTGATAGCCCGCGGTTATACACATGCCAGTAAAATAAAACAAGAAAATGGTTACACCAATTTCAAACCAATCAAATCCATATGAAATGGCCCAGAGAGGAGTACCAACAACGGCAATTAAGGTCAATACGATGAACAAAATCACGTTGGTAAATATTAAAGGGGGCTTTTTCAAAATAACACCTAAGTTTACATAACAAAATAGCCGAAAAATATTTCAGCTTACAACTGTACGCTAATTTAACTTTTGTGCTTCGTTTTTGCAATAAATAAACGTAAACCTTTCTTCAAATTTGCGTTATTCTTAATTCATGAACAGACAAGAACAAAAGCTACAAACGCGCAAACGTATCGTTGACGCCGCCTTCAGCCTTCTTAATGAAGACAAGTCACTATCTGCTACAAGCCTGCGAGAAATTGCTCGCGAAGCAGGTATTGCGCCCACTTCTTTTTATCGGCACTTTAACGACATGGATGAGTTAGGTTTAACTTTAGTCGATGAAGCAGGATTAGCACTGAGACAGTTGATGAGGCAAGCCAGACAAAGGCTGGAGTCTGGTGGAGGCGTTATTGATACATCGGTAGATACGTTTATGGAATTTATCTCAGACAATAAAAATGTCTTCCGACTATTGCTGCGCGAGCACACTGGTACCTCGTTAGCGTATAGAGCAGCCGTGTTAAGAGAAATTCAACATTTTATCGAAGAACTCAGTGATTACATTGTGATTCAGCTAAATTTGCCCCGTACTCTCGCTAACTTGCAAGCTGAAGCAATGGTAAAATTAGTATTTAGCGCGGGCGCTGAGGCGCTAGACGCCGAAGGTGCTCGTCAAATCGAAATTGCCAGCCGTGTTAAGCATCACTTACGCATAGTGCAATTAGGCGCAATAGAATATTCAAAAAGCAGTTAGCTCGCTTAACTGCTTGTTCGTTTCTTTAAGTAAACACCTGATTCAATATGATGTGTAAATGGAAATTGGTCAAATAGCGCTGCACGTTCAACAGTATGTGTTTTTGTTAATGTATCAAGGTTAGCGGCTAATGTGTCGGGATTACATGATATATAGATAATATTGTCATATGCTGAAATCATTTTTAATGTGTCTGAGTCGAGACCTGCGCGGGGAGGGTCGACCAGGACTGTACTGAATTCAAACACATCTAAGTCCATACCTTGTAATCGATTAAATACTCTCTCTTTTGCCATTGCCTTGACAAATTCTTCACTGGAAAGCCTAACAATAGTCAAGTTGTTCACATTGTTTTTTTCGATGTTACTTTGTGCTGCAGAGACAGAAGATTTTGATATTTCAGTACCAACTACTTGATTAAATACGGAAGACAAAGGGATACTGAAATTTCCAGCTCCGCAATATAATTCCAATAAGTCGCCCTTGATACCGTTTGTTTGCTCGATGGCCCACTCAATCATATCTATGTTTATTTTCGCATTGGGCTGCGTAAAACTGTTTTCAACTTGTTTAAAACAATATTGCTGGTTGTTTATCGTTAATACTTCTTCAACAAAGTCTCTATTTATTACTACTTTTTGCTTTTTGGAGCGGCCAATAAAGTCCAATGTCGCAAATTGTTTATTGTTTTGCTTTAGTTGAGATATTTCGCGTTCCCAAGCATCATCAAGTGTTTTGTGATAGATCAGACTAATGAGCATTTCATTTGAAGTCGTGCACAAGTAATCAATTTGATAGAGTTTTTTGCGTAAAACCTCGTTACCTTTAAGTGCCTCAAGCATCATTTTCATTGCTGTATTGATACTCTCATGAGCGGCGTTTAAGTTGTTTACTCTGTATTTTTCCTTTGTTTCCTTACTAAACATGATGTGAAAAGTATCTTCACCCTCGTGCCATACTCTAAATTCGGCCCGCATACGGTAATGTTTGGCTGGTGAAGTGAATAAATCAAATCTGCTGCCAAAATAGGGTGCTAACAGTGATTCAAACCGTTTTTGCTTAACTGACAGCTGCTCTTGATAAGCGAGCGCTAAATTATCTGACATATTCGAACCTCTTTGCACGTGTTTTATTGAATCAGGCCGCGCAGTGTAATGCAAAACAGATTAAGAAAAAAATTTTACTAAAGATCTTTTTATATGCGGTCGATACCCAAGTTGAGGTAAGAGAGGTCATTATTATGAACTTGAGCGAAATATTCCCTGTAGGGGGCGAACAATCAAAGCGAATAAACACAAATTTGCAGACTGAAACTGCGCGTGAGAAAAAAGCAGAAGCACCGCCTATACAAGAGGGCCAATCGGATGAACGTTCATCCGATACGTTTTCATTGAGAAAACCGGCGCAAGTTGCTTCGTTTCTTTTGACTGAACGGCTTTCTTCACAGCTAAATATTAGTCGCGGTGGTCGTCTTACAAATAATTCGGACCCTACGCAAGATAGTGAAAGTAAAAAAGTCTTAGAAAGTCAGCCAAATAGTGGGCAAGTAGGCGAGCTAGACAAAGAGCGATTTGATATCCAAGAGGTAGCAAGCAATGTGCTTAATTTTATTGGTAGTGCATTGGATGAGCTTACTAAAAGTGGAGCAAGCGACGAGCAGATAAGCGAAAAAATAAATGCTGCAAAAAAAGGCATTGAAAATGGATTTGAATCAGCGCTTCATGATTTAGGCAACTTGGTGTCTAAACAATTAAAAGATGACATTGCAAAAACCAAATCTGTAATTGAGGAAGGACTCGGCAATTACAGCAATCAACTCCTAGCAACATTTCGGGACGTTGATATTATTGAACAGGCCAAACAAGCTGACTCACAGTCTTCACAATTTAGTATAAAGACAAGAGATGGCGACGAGGTTACGATCTCTTTCAGCAATAAAGAAGTTATTGGAAGCAGTACAAAATACAGCGATAGTCACGGTACAGAAAGTGTTACCTATTATGCTAAAACTCAAAATTTTGATTTAAGTATAATAGGAAAAATAGATGAAGATGAATCTCAAGCCATCACAGATCTAGTGAATAAAGTCGATGAAATAACAAGCCAGTTCTTTTATGGGGATGTAACAAAAGCCTATGAACAAGCATTAGAATTAGGTTTCGATAATGAACAGTTATCAGGTTTTGCTTTAACATTAAGACAAAGCGAATCTTCATCAAAGCTTCGTCAATATGGAGAAGTGGAATTTAATGGACAAAGCGACGGTGTCAGCAACGGCGGCACTTCACCAAAATCTGTTGCCCAATATATGAATAAAATGTTGGACGTTATGGATAAGTCCAAAGAATTATTAGATTCTGAAGACGAGTACAAATCGATCATCAATGGATTGATAAATGAAATGAAAGATGTACAAGTACCCGACTTGGTATCAGCAATAAATAAATTTTACAAATTTACGTCTAATCTTAATTTGATTTCTAATCAAAGTCGTTAAGTGGTAATGATGCGCTGGTCACAGCGCCTCTTATGATTTTAGTCGTTGTCTATTTTTCTACCTTGTCTTTTGCGGGACGAACTTTCAATGTCCTTTCGCAAAAAATGGTGTCGTTGAGCGATTTAATCATTTTTTGCATATCACCTTCTTCGACTTCAACGAACCCAAAACCTTTTCGCTTTCCTGTTCGTTTGTCTTTCATTAGTCGTACGGAATTAACAACACCGAATTGCTCAAAGTGTAATTTAACGTCGTGTTCATTTACCTTATAGGGAAGATTTCCTACATAAAGCGTTGCAGCCTCCGATGCACTAGTCCTATTAACTTTATGTTGGTTGGCTTGTTTATCACTCTTTGAAATGAACAATGTTAAACCAATGGATGATAAAACACCGAAAACAAAGCTTAATCCCACATAGTTTTTAAGTGATTCTGAAAACCCATAAGTAACTGTTGCATAGCCGACGATCGCGAGTACGGCACTCGCAAGAAGAATGAGTCTGGTTTGTACAAATAACATAAACCTTTCCTTTATTATTATTGGTTGATGATAAAAGGCTTCATAAATATGACGCTTTTATGTCAATTTGGCTAGTCCTGATTGAAGAATATGTAAATAAAATGTTTAAAAAGTTAGTCTGTTTCATCTGGTTGTTTGTTATCTGACCACTTGAACAAAAATATCAAAATATATCGTAAATAAGTGTTGACCAAATTTCTTTTGTGTCTACAATGCGCACCTCTTCAACGAGGCAAGCCCAACAGGGCATTAACGCTACGCTGAAGCAGCAAGTGGTTTTG
>NZ_BGNG01000012.1 GCF_003203515.1 Glaciecola sp. KUL10 | reverse complement strand
TTATGATGATTGTACGTGGCCTCAGCACTGTATTTATAAAGTTGGTTGTATATTTACAGGTGATTGCGATTTGAATAAAATTGACCTAGGTATTGTGTATTCAGACCTAGGCTTAAATGTCGGCACAATTCAAATTCCTCATCATGGTTCAAAGCATAATTTTTCAATTCAATCACTAAGTGATTTTTGGCCTCATATTTTTTGCCCTATATCTTATGGAACCAAGAATAACTATGGTCATCCAGCGGCAGAGGTTGTAAATGAGCTATCACAACAGGGCTTTCGATCTATATTGGTTAACGAACAATCAAGTTCAGAGTTTGAACAAAGGTTCACAATATTGAGCAAAAGCGCCAAATTAATGAAACATAAAGTAGGTATTTTCTGATTATGCAAGGAATAGCGAGCTTTAGAGAAGAGTATAGCTCTAAGCTACCAGCTCTGACTCTCTTAACCAACCTAGGCTACACTTTCATTCCACCCAGTGAATGCGAAGCGCTGCGTGGTAACACTCTAGCAAGTGAAAATAAAAGCACCCATCAGGTTATTTTATTACCTGTTATGCGTGTCTTTTTAGCGAAACAGACGTTTTCGTATGCTGGTAAGCAGCACTCGTTATCAGAAGCTGCCATTGATAAAGTCATGCATGAGCTAAACCCAGCCATGAACCTTGGTTTAAAAGCGGCCAATGAGAAAATCTATAATGCCTTAATGTATGGCGTTAGTGTCACTGAATTCATTGATGGCAAAAAAGCCTCACCTACCATTAAGTTGATTGACTGGCACAATATCGATAACAACCAATTCCACTATACCGAAGAGTTGGTGGTTCAAAATGCCGAAGGCACTGGTAATCGAATCCCTGATATTGTGTGTTTTGTGAATGGTTTGCCGCTAGTAGTGATAGAGGCGAAACGCCCAGATTCTAATAAAGAAGGTAAATCGACCAACGTTGAGGCAATTTCTCAGCACATTCGTAATCAAGGTCAGGCTGAAATCCCTCACTTATATGCCTATAGCCAACTGCTGTTAGCGGTAAATGGGCATGAAGGTTTATATGCTACATGCGGCACCCCTGAAAAGTTTTGGGCGAAGTGGAAGGAAGAACAAATACCCGAAGCAGAATTTGTCAGGTTAAAAAATCACAAGTTGAGCGATGAACAATTAAATGTGCTGTTTAACCATCGCCCCACCAAAGCGAAAGATGATTACCTATCACTGGTTGCAGCAGGTGGCTTAACTGTTACCGATCAAGATAGGCTTGTTATCAGCTTGCTGCGCCCAGAACGCTTATTGGATATGACTCGCCTGTTTACCTTGTTTGATAAAAAAGCAGGTAAGATAGTTGCTCGCTACCAGCAGGTATTTGGCATTAAGGCGCTTATTGAACGCATTAACACGTTTGATGATTCAGGTGCTCGTGAAGGTGGTGTTATTTGGCACACCACAGGCAGCGGTAAGTCATTTACTATGGTGTTCTTATCAAAAGCGTTGATCTGGCTTGAAGAGTTAGCGCAATGTCGAGTGATCATTGTGACTGACCGTGTGGACTTAGAAGATCAATTAAGCCGCACTTTTGCCTCTGGCGGTGTATTAACCGACCGCGATAAAAAAGATGCAATGGCGACAACTGGTAAGCGTTTAGCTGAGCAAATTGGTAAAGGTAATGAGCGAGTTATCTTCTCGATAATTAATAAGTTTGGTTCTGCCATTAAGCAAAAAGACTGCTACAACGACAGTCCGAATATTGTTGTTTTAGTCGATGAAGGTCACAGAAGCCAAAACGGTGAGAATAATGTACGCATGCAGCAGACATTGCCTAAAGCGGCCTATATTGCTTTTACGGGTACGCCACTATTGAAAGACGATAAGACCGAAAATAAATTCGGTAAGATCATTCATTCTTACACCATGCAGCAAGCGGTTGAAGATAAAACCGTTACCCCACTGTTGTATGAAGAGCGCATTCCAGAACTGAATGTTAACGACAAAGCTATTGATGCTTGGTTTGAACGCAGCACTAGTAAATTAACTGACAAACAGAAAGCGGATTTAAAAAAGAAGTTTTCGCAGAAAGGACAGATATACCAAACCGAAGGCAGAATTGATTTAATTGCATACGATATTGCCGACCACTTCCAAAATTTTAAACAGCAAGGATTAAAGGGCCAGTTAGCCTGTGACTCCAAAGCCTCTGCTATTCGTTATAAGAAGGCATTGGATAAAATAGGCACGGTAACATCGGTTGTTGCGATGTCGGCTCCAGATACTCGTGAGGGTCATGAAGCTGTCGATCAGGAAAGCAAAGACATTGTACAAAATTGGTGGAAGGCTAACGTTAATAAAATGGACGAAAAAGCCTACACCAAAGCCATTATTGAAGACTTTGGTAGAGATGATGGCCCCGACATCATGATCGTAGTTGATAAGCTCCTAACAGGCTTTGATGAGCCAAAGAACACTGTGCTTTATATCGATAAGCCTCTAAAAGAGCACAACCTAATACAAGCAATTGCCCGTGTTAACCGATTACATAGTAAAAAGCAGTTTGGTTACTTAATTGACTATCGTGGAATATTAAAAGAGCTTGATACTACCATTGAAAAGTATCAAGACCTTGCAGAACGTACCCAAGGCGGCTTTGATATTGACGATTTGAAAGGTTTGTATAATCGCATGGATACGGAATACAAAAAGCTTCCGGGGCTGCACAGCGATTTATGGGCAATATTTGATGGTGTTAAAAACAAGCAAGATGGCCCAGCGCTTCGCCAAGCGTTAGCACCTAAGGTGCAAGATGTCGATGGCAAGCTTGTTGATACAAATCTTAAAAAGCGTGATGACTTCTACTCAGCACTGACAGCATTTTCAAACTGTATGAAAGTAGCATTGCAATCTGCAACCTACTTTGAAGATAAGTCATTCGATAACAAACGTGACTGGTACAAACGTGACCTAAAAGCCTTTGTCGATTTGCGTAAACAAGTGCGTGAAGATGCTGACGAAACTATTAATTATGATGAATACGCTGAAGATATTCGCAGTTTACTTGATAAGCATATTGCTGGCATTGAAGTAAAAGAGCCAGATGGTGCGTATTTAGTCGGCAACTTAGGAAAAGACGTTAAGCCACAGGATATGAGCGATGACGAAGCTCGTAACCAAACCGATAAAATCACAGGTCGAATCACTAAGATGATTGAGCAAGACTTAGCTGATGATCCTTATGCCCAAGAGTATTTTTCTAAGATGTTGAAAAAGGCGATTGAAGATGCAAAGGCTATGTTTGATGCGCCTGTTAAGCAATACATCCTGTTTGCTGACTTTGAGCAGGAAGTGAAAGACCGCAAAGTAGCTGATATTCCTAATGACTTTTTAGATGAAGCTGGCAAGTTAAATAAACATGCCCAAGCCTATTTTGGCTTGTTCAAGCATTTGTTTGACAGTGATTTCTTAACTGAAAAGACACTAGACAACGACAAGCTGGTGTCTCTTGCTTTTAATATTGATGCTGTTGTGAATGATGCGGTTGCTGAGTATTCAATTAACCCTACGGAAATCGAAAACGCCATACACATGAAGTTGTTGCCGATGTTGTTTGGTGAGCTTGGGCTTGAAAGCGCTCAAAAAATAATTGAAGAAGTGCTCAAGATCACCCGCTTAGGTTTGGCGAGAGGTTGATATAGGTGAGCAAGCAATCTGTTGCAGCAGCTATCACACAAAACGAAGAGAGCACCTCAAACAATGAGCAAGGTGCTTTTGTTTATGGCCATCACACCATACTTTATGATGTGATTCGAAAACATAAACCTGATGACGCTCTTAAAAAAACAGCTCGCAAGGTTGTAATTAAAGTACATCCAGATCAACGTGTCGTCGCTACTGTTCCATTTGATGCAACTGAAGACGCCATTCAAGCGGCAATGCTGAAAAGAGCGCGATGGGTATGGCAAAGCATCGAAGACTTTTCAAAACAAAAAGATACAGTGTTACCAAGGCGATATGTTAGTGGTGAAACCCAGTTTTATTTGGGTAAACGCTACGTACTAAAAGTGGTAATTGATGCTGAACAAGTAAGTAATGTAAAGCTAAGTCGGGGCAAGTTGCAGGTAACGCTAATGCACGCATCTGAATTAAATAATAACCAACAACAAACAAAAGTAAAATATCTTGTAGGCCAATGGTATCAGACAAAAGCTAAGGCAATATTTCATGAAAGGCTAGCCGAATTGCTTCCACAAGCTACTTGGGTAACAGGCATTCCTTCTTTTCGTGTAATGGCAATGAAAAAACAATGGGGAAGCTGCTCAGTAAAGGGCAACTTAATGCTTAACCCACACTTGGTGAAGGCTCCAATGGAATGCGTTGACTATGTAATCCTTCATGAACTTTGCCATATCGCGGAGCACAACCACAGCGATAAGTTTTGGCGCTTGTTAACCCAAGTAATGCCCAATTGGAAAGAAGTAAAAGCTAAGTTAGATGATATGGCGGAGATGTATTTAAATGGTTAATAAATGTGTAGGTCAGGCCAGCCCTTTTTAAGGCTGGCATCGCCATTTAATAGTCAGCTTTAGTAGTTTAAGTTTACGGCCAAATAGGGCTGTTAAGCCAATCAGCAATAATAGTCATGTCTTGCTGGTTTAATGTTCTTGCCGCATCAACGAAATCAAATTGAAAACGATTGTCTTGATCCCATATCGACAAGATAAAATTTCCGCGAAGATGTTCTCGATGGGAAGCCAAGGTGAAATAATCCTCGACATTCTCGTCAATGCGCTCTTGTTTCTCAAAATCAAACATATACGCTAAGTCTGGCATCTTCTCCTTTACCCATAATGCAAACTTTCCCGGATCTTCAGATGTAGAATAATTAGTCATGACGTCCTTCCTTGGTTGAGGTGAAATCCACTCATAAGATTTCTCTACTCATTAATGTAACCGATTTTTTTTGAAACGACCTAAAAGATAAATTTTTTTTAAGGAATGCAAACTAGACACTCTTTTATCAATAAAAAACTTTACCACGAAACTTTGCCACAAAAACAGAGTTATGATATCTTACCTATATAAATCAATAGGTTGTGTGTCAAAAAGAACCTCGGGGAGAATCCCTCTCTCTCCGCCAGATAATAATGGAGCCCACTAGCGCAGTGGGCTCTGTCGTTTTTAGCATTTTAAAAACTCGTCTCTGCCATTTAACTCTGCCACAAATTGCATAGTGCATAGATTTAAAAACGTATGTGTAACTTGGTGAAAGGGGTTAAACGGGCGCTTTCAGTTGTATCGCAGTTCAAAAGAATACTCAATTTGAGCCATCTCAGTTTTCACTACACATGTTTTCTACGAGACTATTTAAGTCTGCAAGTGAGCGAACAATATACACACTTTTTTCATTCTTCAAAGCTTCTATAGAAAGTAAAAATTTGTCATTCCAGAACTTTGGACAAAGTCGAAGTGTTTTAATTGTATTAACGGTCCCATTCAATATTGAACTGTGTTTGGGCCACCCTTCCGGTCGCTTGTGAAAACCCATAAAAAAACGTTTTGCGACAAGCCAGTAAGTAAGCGAATAGGGTAAGTCTATATATACAAGCGTATCGGCGGCATCAATGCGTTGATAGAATGAACTCAACGCATTTAGCGGTCCAAAACCTTCGATGATCCATTCCTCAGAAGACATAATATGAGCGTGCTTGGTTTCATAGTCTTTTCGGTCTATTTCTTCACCATTATCTTTATACAATATGGAATCGAGAGGGTATAACTGAATGCCTGTTGCCAAAGCTAAACGACGACTGAATGTTGATTTGCCGTTCGCTGGTTTACCGAAGACTGCTATCTTTTTCATTATTCGACCAATTATTTAGTGTTGATTATATTCCCGAAAAATCGAATTATGTGGAGCTTCTATGAAATGCTTAACCTGTCTCCACAATCTCTATATTAATCTTTACCCGTTGAAATCTTTTGATGAGTGCTCAATATCAACAGGTCCTGATGCGTCAGAATTTTTAATGCAAAGAAAGTAAGCCCATGCAATCAATAAAAGCTGCAAAGGTGTTCGAATAAGTAAATAACTTGCACCCCACAGGTGTCCGCCTAGACCAGTTGCATTTAATGCAGCGTAGATATTTGCAGGAAAGAAAACAACGAAAATAACAATGGCAGATTTTGCTGCAGAATTTTGGAATTTGGGTATAAAAAGGGCAATACCGACGACCAGTTCCAACACACCTGTAGCGTAGATTATTAGGAGTCGGTATGGCACCCAAGATGGAAGCATATGAACCATCCCTTCAGCTTTAACCGCGTGACCAATTGAGAAAAAAATAAATGCCACACCCAAGCCCCAGCATGCATACTTTCTAACAGTCAGTTCGGAACCATTGAATTTAGCTATCAGAAACGCTAAGGCCAGTGGTAATGTTAGTAAAACGAGAATAATGATTGGAGTTGTCATAGTAATATTAAGCCTATTGTCTAAAAATACTTTTTTCTTAACTCGTAGTGCCCAAGAGCAAGTTTAACTTGCAAGTTAATCGAGAATCTTTGTTAAACCAAAACGGTAGAGTTTTTCTAACTCTGACCTTTTTGCTCCAGCTCTTGTACGTAGACTTAGCGTTTGCATCAACCCCTGCAAGAGTTGTGCTCTTAAGTCGCTATTATCACTTACTTTAGCAGTTTCAAGTCGGTCTTGAAGAAGAGCATCAATTTTGCAAATGATAGCGTTATAAAAACTGTTGACCGTTCTGTTTTCAGCAGCTTCAGCAGGCATAGTGCTTGTTGCCATGCAACCTAGGTTGTCCTCGCAATAGAAGTCCAATAAACAATTGAAGAAGCGTATAAATGCTTCCTGCAAAGATTCATATTTCAGCGCTTGGGCGAGCGGTGTTGAAATCGTTTCGAAATAATGCTCAACACACTGAGTAAAAATTGCTTCTTTATTCCCAAATGCATTGTACATACTGGGTCTTTTTATTCCCATCGCATCAGAGAGTTCGTCAAGGGACGTAGCTGAATAACCTTTGCTCATAAATAGAGCGACAGCGCCATCCAATGCTAGTTTTTTATCAAACCCTCTGGGACGCCCACGCCCTTTTGATGTTGTCGTATTAGTTTGCATAAATTTACTTGAAAAAAATTTCTTAAATTAATTGTATGCGAAGTGGTACAAAAATAAAAGTGACATATTTAGGATGTTAATTACGAAAAAATGTCGGTGTATTAGCGGTAGATAAATTGTCGCAAGAATGCTTAAAAACAAACAACTTATATGTGCTACTTGTATTTGTAGTACATGTGAGCTATTATCGGCTTATTGTACTGTTAGTTCAAGTGGTACAAGTTATGTGAAATATAAAGGAGCAAATCAAAATGAAAATAAACAAACCTCAAAGAATAGTATTCGCGGATTTAGTCATTGGAGGAGCGATGTTTTTACTTGCGTACTTATTGAAGGATGCGACACCAGAAGCACAGACCCAGGGATTAATCGCTATTATGTTTGCCATATTTTTGCGTTTGAAGAGGCAAGACAACAATACTCTATGCAATGACACAAAGTGTTTGCGCGGATCGAGCGAAACAGCAGGAGAATAGTCATGAGAGTCTTAAGAAATGCACTAGCACTTCTATTAGTGTGTAATTTCTTATTGTCTTTTCCTTCAATTGCAGAGGGGTTAAAGGGGAAATGGGAAGGGAACATTGAAATTGGAACTCAGTTGGTACCTGTAGTATTCAATATTACTGTTAGTGATAACCAACTCAAAGCAACCATGGATAGTCCTATGCAAGGTGCTAAAGATATTCCCATTGAATCAGTTTCTGTCAGTGGCAACCAGGTAGTATTTGATATTGCAGTCGCGGGCGCGCGATATGAATCAATTAAAGAAGGGGGCAGTCTAGTTGGCACTTGGAAACAAAGTGGTCAATTATTGGCGCTTACGATGACAAAGCAGTCCAATCAGGCCACAACTACCAAAGCATCACAGCCAGTAAAAAAACTATATAGGCCACAAGAGCCAACGCCGCCGTTTGATTATGTCAGTAAAGAAGTTAGTTTTCTTAACTCAAAGGATGGAATTGAACTGTCAGGGACACTCACCTTGCCCAAGAAGCCAATAGCGGCAGTTATATTGGTTTCCGGTTCAGGACCTCAAGACCGTAATCAATTATTTATGGGGCACAAGACTTTCTGGGTCCTAGCTGATTTTTTGTCTAGTAACAGTATCGCAGTGCTGCGTTTCGATGATAGAGGGGTTGGTAAATCACAAGGCGTATTTGAAAACTCAACGAGTTATGACTTTTCAGAAGATGTCAGTGCTGGAGTTGATTTCCTAAAGTCTGTTCCAGAGCTCAATGGCAATATATTTGGGATTATTGGTCATAGCGAAGGTGGTTTGATTGCTCCGGTAACGGCAAATAACAACGCAAATGTGGATTTTATTGTTCTGATGGCAGGACCGAGTCAAAGCGGGCAGTTTGTATCTGAAAATCAGATGAAAAAAATATTACTTTCAAATGGATTAACTCAAGAGGCCGCTAAGGCGGGTAGTGAAATTACCACTGAATTAAACAAAACTGTGCTCGAAAATACTAGCACACCTTATACGGAGTTAAGGGCGAAGCTTTTAGCAGCCTATTCGAAAAAATGGGACTCACTATCGCAAGATGTAAAGCAACAAATTAAGCGACTAGGTGGAGGGACGTTGCCTGAACAGAGAATAAAAATGCTGACAGGGAATTGGTACAAAACTTTTCTAACACATAAACCGAGTGTGTATTTAGCGAATTTAGATATACCTGTTTTGGCCTTGTTTGGTGAAAAAGATGTTCAGGTAAGTGCATCTGAACATTATGAATTGATGCAACAGACATTAAAAAACGGACATCAGCATTCTCAGTCCATTATTTTAGAAGGCCACAATCATCTTTTTCAACGTTCTGAAACAGGCGCAATGAGTGAATATCAGCATATAGAGGAAACCTTATCCCCAGTGCTTTTGGAAAAAATAAAAACGTGGATATTCGCTGCAAAATAGTACAGCACTGAAATGAAGTCTTAAGGTAGAGGAATTATGAACAAAGTATTGGTATTTGGAGCCAGTGGATCCACAGGTAAACAAGTAGTCAAAACGCTACTGGATAGGCAAATAATAGTGACTGCGGTAGTAAGAAATTCAGTCTCTTTTTCTAAACATGTTCCCGATGAAGCAAATCTAGTTGTGTTGGAAGCAGATATTACTAATGAGCCAATGTCTTTTTATTCAAATTGTATTGATGAGAATGATGCGATCGTCAGTTGCTTGGGCCATAACATGACGCTGGCAGGTGTATTTGGCTCACCGAGACTTCTTGTTCACGATGTCATGCAAAATATTGTCAATACAATAAAAGACACTAAGCCTAAAGCTTTAAAAAAGCTGATATTGATGAGTAGCGCTGCGGTAACAAACGCCCATATATCTGAAGTTCCACCTTTATCAGAGCGTTTGGTAGTGAGCGTTTTACGCACATTTGTACCGCCGCATTTAGACAACGAAAAAGCAGCTGAACTTCTTCATTGCCAAGCGACGAAAAACAGAAGTATCGAATGGGTAATAGTGCGCCCTGACGCACTTTTTGATGAAAAGTATGAAAGTCCATTCGATGTTTGTGATTCTCCGTCGCGAAATTCAATATTTAACTCTGGAAAAACGAGCAGAATAAATGTCGCCAACTTTATGTCCAAACTAGTGACCGACGAAGCCTTGTGGCACAAGTGGAAAGGTAAAATGCCCGTTATTTACAACAAAATATAGGAGGATATGCAAGTGAGTAAAAACATAATCGAACGACAGATTGAGATTGCTGACAACGCAATAATGGCAAGAGACTATGATGCGTTGATGTCAGTCTATACCGATGATGCGGTCTTGGTTATTGAACCTATGCGCAATGCAGTTGGCAAAGAGCAAATTCGAAATGCCTTTATGAAAATAAGCGAATTTTTTGATAACGGATTGAAAGTGGTACAAAACGGGTTAGAAGTCTTAAAGGCAGGCGACACTGCACTGGTATTGGCAAACACGGTCGTTTCTGGTCCAGATTTTCAAGCTGTTGAGCGCAAAGCGACCTACGTCTTTAAAAAATCAAATGATGGGATTTGGCTTTGCGCTATAGATAATTCCTACGGTCATGAAATTATTCAAAAACCACCTATCAAAAGCTTACTTTGAATAGCTTTACCAAAGAAAAAACATAGAAAACACAATTTAGGATACACATGAAAATACTCAACACCATTTTGATTCTTGCATTTCTTTCGTTCTCGGCTAATGCGCAAGACGACTCATGTAGCAATGATTGCAAGAAAGATCTAGTCGAAAATTATCTAGACAATATTGTCAAAATTTTTGTTCTTGGTTCTACAATAGATGACATCGACGTATTTCTATCTCAACTCCATGATGATATAAAATATGAGCATGAAGAATATGGAGCAAACTTTACTAAGGTATCGTGGCGGGATGCGTTTGCTCGTCAACTCGAAAAGGGATTTTACCAAGAAAGACGTAGAATGGATGGAAGGATATTAAAAATCATTTATGGAAAGAATCATGCGGCAGTTGAATATACCTACGGTATATATTCAGAGGAAGGTAAATGGGAGAAAGACCACGTGAAGTTTGCTTTATTTGGATTCAAAGAGAGTAAGATTTCGTTAGTAAGAGAATATTGGTGATATGCGCAAAAGAGCCTCGTTATCAGAATACGTCAAAATAAGAAATGGTGTCCCTCTTGGTGCGCAGCATTCTTTGAGAAACATGCTGCATCGTTCTTTTGGTGCAGGCTCTTTTGCTAAGTTCTGGAATTATTGGAATCCTATCTGGGGTTTTTATCTTTCGAGACTTGTCATGAAACCCGTGAAAGCATTCGCCCCGACGTGGATTGCCGTTCTTGTCACGTTTGTGATTAGCGGTTCACTGCATGACCTTGCTATATCGCTATTTTATCAGAATATTTATTTTCTCTTCACACCATGGTTTGGCTTAATAGGCCTAGTCGTCGTCTTTACCGAAAAATTCAATATCTCATACGCAGGCTATTCATGGGGTGTCCGAGCGCTTACAAACAGCTTTTTCATTGTATCGAGCTTTGGCATTGTCCATATAGCAATGGTCTATTGACCAACACAAACGTTTAAGTACTCGTTCGCCCAGTGGGACGCAGCCTATCTAAAGACTGCGTCGTGGTGAATTTCATGTTCGGCTCTACATCTTATAATTTGACTCATGATAATCACTGTCAAACGTTTCAGAGAGTGTTTTAGCCCTGTTAAACGCTGTTTGCGCGGAATGTTTATCTCCAAGCAAATAATGTACATAAGCCAAGCTATCGTATGCCTGTGGAGCTTTAGGATAAAAGTGGCTAAGTGTACTGATAACCTCAAGTGCTTCTTTTTTGGCACCACTTTTTGCCAGTTGCAAGCCTGTCTCGTTCAAAGGTCGGCCCAGGAAACCCTTATACCCTTTGGTCTTATAGATTTCAGCAAAGTCTCGTTTAATATTCGCCAGCCCTAACGCTCTGATTAGTCAGGGCTGCTTTCTTCACGGTGCAAAGAACTATTTGTCGCAATGGCATCGTCTAAGCCCAAATCAAATGCTGAGAGAGTAGTTTCGTAGGACAGGTTTCCTTGCTCGATCATTTGCAAGACTAGAACTGCTGTGTAGTGTTTCGCGATTGAGCCAATATTGAAACGGATACTGGGGTTGTTGGGTATATTATCTGCGATATTGGCAAAACCAAAAGAACGTATCGATAATTGTTCGCCGCTTTTTGCAATCAAAATATTTCCTGAAAACCAACCGCGCTCCACATAGTCATGGATTATCCGATCAGTGTCATCCAAGGATGCTGCTGAAGAATACGCTGTGTAAATAAGCGCAACGACTACAAAAAAGACTTGTTTAAGGCTCATACTGATTCCTTGGAATGCCAAAGTTGATAATTTTTTCTGTGTTTATTGATGCACTAGTAAGGTGAGTGGTACAAATTATTTTATTTGTACTATCAAGTCAAGTGGTACAAGTGGATTGGTTTATTGTATAATTCGTTCAATAAGCGGTCGCGTCAGAATAAAAGAGACTAAATTTGGTATGAATATCAAAATAGATATAGAGAGTGATATACCCATTTTTACTCAATTGGTGGATCAGATTAAACAAGGAGTCGCAAGGAAAAATCTAAAGCCTGGCATGCCTCTACCCTCTATTCGCAAACTGGCAAATGAACTCGGTATCAATCCCAACACTGTGTCTAAGGCATACAAATTGTTGGAAAGAGACAGTGTAATCATTGGTAAAGGGTACCGGGGGACTTTCATTCACGAGCAGGCACAAGAACACTGTGAAACAGACCTAAATGCAACAGCACTTGCTGTTATTGCAACTAGTGTTAAGCAGCTTCGCGATCTTGGGCTCACTGATTCTGAAATACGCAATGCCTTTACGACATCCATGAAATAGAGGGAAATAGTCTAGTGAACTTTTTAAATGCTCCCCCTTTATTGCTGATTAACCTCGCTTTTCTATTTCAGCTATTTTTTATTTCAATCTTTATTTCCAGAGCATGGCGAAAGCGTCGAAAGGTGTTATTAACCAACTACCCGCAAGCGGTGTTTACAAATCTATATGCGCAAGATGAACAAACCGAACATCAACGTCTAATCGTTCGAAAATGGCTTGATTACTTGGCGTTTGCGATTGGCCTAACAATCCTTATTGTTTTGAACTTTGTGGGTAAAGCGCAAGAAGTGCTAGCGGATTGGATGCTTATGATCGGGTTAACTCAACTTGTCCCGTTGTTTATCTCTGCCTACTGGTGCAATCAGAATAGTCAAATCCTATCTACGCGTTACCCCGAAAAGGTTCGCAAGGCCCAATTACATGTCAACCGTCTAACTGACTATATTTCAATTCATAGAGTCGTGGTGGGAATAGTCATGTACGCTGTCACGGTTACTTTGGCTGCATACATGCACTTCTTTGCAATGCAAGGAGAGCATAAAATCTTGTACTTAATCGCGCTCAGCAGCGCAGTGATTCTTTATATAAGCAGCTTAATCTGGAAGCTAGTATACGGGCATAAAAAAGACCACTTTATTGATCAGCAAGAAAGAGCATTGAAAATATCTGATAAGCTCCAACATCTTATATCATCACACACAGCCTACAGTTGTTTTGTAGTTATTGTCCTGCTAGTTGATATGTTTCAGCTAAACCAAAGCTACATGAATCTCTTTGCCTGTCTGTTTACTCAAGCAATCGTTTTTCAAACACGAAATCAATATTACCCTATCAACCCGAGTGTTTATAAATAAACCGAACAACAGCTGTTAAGGAAGTAGTAAAGAGCTTTCATTCTCCCTATACTCCCAATGGTCATCTAAACTTTGTATTGGCTTTTTAGTGGTTAACGTTTTTCCAACAGTTATATATTCCTGCATGGTGGGCATGACAGTGCTTGCACTATTAGAAGTGCTCGGACGGGGTAGCGAAAGACAAAATGTTTGTCTTAAAGCTTTGTTGTTACTACTGCTAGTGCATTTAGCCGGTGAGCTTTTTATATTTACGGGTGCATACACATATGCGCCGGAACTTGCAGGTGCGCATCTACCGTTTAGAGTTTTACTGGGGCCCGCCTTGTTTTTTTATGCTCATGCTTGTATGTCTTCAAACAAGGCAATCGATAAAAGAATTGTCACTTTGACTGTATCGGGTCCGATTATCGTATTACTGGCCATGTTACCCTTTATTTTTATGATCAGTGCTGCTGATAAATTGGCGCTAGCAAATCCGGCAACCCGCGATCCAAAGCTATGGGAAATAGCCTTGTATACTTGCTTTTTCGCTACTATTGTCTTTGTGGTGTATACAATAATGTTTTTATTTTTTGCGTCTAAGTTGCACCTTTTACACCGCAAGCAACTGATGGAACGTTTCTCAGAAATTGAGCAGCGTTCATTGGATTGGTTTAGGCCGATGTTGTTTGTTTGGGGGGCTGTATGGCTTATGTATGCAGCAGAGTTTTTGCTAGGAGCAATTGGTTGGCGATGGTTTGGTTCAGGAGTGGTGTTGCCAACTTTTGAAGTAATTGCGCTGGCTTCATTTATTCAAAAAGCACTTAGCCAGAAAGTGCTTGAAGCGACTGACAAAGGGCAACCATGCACAACTGTTCCCAAGGCTGGGCTGCTTAGCACTGAAAAAATGCAGCGAATTGCAGAAAAACTAGAGCGGGCAATGACTCAAGATAAGTTATTTTTACTAGACAACTTGTCACTCAATAAGCTGTCAGAGGCGGTTTCTGAATCTGAAAATCATATTTCTGAAACTTTCTCTCAATATCTACATACTAATTTCTTCCAATTTGTTAATGGTTATCGCGTCGAAGCAGCAAAATTGGCGTTAAAAGAGAGCGACAAATTAGTCACAAGTATAGCTTACGATGTTGGCTTTAATTCTAAATCTACTTTCAATACTGCATTTAAAAAAGTAGTCGGCCATAGCCCTACAGCCTATCGAAATTTGCAGGAGCACTGATACCCAATCAGGCTTTTGCAAATTAGTGACTTGCACTAGTGGGGATCAGAAAGAGGCGTTATGATCTGCTTGCATCCAACCCCTCTTGATTTTACAGTGTTGGAATTAAACAAAAAACAAAGTCCAAATTTGAGTTTATTGAAGCGTTCTATTTTTACTGACATTGCCTCTGCTTTAGCAATTTTGTCACTTATTTTGTTGACGCTAATGTGGACAGAAGCTCGAAAAGATGTCATTTACTTGTGTAATAATGTTCACGTTGGGGTAAGCAAAATACGTGTAATTGGCTTGCTAAATACCTACAGGTTTATTCGTTTTACAGACTCACAAACACCGTCTGGTAGCAAAATTGTGGCGGACAGTTGGTTGCATTTCGGCATGTATAATTGCACAGTAAGATTTGGGGTTTTTGACCAAGTTGTACAAAAAGAATTTGGACAGTGACTTACAAGAATGGCATATAAAAGAAGGACGTATCAACAGTGCGAAAAAAGCCCAATATTACATTAGCACTGGGCTTTAAAATTGTGTTCTGTGACGATTTAATTCTTGGCCGTAACAGCTACTTTTCGTCGTGTAAGCGTAAGCAGGCCAAACATACCGACAGCACTTATTAATAATGAACTAGGCGCTGAAATCGGGTTTGCAAGGTTATTTAATGTAGTTTGTGTCGTGTCAATCCAATCCAGAAATGAGCTGACTCGGGTAGAACCAGAAAAGTCTCCGTAACTGCCATTAAACGGAGCAGGACGACCCTCTAACCCAACAGTGAAAGAATGTACGCCAGCAACGTACCATTCTCCATTTTCCTCAACAAAAAAGCCACCGCCGCTATCACCACCGCCAATTGTATATTCCAGGTCCAGTGCTGTGCCTGAAGGCCGAGTTGTTATTGCTGCGATAGGGTTTTCTATAAAAGATAGTCCGTCGCCTACCGTGCCATCACCATTTCCATCTACTAATGCTGGATCTGTTCCTGCTGGAGCATCGAAATCGTCATAAATTATGCGGTCATGATCTTCACCGAATAGTCCGGTACCGTCTAGTTGGTTGTTTCCCGCACGCTTTGTTCCTGACGCTTGTGTTGCACCCAATAAACCATTTCCGGTTGCACCGAAGCCTACGTGCGTACCAATGACTTCACCTTGTTCTCCAGTGTCATCTCCACCTGTGTCATACAGATTGGCTACATCGACACCAAATACGTTTTCTGACAACATCATCAAAGCAATGTCCCAGCCAAGAAATACACTGGAATCTGGAACCCAATTTTCGTGTACCATCCATGCTTCACCAAAGTAAAAGTCGCCACCAACTTCAAAGCGAGTCACTGTTGTATCCGCATTATCTAAACAGTGTGCTGCAGTGAGCACCATATTTTGCGCAATTAAGGTACCGGAGCAGCGACTACTAAAGCTAGACCCTGCTCCGCCGGTATTAAATAATAAATCACCGACTGCCTGAAATTGTGATTGTTGTGCCAATTCACGATACAAAGCATCGTCCACGTCGTGTCGAATGACGCCTGCTTGCGAAGAGAGAGAGAGCGCTACAAGGATGCTCGCGAGAAACTTTTTCATGGGGTAATTATTATAAGGTTTATTATTGCTCTATATTAGACATTTATTGAGCAAAATTGAAACACTAATTACTAAAAAAGTAAGTAAGTTTCAATAAGATAAACATTTAGTGTTTTACGGCGGGTTTTGCCTTGTAAATATTTGCTTCAAATTTCATTTCTTATCGATGAAGTATCAAAAATATGCGTGGATAATGCATAAGATTGATAAATGTAAAGCGATTGTTATATTAAGTACGACTGCATGGTAAGACTGCATGCGAATAACTACGACAAAACGCAGGAATAAAGGAGTTTAGGTATTAACAATCAAGATGCTAGAAAAAAGACGTTTGTTAGTAGACGAAAAGTGCTGTTTGGAATGTTAGGGGCAATGGGGTTTGTTGTCACAAGTGTTCAGGCCAAAGCAATTATGCGTTTTGTTGCTAGTGATCTCACAAATGGGGACAACATTGGCCACAAACAAGCGATTCCATCTATAGATTTACAGTTTTATACACCAACGGAGTTTGAAATATTGACGCATCTGGCCAACCTAATTATCCCAAAAACCGATACATTGGGTGCAATTGAAGCAGGTGTGCCTGTTTTGATGGACGTTCTTTATTCAAGCTGGGCGAGTAAGCAAACTCAAGGCGAGCATAAAGCTCACTTAAAGTTACTGCTCAAATATCTCAACCAACAAATTCCCTCGTTTACGTCGACTTCCAAAATTCAAAAAACAAACGTCATCGAACATATTGATAACTTAGCCTTTGTTAACGTACAAGACAAAGAAACTAAGACCAACAAGACAATCCTTGAAGCATACAAGTCGATAAAGCATATGGTTACCCGAACATACTATTCAACAGAAGTAGGCGCTAGCAAAGAGCTACGTTATTTACTAATTCCGGGTAAATGGGATGGTTGTTTACCAATGACAGAAAATACGCGCACATGGGCTTAGAGCAAACACAAGACAAAGGAATGAAAGCAAGATGACTGAATATGATGCCATTGTTGTAGGTTCAGGAATTAGTGGTGGGTGGAGTGCAAAGGAGCTTGCTGAAAAGGGCCTGAACGTGTTAGTGCTAGAGCGCGGCCCTAAATTGGAACATGCAAAAGATTACGATGATTTTAAAGCACCGTGGCAACGACCTAATTTTGATTGGATCAATCAAGATGAACTTCAAAAAGACTACCCGATTCAAAGTCGTCACGCAGGTTATGCAATGCATGAGAGTAATAAGCATTTTTGGGTGAAAGACAGTGAACATCCATACTCAACGCCAAAAGACAAGCCTTATGCATGGGTCAGAGGTTACCACACTGGCGGCCGCTCACTTATGTGGTGGAGGCAATCTTATCGCTTAGGGCCGCAAGACTTTACCGCTAATCTAGAAGATGGTCACGGAGTTGATTGGCCAATACGCTATGAAGATTTAGCGCCTTGGTATGACTACGTTGAAACCTTTGCCGGTATCGCTGGCACACAAGAAAACATTCCGCATTTACCGGACAGCGTTTTTCAGCCTCCTTTTGACTTAACGTGTGTTGAAAAGGACTTTAAAAAGAAAGTTGAGCAGCATTTTAAGGGGCGAAAAGTAATACCCGCGCGCGTTGCCCATTTAACGAAACCAACTAAAGAACAAATGTCATTAGGTAGAGGGCAGTGCCAAGTGCGAAATCGCTGCGCTAAGGGCTGCAGTTTTGGTGCGTACTTTTCGTCATTATCTGCAACGCTACCCGCGGCAATGCGCACAGGACGCTGCACTGTGGTTCACAATGCAATCGTTCACTCCTTAGATTATGATGAGCTTAACAATCGTATTCAAGGCGTTAAAGTCATCGATGCCAACACGAATGAAGTCAAAAGGTATAAGGCTCGCTTGGTATTTTTAAATGCATCTACTATCGCAACAGCCATGATATTATTACAGTCTAAATCAAAGCGCTTTCCTAATGGGCTTGCCAATGACTCTGGGCATGTGGGTCACAACCTTATGGATCATGTTAGCGGTGGTCATGCTACTGGGGATATTGCTGGATATACAAATATTTATTATCACGGCCGCCGACCGTCGGGTATTTATGTACCGAGATTTACAAATATAGGCAACGATCAGCGAGAGTTTAAACGCGGTTTTGGTTATCAGGGGGGCAGTCATAGAGTTGGATGGTCAGGAGAGCGAGCGGGTGTGGGTGAAGCGTTTAAACTTGCTAATCAGAAACCAGGTACATGGAGAATGCATCTATACAGTTTTGGTGAAGTGTTGCCCGACTACAATAATCATGTCTCGTTGCACAAAACTAAAAAAGACAAGTGGGGACTCCCTCTTGCTCATATTTCTGCAAAGATGGGCAAGAATGAAGAATTAATGATGCAAGCGGCGCAACAAGAAGCTTATGCAATGCTTAAGTCTTTTGGCGCAATCAATATCAATAGAGGTCCAGATGCGCCAATCAATGTCTCTACTCCCGGTGATAGAATACATGAAATGGGAACAGCGCGAATGGGCCGAGATCCAAAAACCTCAGTGTTAAATAAATGGAGTCAAGCTCATGACGTCCCTAATTTGTTTATTACCGATGGTGCAGCGATGACTTCGGGGGGCTGTCAAAATCCTTCGCTAACTTATATGGCACTGTCTGCGCGCGCGGCAGATTATGCTGTTAAGCAGTTTAAGGCTAACAAGATTTAGTGATTTACTCACTCTCGTAGAAAATAAATAGGAAGGGATGATTTTGAAAACGCGAAGTTTGAGTGTGTGCTTGATTGGAATACTTTTATTGCCGTCTTGTGTGGTGATTGTTGATAGCGGCATCGGTAAACAAAAAAGTAAACCACAGCCCAGTGTTGAAGCGTCAAAAAGTAGTGGTGAGCGCAACCAATGGCGAGCTATATTTAATGGCAAGGATTTATCTGGATGGACACCTAAATTCGCAGGTCATGAGGCTGGTATAAACTACTTAAATACTTTTCGGGTTGAAGACCAAAAGCTGATTGTCGATTATGAGCGATATGAAGACTTTATGGGCAGTCCCTTTGGGCACCTAATTACGAATGTACCTTATCAAAATTACCATCTAAAAGTTGAATATCGCTTTGTTGGAGAGCAAGTCACAGATGATCCGGCATTGTCATGGGCTTACCGAAATAATGGTCTAATGCTGCATTCACAGTCTGCTACTAGCATGCAACTAGACCAAGCATTTCCAATGTCAGTTGAGGCTCAATTACTTGGAGGAAATGGTGAAGTACCTCGTACTACAGGCAATGTGTGTACGCCGCTGACGCATATTATTCAAAATGGAAAATTAATAAAAAAGCACTGCATCAGTTCATCCAGTGCGACCTTTCACGGAGACCAATGGGTAACCTTCGAAGCTAAAGTATTTGAGTCTGGAAGAGTTGAGCATTTTATAAATGGTGATTTGGTTTTTGAATATGACCAATTAATCGTTGATACCTCTGACAGTGCCGCCGAGAAGATAATTGATAGTATGCAACTTGATCAATCTTCGGGTGTGTTTTATTTGAACAAGGGGCATATCGCTATTCAAGCAGAAAGTCATCCGACTGAGTTTCGAATGATAAGTATCAAACCGCTCTAGCTGCGCGCAACCGGCGCGGGGTGATGTTTACATCAACCCCAATAATCGCGGTAAGAACAAACTTATTTGTGGGACAAATGCAACTAGCATTAAGCCGACTAGCATGGTTAAAAATAAAGGTAGTAAAGGCCTAATAACAGATTGAATCTTGATTTTAGCGACACTACAGCCCACGAAGAGCACTGAGCCAACAGGCGGTGTGCAAAGGCCAATACACAGATTAAGTATCATCATAATTCCAAAATGAACTGGATCCATGCCAGTCGCGGCTACTACGGGCAAGAATATAGGTGTAAAGATTAACACCGCAGGTGTCATGTCCATGAAAATACCTACGCAGAGTAGAACTATGTTGATTATTAGTAAAATAATGATTGGATTGTCACTGATGGATAGCAACACCGTAGTGATGGTTTGAGGGATATTTTCATATGCCATCACCCAACTTAGGCTGATTGAAGTCGCGACAAGGAATAACACGATACAGGTTGTTTTAATGGTATCCAAAAGTAGTGGACGGATTTGCGCTATTGCAACCTCTTTATAGATGAAAACCAATACGGCTGCATACAAAACGGCAATGGCGGATGCCTCTGTGGCGGTAAATAATCCATTGACAATGC
The DNA here is from genome assembly GCF_003203515.1 of Glaciecola sp. KUL10. Classification (GTDB taxonomy): domain Bacteria; phylum Pseudomonadota; class Gammaproteobacteria; order Enterobacterales; family Alteromonadaceae; genus Glaciecola. Next base: position 98,388 of record NZ_BGNG01000012.1, on the reverse strand, counting down.
CACCAATCACAACCACTAACATCAATAAGCTAGGTAATGCCGATACAAATGTTCTGACTATTTCGTTAAAGCTTGCTTTTTCACCACGAGGATAATTTCGTTTCTTAGCCATGATACCGGCGGTCAGCATGAGTAATGCACCGATTAACAAGCCTGGTAAGTAGCCAGCCATAAATAGCGCAGCAATAGAAACGCCACCCGAGGCCAATGAGAACACAATCAAAGTGTTGCTTGGTGGGATAATTAGACCTGTGGTTGCTGAGCTTATATTAACTGCTGCCGAATAGCTTTTATCGTAGCCTTCTTTTTCCATTCTAGGCCCCATTGCACCACCAATAGCAGAGGCTGATGCAACCGCCGAACCTGATATCGCACCAAACATCATATTTGCCACGATATTTACAAACGCTAGACCTCCTGGAAGCGCGCCTACTAAAGCTCGTGCGAAATCGATGAGTCGACGTGCAATACCCCCACTGTTCATAAGTTGACCAGCGAGAATGAAAAACGGGATGGCCAATAAAGTGAAACTATCTAAGCCGGTTGCCATACGCTGAGCAACGGTGGTTAGGGTAGCCATTGCAGGCACGCTGACTAATAAAGTGATCGTTGCAGAGATAGCGATGCTAAACGCAATGGGAAGTCCAATCCCGAGTAAAATAATGAAGCTAATTACTAATACTAATACTTCAGTGATGGCCATTATTGAATCTCCTTTTGTGTTTGTTCATCCATTGGGGCTAATGCTAGGCATACGCAATATGCAACGATAAAAATGCCGCTAACCGGCAAAGCCAAATAGATGTAGCCCATGGGTAGCTGAAGTACGGTAGATGTTTGTTCTAGGGTCAGGGTTATTTGAACGAGGTTTAAACCGCCAATAATTAAAACGCCAATGGCGAAAATAGCCATCAGTAGTAACAATAAACGAGACAAGAAAATTGCTTTTGGGGGGCTTAATTGGTCACTTAATAAATCAATCGCTAGGTGTCCTTTTTGCCCAACTACCCAGGCGGCGCCGAGTAAGGTTAGCCAAATCAATAAGAATCGGGCCAGTTCATCTGTTACCGTACTCGGAGCTTGTAACACATAACGGCTAAATACTTGCCACAAAACAGCAACGACTAACACACTGATTATAATGACTAACGCTGGCTCAAGAAGGTTATCGAGCATGCGTCTAACCTTTTGTGAAAGGTAGTTTTCGGTTTGAGCTAGATTGTTCATTGTGTGACGTCCATGGCTTTTATGCGTTTGATATAATCATAAACTTCTGGCGAAGATTTATACTCTTCAAACATTGCTTGTACAGCGTCTGCAAAAGGCTTTTTATCTGGGTAAATAACCTTCACTCCCGCGGCTTTAACGGCGTTTAATGCTTCTTCTTCTGCTTCTGCCCATAATTTGCGTTGATGGACAGATGAAGCATCGGCGGCAGCCTGTAACCAAGCTTGTTGTTGTTCATTTAGTCGATTCCATAGGTGTGTTGAAATCATAAGTACATCGGGTACTGAGGTGTGTTCATTTATAGAATAGAACTTCGAAACTTCGTAATGGCGTGAGTAATAAAAACTGGGAGGGTTATTTTCGGCACCATCAACAACGCCTTGTTGCAGAGCTGTATATAATTCACCCCATGCGATTGGGGTTGGAGCTCCCCCCATCGCTGAGACCATGCTCATTGCGGTTACACTGGGTTGAACACGAATCTTCAGACCTTTCAGGTCATCCGGTGTGTTAATAGGCTTGTCGTTACTGTAGTAGCTTCTACTCCCAGCATCGTAAAAAGTTAACCCTCGAAGCCAAAATTGCTCGCTTTCAGTAAGTAAATCTCGTCCAATATCACTATCCATCACAGCATGTGAGTGTGCTTTGCTTGAGAAAATATAAGGAAGACTCACAACTTTTACATTTGGTGCAAAGTTTTCTAGCACAGCGGCTGACACTTTGGTCATTCCTACACTGCCTATCTGAAGTAACTCTAATGTTTGTCGTTCGCTTCCTAATTGTTGGTTAGGATAGATATCAATTTTCATCGTGCCATTAGATGATTTAGCTAGCTCATCAGCCATGAACTGCATACCTAAGTGAACGGGGTGTTGAGTATCTAAACCATGCCCTAGCTTTATCGATACTTGCGGGGATTGTTGCGAACAAGCGCTTAACACTATCAGCATGAATAGCAATAGTGGGCCTTTTAGGTAATTATTCATCTTTACATACATCCTTATGAATGTTTACTGCGGTGTTTAAACAAAAAGCATTAATGGTTTTTGGAATACTTTTGGTCGTTTGTAACATTTGGTACTGCTCACTTATCAAATCAATCAACACTTCTTGGTTTAAAAACACCTGTCCGAAAATAGGTTCAAAACGAAGCAGTGCGACGACTAAAGACCTTGCATCACCTGTAAATTTGATGTGGATTTCCTTTAAGGTTTCAGCGTAAGGGTCTTGCACATCGAACGGGTCTCCTTGCAGGTCGATACCTGATACATAATGACACCAAGCTGCGAAAACCAAACATATGGCCTTGCAATGCTCAGATTGATTAGGTGTGGTTTGGAGGTGATATTCAATTACTCTGACAAGTCTTTGTGGAAGCTTTTGAGAGCCATCCATTGCGATTTGATAAGTTTGATGCTTTAAATGAACATTGTTGAAACGTGCTAACAATTGCTCGCAGTATTTTTGTATTTGGATGCCGCTAGGCACATCTACGCTTGGGAGTATTTCTTGAATCATAATACGCTTAATAAGCGCAGCCAAATTTGCATCCTGCATGACATCAGAAACATAACGTTTACCGGCTAGATATCCCAAGTATGCAATAGACGAATGGCTTCCATTGAGCAAGCGAAGCTTCATGGTTTCAAAAGCATGGACATCTTCGACAAGCAATGCTCCTGCTAGGTCCCATGCAGGACGACGGCCTACAAATTTGTCTTCTATCACCCACTGCTTAAAGGGTTCAGTTGTCACAAGCCCATGGTCGCTCAAGCCGGTCATGGTCGAGAACTCATGTAAATCGTCATCAGATGTAGCAGGCACGATTCTATCTACCATGGTTGAGATAAACGAATAGTCGTCGCAGATTCGCTGTGCAAGTTCCGGATCTACTTGAGTCGCAAACGCAAGAACTACGCGTTTAAGTAATTCACCATTATTTGGTAAATTGTCGCAACTAAGTATGCTAAGTGGTGCTCTGCCTTGGTCAATTCGGTTTTGAATGGCTTTTACTAAAAAGCCAATCGCCGTCTTCGGTCTTGTTAAGTTGACTAAATCATATTGGATGTCAGGATGTGTTAGGTTGAGCGTGCCATTCGCGGGGTCGTGGCAATAACCTTTTTCGGTAATAGTAAGTGTGACTACATGAGTGTTTGAACAAGATAATTCAGTTAACACGGCATCTGTTGATTCAGGCGCAACCAAAACCCGATCAATAACATTGATTAGTTTTAACTGAGTCGATGTTCCTTTTTCAACAACTGTGTACAAGCCATCTTGTGGATTCAGTTGTTTGGCAACACTATTACTGCGCAAGCTTACACCTATTATGCGCCATTGCTCGTTTGCGTTTTTTGAGCCTGTTTGCTGAGCTGCATTAGCATCTTGCGTGAATACAGCCTGATGTGCACGATGAAATGCACCGATGCCTAAGTGAACCACTTTTGGTGACACGGATGTGTCCAGTCTTGTAGGCGTGTGCTCACCTTTAAATGTTTGACATAGCGCTACACTTTGCTTATTCAGCCTTGGTAGAGAAGCCATTTTTGATGACTGTTGGTCGTCGAGGGCTTTACTCATAATTTGTAGGCCTTTTTGGCTAATCCATAGCTCAAATCATGAGCTAATTCGAATGCTTCATCCTCATCTAAGCGATGCTCTGCAACTAATTGAGATAAGAAGTTACAATCCATTCTCCGCGCCACATCGTGACGGGCAGGGATCGACAAAAATGCTCTGGTGTCATCATTAAAGCCAACAGTATTATAGAAGCCTGCGGTTTCTGTGACCTGCTGTCTAAAGCGTCTCATGCCTTCAGGACTGTCGTGAAACCACCATGACGGCCCGAGTTTAATCGCAGGGTAGTGTCCTGCTAACGGCGCCAGCTCTCGGCTGTAAACTGTTTCATCAAGCGTAAAAAGAATAATGCTGAGTTGTGGGTGATTCCCATACTTATCCAATAGTGGCTTGAGTGCGTTAACGAACTCAATTTGCATGGGAATATCTGCTCCCTTATCACGCCCAAAATGCTCAAATAAATTTGGGTTGTGATTTCGGAATGACCCAGGATGAATTTGCATAATCAGACCATCCTTTATGCTCATTTTGGCCATTTCTGTGAGCATCTGTGCCCGAAATAGTTCTGCTTGTTCGGCGCTATGGTGTCCACTTCGTACTACCAGATATAAATTAGCGCATTCGCTAGGTGACAAATCTGCTGTTGCTGCGCTTGGGTGTCCATGGTCGCTGGCAGTTACCCCCGTGCTTATGAAGTATGCTCTACGAATAAGTAAAGCCTTGATATAACTATCAAAATCTCCGCAGTGCTCACCCGTCATCTGGGCTAATTTATCGATATTGGCGTTAAAACCCTCAAAATCCGGATCAACAACGGGATCGGGCCTAAATGCCGATATCACGCGTCCTTGCCAATCAGATTTAAGTATTTTTTGATGGTGCCGTAAGTCATCTAGGGGCGACTCTGTAGTCGAGATAACTTCTATGTTGTAACGCTCAAATAAAGCTCTAGGCTTAAATGCGTCTTGACTTAGTTGTTGGTTGATTCTGTCAAAATATAAATCCGCAGTAGATGCATCTAAACGTTCTGTGAAACCGAACACCTTCGCAAAAACATAATCTAACCAAAGCCTCGAAGGCGTACCTCTAAAAAGGTGATAGTTGTTTGCAAAAAGCCGCCATACTTTGCGTGGGTCTTGTTCGTAATTACCCCCCAATGCGCTTTTAATGCCAAGTTGCTGCATGCTAATACCTTGGCTATATAACATTCTAAGTACATAGTGGTCGGGGGTGAGTAAAAGAGACGTCGCATTTTCGAAATTATCGTTGTTTGCAAACCAACTAGGATCCGTGTGGCCGTGTGGGCTGATAATTGGTAAGCCTTTAACTTCGCTATACAAGCGTTTACAAATTTCTCTCGCATTACTCTCTGCTGGAAAGAGTCTCATTTCGTCCAGATGTAGCTGTTTGCTCATTTTTTGTCTCTATGTAAATTGGTCATGCCGCCTTACCACTATGTAAGCATTATGTTAATTGTAAGTCAATGCTTGTTTTAATGGAAGAAAATGATTGGTTAATTGATTAAATTTGAATGAAAATGATTTTTTGATATTTTGGTCATGGCATTAATAACCATCGTTCAGTCGAGGGAAAATTTGGAGTGCACAAGCTAAATTAAATAGTTCATACTTTATTTACTTGAGTCCATAAAATTTAGGAGCTGCTCATGGTGAGCAATACGTCTTTGCTAAACCTCTTTTTCCTTCTATTAATCGCTCCTTTCATAATCATTTCATGCGATGCTACGGCAACTACTAAAGTCACTAATCAAGCCAATAATGTGAATTTAGGAACGTACTTTAATAAAGTAATGAATGCCACGCCAATAATGCCGGCTAAGGCAAATTATTCGCATGTAATGACAAGTGTTTGCTTATCTCCACAAAATGCAAATTCACCAGCGAACAAGTTTAAAACAAACAAGCAAAGTCAAACTGAGCTTATCAATTGGGAAAGTCGTGTGGCTCATGATTGGACGTTTTTTAATATAAGCGCCGATGATGGAAAAATCTTGGTTATTGATTTTAAACAGCTGGATCAAAATGTGGGTTTTAGGTATTTGGCAAATGCTCATACACAAACTGAGTTGTATGAGCCATGGAGTTCATCAAAAATTCAAGCATATTCAGCCGCGATGGCCAAAATACGTGCACAAAATAAAACCTTAGGCGCAAACGCCTTCATTGGCGACATTGCGATAGCAGATATGATTAGCAGTATTAATTCGTACGAACAAACGGGACTATCACCTGATGACTCAAATGCGCTTGCGAGTCTTTTTGCCAATATAGCCGGACGTGATTATTTAACCGATTTGTTTTACCAAGAGTGGTTGAATCTAAGTCAACAGGGCGCTTTTTTCCGCGGTGCATATGGACCGTTTGCTCTTGAAGTTGACGATGAAATAGTAAGTTTAGGTACTACAGCCCTTTCACTTGAAACGCGTTATTACGAAACCGCGATTGACGATCCTGGCTATCTAGCATATCGATGCAGTGATTGCGGACTAACGGGCAATAAACCCATGTATACGCTAGCCCAAGCAGAGTGGCTAAAACGCTTAGCCACTCATCAATCACATAAAGAAACTCGTCATCCTTATCTAGAACAGCAGGATGTAGATGTTTTGTTCTATGGAAATGCAGTTTTGTCCGCTAGCTCGCCAATTGGCGGTATGAAAAACGGTATCTCCAATATGTTACAGATAGCAATTGCACAAGCCATTTCTGCGAAAAACATCAATAATGATCTTGAATTGGCTAAAAAAATATTGGATAGACACACTCAAGGCGAATGGAGAGTGTTTCAAAAAATAGGGTGGGGAATAAGTGAAACACGCTCGGCGACCGAGAATGTTGTTCTAGCGCATGTATGCCTTCCGAACTATCAAGGTGGAAGAGCTTTCACCGTCGTAGCTCAAGCTGCTATTGGTCTCGGTAGCGATATAGAATTAATGAATCAAGAACAAGAATATGCAGAACTTGGAAGAGTAGGGCAAAAAATGCAAACAAATCTTACCGTGGCAATGAAAAAACTACTTCAATAGATAAGCTACTCAATAGCGAGTAATTCAACTTCGAAAACCAAGGTTGAACCAGGTTTAATCGCCCCCGTACCTTGATTTCCATAAGCAAGTTCTGAAGGGATAAAAAAGCGAAACTTATCGCCGACGACCATGAGTTGTACGCCTTCGGTCCAACCTTTTATCACTCGGTTTAATGGAAAGCTGATGGGTTCACCGCGGTCGACGGAGCTGTCAAATACAGTGCCATCCAATAAGGTACCGTGATAATGCACTTTAACTACTGAGTTTGCAGAAGGGTGCGCTTCGCCATCTCCTTTTGAGATAATTTCATATTGCAGGCCAGACTCGGTTTGCGTGATACTTTCTTTGCCTTTATTTTCTAGCAAAAATTGCTCGCCAATTGCAATGTTTTCTTGCGCATCTTTTTTATTGTTGGCACTTCTCATAATTAAGAAAATGACGGCGACGATGACCAATGCCAAAATTACAAACTTCATATAGATTTCCTTTCAGGACTTTACTACAAGCTTAGTGCTTTGTTTATTAAAGAACATATCATTCTTTCAACACCTCGCATAGCCTTCAGTTAAACTCATAATAGAATTTAGAATGAGAATTCAATACTTCTTAGCATTTCGGTTTCACGCTTCATTTTACTTGTAAATGCATCTATTGAGTCGATGTTTTTAAACCGCGGTTGCCAAATTGCGTAGAACCGATACTCTATTGTTTCATTAACTTTGGGCTTAAAAATGCTCAGTTCTGATCGTTCAATGCCTGTTACTGATTCACCGATTGAGTCAAATGAACTATGCTGGTTTGCGCGAGATAAAACAGCCATGCCCAGTGACGTGTTCAGCTCAGCTTGCAGACCGAAAGTGCTCAATAGACTTGTACCTTCTGCTTTAATTCTATCTAAATTTGCATCATGAAAGTTTACAATCCCAACTGCTAACGAGAAAGGGAGGGAGCTAGACTCGCTGATTGTAACCTGGCCAACATAATGGTCTTGCTTTGACCATATTGAAATACGATGCTTTAAATCGAAGATCGCTCCATTAAAACTTAATGCGTGGTAATCAATGTCGAAAATACTCCTTATTGGCCCTTCTTTAACTAGGGTGAAGCGACTTGTTTTCGCTTGACTAAGGCGCTTATATCTTTGCTCAATATCATTAGCCAACGGGTCAACAAATGCTAATCCGCCAGCGCCTAAAGAGCGTCCTACCTTGAGGATATCCATTCCCCAGTCTTGCATTTCATGGTAATTTTGCCCAAGTCCTACTGTGTCTAATACTAAATCAGAATGTGTTTTGCCAAAAATGTCAAAACCATTGCGTTCGTCAAAATATGAGCGAAAACCAATTCGTTGATTTTCCCATGATGGACCTTCCATTTGAAATTGGCGGGCAAAGTCATTAGCAAGGCCTTGTGCACTGCGCGATAAAACTGAAAGTTCTGTAGCGCTTGTTTTCTCGGGATTAGAAAATTTTGCAAAACGGATATTGGTGCTGTTGTTTAGTGGCACCATTTTAATAGTAGGAAGGCTTTCAACACGGATGAGCACCTCATCATTAGCTGGTAAATCTATTAAAAACACCAATTCATCCCATTTTCCATCAGCGTTTAGATCGTCTTGTTGGCTAGTTAGGCGTTGGCCATCAGTAATCAAGCTAAGGCGAGGGTTTAAAATAGCCTTAGCCTGAAGCTCTTCAGTTGCTATCTCGTTGATTAGCTGTTCTCTCGTCACCGTCACTGGCACGTTTTCGAACGCTAGCGTGCTTGTGTTTTTTATAGTCAGAATTGAAAGTAAATGTTGGTTGGCTTGTTGATGATCAGCCGTTATGTCCAAGGAAGTTTGCTCACTTTCACTTGGTTTTGAACAAGCATTTATAAGCAGCAATGACAGAAACAAGGATAGAATTTTCATCTGACTAAACTTCATTGCTTGGCTTTCCTATTGTTGCCAAAATTCCACCGTCGACATACACAACTTGGCCGTTTACAAAATCGGATGCCTTAGACGCGAGAAAAACGGCAGTTCCTTTGAGTTCACTTGGATCTCCCCATCTTCCTGTAGGCGTGCGATTAATAATAAATTCATTGAATGGGTGTCCGTCAACTCTTATAGGAGCTGTAATATCAGTAGCGAAATAACCAGGGCCGATACCGTTGACTTGAATACCATCTCTGGCCCATTCAGTTGCTAAGTTTCGAGTGAGCATTTTAAGACCGCCTTTTGCAGCTGCGTAGGCCCCAACGCCGTCCCGTCCCAATTCGCTCATCATCGAACAGATATTGATAATTTTGCCATGTCCTTGGACTTTCATATGGCGGTACACTGCCTGTGCGACTGCAAATGGCGCGGTTAAATCAGTATCTACTATGCGTTGGAATTCATTAACCGGCATACTTTTCAGTGGCTCCCTTGCAATGATGCCCGCATTGTTTATCAAGATATCTATACCACCATGAGTCATCACTAATTCATCAATACAGGCTTGCAAGTTATCATAATCAGTAACATCGAAAATCGCAGCACACGCATCAACTCCTTTGGCATTTAGGGCTTCACAGGCTTTATTGACCGCGTTTTCTTTGCGACCGTTAAGCAGTATTTTAGCACCAGCCTCTCCCAAACCTGTTGCCATAGCTAAGCCTAGACCTTTATAGCCACCCGTCACTAAGGCTACTTTTCCGTGTAAATCAAAAAGAGATGTTGTCATATAATTCTCGCGTTTATTTAAAGTGGTCTAAATCGATTGCATCCATGTCGTCAAAAGCTTGGTTTTCTCCCGCCATCGCCCATATAAATCCATAGTTACGTGTACCAGCTCCACTGTGTATGGACCAGCTTGGAGATAATACCGCTTGATGGTTTTTGACAACGATATGGCGTGTTTCATGGGGTTCACCCATCAAGTGCATGACGCGATCATTTTCTTCTAAGTTGAAATAAAAGTAGACTTCCATTCGACGATCATGCGTGTGCGCCGGGAAGGTATTCCAGACGCTGCCTATATCTAGGATGGTGAGTCCCATGACAAGTTGGCAACTTTGAACGCCTTTTTCGTGTATGTACTGATAAATTGTGCGTTTGTTACTGGTTTCTAATGCGCCTAAATGGATGGGATTAGCATCGTTTTGAGTACTTTTACTTGTCGGATATTCGGTGTGAGCTGGTGTTGACACCATATAAAAAAGCGCGGGATTAGCTGCATCATCGCTACTAAATGCTGGATCAGGTTTGCCTCGCCCAATGTATAGACAGTCTAGTCGGTCCAAGCGATATGTTTGCTCACCTACGGTTACAGTACCTGTTCCACCAACATTTATGATCCCTAGTTCACGGCGTTGTAAGAATGAACTTGCACGCAATGCGTCGCCTGCTGATAGGGTTAGCGCTTTTGTTTTTGGCACTGCGCCGCCGGTAATTACACGATCAATTTGTGAATAAATTAATGTGATTTCATCGTTTACCATGAGTGTTTCAATTAGGTATTCCTCACGCAGGCGCGACGTATCGTAGTGTTTTGCATCTTTCGGGTTGGTTGAATGTCTTATTTGCATGGTTTATCCATTTCTTTGATTGATCGTATTAACTTATTTCAGTAAACGTTTCTTTAACTGAAAACCTTATGTTAACTTGCATCTACTACTCCATAACCAGTGGCAGCCAATAGCGGTGAACAGGCAATTTAGCGATGCTTTGCAGTGGACGCCTGCCATGCTAATGCCCCATCGATCGCGCAGTGTTTCCACTGGCGGCTGGCACTTCAACATACACACCTTTTATATTTTGTGTTCTAAATTCAATCGTACTTGGCTTATCTCCTGCAATAAATTCAATCGCTGCATAGCCACTGCCCATTTCAATCGTGCTGCTTTTAGTAGGAGTGCCATAGTTTTCACGTAACTGACCTTCATCGCCAATATTGAAAAAATTGACTCTTTCTTGGTAGCTCAATACACGATTACCTTTTTTATCACGTGCCTCAGCTTCGATTAAATAACGATTATTGCCCAACGCTTTGGCCGTAAGTTTGATGTGGTCGAACTTACCGTGTTTGCCGACCAAATAAGTGATTTCGCGCGCATCTTCAGCGACTTTTTTGTTGTCAATGAAACCGTTAACGTCTAGTTCATTTAAACCTTCATTAAACGGAACTTGCCAAACCAAACCGCCCGCTGGCACAACGCCTTTTTGCTTGGTTTTTTTACCTAATGACTCTCCGTTCAAAAACAACTCTGCTTCTTGAGTGTTACAGAATACAGTTACGTCGCGGCCTTCATTAGGGCCATTTCTATGTGTCCACGTGTCTGATTCGATCCAACAGAAAGGTTCTTTTTTCCAGTAGCTGGCGAATACGTAGTAGGCATCTTTTTTGTTACCTTCGCGGTCGACCAAGCCTTTTTGATTCATGTAAGGCAATGGATTTTCTGGGCGCAGTGGTGTACCGAAGTCTTTAAATGCCCATTGCGCGTTTCCTGCAAAGTTAGGCAGGCTTTCGGAAACGTTTAAGTGCCAATCGAATAGGTCAACGATATAGCTTTCATTCCAATCGGTGTCTTTTGCCACGCTGCGCACTACCGCTTGATTGACTGCTTCTTCAACTGATACTTGGGCACCACGCAAACCAGCTTCGGTTACTGGTGTTTCGGTATGACGGCCTACGTGACTCGAACCGCCGTATTCCATGTGCAAAAACGCAGGGTATTGTTTCATTGCTTTAGTCAGTGCTTCTTCGTACTGGTTGTATGAACCGCCGTACCAACCAGCCCAAATACTGGGTGAAAATGCATCCACGATGTCCCAACCCGGATAGTATTTGCGGATAGTGGTGAGCCTGTGTGGATCAAGCGCTTTTGTCATATCGTTGAGTTTGGTGAGATAGGGATTAATGACTTCATCTGCACCACCGCCCACAAAGTCTTCTTCCCAATACATTTCATTGCCCAAAGACCAAAAAATGATACTTGGATGATTGTAATTTTGCGTGATCATCGCTTGCAATTGGTGCTCGGTATTGCGCTCCCATTCTTCACCGCCTTTACCACCACGGCACCAAGGAAGTTCATCCCATATTAATAAACCCAATTCGTCAGCGGCTTTATACACTTCGGGATCTTGCGGGTAGTGACCTAAGCGAACAAAGTTTGCGCCCATGTCTTTGATCATCTGCATATCAATTCTATGCTGTTCGTTAGAAACGGCTGCGCCAACTCCTGCATGCTCTTCATGCCTGTGTGTGCCGCGAATTAACACTCGCTCTCCATTGAGAAAGAAGCCTTGGTGTGGGCGCATTTCAAACCAACGATAACCAAAGCGTTCTGAATCACTATGCGTTAGTTGATTATCTATCTTGAGTTGTACATTAAGGTGATAAAGGTTTGGTGAATCGGGCGACCACAATGTAGGCTGGCTTATGTCGGGCAAGTTGAGCTCGGCATTGTTATCACCCTTGCTTAAACGCAAGCTTTTGCTTGTTTTGGCAACTGTTTTGCCTTGTGCATCGATGATTTCGGTGATTAATGTGGCTTTGGCTTTTTTGTCTGCAAGGATGTTAACACTGGCGAGGGTGCTTGCGCTCGTTTTACTCACGCGAGGTGTCGTGACAGCCGTGCGCGTAATGTAAGTGTTTGGCGTATGTTCTAACCAAACATCACGTGTAATGCCACCAAATAAGAAAAAGTCGGATTTTTGAGAAGGAATTAGGTTAGGGTTATAGTGATTAGATACTCTTACCAATAAGCGATTAACAGCTTGCTGCTCTTTGTTTAGAAAGTCAGTGATATCGAAACGAAAGCCGATGTAGCCGCCGATGTGTTCTCCGACTAAGCGGTTGTTTAGATACACTTGTGTTTCGTAGTTAGCACCTTCGAAATATAAAATAGTGCGCCCACTTTGATTGATTTCACTGCTGTCGATTTCACGGCTATACCAACTCGCGCTTCTCCGATAGCCAGGGGTTTGATCAACTGTGTCAAACGCATTCCAAGTATGAGGCAGGTTTAACGATACCCAGGCGCCATACTTGGAAGAACTAAGCCGTTGATTAAGCTCTTTAACTGAACTTGCATTGTTTTCAAAGTAGCCCCAGTTGTCATTAATGCTATGTTGTTTCGTTGCATGCTTTGTCAGGCTTATTAGGCCACTAGTACCTTTGTTGGAATGAGAGTGGGATTGCACATGTGATGCGGTACTCAATATTGACAACAAAAGAATAAAGCGGACAAGGAATCCACAATTGTTATGTTGGTTTTTCGTTAAGCATGACGGTTTTAATCGCTTTAGCATGATGACTTCCTACTGTAATATTTTACAAGGTTTATAAATTGATAGACGTTCTCTTAGTGCCAGCGAGTCTGAGAGCTTGCGTTGATCTAGCATTACCAGATATTGGCTTTGTATTTGTTGTGAGTCGTCAGTGATACGCCCTTTACTTAATAAACTGCAACGTATCCGTTCTTTTTGTGCTTCTTTATGATTGGCTAAGAGCTCATCATTAAAAGGCGGTATTTTTATGTCTGTGTAAACTTGCTGAAGCAATGTGCTTGTAGCAATTAAACGCTCTACTGGTAAACGTTTTTCTTGTTCACCCGGCCAAATCGTCGAAGTATTTAAATTGTTGTACAAGTAATTATGAGCGCTAATTAGACGAATTGCCTCTCTACTGCCCTCAGAGAAAAGTGACGTTTCTAATCGTTGCGCCATGTTCACTATCGTACTAAACGCATAAAGGTTAAAGACACTATAATGAAAAGGTTTGGTGCGCGCTAATTCGTGTGCTTGTTTTCCTTGCTCATCAATTTGCGTAAATACGCGCTTTCTTGAGTTTGTCATGAGTTGAATAGCTAGTTCTGGCATGTCTAAATATGAAGCCAAACCGATCAATGTCGCATCATAAAATGTGCCGTGGTTATTGCGTTTTTTAGCCTCATCTTGACCGTTTTTACTTTCGATTAACCAACCTAAAAAGACGCTAAACCACGTGTCTAAATTGTCTTTGGTTTTTTGATTCAATGCTGGTGAGGTAAGTGTAATTGCATCAAGCACGCCGAGTATTTTTCTTATTTCGATGATGCCGATGCCTCTGCCATTTGATTTTCCGGGCACTGCCTGTGCAAATGACATATGTGGTGTCATGCCTAAATCGTTGTCAAGAAACCAAGCTTGCAAATGACGCTCTACTGATTTGGAGTACTTACTGTTGCCAGAAAAATAGTAAGCAAGGGATAGTACCTTTAAGCGTTCAGCTAGGTTATCAAACAGCTTTGAGTCAGAGTTTGGCCCCCGAACACGGTGATTAACTTGACCATCCTTGTTTATCCAAGGTAAGCCGTCGCGTTTCGATGCATCTGGCCACCAATAAGGCCCAATTGTAAAGTAGTCGCGTAAGTTTCCGCTTTCGGGTAGCGACTGATTTTGTGTCACACTTAAGGGCGGTGAACCTGCATAAGCTTCAGCTTTAGAAAAGAGTTGTACAGCAAAAAGGTTACTCGAGTTTTTCGTATATAAATTGAACTTTGCATTTGCTAGTGCATCTGCATCCAACAACAAGAGTTTATCAAGTCGTTGTTCATCAGCTGATACAGTCAAGGTGACTGACAGGCTTAAAAGCAGAATAAAAAACGTCCTTGTTAAAATTGAATACATTGCTAGTGCCTATTTCAGTGAATCAAGTTTAAGGGTTTTGGTAAACACCGAAAATAGTGCGTCTTTGCTATGCTTTCGTTGTTCTTTCATTTTCAAATGCTCGTTTTCAGTTTTACGTATTTATGCTTTAAGCCAATGCGAAATAAATAACATGTAATATCCGGTAATGTGGCATGACCAATTTTTGTAGTTTGCAATCAAATTTATCGAAAAGCAAGAGAATATATTTACATTTGGCTAACAAAATTTATTAAACATATATTTTCCTCACAATTCTCAATTTATTTAAAAAGATATTTTAAATATTTAATACTTATAAAAAACAATGTTTTAGATTTATTTTAAAACATTTTCTTGGTGTTTTCTGTCAAAGTCACTTAAAATAATTGGCATGACCACTTGACAATATGACCGTTCTTGCGGAATCTATGTAAAGGATTTGTTAATAAGACCAAATGAGGCACATAGCCCGGAGCATCACATGCAAGTAAGACCTACACATACCGTTAGACAAACCTTTAAACAAAGTTTAATAGCCGCAACGGTTAGTGCATCCATGGCACTGATCAGCTTGAATGCATTCGCGCAAGAACAGAGCGACACAACTGCAAGCGACAAAAAAGTTGAAGAAAGCTTTGAGGTAATTGAAGTCACAGGCATCGCTGAATCTTACAGAAATGCAATTGCAGAGAAACGCAATGCGAGCACTATCGTAGATGCTTTATCGTCTGCGGACATTGGGGCTTTGCCTGACTTGTCAGTTGCTGAAACACTAGAGCGGATAACGGGGGTTGCAGGTGATCGCTTCAAAGGCAACGCAAGCGAAATTTCAATTCGTGGTTTAGGGCCATTTTTAGGTCTTTCTACGGTTAATGGTCGCGCCATATCTTCAGGCAGTGGTAATCGTTCAGTTGCCTTTAGTCAGTTTCCATCCGAGCTTGTCAACGGGGTTGTTGTTTACAAAGCACAACAAGCTGACCTTGTCGAAGGTGGGGTATCGGGTACAGTTGATCTAAAAACAATCAAACCAATTGATTATGGAAAAGAGCGCTTTCAGGCTGAAATGCGCGTAAATTACAATCCGTATCACGCAAGGCAAAACGGCGAAGATGGTATAGGTTATCGACCATCATTCTCCTATACAAATAGCTTTGATTTAGACAGTGGTGGAAAACTTGGCTTTGCTATAGGTTATGCCGGCGCTGATGTTTCAGCTCCTGAAGAGAGCTATAATACAAGCTCTACACTGCGAAATTGTAACTCCGATTTTGCGCTCGACGGCGGCAGCAATTGTAGCTTTAGTGATTCCAATGCCGCTGCAAATGGCGGAAATGCAGAGGACGGGCCTTATTACTTTATACCCAATTCATTTTTTTATCGCCAAATGAAATCTGAAGAAGACAGAGATGCCATGATCTTTGCGCTTCAATATCAACCTAACTCAGACCTCGACATCAATATTGATGCTGAAAGTTCAAGCCGAAATTACTTTGAAGATAGACATGACTTGCTTTTCGATGATGGTCGTCGTCGCATCGCAAATTGGCAGGCTAATGATGCTGGTGCGCTTGAGTCATATAGTGGTAACTCAAGAATTAGCTCATATGGAGAATATCGCGTCCGTAATGAGGATTATAAAGGTTTTGGCGTGAATGTTGATTGGAACGCGACAGACAAACTCAATGTCAATTTTGATGCTTCATATTCTGACACTGAACGCTATCAAACTCGCACGTATACCCGCTTTAGAAGTGACCGTTTTTATTACGACGTTTCAAATGCAGGCAGCGACAACTTTCTAAATGTCACCAATGTTTATACTAACTTTGACGATCCACAAGGCTCTTCTTTTGATTGGACAAATAGCATTCAAGATTTGACCTTTTTTGATGCCAATAGCGAAGCAAGAAACTATCGTTTTGACATTTCAGATAACATTACTGCTTATCGTTTAGACTTTGACTATTTGCTTGAAAGCGATGTATTTAACAGCGTTAAAGTGGGAGTCTATCGCTCAAACCACGACCACGATAACTTTCAAGAAGAGCGCCGTTCGCTAGCGACACCAAGTGGTGAGCGTGATGATAAACTAGCACAAGTGGGTGCGAATTGTGCGATTGATTGGCCACAAAAAGACTATGGTGAAGACGCAAATTCGCCAGTGTCTCAATGGGCGACTTACGATACTCAGTGCGCTTATAACGTGCTAGTGGGTGATAACGACTTATCTGTCGACCCTAGCAGTCCTTCATCGGGTGATGTGGTACTAAGCGAAGATGTGACTTCGCTCTATGCGATGCTATCGTTTTCAACGGAATGGGGGGATATTCCGGTAGATGGTAACTTTGGGATTCGCCATGTGATGACCGACATTGAATCTATTGGTACACGCAATTCATATTCCGTACAGACCGATCCTGAAGGCAATATCCTGTTTAATGAAAACTCGGATACCGAACGAAATGTCATTAACAATGACTTTAGTAATACATTACCTAGCTTAAATCTAAGCGTCGGTTTGACTGATGACTTACAACTGCGATTTGCTGCATATTCAGCATTGTCTAGACCTGATATGTGGTTCTTTGGTGCAGGGCGTGAAATTGGTGGGGTGGACTCAAGTGATGAATTTACGTCGGTGGTTGAAGCCTTAGAAGATAATGTGAGAGCTCGAGGTAATCCTTTCTTAGAAGCATTGGAGTCAAACAACCTTGACCTAAGTTTAAATTACTTTATGGGCGCTGATACCTTGCTGTCAGCAGCGATTTATCACAAGTCATTTGATGCGCGTTTTGATTCACAAAGTGAAGTCGAAAATATCATTGTAGATGGTCAAACTTATCAGGTGGAAGTAGATGGTAGACCCACGATTTTGGATGAATCATCCAGTATCAAAGGCCTTGAGTTAACTGCTCAACATCGATTTAGTTCGTTGCCAGCACCCTTTGACGGCTTGGGTCTGGTGATAAATTATAATCACGCTGACTCTGATTTTAAAACACCAGAGGTTGGTGGTTCTATCACCGATGAGGTGCGGGATCAAATTGTACCCGCCAATATAGCAGGCTTATCTGACAATACACTCAGCTCTCAGGTGTATTGGGAAAATGATAAAGTATCAGCGCGTTTGTCATACAAGTTTCGTTCGGAGTACTTAAAGCCGTTTGGTCCAAGCCTAGCGCAAACAAATCGCTATGTAGATGACCAGTCTTCTCTTGATTTTGATTTGTCTTATAAAATCACGAAAAACTGGACGGGGCGGTTCCAGGTAATCAATATAACTAACGAACCTTACGTTGAGCAACGTGTTGCACGTGGTGCGTTTAATAGAATTGAGTATTCTGGCACTCGCTACTTCCTTGGCTTGAAGTACCGTATGTAGTTTTCTGAGACTGATAGGATGAAGGCGACCACTATTTTGAAATCCTTGAAAGTATTGAGATATAAAGTCGCCAAAATATAAATATAAGTTTAACAACAGTTCAATTAGCAAAAGCGGAGACTGAATAGCCTTTAGTTCTCGCTCATTTAAAAAGGTAATCCTTGTGATAGAAACTTGGAGATGGTTTGGTCCTAGTGACTCAATTACGTTAAGAAAAATCAAACAAGCGGGTGCAAGCGGCATTGTGACGTCGTTACACGAAGTAGCAACGGGTGACGTTTGGACAAAAGAAGATATTAATGCCCGTAAAGAGATGATTGAAGCAGAAGGATTAACATGGGAAGTAATTGAAAGTATTCCTGTACACAACGACATTAAAACGCGCTCACGAAACTATCGTCAGTTGATTGAAAACTATAAGCAATCGGTTAAAAATGCAGCCGAATGCGGCGTTTATACTATCTGTTATAACTTCATGCCAGTGGTTGATTGGACGCGCACTAATTTAATGTATCAACTGCCTAATCAAAGTCACGCCTTAAGATTTGAGATGAGTGATTTTGCAGCGTACGATATATTCATGTTACAACGTGAAGGCGCTCGTGAGTCATACAGCGCTGCGGTTGTTGCGAAAGCAGAGCAGGTATTTAACGCGATGCCAGAATCTGCTCGCTTGATGTTAGAGAAAAACATTATTGCTGGTTTACCGGGAGGTGAGGGATCTTATACCCGAGACACAATCAAAATCGCCATCGAAGAATTTATTACACTAGGCACTGAAGGTTTCAGAGAAAACCTTTTCGCGTTTTTGCGTGAAGTCGTTCCCATTGCTGAAGAATATGGTGCGCGCATGTGCATACACCCAGACGACCCTCCGTTTTCACTTTTTGGTCTACCTAGAGTCGTATCAACGGCTGAAGATGCGCGTAAATTACTGGCGGCTTACCCGAGTGATGCGAATGGCTTAACCATGTGTGCGGGCAGTTTCGGTGCGCGAGGTGATAATGATTTAGTACAAATGGTCAAAGAGTTTTGTGAGCGAATTTACTTTGTGCATCTGCGCAATGTTACCCGAGAAGAAGATGGTTCATTTTATGAATCAGACCACCTCGATGGTGACAATGATATGGTCGGGCTGGTGGAGGCCCTAATGAGTGAAGAAAAAAGGCGTCGAAATCAAGGATTACCCAGTGCGTTGTGCGGCATTCCCATGCGTCCGGATCACGGTCACTTATTAGAAGACGAACTCAAACAAGCCGATATAAAACCTGGCTATGGTTATATGGGCAGGTTAAAGGGCCTAGCAGAGCTAAGAGGAGTGATGCACGCAGTTTCAGCGCTAATGAAACGAAGCTAATCATGTTACATGCGTCCTGTTGACTGATAGGTTTTTATTATTGCTTGAATAACGACCAGTTCTTTACGAAATTTGTGATGCTTTATGGTTTTTTGCATTTGTAGTTATTTCTGTTACAAACTAGAATGCTTTATGAGTAAAGTTTTATCAATGAAATTGGATCGCAAAAGAGAATAACAATGAAGTCGTTGCAATTACAGGTAGTGAAGAACGACCGTCTTTACATGAAGGTGGCAGAACAACTTAGAGGTTTAATAGAGAACGATACTATTAAACCCGGTGAACGTTTTCCATCTGAAAGAGAGTTAGCAGAGCAACTTGGGGTCAGCCGCCCAACGGTTAGAGAAGCAATGATTGCGCTAGAGATGACAGGCGTAATTGAAATCCGCTCTGGCTCGGGCATATACGCTTTAGAATCTAAGCCTATTAATTCACTAACGTTGGATGATACTGGCATTGGCCCCTTCGAAATTTTAGAAATACGGCAACTGATTGAATCAGAAGCTTGCGCGCTTGCAGCATCTCGGATAACCAGCGCAGAGCTAGATGAACTTCGACAAGCTGTGCGCGACATGGAAGAAGAAGAAAAACGCCCAGACGCGTCAGAAAAAGCTGACCAACGCTTTCATGAAATTATTGCTCGCTCTTGCCAAAACAGCGCTATTGAGTCTGTCGTTTCTTGGTTGTGGAAGCTTAGAAATGAATCAATGCTAAGCACTTCATTTTTAGAGCGCATTAGAAGCGAAGGTATACACCCGTCTATCAGTGAGCACCAAGCAATCCTGACCGCGTTAGAACAACGCGACCCCATTGCGGCGCGCAACTCAATGAAAAAACACATTGAGTCAGCGACAGAAAATGCAGCGAGGCATTTTCAGAAGTAGTTATCCAAACCAATGAAAACGGTCAATTGATGCCTAGTAGATGTGATGTTACGCAAACGCTTTTAGATTCAAAAGTCATCGCGATTGTTCGTTTGAAAGAACAAAATCAGGTTGCCGATTGCATTGACAGTTTGGTTAAAGGTGGCATTAAATGCCTCGAAATCACATCTAATACACCAGGATATTTAACTGAGCTAAAAGCTGCTATTAAGCATTACCCTGAGATCCTAATAGGCGCTGGCACTATTACCAACACTCAAAAAGCACAATATGCTATCAATGCGGGAGCTCAATTTTTGGTGACTCCTAATACTGATCGTCATATTGTTGAACTTGCTCATCAGTTTGATATCCCGGTGTTAATGGGCGCGTTTACGCCAACAGAGATTAATCACGCTACACAGTATGGTGCTGACATTATAAAACTCTTTCCTGCGGGAGTTTTGTCCATTGATTATTATAAGAGCATTCGTGGGCCATTCTCGAATACTCCGATGGTCGCCGTGGGCGGAATTGATCTAGAAAATGCCTCTGAATGGTTAGAAGCTGGTATTGATGGAATAGGCTTGGGCGCTTGTTTATCTAAAACTTTCGAAGATATAAGTCAAAAGGATGCACACATCCGATCTATTCGACAGTTTCTTTCAACTATCTAGCTTTACAAAAGACCATTAGCAAGTCGAGAATCGCAAGCATCAATCCACATTTTTATACCTTTCTAAAATTTAGAACGTTAGCTCTCATTTATACCGATTTTAGTTTCAATAAATTTACGTAAACTATCTATTAAGCGTTACATAGACCTCAAAGCTATTCATCACATTTAATAATGAAATGCATATCAATAGATAATTATTTAAATGTTTTTGTGGTCTGTATCATTGGCATCAATCTAGACATAGAGTCTATAAAAAAGAATTAAGGGTAGAGACATGAACAAGTTTAAATATTTGATTGCCACGTTACTATTAAGTGCAAGTGTCGTTGCGTCAGCATCAAGCTTTGCCGCAAGTCGAACAGTGACACAAACAGAATCGCAGATTCAAACTCAAGTTACGCAACCACATTTAATTGTCAAAGAAGCTGCCGAAGCTACTTTTTCGAAAATACTTGAGGCTAAAAACGCTCAGCTAACAGAAAACAAGGTCTATAAAGACATAATGGAAGATGAATTAATGCCAATTGTGAGCTACCAGTTTGCGGCTTATAAAGTATTGGGTAAACATGCTCGCACGCTTTCAAAGGAAGAGTTAAGAGAATTTGTTGACGTATTTAGAGACTATTTATTAGGCAACTATGCTGCACTTTTAAATGATTACGATGGTCAACAAGTCGAATTTCTTCCGGTAACAGTCACTAGCAAGAGTAAAGAAGTCGGCGTGAAAGGAATAATGAAAAATGAAAATGGCCCTGAAACTAACTTCGTGTTCAAAATGAGAAAAATGCGCTCTGGTGAATGGAAAGTTTATGACATCATCGCTGAGGGTATTAGCATGGTCGATGCAAAAAGAAGCGAGTTTTCTCCGATTATTCGTACCGAAGGCGTTAATGCGTTAATTTTAAAGCTTAAAGAGATTAGTGCAGCTTAAAACGTTCAGCTTGTTAGTTTGAAGTATAAAATGCAATTTAAAAAACGAGCAAATGTATGCTCGTTTTTTCGTTTCTCTGATATGAATATTAAGTCGTTTAACTAAACAAGGTCGCTTCGTTATTCATTGCGCTCGGTTGTTTTTAGCAGCAATCTATTACTTTAGGTTTTAGGAATGACAATACTGTCCGCAACAAACTCATAGACAACTCCTGCATTTAAGGCACTGGAATCTGTTTTAAGATCGTCTTTAAAGTGTTTTGCTTGCGCAGGCGCTCTTTCAATTTGAACCAGTTCGCCCGTCATTTTAACTTGCTTATTTGACGAATCACTGGGAATAAAGAAACCGTAGTCCTTAAAAGAAACTCTTATTGCATGCTGCGCTTCTTGTGCAATAAAAAAGCAGCCTTTTTTCTGACAGACTTTAGTAATTTTAGTGGCTACTAAATATTGATGCCCGACGTTTTGCTGAGCACTTTCCATTAATTCAGTAAGACTTAGTTTTTTCAAGTCATTATTTGGAACGGCACCAAAAGTTTCAGATTCTTTTGTAACTAGCACAGGCTCAGAAAGTCGAACTACTTTGTTGCTGTCGGCAACAACTGCTTGTGCAAAACTTACAAAGGTTAAGGTAAAACAGCCGAGTAATACTGAAGCTTTTATATTCATAATCGTTTTTCTCAATTGAATTGATGTTTTTATGATGGCGGGTTTCTTGTACGCTTTAGATTATAGAAACAAGTAATGTCATGAATATGATACTGCTGAGTCGTAAAGTCAAACATCAAACATCTTTTCCAACTTTAACATTTGCTTACAAATCGTCATCCAATAATTGCTTACAAGCAATTGTTTCTCAATTAGTCTAATTAAGCGAAATTTTAATAGCGACATTTAACATGTAATACGGAGATATTCATGCAAGTAAACTTTCTGAGAAAAGTAACGCTAATTACGTTCACTTTATTCGGGCTTTCGGCGGTTGTGTCAGCCAATGAAATCCAACTCTCTTATGACAAATTTAAACTCGACAATGGCTTAACGGTTATTGTTCACGAAGACCGTAAGGCGCCTGTAGTGGCTGCTGCGGTATGGTACAAAGTAGGTTCTAAAGATGAGCCAGTGGGTAAAACAGGTTTTGCTCACTTATTCGAACACCTCATGTTCAATGGTACTGAAAATTACGACGATGAATGGTTTAAAGCACTAGAAGAAGTCGGTGCGACAGGCCTAAATGGCACTACTAGCTTTGATAGAACCAACTACTTCCAAACGGTCCCAACCACTGCTATTGACAGAGTGTTATGGATGGAATCAGACCGCATGGGGCACTTCTTAGGTGCAGTGACTCAAGAAAAACTTGATGAACAGCGCGGTGTAGTCCAAAACGAAAAACGCCAAGGTGAAGACCAGCCTTACGGTAAGGTATTCACTCGAATTATTGAAGGTTTGTTTCCGAAAGGACATCCATATTCTCATTCAATCATTGGTTCAATGGAAGATTTGAATGCAGCCTCGCTCGATGATGTGAAAGATTGGTTCAAACAGTACTACGGTGCTGCCAATGCAATTTTAGTCTTAAGCGGCGACATTAATGTTGAAGAAGCAAAACCCTTGGTTGAGAAATATTTTGCTCATATCGAAGCAGGTCCCGCTTTAACAAAGTGGCAAAGCTGGGTGCCGGAGCGCGAAACGAATACCTTCGAGATTATGCAAGACAAGGTTCCTCAAAAACGTATCTATCGTTTGTGGGTTGCACCGGAAGACACTGATCCTGTATCCACTGACCTATTTGTTGCAGCAAGTGTATTAGGAGATGGCAAGAATTCTCGCTTATATAAAGAATTAGTCTACAACAAGCAATTAGCCACTAATGCTGAAGTTTTTAATTACGAACTGCAAATGGCTTCTATTTTTGGCGTAGTAGTGGACATCGCAGACGGTGTGGATACTGCGGTTGTTGAACAAGAAATTGATAAAGTGATGAATCAGTTCCTTAAACGGGGCCCAAGTAAATCCGAAGTCAATTTGGTAAGTACAAAAACTCAAGCCAGTATTATTCGCGGTTTGGAACAAGTAGGTGGCTTTAATGGTAAGGCGCAAACCCTTGCTCAAGGTGAGTTGATTGCAGGCGATCCGGTTTTCTTCAAGACCGAATTAGTCAGACTTGAGCAAGCAACAAGCAAATCTGTAAAAGCCGCTGCAAATCGTTGGTTAAAAAACGGCTACCATCAAATTACGGTTGAGCCCTTCCCACAGTACGCAACTAAAGAAAGCAAAGTTGATAGAAGCACTGGTTTACCAGGTATCAAAGGTGAAACCTCTTTAAGCTTCCCAGACATCGAAGAAACACAGTTGTCTAATGGGATGAAAGTGGTATTTGCCCAACGAGATACCATTCCGGTAATCAATGTTGCAGTTCAATTCGACGCAGGTTATGCGGCTGATTCTGGTAACAAACTAGGTCTAGCAAACTTTACTGCAGCCATGCTTGATGAAGGCGCAGGCAAATATGATGCGCTCGAACTAGCCGGCCGCATCGAAGAGTTAGGGGCAAACTTATCGGTCAGCTCAAACTTAGACACAACAGTGGCTTCAATGTCGATGCTTAGTAAGAATGCTAAAGAATCATTGTCCGTGCTTGGTGACGTCTTAGTTAAACCTACTTTTGATAGCGAAGAAATAGAGCGTCAGCGCACTCTGATTCTTAGCCGAATCGCACAGCAAAACTCTCAGCCTGTTGCGATTGGCCTAAATACTTTACCACCGATTCTTTACGGTGAAGGGCACCCTTACGGTATTCCATTTACCGGCACGGGCACGGCTCAAAGTGTTCAGTCAATTACTCGCGAAGAGTTGATCAACTTTAAGAATCAATGGATGCGCCCAGATAATGCAACTATTTTTGTGGTAGGTGATACAACGCTTAACGAGATCAAACCTAAGCTAGAAAGTGCGTTTTCTTCATGGAAAAACGTGGGTGAAAAACCGGTTAAAGAAATGCAAGACGTCGCGTTACCAGAAAAAGGTCGTGTGATCATTGTTGATAGACCAGGATCATCTCAATCACTGGTGTTAGCAGGGCATTTAGCACCTTCTACAGGCGCTGAAAATAACATTGCTATCAGCACGATGAATCAAACCTTAGGCGGTACATTTACAGCACGCGTTAACATGAATCTTCGTGAAGACAAAGGCTGGGCATACGGCGCTTATACCTTCTTGCAAGAAGCTAAGGGTCAACGTCCGTTTATGGTCTATGCGCCTGTTCAAACAGACAAAACAGGGCCTGCGCTTAAAGAGCTTGTAAAAGAGTTGAACGCTTACAGTGCTGAAAAACCACCAACACAAGAAGAGCTGACGCGAGCCACTCAAGATAGCGTGCGTTCATTGCCCGGTCAGTTTGAAACTTCAGGTGCGGTAATGGGCAGCTTGCTTTCAAGTACTCGCTTTGATCGTCCATTGGACTATCCAACGACATTGCCTCAGAAATATCAAGCACTTAGCGTAGATGACCTAAAAGCAGCTGCTGCAGAAGTGGTTCATCCTGAAAAGTTAGTGTGGGTGATCATTGGTGATGCACAAAAAATCGAAGCAGAAGTCAAAGACGCACTTGGTTTAGAGGTGTCTATTCGTTCGATGGCAGATTTGTAATTAGTTAATAAACCCTTAAAACTCAAAGGCCAGATCTCAAAAATCTGGCCTTTTTTTGTGAAAAAAACTTCTCCCTTTAACCGGCAATATTCGTCGTTTCAGCTCGGTTATTATGGCAAAACATGCTATCGAGTGTTAATTTACCGATAGAGGGAACTTAAACAAAAACGACAAGAAGAAATTCAATGAAAAAAACAATAATCATCGCGAGCTCTTTATTAGCATTGAGCCTGCAAACTGCAACAGCAAAAGAAGGTATGTTCACGCCTGAGCAGTTACCACTCATCAAAAAAGACCTGAAGAAAACCGGGTTAAAAATATCGCCAGAGTCACTTTCTAGCTTAACAGGCTTCCCAATGGGCGCAGTCGTCTCGTTAGGTGGATGTTCTGCGTCTTTCGTTTCGCCCAAGGGGTTAACGGTTACCAATCACCATTGCTCAAGAGGTTCAGTACAATACAACAGTACAGCCGAAAACAACTATTTAGAAAATGGTTTTTTAGCCAAAAACCTCAGTGACGAATTACCTGCAGCGCCAGGATCACGAATTTATGTAACCGAAGCATTCAGCGACGTCACTGACAAAGTCATCGGTAATTTAGATGATGATTTGCAAGGCAAAGCGCGTTACGACGAAATCACTAATCGACGCAAGGCCCTCATTGCAGAATGTGAACAAGATGAGGGCTACCGTTGTTCAGTGAGTTCTTTTTACGAGGGAAAAGAATACAAACTGATCAAGCAGCTTGAAATAAAGGATGTCCGTATTGCGTACTCACCTGCAGATGCAGTGGGTAAATACGGCGGTGATATTGATAACTGGATGTGGCCAAGACATACGGGTGACTTTGCATTCTACCGAGCCTATGTCGATAAGAATGGTAAATCAGCTGAATATAGCGAAGACAACGTACCTTACCAACCTAAGCATTTTTTGAAAGTCTCTGCTGAGGGCGTTAAAGACGGTGATTTTGTGATGGTCGCAGGTTACCCCGGTTCTACAAATCGTTATTCTCTTCTATCCAATGTTGAACACGTATTTTCGTGGCTTTATCCGATGTATATCGATTTGGTCACTGAGTGGATTGAAACGATAGAAGCCAGTGCCCCTGAAGGCAGTGATGCGCGCGTTAAATATGAATCTTCATTGGCGGGTTTAAATAACTTTTTGAAAAACACCAAAGGGCAGCTGGAAGGTGCTCAAAGAGTCGGTTTAGTTGATCGTCGCGCGCAACGCGAGGCGCAGCTCAATGCTTGGTTAAGCAAAGATAAGAGTCGCAAAGATGTGGCTAAATCAATCGCCACACTCAATGAAATGGCAGCAGAAAAAGCAGTGTCAGACAAGCAAGAGTTTTGGTATGGATTTGCAACACGTCCTGCATTACTTGGCGTCGCGCAAACGTTATATCGCTTATCGATTGAAAAGCAAAAAGAGGATGAACAGCGCGAGCAAGGTTATCAACAACGCGATATTGTGCGCATTCAAGAGCGAATGAAGCGCGTAGATCGCCGTTTTGATGCAAGCGTTGACATGGCCCTATGGGAAATGTATCTCAATAACTATTTGGCCGAGCCAGAAGCGCATCGTGTTGAAGCGCTAGATAGTGCACTAGACCTTGATGATGTGACTGATTTAAGTGCTAAATTAAGCGCATACTATCAAAATACAAGCCTAAACCAAGTTGAGCAACGACTGGCATTGATGGAAGCAAGTCAAGCCGAACTAGAGGCAAGTAAAGACCCATTTATACAACTTGCTGTTGCGCTTTACGATGAAGAAATGAAACGTGAAAACGAAGCAAAAGAACGCGCAGGAAAACTGGCGGCACTTCAGCCAATTTACATGGTGGCGATCATCGATTGGCAGAAGAGCGAAGGGCAAATCGTGTACCCAGATGCGAACAGCACTCTGCGCGTGACTTACGGCAATGTAATGGGCGGTTCACCCAAAGATGGCCTAATTTATGAACCGTTCACGCTTTTAGAAGGCATTACCGAAAAAGACACGGGTGTCGAACCATTTAATTCACCAAAAGCACAATTAGCCTTAATCGAGAAAAAGCAGTACGGCAAATATAAATTAGATGAGATTGGCAGCGTCCCTGTTAACTTCTTAAGTGATTTGGATGTGACTGGTGGAAACTCAGGTTCAGCCACATTAAACGCTAATGCAGAGCTTGTTGGCTTGCTCTTTGACGGCACCTTTGAAAGTGTTAACTCAGATTGGGATTTCGACCCTCGCACAACACGCAGTATTCACGTCGACTCTCGTTATATGCTTTGGGTCATGGAGTATTTAGACAACGCGCAGAACTTGATTGAAGAAATGACGATAGTTGATTAATTAATTTAGTTTTTTTGGCTATTCGCATTCTATAGTTGGGAATTGATAAATATCAGTTAACGGCCAAAAGTATCAGTTATTTGGAAACCAGTATTTGGGTTTTTAAGAACTGGTACTTATGAGACAAAGCGGAAGCTCGGGCTGTTTCTATCTGGAACGGCAATCACCCCACAATCGCTCCACAATCAAATTACCAATAAACACTATTCAATAACTTGCGACTCGCTTATGATTTATCCACGCGGTTTATTTAACACAAGGCATTTCACATGAACCAACACGTATTGACCAAGACAATATTTATATTTGTGCTATTAGCAGGATTAGCTTGCAACGTCGATGCGTATGGTGAAGTTGCTTCATCAGCAAATAGTGGTGGTACCAGAATTACGCACAAGTTTGAAGCTATGAAGTTTGGTGCATCTGAAGAGATTGCTCAATTATCAGTTAATATATGTTCAGAGTATTATAGCGACGCAACTAAAGTTGCAAAAAACATAAAAGAAGTTATCGTTGATTTTCTAATCGCTAAAAAGAAAGCACAAAACCCCAATCTAAAAGATGTCGCACCCCCCAACTCCACAAGAAATAATACGGTTTTTAAATAAATATAGAAATCAAATGCTGTGTGGCAATACAAACTACATGGTGAAGTCATTCATGCACTGTGCATATCATCAATTATTTAATGTATTCCTATTTGAAGACCTCCTTATAGAAGATGAAGAGCTATACATAAACATTAATGCGATTAGCTTCGCAACTGCAAACAATTGATGAGACTGAATCACGCTCTCATTGTCTGTCAGTGATAGAGCATTCTTGATAGCAGTTGTATGTTTATCTATATGGTCACATGCTCGACTAGTTGAAGAACTAATCTGCATTTTATCATACAATGAATCACTGACTGTTATTGAAGGATAGTTGAAATTAAACTGTCATGTATTTCTAAAACAAAAATAGTATTGTTATAAACAGTAAGTGTAGTTTACCTATACAATTCATTTGTACAAAAATTTTATTCTGTTGAGTGGCTAAACAATCTAAAAATGGTAATAAAGTATTAGCGTTTTTCTCTGGATAGAATCGCTAGCATATCTTTATTAGATTGTTTCCATGCATCTTCACTTTGGTCACTACTTTTTAAGGCACTAGAATATTTGTCTATTACTATGGAAGCTTTATCATTAATGTTTCTCATACCTTCAATGTTTAAGAGCAGTGTGTCGGTAAGTTTATGCGATTTAATTATCTCTAACAAAAGGCCGTTGTATTTAATTAGTGCGTCAAAAGAACGATCCGATTCATTAAAATTTCGTCGGTATACTTGATATTCAGACGAAATAGCGGCTGTTTTAAAATAATTGGATGAAATTTCATCATATCTCTCCTGTGAAATATTGTCGCTGCTTTCACTTTCAACTTGTGTAGAGTATTCTTTTTGAGCAGTTTGGACAAAATTAGATATGCAACTGCTCCTTAATTTAATGTCATCCATAATATGATTTTTTGTTAATTCCTCGTGAGGAACAGTTGAATGATAACTGTAAGGTGTAACGTTATCTTTCTCATTATTACCGCTATCTTGCGCTTGCTTTAAGCTCCCTGCCTTTTCTGTGTCTGTATTGATTGATAGTAAATCTGGACGCAGCCAGTAGAATCCGTAAATTACGATTAGGTTTGCAGACAAAAATCCAAAAAAATATGCTGTTTCTTCGAAGGAGAAACCCTTTTGAAAAGGCCAAACGAGAAACATCCAGCAAAACATTGAATATACCGCAAAACAAGCAACGCCGAGGCCAACTTTCTCGATTGTCTTAACAGGCGCAAAAGGAAGTGCAAAGCCTCCTGGTAATAAAAAAATTGTAGGGAAAAAAACGTAAGAGAAATGCAACAAAAATTCAAGCATTCTTTGGCAAATATCCATTTTTAAAACATATTAGATTTTATAAAACTAACGTTGCGGGACTATTTTGTATAGGGGTGATTCCGACCCCTTTTATTATGTACCGCGGCTGTTAGGGTATCCTAATGGTAGTTGTACTGCCCCCTTTAACCTTTCCATATCCTTTACTACCAAACTGCTTTGCTGAAACTTCATAGGTAGAGTTAGAGCTCAAATCAAATGAAAGTTCACCAGTATCGGTATTTGTAAACCCTTTGGACTTACCAGAAATACTTATTTCTGCCTTAACGCACTTTCCCGATGAATTGACAGCGCGAACGGTGGTGTAATATCCCATAGATTAATCCTTTTAAATTTTTTTATTACGTAGATGAGTGTAAAATCCTGTTAATAATATATATTTATCACATTCTCTTTTCAAGGTTATCTACAATAAACGCTTCACGTAGCAATAAATAGTCACCATCTTTTCATGAAAGTTATGCGCTAGAAAGAAAAAAGGTACAGTGAATCTGCTCAATTAACGTTTGGATGACCCGTGTAGAAACGTCGTTCAAGAGTGTAGACTTTCGTTTTACACAAAATATCATGTTAAAAAGCCATGATTGCAAACTTGAGTAAAAGCAGTCGTTCGGCTGAGTTCTTGCAAACTGCAAAAATCACTTGAGGATAAGAAGAATTAAAGCTATTTACTACCCCCCTTAACAGCTGTACTTTTGATTAGGTTGGTTGTTTAAGTGTTCGGTTGGGGACGTTTTGCATGGCATTTTAATCTTCAAATTCATACGTAGATAGGCCTTTGGTACAGAAAATTGGTGAGCAGCATGTCAAAACTCCTACCATAAAATACTTAGTTTCGTAGTAATGTTGACTCGTTGTCTATGCACCAAAGTTGAAGTCGCGTTGGATTTTGAAATCTTTTGCATACCGTTCGTTAGGTGGCGCACGCAAAGGTGGTAATAGCGATGCTTGTATAGAAATGGGGTGTTTTTTATCTAAATGCGCCATTATTTTTTGAATTACGACGGTGTCAATAATGCAGGCAATGATGGTCACATTGTGCTTTTGACATTTTTCGCACTCGGTAATGTCAATATTGAATACTCGCCTTACTAGCCGGTTACCGGGCGCTGCATCCAACTCATGCCCCTCGCCTGATAAGACTTATCCGATTCGCACTCCTGTTGTTTAACGAGCTTAGGACTTTTTTTCCACGTTGTGAAGCGGTAACCTGAGCTCTAAGATTGCTATTGGGCGCGAATATGCCATAAAACCGAGTGAGATTGAGTCTTGGTGGTGGAATAAGAGCAGCTAGTTTGCCAATGAAGTCGAGCGGTTCAAAGAATACATGGGTAGTGCCATCCCGATAGGGCGTTTTCAATTCATAGCGCACTTTTCTATAGTCAGTCATACTTAAACGTTGCTCACTAATGGCGAGGCGACTGATATAGCGGCACAGCCTTTCTAGCTTTTTTGGCTCGTCGGCATTAGCGAAGACGCCTGCATGTAGAGAAAATCCACTTATATTGGCTACCTGACCATATTCACCATAATTGCTTGCCGGAAGGGTTTGCAAAGTGAACACTTTCTGGCCTTGTTGAGGACCCATTGCTATGCGATAGCTGACAGAAGCGCCTTGTAATTGGAGAAGGCTATCTTCATCATCAACAGGCAAGTTGAGAAAACTGTTTTCCATATCACGCTCAACCAAACCTACTTTCACAAGATATCGAGCGATACGTTGACTGATGGTGTAAACGAGTTCGACCATGTTATCATGCGATGGCGCTCACGTGCCCGCCCTTTGGGTATTGATGCGAGTGAAGGTGGTGCCACCCCATGAATTTTCGCTAATTGCGCCTTCAAGAAACAGCATATGGAAATGGATGTTTAGGTTCAGGGCGCTGCCGAATCGCTGAATAAGGTTAACGGCCCCAGTTTTCGCTTGTTTGTTGGTAAAGCCTGCTTTGTTAATAATGTGAGTGGAAATGTCGCGGTGAATGATTTGCATCACTTTGCTCAATTCACTTGGGTTTCTTGCTAGCAGTAATCGAAGTGGAATGGGGAGGCTCAGCACCCATTGCCTTATGGGATAGCCCCGTAATACATCATCTACCAATAAAGCTGCACTTTCTGCCATTCGTCTTGCGCCGCAGCTTGGGCAAAATCTACGTCGCTTGCAGCTAAACGCGACTAACTTTTCATGTTTGCAGTCGCCGCATACCACGCGTAAAAACCCATTCTCAAGTCGACCGCATTTGAGAAATTCATCAAATTCCTTTTGAACATGATATGGCAACGACTTTCCTTGATAAGAAAGATGCTCTTGAAAGTCTGGATAGTGACGCTCAACCAATTGATATAGCAATGTTTGCTCTGGTAGATGACGTTGATACTTGTGTTTGTTTGGAACTTGCAACAATGGTGTCCTTGCCACCAATTTTTTGTATAGTTTGCTGAAAATGTTTACGCTTGGATACTGGATTTAGTACCTGAATTTGAATAGCGTTCAGCTTCTGCTATGCGAACAAACCGGAAGTTGACTTCTTTTTTATTTAATAGCACTCGAGACGTTCAATTAACCTTATCTGAAAAAAGCACAGGTGATCCATAGAGCAATATTGGCAAGTGTTTAGAAGTCGTTTTGACTTTGTGATTGCTATGCACGCATAGTAATCACAGAAAAAGTTGTAGAAACTATTACCGGAAAAATAGTAAGCTTCTGAAATATATAAAGTATGACGGCCGTGTGGAATGAAGCTATCTCGTTTTTTCAATGCGGTCTGCTTGGAGTTTCGTCATGGTGGCAGATTAATGCCCTTACCGAATACTTTTTATGACATCAAGCAGCTCCAAAATTTCGACCCAACGACCTTCGGTATAGTTCTTGAGTTGGCTTTCAAAGTCATTAAAGCACAGGATAACTATGACGTATAAGCGTAAATCAGAGTTGATAATGGAGGTTGATTGTAGTGAGCGCGTGCAACAAGCGCATATTGGCAGTCGCTGTCGCTCCTTCGGACATTTTGCATTGGCTAAAATGCCGCAAATGCGAGCGTTAGGCTCTATTGCTTGTATTGTGTTGCGCACCACGCTACAATACCGTCATGATCAAATCGTTCAAGCATAAAGGTCTTAGACTGTTTTACGAAAAAGGTAAGACATCTGGCATTCAAACACACCATGCAAAAAAGCTTCGAATGCAACTTGCTGCTATCAATACTGCGCATGAGATTGACGATATTAATATCCCAGGATTTTCCCTTCACAAATTGAAAGGAGAGCGAGCGGAGATATGGTCTATATCTGTAAACGGAAATTGGAGAGTAACATTTGAGTTCAAGGATGGTAATGCTTACATTCTGAATTATGAGGATTATCACTAATGAATATGCATAACCCGCCACATCCTGGCGAATTTATAGAATCTATTTATCTTGAGCCTTACGGTGTTAGTTGCCGCACATTGGCAACTCATTTAGGCGTAGCTGCTTCTACTTTGAGCCGAATAGTCAAAGGCAAGAGCGCAATAAGCCCCGAAATGGCATTAAGACTATCCAAAACGTTAGGAAGAACACCCGAAAGTTGGTTAAGTATGCAAGATAATTATGAATTATGGTTGGCAAAGCAGAGTTTGGATTTGGGTAAAGTTCAACGTCTAGATCTGAATGTCGCCTAACAAATCTATGAACCGGATGTTGGCAAAATAGGCCACCATCGGTTATAGAAATTGTTAAGTGAGGGCAAATTTGGCAAATAAACACCGACTGTGATGCACGAGCAGCAAACAACAAATTGCTAATTTTTGACCGAAAGTAGGTAAATCTTGAGCTTCTGCAGTGCGAACAAACCAGAAGTATAATTTGATTTAGAAGACAAAAACTCCAATCAACCTTTGCACAATGCAAACCTATAGTAACGGTACTATAATTGAAGTTTCTAACCCTACAATGCAAGTAGGCGCTTTTTGGTAAAACCTGCACCCATTTTAACTTCTAATACGTAAGAGAATAGTTAATGCGGATTTATCGCTTGAATAAAAAAAGTTAAACCGCACCTTATAAGTACAAAAACAAACAAGTTAAAAGGCCTCACATGTATAATTTTGAATTTAAGAATCAAACCGAAATACTTTTTGGAAAAGGACAGTCTGCAAAGATTGCTAGCCGCATACCTGCAAATGCAAAGGTTTTGTTTTTGTATGGCGGTGGTTCGATTAAAAAAAATGGCGTTTACGATGATGTGTGTAAAGCACTCGAAACTTTTACCTTTACTGAGTTTGCAGGTGTCGAGCCAAACCCAACTTATGAAACCTTAATCAAAGCGCTTGCAGTTATTAAAGAACAAAATCTTGATTTCATTCTTGCTGTGGGCGGCGGCAGTGTCATTGATGGCGCTAAGTTTTTAGCGGCTGCCACTCACTTTGAGGGCGATCCTTGGGATATTCTTGAAAAAGGCGCGGATTTTAGCAACCCATTACCTATCGGTGCTGTGTTGACTCTGCCAGCAACGGGGTCAGAAAGTAATGGTAATTCAGTGGTTACCAAAAAAGCTACGCAGCAAAAGCTTCCTTTTGGGCATCCGAGTGTGCAACCTCAATTTGCAGTACTAGATCCGCAGTACACGTTTTCATTGCCAGTAAAACAAATAAGCAATGGCGCCGTTGACGCCTTTGTGCACGTAATCGAGCAATACCTAACGTATCCCGTTAACGCGCCTATTCAAGATGGCTTTGCGGAAACGATATTAAAAACCTTGATTCAAGAAGGCCCTAAGGCTTTGGAAAATCCAAATGACTATGACACACGTGCAAACGTAATGTGGGCAGCGACGATGGCCTTAAATGGGCTAATCGGGCAGGGCGTGCCACAGGATTGGTCTACGCATATGATTGGACATGAATTTACAGCTTTGTATGGACTGGATCATGCTCAAACCTTAGCAATAGTCTTACCGTCGTTAATGCGTAAACAAAAAGCTCAAAAAGCAGAGAAGATTAAGCAACTTGGAAGAGAAGTCTTCAAGTTATCAGCTGAATCAGATGAAGTATTAATTGATCAAACAATAGACGCTACTCAAGCTTTCTTTGAGTCTATGCAAGTAAAAACTCGGATTTCTGATTATGGACTAGGACGCAATACTATCGATGAAGTACTGGCTAAGCTGAAAGAAAACCAAAGACTTAAGCTTGGAGAGCATCAGGATATTACTTTAGAGGTGTCGAAGGATATTCTTGAAATGGCTTACGAGTAGGCTAACACCCGTCATTCTCGGCTTCTTCGGGAACCTCCTTGGAACCAATTAATACTTAAACAAACCACATCAGAAGTCAGTAACCAAGCTGACTTCTGATATTTTAATTAGCACTAAGCTCCAAACAATACCGCAACATCGTATCCCTCTGATTCGTCCGATTTAAGCTCTGCATTAATACCTGCTTTGTTGCAACTATATCTACCTGTTGTTTTGCTCTTGTAACACCGGTGTATAGTAGTTCTTTTGTACAAGCTTCACTGTTACCAAAAGGTAAGATAATCAGAACTGTGTTGTATTCACTGCCTTGTGTTTTGTGAATCGTTAGTGCAAATGCACTTTCAAATTTTGGTAAGCGGTTAATACTTAGTTCGAGTGGGGGAGCATTTTCTCGTTCGATGACCGCAATCAGTTCTTTAGCTTGGGACTTACCATGTTGTTTATCCCAAATCACGCCAATGTCACCATTATGAAGGTTATTTGAATAGTCATTTTCAACAATAATAATGGCTTGTCCATGAAACAAATTGATTTCGTTAACGTACGCCGGTAACGAGCACAAATGTTGGCAAATTCGCTTGTTTAGGCCTTCGACCCCATATTTTCCTTTTCTAACAGGCGAAAGCACTTTAAATTTCCCCATTTCATTTAGCAGTTCTTTTGGGGATTTTGCTGATACAAGTGCTTGTTGGTATTCATTTAGCAAAGCACTTATTTTACGCTGAAGCTCATTGTAGAAGTCACTTTCAGAACAGTCGTGTTTGCTAATTAAAGAATTGTGTTGTCCAGCAAGGAGGTCGTCCAGTTTCTTGAAGTCTTGTTGAACAATTGAGCTTGCTAGTTTGTTGACTGATTGATTAGAACGTCGGTTCTGCTTAAGAGTAACGATATGGTCATATGCACTGCAACTTGAAGGTTGTAAGTCATAACGACAAAACTGTTTTATGAACGTTTGGTTTTCATCAGACATTTTGTCATCGCTATCACGGCAAAGGTCACTCAAAAGGTTTCCTGCTTCTACAGAGGGAAGTTGGGCCGTATCGCCAACCAAGATAATTTGAATTCCTGGTTTACAGGCTTTTAGCGTCTTGGTAAATAACGCGACATCAACCATCGAAAACTCATCTATGATTAAGATGTCACAGGCAATTTTCCGTTGCTCATTTTTAAGTGTGCTGGTTTTTCCAATCGATGCACCAAGTAATCTGTGTAATGTAATTGATTCTGGTGAAAGCACTCCGACAATATCACGGACCAATTTTTCTTCATGCTTTGCCAGAGAATTGAAGTTTTTTGACAAAGATTCACTGAGACGTTGAGCAGCCTTACCAGTGGGAGCTGCTAGTTGAATAATCTTGTTTGGAAAAAAGTGTGTCAGGAGCACTAAAATTCGAGCAATAGTATGTGTCTTACCTGTACCTGGGCCTCCATTTAGAATCATGAACGAATGTCTAAGCGCATTTGCCGCAGCGATCGCTTGTAAGTCAATTGATGACTGGATAGGAAATAAGTCATTGAAAAGGTCTTTGCCACTTTGTTCGATTTGGTTTAAGCCAAGTGTTTGTGTACTCAAATTACTGATATAACGGGCGATGTCTTGTTCGTATTGGTAGTAACGTTGAATAATTATCTTATTGTCGATAACAATATAGGGAATGACTTCATTCTGTTGACTTGTCCATTGTTCAAAAATAGCCAACAGAATATTTGATTCGGGCATACATATGCCTGCTTTGAAATCGATTTCTAATTCGACTAAATCACCATGGGGGGCTGAAGCAAACAATCTTTGATTGGCTATTTTTTCAATAGGAAGACAGGTGTTTCCTTGTTGTAAATGCTGATGCGTACTCAGCAACAACGCAAAGAGAATATCCTCATTTTCGTTATTACCACTGGCTGAGTAGGGGTAATACGTGAGTATTCTATCTACTAAGACAGCTTCTGATGCACTGACTCCCGCAAATGACTTAATACGCGTTTGCCAATTCATGGTGTACTTCCATTATCTGTAAATACACTATCTAAACCTTGCCATGTCGCGGCACTCAATGGCGTTTGGTATATGCCAGTACCAAGTGGGAATCTGGGAGACATGCCACGTAGAAAGAGGTAGTAAACACCACCGAAATGTTGAGAACGCTCATAATTTTCTCCCAAACGATGACTTAAAAAACGGTCGAGGGCCCAACTGTAAATGAGATATTGCAAGTCATACAGATGGGATTGTATTGCATGTTGCATATGCTCTTTTTGATAATCGCTAGCATTATTTCCCACATGGTTAGATTTGTAATCGGCAACGTAAAATTTTCCATTGTACTCAAAGAGTAAGTCAATAAAACCATGCATCATTCCATTAAGATCGGCATGGTAGATTGAGAAAGGTAGGGCTTTTTCTCCTGAGACCTCTCGACGGTGAAGCTGCATCAACTTAATCAAATCACGCGTGTTGATTGAGCTTATGGGGAAGTAAAACTCAGGCTCTTTTAGGATATGTCCTGTTTTAAGTGAGTTGAGTGTACATAGTGTTTCACCTGTTTGATGGGTCATCGATGGTAAAGGGGTTGAGATAATTTCATTTAACCAGTTGTTCAAAGCAACAATATTACAGCTTCGATTACCTGATAAATAGTTGGTCAAATGCTCGTTTGTGTGCTCAATCTTGAGTGTTTTTTCTTCGCTGAAGTCGTGATCTTCCAATAGGTTGTGCAACAAATTTCCCGTATCAGCGCTTCTTTCTATTGAAAAACGCAAATCTAAGTGACTCGCACTTTGACTATCTTCAACAGTGTGCTTTTTGGAATCGCCCTTATCATCAGACTTTCCTTTATCTCCAAGATCTACATGTGCGCTTTGTTTACTGACTTTCGAAAATGAAGAGAGTTGCCAAACGCTATCAGTATTACCTAAAAAAGTTGAGCTAAGCACTTGTTCATCAAGCATCTCATTGTATACCGGGTCTTTTTCAATAAAATCTTGAGTTTCTGTTGCATTTTGATTGTC
Organism: Glaciecola sp. KUL10; assembly: GCF_003203515.1. GTDB lineage: Bacteria > Pseudomonadota > Gammaproteobacteria > Enterobacterales > Alteromonadaceae > Glaciecola. Next base: position 60,527 of record NZ_BGNG01000012.1, on the reverse strand, counting down.
TTCAGTTTGGTATTTATCTAATGCAAATATGGAGGGCTCTTTTAGTGCCAAAGCTGCCAAAGTTGATAAAAGGTATTCGGATAGTTTCCGATGTATATGTTTACTCGTTCTTATATCAGACGTTTGATTTAAAAGGGCTTTTTCTTCTTTATTGATAATTTGCTTGGCGACAAGATCAAATAGAGGTGATTTCACCAACAAGCTAAATCGACCGACGCCCAAATAACAACGATGAATCGCACGAGTAATTCCCACATATAGCAAACGCATTTGTTCTTCTTCCCACTCTTTTTGCTGAGCGTTCGCTGCGGCTCTGTCAGTGCCAATTTGTACCTCAACTTGTTTACTTTCATTTGTGGAAATCTTAGTAAATTGGCAAAGGTGATCTGAGCGATAGTTCTGAGGATCAAAACCTGCAAACGGAATAAAGACAATCGGATACTCCAGACCTTTTGAACCGTGCAAAGTCACGATTTTTACGAGTTCATCATCTGACTCTAAACGCTGATGAGTTTCTTCTCCATCATTGTTTTGTCGTTCATCGGAGTAATCAGGAATCTGTTTTTGCAACCAGTTGAGCAACTGATAAGCATGCTCAGTTACTTTACTTTGAGTGTTTAGTAACTCTGCCAAGTGAGTGTAGTTGGTGAGGATACGCTCATTGGTACTATACCGGTTTTGTAGTCTAAAGTGCTGCTTAATCAAATGGTTAATGAGGGCAAATATACCTTTGCGTTCCCACATTTTCCGCAAGTCAAACAACATGTTTTTTACGTGGTCAAATAAGTGGTTATCACCCTGTAATTTGACAAGTTGCTGGGGACGATAGCCCAGAAGATCGGTGCTAAGTGCCCTAAAGAATTTCTGATTGTGGTTAGCGTGTAAGATACCATCAAGCGCAATTAATAAAGACTTGGCTTCTTTACTTTCATATATGTTGGTTTTGGAGCTTAGATACACAGAAGGAATACTTAGGTTTCGTAATTCGGTTTGCACTGTTTCAGCTTCGCCCTTTGCCGCAACCAGCACGGCGATATCTTTCAACTCAACCGGCTGACCATCTATTTTAGCTTGCTTACACAGACGGCTTATCTCTTGTGCGAGCGCTTTAGCCTGATCAGTTTTGTATTTTGATTGACCCAGTGGCTTTTCATTTTCATACAAAAAGAGATCGTTGTGATGTACCGTTTCGTTAATCTGAAAAACAAGCGCTCCCTTCTTGCTATCGACTAAGCCCGTCAAAGAGTCATCGACCGCTTTTGCGCCGGAATAAATCCAGGGGTAGCTAATTTCATCGCCAAACACAGGGTTTGAATTTAGGGTATTTGAATCACTTTGTCTTATGACCGTTGGAGTGCTTTTGGTCTCACTGACCTGACTTTGATCTTGCTGGCTTTGTGGTAGCAATGCCTTGAGATTCGCTATCGATAGTTGCTCGGGTAAGATGCTTTGCCCATAAAATAATATGTTGTAAGCATCAATCATTGCCTGGCTTGATCTAAAGTTATGCTGCATTGAATACTTTGGGTAAGCATTTTGATAGGCGCTGAGATAAGTATTGATGTCACCACCGCGAAACCCATAAATGGCTTGCTTGGGATCACCGATCATGACAAGCAAATGGTGTGTACTGTCTTTGGGGTAGCACCTTGAAAAAATTGAAAATTGAGCTTTATCAGTGTCTTGAAATTCATCAATTAGTGCATAGGGGTAATGATGCTGAATGTAGTTAATTACCGTTTCATTGTTTTGACTGACCGCACTAGATAACTGGTGAATGGTATCGTCGTGGTCAATCACGCCTAGTTTTTCTTTTTTTAGATGAAGGTTACTTCTGATTTCTTCAATTGCTTTTTTAATCAACGAATACTGTGATCGTTTAACTTGGTTTTGGGCTTCATTTTCAAGCTTAACGAGCTGCTTCTGAAATGTGATAATTTGCTTTAAGTCAGCTTCGTACTGAGTGCTGAACTCAACTAGAGTATCTCCCAACGCGACAATTTGATTGGCATATGTTGTAATTAAACGCTTATCCTCTAAAGCAGCAAAATATTTTTTCGCAATCGTCGTTTTTAGTGGTTTCGTAAACTTTGTTTTGGCACCCAGTAATAGCACATCTGAGAACAACCAACTTTCGATGGTTTGAAAGTAATCAAGCATATTGCTATCAGCTTGCTCATTTAAAACAGCGTAAATCGCTTGTTTAAAATCGGCAATCAACGAACAAGTACTTACTAGTTGTTCATCGATAACTTGCTTTTTTAACGCATTTAACTTTTTGCAAAGGTTCTCAAGTTCATTTTGTGTTGCTGTGATTTCGTGGTCAAAGCCTTGATCTTTTTCAGGGATAAGTGTTAATGGTTTAAAGCCTTCTATCGCCCCTTTAAATTCAAGATAGAAGCGACTAGGCTTAATCAGCCCAAGCGTTTTTAGTACTTCAATTATTTCAGTATTTGATTGATTGCGCCTAAACCAATCTTGTACTTCTTCTATGCTATACGGCGCACTAGAATGAACAATTTCAGGTGAAAAGGCCTGTTGGCTCATAAAGGCAGTTTGCTTTATGACGCGCTGACAAAAACTGTGAATGGTAAAAATTGACGCCTCATCCAGATAGAGAGCTGCTTTCTTCAGAAGCAATTTTGCTTCATTTTTATTGTGTTCAAAGCGCTTCTCCACTAAGTCTTGAGCACTTAGTGGAGAAGCATCCGGTGCTGATGCGCTCGGTATATTGGCAATCATTTCTACAAATAAGCCTTCGAGCGTGTCGGGTGAGTTAGATAACTGAAACAACAATTCATTGGTTTGCGAAGCGATGCGGCCTTTTAATTCTTCAGTTGCTGCTTTTGTGTACGTCACAATTAATATTTTTTCGACAGGCGTGCGTTTTTCAAGCAGTAGCTTTAGAAAAATACGCGTAATATTGTAGGTTTTACCCGTGCCTGCACTTGCTTCGATAATTTGCTGCCCGTGCAAGGGCATGTGGCTAATATTTAGGGGTTTTACCTCAGTTTTGTTCACTTTACGCTCGGCTTGATAAGATGTTTGTTGTGCTTCATTACTCTGCATCTACGTCACTCATTATTTCTCTTTTAATCATTAACAACACGATTAAGAAAATGCCACGGGAAAATAGTCATAAAATACACGTGCTATCTGATCGATTTCACGCCTTGTCAACGCCACTCCACTTGGGAACATGTAAGATAAATATTCATTTTGTTCTGTTGATTCAATCAGGGTAGCTGTGATTTTTTCTGCGAGCTCTATTTTTACTTCGTCCTGTGCTCGCTCAGTCACAAAAGCTTTAGTCAAAGTTTTATTGACCAACGCTCCATGATGCGTATGGGCAACTATAGGCACTTTCATGCCTTGAATATAGGTTGATATTGTTTGTTCTATTTGATGATAACAACAGTCGTAGCTAAAGTTTTCATCATTTAAAGAGACAGTAATGACCTTAGCTTTCGGTTCTGTTTTGCGTTTTCCTGTAATGAACTTTTGATATTCACTGCGTAAGTTTACAATGTCGATGTATGAAAAATCACTCTGCCCATTACTAATGCAATCTTTACCCATTTGCAGCCTTTTTATAGCGTGCTGTAATACAAACTCAAGCACCATAGATGGTTTATACGGTCGAGTTAAAAAAACCTTACTATTTTGATATTCATCCACTGGCATCGCAGCATGAATGATTAGCTTATGTGAAGTTTTTTCGCATGCATGCTTGTTCTGTTCTAAATTTATCTCAAACTTGAAATCTTTGATTGTGTAACTTGTATTTACGCTCGTTATATCCTCTGGAATACACTGCTGAACTATTTGATAAAGGCGCTTATCAATTAATTGTCCGCGAGTTAACGCAGGCAGATCTCCTGTCTGAAATAGCCGCTCATAATTTTCTTCAAATGACTGAGGCTCCATTCCGACGGCAGACTCTAAAATAGACTTATTGATTTCATAGCGCGTCAACCCTGATATATCAAAAGGTTCGACATCTCCTTGGGCATCAACATAGTGCTCAAATGATAAATGCAGATGCTGATTCGCAAAGGCGGCAAGCGGGTCATCATAAAATCTAACCAGCTCCTCTACTGAAATGCGTAAGGGTAAATTAAACTCACAATCATCTAGTGGTTCATATTCAGCATTTTGATTAGCAACCTTTAGCCAAGCGTTAGCAAATGACGGGCGATTTGCCCAAACGGGTGAGTCGAGCGCAGACGCATTAAATGCTTTGTGGCTAAAAGGTTGGAGAGGATGTTGGTAAACTGGTCTGCAATCGAATGCTTGCGACAAGTAATCCATAAATTCGCGCAGCACTAAGCTCGGCTCTCTATCAGTATTGTTCTTTAAGCTTTTTCCTTGATAACTCAAATACAAATACTGACGTGCAGAAATGATAGCTTCTAAAAACATATAACGGTCTTCGTTTCTGCGTGAACGGTCGGTTTCCAGCTTGTTGTCTTGGGACATTAAATCAACACTTAAAGCTTGACTCGTGCGGGGAAATACACCGTCGTTCAAGCCCAAGATACAAACTACTTTAAAGGGAACACTGCGCATCGGTATCATTGAACAAAACGTTACTTGGCCCGTGTTAAATTGGTTAAGAGGATCGGGTTTAGACAAAACACTATTGATTGCTTCTCGGGCGACACTCAAGCTCACCACTTCATTATAAAGAGCCTTGTGCACGTTAGCGTTGATTTGCTCAATTGCACGTTTTATTGCAGCGACAGCTATTTGGTCATTATCATCATCAAACAGCTTATCTAAAATTTCAATTTGCATAAATTCAAGCCACTCAGGCATGCTTTTATCTAAAGTTAAACCATTATGTATATTTTGAAGACTCTCGATAAATAAGATGAGCTTTCCTAGTACCTGTATACTTTGGCCTTCTACGCAATCAAGCATCGCGAAGGGGAGTTCATTACCTTGTGAATCAGAAAACAGAGCTGATTTCAATAAACGCGCTAACCCCCAGTCCCACGTGTATATATCATCGGTATTTTCGGTATTAATAATTGTTGCTTTATGCCTGCCATCTCTTCCCCAATAGATATTTGCACTTGCTATCCACAACTCGCAGAGTGCAACCTCCTCTATATCTAAAGCGAAACGTTTTTGTACGCTTTCAATATGCAAATAATCAATCAACGACGTCACACTAAATCGACTATCGGGTAACTTCAGCATATCCATAAACATACTAACGAGCGGATTTGCATCAAGTGGAGAACGATCAGCAATTGAGCATACTAACTGTGGGTTATCAGAACGTTGATCGTCATGTACATCCCTAAACACACTCTTAACATAGGGTGCGTAATCTTCTACTGCCGGACACAATACGATAATGTCGTGCGCATAAATGCATGCTTGACTGTCATTCTTCATCATATGAAGTAATTGGTCATGTAAGACTTGAATCTCGCGTAAATGGCTATGGCAACTATGAATACTAACTGAGTTGTCTTCAGATAACGTTCCGGCTACTCCAGTTTTTGCATGCAGTAAATCTTGCTGAATCGCTTGTAAGAGATTTGTTGGTTGTGTGCTAAATTCATTCTCAAAGTCTTGAAAGAGCGCATTGTCAGTGAAATCAGGATAGTCTATTTGTTGGAGTTGCTTAAAAAGCACTCTACCTTGCGTTCCTAAGTTGGCCAGTAAGCTATTTGCTGAGTCCTCGTCTAATAAATTATTCATGCCTGCTTTAAGCATGTTGTGAAGCTTGGCTTTCTCTGATATCAAATCACCCCAAAATTCGACACAAGGATTAAGGTGAAAAAAGTAAATTTCGATTTCCTCGGCGATTTTGTTGAGTAAGCTTAGTTGCTGAGGACTGAGTGCATTTACAACAAAGATATAAAGTACTTTAGGCAAGTCATGAGTACCCGCAGTATACTGCTCAATAGCTTGTTCGATAATGCTCGCCGGGTGATTGGCATTTCCTTTTTGTGCAGCTTGATCAACTTGAAGCCTTTGCCATAATAGCTTTTGCCAGGGTTCTAAAACGTCTGCTATTGAGTTTTCATTGGTAAAAACACGCTGGTTTTGTTCCCATGCTTTAAACCAATGCGGTCGAAACTGCATATATTGCTCAAACACATCTGCGGTGTTTTGAGCGAGCAAAAAGCGAGCGCGTTTTGTGTCATTTGCTGATTGCCAGTATTGGTTTGCGGCTGCTGCATCTTGATGTTCAATAAAGCTCGGTGATTGTAATATTTGTTCGATTCGCCAGACTAAAATTTCGCGTTTATAAAGTGATTCCTTGGGCACGGCTTCATCACCCAGAATAAGGCGACAAATTGAGTATATGCCGCGAGAGACAAGTGGAAAGTCAATATTCATGGATACGCCAAGCTTTTTGGCAATCCCCATGTTGACATAGTGCTTCATACCCTGGCTATCAACCATTACTTGAATAGGCGTGAACAATGCTGAAACCGAGTCTGTTTTTTGATGTCTTATTAATTCAGCAATGACGGTAAGTAAGTGCTCTTGGCGGTTTGATGGCACGATATTGAACATTAATTAGCCTGTAGTGTTTTTCTTATTATTAAAATGTCACAGCGATCTTAAAATCTTGAAATAGTTTTGCAAGTTGTCCTCCATACTCAAGAGTTTTAAGTTAGACTGCAAGCTTAATTTCTGATAACAAGCACCTTTTAAAGGCAGACATACAAGCTATGAAGTTAATTGAAATTGATAAGGCTAGATATCGCAAGCATCTCAATGTTGTTATTGTGGTTTGTATTGTCGTATTTGCTTCTTCCAGTTTAGGTCTTTCTCAATTGTTAATTGCACTTTACCCCGATCCTTCAGGCAGTCATTTTCATTGGAATTTAACCGGCGTCATCGTGTCTGCTATTGCGATTGGTTTCACACTCAATAAATACCGTACACACCCGTTTATGAAAGAAGTGACTTATGTTTGGGAACTCAAACAAACACTTAATAAACTCACCCGTAAAATGCGTAAATTAAAAGAGGCGGCTGCAAAAGGTGACGTTAATGCAATGGTTGCAATTAACTATAGCTATGCAGGTTCAAGGCTTTTATGGGAATTAGATGACAATACGATCATTATGGACCAACTAGCTATTGATCAAGCAGAGCTTGATAGATTAGCCGTAAAGTTCAACGTAAGGCTCGATCACAATGACTATGAAGAAACTATTTTGAATGGGTTTTGAATTTTAAAATTGCATTGGGCCGCAATTACGTTATTGCGCCCACAGTCTTTTGCCTGATAGAGCGCTTTATCTGCTCTTGCTATCCATTGGGCGATCGTTTCGGATTCATTTAGCTGTGCTATACCGCCTGACGCAGTGATGACTTTGTCGTTAATATGCGGCCAATTAGACGCTTCAATATCTTTTAGTAAATTTTGAGAGATGGTTACGCCATTTAAAAGCTCTGTTTTTTCAAGAATGATTACAAATTCTTCGCCACCGTAACGAAAGGCTTCATCTTTACCTCGAATGCCCAGCTTCAATACATTTGCAAATGCGCTTAATACTTGATCACCCGTTACATGACCAAATTCATCGTTTATAGATTTAAAAAAATCAATGTCGATGACTAACAAACAGTATTCAATCGGCTGTTTTTTTCGAGTCTCTTCGATAACCTGTAATCGTTCATCGAGCGCTCTTCTATTGCCAAGTGAAGTTAATGAGTCAGTAAATGCACTATTTCTAAGTTGATGGTTTTTACGTTGCATTTTTACTGAAAATGCATAAGCGAAGGCATAGGTGAGAATAAGCGTGGCAATTGCAGTGCTCAAATGTATGGGAGCCAACACTGAATAGACGAAGACAATCACTACTGCCAATATAATACCAGCAACCAGTGCTGCAATATGAGCACTTAGCATATAAAAGATTGTGGCCAGAGTTGGATAAGCCCAAAACAATTGGTCCGCACCCTTTAGGTAAATCGTTCCCAACAGCGTCATCGCACTCAAAACTGAAAGCATCCAACGCGCAAAACTGGTTTTTTTCGTTAAAAAGACTTGAACAAATACGGTTAGTGTCACGAGGGTAGCGGTAATGTTAAGCAATGCTATTGGGTAGTCTTGCTGCATAAGCCTTAATATGCAAAAAGGTATTAGGCATGCGCTAATTGTGCCGCTTATCAGCAGTATAATTAAGGTATCAAACGAATAGTTGGTTTTCATGATGGATGCCCGAGCTTAGCTCTGTTGTTTTTATATCACATCGTTGTGTTTATCCGTTCTTAGCACGCTCCTTTAGGCTGTTTAAAAAACAACCAGCAACAGCAGGATAGCTCCAATTGTATTTCGATGCAAGGCATTGATACAAACACGAGAAGCAAATTTAACTACGCCTCAATTTTTGTCGCAAGTTTTCACCCAACATTAACAGTGCTGGCGTTAACAAAAGAGTTAAAATAGTTGCGAATGTTAACCCTCCTGCGATAGTGCTGGCTAAGGCGGTCCACCATTGAGCTGAAGGTGCGCCAACAGTAATATTTCTATCTACAATATCTATCGTCAATGCAAATACCATGGGAATCAAACCTAATATGGTGGTAACTGAAGTTAGCAGCACAGGTCTAATACGCTGAGCAGCCGTTCTTAATATTGCTTCTTTGATGGTTTGTGACCGAGACTTTAGATCGTTGAACGTATCAATTAACACGATATTGTTATTGACAACAATGCCTGCTAAAGCAATCACGCCAAGGCCGCTCATCACGACCCCGAAAGCCTCATTAGAAACCAGTAGTCCAAGGAGTACACCAGCAGTAGAAAATACGATTGCACTGAGCACGACAAACGCTTGATAGAAGCTATTAAACTGAGTGAGTAAAATAATTAACATGAAGAATATCGAGCCAATAAAGGCTGTACTTAAAAATACAATCGCTTGTTGGGTGTCCTCATCCTGTCCTTTGAAGTTCAAAAAGATACCTTGCGGCAATGGGTTTTCTGACAAGGCTTGTTTAACTTGCTTCACTAAGTCGTCTGCCAGCATGCCTTCTTTGATATTAGCTTTTATCGATAGGGAACGCGTGCCATCTGTGCGCTTGAGTACACCCACTTTTGCAGCGGGTTCTATTGTCACAAAGTTAGAAATAGGTACCGCTCCATTTGCAGATGGAATCCTCAGTTTATAAAGCTGTTCAATATTGCGATACTCAGGCGGGAACCTTAGTCTAATTTCAACTTCTTCTTCTGCGTCATCTGGCCTGTATTCGGCCAGCAAGGCGCCATTGGTAATTAGGGTAACAGTATTTCCAAGCAAGGTTACGTCGACGCCAAAAACAGCTGCTCGTTCTCGGTTGACAATGAGTCGCCATTCTATACTTGGCAAGGGGCGGCTATCTTCAATATCAACAAAGCCATCAATTGAACTCATTATCCCCAACATATGCTCAACACCTTCAACAATATTACTAGTGCCTTGCGAACTCACGTTCAGTTGGATAGGTTTACCAGTGGAAGGCCCTGAATCAGGTTCTCTAATTTGTATCTTGATACCTGGGATGTGTGCTGTTTTATCCCTGATTACTTTGCTTAGCTCTTTTGCAGTAGGGCGAACCTGCCAGTCAGTCAATTCTAACTGAATAATGCCAATTACATCTTCGGGAATGTCATCTTGAGATTGAGAACCTCCGCCTAAGGTGCGTGTGTACACAGATTTGAGGTGGTCTAAGTTCAACAAAGTGTGCTCAACCTCTGCCACTAATGCATCGCGTTCGTGTATTGAAAGGTCGCCTCTCGCTTGAACTTGTACCTGTAAAAATTCAGGTTCAACACTGGGGAAAAACTCCAAACCTTTTCCGAAAAATATATAAGAAGTGTAGGCAACAAACAACGCAGCAAGTGCCCCCATCGCCGTTTTTGCAGGGTGATTTAATACGGTATTTAACACGGATAAGTAATGCGCAACCCACCCAGAAATGTCCTCAAGATTGCCATCTTCTGCTGCCTTGATGGATTTTGATTCATTTGTTTGTTTGTTGGCTTTCCTTTTTACAATTAGGCTGCCTAAAACGGGAATAAATATAAGAGCCATTAGTAGTGAGGCTAGCAGCGTAATAATCACGGTTAAGGGCATGAATTTCATAAATTCACCAACTAAACCGGGCCATACCAATAGAGGAAAAAATACAGCAAGTGTTGTTGCTGTGGAAGCAATTATCGGCCATGCCATGCGTTTTGATGCGCTGGCGAATGCTGTTTTAGCCGACTCTCCTTCATCCAGCTTTCGGTCTGCGAGTTCAATCGTCACAATTGCACCATCAACCAGCATACCAACTACTAAGATTAGGCTAAATAAGACAACGATGTTAAGCGTCATACCAAAAAAGTAAATGACCACCATTGCCGCTAAAAACGAGCCTGGGATCGCAGCGCCGATTAACAGGCTAGGGCGAAAGCCTAAAACAGCAATGATCACAATCATCACTAGCACAATTGCACTGATCACATTGTTTTCAAGGTCGCCCAGCATCGTTTTGATTTGTTCAGATTTATCCTGCAAATAACGCACTTCTAAAGTACTTGGAAATTCTGCTTTTGCTTGTTCTACGATTGCGCGAACTTGAGCGATCGTCTCGATAATATTGGCACCTGTGCGCTTGGATACTTCAAGTGCTAATGCGTTTTCTCCTTGAATGCGCGCCAAGCTATTAGGGTCCTTGAAGCTTCTTCTAATTGACGCAACATCGTCAAAGGTTACGATGATATTACCGACCTTTTTTACAGGTAATGATGCTAGGTCTTGCAGGTTTTCAATAACGCCCGGCACTTTGAATACCATTCGTCCTGCTTGGTCATCAATGGCGCCCGCAGCAACGAGTCTATTGTTTGCGCTAACGAAGTTTAGGACTTCAGTAAATGATAAGTTATACGTCTCTAGCGCTTGCGGATCGATGAGTACTTCAAGTAACTCTTCTCTATCGCCGCCGATATCTACTTCAAGCACACCCGATAAAGATTCAATTTCTAATTTAAGTCTTTGCGCAATGTTTAAGAGTGTGCGCTCGGGAACGGGACCTGAGAGCACAACAGTGAGCACGGGAAACAAAGAAACGTTAACCTCGGTGACTCTTGGCTCGTCGCTACCTGGTGGAAGCTCAGCTTTTGCAAGGTCGACTTTTTCTCGTACATCTAATAAGGCTTTATCAGCATCAAATCCGGCGTCAAATTCCAACGTAACTGAGCCAAAGCCTTGTGCAGCCGTCGACCGCATTTCCTTTAAGCCTTCGATACTTTTGAGTTCTTTTTCCAATGGTCTTACAAGCAATCTTTCAGCATCTTGAGGTGCAATACCTTCATAATTCACTGAAGCATAGATGATGGGAATAGCGATATCAGGTTCAGCTTCTTTGGGGATATTTATGTAGGCGCCAAACCCAGCCACTACCAATACCAAAAACACTAAAGCAACAGAGCGTTGTCGTGCAAATGCGGCGTCAATTATTTGATTCATTGGCTATTTCGCAACTTGAGTATCGGATAAAATGGCTTTTACTTTTACGCCGGCTTTTACAAAACCTTGTCCAGACACAATCAATCTTAAGTCTTCGGGCAGCCCGACAACATACGCGCCTTTACTATCAGATTGCACAATGTCTACTGGGTAAAATTCGACTATGTCTTGTTCAGAAACGGCTCGCACACCAATTTCACCATTTCCACCTAAAACAAATAGGGAAGGGGTCAAATAATGCGTTGTTTTTTGTGAAGCTAAAAGTTTTACCGTGGCACTGACGCCAGCCCGAAGTGCTTGTTCACGATTATTCACAGCAACTTCAACTTTAAATGTCCTAGTTTGCGGATCGGCTTTTGGCGCAATATAGCGTACTTTCCCGACTACATTTTCGCCTGATGCTAGTTCAATTTGTGCATCCATACCAAGCATAAGGTCATTCACTTGTTGTTGGGCAACTTGGGCTTCAATAATCAATGTTTGGGTGTCGATCAGCGAAGCAATAGTATCCCCAGACTTAACAAAATCGCCAAGTTCAAGATTGATTGACTGAATAAACCCTGAAAAAGGCGCATTTACTTGTGTATGTGATATTGCAAGCTTTATTCGTGCAATCGAGGCCTTTGATGATTGTACACTTGCATAAGCTTGCTCTAGTGCGCTTTGAGCTTGGTATTGTTGCTTGGATAATTTATTTAGTCTTTCATATTCTAGTTCACGTGCAGCGAGCAAGGCATTTTGTTCGTCAAGTTGCGCTTGAAAATCTTGTAAATCAAGTCTAGCAATGGTTTGATCTATACTGACAAATGTTCCTTCTTTGATAGGGAGTTCTGTTACTTCTCCTTCAATTTGGGCCTTTAAGGATATTTCCCGATTAGCAACGGACTGTCCTTGGACATGAATAAAAAATGGCGTCAATTGCGCTCGTCGATTTTCAACTTTGACAGCAAATAGCTCATTACTGACTTCTTCGGCGCTGCTCGCAGTTGATGAATCGCCAAACACACCACTCAGCATCCAAACAAATAAGACAAATACGCAAGTAAATGCGATGATATAAGAGCGGTTCATATAGTTTTTGGGTACCTTAAAAAATGCTGTTCAACAAGGGGACATTAATTACTCACGAACATATGTTTGTATTCGTCATGAGCAAACTGGTCGGTCATGCCGCTGATATTATCCTGAATCAAACGACATCGGAAATAAAACTCTAACTCATCGCTAGTTTGAGCGGTAATTGCTTTTTGATATGCCTTAACGTGCTTGTTTGGCAGTTTTTTAAACATTCGACTAGCAATTAAAGGAGCACCTTTTTGTTTTTTCTGCACTGCTTCAAATTTGCTACGTGAAAGCTGCAATATTGGCTTGTAGCAGTCGAGTAAGCCACTGATTATTCGGTAACCTTGTAACTCCATTGCTTCTACTTCTTTGTGACAAAACGCATGTTTTATCGCCACTCTTTTAAATGATTCTGAGAGCGCATGAGCGTGTGATCGATCTTCTAATAAGGCTTGATTCAAACTGCCTTCGTAGCACCTTTCTAAATTGTCGATAAACCTAGAAGCAGAGTGCTTGACCAAGGGATGTATGCACTTTACACGCATGACAATGAAAAATTGACTGCTGGCAGAAATTGTATCATTGGAGATTGAATTGAGTGCTTGCTCGGTAAAATTATTCATATTGATTGAACCATCTGCAAGCCCAAATTCTCTACAAACATCATTGAATTCTTGGTTTAGCGCTTCGACGAGTTGAGTGACGCTTATAATATCTTTTTCTACTGCATCTTCTAAATCCGCTAAGCAGTAACTGATATCATCAGCTGCTTCCATGATGTAAGAAAGCGGGTGGCGATGCCCCTCATTAATGTATAAATGATCGCACAGTTCTGACACATAGGCTTTTTCACTAAAGTAATAACCTACTTTCTTTTTGAGATAACTGAGTTCATCATCCTTATCGGGTTTCACTGAAGTGCCGCAGCGAGTGTATTTCATCACCCCTGCAACTTGAGTATAGGTAAGATTGAGTTGCAATAGGCTGTGAATAATTCTGATAGCTTGTGCATTGCCTTCAAAGCCACAAATATCGTTTCGTAACGCGCTGTCTTCAAAATGATGTAATTCGTCGATATTGTTTTCAAACCAGTCGTTAATAGCCTGTTCGCCAAAGTGTCCAAAAGGCGGGTTGCCAATATCATGCATTAAACACGACATCTCTACGAGGCTTTCAATGTGTCTGTCATAGCCATATAAACCAGATTCACGAAGTTTATCTTGCTGTCGAAGCATCTTAAATATAGTTTGTACAATAAATCGACCCGTTTGTTGTACTTCCAAAGAGTGTGTCAGACGACTTCTAACTGCAGCATTGCGCTCAAGCGGAAAGACCTGAGTTTTTTGTTGAAGCCTTCTAACCGCAGCGCTGTTAATAATTCTTCCTCGGTCGCTTTCATAATCAAACGTAAGCGATTCAAGCGTTCTATCTTTAGTATTGAATTCTCGCTTACTGGTAATTTTTTTATCGAAAGACTGCATATACCTGTTTCTAATTAAATTTTTCTTAATCCTACAAGAATTAAATACCGAAACAAACCAGCAAAACAAAAGAAAGCCCCTAAGTTGGCTTTGTCCTAAAGCGTCTCAATTACAATAAAAAATAACTAAGATATTGAAAATTAAAACAAAAAGCATGTTTTTGTAAAATATTTGTAAAAAAACTGTTGACCAATATAACTGAAATCGTTTACATTTTTGTAAGCGCTTTCAGCAATCTTTTTATTTTGGGTTTTATGAAAGCGCTTTCATGCCAAAAGGTGCACACACAATTATTCGGGACATCAGTTGGCCACAAACTGAAACGAGGGAAACATGAAAAATACACGTCAAAACTTTAACAAAACCAAACTGGCGACTAGTTTATCGCTAGCGCTTGGTGCTGCCATGTTAGCGCCAACCGCAATGGCACAAACAAACGATGATTCAACTATTGAGGTCATTCAAGTTTCTGGGATTAGAGCAAGTATTCAAGAATCAATGGGCATCAAACGTGACTCACGTGGTGTAGTAGATGCTATTTCAGCAGAAGATATTGGTAAATTTCCAGATACAAATTTAGCTGAGTCACTGCAAAGAATAACAGGTGTTTCTATTGATAGAAGCAACGGAGAAGGCAGTAAAATTACAGTGCGTGGTCTTGGTCCTGGCTTCAACATGGTTACATTAAATGGACGAACCATGCCTGCAGCGTCTATTCCAGGTGGTGGTGGCACACCAAATTCGCGTGCGTTTGATTTTGCAGATCTAGCGTCTGAAAGCGTTCGCTCAGTTTCAGTTTTTAAGACGGGTAAAGCGAGTATTGCTTCAGGCGGTATTGGTGCGACAGTTGATATTCGTACTGCGCGACCTTTTGATGCAAATGAAACCGGTGTTGTTGCCTCAATAGGCGCAAAAGCATTACATGACACTACAAATCGAGTGGGTGATGATGTAACACCAGAGTTATCTGCATTCATTAACTTTTTAGATGAAGATCGTACATTTGGTGTCACATTTACCGGTTCGGTTCAAGAACGCAACAGTGGTTCTACTCGCGCATTTGTCAATCAGTGGCGTGTGAACCCATATGATGGCTCAATTCCTCAATCGCCAGATGTTGCAAATAACCCTGCTTCAGGACCCGCTGTTGTAGTAAACAACGCACCTGCTCTTGGCGCTTTATTTGCGATTCCCTCAGATCTTCGATATGCGCAATCAGATCATGAAAGAACGCGAACCAATGCCCAATTAACTGTTCAATTTGCTCCAAGTGATGACTTAGAAGCAACCTTAGACTATACATATTCGAAGCAAGATATCTTTCAAGCTCGGGCAGAACAATCGATTTGGATGGATGATTCATACTTCACTGAGTTAACATTTGATGATAATCCAAATGTTGCTGCGCCCGTGCTGATTCAACAAGAACGCCGTGATTTACTACCTCGTGATTTGGGCTTAGCGGTTCAAGAGCAAAACCAAATCAACGAAAACAAATCCATTGGTTTTAATGTTAAATATATAGCAAGCGATGATTTGTCGTTTGAGCTTGATGTGCATGATTCATCAGCTGAAGGGCGTCCAAATGCACCTTACGGTACTTGGGTTAATGCTGGGTTAGGCGCTAATATCTCAGCGGCACAAGGCGTTGACTTTAGAGGTGACTTCCCAATTATGACCGTGCAGTTTGACGATGAAGCTCGCGGTAATTTAAATCCGAATGGTGCGCTTGACCAAAACGATATTGGTACTTCAATCCTAGACATGAACTTTAATCAGCAAGAAACTGACATTACTCAAATTAGAGCTGAAGGTCGATACGAGCTAGAAGACGGTGGCATTAATTTTGGTATCGAATCGCGTTCAATGGAAAGCACATCATTACAGTCTTTGACACGTCAGACGATGGGTAACTGGGGGATAGAAAACCCGGGTGAATTACCCGCAGGCGTAACCGAACTCTTTAACTTTGCAAGTGCATTTGATGATTTTAATACATCAGGTATTTTTGCTCAGGGTATTACCGCGCGAGCTGCAGATATTGGTCGTTTTGCTGCGCAAGCCTATGGCTTTGCCTTTGAAGCTAATAATCCATTTGCTACTAACCGAACAATTAAAGAAGATATTACGGCGGCGTTCGTTGAATTAGACTGGCAAGGTGAGATAGGGGATATGCCATATAACCTACTTACAGGCTTCCGCTATGAAACAACAGACGTGACTTCTATCGCAAATATCTCGTTACCAAGCGGTATTGCATGGGAAGGTAACAATGACTTCAATGTTAGGTTCGGTGATCAGCTAGAAGATGTTTCAGTTGAAGCAGATTACGATCACTTCTTGCCGAGTTTAGACTTTGATATCGAGATCAAAGACAACTTGATTGCTCGTTTTTCTTACAGTAAAACTATCGCACGTGCTAGCTATAATAACCTAAGTGCCGCTGCATCTGTTGGTTCTCCGAGTGGCCCAACGTTAACAGCGGGTAATGCAACCGCGACGGCTAGTTCTGGTAACCCTGCATTAGTTCCGTTTGAGTCAGATAATTTTGATTTGTCACTAGAATATTACTTTGATGATACCAGTTATATTTCTGCTGGGTATTTCCAAAAGCGTGTTAAAAACTTTATCGGTAATGACCAAGTAATTGAAAATGTCTTTGGCCTACGTGATGCGACAGCTGGACCTCGTGCTCAAGCCGCACTTGCTGAATTAAATCGTTTAGGCATATCCGTGAATGATACAAACTTGTTCAACATGGTTGCTGCGATGGAAAATGGCATTGCATTTGATTCACTTTCGATTGAAGAATTTGAAGCTCGCTTTGATATTCTTCCGAACGCAGATGATCCTTTGCTAGAGTTTACCGTTGCAAAACCAGTTAACAACCAATCTGAAACAATTAAGGGTATCGAGATTGCTGCTCAGCATTTCTTTGCAGATACCGGCTTTGGTGTTCAGGCAAACTATACTGCTGTAGACAGTGGCGCTGAGTTTGATTTGGCTGCGGATCCTTCAGTGACTCAGTTTGCTTTAGTTGGGTTAAGTGATACTGCAAACCTTGTTTTGATGTACGAAAAAGAAGGTATTCAAGCGAGAATCGCATACAACTGGCGCGATAAATTCCTTGATACAGCGACTGCGTTTAGAAATGAACCAGGCTTTACTGAAGCAACGTCACAAATTGATTTCAACGTATCTTATGACGTTAATGAAGACCTAACTGTATTCTTCGAAGGTATAAACATCACCGAAGAAAACCAACGTCGCCATGGTCGTTCAGAGCGTTTATTATGGACGCTTGATCAGCTAGGTGCTCGATACGCTGTAGGTGCAAGATACCGTTTTTAAGAGGTTGTGTCCTAGTTGCCGCTTAGTTTATGTGTGAGCTGCGCGGCAACGCCCCTAAAGTAAAGCAGCGAGTGTGAACGTTGCTTTATAAAACAAAAAGCCTAGCTGAAAGCGTCAGTACTTGTTCCCGTATTGACGGTTTTACTGGGCTTTTTCTTTTATTTCTTTAATGCGTTTAGGGCTCTACACATCAGAATAAAGTGTTAGCATATCCAAATTAAATATAGGAGATTAGACTTGATTGAGCATGTCGTAATTGTGGGGGGTGGAACGGCTGGGTGGTTATCTGCTGGAATGATAGCCGCAAATAAGCATAAATACTCAAACTCAACACCCAAGATAACGCTTATTGAATCTCCTAATATTAAGACACTGGGGGTTGGAGAAGGAACTTGGCCTTCTATGCGTAACACTCTTCAGCAAATTGGTATCAACGAGCGTGAGTTTATTAAAAGCTGCAACGTCAGCCTTAAACAAGGGTCTCAATTTAAAGGTTGGCGTGATGGGAGTATTCAAGATAGCTATTATCATCCTTTTATCACGCCACCAGGTTATTACGAATGTGATTTACATACGCATTGGCAATCGCTAGCCCCTGAAATGCCTTTTGCAGACTTTGTGAGTGTACAAAGTTGTGTGTGTGATCATAAAAAAGCACCAAAACAATTCGCAACGCCAGATTATGCGGGGGTAACAAATTATGGGTATCATCTTGATGCGAGCAAATTTGCCGAATTACTTAAAGACCATTGTACCGATAAATTAAACGTCAACTATATTTGCGATGACGTTATCGGGGTTAATACTGACGACAATAACAATATTACTTCGCTAGTGCTGGCCAAGCATGATGAGCTTCATTTAGATCTTGTTATTGACTGCTCGGGCATGCATAGCTTGTTAATTGATAAGCATTATGGAGTAGAGTTTCAACGATGCGATGATGTTTTGTTCAATGACTCAGCGCTTGCGACTCACCTTCCTTATTCTGATGATAACGAGCAGATTGAATCTGCAACCGTGGCAACTGCTCAAGAGGCAGGGTGGACATGGGATATAGGTTTGCAAACTCGAAGAGGAGTAGGGTACACATACTCTAGTCGTCATAGCACTGACGAACAAGCTGAGCAGGTGCTAAGAGATTACATTCGAAAAACAAGTAACGATAGATTAGCCCAAAGTGTGGATGTTCGAAAAATCTCGTTTACGCCAGGGTATCGAAAGCAGTTTTGGGTGAAAAACTGTCTTGCAGTGGGGATGTCAGCGGGCTTTTTTGAACCGTTAGAGGCATCTGCCCTTGCTATGGTAGAGTTGTCGCTAACGATGTTAACCGAAGAATTTCCAGTTGATCATAATCACATGACAATGCTAAGTGAGCGTTTTAACAATAGATTTACTTACCGTTGGCAACGCGTCGTTGACTTTCTTAAGCTTCACTATTTGTTTAATACTCGTGATGAACCCTATTGGGTAGATGCAAGAGATGACCAAAGTACGCCAAACTCGCTTAAACAATTATTGCAAATCTGGCAATATCAAGCGCCAAATCGTCACGATTTAACTCAAAATGAGGAGGTGTTTCCGTCGGCGAGTTACCAATACGTGTTGTATGGCTTGGGTTTTATACCTAAAGTGAGCAAAACGCTAAGTTTAGCGCAACAACAACAAGCTCAACGTTTGTTTCAGCAAAACAGAGAAAATCAATCGCGGTTTATTCAAGCCTTGCCGGGTAATCGTGAATTAGTAACACACATTAAATCAAAGGTTGCGTAGTATGAATCAATATCAATCTAATCCTCAAAGTGTTAAGCGTGTCGTTATTGCCGGTGGTGGAACGGCAGGGTGGATGACCGCTGCGTGTTTATCAAAACTAATTGGTAAGAATATTGATGTCACACTGGTTGAATCTGACAATATAGCCACTGTGGGTGTGGGGGAAGCAACAATTCCACCGATTCGAACACTGCATAAACTGTTAGGTATTAACGAACAAGAATTTATCCGCGAAACAAACGCGACGTTTAAACTTGGGATTGAGTTTTCAAATTGGCGCGAGAATGAGCATAGTTACATTCATTCTTTTGGGATGACTGGCAAAGAGTGTTGGGCCGGTGAATTTCATCATTTTTGGCTGCGAGGCTTAGAAAAAGGAATTACTCATGATTTTGGCGATTACTGTTTTGAGTTACAAGCTGCAAAACAAAACAAGTTTGGTATTTCAAATCAGCAAGCGATAAATTTTGCATATCATTTAGATGCGACTGCCTATGCGAAATATTTGCGCAAGTTCAGTGAAGCACTGGGCGCTAAACGAGTCGAAGGCAAAATAAAGTATGTGCAAAAGCATCCACAAAACGGCTTTATTTCTGCTTTAGCCTTAGAAAGTGGCGCTATCATTGAAGGCGATTTATTTATTGACTGCACCGGGTTTAGAGGGCTGTTGATTGAACAGGCTCTGCATACTGGATATGACGATTGGTCACACTGGTTACCATGTAATACAGCAGTGACAGTACAAACCCAAAACACCAAACAACCAATACCCTATACAAAGTCTATTGCTCATGAGGCAGGTTGGCAATGGCGTATTCCGCTGCAACAT
The DNA here is from genome assembly GCF_003203515.1 of Glaciecola sp. KUL10. Taxonomy (GTDB): domain Bacteria; phylum Pseudomonadota; class Gammaproteobacteria; order Enterobacterales; family Alteromonadaceae; genus Glaciecola. Next base: position 40,557 of record NZ_BGNG01000012.1, on the reverse strand, counting down.
CGCATGGGAAATGGTCTTGTGTTTTGCAATAGTTTTATGGATATTGATCAAGCGACAGAGAAATTAAGAACGTCTGTTACTGGTAAAATGATAAATGAACCTAGACAGATTAATTTTCTGACCGGTAGGCGTCGTAAAGGATGGAATAAAAACTGTGTAGCAATTGGTTTATCTTCAGGTTTTATCGAACCTCTTGAGTCAACGAGTATTCATTTGATCATGACCGCAGCGGTTCGTTTGATGAGGCTTTTCCCCTATTCGGGTATTACTCAATCGACTGTAGACGAATACAATAATAAGCTAGACAGTGAATTAAACAGCATTCGCGACTTTATTGTCATGCACTACAAAGTTACTAATCGCCAAGATACTGAGTTTTGGCGTCACTGCAATGCAATGGAAATCCCTGATACTCTGCGACATAAGCTTGATTTGTTTAAAGAAACAGGCCGTGTCTTTTTGGATGATGGCGATATTTTTCGTGTTGATTCTTGGACCCAAGTACTGATGGGGCAGGGAATGTACCCTCAACAATATCATCATATTGCAGCGGAAATGGATGACAATGAACTGGTTCGTTTTTTGAATGCAATTCGAACACAAGTGATGCAGTCGGTTGCACAACTTCCAAGCCATGCAGATTTTGTTAATCGCTATGCCAACGCGATTGATAAAGCGTCTTGATGACGGGCTTTAATATTAATGCGGAATGTTTAGCGCACTCCGCTTAGCTTTTAAAATAGTTGAATAGCCGGTTGTGATGATTCGTTTTGTTTTTCTCTAACTTCACCACTTGCACTATTCTTATTGGCTGATTCATACAATTCAACATTCGAATTCACTTTGTCATTTTGAATATGTGCTTCATTGCTCGAAAATTCATTGTGTGTATTTCGTTGCTCTTCCATCACATATGCATTTTCTAGTGTTTTCACATCGATTTTGTCGGGCAAGGCTTGATAGTTATGATTAAGTACACAAGATTCAATTGTGGTAAGATGCTCGTCTACTATTGAGTGAGCATTGGCAATCTGCTCTAGACGCTGACGAGTGATATCCTGAAATTGAACTGCACCAAAGCTCTCAACTACCGTTCCTTTTGTTGAAACATTTGCCACAGTCATTCTTTCTAGCATGCGTTCATTGAGCGCTTCAAGCGACGAGTATGTCTCAGACAATGAATGTAACTCTTCAGCAAATTTACTTAGCTTTTCATTCTCGACAGCGCTATTTGTTTGATCAAGTATGTGGGTCATTTGTTCTTGAACCATACTGATCGCTTTTTCAATACCCTCATCGATATGGTTTGCAGCCATTTCTGATTGCCCAGACAGGGTTCTTACTTCGTCTGCGACCACAGCAAACCCTCGGCCATGCTCCCCCGCTCGCGCAGCTTCTATCGCCGCATTGAGTGCCAGTAAATTAGTTTGAGCGGCGATGTTTTTGACCAAGCCTGTTAATTCTTTAAGCTGGTCAATTTCTTCTAGTACTTGTTTCACCCGTCCTGAATGGTCATTTTCGTCTGAGGAACGCGCTGCAATATAGTCCTGAAGTTCTTGAATTTGCTCTTTTGCATCAAAAGCTCGTTGATTATTTGACTGCGTTTATTAACGCATCGGCGATTTTATATTTTGGCAAAATTTTGTCTGCAGCATTTAATTCAATGAGTTCCCTTGGCATGCCAAAAACAACTGCGGTTTCTTCAGATTCAGCGATTGTTAATGCGCCATTTTTTTTAGCATCAGCCATAGCTTGTGCGCCATCATGTCCCATACCAGTCAATTGCACACACAGGACCTTTGATGCACCGTATATTTGCACTGCTGAATTAACTAAATGTTCAACGCTTGGGTGCCACAAATGCGATTCATCCGCTGGTGCAGAAATAGCTAGGCGTTTACCACTGCGGCTTACTACCTTGATATCTGCGTCTCCTCTTCCGATATATACGCTTCCTGGTAATAACTCTGTGGGAGAACTCACTTCGGTAACATTGATGTTGCACATTTTATTAAGCCTTTCAGCAAACACTTGAGTGAAGCGCGCAGGCATGTGTTGAGCGACAATGATCGGTATCGGAAAGTCTTGAGGCAGTGCGGTCAATATTTCTTGCAGTGTACCCGGGCCACCAGTCGAAACACCCATAACAATGGCATGAAACTGGCAGTTTTGACGTCTTGAAAACATCGTGACTGATTTTCTGTTTGTGCTTGCCTCTGCTCTTTCGCGTCGAACTCTGAGTTTCGACTGGAGAGGCGTGCTGCTGCGAATTTTCATTTCTGCTGCAGCACCTACTTTGCTAAGCAGTATTTCAGCAGATTGATCCATGTTTAATGAAACCGTTCCACCTGGCTTAGGCACGTAGTCAACTGCTCCTAGTTCCAAGGCTTCAAAAGTCACAAGTGCACCTTTTTCAGTAAGTGAGGACACCATCACTACTGGCTTTGGGCATTTATTCATGATGAGACTTAAACACGTTATCCCATCCATGACTGGCATATTGATGTCGAGTGTCACGACATCTGGATTGTATTCGGGGATTTTGTCTAACCCTTCTTGACCATTGCGCGCAACTTCAACTTCAAATCCACCTTCTTCGAGAATACGTCGAAGGTGCTTTCTCATTAATGCTGAGTCTTCAATTACCAGAACTTTTTTTGCCATTGGCATTATTGCTCCTTAGGCTGATTGTTTTTCGATTGCACTCACTTCTTTCTTCGATAGCAACTCATCGACTTCTAACACTTGAATGATGCGCTTATCGTTCTTCAGGTTAACCACTTTACCCATCACTCTATTTTGTTCTTCTGATAGGTTGGGCGAGTCTTCAATCTGCTCTTTTGGCAATCTGAGTACTTGCGCCACACTGTCAACTACAAAACCAGTCTTGGTACCCGCAATATTCAAAACCACGATACGTTGACGGTCATTGCCGTCCATCTTATCAATGCCGAAACGTGTTCTCATATCAATAACAGGTAATACAGTGCCTCTTAAATTGACTACACCCTCAATAAATTTCGGTGTTTTTGGCACTTTGTCCATTTGATCTGGGATACGGGTTATTTCTTGTACATGATCAATACTCACTGCATATTCTTGCTTACTCAGCAAGAAAACAACGAGCTGTTCAATACTATTGTCTTCGTCATCAATGACTTCTGATTGAGTATCTTGACCTTGCATTTGACTCTCCTTTAGCTCTTCATCAGACATCGCTTCTTTGACGACTTGATGCCCAAATACATTTTCAGAATTAATTATCGAAACTAGACGCTTGCCATTTTCAAGCCTACAAATTTTGTCAATATCATCGTCCATCCCCTTGTTAAGTATGTCAGGTACTTCTTGCAATACGTCATCAGTAACGCGCAACACCTCACGAACTTGGTCAACAATAAAGCCTGCGTATTCTTTTATGCCGGAAGGACGAGCGACACTCACAATGACCACTCTGTTTTGTTCACATAACGGCGCATTTTCTAGTCCGAACAAGTTTCTTAAACTGATCAAGGGAAGCAGCCTTCCTCTAAGTTCAATTAAGCCCATCACATGTGCATCCGTTTTGGGCATGCTTGCAATGTTGTCTGGAACTCGGACAATTTCTTCAACACCCATCAAATCAAATGCATATTCTTGCTCGTCGACTAGAAAACTAACCAGTTGATTGCTCGTGTCATCCTCATCTTTTTCTTCATTTTGTAAAACCTTAGTATTACTTTGAACGGCATCAGCAATTCGCTCAGACACCATTGACGCAAAGTTTTGTTTGATGATTTCATGCACGTTTAGCAATTGAGTTACTTGTTCTCCGTCTCCAGCTTTAATAACGCCATCAACAACTTCTTCATCAACACTGCTTTTTACTTTCGATGAACGATCTATTTCGGAATCATCGACGGTCTTTACTTGTAAAACTCTATCGACCACCAAGCCAACACGACCTGTTTGAGCTCCTGTATCCACCACCACTACACGTGATTGCTCGGTCAGGGCTTTATTTTCAAACTCTAATAGTTTGCGTAAATCAATAATGGGTAAAACACCGCCTCTTAGATTAGCCAATCCAATTAAAGTGTCGGGTGTGAGCGGCACCGCTACCGTGGTTGGTATGCGGATGATTTCCAACACTTGATCCATCGGAAAGCCAAATACTTCACTAGTAACTTGAAATGTAACGTATTGATTGTTTACCTGTTGGTCTAACGAATCGGTCGCTGTGGAATCAGTCATAATTCACTCCTAGCTGATAAGTTAAACGCTTACGCGCTTTGCAATTCATCTGCAATTGAAGCGATTTCTTCAATGGCAGCGGCAAGTTCTTCGGCACCCTGAGCTTGTTGCGATGAAGCAGTTGATGCTTCAGTAGCACTGTGAATGGCTTGTTCATTGGCAGCAGCAATTTGCTCCATGCCTTTCTTTGCTTGATCAACGGCTGTCACTACTTCATTTACGCCGTCCAAAATCTCGTTGCTATCATCTATTAATGACTTCATTTCAGCATCAACTTGCTCAAGGTCTGTCGTTGTTTTTTGTGCTCGTTGTGCTTCTTGCGCAGACGCATCGGCTACGTCGGCAAGATCCATACGCACTCTTACGGCTTGGTTTTGAATGTCTTTGACTAAATCTTTGATTTGTTCAACGTTTTCAGCTGCGTCATCGGCTAAGTTTTGAATATCATCTGACACCACCGCAAAGCCTTTTCCGAATTCGCCTGCTCGTGCAGCTTCCACCGCACCGTTGACTGCAAGCATCGCAGTTTTGATGGCCACAACACCACTTGCTTCGCTGACTTTATCAATCTCTCTTGATAACTGTTCGACAGTGTCGATGGCTTCTAAATTTTGTTTGCCAGTCTCAAGTGTTTGATTGATAGCAGTGATCATCTCATCAACCTTTACTTTGTTGTCAGTTAATAGCGATTGCATATTACTACCAACAGTTATCGCTTAGTTGGCTCGTTCTTGTGCCAATGAAGTACCTTGTTCGATTTGTGTGATGCCCGCTACCGCTTGTTCAACTGCTGAAGATGCTTGTTCGGCACCCAGTGAAATTTGACCGATGGCGGTCATGATTTCTGTGGATGAACGATTGATCTCTTCAACTGATGCTGATAACTCTTCAGCTGCCGCTGCGATTGATTCTGAACCTTTTTGTGCATCAATTGCTGCTACATTCATTTCTGATGCCGCTTTACCTAATACCGAAGCGCCTTCATAAAGTGACTGCATGTCAGCTTTCATTTTGACTAACTCTTCGGTAATCGCTTTTCCTTTTTCTGCTTCTTCAAGCGCAGTGTTTGCACTTTCATTAACAGTCTCGCTGAGTGTCGTAGATTTATTGCGAATACTTTCGATTTGAGTTGCAATGTCTGCTGCATTGCGTGCGGATGTTTCTGCTAATGTGCGCACCGTATCAGCAACTACTGCGAATCCTTTACCGTGTTTGCCAGCTCGGCCTGCTTCTATTGCTGCATTTAGAGCAAGTAGGTTAGTCTAATCTGCGATGCGCATGACCTGTTTAACAGCTTCATCTATTCTAAGCGCTTGTTCACCCAATTCGTTTACCATATTGATTAAAGAAAAAAGCCCTGTTTTCAAAAAGAAAACAGGGCTTTTGCATCTTAATTTAGCAAGTAATAGGTTTTAAGCTTGTGATTTCGCTTCAATTGCCTTTGCTTTACGCAAACGATAACGACTGACTACCGCATTCTTTATAGCTGAGAACGGTCTGCTAAAGTCTTGCAAAATCATGTACAAGCAAGGCACCAGAATTAATGTCACTAATGTTGCATATAAGACGGCAAAGCCTAATGCAACGGCCATGGGGATAACAAATGCAGCCTGAAGACTAGTTTCAAACATGATTGGTAAAACACCCGCAAACGTTGTGATTGATGTCAGGGTAATCGCTCTAAATCTTGCGCAGCCTGCTTCAATCACTGAGTCTCTGACGCTTAAACCTTGCGCTCGTCGTTGGTTCACAAAATCTGTCATGACCAAGCTATCGTTGATGACCACCCCTGCCGCTGCAATCAATCCAAATGTTGAAAACATACTGAGATCCATGTCAAAGGCAAAATGTCCAAAAACAGCACCCGTGAAGCTAAAGGGGATAACTGACATGATAATTAATGGCTGAGCATAGCTTTTTAAGGGGACGGCCAATAAAATGTACACCATAACCATACCTGCTATAAAGAACATCATTTGCTCATTTTGTTGAGCTTCTTGCTCTTTTATTCCGCCGCCAAGCTCAGTTTTGACAGTTGGGAATAGCTCTTTCATCTTAGGCAGTAAATTTTCATCTATGTTCTTACGCAATTCGCTTGGCTCAATCAGTTGCTCATCAATCGAACCCCAAACGTAGACACTTCTGTAGCCGCCTTCTCTGCGAATATAACTAATACCTGGTTCTTCAGACAACTCTACTACATCTCCCAGCATAACTTCCTGACCGGTAGGTGTTGTGATAACGGTATATTTTAGTTCAGCGAAACGTTCACGAGTCAGTTGTGGGTACCTGACCATTACGCGAACTTCCTCACCGTCTCTTAAGATACGTTGCGCCTCACCACCGTAAAAGCTTGCACCTACTTGACTCGCGATGGTTGTGAGGTCTAGCCCCAAATCATATGCAACTGGTTTTAGTGCCATTTGCACTTCTTTGCTCTCTGGGTCAATGGTGGAGCTGACATCAAACGCGCCGTTTTCATCTTGTAGAAGAGATATTAAATATCTTCCTGCTTCGTTCAAAGTTGCGATATCTGAGCCAAACAATAAATAACCAAACTCACCACCATCACCACCGCCATTTACGTCATCTACAACTCTAAATGACTTCATACCCGCGATATTTGGAATCGCTTCTCTCCAGCGGCGAGCTAGTTCGAATGTGTCCATAACACGCAGCTCTTCAGCTACTAGCGGTGCTAAGATTTCGCCTTCTGTGCGACCATTATTGAAGACTAGGATATCTTGTACCATTTTATGGCCGAACTCTTTTTCGATATCTTCATCAATTTGCATGATGACGCTTTCAATTGTTTGAAGTGCATTGATGGTTGTTTCATCTGAAACTGTTTCTGACATTTCAATGCGAACACTCGGGAAATCATGAGGCACTTTAGGGTCAGGGACAACGCGCACGTGATTGCCGCCAATTAAACCTAAAGACACGCAAAATAAAAGAACAAAAACACCTAATACGGGCCAACGCCATTCAGTACATTTGGTAACAAAGCGCTTATATGGGCCATGAATAAAGCCAAAGTAAGCTTTATTAAATCTATCTCTAAAACTATTTTCCTTAACAGGAGCAAATTTAGTATTGGCAATATGAGCGGGTAGTATTAGCTTTGATTCGATTAAGCTAAAAACCAAACACATTATTACTACTGCGGCAATGTTAAAGAAAAAGTCTCCCTGAGGTCCGCTGGCCATGGTAAACGGCGCAAAAACAGCAATGGTAGTAAGTACGCCAAATGTGGCCGGTGTCGCAACTTTTTTAGCGCCTCTAACAACGTTTTCAACGCCACCGCCATGCTTCTCGACCTCGGTGTAGGCTGATTCACCAATGACTATCGCATCATCTACTACGATCCCCAGTACCATGATAAATGCAAAAAGCGATAATATATTGATGGTGACCCCAAATACTGGCATCAACATCATTGCACCAAGGAAACAAATCGGTAAACCTATCATGACCCAAAACGCTAGTTTAAAACGCAAGAATAGCGCTAGCATCAAGAAGACAAGCACCGCTCCTTGAGTTAGATTTTTAAGCATCATATCGAGACGACCGTTGAGGTAGTAGGTCATGTCTACCAACACTTTAAGCTCTAGACCTTGAGGTAATTCTTTGTTTTTCTTTTCAATGTAAGCTTTTACTGAATCGGCTACGGGAATCATATTTTGTGAGCTTGTGGCTTTAACGCTCATATACATCGCGTTTTTACCGTTGTATTTGAAGTAGCGCTCACCTTCTGTGAAGCCGTCTTTGATTGTGGCTACATCTTTCAGTAATACACGCGAACCAGCACCGCCTATTTTAACAGGGATGTTTCTAAATTCCTCACCACTATAAAATTGATTTTCAACACGAACGGCAATCGTGCCTGATTCTGTGCGAATTTGACCCGCAGAGAAATTAGCAGAGTAGCGACGCACCGCATTAGAAATGTCATTAATAGTGAGATCATATTTTCTCAGCATTTCAGGGTTAATTTCGATTGCAATTTCATCGTCTGGTGAATTTAAGTTAAATAACTGGACGTTGCTTAATTGAAGGATTTCATCTTCAACTTGTTTTGCAATCGGCTTTAATTCCTCTAGAGGCAAGTCACCAACCAAAGACATTTCTAATACATCTTGTCTAAACTCAATTTGAGCAACGGTAACAGGCTCCATCGATGCAGGGAATGTAGCTATGCTGTCTATGCGAGACTTAACTTTGTCAAGCACATCATTTAACGGTTCATCAGGATAAATTTCCATTGTGATTCGACCGCCGCCGCGCCAAGAGCGCCCAACTGTCTTTTTTATCTCTGTGATGTCTTTTATTTGCTCTTCTATTTTTACAACAATGTTTTCTTCAATCTCTTTTGGTGAGGCACCAGGATAGTTGACGTATGCATTGATGTAATTAATTTCGATGTTCGGAAACATTTGACGCTGAATAGTGGCATAACTGACAGCGCCCATCACAATGATGAAAAACATCAATAAATTAGCGGCTACCGAGTTATTAGCAAAAAACGCAATGAGGCCTGTTTCTTTTGCTGTCGGATCTGGTGTCGGTGATTCAGTAATTTTTGTCATGACTCAGTCCTCTAGTAAGCGCGAGCGGCAAGTGAAACAGGTGCATCCATAATTTTCACAGGCATTCCATTTTGTGGATATTCAGGCAGTGTTTTAACCATGCGATCCTCAGCCTCAACACCACTGGAAATAAAGAAATGCTCGCCTTCTTCTCGAATGACCTCGACGTGATGTGCCACAAGTTTGTCCTCAGCATCCACTAACCAGATTTTACGTTTGTTAACTAATGATTGAGGTACTTTAAATACATTTTCTAGACGCTTTCCGACAAATGTGACTTCAACGTAAGAACCAAACTTAAGTGCAGGTTCTTCGCTGTTTAAGCTATATGGGTCATCAACACGTACAACTAAATGACTCATGCGCGTATTTTCATCAACGATTCCCAAATCACGTTGTAAATACGCTTTACGCTGAGTTTCAACCTGTCCGCGTGTAGTTACAACAGCCGGATTGTTGTCGATATCTTGAGGAAGAAATGGGCTATCAAAACCCGCAACAGGAAAGATGATTTCAGCGCTCTCTATGTTGTTTAATTTTGCGACTTGCATACCAACGTTAACAAACGTACCTGAGCCAATATTTCGAGATACGACTAAAGCATCGTAGGGAGCTTTGACTTGTGTGTTATCTAAGTCTTTTTTGGCCATGCGCAATGACGCTTGTGCGGATTTAAGCTGTGCCTGTGCACTTAATACCTGAGGCTTTCGTAAATAAAGGTCACTTACTTGATTTTGAGGTAAGTTACGTGACTCTCTTTTGGCAACTTTTTGGCGGGCTAGCTCTTCGATTAGGCTAGCTTCTGCAAGCGATACTTGTGCTTCAGCTTGAAGAACGGCAGCTTCATAGCGATCCTTTTCAATTTCAAACAAAACTTCGCCGCGCTCAACCAGCCCACCAGCGACAAAGTTGGTATTCCAATTTGTTACCATTCCCGACACTTGAGCAGCGAGCTCAGTCTCTTCAAGCGGCATCACTTCGCCAAAGCTTGTAATTTGAACGTCGTGGCTAATTGGAATCAAAGATTCGACGCTCACTGTGGGGCGAGTGTCGACGGCTTCTTTTTCTTCCGCTTCTACCTCCGCGCTTTCAATTGCTGCTTTCAAGCCAAAACCAACAATAATAATAAGTGCGAATACTGATCCTTTAATTAATTTACTTTTCATAGTGTAACTTCCTCAAGTTAGATGGCTCAATGTTACGCGCGAGATGTGACTAATGTATGTGACAAATGTAACGATTTATTTATTATCGACACATTTGCAAGGTTGATAACTCAAAGGTTTGAGTTTTGTTGGCTTGCAAAGACGTTTTGTATCTGAATTTTGTAAAAAAAACAACTTTTTTATTAGTGCTAGTGCGTACTTTGCTATTTACAAGCAAGATATTTTGTAGTTCTGAATATCAAAAGAGGGTAAGTGATCACCCAAAAAGCCAATATTCATCTACCAATACGCAAAAGAAACGCAAAAGAAACGCAAAAAAAACGGTATCGCGTTGGACACCGTTTTACTAAGTTTGCTGACTGCTTTAATACGTGAGCGGCTTATCTCGAAAACAAGCGTCTTCTGCCCCCAGACTTTCTGCGTCTTAAGTTGGAACGAAGCTCTGTTCGTTCGGATTCAAGCCATGACTCTCTATCAACATTTGCTTCGGCACCGCGCCTTTTTTCTTCTGCGCTTCGGAAGCTACAAAACGACTCATAAGCTTCTAAGTCTAATGATAGGTCTTGCAGAACGAGTTCGATCATTATTGCATCATCAAGATAGCCTAATCCTGGGATGTTATCGGGTACTAGATCGTGAGGTTCGCAAAAATAAGCGAGTGAAGTAACAATTTCAGTGCGCTCATCTGCAGGTGTTTGCCATTCTTCATCACCGATCGCGCTGATTAGTTTTTTCAGTGACGCCATGCGGGCAGAGACAAAGTCTGGTACATCGGCACTTTCCATTTCACTACACAACTCATTAGCTTTTTCGATGACTTCAGCTTCAGGTAGCGCTTTTGCTTTCTCTATTGCCGCATTCATAAGCTCTTTAAAGTGGGCCAAATCGCTGTCACTCAGCGTCAAACTAATTTCTATAGACATAGGATTCCTTGTTGTAATGTTGGTGTCGCTTGATGCCTGAGTATCGCCAAAGAACGAGAATTCGTTGATTGACCACAGCACCTTTTTATTTTTGAGTTTTTGTAGAATAGATTAGGCAGAATCGTAGGTAAAGCCCGATTTTGACTTATCGCTACTATTAATGCAGTATTTTTGTTGGTCAACACCACTAAAGTCATGAATTACAAGGAACTCATCGGGATATGACGGTCTTCGAAGAAAGTAAACAAGATGAAGCGAACGGTAAAGTAAAGTCCGAATCAGCGCTTAACGGCACCGAAACACGAAAGATAGTCACGCCCTATGCATTCACCGTTTCAAACACGCTGTTAGGTAGACCTCTCGCTAGCCCCAAACGAAGGGCATTGGCAATTTTAATCGACTTTGTGTTGATAGCATTAATAAGTACTACAAGTGCATTGCTGTTCGCTGCGTTTGTATCGATTATCTTTTTTCGTGCGGGTAGACATTCACAGCAAAATGGAGTCGGCAAAGCTTTTTTAGTCATGCTTAGGGGGCTAGGGGCGTTAATGCTATTTCTAGTAGTATATGCCTTTATTAGTGGCTACAACGATGAGGCCGATAATTTACTTTTGGATGGAAAGTTCTCTGAAACCACTATAGTAGATACTGCCCATTCTTTTTCAATTCAACAATGTGAGGGCGAGCTTGAGTGTGTTGAAACGCTTTTAGCATCTCATTTTGAGTATTATTCAGGCAGTGAGCTTGATACCGGTGAAAAAATCAAAGCATTAGATAAGCTACTTGCAAAAAGTCAGCTGGCAGAGGCTCAAATATCCGAGTTACGCGATAAGTACAGTGTTCTTTATGAATCTGGTGTAGTTGAAAAAAGCGAGTCAAACAGTACAGAGCAAGTCTTGATTGACACAGCACAGGCTGATGAAATCCGAAGTGAAGCTTTAGATGAAATGCAAAAAGCAATCACTGAGGCAGGATACGCAGAAACAAAACACGATGAAAATAAATCGCAGAGTATCTTTGAATTTTTTACGGAGTTAATCACTGATTTTGGTTTGGGCTTAGGGTGGGCAGCATTGTATTTTAGTGTCTTAACAGCGTGGTTCAACGGACAAACGATTGGTAAACGCCTTTTGGGAATTCAAGTGGTCAGGTTAGACGGTCGCGTGCCAAACCTTTGGGAGAGTTTTGGTCGTTATGGTGGTTATGGCGCAGGCCTGGCGACTGGCCTATCTGGGTTTTTACAACTGTATTGGGACCCAAATAGGCAGGCGATTCAAGATAAGATTTCTGAAACATTGGTGCTTCGCTTAAAATAGCTATTTGTTTCTAGCAGCTTGAGCCATCAAAGATTTCCTCTATTGGCATGTTAAAAAGCTTCGCAGCTTTAAATGCAAGCGGTAAACTGGGGTCAAATTTTCCTTTCTCGATCGCATTGATTGTCTGGCGTGTGACATCCAAGGCAGCCGCTAAGTCGGCTTGTGTCCAATCGCGCTCAGCGCGCAGTACTTTAAACTTATTCTTCATGAGTACCTCTTTGTTCCTAAAATCACACAAAGCAGATAGGTAGGCCCCATAACAAATAGGATGCTTGCATTATCCAACTCAAACGGCAGTAGTTTAATATCATCTAATATGCCGAATATCGCGGCGTAAACGACTGTGATACCTAGCGTTATTGCCATTGCATTTAGATGAATTTTTCTTTGTAGCTCATCCATTGCATCAAGTAACTTTTTGTTCGCTACGATCATTTTATAGGCTGTAAATAAATTCAAACCCAATGCGCAAATTGTCAGTGGCAGATTAAAATCCCACAAAAACTTGGGCGCAAACACCAAAAGGGCAAGTGAGATCATCCATGCACTGCTCCAAATTGCATTGCCTAAATTTGAGCGGCTCATTCGCTGGTGAATATTAGTATTGCTCATAGTATGGTTACCTTTTCTTTATGTTAAGTTTGCTTTACTTTTTTGAATGGTAATGCACACTAGTCATAAAGTAAAGTTTATTTTACTTTATGAGCTTTTTATATTCTTCAAAGCCTATTTTTGATTGATCAGCGACGTCGCCGATTCGCAGAACTGTTAGCCCTAGATAGTGATTGTTTACGAGCGCGTGATTAATATTTTGCCAACCTAAAGTGGTATGCACGCCATAGGCTAAAGCGTTTTCGCCTTTGACCTTGATATTTAATTTGTAAGCGCCCTCGCCAATCCATTTGACCAATGTTTTTGCTTTACTAAAAGCAGGTGCTTGTGGGGTGTCACTCATTTCTAAGGCTGTAAAATGAACGATGACTTCTCGAGTATTTAAAGCTTCAAAATTCTTAGCAAGACTTAAAATATTGTAGTAACCATTAACGTTTGCAGCGTCATAATGTGAAGGTGGGATCAAGCCAGCAGCTATTTCTGCTGAACGAGCATAACCATCTTTTTTCGCGATTAGCCAATGTATTCCAGGAATTTTATATGCGATGGGAATCGCTAAGAATGCCCCGTCGAAACTATCGTGTGCGGTATTGAGCATCGCTTCACCGTGTTTCACTAAAGACTGATGATACCAAGTTAGATAATCGCGAGCTTTGCCGGTTTTAAGGTGGGCCTTGTTGGAAAAAACTTTTTCGAAATCAACGGATATGTTTATTTGTTCAAAGTTTGAATAAGTGCTGTTCCAACTATCGTTTAAGGCTTCGATATGTTCATATTTATCTAGTAAAAACATACGAAAATCGTTTAATGCCAGTGCGTTAAATCCTTGTATGGCTCCTCTAGTCGGATAACCCGAACCAATATCATGGCTATTATAAGAAGGATAACGAAGTTCACCAGCTGGCCCCATCGAAATATTAAGCTCTTGGATCTTGTTAGCGTAATCAGCATATTTTGATTGAAATGCTTGCATGAACTCTTTGTATTGCTGATAAATCTTATTTTTTACTTCGGGCGTTTGCCAGAATGATAGCGTCTCGGATGAATAATTACCTTGCTCGCTTTTAAATTTTAAATCTTTAGCTGATGCGCCTTTAATTGAGTTCCAAATCCATGATGGAATCGGAATATTGCAATTATCTCCCACGTTTCCGCCGCACTGATGAAAAGACATGATGGGGATCCACTGAAGCTTGTGTTTGTTCAAAAGTGATAAAATTCTATCGTAATATTGCCAATCAAATATTTGATCATCTTTGGCCTCAACTTTACCCCACCAAATATCGACTGAGACGCCGTCGATGCCCATAGACTTAGCGACCTTTAGATATTCGTCAAACTGTTGCCATTGGTCAGGTGTTTTAAGATCTAAGGGAGCCATCACATTGAATGTCTTTTGATTTGCTTTGTTAGTCTTTTCTTGTGCGCCAGCTAAACTAACGAATAGAGATAGGCTTAATATCAACGCATTAATAGTGTTCAAATACTTTTTGAGTATGGCTCTGAGTAAAGACATCGTGTGTTTCCCTCAAATTGCTAATAATCTTATCGTCTCATCCCGTGAATCTAAGTCAAGTTTGATATTTGAAGAATAAACAGATTTAACCTTTTCGTTTTATAAGAAATTAAGGTTATGGTGCTGGAAGATATAACTCAAGAAATCGCCGGTCTTTTTGGTGTTGCTAGCATAACTAGTTGCCATTTCATTTTAGTGTTTACGTAAACTGTTATTCAGGAATGAATCATATACGCGTTACCAACGATAGAGTTTTGGAATACTAGGCTTTGCGTTTGAAGCTTAAGAAAAACAATTATTCCAAAACTCTAAATTCGTAAAACGAGTCAGGAAAGTTATAAGTGGTCCAAGTATGGTTGAGTTTTTGAAAATGGAGAATTTATCTATTGGCGGTTCCCCCGAACCTGATTAACAACAAGGGAAGTAAGCAACATTGATGACCTTAAAATAGTCAGATATTTGTAAAATGTTGGTTCACCTTTTTACAATTATTAGATACTTTCTAACAGTTTACCGAGTGTAAATCATTAAACTGCCTATTCACATATTTTGATTGATATAGGTAGTACAATGTTTAGATTTAATCGCACGTTAATAGCTGGGGCACTCGGTCTTTCAGCACTATTTTTGGTTGGTTGCGGAGGGAGTGGTAGCACATCGACTCCTCCTTTACCTGTTAGCCCCCCGCCTTCAGATAATCCATCTTTTACACCAATACCTGACGGTGCTTGGGTTCAAATAGGTTTCGGTCGCGCATTAAATGTTGCTGGTGACAATATAGAGGTGTATGACTACACGCGAGAAACATGTTTGGTAGCGCAAACAACGACTCAAGAGAGTCTCGCTAGTTTGATAACCGTTGAAGAATTGAAAGAAGACGAGTTTGAGGCGACAGAAGATAAAGGAAAGCTTGTATTTTCAAAAAGAAGTGAAATCCCCCCCTCGTGCAAAGACGATAGATTGATAACCGAAAACGGACCAGTGCAGACGCTTGAGCACATCATCCATAATTTCAATGACTATTATCCGTTTTTTGAAGCACGCGGGATTTTCGATTGGGAACAACGCACAACCACTGCTCGAGAATTGGTTAATGATCAAACAAGTGATGACGAGTTGCTTGAGATAATTATTAACTTATTACACGGATTAGATGATGGACACGTTACGCTTAGCGCAAGCAATGGATTTGAGTTCTCACCCGCTAGTTTAGAGGGCACAATTGATGGAATTCTTCAGGATGGTTTTACAAATCAATCTGAGATAAGCGATTTTAATAGTTATATAAGTGCACAGCTTCAAAGAATGTTTGAGATTAAAAAGAGTTATTTTGATGATGATAGCTTTAAGATGGCGGGTGGAGAAAATCAAGACACATTTCAATGGGCTACTATCGGAAATGGTGTAATCGGGTACATTGAAGTTCTGAGTATGGGAGGTATTTCAGATACTTCCGAAGAGGATGATCTTTCGGCAAGTGAAGATTTGATGGACAGAATCCTTACTGATCTAGCGCATACTGAGGCTTTAATTATAAATGTCATGATAAACGGAGGAGGTGATTTGGCGGTTGCCGACGCCATAGCGAATCGCTTTTCTCAAGAAAAGGTTACGGTTACCTCTTATCAAGCAACTGGTTATGATTACTCAAATTCTCCAGAGGTCAGCCAACGAATAGAGCGTGAGATGGAACCGACAGAGCGCGTTTCCTTTGCTCGCCCTGTCGCAACAATTGCCGGACCAAACACCTATAGTGCTGCCGAACACTTCCTTTTGTCGATGCGTGCACTCAACCACCCAGTTTGCTTTATTGGTGAGAAATCTAATGGAATTTTATCTGCAGTCTTGGATAAAAAGCTTCCTAATAACGATGTTCGGTTGGGCTTGTCTAACATGATAACCTTCGATCACACAGGCCAAATGTTTGAAGCGGTAGGCATTCCTGTTGATATTGAAGCGACTACTTTTGAGCTCGTGGATTCTAACTCGCAAAGAAATGTTGCGATGGATGCTGCAATTACTGCGCTTGGTTTTGGATACATGGTCGATCAAAGTGAGCCAGCACATGATTGTTCATTGACGGACGCTCGCTTACGATTTGAAACCACTGCCCCACAATGAATTGTGACGAATACATCGTGCGAAAAGTACTTTCACGCTCCACGTGTATAACGGCGTAAAATCACATCAGCTCATGATTTCTATCGGTAAGGCATGCAAAGGCAGTCTTGCCGATTTTTTTTTCAAATCATACTCTGTTTGATTTGAAGCATAACTGCTTTGACATTTTGCTCGATTAGAAAATTTAAAATGTAAATGAAACCTTTTTGTTTGTAGACGTTTTACATTTTCCAATACCGCCACCATCTAAACCGACTTCAGGCGCAGACAAGGTTAACCAGCAACTCATTGTAGAGCCTTTATCACCGATAAGAACTGCCTCAGCTTTGGATGAAATGGTTGTTGAATCTCTCAAAATGATAGACTCATCACTGGATTCACCAAGCTCCCAATCGGTGCCAGAGGATGTCGTTGAGCCTTGAACATACTTTCCAGTAAAACGCTCACCAGAAGGCATAGTCACCTTGAGTAAACCCTGGTGTTCGAACAAGGTTTGTTCATACTCGAACTGTACTGTGTTATTTCCACTGACCCCTTGAATCGTCCCAGTGGATGTGCATCCCGTAGTTAGCGCAAAGCCTGTTATAGTAACTAATAATTTATACATGTTCTTAAGCTTCCTGTTGTTCGACGTTGGACCTAACGTATATATGTATCGTTTGCTTTTCGAAAATTCTTTAAAAATTGTGCTGGATTATCGGCTTTGAATCCTCCCCATAATCATTTTTAGTTAATGTTTAATTGCCTCTTTCGCAACGCGATGAATTATTCTCATCTTACAAAATGATAACATTTTAAAACAAAATTATTCTCCAATTTGCAATAAACTATTTCTTGCTAAACCAGTTGGGAAGCGACTCGTAAGCATGAGTTGCCTTCGAGTAAAAGACCTCTGAAAGAACAAATCATTATGAGGATATTGCAATGAAAGAAGTCATAAGAAATAAGTCTGTAAAAGACAACCTCACCGTACTCGCCATGGCCATTTGTTGTCTCATTGTGAGCGTAGTGAGCTACCTTATTAACGTTTGAGGAGAATAGATATGACACGGATTACTGTTTTTGTTTGCCTATTAATTTTATTGGTTTTTACATGGTTCGAGCGTCCACAGCTTATGAGTAAGCTCTTGCTATCTGTGAATAATTCGCTCGCAGGTCTTTCTTCAAAAACGATAGAAACGCCTTTAGGAAAAATTCATTATTTGGAAGGAGGAAGGAGTGATGAGCATGCGGAAACCATTGTGCTGCTACATGGTATCTTTGCAAGAAAAGAGCACTGGGTTGACTTAGCACGTCAACTAACGCCTTTCTATCGAGTCATTGCTTTAGACCTCCCAGGGTTTGGCAATAATGAACAACTCGGTTTTGAGTCTTACTTTTTACCACACCAAAAACATAATTTAAGCAAGGTATTAAAATCATTGAATGTTAAAAGAGCGCATGTTGGTGCAAATTCAATGGGTGCCGCTGTTGCAGGTTTACTCGCCACTTCTAACCCGGATTTGGTGCAGTCAATTGCGTTTATAGGAAGTCCTCTTGGTGTAAAAAGTAGCACCAAAAGCGAAATGGAATTAGCCATTGAAGATGGCGTTATTCCGTTGTTAGTCCAATCTGAAGAAGAATTCATTGAAAGAAATGCTTGGTTATTTCCAGTAACGCCATACATGCCATCACCGATCTTAAAAACGTGGATGTCTGAAGAACTATCAACGATTAGTCAAAATATGCAGATTTGGTATGCCGCGAATAATTTAACTGAGGCGCATAGCTTACAGTATTTAGCATCAAAACTTGAGATGCCGTCGCTAATTTTGTGGTGTAAACAAGATAGAATATTTCATGTGAGTGGCGCAGGCGTGCTACATGACGAATTACCAAATTCACAACTTGAAATTTTGGACGGCTGCGGCCACCTTCCAATGTTAGACAAGGCCGAACAGGTTGCAGAGTTATATCTAAACTTTCTAATGAAACCTAAAGCAATTGATACTCAAGCAACACATTAAGTGTCAATATAGGGTGCTAAGTTGGCTGTACTATTCGTTGAATATCCTAAGTCAATTTTTTCAAACTGAATTTTTTTCTTACAACTTGCTTCAAATTTCATTCAATTTCTTACAGTTAAGATGTGTGAGATTGATTACTCTTGGAGGCCATTTAAAAATGCGAAGGACAAACCACATGACTCAATTAAAAGGCATAAAATACGTTTCAATAGGGATTCTAGCGAACATCTTATTTAGCAGTTACGCATCCGCTATAGTTATAAGGCACGACAAACCAGAAAAACACTATATTGCGGATTTTCAAGATTTCCCAGCATTGGCAACGTTCTACAACATTGGAGTTCATGGGACACTAATTGCGCCAGACTGGATCTTGACCGCAACGCATGCTGTTTTTTGTTTGGACCAAGGGCAAACTATAAAGGTCGGAAATCAACTTGCCGAAGTGCAAGCAACTTATAACTATCCCACCTATGAATTTGGCGGAGAGAACGACTTGTCACTCGTGAAGCTTAAAGAGCCAATCACGACTATTGAGCCTGCGCAACTGTATCGCGCCACGGATGAAACTAACAAGGATGTTTGGTTCATTGGTAGTGGTGGAACAGGGACTGGTTTAACTGGGCAAACCGTTAGTAATGTCGAAAATAATGGTGTTTTACGCAAAGCGCAGAATAAAGTCATTGCTTCAAATGAATCTGACCTTCAGTTTGTATTTGAGAAAGGTGATGCAGGTTTAGAGTATGAGGGAGTTTCTGGAAATGGTGATAGTGGTGGTCCGGCTTACATTAAACAAGGTGGGGACTATTTTATTTTAGGTGTCAGTTCTAGGACTGGTTCAGATGATAAATACGCTGGAGAATATGGAGTAACAGAGCTATACACGAGAGTTTCTGCTCACATAAATTGGATTGAACAAGTCATCTCATCAGACGAATCGGAAAGGGCTAAAATAAGTTCGATAGGTCCGTTCTTGCATCCGGGAATGGCTCAAGAACATATGATGGATACTTGTAAGTCTATAAGTGTTACTCAAAAACGTCCAAATTAAAATTCTCTATAAACTCCAAGTTTTAACTTCTTAAACATTATTTTAAGAGTGGGTCGCACTAAGTGGCCCAAATGATCATTAGAGTTACAAATTTTAACCTTTCACTCTGGGAAAACACTTTAAGAGTGGAATACCCATTGATAAAAAACACGATGCTTTGGTTCTGATCCTAAGCTATATGCAAAGTATCATGATGAAGAGTGGGGAGTTCCAGTTCAAAACGATCAGCATCTCTTTGAAATGCTGATTTTAGAAGGAGCCCATGCTGGACTCTCTTGGGAGACTATCCTAAGTGTGACTTCACTCTTACAATTGGGTAACACTTTTCCTACACTTCATAACAGTATCTGTTAAGGCTCGAAATTAGAATTATATACGTTAATGAAATCGAGGAAACATAGATGCAAAAGTTTACAACAACATTAATGTTAGTCATTGGGCTATGTGGCTGTGGTGGCTCTAGTTCGAATAATTCGGTACCAAACCCTGTTCCAAGTACTCCGGATTTTACTCAGTTGCGTGAGGTCATTCAGGAAGACCTTACCAATAACAATGCTGCGGCAGTATCAATAGCTATTTACAAGGATGGTGAGATTGTATTTGCAGAAGCGTTTGGGGAAAAAGTTAAAGGGCAGGGCGTTCCAGCAACTCCGAACACCCTATTCCAATTAGGCTCAACAACTAAGATGTTTACTGCTGTAGCGACATTGCAATTAGTTGAGCAGGGTCTCATTTCATTGGATGATAAGCTTGTTAGTGCCATGCCTGAGATTCAATATCCCGGTGAGCATGCACTTGATTGGCAAAATATTGAAATTAGGCATTTGTTAACCCACCAGAGTGGATTAAGAGATAATGAGGTTCAAATCGACCAACCATTGTTGGATGTAATGCTGTCTATTTATCCAAACGCATTCTCACCAATGAATCCACCAAATTTGTTCTTTAACTATAGCAACCCTAATTGGTCTTATCTTGGTGCTTTGATAGAAGACTTCACGCATCAAGATTATGCTGATTACATGCGACAAAACGTATTCGAAAAACTAGGTATGCCAAGAACAACCATCGGTCGTTCTGGCGCAATTATAGACGGAGACTACGCACTAGGTTATCAAGAACAGCCAAATGGGAACAATTCATATATAAGTGACATCAGTCAAATTCCTATAACCATTGTAGGTCATCCTGCAGGGTCCGAAACTTGGTCTACGCCATCTGAGCAACTAAAGATGGCGGAGTTTTTGTTAAACGGAAATGAAAACATCTTGGAAGATACTCTGCGAACAGAAATAACAAAAGCACACGTGCATCAAGAATTTGCCGGACTGCCTCAGCATTATGGATACGGTGTTTTTGTGGATGATGGCTTTATTCATAATGAACAATGGTATCCGATAAAAGTATGGGAGCATGGAGGAAACACGAATTCTTACACAAGCTTATTCTTTATATTACCGGAGCAAAATGTTGCCGTTTCACTCATGAGTAGCGGAGCATTCAATGATTTTAAGTCGTCTATGGTAGCTGCACTTAATGCTGTCAGTACAGTACCAAGTCCAATGGAAGAGCCTGTGCTGGCAAGTCTTCCAGAACAGTACTCTAAACATGAAGGCACTTATTCTACGGGAGAGTTAACCATCATTGTGACAAAAGAAGAAAGTAATCTAGTATTAACTATCCCAGAATTTGAGGCGACTAATACACCTTATGAACGTCGATTAACTCCCGTTGGTGACGCAACGTTTATGGCGGTGCTTAATGGAGAGGCCATTCCAATCACGTTTTTCCCAACTGATGAAAGCACAGAATCTGTTTACATACGCAGTCGACAAAATGTCGCAATCAAAGATGGGTACTAAAATTTGAGCAGTACAACATTGCACTGCATGATTTTGATGCTTTATCAAGCGCCCATAGCCTGATCAATTCTAATGGACAAGGGCTGAGATCAATTTCTTGTGTTGAGGACGATGGCTGGCCCTGACTGTCTTTGACTCTATTTCTGATCGGCATTGGCCGGTCACGTAGAGAAGCTTCTTAAAAAGATTGGTCTTTACTTCGTGGATACTTCAGTAGTTTCGGATTTTTAGAGAAGAACTTTGTGTTTTTGTGAATTTTGGATTTGTGTTTATTGTGCCAGAAACCATTTCAGGGCTAACTGTTTTTTGTGTTGGTTTTTCTGAGCAAGCTAACAATAGATTACAAATTCCAAACATATTTTCTCCAGTATGCTGTTTATATTGCATTTCAGTTTCTCAGAGAAGATCTAAATGAAAAATCTATTTATCGTATTTTTGAATCCTGTTTTGTTGGCAGTATGTGCTTCACAAACATTAGTCAAGAAGCTCTAGTCTGAAAGTGGTTTATTAATGAAAATTTTAATTGTAGACAACGAACAACTTGCTATGAAAAACCTCCTCTCTCTAGTTCAGGAGTATTATCCTAACTGCGAGGTTATTACTTCTGATTCACCATCAAAAGCAGTCGATATGTTTTTTAGCGAACACCCTGATGTCATTTTTCTGGACATAGTAATGCCTGAAATAAATGGTATAGAACTGGCAAAAATATTCTCAGGTAAATCTGTGATTGTTTTTGTTACCGAACATGCTGGCTTTGCCGTTGATGCTTTTAATCTTGGGGCCACAGACTATATGCTCAAACCTCTTAAAAAAAGTCGCTTTTCTGACTCTGTTACCAAGATAAACAACCGTCTCGGTCATGGTCAGTCAGGCAAGGAACTTAGTTCTATTAAGCGTGCACTTTACAGCATAAATCAACATATTAATAAAGCTACGAACGCGATAATTCCTATCAAAGAAGTCGGCAAAATCCGCATAATTAGTATTGAAGACATTGAATATTTGTCAGGAAGTGGGAACTATGTCGAGATATTCTTGAAAAACGGACAAATGGTATTGCATCGGGAAAGCATGTCCAAAATGGAAGAAAAACTGAATGAACAAGACTTTATTCGAATTCATCGCTCTTCAATAGTGCGTTTTAGTGCAATTTCTGAACTGATGACCAGCAAGCGCGGAGATTATACAGTTAGACTGAAAAACGGCGCCGAGTTATCTGTTTCAAGACTGTGCAAAGCCGAAGTACTCAGCTATTTTCGATAAGCCACAATATTCGAGCCCAAACAACCGACGTACTTGAATCGCTCTGGAAATTAAATATGTAAGCGATCAACGTTACCCGGAAGAATTTTAGTTCCAAGTGGATAGACTAGCAACACTGAGCAACGACACCAGTCCCAGAGCCATCGGTTGTCAGCTAATTTCTACACTTGACCTGTTGGAGCCTTATAACCTCGAAAGATTTAGTTCAATGGCAAAATTACATCATACCCCAGAAGTCTACTAACATGTTGTTTACACAGTTCTCAAGTAAGAGTTCGAGCACGCATTGAAAAAGACTGAACTAGTATCAGTTTCATATAGAATTAGCTGTCCCCCTGTTATGTTTATGCCATGAGTAAGGGGAATAAAAGTAGACTTGAGTAAGAGTCCATTATCAAGTTTGATGCTGCTAACACAACCATGGTGAGCCACGAGGCGTTATTCAATATTGTATCAATTCATTATTTTGAATGCCTTGCAAATGGACTCTGAATTCACTTATAGCCAAACTCACTAGGGGAGGTTGTACCTGACGGCCTTCATCTGTTTATTCTTTCTTAAAGTCATCGGCTAAACAATGAAACGAAACCAACTGGAGACTTGGTGAATAAGGCGTTGTATCGATGCAAACTGAAACAAAGGATGCTCGTGCATAAAACCGAGGTATTCTATAATTTTTTAGACTGGCGCAGTTTCTTAAAAAACAAAATATGGAAGATATTGTGGTATGCGCTGCGATCAGCTGCGAACAAAACTATCGACAATCGTAGGTCATTGTGTGACTTACTTCAATTACAGTGATAGGTGTCATCACTGCATAGGCTTCAATCAATCGTTACGATAAAACGCAAGTATGATAAAAAACATAGCACTATTGTTGTACTCCATTTGCCGATTAACTTCTGAGCAACGGTAATTTATTTTATGGAATTTAATTTGTTGTGGCTATCAGGTGAGGAGCTTTTATGATTAAAATAAAATCGAAAGATGGAGCATCCATTGCCCCATCTTTCTAGTGGGACAGCACGTTGTGTCTAGGGAGACATTGTGCTATGCAGGATTACAAAACCTGCCTATATAATGTACGTCTTCGATGAACTGAATGAAACCTAAATGTTACGACGTGAATGATTCGTGACGTGAATTACAGGTTAATTTCCCATCGTCTTTTTCCAAGACAAACATCCCGCATCAGATTGGTCGTAATTGAATTATCAACGGTTTGCAATGATGATGTAGTGAACATGCAAATTATTTAATACTTACTTAGCAACTCAGCTAAAACGGTAGAGCGAAAAAAAAGCCGATGAACAAAGTTCATCGGCTTTTTGTGATTTACTTCTACACTTGAAATCCTTTTCAACTAAAATTGCAACTTATACAGAAACAGCTTAAAAAGAGTACGTTGCGTTAAAGTAAAACATACGGCCGAAAACATCATAATAACGAGGATCGAACCCTTCTTGGTGTCCGCTGTTCTCACCGAAGGCACGAGGAGGTGCCTTATCAAACACGTTGTTAATACCCAGGGTAACATCCAGATTTTTTACCAACTCATCGAAGTTATATGTTGTCAGATAGTCAACGGTTGTATAGGAAGGAATATCCAATTGTACGCCTCCATCATAGACTTGACTTAGATCAGATGCCAGACGAATGCTTGAGTCTCCACCAGGGAAGTTTTCATCAGTCCAACCGCTTTGATAGTTTATGTTTACAGAGTGAGCAAAATTACCGTGTTCGAGTGTGTTGACAATACGAATTCTATTCCTGAAAACTACACTATCGTCAGGGCCTTTCTGACCAAGACTGGTATCAAAAATTGCCGCAACATCTCCTGTACCAGTGCCGGTGCGCAGGTAATCGTTTTCAATCATGTAAGTACCAGAAATATTGGTAGTTAGTTCAGTAAAACCAAACTCATTAGAGAATGACACACTGTAATCAATACCCTCAATATTGGCTTCACCAACGTTAGCACTGGCCGAAATCATCGTTAGTACTTGCTCTCCAGTACCAGGATTAACCGTTGTAGTAAACAAATCACGAAACTGTTGAGGGTTGCCAAATATTTGACCTTCGGTTGCCGGCAATACTTGGTTGCTTAGTTCAATGTTGAAATAGTCCATACTGAATTCAAAAGCATCACCACCGTATACAACGCCAAATGAAAATTGTTGTGATTCTTCTGGTTGCAACGCCTGATTACCTTGGCTAACTACTGAATATTGTGACTGCGGATCCAAACAGAACTGTGCTAATGGATCGCTACCTGTAAATGGACAATCATAAACGTTACCGGTGACACCAAACGGAGTTCTTGGTCTTGCTACTTGCAACATAGTCGGTGCCTTGAAGCCAGTACCTGCAGAAGCTCTAATCAACCACTCTTCAGTTGGTCGGTAAGCCAAACTTAATTTGAACGTTGTATCGTCCATTTCAATACCGCGTGCCCCAGTGTTTCTGGTTGGGTCGTTAACACCGTCACCATCTAGGTCACCCCAAAGTGTGTCAGCGGCATCGATATCACTAATGTCGTCGTAACGCAAAGAGCCAGTGATTTCTAAGATATCAGTAATTGGTGCAACCATTTCTAAGAAGGCACCGTATGACGTCCGCTCAAGTTCAAATTCTGGAAGTGGACGCGTGAACAAGATTGTTGCTTGTCTATATGCGTCTGATGCAGTTTGTTCAAAAGTCATCTTACGATAGTCAAAGCCACCACCTAGGTATACTTCACCACCCGGCAACTCGAATACTGGCGCTGAAAATGAACCTTCAAACATAGTTAAGCCAGTATCTGTTTTTTGCCGCAGACCGCTGTACATTGTTGCTTGAACCGCAGCACGCTCTTCATCGGTCAGGTCCTCAGGGGCAGCAAATACGTTAACGGCACCTGATGATACCAATGGCACAAAATCAGTAGTAATGGGGTATCCCGTTAGAATATTATCGCTGCGCTCATTGTCTGCATGAGTAATTGAAATATCGTAAGATACTTCGCCGAATTCACCACGTACACCAAAGTTAGCCCAGAGAGAATCGGTAGCATATTCATTTGTACGATTACCACCAGGAAGTACACGCCAAGCAGCCGCTACATCCGAAATGTTGTCAATGATTTGCTGTGGTGTGAAGCCAAGTACGTTACTGGGTAAGTTTGGAAGTACCTCGCTTTGTACCAATGCTGAATCAATAGGGAGCAGGAAGTTACCAGTCGGATAGGGTGCAATTCGTGTAATGGTATCAAAGTTCGAGAAGTTAATCGTCCCGTATGCCTCCGCAGAATCGCCTAATTCTACAGTACCGTTCAAAATGATGTTGTCACGGACAAACTCAGGCAAAATTTCTAGAGTCGATGTAAAATCAAATAAGCACCTTTCAATCTGTGATGTCGCTGTAGCGCTATTTGAAGGAGCGCTATTAGGACCGCATTGGCCGTTGGCAAACCTATATGGATTGAATGTTGCCGTCAGGCGGTCGGGTGTTCCATCTCCATTGCTGTCTAGCCCATCAGGATGCCAGAAACGGACTCTAGCATTTCCAGGAATCGCGTTTGGTGAAGCAGCGAGGAACATCAGATCGACACCGTTGTGATTGAATGGAATGAAACCAGTTTTGGCAAAGTCGCGGTCTGCGCTTCGCAGTTGTGTTTGATCTTCACGAGAAGCAGACAAAGAAATATTAAAACCATCTCTGCTTAAATCACCAAAACCCGTGGTGACACTGAAACTAAAATTTTCACCGCCGGTATCCTGAGGTTTGTCGTAACGAACTTGAACCGTCGTTTCTTGCACGTCTTTTCTAAGGATGAAGTTGATCACACCGGCGATTGCGTCAGCACCGTAAAGTGCAGAAGCACCATCGGTCAGAATCTCGATGCGCTCTATAGCTGCAAGCGGTATGGTATTTACATCAATTGAACTTCCAGAACCCGAGGCGGCAAGACGGCGACCGTTCAATAGTACCAGTGTGTATTCGCTTCCAATACCTCGAAGTGAGGCAGTTGCTATACCACCACCACCGCCACCAACACTTTGTGAAGGAGCAGTGAAACCTTGCATGGAAGGCAATTGTTGAATTAAATCTGGGACAGATGTAACGCCTGATCTAACAATGTCTGCCTGTGTGAGCGTTGTAACCGGTAACGCTCCTTCGATATCAGTTCTTTTAATACTAGAGCCTGTAACAGAGATGCGTTCAACAATCTCATCTGTTACTGTTTCCTGAGCTATTGCTTGTCCAGCAATAGTCATGCTTCCTATAGTTGACATAAGGGCAAATTTAACTGCCGTTGTTATTTTATTATGGACGTGCATTTTAAACCTCTTTTTATTTTGGAAATGTATTCCTGATACATTGCATGTATACATGATGCTTGTACCCTCAAAGAGGTTATCGGATAAGTTCCCCGAGAAAAATGTGGATTCCACGAAAAGGTGGAAACATGGTTTTAAGTGATTGAAAAAATACTGTTAGGCAGCGGAAGACGCTTCAGGGTATCAAACATTATAGATGATTTTACTCGAGAGATGGTGGGCCAATTAAAAGCCGTTTCAATTAATGGTGCGATGGAAGCGCGTTTTCTCGACCAAATGATTGAGCTAAGTGGCAAGGCTAACTCAGTTGTTTTTGACAATCGCACTGATTACTCCAGTAAATCTATGTTCTCTTAGAGCAAGCAAAGCGACTTGAAGCTGAGTTGTATTCAACCGGGCAAACCAATACAAAACGCATTTATTGAAAGTTTAAATGACAAATTTAGAAATGAATGCTTAAACCAGTATTGGTTCATGACCCTGGACGAAGCGAGTTACGAAATAGAGATATCGCGAGAACACTACAACAATATTCGATCTCATAGTTCGCTTAGTTTTATGTCGCCAGTTGAGTTTGCGAAACAGCCAGCATAATATAAATATAACATCAGTGGATTGGTACTAATCTCGGGGGATTGGTCAATGTTTGAAAAGTAAACCTGAAGTTGAAAATAGGTTTTACTTATCAATTTCGTTCTCGCTAAACTGAAAAACTATCGGCTCTTTTGAACAAACCGATAGATTAAATCTAATTTGGGTATCACCTTATTATATGCAAGAAACTAGAAACCGTCTTTAATAGCTACAAGTTCTCTATTTCGTATAAATACAGATTCACCACCCTCTTCGATTTGGATGAAAGTCAAATCGCTGATTTCTCCACCAATATTTGCAAAAAAAGTATCATCACCATAGTGCTCAAGTTTGGGTTCATAAGGTATGTTACCGGCTTCCAATTCTGGGATGAAAATCAATAAGTCGTTACCGTCTTTACTAATGATAAATGTGAAGTTATTGCTAGAGTATGTCCCCACGTGCCTATCATATTGAGTAGAATCACTCTGAATAACCGGAAGCGCTTGTGATTCGGGAAGCGTGGTCACCGAACCAAGCGCAGCTAACAGTGTTGGCTCAAAATTATTAAATGCGCCACTGCTCATGATAGAAATAGCGATATCAAGCTCAGGAAATACATAAAATACATTAGTATAGGAGAATGTGTTACCACCATGATTCCAATTTTTAAGGGGATACCAATCATTTCCAAGTTGAAAACCATCATTTACATAGATACCGTACCCATAATTGAAAGGCAAGCCAGCAAAATCCTCACTTACTTGAGCGGATGTAATTTGTGCTCTAAGAGGATCGCTCAAGAGACTTGGGTCACCATTAAGAAGAAAATCTGCCATCTTTAACTGCTGACTAGGTGTTGACCATGTTTCAGTGCCTGCTGCATGTCCAATTGTAGATTTTGGCATTTGGCTAATTTGTGTATTAAATGAACCTCCTTGGTTTGGGTCTAACACTTGAAATCCTAATGCATAATCTCCATCCGAAACAGCATCTTCACGTCCAATAAAACTTCTATTCATCTCCAATTTAGCAAAAATATTCTGATGAACGTAATCATCATATTTTTCTTGAGTTAATTGCTCAATAATTGCTCCAAGATACGACCAATTTGGATTGCTATAATTATGAAAGAAACCTGGAGGATTTAGTTGGAGAAAATCTCGTGGATATTCCGTTTGCATATGATTTACCAAATCTCCTTCATCTTGCATTGATGAATCACGCAAACCGCTCTGGTGAGTAAGTAAATGTTCTATTTCTATTTCCTGCCAGTCAAGTGCTTGATCACTTGGATATTGAATCTGAGGCACAACGTTAGTTAGCTTATCATCTAGCGCGATTAGATCTTGCTGGATGAGTTGCAGAACAGCAACAGCAGTAAACATTTTTGTTGTTGAGCCCAGTTGGAAAAGAGTATTTGATGTTACTGGCTCACCTTGGCCCTTTATCTTTTCGCCAAAAGCTTCTGCAAATACGATTTCGCCTTCCTTATATATTGCAACTGAAACAGCGGCAGCATCATTTCCAGATAAGTCTTGCTCAATCACAGATGTTAGTTGTGCAAACGGATTAGGCTCTGGTTCTGGATTTGGACTCGTCACATCATCAGAACTCGAACCGCCGCAAGCAGAGAGTAAAATTGAGAGGGAAAGAAGTATTACTAGCTTATTCATTTGAATCACCTGATATCATTAATATTAATGTATTATAATCGAAGGTATCGGCAATTCTGTTTATAACTGTATAAAGTCTGTATTAGATATGTAAGCTTTTTGCGTTGTGGATATCTTTTATCGGTATTTAATAAACATAAAATATGAATTTATCAGATAAGAACATTACTTAAGGCTCTAACCTTGTGTGGTATGAAAAAAACTTGCGATAAAACCTAGTCCTAGGGGTACACTAAACATTTTAAGAAAGAAAAGAAACTTTGGACAAGTAAGCTAGGAAATAACGATCGACTACTAGGATTCACATAGCTGGCCAAAAATAATAGGCTACTAAGATAACAAAGCCCCGCTAATCTGCTATTTAAAATCCAAGTGCGACAATTTGGCGAGGCGTTATATTAAATTAAAAATTTTTTTAGCTACGCTACCTTTTAATTACCTTAGTTCAAATGTGACGAGCGAGAACAGGAATGGTTAGCCTTACCACAGCGCCAAGTTCATTTAGCTGCATGTCACCCTGTGATAAGAATGAATTTATAGTTTTATGTTCTTCCCGAGGTAAAAATGACACTTTAAAACTGTGCCAATCGATAACTCTTTTTACAATAGCCAAGCCTAGCCCAAAATTTTCACCATTTCTCTTTCTACTAGAGTCTAATCTAACAAAAGCGTCAAAAACTTTTTTCATATCGTGTTCAGCGACCCCCCTCCCGTCATCACAGATGTAACAAACGACATTGGTTTGACCTTTAGAGTTCGACTTTTCTTTAACCAGAAGAACCATAACCGCTCTATCAGCATAAGAGATTGCGTTGGTAATTAAGTTGAGATATACCCTATACATCCATGCGTTATCAAAAGACGAATTTATTTCTTGCTCACTTGACACTAAACATAGCCTAACCCCTTTTTTTTCGCAATAGGCTGTAAATCGTTTACGACAGTTTGCAGAAAGCCTATCATATTGGTTAGTCGAAAGACCAACTGCATTCCTTGTCGCTCCATACTCGCATAATCGAGAAATGCTTTTAACATACCCTCGATATTCTCGACATCTTTCTCCATCCGCATTAAATATTCGTTCTTCCTTTCTACATCTGGTTCATCTAAGCATGCGTCCAAAGCAAAACGGAAACAAGCAACTGGTGTTCTCAAATCATGAGAAAGGCTGTTAGCAAGTAGTCTATTTTCTTCAATCAAATGTTCAATTTGAGACGCCATTTTATTAAAACTTTCTTCTAATACATTAATCTGAGAGAGTTTTGCTGGTACGACTCGTGCAGACAAATTTCCTTTACCAAATTTATTAGCTGCACTTGTTAGTTTTTTTAGTCGCTTTATTAGTGGATACATCCAGAGAACCACCGCGACGCTGACTCCAAAATATAATAAAAGTGTCAAAGTTAACTCGAGTGAACGATTGCCCTCGGTGTTTCTAGCTGCAGTGAGTTTAAGTAAATACTCAGGGTGCTTTGGAATTGGCTTTAAGTAATACAATCCATGCTCTGAAGCAAGCTGAAGACCCAAAGTGTCAAGCTCATCAAACACATCCTTTTCAAAGGCAAAATCTTCCCTGCGTTCTAACACTAAATTTACGTTGAATTGTACGCTAAGGGTTTTAACCCTTGTTATTAGTGTATCTGCCGATGCATTACCTAAATGATTCACAAAACCATTTAATAAAACCTGGTGAGGGTGGTTTTCTTCAGATTCTACACTTTCCGAATTGTAAACGAATTCATCTATCAACCATCCAAAGCCAAACAAAGAAAGAGTTACGGTCATGACAATGTGAAGAATTAATTTATTCATAATTCAATTACAAATAGTTAGTCGTCAACAACTCGGCTACCAAGCATCAGGAACAAACAAATAGCCTTTCCCCCAGACTGTTTTAATTCGCTCCTCACCTCTATCGTTTTCATTAAAGTGCTTTCTTAGTGTCGATATCATTACATCGAATCGGCGATCTAACCCGTCATACTCACGGGATTTAAGCTCTTGAAATACTTTCTCTCTGCTAACTACCTCGCCAGCATTCTCAGCCAAAAGACAAAGGAAATCAAATAGACCACTAGTCAAACTAATACTTTCGCCATCGAAAATAACTCTTTTTGAAGACTTGTGAATTTTTAAGGCCCCAAAAATAAGCTCATTCTGGGCTGTTGCGCTATTTAGATTGGTTATACGTAATGCTGATTTCAATCTAGCTAGTAAAACTCTTGGTTTAACTGGTTTTGCTAAATAATCATTTGCTCCAATTTCTAACCCAATTACTTCATCAATCTCCTCTGCTCTAGCGGTGAGCATGATAACTGGGATTTGGCTAATTCTTCTGATCTCCTTACATACTTCTAATCCATTTAAACCAGGCAGCATTAGATCCAAAAGTACCAAGTCAAATTTCTTGTCAATCAACGTTGGCAGTACTTCATCACCATTAATGATATGAGTAACAGAAAAACCTTCATTTTCTAAGAATTCTTTAACCCATTGGGCCAAAGCAACATCATCTTCTACCAATAAGAGCTCACCATAACTAGACATGTTTACACCTCACTTTGATATTGGTATTTAAAACAAACGCCAACGACGACGTTGACGTGATTCTTGAAAAACCCATGTTACCGATATTGTTTCGGTCATTAAAACTTCTTTGCTTTCAATATCTACTATTGAGTATTTGTTACTTTCAAATAATACGAAAGAACCCTCATAATTACCCTGTAACCTTTTTGACCAACAATAAATTGGTCTTTTATCTGTTTGGGAAAACAAACAAATATTTCTAGGTCTATCGAGCTGCCAATACAGCGTTAAATTTCCATAGCATTGCTTTCCTTTTGACATTGTAATACAGCTCTTAGGTTTGAGGTTGAATTCGATGTTATCATGACTTTTTGACCAAGCTTGTCCATGCAAGATAGCGTTAGAAATCAAAAGTAGTAGACAACGATACGACAACAAAGCTCTACCAAACATACATGATACCTACACCAAAGTTTGTTTGTTTATTACTACCATAAATTGGACTTTCAGCGAATGAATCAGAATAGTGTTTTGTTGACAATGAAGCTACAAAAACCCAACTTTCGCTTAAAGGGTATTGAGCTGAAAGGTCAAAAGAATAACGATGACCAAATCCGGCCCTGTAAGCAGGCCTCGAAGGCGTAGCCTCATATTCCAATACACCCGCTTGATAATCAACTACCTCTTTTGAGAATAGTGTAAGCCCGAGTCCAGTTTGTAATTCCCAATTATAAAGTTGGTAGGCTTGAGCTATGTATGCGTCAACAATATATCCACCATGTGAAAACCTGAAAGGATCAGCTGCAAAGTCTACCCACCATGCTTGATTCTGATAATACTTGGTGAAACGTAGGCCTTGATTTAGCTCACCGCTTCTATCCCTTATTCCTTTCAATTCAGAAGACGGCTTACTTCTATATATATTTCCTTTATTTTCAGATATGTTTTCTAGATATGATTGACCTAGTAAAACATCAATTTGAATATCACTCTCGTTGTAAATACGATAACCAAAAGTTGAGTTGCTGCTAACATGATTAGCTTGGTTGCTAGTTTCAAGGAAGAAAGCGCCATAATATGCATCTATCCCAATAAACAAATCTAGATAATCTACAATATCGCTCTGGTTGGGATCACTATAAAGTTGAGTCTTAACAAACGCATCAAATCTCAAGTATAAAGTGAACTCAAATAAATCGGTTTCTTTACTTGAGTTCACTTTTTCCCGTTTAGAGTCAGGGGTCTTGGGCTTCGCATCTGACGCTAGAATGCTAGGCGACAGTAATAGAAATCCTAAAACTAACAAAGGAGTTAATAGTGAACGCAAATAACCACTATCTAAAAGCATAAGAACCCTTTAATGATCCAAATTTTAAATAAATAACAAACCTACTCGTGCTAGGCTACTATTTAGTAGGACAAAAATATACATTTCCACTCAATGTGACATTAGTTTGTACTGAAGAGCCCCCCCAATCCGAGTGGTAACCCCCAGTTTGTCCAGCTCGTTGTGTCAAGAGTAATACTACATTTCCACCCATTTTATGGGCTTGGTTTTTGATATCGTGCCTTGCACCAGTCTCCAAATTTTTGTTTGATGTAAATTCACCAGTAAGGAAATCGCCTTGATTTCCCGTTACATCCCCCAAATACTCACACTCTGGTCCTGGTTCAACAGTGGTAAGTCTCACAAGCTTTGCTTCTGGGTCCAACGGCTTTGATGCACAAGCTACTAGGCTTAGCGCTGAAATTGCTATTAATATTTTTTTCATGTTACTACCTCTTTATAAAACACACTCTAAAGGTACTACTTGGTCGGTTTTTATTCTGTATGTATTTTGTAAAAAATTGTCAGGACTACTACTTTATCATGAATTCTGTAACTGCAATTTAATCAATTACTTTAGAGGTTTCAGTAAATTGTGGGGAGCTCATATAGGTCACAGTAAGCTAACTATCAAAACAAACATTGTTTTACATGTAGTGCACTAAAAGAGGCACAATAGCCACGGTGCATCTTTTTTCGTCAAAGCCATTTCTAATACTGGATAAGTTAAATCAAAAAAATCAGTTTGCATGATGGAAAAAAGCGAACTTATCCGAGTACTGTATCTTTAAAAATAGAATTTAAATATAAAAATGAACAACCCATTAACGCTTCCTTTTAAAGGACCAATACCAGTGCTTTGGTTGCCCTAAGATTATTTGTTCAAATCTTCTGTAGATTTCTTTCGTAGCCATATGATGGGCTTTTTTTCCAGAACCTACTGGCTTTTCTAAAACAGTGTCTAAGTAGATTTTGTACTTTCCACTTTTTTGTATAACGCCGTAAGCAATCATCAATGGAGCCTTCCCATAAGCAGATAACATGGCGGCTTCATATGGAGCTCCAGTCGCCTTTCCAAAAAAAGAGAGTGCCGTATCCTTTTTGTAATGATCAGAATAAAGGATAACTATCCCTTGCTCTTTGATTGCGGCGATTAACTTGAAAATACTACTGACCTGATTTTTATCATAACAATTAATGCCCACTTTTTCATAAGCCCTTTGGGTAGAAAGGAACGTAGGTGCTTTAGAGACGATAGTTGGACGTTTTGTTAACTTCTCTAAAGCAAATGGAACAGCGTCATAACAGCCCATATGCATTGTAGCTATGATTAGCCCAGTGTTAGAATCTAAATTTTTTTGAGCAGCTTGGCTTATCTCGTATTCAAACTCAATTTCGTCTAACAAAAGAGTTTCTATCACACCGAAGACGATATTTTGATGGGAAATAAATGCTAATTCTGTAGCCTCATCATAACTTAAATTAGGAAGTACATGAGAGATATTAAGAATAGCTCGTCGTCTTGTTGCATTCGAAAACCCTAAGATAAAACGTGCAGTAAAAAATGCAAATGACTTTCTTGATTTCCGACTAAATTGTTTTAATACAAATTGTAAACAATTAATGCAAATATTCCTCCCGTGCTGTGTCGCGGCGTTACCTTGTTTCATTTATTAGCACCAACTTTTGAAAACTCCCTAATATTCTTGTGTAATGAGCACACAGCCTCACTTGGCTTGCTGCAATATTAAACTTTTTTGCGATTTCAACGCGCAAGATGATATTGCACATGTAAGCTACTCCGTCGAATTAAGCTTGATGAGCGTCTATTTGTATCGGTACTTTGAACGTTTATTCTCACTATGCTGAGTAACATTTTATTTAGTGACTCCAAACGACTA
This sequence comes from Glaciecola sp. KUL10, assembly GCF_003203515.1. Classification (GTDB taxonomy): domain Bacteria; phylum Pseudomonadota; class Gammaproteobacteria; order Enterobacterales; family Alteromonadaceae; genus Glaciecola. The sequence continues at coordinate 5,571 of NZ_BGNG01000012.1, read as the reverse complement.
CCTATTTGATTTATATGTATGGACAGAAACCCAAAAAACTGATTGCTTTAATTTGTTGTTTTTAAATAAAGGCTAACTGTGAGCAAAGCTTGAATCCTCCAGCTTCTAACGAATTGATCAATAAATTAGAAATGTTGAGAGCTTGCGAATCGAATTAACCTTTTAGATCCAGTCGACCAGACTTTATCGCTTAAATCGAAGTTAAAATGTTTGAAATTTGTAATTTATTGTAAAGTTGAGGTGCATGCGTTTATCTGCGTCTGTTTAGATTCGTATTTTAATTTTAGTTTAAGAGTGAGTCTCAATATTTAGCCTTTGTTGGTATGCGCTGCATTACGTTGCAATTCGATTTATTACAATTATTAATTACTTTCTTACAGTTAATAAATGTTAAATCATTAAAATTTCAAACATGGTTTTTATACATTTTTAGGTTTTAACATGATTTTTTTAAATCGTATTTTACCTTCTTCTTTGGTTGCTCTTTCAGCATTCTTCACTTCTGAGAGTGGAGGTAATGGCAGTTCGACAAACCGTCCAGAATCTGTTGCTCCACCAATGGATAACCCAACTTTCACGAAGATAACTGATGGTGTAATCGGATATGTTGAAATCCTCAGTATGGGTGGAATCAGTGATGAGTCATACGAAGATGACGCTGCTGCAAGCGAAGCTTTAATGGACAGAAGAGTTCTTGCTGACTTAGCACACACTGATGCAAGAATGCGTTTCGAAGTCAGTGCGCCTTAAACACAATAGTCGTTCAATTATCTCAGGGCGTTAAACTTAAAGTAAAACCCCTCATTCAACGAGATCAGAGTAGATAGTCTTGATTAAGGGTAGGGCGAATTACCCCACCTCTCAGACCATTGTCTCCGCAAATAAGATCAAAGGTTGAATCTTTAATTCGAGCACAGTGAAATTTCAGTTAAAAACTATAAAAAAGTGAAACATGGTGTCACACATTCCTTTTCTTCAGTGTCTATTGAGACATTTAAAAGGAATTGAACATTAATTATTACGAACTAAATAAAGAGAGAATAAATTATGACAAAATTACTAAATAGTGTTTCAAACTCACTAAAAATTACCATTACCACTTTATTATTTAGCTTGATTTTTTTCTTTTCATCAATTGCAAATTCGTATGAAGAAAAGGGTAAAAGATTTGAAGTGGAGGTTATTGGTAAAGGGAGCCCATTGATATTAATCCCTGGTTTCAACTCAGACAGTCGAGTTTGGGGTGGAATTTCAGAGACGCTATCTCAATCGTTTGAGATTCATAAAATCAGTATTGCCGGCTTTGGGCGTGTTCCAGCAGTTGAATCCCCATCTTTGGAATCAACAAAAAATCAATTAATTCAATATATTGAAGAACGAAAGCTAGACCAACCTATAATTATTGGGCACAGTTTAGGGGGGTTCTTAGGGCTTTGGATGGAAAGTAATAAACCTGCGCTTGTAGGTGGAGTAATATCAATTGATGGGCTACCTTTCATTGGTCCCGTTTTCAGCAGGGACCCTATGGTATCAGTAGACACACTTAGACCTCATGCAATACAATTTAGAGACTTCTATAGTGGGTTGGACGCACAAGGAATAGAAAACGCTGCGAAGCAAAGCATTCACCTTCAAGCTTCTTCTCAGGAAGATCAAAGGCGTATTATAGAAATGGCTAAAACGTCAGATCCGAAAACGGCTGCAGATGCTATATTTACGTTGATGTCAACTGACTTAAGAGATTCATTAGCCAAATCTGATAGTAAAATTCTATTACTGGGAGCGTCTGGTGGTTTTAGTGACGAAGCCTCACACAGAATGATGGCTCAACGGTATCAAAGTCACTTGTCAAAAGCGCCAGATGCTACACTTTTGATGAATACAACATCCAAGCATTTTATTATGTATGACGATAAACCGTGGTTAATTGAACAAATAACATCGTTTTTAACTACTCTGGATTAAACTGTACTAGCTCAGACTTGCTCTGACAGTTACCCAATTTTTTATCGGTGACTGTCAGCTTAGATTTGACCAATTATTTTTTGCAATTTTCTGTCTGTTTTTTTTCGCATACCCCAAAGAATGTGCGTTGAACATATACTTAGAATACAAGCCAAGCTCCTAATTCTTTTGTTGTTGCTATAAAACAATATTAAATTAGTTACGGATTTTAGAAGCTAAGCGAATGTATCCGAGACGCAAACTTTATCTTTTCCTGTGTTTTTAGCGTTATACATTGCTAAATCAGCTTTATGTACACTTGACTCGACGCAACCCTCGCGATGTATTGCTATCCCGAAAGAAGCAGTGACTGATATTGGTGTACCTACCTCATCAAAGGCTATTTTGTGAAGTGACTTCCTCAGTCTCTCCGCGGTATCTATGCAATGTGTAAAGCTGTCCCCTTCCACATAAATCCCAAACTCTTCCCCGCCTAAACGCGCTACCATGTCCCCTTTCCTTACATTTTTCTCGAGTTGATTCCCAACAAATTTGATTACTAAATCTCCGGTACCATGACCATACGTGTCATTCACTAGTTTAAAATTGTCTATGTCGCAAATTATCAAGGCTCTACATTTTACATTATTATTCATATCACTAACTCTTTTGTAGAAATACCTTCGGTTAAACAGCCCTGTCAGCGGGTCTGTTATTGCCATTTTCCTATTTACCTCAATCGTATCGGACAAAATTACGAAAATCACCAAGCAGAATTTGAGAAACAACAAAATTGAAAAAAGTGTAAGTCCATTTTGTTTATATTGCTCAAGTTCTGAACTTAAAAAGGAAATGAGGTTAATAATTGGAAGTATTGATAGCGAACAGAAGAAGAAAGTTATTACTCTCTTATTTCTCTTACTCCTATCTTGATTCCTTAATATTATTCGAGAGCACTTATAATAGACATAAAGGTAAGCAAAAAAGCATTATGACCAATTGTGCAGTTGGGTTGAATGTGATAACACAAAAGAGTCCGACACCAGTAGCTTGCAATAGTAAAAAAAGTAAATGAAGTTAGTGTTTTTAATTAGGTTTTGCTTTTCTGAGTACTCGTATTTTCGAAATGCAACATGAAAATTTCCTAGTGCCAAGGCAATAAAGCAAAACTGTAGCATAAAAGAAAAGAGTACTGACAAGACAGGAGTTAGTATGGCTGATACAAAAACTGCAGATTGGAAGACAAATGAAAATACAAAATGTGTTGAATAATTACGTTCTTTGTCATCACTCTTTGGAATAATCAAGATTAAAATAGATATTGTTGTAAAGCAAACAACCGCAAGATGAAGAATCAGGTATATATGTATTGCGGTAACATTTTCCAAAATTTATTTCCGGTAATGAACCATCCGATGTTCTGACATTTCATTGGTCTTAAAAATATCGACTCATCAAAAATAACCTTTAGTATTGGTGACCTAATACAAACAAAGTTATTTTTTCATTAAAGGTAGTTTGCTTAGGCAGTACTGCTATTATTTCTTATTAACTCAACTATTAAGTAACGTACATAAGTACTTAATAAACATATAACATCAAGATTACAAAAGCTGACAATTGATATCAATTTCTCAACACTATTAAACAAGAATCACCGCAACAAAAGGGGGAACATGCTCGTCAGGTTTTTGTATTGTTCAAAACAATAACAAATCAAAGCCAATCTCGTTAGCAATTTTGTCGTTAACAAATCTGGAGAATTTATGATATCCGAACAGCCCAACACCTCAAGCCGAAGAAAATTTGTAAGAACCATTACTGGAGGGGTCATTTTTGCTGCTCTACCAATCAGTGGTTGTAAATTTTTGTCAGCTGGCGTTCCTGACTCAGCGATAGCGGCATGGTCACCGGATGATAATATTGATAACACCTCGGACCCTCGAGTTCGTGCACTATCTTGGGCAATCCTTGCACCTAATCCACACAACAGACAGCCTTGGTTAATAGAGTTACAGGGGGAACATGATGTTGTGGTAAGAATTGATAGTCAACGATTACTTATACATACGGACCCATTTAGCAGACAAATACTTATTGGGACAGGAGCAATGCTTGGCCTGATGGATATTGCGGCGAAACAATTTGGGTTTAATACAGAGACGATTTGGTTTGAAGAAGGGAGGTTTGATAGAAACTCAATAGATAGTAAGCCTGTCGCGAGAGTGAGGTTTACACGTTCAAATGAAAAACCCAACAACGACCTCTTTAGCTATATAACAAGAAGAAGAACTGTAAGGAGCAATTATGATATCAACTCCCCTCCATCAAAGATTTTAGAATCTGCGCTCTTAAGTTTAGATACTAATACTATTAATAATCGTATTATCGTTAAACAGCCACACATTCATTTATTCGATAGTGTCAAGCGTATAGCAAAAGAAGCATGGAAAATTGAATTAACAACACCAGAAACGTATTTAGAAAACGCTCAACTTTTGCGTGTCGGTTCGATGGAAATTGCAAAGCATCGAGACGGAATTTCTATAACATCACCACTTTTAGTGGCGTTCGAGCGTTTTGGTTTGTTTGACCGCGATAGATTTCCGCCATTAGAATCAAATATAATAAAAACTCAGCTAAAGGCGTTTAATGAGACAATTGATGCGACTCCTAGTTTTTTTGTTATGACAAGCTTTGATAATACTAGAATCACTCAGCTTATGGCAGGTAAAACGTATGTTAGGGCGCATTTAATGGCGACAAAGTATGGCTTTGTAATGCACCCTATTTCACAAGCTTTACAAGAGTTTCCAGAAATGTCTCAACTCTATTCTGATATAAAACAAATACTGATTTCGGAAACATTTTCTTCCGAATCAACAGTTCAAATGCTCTGCCGGATAGGAAAACCCGCAAATGGACAAGCTTTTCCAAAACCTTCACCACGACGAGGTTTAGAGGCTTATTACGTTTAATAAATTGAAATAGCCTTATGACTGCGTCTTGTAAAAGTAGTGTTATTTTACATTTTGAAAATCCTATGCAATATGGCAACTCAAGGCACTAACTAGAATAGTTGTAGGGGCATAATTAATTTCGTCACAGAGCAAGAGAGTATGGTGTGAATACCTAGCTTTTGTTTGCTGGTTGTTCCTATATAGTGTCTTAAAATCAGGGCGTTCGAATTGATAACATCATCACTATTTACAAAATAGTTCTCACCTGATAGCGTTCTTTTCAAATTGGGGCGCCACCATGAAATAGCTCAAATCCAGCGGCTGGTTCAAAGTGATAAAGCTTTCTTGCGTTAGAGTTGTGTATTAGGTTTTTTTGAGTCAATCATTATACATACAAAAACCTAGTTAAAAGATATTAAGTTTAATTCTTGATAGCTATAGGTTATAAAATGGGGGCATCTATTAATTTGCCTCGAAGAGAAATTAATAGATGCAGCACCTGGAACATGTATTCTAACAGGGAAACTCTTGTAATATTTTCAGTTACTTACTACGTGAGTGGAAGCCATTATTTTTAAAGACTCCCCCCAATTTCGTAGTGATATTTTCTTAACACTCATTATATAAGCGTAAAATTAAAGAGTGTTTTACTCGTGATCACCTGTTC
>NZ_BGNG01000011.1 GCF_003203515.1 Glaciecola sp. KUL10 | reverse complement strand
TTCATTTTAAGTTATTGTTCAATTGCATGAGCACCTTGTTCATAGAGTTAAAATTTTATAGTCGTTTTGGTTAACACTGACCCTATTGTTCCCTGACCCTATTGTTCCTTAAGTGGCACCTTTAAGACTGTATTTAATTTGCGACTTATTAGCATGAAAAATTCAAGATAAAAATCATAAGTGATTGAAAATTAATATGTAAATAGTATTGGTATATTCTCTGCTATAGCGAAGTAAGACCGGCATGAGGCCAGTCTGCTTACTAGAGGATTTACCCATGAAAAAATTTAACTTTGATACAGCGGCTCTTGTTTTTTGTTCTATTGCAGCATTTGGATTTGCACAAGCAGCAGACGATCTTTTCGTTACACTTGATACAAATTCTGATGGAGTCATTTCAAAAGTAGAAGCGCAAAGTCATGAACAATTAAGCAAATTATTTGATGCGCTCGACTTGGACAAAAACGGTGTGCTGAGTGGGGAAGAATTTGTCGCGACCGGGCTGAAATAAAAAGGTTCGAGTGCGTTAGAAACAATTTTCGATTTAAGCTTCAGGGACGAAGCTGCTTTTTTATACATCCATAAATAGTTTGCGCGAGAATCTAGCATAAACACGTTAAACACATAAAAGCCCTCAAAAATACCCCTTTTCTTAAAACCCAACTTTAGCTTTTGAATGCGTTTTAAACCAAGTAATACAAAATAGTTATAAAATGTTCGAAAAAGCCGATAATGATCATATGTAAATACCTTATTACTGAGTAAAGCTTTGGAGTTTACTTATGTTAAAAATGATTTTGACTTCGATCGTGAGTATTGTTGTCTGTTTTATTTGCTTGCACTACGATTTAGATTCTAACTTCATTATTGGTATCGTTGCGCTGAGTTTTGCTACGTTAATAGTCTTGAGTCAACATCGTCTATCGTCCGCTAAAGATAGTGATGGCGTTGATCTCTCAGCTAATGAACATAAACAGGCTAATAGTCTCGCAGACACAGTTTCTGTCATTGCCAAAAACTCTTCTAAAATCGCGATTGAAAGTGCAAGTGTTTCGTTCTTTGTTGAAAAGTTATCAGGTCTTTTTCACGAGCAGGTTGGCAACAGTAAACAAATAGCAGATAGAGTTAAAACATTAGAATCGTCCAATTCTAATGTAAGTACATTAACAAATGATGTAGTGGACAAGATCGGAAATTCAGAAGTTATGTCGCAACAATCTGCTGCATTGCTCGTTAAAACGAGCACTAAGCAACAGATATTGGAAGATCAAATCCAAACTACAAACACGCTTCTTCTCGAGTTGCGATCAAATGCGAGTGATATTTCTAATATCGTTGAAACGATCAATCAATTAGCAGACCAGACAAATATGCTAGCACTAAACGCCGCAATCGAAGCAGCCAGAGCAGGGGAGCAAGGTCGAGGGTTTGCTGTTGTTGCAGATGAAGTTCGAAATTTAGCAAAGCGCACAACAGAAGCAACACAAAGTATCGAGTCTGTATTATCTAAAATTCTTGATAACAGTGACCAGTCAGTAAAGTCTATCAATTTGGTATCATCTGAAGGGCAGGAGATGACCGAACTGGTAAATGAAGCGACCAGTAAAGTCAGTGATTCAGCTGATACGGCCAAATCTGCAAAAGAAAGTATGGATTTACTCGCACAACAAGTGCAAGAAAGTGAGAGTGTTAATGCGGGTATTTCAGTTAATGCAGACACCCTGTTTGAATCAACTGAAAATCTGCAAAAAGAGCTTACAGAAGTTTCAAGCAAAGTCCTTGAGCTTTCACATCATACAGAGGAAATATTTACTTCATTAAGCGAATTTTCTGTATCAGATAGAAATATTGAAATTGCTGAGATCGCAATAAAAGCGGCAAATGATATTGGTATGTTATTTGAAGTTGCTATCTCAAAGAATCAAATCAATCATTCATCACTATTTGATAAAGACTACAAAGTGATACCAAACACTAATCCAGTCAAACACAGCACAAAATTTGATTCATTCACTGATAAAGTATTACCAGATATTCAAGAACCCATTTTGAATAATAATGATGACATAATTTATGCTGGCGCAGTCAATACTCAAGGTTACTTTCCAACGCATAATTTATGTTTTTCTAAGCCATTAACAGGGGATTACGACACCGATTTAGTATCTAACAGGACTAAACGAATATTCGATGACTATACTGGCGCGCGCTGTGGTGCTCATACTAAAAAGTTTTTACTACAAACCTATAAACGAGACACTGGCGAAATAATGCATGATTTATCTGCGCCAATATACGTGAATGGAAAACACTGGGGTGGATTTAGGATCGGTTATAAAGCAGATTAGTACTCTAACTCTCGTATCCTATATCCCATAAAAATCTGCAGGCTATCAAAGCCTGTTTTTTTTGATCTCGATCAAGTACTATTCGCACTCGTAATTTTATCGACAGCCAATGAGGTATATTAAATGGGCGATAATACAGAATTTAAAGAAGTCTTTAACGTTTGGTATTTTTTTGGAATTTTAGCTGCGCTTGTAGCCTTTCCATTGATGCATATACTCGCTGGTTGGTGGGTCTTCTTTTTCAGTAATTAACACTTCTAGGTAAATCTGTGACAATTGAACTAATCAAGTCAGCCATTACAACCATTCCAAATTATCCTAAACCAGGTATTTTGTTTCGTGACGTAACAAGCGTTCTTTCCGATCATAAGGCGTTTCAAGCGACGATTGAACTTTTTAAAAGCAAATTTTGCAAATATAAAATTTGATAAAATTGTAGGCACTGAGGCGCGTGGGTTTTTGTTTGGGGCACCTCTAGCTTTGGAACTGGGCATTGGCTTCGTTCCAGTGCGTAAACCTAAAAAGCTACCACGAGAAGTGATCAGCGAAGACTATCAACTTGAGTACGGAACCGACACCCTTGAAATCCATAAGGATGCTATCAGTCCTGGTGATAATGTATTAATGATCGATGATCTACTTGCCACTGGCGGTACGATGGTGGCCACCGCTAATCTCATTCGCCGATTGGGTGGAAAAGCTGACTATGCAGGTTTTGTCATAAACTTGCCTGAAATTGGCGGAGAGGCAAGACTCAAGAAAGCTGGGATCGTGCCTTTTAGTTTATGTGAATTTGAAGGCGAGTAAACTGCAATGAGCTATCAGGTGCTAGCAAGGAAGTGGCGACCTCAGAAGTTTTCTGAGTTAGTGGGGCAGGAACACGTTGTTAAAGCAATTAGCAATGCTTTAGCAAATGACAAACTGCACCATGCATATCTTTTCACCGGTACCCGTGGTGTGGGTAAGACAACGATTGCTAGAATCTTTTCTAAAAGCCTAAACTGTGAGACGGGGCAAAGCGCCAATCCTTGTGGAACGTGTAATGCCTGCTTGGATATAGACCAAGGTCGTTACGTCGATCTCCTCGAAATCGACGCCGCATCACGAACGAAAGTAGAGGATACAAGAGAGCTCTTAGATAACGTACAATACAAGCCGACTAGAGGACGATTTAAAGTCTATCTGATCGACGAAGTGCATATGTTGTCCAAGCATAGTTTTAATGCTCTGCTTAAAACGCTTGAAGAGCCACCACCTCATGTCAAGTTTTTGCTGGCAACAACCGATCCGCAAAAATTACCTATCACAATCTTATCAAGGTGTTTGCAGTTTAGTTTAAAGGCACTGAGCCGAGAGCAAATTCAATCGCAATTGAAGCATGTGTTAAGCAATGAAAATATAGTCAATCAAGATGCGGCTTTATCTCACTTGGCACGCGCCGCACAGGGCAGTATGCGAGATGCGCTTAGTTTGACAGACCAAGCCATTGCTCAAGGTAATAACGAAGTCAGTAATGAAGTCGTGATCGCAATGTTAGGTTTGCTCGATAAAAACCATGTATTAAAACTAGCGAAAGCGATAATCGAAAAAAACTCGGCAAAAGCGATGCAGTTACTTGATGAAATATGCATGCACGCGCCAGACTATTCACAAGTTATTTCTGAACTTCTTTCATTATTTCACCAAATTAGTCTCACGCAGATCGTTCCAGAAGTGTGTAAAGTTGAAACACTGAGCCCCAAAGCGCTCTATCAGCTTTCAAAGGCAGTTACACCTGAACATATTCAACTGCTTTATCAGATTGCCTTACAGGGTAAGAAAGATTTACCTTATGCTCCAGACCCCCTTACTGGTCTGCAGATGACCCTTTTGCGTTTGTTAGCTTTTAGTCCTGCAGCACCCGTTGAACTCGATTTGAAGAGTGAACACGCAGAAGTCATAAGCACTAGACCAAATCCTGCACCTGCAACCCCCGAACTTGAAAATAGCGGGGACGCCGACGATGTGGGAAAGTCGGTAACTGACGTTGAACAGCATTTTGATGCTGTGGATATGCCTGCAGTAACGCAAGAATTAGTAGATAAAGAAACAGAAAAACTTGCAAATTCCCAGCTTCAACACGACGATGCCCTTGTTGAACAAGTTGAACAAGTTGAACAAGTTGAACAAGTTGAACAAGTTGAACAAGTTGAACAAGTTGAACAAGTTGAACAAGTTGAACAAGTTGAACAAGTTGAACAAGTTGAACCTCCAATCGATGACTTTGATGCTCAGATGATGGCAATGAGTGCTGATGAAGACGAAGAAGCACTTTCCCCGCTTTTTGAAGAAATGCATCAGATCGAAGCGCAAGCCGATGAAGACAAGCAATCGCTTGCTATTCAACAAGATGATAGTGATATCGACGGTGTTGCCGCCATTGAAGACTTATTTGCAATTCAAGATGATTTAGAAAAAGCGGTCACAAGCAGACCGCAAAAGGTAAAAGAAAAAAGTCAGCCGAGTGATATCTTAAACCGCTTCCTTGCAGATGATGTAAAAGCTGGGGTTACCACTGACAACCCGCCTGAAACTGAGGCCGAGACACTTACAAATGAAGTGGAGGCAGTTGAAGCCAATGCGACGCAAGCAGGTGGTAGTACTGAGTCTTCATCTGATAATGCGGGGGATGCGCAAGCGGCTAACGAGATTCAAACTAATGAAAGCGAGGCCGCAGCGTCGGATGTTGTTCCAGAGTTAGCTGAAGAAGCTATACCCAGTCCTCCCAGTATCCCCAATATTGCAGCTAAACCAGCAGACATTGATATTTCAGCTTATTTAGACTCGGGTGAAAAGCTACTAAAGGCGGAGCAAATCGACAAATGGAGCTCGATGGTTGAACAACTCTCAGCTTTAAATGTTAAGGGGCTGAACAAACAGCTGTTACTTAAGTCAAATCTAATCAGTGCTGGCGATAAAGTAGTTTTAAGGCTCTGTAAAAACGAACAGCATCTAAACGAGCCCCAATCTAGACAAAGTATTATAGAAGCTTTGTGTAGTCACTTTGGCAAAGAAGTAGAACTTGAACTGCAAATTGGTGAAGTTGATGCTACCCCTGAGCAAATTCAAAAGGCAATTGATGATATGAGGCAACGTCATGCTGAAAATATTGTCAACAACGATGAAACTATCCAAGAAATCATCAAAGCATTTGATGGGCGTATTGTAAGTAATTCAATCATCCCCATTTAACAGATAAATAAATAAAGAGAGAGACATTTTATGTTTAAAGGCGGCATGGGCAATATGATGAAACAAGCCCAACAAATGCAAGAAAAAATGAAAAAAGCGCAAGACGAGCTGGCGACACTTGAAGTGACGGGTGAAGCAGGCGCTGGCATGGTGAAAATTACAATGACATGTAACCATAATATTCGCCGTGTAGATATTGACGAATCGTTGATGGACGATGACAAGGACATGCTTGAAGACTTAATTGCGGCAGCAATGAATGATGCTGTGCGTCGAGTTCAAGAAACCAGCCAAGAGAAAATGGCCGGTGTTACTGGTGGGATGAGTCTACCGCCAGGCTTTAAGATGCCTTTCTAAAAAATCTCCTTTACTTCTGCACAATGTGCAGAAGTATTCTTGCTATATTGAAAATAGGCGCTTGTTTATTGAGTGAGAGGCAGTAATCGAGACGCCTAAACCTTGTTTTTAATATAGGAATAAAATTATGATTGATACAATTGGCAATGCCGCGTCAATGCGTCCGCCACCTCCACCAAAAATGAATGAAAATGCTGAGATCACTGACGATCAAAAAGCACTCATTGAGCAAACCCTAGCTGAATATGAGGCTGACAATTTAAGTCAAAGCGATGCAAAGGATATTGCCAATACCTTTAAAGAGGCTGGAATTGAGCCCAATAAGGCGTTTAGTGAAGCCTTATCAGAAGTGGGTTTCGATGCGAAAGAAATTCGTGATCTCGCTAGAGGGGAAAGAGGACAACGTCCACCCAAGCAAGAGGGAAGTTCTACTGGACTTGACTTGTCATCGGTAACTAGCTTTTTAGACTCAGTATCCACAAGTAACAGCAACGGTGCGAGCTTATCAGCGAGTATCGCTCAAAAATTCGGTATATCTGAAGGTCAGTCTTTGATCAACGTGACCGCTTAGTTCTCTTACTATTAATAACAGCCAAAAGTGCTTACTATTGGCTGTTATTTTTTAATTTCGGTTTCCTGCTTTTGCACCCAAACCTATTCAACAATCAACAAAAAAATGGACTTTGTTCTTAAATAAGTCGTAACCACACTAAGGTCCGTTAGTAACGACACTTCTTGTGAAAAAAATCTACCTGTCAACGCCGATTCGAGTTTGCTTTTATGCATTGCTATTAATGCTATGCGGATGTGCACCACAATCAACTAGTGACATGATTAAACTGTCTGCAGAGCAAACAATTAAACTTAAGACTTTATCTAATTTTCTATTAACAGCAGATAATCCAAACAACGATCTACTAGCATTTGCACAGTCAGTGGAAACTGTTTTGGTTGAAATTCAACTGGATTACCCTAGTGAATCAACACACGCCAATATTACGCAAGTAAATCACTTCCATAATAGCGGTATGACGGACATAAGGGACGAGTTAATCGAACTACAAGCAATCTTTAACTTTTGCTTATTTGGTGCAGAAACAGGGCTAAACAACAGACTTGAAAACCTAGCTCTGTTAATAAATCAAAGCACTCGAGACAACATTAATGATATTACGTTTTATTACGCCGATAATGACACTCGCTTGTTAGCGTTTTCAATAGAAAGTAGCGATGCTCGATACTATGTTGGCTTCAACTATTCTTGGGAAATCCACGAAATGCCGCTTCCCTTCGGATTTATGGCTTCCACAAAAGTCACCACCTGGGAATCTGACATTGGTCGCCTAAACACTTTTGTGACTCAACAACCCATCATTATTAGGCCTTTTACGGCCATCATTATTGCGGTTTAATCAGGTTTATAAGTGAATACTGATTTTGAATGTTACTATTATGCAATCTAGTGCGTATACTCATATGCTTTCAAAAAGTAACTTACCAATAACCACTAATAACAAAGAGATTTTGCGTGTCATTCAGTCCATTAATTAGCGAACTTATCAATAGCTTAAAGTGTTTACCTGGCGTAGGTGCCAAAAGCGCTCAGCGTATGGCGTTTACGCTGTTAGAGCGCAATCGCGACGGCGCAATGCAATTGAGCGCAGCCTTGCATAACGCAATGGAGCATGTGACTCATTGTGAACAGTGCCGAACATTTACCGAATCAAAGCTCTGTAAAATTTGTGATAATCCATTGCGCTCAGAATCAGGTCAGCTTTGCATTGTTGAATCCCCTCAAGATGTGTTGGCCGTAGAATCAACCTCAGAGTACAAAGGCAAATATTTTGTATTAATGGGACATTTGTCGCCGATTGACGGGATAGGGCCCAAAGAAATTGGTTTGGATAAATTAGACGATTTGTTAGTCAAAGCATCGATTAAAGAAGTGATTCTTGCGACCAATCCAACGATTGAAGGCGAAGCCACTGCTCACTACATTGGACAGATGTGCAAAGCCAAAGAAATCGCGGCGACTCGAATCGCGCATGGTGTGCCGGTTGGCGGTGAATTGGAATATATTGACGGCAATACGCTAACACATGCATTCACAGGCAGACGCAGTCTGTAGTGTTTTGCTAAAAACACGTTAATTTAAAAAAAACTCATCAAAGAGCATTGAAAAAATCAATGCTCAACCCTACTTACTCTTCAATTAGTAATTCCCCTTAATTGAACAAAGCAGTAGGAGATACTTGGCTATGGCTGAGACAGTCCAACAAGAAACCCATGGGTTTCAAACCGAAGTAAAACAACTATTACAACTTATGATCCACTCTTTGTACTCAAACAAAGAGATTTTCTTGCGCGAGCTAGTGTCTAACGCTGCCGATGCAGCGGACAAGTTGCGCTTTAAAGGCCTATCAGATGATAGCCTTTACGAGGGCGACAGCGATTTACACGTCAAAGTGAGCGTAGACAAAGACGCAGGTACCTTAACCATTTCTGACAATGGCATTGGTATGACGAAAGAAGAAGCCATCGCTAACCTTGGAACCATTGCTAAGTCAGGTACGGCAGACTTCTTTAGTAAGTTATCGGGTGACCAAACCAAAGACTCACAATTGATCGGTCAATTTGGTGTTGGTTTCTACTCTGCATTTATCGTTGCTAACCGAGTCGTTGTGAAAAGCCGTGCGGCTGGTGCTGATAAATCAGCTGGCGTGCGCTGGGAATCAGAAGGTGAAGGTGAGTTTTCTGTTGCAGACATTGAAAAAGAAACGCGTGGCACCGAGATTACGCTTTTCCTACGCGACGATGAAAAAGAATTTGCCGATGATTGGAAAGTCAGGTCGATTATCACTAAGTATTCTGATCACATCAGTATTCCTGTTCAAATGTACAAGGAAGAAGTGCCCGAGCGCGATGGCCCTGACGGCGAGAAGATTCCAGCTGAACCCGCGAAGTGGGAACCTATAAACAAAGCGACCGCTCTTTGGACGCGTGAAAAATCTGATATTTCTAAAGAAGAGTACAACGAGTTTTACAAGCACGTTTCCCATGATTTTGCGGACCCATTAACGTATTCACACAACCGTGTTGAAGGTAAAACTGAGTACACTAGCTTGTTATATATTCCGTCAAAAGCACCTTTTGATATGTGGAATCGCGATCAGGCTCACGGCCTTAAGTTATATGTGCAACGCGTTTTCATCATGGATGACGCAGAGCAGTTTATGCCAACGTACTTGCGCTTTGTTAAAGGTTTGCTCGACTCAAACGATTTACCATTAAACGTGTCGCGCGAAATCCTTCAAGATAACAAAGTCACCCAAGCGATTCGCCAAGGTTGTACTAAGCGCGTATTGGGTATGCTTGAAAAAATGGCGAAAAACGATGCTGAAAAGTATCAAGCGTTTTGGGCTGAATTCGGCAACGTATTGAAAGAAGGCCCAGCTGAAGACTTCGCAAATAAAGACAAAGTTGCTGGACTATTGCGTTTTGCTTCAACTCACGACGAATCAGGCGCTCAAAGCGTATCTTTGGCTGATTACATTTCTCGCATGCAAGAAGGCCAAGACAAGATTTACTTTGTGACAGCAGATAGCTATCAAGCTGCGAAAACTAGCCCACACTTAGAAATCTTCCGCAAGAAAGGTATCGAAGTATTATTAATGGGTGAGCGCATTGATGAGTGGTTAATGTCACACTTAACAGAATTTGAAGAAAAGCAATTCCAGTCTATTGCTCGCGCTGATTTAGACTTAAGCGATCTTGATGATGATGAAAGCAAGAAAGCTAAAGAAGAAGCCGAGAAGCAGGTAGAGGGAGTGCTTGATCGCGCGAAAGCCGCACTTGGTGAAAAAGTTGAATCAGTCAAATTTACACATCGCCTTACCGATTCTCCTGCTTGTATTGTGGCAGATGAAAACGGGATGACAACGCAAATGGCTAAGTTAATGGCGTCTGCGGGTCAGCCAGTACCTGAGCCTAAGTATCACTTTGAACTTAACCCAGAGCACAATTTAGTTAAGCTGATGTCCGACGTACAAGACGAAGACCAGTTTAAGCAATGGGCAGAAGTTTTGTTTGATCAAGCGGCCTTGTCTGAGCAGGGTAGCCTTAAAGATCCGGCGACCTTTGTGAACAACCTTAATGGCCTATTGGCAAGCTTAGCCAAATAGCGATAAATGGTAAGACCATATAAGGTTCATGAAAAAACTTGAAAGGCGGGCTTAGCAAGCTCGCTTTTTTATTGAATAGAAATCAAACTGCTCAATTTATTCGCTATTAGTCTTAGCAGTCGGCATTTAAACCGAATTAGACTTGTGAAGATAAAGCCTAAGCGGTACAGTTTGCCTGATAAAATTTTAACTTTTTGGAGGACGCTTAATGCGCATCATTCTTCTTGGCGCACCTGGTGCGGGAAAAGGGACTCAAGCCCAATTTTTAATGAAAAAATTTGGCATTCCACAAATATCGACCGGTGACATGTTGAGAGCTGCGATTAAGGCCGGCACTGAAATGGGCTTAGCGGCAAAAAAAGTAATGGATGCAGGGCAACTAGTTTCTGATGATATTATTATTGGTTTAGTAAAAGAACGAATTGCACAAGACGATTGTGAGACTGGTTTTCTTTTAGACGGTTTTCCTCGCACTATTCCTCAAGCCGATGCGATGAAAGAAGCGGGTGTTAAAGTTGACCATTGTCTTGAGTTTGATGTACCCGATGACGTAATCGTTGATAGGATGAGTGGTCGGCGTGTTCATCCTGCATCAGGGCGTGTTTACCATGTTGTCTACAACCCACCTAAAGTAGAAGGTAAAGACGACGAAACTGGTGAAGACCTAATTATTCGTGATGATGACAAAGAAGCTACAGTGCGCGACCGATTAGGCGTTTACCATACACAAACAAAGCCGTTAGTAGACTATTATCAAGCTGCAGCAAAAGAGGGATTATGTGAATATCACCGTCTTGATGGCACGCAAGCTGTAGAAAAAGTCAGTGAAAAGCTGGCGAACATATTAGCCTAGGCTTTTTGACTCATTGCTTTAAGGCTGCTTAATCGAGTTAAGCAGCCTACTATTCAACGTTTTTCACCTTTCACCTATCAACTTCTTTTATCATTTTTCATTCTCTTTCTTCACTACTCTCTTTTTTATAGTTTATTTAGACGAAAGTTTGATACAAAACTAGTACTAAGACTAATTTCCTACTAATCTATAGTTTGGAATATAAAAACAAACAAAAAATGGAACTTATGAAAGAGCCCATACTGCCTCGTGATGAGGCTGACAGATTAGCCAAACTAAACTCATTAAGCATCTTAGATTCTGCTGCAGAAGAGCGCTTTGACCGTATTACTCGTATCGCAAAGAGACTTTTTAATGTGCCTATCGTTTTGGTAAGTTTAATTGACGAAGACAGGCAATGGTTTAAATCCTGCATAGGGCTTGATGTGCTGCAAACTGGTCGAGATATATCTTTTTGTGGTCATGCTATTCATGATTCACGCTTGTTTGTGGTCGAAGATACCGCACTAGATCCTCGGTTTAGCGATAACCCTTTAGTATTAAATGAACCCTTTATAAGGTTTTACGCAGGTTGCCCTTTGCAAATGGGAGACGGTAGTGCATTGGGTACACTTTGTTTGATTGATAATCGTGTGCGTAGCTTTTCAAAACAAGACCTTGAGTTGTTCAAGGATTTGGGGAAAATTACGGAGATGGAGTTGTCGCTAACTTCACTGTAATTTAGGGTTTTGTATTTAATATGAATTTAGGACTGGTTGTTTTTGCAAACAGTCCTAGTCAGGGTATCAGTAGAATACCGTTTAGCGCCAATCTAACTCTATAAACAAAGGCTCATTTTCCCCTTGTAAACCACACATTTCGTCGTAAGGCGTGTTTTGCTTTAGCTATATCTTGTCAAACCTTTGTCCAGCAACCTGCTGTTTAATAGTATTGATGCATTGGAATTGCATCGAGTCATTGTGTTTATTTTTTAAACGTCGGTGTTGAGCGAAAGATCAACAGGCACTAGTCTTTCCACCAATGATTATTGCAAACGATATACCCCAGCGTCTCAAAACTCTCTTTCAAGACTTTTATATCGTTTACGTTTAAAAACTCACCTAGCTTAATTTCTAGCCCTTGATTTTGAAGTGTGAAGATAGGTGCACGCCAGTTAAGTTCACTTTTCTCAATGTGTACTTCTAAGCCTTGTTTGCTAATCGACTCTCGAGAGATTCGTTTGTTTATACCAGTTTCGATAAGAATTTCTTCATCATGAAAGGTGATTACTTGCGTCAGGTAGGTCCAATGTGTAACGCGATATAACAAATAAGCGAATAAGCCCACTTCTAAACCCGCGAACGGTAGCACTAACCATGCCCCAACAAAAAACCATGCCAAGGCGATGACCATGACAAAAAATATCATGATACTCATCACCCATTTAGCCTCTCGCCAACTAAGTGAACGGTTTGGCCTTAGAATGATTTGTGCAGGCTGTTGTTGATGTTTGAGTTCAACCATTTTGTTACCCTAAACACTGTACTTTTACTAAAACTCTGGCAAAGTTGGCTCAGATTTTTATTATAGCCTTACGTGTGCTGGCATGCTTGCGTAAGTAGAAACGGGAGACGTTCTTCTTGAATGCTTTTATAAGACTAGTTATCAATCATCGCATAAAATTTGCTTTGCTTTGCGTTTGGTTAGTAGTGCTTTTTATTCAGCAAGACACGCTAAGGATCATAAGTGAATATTTTGCGTTTTTCTTCTTAGGCATAACCGGTGCTATTTTTGCGAATACCACGGGTGCTGGTGGTGGTGTTGTTTTCGTTCCGTTTTTTAACCAATTATCCATGTCTACACAATCTATAGTGGCAACTAGTTTCGCTATTCAATGCTGCGGCATGACGGCTGGAGCGTTGACTTGGTTTAGGCATTACAAGGCAGTCGAAATATTCAACCCAGACTGGAAAATGTTACCAAAAGCGCTACTGTTAACGACGATTTTTTCGGTAACAGGGATTGTATTAACACAGTATCTCTTGTCTGGTTTTGCATTGGGGTTACAGGATTCGCTTCATATTGGTTTTGGGGTGTTTTCAATACTTCTCGCACTGGCTATCTATGCATCGATACCTTTGCTAAATAAAACAATTTTCAATAATACCTTAACTCGCTATGACCTGATTATGCTTGCGTTGGTTGCCCTAGCGGGTGGAATAGTGACAGCGTGGCTGTCTGTTGGAGTAGGCGAATTAGTCGCTGTGTATCTAATACTCAGAGGGTTTAGTATTACATTTGCCATCGCTTTGGCAGTAATTTTGAGTGCTTTTACTGTTTGGTCAGCGATTCCTTATCATATATTTATCAGCGAAGCAGTGTATTACCAGATCCTACTTTTCGCAGGAGCGGGCGCCATCATTGGAGGATTGGTGGCGAAGACTATTGTGATGCGATTCTCTATCGTTAAACTAAAAATATTTTTCGCAACATGGGTAATGATTATGGGCATTGCAGGACTGCCATTATTCTCATAGGCTAGTTAACCGTATTATGCTTATGCAAAATAAACTCTGAGAGGAACGACATGAGTGTCAAATATCCTGTTGAAGAAATGGTGAAATTTAAATCCCCTGATTGGACCAAAAATGCGTCGATTTATCAGGTAAATACTCGCCAGTATAGCGCTAAAGGAGACTTTGCATCTGTCACTCTAGACTTGGCGCGCATCAAACGGCTGGGGTGTGACATCGTTTGGATAATGCCAATTCATGAAATCGGCCTTAAAAACCGTAAGGGAAAATTAGGGAGTCCTTACGCGGTCAAAGACTACTATTCAATTAACCCCGAATTCGGAACTGAATCTGATCTAAAAGCATTAGTGGCAACAGCGCACAGTCTCGACCTAAAGGTTATTCTAGACTGGGTTCCTAACCATAGCGCTTGGGATAACCCTATTGTTGAAAGTCATCCAGATTGGTATGCCAAGGACCACAAGGGAGATTTTAGGCCCTCACCCTGGTGGGATTGGGACGATATAATCGAGTTTGATTATGATCAGGTTGATTTGCGTGAATACATGATAAATGCACTGTGTTATTGGGTTCGTGAATTTGATATTGATGGCTACAGATGCGATGTGGCGGGGTATGTTCCTAATGACTTTTGGAAGCAAGCGAGACAAGCCTTGGATCGAATTAAACCTGTGTTTATGTTAGCAGAATGGGAAAACAGAGATCTGCATATGTACGCTTTTGATATGAGCTATGCGTGGTCTTGGAATGAAACGTTGTTTGCAATCGTAAAAGGCGATGCTTGTTTGGATAAGTTGAGAAAATACTACTCATGGAATGAACGTGCTTGGCCCAAAAAAGCGTTCAGAATGACGTTTATTAGTAATCACGACGAAAATGCATGGGAGGGCACGCCAAATGAGAAATTCGGCAATGCACAAAAAGTATGTATCGTTCTTTCGTGTCTAGGGGAAGGTATGCCGCTTATTCACAATGGTCAAGAAGCTGGAGAGAGCAAGCGCCTCGCTTTCTTTGAACGAGATCCTATTGAATGGCAACCACACGAAATTGGCGATTTTTATCAACGTCTATTAACGATAAAAAAAGCGCATTCGGCATTGTGGAATGGTGAATATGGTGCCACGATGATTCAAGTGCCTAATTCTAATCAGAGTAATATTTTCAGCTTTATTCGACAAGATACGCACAGTAAATGGTTCATCGTTTTAAATTTTAATGCCCAAGAACAGGCCGTCGACTTTGGTGAATCACTGTTTTTAGGTGAATATGAAGATGCGCTTACAAACGAATCAATACACCTCGAAAGTAGCACTATATTAAACCTTGCATCATGGGGTTATAAGGTGTTTAAAGCTAAAAGGTAGACGACTTTAGTCAATAGTGGGAGCGGCCTCAATGGCAGACGCGTTTAAACATGTTTTTTCTTTAAGCAGTATTACAAATATGGCGAATCACCTAGAGAAATCGTTCGGTGAGGTGGACAGCCTGAAAGATTTACATTTTAACAAACAAGCGTTTATTGAGGCTGCCACCAAAAGCATAGACCAACTTGAAATGAAGCAACGCTCAGATCAAATTGTCAGTGCGTTGGTCGAATTTATGCCAGAGGATTTTGAAGAGTGTGCAAAGGTATTCATGGGTGCTCTGTCTAAAGAGCAGGATGGAGGTGGACTCGGTAATACGCTAGCAAGGAAAAATAGTGGTATTGAAGGTTGGTTAATTTCACCTATGGCTGATTATGTTGGCAAGTATGGACGGGGTAATTTCGAAACTAGCATGAGGTTGTTTAAAGCGTTTACAACACGTTTCTCTTCAGAGTTTGGTATTCGATATTTTCTTATGAACAAGCCTGAGCAAACGCTTGAGCATTTGCGTACTTGGTTAAATGATGACAACCATCATGTTCGTCGATTAATTTCGGAGGGAACAAGGCCCAGATTACCGTGGGGTATGCGTTTAGACGGTTTTGTTAACGAGCCGGAGCCTGTTATCAAGTTAATTTCTATGCTGAAAGACGATGAATCTGAATATGTGCGTCGCTCAGTCGCCAATAATCTAAATGATATCGCTAAAGACCATCCACAGACAATATCTAAACTAGCAGCTACTTGGTTAATAGGAGCATCGAAAGACAGAGTTCGCTTGGTTAAGCATGCTTGTCGAACACTCTTAAAAAATGGCCATCCAGCTACCTTGAGGGTGTTTGGGTTTGAATCACCTGAAATAGAGAAAGTATCATTTGCTCTGGCACCTAAAGTAGTAGAAGTAGGAGAAACCCTTAGTATTGAGTTTACATCTCGAGCTAAATCCAACCAAACTTGGATGATTGATTATGCGATACATCATCGCAAAGCGAATGGAACAACTCGGCCTAAAGTGTTTAAGGGAAAGCAAGTAAAGGTTGAGGAGGGCAAGCTAGTTCACTTTAACAAGCTACACTCATTTAAACCGGTCACAACAAGAGTCTATTATGAGGGCGAACATGCGGTTGAAATTTTTATTAATGGACAATCAGTGTGTAAAGCTTACTTTGAGTTGATTTAGCGCGTTATTAATTCTTATTGGTTCGACTGATACAAAAAGAGTCATGTTGCAACACTAACTGATTTGCATCTTTTTCACTCAGTGGCTTAGCTAGATAAAAACCCTGTGCCAGATCGCACTCAAACTCTTTCAAATATGTTAATTGAATTTCAGTTTCAATACCTTCTGCGGTGACTTGCTTACCTAACCCTTTCCCAAGTGAGACTATCGCTTTTAGGATTTTTAAAGCGCTTGGATTGGTAATTTCATTAGTATTATTGTCGATTGCAGCAACAAAAGAACGATCTATTTTCAAATATTGGACAGGAATCTCATTTAGGTATGCTAGTGATGAATAACCTGTGCCGAAATCATCAAGGGCTAAATCAATTTGTCTTTGTTTCAGCTTTGAATAGAGTTGGCTCAGTTGATGACTATTTTCGATAAGTAAAGATTCGGTTAGTTCGAGCTTCACATATTTTGAGTCTATACCAACATCATCCATAATATCGTCGAGTAAATCCAAAAAGTGAGTATTGCGAAGTTGGTTACTTGATAAGTTGATCGAAATTGTGGGCGCTAACTCACTAGTGGATTGATGCCAGCGCATTGCCTGACGACACGACTCAGCCAATACCCATTCACCTATTTCCCAAATCAACCCCGTTTCTTCAGCAATAGGTATGAAGTCTAGTGGAGATATAAAGCCTTTTTTGGGATGATACCAACGAATAAGTGCCTCAAAGCCAGTTAATATATTTGTTTTTAAATCAAAAATAGGTTGATAGGCAAGCTGAAAGCCTCTTTTTTCAACTGTTTCTCTAAGATCCTGTTCTATTTCACTCGTTTTAAGTGTTTGCGCTTGCATACTTAAATCAAAGGTTTTAAACGTGCTTTTTCCTGCTTCTTTTGCATGATACATGGCAATATCAGCATTCTTCAGCACTGTAGGCACTTTGTCATAAGCTAGATCGCACAGCACAAGTCCTACGCTAACATTAAAATATACGGTCGCTTCATTTATCTTAAAGGGTCTTTCAAATGCTTTCACGATTGTTTCGGCGAGGGCTTCTGCTTCATCTTTTGTACAGTCCTCAAGTACGACTGTGAATTCGTCACCGCCTAATCTACCCGCGTGCCCTTTGTTCGGTATTTGATTTAATAAGCGGCGGGCACATGAAATAAGCAATTTATCACCAAATAAGTGCCCAAGCGTATCGTTGATTTGTTTAAACCGATCACCATCCAAAAACATCACTGCGTAGTTAAAGCTTCTTTCCGTTTTTGTTCGATTAATCAAGGTTTCGATATGCTGTGTTATCCATTGGCGATTTGGAAGGTCTGTTAATGAATCATGAAACGCCATATGTAAGAGCTTCTCTTCTGCTTGTTTACGCTCGTTAACCTCACATTGTAGCTCTTGAGTTCGTTGAAGAACTCGGTCTTCCAATTCTTGATTTAGCGCCGAAAGTGATTCACTGGCTCGCTCCAACTCTGCTGTGTATTGCGCTAGCTGTTTGGTTTTTTCATTTACTTTTTGGCTCAGGTATCTTTCCCTTCTGATATTGACTGATAGCCTGACTCGAGTAATTGAGTATGTAGTTAATGCTAGCAAAATGATAACGAGTGCGGAAAACCACCATGTAGACCACCAAGGAGGTAATACCGTAAATACGAGTCGATTGGGTTCGCTGCTCCATACACCACTACTGTTGGCCGCAAATACTTCGAAGGTATACTCGCCAGCCGGTAGGTTGGTGTAATTGGCAAACCTCTCATTTGCATCTACCTCTACGTAGTCATTCTGCCAACCTTTCAATCGGTATCGGAATCGATTGTGCTCTGGAAATATGTAATTAGGGGAAGTAAAGGCAAACCTCAGACTGTTGCTTGTGTAGGGTAGTTGATATTTACCAGCGTCATTTACAAACTCAGTTAATCTTTTAGTAGACTCCCCTAACGTGTTTTTACTAAATATATCTACTTGACTAATTCGGGCTTTAGAAACGACATCATTGGTGGGAAGTTGTCCATTTTCAATCACGGTGATACCGTATTTTCCAGGCATAAATAAACGATTTTCACTGATCAAAAACTCGCCGTGAGTGCTTTGTTCGTTCCCAGTGAGGCCATCTCGTTGGTAATATCGGCTAATTATTTGAGTATCGAGATCAATAATCGAAAGTCCATTGCTAGTAGCGACCCAAAGTTGACCGTTGTAGGGGGCGAGATAACCCACTTCGTTGGCCGATAAGCCATTAGTAACATCATATATTTGATAGTCGCCGGTGATCGAGTTAAGGTTTATTACACCTCTAAATGAACCGAGCCAGATGCTTTTCTCTGATTCAACATGCACGTATGTTAATCCGCCATATTTTTCATCAAATAAAGTCGTAAATTCACCACTATTTATATCCAACACTTCTAGCCCGTGCTGACCAACCACATAAAGCTTGTCGTTAATTATTTGAAGGTCATAAATCTCTATATTATTAATATTCGAGTTGCCGCCGGCATCTTTATGAATATAGTTGCGAAAAGTCTTTGTCTTTAAATCGAAGTGTTGTAAGCCCATGCCCCAGATAGAGAGCCAAATACCATTATTATGATCACTTTCAACAGAAAAAATATTGTTCCCTGCAAGGCTCTGATTTGACGGTAGTTTAATATCCTTTTGAAAAGTTTCTATTTCCATTGTTTCGGGATTTATCTTTGATAATCCTCCTGACCAAGTTCCTGCCCAAATATTGTTATGCTCATCTTGTGCGATAGTGATAACTGAGTTTGAACTCAAACTATTGGCTTTGTTACGAACACTTTTGAGGTTTCTAAACTCTCCCGATTTTGGATTCAAGATGTTGATTCCCCCGCCATCTGTAGCAAACCATATTTCACCATTAGGTCTTTCAATACCGTCAAAAGAGTGTGGAAAGTAATTGTCTATTGGCTCATTGGCAAGGTCTCTAAAACGGCGCATTTTTTCTAACTTAGGGGAGACTCTGATCAAGCCATATTGATTCATCGCTAACCAAAGAGAGCCATCTTTGTCTTCAAAAATATCTTCAATTGTCGCAAATGGCAGTCGATTTTTTTCATTAAAAGAGGCGCTTAGACAAATAAATTTATCACCAGCGGGTTTATAGAGACACAAGCCCGCTTTTTCTAAACCCACCCACAGTCTGTTGTTTGAATCAATAAATGTCGTCGTCACATCTTGTGTAGCTAACCCTGAAGACTGATAACTATTGCCATAAAGGTGCGTTTCAAAAGTAGACGTGTTTACTCTAAGAAGGCCTTTTTGAGTGCCTAACCAAAGACTTCTGTTTTGTTCATCAATCGACATATTGCGTAGGATG
This sequence comes from Glaciecola sp. KUL10, assembly GCF_003203515.1. Taxonomy (GTDB): domain Bacteria; phylum Pseudomonadota; class Gammaproteobacteria; order Enterobacterales; family Alteromonadaceae; genus Glaciecola. Next base: position 102,060 of record NZ_BGNG01000011.1, on the reverse strand, counting down.
AAGCTATTAAAATACCCGTCTAACGGCGTTGTTACTTTTTCCAGCGTCTTTGAATCAATACTAAACCGGTAAAGTCCTTGGTATGAAGTAAACCAAATGACGTGTTCGCTTTTCTCATAAACCATTGAGATGACATCTTTTGGACGAGTATCCCCGTTCTTAAAATCAAAGTGTTGGACTATTTCTTCTGTTGCCAAATCAAACATAGTAAGTCCACTGCCTAGGCCCCCGAACCAAAGAAAGCCATTTTTATCTTCTATCATTCCATAAACAATCCATTCTTTTGTGTTTTCGATTAGTACAAATTTATCGAGTGTATCATCGTAATAATTGATGCCGGATTGGCCGGCCCATAGCTTTCCACTTTGGTCTACGATAAAAGAGGGGTTGTTAACTTGTGAGCCGTCTCCGGCATATGGGAGTGGGTAGCGCTTGAGTTTATAGCCGTCAAAAAGGCTGATTCCTCCTTCTCCTGATAACCACAAAAAGCCACTTCTATCTTGAATTGTTTGGCGAATAAACGGCACAGACTGTTCGTTATCGGTGATTATTGGAAACGCACGAAAATGCTCGATAGACTCGAGTTCTTGCAAATAATCCTCAGAAAAACTGGAAAATGAAAACATCATTACCAGTATCATCAGTAATAACTGTAACCTTAATTTGAAAATTTTTAAGTCCTAAACACTCACCGACTAATATGTATAGGTTATCGGAGTTTAGCGATAAAGTATTAATGTTTTGGTGAGTAGGGGGCTAGGCAGAAAGGCGTGAAGTTTATATGACTTTTTTGAAAACTAGCCTAGAGTGTTATCTTATAGGATACCGTCTAAAAACGTGAAAAGTATATCACGCAGTTTTAAACAAACTGCGTGATAAAAGCCAAGACAACTAATACTACAAACCCGATTGCCATTCTAAAGGTCATAGTTGCTGCATTAGCATCACTATCTCGTTTCATTACAGGGATGGATGCAATTATAGCGTTACCTAACGAAATGAATGAGGTTTTCAGTTGACTCAGTTTCGCTAAAATATAAAGCCCAGATGTAGGCATGGCAGTTCTATAAATCCATTCAACATCCAAATTGACCGATTTTAACTCTGGTGGATAAAGCCCTTTCTTGTTTAGCCATACAAACGCTAACGCCGAGAAGAACAACAACTGCAATTGAGTCAATGTGTGCGTAACGTCATATGGAACATAGGTGTTATCCCAAGGTAACAATGAATAAAGCATTGTTGGATAGCTTCCGATTGCGATACACAGAACTGATGCAATACCCATCGCTATTAGCATGTTATTAGGAGCCTCTTTGGGACGCATACCTGAATCATGTGCAAAAAATGCAAAGAATGGAATCTTAATACCTGCGTGATGGAATACGCCAGCGGAGGCAAATAACAACATTAGCCAAAGGTATTCGTGACCCGCTTCAATCATGGCAGCCATCACCATACTCTTACTGACGAAACCACTAAACAAAGGAAAAGCTGAAATAGAGGCGGCACCTACGATACAAAATATCGTGGTTTTCGGCATTGTCTTATAAAGTCCCCCCAAATGTGAGCCCTTAACATGTCCTACACGCGTCAATACTGCGCCCATCGTCATAAACAATAGACCTTTAAATATAACATCGTTAAATGCGTGAGCAACGGTGCCATTTAGTGCTAGTGCTGTTCCTATTCCAATTCCACACACCATAAAACCCAATTGGTTTATTAAGCTGTATGCCAACACTTTGCGAAGATCGTTTTCTATGACTGCGTAGAATATAGGGAAACATGTCATTGCGGCGCCAATATAGACCAATAAATCCTCGCCTGGAAATGTTCTAGCAAGCATATAAATTGCACATTTAGTGGTAAACGCGGATAAAAAAACAGTGCCAACTGGCGTAGCTTCAGGATAGGCATCAGTCAGCCACGTGTGTAGAAAAGGAAAAGCTGCTTTAATTCCGAAGGCAATCAGTAAAAACCACGAAGCGACAGACCCCAAACCGATATATTCGATATTTAGTGAACCAGTATCGCGATAGTACATGAGTGCGCCAAATAGAAGTAATACGCCCGAAAGTACTTGAATAATTAAGTAACGAATACCTGCTTCTCTGGCTGCCTGCGTGCGTCTCGCGAAAACGAGGTATGCCGAGGTGAGGGCAAGTAACTCCCAGAATATAAACAAAGTGACAAAATCCCCAGCAAACACAGCGCCGATCGCTGAGCCCGCGTACGCTAGTCCTGCCACGAGTTGGACTTTGTCTTTGATGTGTAATGCATAAATAACACATATAAAACAAGCAAGGTGGAACAAATAGCCAAACAGCAAGCTTAGCTTATCTACTTCCATCAACTCTAAGGTAAATGTATGAACGCTGACGTCGTATGATTGTGTATTTGTTCCGCTCAGGAATAGTAAAATGCCGTTAACTAGAGGAATCAGTACAACAAAATATTTAAACCTATTAGGTAGCACTGCAAGAAGTGCTGCACCAATAAAAAAGGGTAAAAATGCGGGGATGCTATATATCATTTGGGCATCTCCTCACTTTCATCTTTTCGTTCATCGTAATAACTTTCGTCCTTCATAAATATCTTACGCATCTCTTTTGCTATGACGACAAGAACAACGCAGGCGACAAAACCATAAAGTGCATAAAAGGTCGGAATTTCTTCAAAACTGACATAAATATGCCGGTGGACAACAAAATCCGCGATGACTAAGAGGGCACAAAGGACGTAAAAAACCTTTAGGATAAGCGCTACATTTGCTGGCTTATCAAAAAAATCTTCAGCTTCACCTTCAGGTTTTTTGTGTGAGTGATTATCAGTGCTCATGCTCATTACGCCTTTGTTAAAGTAGCTGACAACTCATAAAAGAGCGACGGATCGAAAAACAGATAAATAGTGATGGCAGTGGGTATTGCCATTCCGATTAAGCAAGGGATTGGGGCTTCTTTTATACCTACATCTTCATTATCAGCAGGCATGAAAAATGCCTTTACAGGTATGCTTAAAAGATAATAGATGTTTAACATTGAACTGATTGCTAACGCCGTGAGAACAGCCCAAAAGGTAAGCTCAGCCCCGCTGAATTCAAGTCCGCCAGATACCAAGTACCATTTACTCCAAACACCACCAAATATAGGTAAGCCAATAATACTTAATGTACCAATAGTAAATACTGCAAAGGTAAATGGCATTTGTCGACCAAGGCCAGATAATTGGCTTACGTTCTTTTTATGTGTAGTAACAAGAATCGCCCCCGCAGCGAAAAACAAAGATATCTTAGCAAACGCATGCATGGCGATATGCATAGAGCCGCCAAGGACACCAAGTTTATTTGCCAATAGGGCGCCTAACACGATGTAACTGAGTTGGCTAACGGTGGAGTATGCAAGTCTCTCTTTTAAATTATCTTTCTGAAGCGCGATTAAGCTAGCAGCAACAATTGTGAACAAGGGAACAAAGAGCAACCAGTCGTTTGCCTGTGTTTGTGTAATAAAGTCAGTGCCAAAGATAAACACAATCACTTTTAGAATTGAAAACACACCGGCTTTAACTACGGCTACTGCGTGTAACAGAGCACTTACTGGTGTTGGTGCAACCATGGCAGAAGGGAGCCAGCGGTGCAAAGGCATTAGGCCCGCCTTACTGATACCAAAAAGAAATAGAAGCAACAAAGGGGCTGTCCAAACAGCGTCTAAGTTCCCTTCAAGCACCCCGCCTTGTGTAAAGGTTAGGTCTCCAGCCACAAACCACACGATAATCATCGCGGGCAAAAAGAACAAAATGGACGATCCCATCAAAATTCTAATGTAATTGCGCCCACCTCTACGCGCATTTCTTGAACCGGCATGCGTAACTAGAGGGTAGGTAGAGACGGTTAATACTTCATAAAACAAGAATAAAGTGAATAAGTTATCCGAGTATGCAACAGCCATTACGCCAGCAATTGCTAGCGCAAACAACAAGTAAAAGCGTGTCTGATGCTTTTCGTGATGTGCACGCATGTATCCAATGGCATATGTGGATGTTGCGATCCAAAGGCCGCTTGCAATAAGTGCAAACATACTTCCAAATGGAGTCGCAGAGAAAGTGACTGAAAGTCCTTCGATCGGCTCGGCAATAGAAAACTTGGAATTTACAACTGCGTCTGCTTGAGACCAATCTAAACCTTGATAGATGAGGATATTGATCACAAACACAACTATCGCGGTGACTAATGTCACGGCCTCTCGCAGGTTGGGCTTGTTGTCGAAGCGAGTCAGTATTAAACCACCAAAAACAGGTACTAACATACTGGCGATAATTAGGTGAGACATCGAAAAGTCCATTAATTTCTCTCCTATTGCTTAAGTAATGAAAGTGCTGCAGTGGTTGCTGCATCAAATGACAAGTCAGTATTTAAACCAAAGAAAATACACAAACCTGCGCCAATCCATAGTGCTACTGCCATGCCAATCGGTGTTTTACCAACACTATCATCGCCACTCTCCACGGCATGGATATGAACCTTACGACTGCTTCTAAAGTACAGTGACTCGACTATTTTCCATACATACCCGATTGCAAGTACAGAACCAATAACGATTGTAACTACTACGATCCACTGACCAGTTTCAATTGCGGATTCTAACAAGTACCATTTAGTGATGAAGCCAACAGTGCCAGGTACGCCGATAAGGCTGAGACCAGCAATAACCATGGCGGCAAACGACCAAGGGATATCTCTTCCCATACCTCTTAAACTGCCAAGGTCAGTAGTATTAGCCCTATAAAGTAAGATACCCGCGCCCATAAACAATGTTGCTTTTATGACTGCATGGTTGAATAAATGCATAATTGAGGCGGTTAAGCCATTTTGATTAAGCAGTGCCAAGCCAATAATCATATAGCCAATTTGAGCGACACTTGAAAATGCTAAAAGGCGTTTCATTTCGACTTGTTGCCACGCTCTGTAACTGCCGTAAATAACAGCGACACAGCCCAATGAAAGTAAGATTTGTGGCATTAGCATATCGACCCAATATTGGACGGGGTAGAGGTCAAATAAAACACGATATAATGCGTAAATAGATACTTTTGTGGCGGTTGCTGATAGGAATACACTGACTGCAGACGGCGCCTGACTATATGCATTTGGAAGCCAACTGTGTAAAGGGAAAACTGCTGCTTTGAGCGCAATGCCTAACACCATGAAAATAAGAGCTGTTTCAACAAGCTGCATGTGCGCAAACGTTTCGAAACGTTGTGCAATATCGGCTGTGTTTAAGCTCCCAGAGGCTGCGAATAAAAAGCCAACGCCAATTAAGAAAAATGTTGCCCCTACTGTCCCCAGAATTAGATACGAAAATGCCGCTGTCAGCGCTTTCCTGTGTTTTCCCATACTAATGAGCGCATATGTGGATAAAGACGAAATTTCGAGGAAAACAAATAGATTAAAAACGTCACCAGTTAAAGCGATTCCCAGTAAACCCAGTAAACATAATTGAAAAGCTGCATAAAACAGGGGGATAGTTGAATCATCAATTTCGTGCTCAACACTGGACTTAGCATAAATACTAGAGATTGTTGCGATACCACTCACTATCAATGCGATAAAAGCATTTAACGCATCAATCTTATACTCTATTCCCCAAGGAGGTCGCCAACCACCTAGTTCGTAAATAACATGTTTGCCATCAATTACGTCAAGCATAATGATAACTGACAATACAAAACATGCAGTGCTTACCAATAGTGTTATCGCCCATGCAATGTCTTTGTTTTTAAACAATGCTGTAATCGGTGCTGCAATCAGCGGGATAACAACTAAAAGAATGGTTAATTGTTCGTTCATTCTTTTTCATCCATTTGTGAAATCTCGTGTTCTTCTACCGATTCATAAGCTTCTTTAATTCGAATAACGAGTGCAAAACCAAGTGCTGTCGTCGCAACACCAACTACGATAGCAGTCAACATCAATACTTGTGGAAGAGGGTTTGAATACAAAGTATATCCCTCGGCTACGATTGGAACTGTTCCGCCATCTACCTTACCAAGGCTTACATAGAATAAAATAACCGCTGTTTGAAACATCGCTAAACCAGCTAGTTTTTTTATTAAGTTTGAACGACTCATAAGGGTGTATAGACCTACCATCATGACTGCGATAATCAACCAGTAATTGATGTGCCCAACTATATAATCAATCATTCCGGAGCCACCCTTCTAGCAAATGTAAAAAAGAGCAGAACCATCACCGATGCAACGGTCAACCCAACGCCTAGCTCTATGATAATGATACCAATGTGTTGACCCGCGACAGGCTCTTCTGCAAGTACGCTATAATTTAAGAAGTTTCCACCTTTGAGCATTGCCACGACCCCAACACCGGCATATAGCAAAACACCCAAACTAGCTCCTAAGCGCAGAACCCATTCTGGTATTAATTGCAATGCGGCTTGCATACCATAGGTTAACGCGTAGAGCAAAATTGCAGAACTGAATATCACGCCAGCTTGAAACCCACCACCAGGACTGTAGTCACCATGGAATTGCACATATAAAGCAAAGAGGATGATGACTGGAGAGAGCCATTTTGTTGCTGCGCGTAGGACAAGGTCATTATTCATTGGCAGACTCCTTTACTCTTAGTTTTCTGCGATTGCCGAGCAACATCAAAACACCTATGCCCGCTGTAAGCACTACTGTTACCTCACCTAATGTGTCGAAGCCTCGGTAGCTTGCGAGTACGGCAGTTACGAGATTAGGTACTCCGGTGTCCTTTTGTCCATCTTTTATATATCGAGCCGCAACTTGTTGATGTGGGGCGCTGTCAATTTTTCCAAGTTCAGCGATATCGTGAGTGCCGTAGATTAATACTCCCCCCATCACAAAACACATGATGAGTGGTGCAACTCTTGTCTTTGCTGTTGACACTAGTTCATGGCCGCTCTTGGTCGATGCTAGTGTCACCAGCATTAGAACCGTAGAAATGCCTGTGCCTACAGCAGCCTCAGTAAATGCAACATCAGGCGCATCTAAAACAACAAAAAGTCCTGCAACAAGAAGACTATAAAGCCCAAACAACATTGCCATTGCAAAAAGGTGACGGGTTTTAAGCACCGCCAACGCCATTACAAGTAGAAATACAAGTAAGACCAAATTAACAATTAAGCTCATGTATCCGCCTTGTCTTTGCTAATGATGTGAATTTTTTGATTGTGTGTTAAGCCCCAGCGCCACGCATTATTTGCAAGTGCATAAGAAGATACTGGACTCGTGAATAGCAGGAATAGGAAGATTAATATGCATTTGACGACAATAATGTAGTGATCAGCTTGAAACGCAAGCCCAGTGAGTATTAAGAATGAGCAAAGGGTATCAGTGACCCCAACAGCATGTAATCTAGCATATAAATCAGGTAATCGAATTACGCCAATACCGCCAATCAATCCAAGTAAGCACCCAATTCCTATCAGTATGAAACCAATGATTTCAAGCATTTTTATCTCCTGAATCACTTTTATTATTGGACTCTTCAATTAACTTTTTTTTGGCTTGCTCATCTTCATTTGCAAAAAACTTACCTCTTTCAACAAGTCTTAAGGCTGCAATAACACCAACGAAGTTCAAAAGAGAATACAGCAGTGAAATATCGAGTAAGTCATGTCTACCCGAGTAAAAGGCAAACAAGGCAACGAGTAAAACAGCTTTTGTACCAAACATATTGACGGCAAGAATGCGGTCGAAGACATTTGGGCCGAGTAGTGCTCGCGCTAATCCAAGGGCCATTGTGATACAAATAGCCAAGCCTGCAGCTAGATAGTACATGCTCATTTAGTTGAGGCCTCCAAAGGTTTGATTTCATATTGGCTCGGCATTATGTCGAGAATGTCGTTATCAGCCAACGCTTGCGCACCTTCGGCGCTAATGGTGTGTACAAGAAGGGTATGGTCGTGCAAAGCAATGCTTGCAGAACCTGGTGTTAATGTTATGGCATTTGCATAAAGTACTTTAGCGACATCATTATCGTAGGGTACATCAATAGTGATAAATGTAGATTCAACCTTTTTGAATCCGAGTACGCGCAAACTGACATCGATATTAGAAACAACGATTTTTACAAAGAGTTTACCGAGAAAGTTAAGCAAACTACCAGTGACGAAAAAGGTGTAACTTTCTTTATCTATCCGAAGCATTCGCTTGGTAAGCCATAAAGAAACAGCAACGGAAAATACACCAAAGGCAAGCATTAACGGTTCGTACATACCAGAAAGTAACAACCAGACGATGACAAGCATCACCCCTAGTCTAAATAGATGGCTCAATTGTTCACTCCTGAATAAAATGTGTCGCGCGATACTGTTTGACTATCGGCATACCTAGCGTGGTAATTAGAAATAAATTCGATGTTTTTCACTTAGGTGCTTAAAACTAAAAGCATTTATTTAATCTAACAATCGATTTACTTTAAAACAAGTTTATTGGCGCGATTATGTGCTTCAAAGTTGTTATATTAACTAAGTTGTTTATATATAACGCCTTTTACTTTACATGAATCTAACTTAATCACAAAGAGAATTAATAATGAACTTTCCGTTAACCGCTTTATTTACCGGTATCTTAGGCTTGGTATTTTTATACCTTTCGTTTGCCGTTGTTGGTGCTCGACGAGCAAATGCTGTGGGGATCGGCGACGGTGGAGTGGCTAAACTTCAGCAAGCAATCCGCGCGCATGGCAATTTTGCTGAATACACGCCAATATGTCTGATTTTGTTTTTTATTGCAGAATTAAATGCCGCCCCGTCTTGGATTTTATACGTTTTCGGTGCATTACTCGTTTATGGAAGAATATTTCACGGCATTGGATTGCTAAAGAATCCAGGGGTTAGTTGGCAGCGTTTTTCTGGCATGATTGCAACTTTTTTAGTCTTGTTGGGGTTAAGCGTGTTTAATTTAGGAGTGTTTGCAGCAAGTTATTTTAATTTTTAAGGGCGTCAAAGCACACTGATTTTATAGCTTTGATTGATGCTTTATTATTGCCATAATTCTACGAGTTATTAGTGCAAAAAGGCGCCCGATTGGGCGCCTCATCTAGGGAATATGTTTACTTTAAGGCTTATTGGTTTTCAATTAATTGGCTACCAATTTCGATACGTCTTGGCTTTTTAGCTTCGGGTACAACCCTTTCTAGGTCGATGTGCAATAAGCCGTTATCCATATCTGCTGCAAGCACTTTTACATTGTCGCCGAGTTGGAATTTTCGTTCAAAGTTCCGCGCTGAAATGCCTTTGTGTAGGAATTTACGTTCCTCTTCTGTCTTGTTAGCTTCTTTGTTTCCGCTGACTTTCAGTGTGTTCTCTTGAACTTCAATAACCACATCGTCTTTTGCAAATCCTGCAACAGCCATCGTGATTCTGTATTTGTCTTCACCCAGTAATTCGATATTGTATGGCGGGTAAGATGCTTGTTTTTCATTGCGAGCAGCAGCATCAATCATAGATGCAAGATGGTCTGAGCCAATGAATGAACGGTAAAGTGGAGATAGATCGATAGTACGCATAGTCATATCCTTTTTAAATTTAAGCAATATGTATTAATTAAGTGTCCCGATTATTCGGCGACGGTTTTTGTGACCCTTTCGGCGTCTACAATATCAATATGTGAACACATGCTATTTTTTCAAGGAAATATTTTAAAAAATTTAAATTATTTTTTTGATGACGTTTTTGCAACACTTCAATCGAGTCTTGAAGTGATAAATCACTGGCCTGAAGCAATACAATCAAGTGGTAGAGTAGGTCAGCAGATTCATTTTTTAATTCATCTAAATCCTTTACTGTTGCCGCTAAGGCTGTTTCGACACCTTCTTCACCGACCTTTTGTGCGATGCGCTTAATTCCCTTTGAGTATAATTCTGCTGTATAGCTAGAACTCGGATCAGCCGACTTTCTAGCAGACAAAACCTGCTCTAATTCGGCAACGAAGCTCATGGTAGGCAATTCGCCATCGAACCAACAGCTTGTTGTGCCTGTATGACAAGTAGGGCCATTTGGCTTGACTAAAACTAACAGTGAATCTTCATCACAATCGGCGCTAATGCTTTTTAACTCAAGGGTGTTACCGCTAGTTTCACCTTTTGTCCATAGACGCTGTTTAGAGCGGCTGAAAAAGGTCACTAGTTGAGTATCGAACGTTTTCTCTAACGCTGCTTTGTCCATGTAACCTTGCATCAACACTTGTGCTGAAAATGCGTCCTGAACGATACATGGAAGTAAGCCGTCCATTTTTTCCCAAGCGAGTTGATTTAAATTGTCTTTTGTTACTTTCATATTAATTTCCTTTGCTTGGTTTTATATTTTTTAAAGCGATTTGTTACACACGCGTCATACCTACGCACAGACGTTATTCCTACGCAGAACGTCATTCCCGCGCATGCGGGAACCTCCTTGGAACATAGCAAAACTAACATCCACCACTGTGCTCCGTAAGCTATATTCAGCTTTTGCCAGATAAGCCCACTCCCTTTCATAAAACCGCACGAGGGCATCCATGCCGCTTTGGTGCCGCGTCCTTGCGGCACAAATTTTATGAAAGGGAGTGGGCTTATCTGGCGCGCTGAATGTTCTCTGGTAATGTTTGCTCATTAGTTTTGTTAGCACGAAACTAAAGAAACATCATTTCCATACCCATCATTCCCGCTTACGCGAGAACCTCCTTGGAACACAGCAAACTCGAAAATCATCAGATTTGCATGTAATGTACGAGATTCCCGCATGCGCGGGAATGACGAGTAAGTTCCCAGGAATGACGAGTAAGTTCCCAGGAATGACGAGAAAGTTCGCGGGAATGACGGATTACGCAGGTGACAGATATTCACCCGCTACTTATTCACCCGCATGACAACACCTTGCTCACTAAGCCACGCCTTAAGCTCTGGTATATCAATTATCGATTTATGAAAAACAGAAGCTGCCAATGCTCCGTCAACATCTGCTTGTTTAAACACATCAGCAAAGTGTTGCATTTCGCCGGCACCGCCTGATGCAATCAGCGGCACATGGCAGGCATTGCGCACTGCGCTAAGTTGCTCAAGGTCATAACCTTTACGAACTCCGTCTTGGTTCATGCAATTAAGCACGATTTCACCCGCGCCATGGGTTTGCACTTCTTTAATCCAGTCGATGGTTTGCCACGCTGTTTTTTGTGTGCGGCTTTCGTCGCCTGTGAACTGATAAACTTCGTATTTTTGTGTTTCTTCGTTATAAAAACTGTCGATACCAATTACGACACACTGTTGACCAAATGTGTCGTGAAGCTCTTTAATTAAACTCGGATTAGCAAGGGCAGGGCTGTTAATGGATATCTTGTCAGCACCCATTTCTAAGATTTTGCCAGCATCTTCTACAGACTTGATTCCGCCTGCGACACAAAATGGTATGTCGATGACTTGCGCTATTTTGCTGACCCAGCTTTTATCAACGACGCGCTGATCGCTAGAAGCGGTAATATCATAAAACACAAGTTCGTCTGCGCCAGCTTTCGCATAGCGTTCCGCCAAGGGGACGATGTCGCCTATAATTTCGTGATTTCTAAACTTAACGCCTTTGACAACCACGCCGTCTCTGACATCTAAGCAAGGAATAATACGTCTTGCTAACATAAATATTTGGCCTTTATAAAATGTACGATTAAGCTATTTTGACTAACCAATTGTGTTTGTCTTGTGCTTTACCCCATTGAATATCATTTAAACGCTGTCTGAGTTTCATGGTGGTTTCGCCAGGCTCGCCATTGCCAACTTGATATTCTTTACCGTTGTGAATAAACGTACCTACGGGAGTTAATACTGCCGCAGTTCCTGATAAAGCTGCTTCGGTGCCCGGTTTTTGAGCGCGTTCTAGTAATTCTTCAACAGTAATATCTCGTTCGCTAACTGTCATGCCCATATCAGCAGCAAGCGTTAAAACTGAGCTACGTGTGACACCGTGTAGGAAGCTTGAGTCGAGCGCTTTGGTGATGATTTCATTGCCATCAATAAGCACAAAGTTAGCCGCGCCAGTTTCTTGAACATCGCCATTTGGGCAAAATAAGATTTGGTCTGCTTGTACTTCGCTGCGCGCTTCTAAGATTGGGCCTAAGGCACTTGCGTAGTTACCACCGCTTTTGATCATACCCATGTGAGGTGCGCAGCGCATGCCTGTCTCATCTAGTAGCAAACGTAAAGGCTTAGCACCGCCAGCAAAGTAATCACCTACTGGAGAAAGCAATACGTACATCATCGAGGTAGCAGAAGGTGCTGCAGCTTTGCCAATTGATGCTTCCATACCGATGTGCGTAGGGCGAATATACATCGAGCCAGGAGGCTCGGGTACTTCGTCTGCATACATTGCGACAATGTCTAAAATCATCTTCGATATTTGTGCATCGTCCACTGGTGGTAAATTAAGCAATTGCGAACTTTGCTTAAAGCGAGCGACGTTTTGGTCCATTCTAAACACATAAATACCGCCATCTTCGTGACGAAATGCTTTTAAACCCTCAAAACAAGTACTTGAATAGTGAAGCACATGTGCGCCTGGGTGCATACTAATGGCATCTGATGAGACCACTTGTGTCTCACTCCACTTTTGATTTTCAAAGGTCGCCATTGCCATTTTAGGCATAAATACGGTACCAAACACTGCCATGTTATCTTCCTACTTGTATGAATATTCATTGTCTACTTATTCTACATTGTAATTGAATAAGTAGGGCTAACAAAGTTATTTGATCAAGGCTTTAGGTGGACTTATCACCTTATTTCACTCATTTTTGAGGATAAGCCACTTAAGTTGGTCTAAACTTTTCTTATCAATGTGAACAACTTGTTAAATTAAGCGCCTAATTGAATCGATTTATTGCTTTTTACGTGATTACTAATTGAAGCTATCGCTCGTAAAAAAGTCCACTAATGTGCATTTTTTAGCAAGTAAGCCTATGCTTCCCAGCATTCAATTGCTTGTTTAACCGTAAATTTGCCCTCTAACAGGGCGCGACCTAAAATAACACCGGCCACATTAGTTGGCTTAAGTACTTCAATGTCATTCAAACTGCCGATACCGCCAGAAGCTTGCCATTCGATCTCGGGAAATTGCTTTGCAACCTCTGTGTAAAGTACATCATTAGCGCCTTGTAATGTGCCATCTCGACTGATATCCGTGCACAGTACATGCTTAAGGCCCACTTTTTTATAGCGCTCAATTAAGCTTTCAATCGACACGCCAGAATCTTTTTGCCAACCGTGTGTTGCTACAAATTTGTTGCCGCTTTCATCAATGTTAATATCCAGTGCTAACACAATATGCTCAGCACCAAACTCTTGCATCCACTGCTCTACAACTTCTGGCTGTGTGACTGCAAGTGAACCTATGACTACGCGTTCAACGCCCGCGTTTAACAAGCCTTCCACATCGGCTTTTGTGCGCACGCCGCCGCCACTTTGAAACTTCATGCGTTTGGTCGCAACCATAGACGCTATCAACTCAAGTTGGCGTTTATTTGTATCTTTTGCACCTGTTAAATCAACGATATGAAGCCACTGCGCGCCATCATCAGCATATTGATGCACAACATCAACGGGGTCGAGTTTATATTCAGTCGTCTGATTGTAATCACCTTGGTAAAGTCTAACGACTTTGCCTTCAATAAGGTCAATGGCTGGGATGATCATGAATAAGTGTCCTTACATCTTTAAAAAGTTTTCGAGCAAGTGCGCACCCGCATCACTTGAGCGTTCTGGGTGAAATTGAACACCGTAGAAATTGTCTTTGTGAATGGCGGCAGAGAAAACACCGCCGTACTCACAGCTTGCAAGCGTGTGCTGATAATCCTCAATCGCGAAACTGTGAACAAAATAGAAAAACTCGCCATCGCCAATGCCTTTAAACAAGTCATTGTTGTATTTGTTGACAACTTTGTTCCAACCCATATGCGGCAGACGAAGCTCGCCAACTTGCATACGCTTTACCTGTCCGGGTATTAAATTGAGACAGTCAGTGGTTTTTGTTGAACCAAATTCGCCTTCTTGCGAATCTGACACCATCAGTTGCATACCTAAACAAACACCTAAGACGGGTTGAGTCAGCCCTTGAAGGCATGCCTCTAACTGTTTTGCTTTGATGCTTTTCATCGCGGCAGGCGCAGAACCAACCCCAGGTAACAGGACCTTATCTGCAGCACTAATCACTGCTGTATCGTCACTTACGGTGACTTGTGCACCTATGCGTTCAAAAGCGAACTTAACAGAAGAAATATTAGCGCAGCCAGTATTCACAATGACCAGATTACTTGCCATTTACAACGCTCCTTTGGTGCTAGGTAGTGCATCACCTTGTTTGCTGATCGCTTGTCTTAACGCACGTCCGAAGACTTTGAACAGACTTTCAACTTGGTGGTGTGCGTTGCCCTCGGTCGTCGAGAGATGCAAAGATAAACCCATTGACTGAGCGATTGAATAGAAGAAGTGAGGCACCATCTCGGTAGCCATTTCACCTACTGACTCGCGTGTAAATTCAGCTTCAAATTTAAGGTGCGGTCGGTTTGAAATATCCATAATGCACTCTGCGCGACATTCATCCATTGGCAAAGCAAAGCCAAACCGGCCGATCCCACGTTTATCGCCTAGCGCTTTTTTCAAGCATTCACCCAGTGCTAATGCTGTATCTTCGACACTGTGGTGATCATCAATATGTAAATCCCCGTCAACTTTTACATCTAGATAAAAGCCAGCATGGGTGGCGATTTGGTCAAGCATGTGGTCAAAAAAGCCCAGACCTGTGTGGATCTCAGGTTTATCAGCTTTATCTAAATTTACTGTGACGTGAATGTCAGTTTCAGAGGTGGTGCGAATAACGGTTGCCGTGCGTTCTGTAACTAGTATCTGCCTTGAGATAGCTGGCCAGTTGTTAGTTTTGGGATCATATTTAATGCCTTTGATACCCATGTTTTCAGCGAGTTGAATGTCGGTATCGCGATCGCCAATTACAAACGAACGGGTAAAGTCGACTTTGCCTTGTTGCAAATACTCTTTTACCAACCCTAGTTTAGGCTTGCGGCATGAGCAATTGTCTTCGTCAAAGTGAGGGCATATCAGTACATCATCAAACTTGACACCTTGGCTAGTGAATATTTGCATCATCAAATCATGAGGTGCATCAAAGTCGGCTTGCGGGAAGCTATCGGTGCCCAAACCATCTTGGTTAGATACCATGACCAACTTAAAACCAGCATGCTGAAGTTTGAGTAATTCAGGAATGACTTGTGGCTCGAAGACCAACTTTTCAAGTTTATCTAACTGCTTGTCGACAGGCGGCTCTTCTACTAGCGTGCCGTCTCTATCAATAAAAAGAATAGCTTGTTGACTCATTTCTATATTCCTATGCTTCGTCACGCTTTATGCGTAAAATGCCCTGATTAATTCGATAAGCTGTTGGTTTTGTTGTTCGTCACCAATACTAATCCGCAAACAGTTTTCGAGCATAACTTGCTTCGATTGGTCGCGAATAAGCATTGAATTTGCAACTAAGTAGTCCATCAGTGCTTGTTTTTGTTGCGTGCGAAACAGCACAAAGTTGCCATAGGTTGCGCCCACGACTTCAATGTCACCAATAGTATTTAATTGTGCCGCCATCTCGCTTAAGTATTCATTCAAAGTGTTAACTTGCGATTGCATGTATTGCAATCCAATAGGGCTTAAAGCTTGAGTGGCGATTTGAGCAACTGGCGCTGCGATTGGGTACGGCGCGATGACTTTAAGCAAGGTTTGAATAATCTGCGCTGATGAAAGGGTAAATCCACAACGCAAACCTGCCAGAGCAAAGGCTTTTGATAAAGTACGCAAAACAACTAGATTGTCGTAAGTATCAAGCAAAGCTGTTTGCGTGCTTTCTTGATCAAACTCTATGTAGGCCTCGTCAACCACAACGATGGCTTGGTCTTTAAATGCTTCTAATACCTCAATTATATCAGCGCGTTTAACGCTTGTACCTGTCGGGTTATTTGGCGAACAGATAAATACCACTTTGACTTTACCGACATAGCGCTTGATATCTTCAAGATTTAGTGAGAAATCAGCGTTTAATAGCGATTTTTCAACACCCACATTAAAGGTCTGTGCACTGATCGCATACATCCCATAGGTGGGCGGGCAAATCAGCACACTGTCTTTTTCAGCTTCACAAAACGCGCGGATGACCAACTCGATACCTTCGTCTGCGCCACGTGTTACCAAGGTTTGTGGCTTTACTAAACCCGCATATTCAGCATAAGCACTGATTAACTCATCGGGTTGGCAGTCTGGATAACGATTATAAAACTCGCTGTTGATCTCGTAGTCTTTGCTAAAAGGTGATTCGTTTGCATTCATCCAAACGCGTTTCACGTCATCTGATGAATCTGCGGCTGAGAACAAGCGTCGAGCAGATTCATATGGTGTAAGTTGATTGACGTGATCAACTGTGAGGTTTTCTAGCCACTTACTCATTATGTTATACCTGTATCATTGAGCCTTATGGCAACTGCGTGTTTGTGAGCATCTAAACCTTCAGCTTCAGCTAAGTCCATAATGGCATCGCCGATATTTTGTAAGCCTTCTTTGCTGAGTTCTTGAATTGTATAGCGGCGCATAAAGTCAAGTAAACCGAGGCTGTTGTAGTTTCGTGCATAACCATAGGTGGGCAATACGTGATTAGTACCACTTGCGTAATCGCCCGCTGATTCAGGTGAATACGCACCCACAAAAATTGAACCTGCGTGACGTAGTTTTGCCACTAACTCACGGGCATTTTCGGTTTGTACGATTAAGTGTTCAGGCGCATATGCATTAGATACTGCAACAGATTCATCAAGATCTTTGGTCAAAATATAGCGACTGTGCTCAACTGCTTTTCCTGCGATGTCTTTTCTCGATAATTGTGCAAGTTGCAACACAACTTGTTGGCGTGTCAGTTCGATCAATGATTCGCTATCACTTACCAATACAGCTTGTGAATCTGCACCGTGCTCTGCTTGGCTGAGCAAATCTGCGGCGACATAAGCTGGATTAGCATCTGCGTCGGCAATGACTAGTACTTCAGATGGACCGGCGGGCATATCAATTGCCGCGCCGCCAATTGCTTGGCTAACTTGTTGTTTAGCTTCTGTTACAAAACTATTACCAGGGCCAAAGATTTTATCTACTTTGGGAATGGTTTCTGTGCCAAAGGCCATAGCCGCCACCGCTTGTGCGCCGCCACACAAGTAAATGTGCTTGATACCACAAATTTTTGCAGCGTATCTTATTTCAGCAGCGATAGTGCCCTGAATCGATGGAGGGGTGCACAATATGGGTAATTCACATCCTGCTACTTGTGCGGACACACCTAACATTAAGACCGTTGATGGCAATGGAGCGCTTCCGCCGGGAATATATAATCCTACCGCTTCAAGGGCGGCATGTTTTTGTTCGCAAATGACGCCGGGCGCTGTTTCAATGCGAATATCTTGAGGACGCTGTGCTTCGTGAAAGGTTTTTATATTTTGATAAGCAGTATCAATCGCTAGTTTAACCTTTGTGCTTAACTCTGCTTCTGCATTGTCTATCAATGCTTCATCAAGGCGCAGTGAACTTAATTCGGCACCATCAAACTCTTTAGTGTAAGACAGTACAGCTGCGTCTTTATTTTCACGCACTTGGCTGACAATTTTGGTAACAGTATCTTTTAGCAACGCACTGTCTTTTAGGGCAGGCCGAGACAAAGCTTGAGCTTGTTCGTCTGTAGAAAGCGCACTCCAAACAATAATTGTTGACGCATCCATCGGCATTACCCCATCATTTTCTCAATTGGCATGACTAGGATGGAACTACAGCCAAGGGCTTTTAGTTTTTCCATCGTTTCCCAAAACAGCGTTTCTGAACTCACAACGTGTATCGCTACTGTGTCTTGGTTGCCAGCAAGTGGCAATACGGTTGGGTTTTCAGCACCAGGAAGTAAACTTTTAACTTGCTCAAGATAAGCTGAGGGCGCGTGCAGCATGATATATTTGCTTTCTTTAGCCTGCATCACACCATCGATGCGTGGCAGTAAACGATTGACGAGTGCTTGCTTGTCTTCGCTTAGCGCTTGTTCTTTTTGAATTAATACCGCTTTTGATTGAAAAATAACTTCTTGTTCTTTCAGGCCATTCGCTTCGAGTGTTGCTCCTGTTGAGACCAGGTCACAAATTGCATCAGCAACACCCGCTCTCGGGGCGACTTCAACAGAGCCCGTTAGCATGACCGCTTTGGCATCGATACCTTCATTTTTGAAGTATCGTTCAAGTAGGTAAGGGTAGGTGGTCGCGACTTTAGTGCCGTTTAGAGAGCTTGTGTCTTTGTAGTTCATTTCATTTGGGATCGCAATTGATAAACGGCAACCTCCGTAGTCTAGGCGACGAAGTGTTTCAAAGCCGGCAGGGCGATTCGACGCTTGACGTTCAAGCATTTTTTCTTCTAATTCGTTTTCGCCGATAAAGCCCAAGTCAACAACGCCATCCATGACTAACCCCGGGATGTCATCATCGCGCACAAGCAGCAAGTCGATCGGCTGATTAGTTGAATGGGCAATAAGCAAGCGATCTCTAATTTGAAGCTTTATGCCAATCGCTTTTAAAAGTGCAATACTGTCATCACTCAAACGGCCTTTCTTTTGAACCGCTATCTTTAGTCTTTTAGTGTCGCTCATTGCTTATTTTCCTTGTTTACTCTTATGTGTAATGGATAACTTATTACTCAGTATCTTATGATTACCATCAAAGAGGGTGTTGAAACGTTTGTCTTTATTACAGCTAGCATGAATAACGCGAGCGATTGAAAAAGAAAAACCCTCAAAAGTTTCCTTTCGAGGGTTTGAGATTTATCTTCTTACCACTGGAAAGGAAACACGACCCTTCCAGCACCAACCTGAAAGGTTATGCTTGCAAATGATGATGGTGGCAAAAAGTTGTTTTATTCATTTATAAACGTCTTCGTTTAAGATGGCACGCATGTTAGCCAAAGCGCACACAATAATCAACTGTGATTATCGATATTTGTGTGTGTTTTGAGCGCTTTATTCATGGTTTTTTGTTCTAAGTAATGTCATCAATATGATTTATACCTTGAGCCTTATATTTAGGCTTTCTTTTACTCAGTTTCCCAACTCTGTTTAGCTTGTACTTCTTGTTCAATCATCTGAATGGTCAATGCCGATGGATGTATCTTACGGAGCTTGTGAATACTTTTTTGAAGTTGTCCTCTAAACTGACGTGCTTCATTCCACAAGGCATAGAAGCCTTTGCTGTCTTCCAACGTCTTGTTTACATCTTTTAATAAGTCAGGTCCCATTTTTTTATAAGCTAATGAGAGTCTTTCTGCTTGTGATTTTTCAAAGGCTTTTAATTCAGGAGTCAGTGCTTGAACACCAGTGCTACCAAGTAAAGAAGTGGGGTTGGCAAAGTCTTTTAAATACTCTTCGTAAGGCACGCTTGCGCCACTAGACCACTTAGGAAGTGAGTCAAAATTGACAATTTGACCTGAAATGGGCTCGATAATCATCACGGTTGGCGTTGCAAAATAAGTAGGGTAACCAAAGTGTTCAGTTATTGCTCGACGGTCTTCTAGATATCCCACATCAATAAATGCAAGTTCATATTCACGATTTAAAATCTTTTGCATCTCTGGCTTTGAAAATTGAGCTGCAACTGCGCGGCTGTCGTGACACCATTGTGCACCCAGTACAACCATCGCTAGTTTATGATTTGTCTTCGCAGATTGAATAGCATCTAGGGCCGTTTGCATCGGATTGTCTGTAGGATTAAATTTATACGCTGCTAAGGTCTTTGAGTCATCAATGTTTCCCGCAGAGTGAGCAAAATGAGTTAAGCAAATCAAAACTATAAACACGAAACTGCGTTTTATCATCAGCTGTAGTTGACGAGGCTTGCTCAAATGTATGCGATTGAAAATTAACGGCATGTTCAGTCCCTGATATGTTGTTGCAGTGTGTTGAGACAAGCCTGCGTGAATAAATAGAGTTGGTCAAGTATCATTATCATAAAATCTTAAGCTTGCTCAAACCACGTAATGGAGTCGACAAGTAATTTAAACTTACCTTCCTGTTTTTCAGAAATCATCAATGCGACTTGTCTTACACTGGGCCAACTTAAAGCTGGAGCATCAATGACCTGTCGCCCTCTGAAACTCGCTTTAAAATCTGTTAGTGAAAATATATGTTCGCTTACTTCACCTTGTAGAGTGGTAAATGAGGCTGAGTATGAGACGCCATCGTAATAACCGTCCATTCGAAAACGAAGTTGATAGGTTTTACCATCTCCTACTACTCGGACTCTAACCAGCGCTTTATTGCTCAATGATGTTAATCGAAGAGGACGCCTTACCGACGCAAACCCACCGTTATTGCGCAGCGATAGTATGCCATAAAAAAACGCGCTACCATCAATGATGTCCAAACCCGCTCGCGAGAGTCCGCCCATGACTGTATCATTAACTACTCGCCACTCTTGAATTTCTGTTTTTTCTTCAAAGTTTATCATAGGAATAGAGGATGCGTTGGCATGGTAGCTTGCGGTTGCTATCAGCAGGTTGATCCAAATTAGCTTCGCAAGCAATGCACCTCGCCTTGTTAAAAGCATGCTTAATGTTCTCGTTAACTCATTTATTGCATTAATACGCTTCGTCGATTATTGAAGTTCAACTGCGCCTTAAAAGCCTTGTTTAATTAGCGGTATGTATCGCAGCGCCTTTCCCAACCTTTTATCCATTTGGCCTCAATTTCTCTTTGTGGAGAATTGTATACTCGTCTATTCAGTACATACTTGCATGCTTGGCTAAATGCTACATTAATGTTTTGTTGGTCATCTTGAATATTAAGTAACACCTGTAGCAGTCCCCAACCCTTGTCAGCATATCGCTCTGACTTGGAAACACCCTCACCCTTAAAATTAACGTAATCTATCAATGAGTATAGGCCTAGAGAGGTATTGGCTAGTTTGTAGAATCGTTCTCTCACGTGTTTTTGTTGCGCTAAACTTAAATTTTCATTCAGCATCAGTGGTAATGCACGTTGCATTCTATTAAAAATGAAATTTATTTGATGAGAGAACGTGTTCAGCATGAGCCTTTTCAAGGCCAACATTTTTTCACTATTGATTGCGTTTGTGTATTTCTCTTTTGAATGGAAAGGGAAATCTCGATTATTGAGCATCCACTCGGGAACAGCCACATCGTGTACTAACAGATATTCAATAAAATCAGGAAACGTTTCTGTAAAAGGGCTATTTAAGCCTTTGGGAAACCAAATGAAATGCCCAAGCCCAAGGCTCGCAAAGTTTTCACCTTCATTCCATGCAATCAAATAATTAGGGTTTGAACCTGTTTCGTTTTGATAAATCTTCTTCGCAATTGAATCTAGCTGACTTTGGGTGATGCTAATATCGTCATGAGTGTGATGTGACTCAGTTGCTACCAGTGTGCTTTGCGGTAACATTAAAAAACACAAGCATAACAAAGCACAACTTGTTCGGTAACTTAGGGTGTGATTCGTGGACATTAATTTCTTATTTTCCTTTTCGAAGATTCTATTTCACTCACTAACATAAGAATTTCAAACCTATTAACCACGCTAAAAATATCACGTCGACAAGAATATTTACATTTAAGAACGTGGCTATTTTAGGCTTTTAGTCTGCTTATAATGTAAACTAGGCGCTAGACTAGAGAGGTTTTCAGTGAATCCAGTTCGAAAAACAAAAGATAAATTTAAACAAGCAATACGCGATAAAGCGATTAAAAGAGCTTACACAAGAATCGTATTGGCTAAAGCTAAACCAGACGACTTTGCTACTGAAGAGCTTGAAGTGATTGTTCAAGAAGAAGAAGCAAAAATCTATTCTGCGATTAAAGAAAAGGGACTTTTAGCAGTGCTAGCATTGCTAGGCATTGGAGTATTTGGTTAAATGAATAAACTCATTAATATTGTATTGTCTGGTTTGTTGTGGCGGCGATACAAATTTTTGTTAGTTAGCTTAGTGATTACTGTTATTAGTATGGTCATCGTTGGGCAAATTCATCAAGACTATTTAAGTTACAATGCACTTCTGGAAGAGCCAAAACACGTAGGGCTATCATTTGCACTTAAGTGGTTAATATGGATAGGCAGCGTGATTTTGTTTTTGGGTGTAAATCATTGGTATAACCAAAAGAAACAAGCAGAAAAAGAGCTCGATTCAGGTGGCACCAATACGGCACTAAAAAAATTGTTGGGTCGCTTACAGGTTACTTCAACGGATGAAAAGTCTGAGCAACCACAAAAGAAAGGCCAGCCCAAAGACCCTTTTGAGGCATTGCGCAGCAAAGACAAGCTGCGGTCCTATGCTGATGTGATTATCGAGAAAAAACAGTCTAATGACTAAGACTCGCTAACCCACGCTCGGGTCATCAGGCCATCTGTGTTTAGGGTAACGCCCCCGCATTTCTTTTTTTACCTCGCTGTAACTGCCTTTCCAGAATCTAGGCAAATCCATAGTAGTTTGAATAGGCCGTTGAGCGGGGGATAATATCTCACAAATGATAGGGATCTTTCCCCGCATAATATAAGGATGTTCTTTTAGTCCATACAATTCTTGCATACGGACTGATAACACCACTTTGCCATCTTCTTGATACTCTAGGTTAGCTGCCCGCCCATTAGGCAATTCAAGTTTTAATGGTAATAATGTATCTAACGTTTTTTGCTGCTGATACGTGAGCATAGACTTTAATAGCGTTTGAAAAGGTAACTTACTCAAGCTTTTAAATTCAATTGTTTTTTCTAAGGCTGGCAATAACCATTGGTCGGCATATTTAATTAGGTTGGCATCACTCAACAGTGGAAAGTCTGCTTCAATACTGGATAGCATGTTGACTCGTTGGATGAAATTTTTAGCATGCTTATCAAAAGGAATAAATCCTATGCCGCGCTCGGTCAACAGTCTTTGCCAAATGGTTACCATTGAGGTTGATGGGCTGATACTTTTATTTTGATGCGATACTTTGATTGCATTAAATTTCCGTTGTTCTATTGCACTTATTTTCTGTTTCTGTTCATCCCAATATAATGCTTCTTCGACTGAAAAGTGCTTTGAAAAATGCTTTTCGAGCTGTTCTATCGTAATCGGTTGTGCATATTTTATGACCGTGTTGTTTGCATTGCTGCCAATAACTTGTAATGAAGCAATACTTATCCATTTAGCAGAGGTGATAATGGCGCTCTCACTTACCTTTGAATGCATTGAAGCTCCACTACCATTGGCCATGGTGTAATTTTGGGCCACTCGCTTTTTTGCGAT
Organism: Glaciecola sp. KUL10; assembly: GCF_003203515.1. Classification (GTDB taxonomy): domain Bacteria; phylum Pseudomonadota; class Gammaproteobacteria; order Enterobacterales; family Alteromonadaceae; genus Glaciecola. The sequence continues at coordinate 78,687 of NZ_BGNG01000011.1, read as the reverse complement.
CCACAATGGAAAGCCTAAGCCAACGATGACCGCAAGTTCATCTAGTGGCCAAGTTTGCAAAGTAATATTAAACCTTTGATGCCATTGCGTAATTAACTTCCATATTTCATTTTGTTTATTTGCAAGTAAAAAATTGAATCTATCTTCGAGTAATGGGGTACTGGCGTGAATAAGTGGGTCTTTACTCTCTAATAAAGCACAAAGTGCACATGCCATGGATAAATGTGCAACACTGATTGCTTGGGCCTTAAGCAACATAACAGCAACGTCTGGATTTGTGCCTAATTGCTGTGCTTTGGTACCCAGTCCAGTCAGTTTTCCCGATTCATCAATAAGCCCCAGTTTTAGCAATTGTTTATTAGCATGCGCTTGCTGCGTCTGGCTAGGGAGATCAATCAAGCTTAATTGAGCAAGGTTCGACCCCCAAGCTTTTGCTTCAAGTGTAATTCCAGAGATATCGGTCGTTAAGATTTCTGCAGGGTGTTTTTTTGCTAGTCGAAAATGCAGTTCTTCATTCCATAAGCGATAACACGTGCCAGGCATGAGTCTACCAGCGCGACCAGAGCGTTGTTCTGCAGAAGCTTGCGAAATCCTTTGAGTTAACAATTGGGTCACACCCAAGCGCAAATCAAAGCGGCTGGACTTTTCTAAGCCACTGTCAATGACCACTTCGATTCCGTCAATTGTGAGGCTCGTTTCGGCAATATTCGTACTTAATATCAGTTTGCGCATACCCACCGGAGCCGCCTGTAATGCCTCAGCCTGAGCTTGCTTTTTTAGACTAGCGTGAAGGGGCAAGACCATTAAATCAGACCAGTAACCCTCAAATAGGTGTGACAATTTATTTATTTCATATGTACCCGGCAAGAATACCAATATATCTTTTATATGCTTTGAGTAGGCCTCTTTAATTATCTCTGATACCTGTTCCACTAATTTAATTTGTTTATTTATGCTCGGTCGATATTGGATATTAACTGGGTAGCTTCGCCCTTTTGAGCTAAATACGGTTGCCTTCGGCATTATCTTTTTTATGTCATCTATATCAAGGGTCGCAGACATGATTAATAACCGTAATTGTTCATTAAATGCCTCTTTGAGTTCCAGTGATAAAGCTAAAGAAAAGTCTGCATGCAGACTACGCTCATGGAATTCGTCAAAAATAATAATTCCAATATTGGATAACTCTGGATTGTCTTGGATCATTCTTGTCAAGACGCCTTCGGTTACTACTTCTAAGCGAGTATGCAGACTAACTTTCGACTCTCCTCGGATTCTATAGCCGATTGTCTTCCCTAAAGGTTCCTTGAGCTGTTTAGACAGGTATTCTGCAACTGTTTTTGCTGCAACCCTGCGAGGTTGTAACATGATGATTTTCTTTGATTTGAATTGTTGAAGCGCCAGAAGATGTAAGGGGATGCAGGTGGATTTGCCTGCGCCGGGTGGCGCAATGACAATTGCATCACCATCGTGTAGCTGATTTAATAAAGACGGGATTATTTCTTCGACAGGTAGCAAGGAGGAGGACACTTCATTAGGTTTATATATTTAAAGTGTAACGTACTAATGTTTTTGAGATAAGTCCTGTTATATACTTGAGTCGGGGTCAATCGTTATATTGTAATCAACCGCTATTGGGCCAAAGTTCGAACCAGCACTTGAAATAGTAATATCACCATACACCTCGACAGTAAAATCAATACCCGAGTTTTTACTGGTGACCGCTGCAGATTCGCCATCTCTTAGGATGAAAACCCCGCCTTTTGCCCCCTTAATTCTTACCTTGGGATTGAAGTATATTGCCCCATTGGTAGAACCAGAAACGTTGATGAGATAATTTGAATTTTTATCAATGTTGGTGATAATCAATTGACCAATTGACACATTGCCATTTATATCGCTACAGTCTTGTCTCACACCATTTAGACGCGTAAGTCGACATTTTGAAGCGTCTGAAAGATTAACCGAACCAAAGTGTACGTCCTGTACTTTATTAATCTCAGGTTCGGCCAAAATTTGGAAGGTGCAAAGCAAACAAAGTAAGCACGTTAATGTAGAATTCAATTTCATAACCGCTTCCCTATATCATCCGTGAAAGATTTCCGTTACTAACTACTAACCCATCATCAGTGCGCTTGTGTTTGCTTGCACGGGGACTTTAACGTTAATATTTTTGCTAACTTAAGCTCAAAAACGACAAATAATACTTGATGATGAGGAATTTCAGTATTTTGAATGATAATGGACTAATTATTATGAGCTAGGGGTTAGCGTTGGTTTACCTAAACCTTAAAGATATACCCAATACAAAAGGAAAATGACAATAGAAGAATAAGTAATCGAAATAGGCAGACCTAACTTAATAAAGTGCTTAAACTTATAATCAGTGGCACTAAAAACCAATAGGTTAGTTTGGTACCCATAAGGTGAAATAAAACTTGCACTTGCGGCGAATGCGACAGCGAGAGCGAAGGGCATAAGCGGAAAGTTTAACGCTTGGACCATTCCATAAGCAAACGGGAACATGAGCGCAGCTGCAGCGTTGTTCGTAACAAATTCAGTTAACAGTAAGGTCAGTAAGTAAATTGCGATTAACGCATACAGTGCGCCACCTGTGGTAACGTAAGGACTAATAAAGCTAGTTAATATGTCTAACACACCGCTGCTTTCAAGTGCTGTGGCTAAACTCAACGCGCCAACAATAACCAGTATTAAGTTAAGGGGGAGGTTTCGTTTTATTTCCGCAATTGAACTGATTTTTAGAACGACTAGACTCGCGGCGAAAAAAAGCAGGGCATTTGCCAATGGAACCACTGTAAACGCAGCGATTGCAATGGTCAGTATAAAGCCAAGAAGCGTAAAGTTTTCCTGTAGGCTACTAAGTTTTCTCGCGATTTTTTGTTCAGAAACTACAAAAAAGTTTTTGCTAATATTGTCTCGATTTTGGAAGTCACCGCCTGTGGCGAGTAGCAGAAAATCCCCAGCTCGTAGCTTAACGTCACCCATCTTGCCAGAGATTTGTTCTCCGTCTCTTCGAATGGCAACCACTGCGGCATCGAATAGCGCTCTGAACCCTATCTGCTTCATTGACTTTCCAATAATGGGAGCACGATTAGATATTATCACCTCAGTTAGATTTTCTCGCATTAATCCGTCTGTTTCGGCAAAGGTAGTGAGGCCTTTTATGTGCTCTAGGTTATCGATCTTTTGAATGTTGCCTGAAAAAATCAATTTGTCATTGGCCTCAATGATAAATTCGGGTGAAATGGGTGAGATTATTTGACCTTTTCTTACTACCTCGAGCAAAAATAGTTCAGGCAGATTACGCAAATGATTTTGTTCTACGGACTTACCAATTAATTCTGAATCAGACTCAACCTCAGCCTCTATTAGATAGCTCTGATACTTACTTTGGCTACCAGCAAATGTCGGAAGTAAAGGACTCAGGATGAAAAGTAAAAGACCACAAATCAAGCCAGCAGTCATACCAAACAAGGTAAAGTCGAAAAAGTTAAACCCTGGATGGCCATGTTCCTTTAGAAAGCTGTCAACTATCAGGTTTGTCGAAGTACCAACAAGCGTGACTGTTCCACCTAAGATTGCTGCATATGATAGAGGTATCAATAACTTAGAAGGTGCGTGAAGCTGATTTTGCTTTATAGGGCCAATTAGACTCGCCACGATTGCAGTATTATTTAACAGCGCTGAAGAAGAAAATGTCAGCGCAAACATTTTCCAAAAGCTCTTAGCAAACGACTTATTTATGATGGCGCGGCCAAGTCGTTTGATAAAAGCTGTTTTGTCGATAGAGCTGCTGACAAGCAGCAGTAATATAAGCGCTACAAGACCATTATTAGTCAGGTTGACAAGAATATCGTCAAAGCTAAGTTGTTGTGTCAGAAGTAATAAAAGTACGCTACCCGAAAAAATAGTCGATGGGCGTTTACTGGTAAAAATAAGCGCGAAAATGGTACAGGTAAAAATAGCCAGTACTAAAATTTGTTCGATAGTCATTTTCTATTTAAATCCTGACTATTTACAGTGAATGAATATTGATGATGAAAACAAAGGGGGCATTTGGTTTGCTCTAAATATTTTATTGTTATGTATTGTTTTTATACTTGGTTTATATTTTTAAACCAAAAATGCAACCTAGGTAGTTAGCATAATCACTAAGTGCCTAAGTTGCATTATTAACTTATCTTAATTATCGCGTTTAGCTAGTGCTTTTCGAGATATCTAATGCATTCCAATGAGGGAAGTGCTTTCTCACTAATTGGTTAAACTCAAGTTCAAACTCTGAATACTCGTGTTGACCTTGCTGATCTTGCGTTTCCGAAATTACCATTCCGGCTCCTACCGTTCCATTGGTCAATCTATCTATGATGATAAATGCACCGGTAGCACGATTTTCAGTGTAGGCATCACAAGCTACGTTTTGTGTTAGCTTGATGTCTGCCACAGCAATTTCGTTTAAGTTGAGATGCAGAGCTTCAGTGTGCTCTAGTGTGTTGACATCAATAAGATAATCGACACTTGAAACGCTACCAGAAACCAGTTTAGTCGCAAACTTAAAGCTATATTGCTTATTTGGGATCATGGCGTCTTCAGACATCCACACCATATGTGTTTTGTAGGTGTTGCTGTTAAGAGGCAGCGAGTCGCTTTTGACAATCATATCACCGCGAGAAATATCGATCTCATCATTCAGCGTAAGCGTTACAGCATTTGATGCTACCCCTTCTTCGAGGTCACCATCGAAGGTAGAGATAGTCTTCACAGTTGATGTTTTACCAGATGGCAGTGCCGTTATTGCGTCTCCAGGTTTGATTGAACCAGAAACAATCGTACCTGCAAAGCCTCTAAAGTTAAGGTGAGGACGGTTAACGTATTGCACTGGGAATCTAAACTCTTGGTGTGCTTGTGATGAAATCTCTACATTTTCGAGTAATTCCATCAACAAGTCGCCTTTGAACCAAGGTGTTTGCTCGCTGCGGTTAACAACATTATCGCCTTCTAATGCTGAAATCGGCACAAAGCGAATGTCAGGGATATCTAATTGCTTGGAAAACTCTAAATAATCTTTCTTGATTGATTCGTAAACGTCTTCGCGGTAGTCCATCAAGTCCATTTTGTTAACTGCAACGATAACGTGCTTAATACCTAACAATGAGACTAAGAAAGAGTGACGCTTAGACTGAGTTTTAACTCCCGCTCTTGCATCAATCAAAATGATAGCAAGGTCACACGTCGAAGCACCCGTTACCATATTGCGAGTGTATTGCTCGTGTCCCGGTGTATCAGCGATGATGAACTTACGCTTTTCAGTCGAGAAATAACGATAAGCTACATCAATAGTAATACCTTGTTCTCGTTCCGACTGAAGACCATCAACTAACAGTGCTAAGTCTACTTTTTCGCCTGTAGTACCTACTTTTTTACTGTCTTTAGTAATTGCAGCTAACTGATCTTCGTAGATCATTTTTGAATCGTGTAGCAAGCGGCCTATTAATGTGCTTTTACCGTCATCAACGCTTCCGCATGTTAAAAAACGCATGAGGTCTTTTTTCTCATGCTGCTCTAAGTACGACAATATGTCGCTTTTCAATAATTCGTTTTCGTTATTCATATTAACAACTTACCAAGAAATAGGGGTTCAAAAGGGAGTCTTTTTGGTTGTAGCGCAGTGGGTGTGCGTCAGGGTTTAGCGCGTTGTCGGCATCAAGTACCGTAACTTTTGCGCCAGCTGCCAAAGCAACCGCGTGTGCTGCTCCAGTATCCCACTCGCTAGTTGGACCAACGCGAGGATAGAGATGAGCTTCACCACTTGCTACTAGACAAAGTTTCAGGGAGCTACCCATTGCCACGAGCTCAGATTCTCCACCCAGTGCATCAAGAATTTTATTGATTTCTGGACTTTGGTGCGAGCGGCTTCCAACTATCTTCCACGTTTCACCTGCTCGATGCGGTTGAGCAGAAATCGCTGTTTTAACGCCATTGTCATTTAAGTAGGCAAATTCACCGACTTTACCCGCATAGGTTTTATTGATAGCGGGGGCATGCACCACACCAAAAGTCGGCTCACCATATTCGATTAGAGCGATATTTACAGTAAATTCACCGTTTTTCTTGATAAATTCCTTTGTTCCATCTAATGGGTCAACTAACCAATATCGCGTCCAAGATTTGCGCGTTGCCCAGTCGATATCTGCTGACTCCTCAGACAATATCGGTAAGTCGGAAACGGCTTTTAGTCCATCAACAATATGGTGGTGAGCAGCTAGATCAGCCTCGGTTAACGGGCTAGAATCAGACTTGTCGTAAACGGCGAAGTCTTTCTCATAAATTTCCATTATTTTACTGCCCGCTTCTATTGCGATTTGTGTCACTTTTTCAGCTAGGTCTTGTGATAACGTCCAATCTGTCATTACACTAATCCTTTCTCAATAAGCGCATTAAACAAACGCTCTGCGGTCACTTCAGGCGCTTCGTCTTTATACGCTAGATGAACTTCCGGTGAGTCTGGCGCTTCATATGCAGAGTCTATGCCTGTGAAGTTTTTGATGTCCCCACTACGCGCTTTTTTATAAAGACCTTTGGGATCTCGTTGTTCGCAAACTTCTAAAGGAGTATCCACGAATACTTCAATAAACTCATTCTCTTGAAGCAATGACCTACAAAAGTCTCTATCAGCCTTAAATGGCGAAATAAAAGCAGTAATTAATATCGTACCAGAGTCGACGAAAAGCTTAGCGACTTCGCTTATGCGTCTAATGTTTTCAACGCGCGCTTTGTCATCAAAACCCAAGTCGCCGCATAAGCCATGTCTGACGTTGTCACCGTCTAGCAAATAGGTTTTACGCTTTTGTTCAAATAGCTTCTTTTCTAACAGGTTGGCAACCGTTGATTTACCGGAGCCCGACAAACCTGTTAGCCAAATAACGCTAGGTTTTTGATTAAGGGCCTTAGCACGACTCGCTTTGTCGACTTCGTGCTCATGCCATACAATGTTGTTAGACATCTTAGAAGTATCCTTCCATTTTTTTCTTTTCCATTGAGCCAGAAGAATCATGGTCAATCACGCGACCCTGTCGTTCTGAAGTTTTGGTTAAGAGCATTTCTTGGATAACTTCGGGAAGCGTGTCTGCTTCAGATTCAACAGCACCGGTCAATGGGTAACATCCAAGTGTTCTGAAGCGCACTGAACGCATTTCTGGCTTTTCACCCGGCTCTAGTGGCATGCGGTCGTCGTCAACCATAAAGTATGTGCCATCGCGTTTTACAACCGGGCGAGGCTTAGCAAGATACAATGATGGAATTTCAATATTCTCAAGATAGATGTACTGCCAGATATCTAGCTCAGTCCAATTTGACATGGGGAAAACGCGAATTGACTCGCCTTTATTAATTTGTGAGTTGTAGATATTCCATAATTCAGGGCGTTGGTTTTTGGGGTCCCATCTGTGGTTTTCATCACGGAAGGAGTAAACGCGTTCTTTTGCACGTGACTTCTCTTCGTCACGACGCGCACCACCAAAGGCAGCATCAAACTTGTATTTGTCTAACGCTTGTTTAAGCGCGACTGTTTTCATGATGTCTGTGTGTTTCGCACTTCCATGCGTAAACGGACCTACACCTTGTTCGATCCCTTCTTGGTTTGTATGAACCAACAGGTTTAAGTTGTGCTTTTTAGCCATTTCATCGCGGAACTGAATCATTTCCTTAAATTTCCACGTGGTATCAACGTGTAATAATGGGAAAGGTATAGTACCAGGAGCAAATGCTTTGCGCGCTAGATGTAACAATACTGATGAGTCTTTACCAACGGAATAAAGCATGACTGGATTGTCAAATTCGGCGGCCACTTCTCGGAAAATCTGAATGCTTTCAGCTTCGAGTTGTTTAAGGTGAGTGATGTTAGGTTGAGCTGACATGGATGTTTAAAACTCCTGTATATGCAATTAATCTATATGCATAGAACTTTAGCATATTAAACGACCGGGCGTTTAAGAACATCTATTATATTTTGCTATTTATCATTCCTTTTATATGCCTAAAAGGTTGGACATGTTTCATTTATGTTATAAAGCAAGTTTAATCAGAGATATGTCTTATTATTCAACTAACTAATATCATCTAACCTGTCTTCGGACCATCTCAATGTTTGTTCATACTCTGAAAGCAATGCGTGATAATCAACGCCAAGTTTAGTGCAGCCTTGTTCCATTTCTTTCCAATTGGCTTTTTCAAAGTCAACACATACCTGTAAAAACTCTGCTAGCCAGCCTTCTTTTTCGAGCAAGGCTTTTTTGATGTTTTCACTTAACGGTAAACTTGAGATTATTTCATTTAGGTCTGCATCGAGCATTGCATCGATAAGTGAGAGCATGCCTGCAAGGAACGCACTGGACTCGTCGGGAATTTTTTTGGTAGCTGAGGCAAGCACCTCACAGAATTTAGCGCGATGCATAGACATTCTGATTAATTCGCCCGGTTTACCTTCACCGAATTGAGCGGCAAACAATAACATTATGAAGCGCTCAAGTTCTTTTTGGCCGAGTGCTACTACAGCTTGTCTTATATTTTCTATTGCTTTACGCCTCTTAAACATTGGCGACTGTGCATAGCGCAAAAGTTTAAAGGATAAGGTGACGTCAAGCTCAAATAATTGAGTGACTTTATTTGTGTTGACATCAGGTTTACTAATTTCATTAAGTAAAGTCGTCAAGGTCGTTTGAGAAGGTGTCAAAGCTACGCTTTTTATGACTTCAGGGCGGGCGAAAAAGTAACCTTGAAAGTATTTAAAACCAAGTTTTTTGGCCTCTTCAAACTCTTCGTGTGTTTCAACTTTTTCTGCTAATAGCTCAATATGCGGATATTTAGCGGCAGCTTTGATCGTTTGCTCAATTTCTTCGCGAGATGAAAGCATATAGTCGACTTTGATAATTTTGACTAGTGGGTAAAAAGCTTCCCATGTTATGTCATGGACAAAATCATCAAGTGCAACAATATATCCCTTGGCGTGAAGCGTACGAAGGCGAACATAAAGTTCTTTTGTGGGTTCTGCTGTTTCCAGTACTTCGACGACTATTTTTTCGTTCGGCAATAAAAGCGGATAACCGCCAAGTAAGGTTTTTTGGGTAAAGTTGATAAAGGCTAATTTACCTGACGCAATACGATCTAAGCCTAGATCGAGTTGTAAGCCCTCAATCATCTTTGATGTGGCTTTTTCTTCATCAACATCAGGAAATACGTTGTCTAGACTAGTGCGAAATAGCAACTCGTAACCGAACAAGTTGCGATTCGCATCTAATATTGGTTGTCTAGCGGCAAAAAAGCTCATTCTTTAGTTTTCTATTAACTTTATTGTTTTTCTCTTTGCAGTGTATCGGCAAACTCAGAAAAAAGTGCAGCCACTTTTGGGTCTTTTTCTGGAAAGAGCTTCGTCAGAACTATGATGACTGCACTAGAAATTATAAAACCGGGGATAATTTCGTAAATCACCGCTGATAAACTGCTGCCATCTGCACCAAGAGGTGCATAAATCCAAATTAAGACAGTCAATGCGCCTGATACGATACCGCCGATGGCTGCTTTTTTAGACATGTTTTTCCAGAGTAGCGAGAACAATATAAGTGGACCAAACGCAGCGCCAAAGCCAGCCCAAGCGTTACTAACTAAACTTAATATTGAGCTGTTTGAATCTGAAGCTAATAAAATGGCGGCAAATGCCACTGCGACAACTGAAAGTCTGCCGATTAACACTTGCTGTTTTTCAGAGGCCTGCTTATTGAGAAATGCAGCATACACGTCTCTAGTAAGTGAACTCGAAGTCACCAAGAGTTGAGATGAAATGGTACTCATTATCGCTGCTAAAATCGCTGCAAGTAAAAAGCCACCAATCAAAGGGTGAAACAGCAACTGAGACAAAGTAATGAAAATGGTTTCTGGATCATCTAAAGTTTGCCCGGTGGACGTGACGTAAGCGAGGCCAAATAAGCCAGTCGCTGCCGCACCAAATAAAGAAACAATCATCCAAGACATGCCAATTCGTCTCGCAGCCGGCAGCTGTTTTATACTGCTTATCGCCATAAACCTTACAATTATATGGGGCTGTCCAAAATAGCCCAATCCCCACGACATCAAAGATATTGTGCCAATTAGGGTAATAGTGGCTCCCGTGCTCGCATCAATAGAAAGAGATAACAAATTAGGGTTGATATCACTTAGTGTTTGCATCGTCGCACCAATGCCGCCTAGTTCAAAAACAACCACAGTTGGTACTAGGACAAGCGCGATAAACATGATCACACCTTGTACGAAGTCGGTTAAGCTGACCGCCATAAAACCACCAAACAAGGTATAACAGACCACGACGCTAGCAGTTAAATAGAGACCAACGGTGTAGTTTAAACCAAATGAAGTATCAAAGAGCTTTCCTCCTGCGGCCAAGCCAGAAGAAGTATATAGCGTAAAGAATATTATGATTACCACGGCTGAGATAATGCGAAGTGAACGCGAGCTATCAAAAAATCTATTTTCAAAGTAATCGGGCAGGGTAATCGCGTCGTTTGCAACTTGCGTAAATACGCGTAAACGCGGAGCAACAATCAAGTAGTTTAACCATGCGCCAAGGCATAAGCCAAACGCAATCCACAATGAAGAAGCCCCTGCTAGATACATGGCTCCGGGCACACCCATTAACATCCAACCACTCATATCGGACGCACCTGCTGATAAAGCTGTTACCGGTGCACTAAGCTTTCGCCCACCTAAAAGATAACCTGATGATGTTTCTTCGTTACTGCGAAATGCATATAAACCAATACCCAACATGGCTGCAAAATATAGGATCAACGATATTACGGTGCCTGTTTCCATATAGACAAATTACCTTAATTGCTTCAATCATTTACAAGGGTAACATCTATATACTTTAATCTAAACCGAAGTGCTTTATTCGGCGTCAACTATAAAACAAGTCATTGAAGAATATAACACCGAAGAAACGTCATTGGTTAATGACGTTTCTTCGTGGGAACGCGCCGTTATGACTGAAGTGGCGCGCTAAGCAGAAAATCTAAGCGTCTGCTGGGCACTTTCTTTCACACTTTTCACTTCTTCACCATCTTCACCAACGATAATAATCTTGGCTGATTCGAGTAAAAAGGATGTACCAAACATAGTCGCGCTGTTGAATGTTTCTTGCAGTGACTCGGTTAGGTCTTCAGGCATGACGAACATATTAATGAGTCCGTTTTCGCCCCTTATAATCAAGTGTAAGCTTTTGATTTTGTCTAAGTAACAGTAGTTAGCTGAGACTACTTCGCCTAAGTCACCATTGACACTGCCGTTAAAGGTTGCCATTTTTGAATTAACTTGTTCAAGGTCTACGTTACCATTGCTCATCATCATCTCTTTTGCCATATAGGCTTCGTCTACATGAGCAAACACATCATTCGCCAGCGCGTTACCGGATATGGGCTGCATGACGTTGAATGTTAAGACCGCTGCAACCGCAACAGAAGCAGCCATTGCAATGTACCAAGGGCGTTGATTACGCCCTTCTTGGCGTTCTTCAAAGGATTGCTTGAGAAGCAATTTGTCAGCAAGATTATCAGGTACTTTAACTTGGGTCGCCGCAAAAATTTGATTGTCTAGCGCTTTTACTTCATTCCAAAATGCTTGTTTAGCAGGGTTTGCTTTTGCAGCTTCGATTACGTCTGCGTCTTGGGTGTTTGGATCAGCATAAATAGTACGTCTAAATGTCAATTCATCCATTTACGGTCACTCCCATTTCTTCATTTGCTTTTAAAGCATCTTTAATTTGATTTCGAGCTCTAAATAATCGTGTCATAACAGTATTTTTGTTTAACCCTAGCTGCTTCGCAATTTCATCACCTGTAAAGCCCATGATAACTTGGAGCATCAAAGGCTCTCGATACTCTTCGTTCAAGCTCGACATAATATTGCGTAATTCGCGATGTTCAAGTGCCACATCATTAATATCATTTGGATCAGCTACCGAAACATCATCTATATCTACTAAGTCGAATTGTTTACGTTCGAATCTACGGGCGTTTTCGCGCCGAAGAATGGTAATCAACCATGACTTAGCGGCAGCTTCATCTTTTAGAGAATCAAGTGATTTCCAAGCCCTCAAAAATGTCTCTTGAACCACGTCTTCGGCTATTGCCTTGTCTTTTATTAGCCACAATGCATAGCGATACACATCTGCATGTAGGGCTTTGACTAGGGCTTCATATCGTTGTTGTTTTTTCATCATGTCAGAAGAGACCGTGGCCGTAGATTTTTTCTTTCCTGAAAACATAATTTTTTTCTTGTATAAACAAATCGTGACATAAGCCTAAGTGATAAATGGATTTTTATCGACTTCGGTTTGGAAAAATGAGTGAATTGTGATGAAGTTGTGATGTTTGGCATCAAATATTTTAGAGAGTTAATCGTTATGCATTCAATTGGTAAGCATGAAGTAAGTTTAAGAATTCGCGTTCGGTATTCTGAGTGTGATGCCCAGCAAGTGGTGTTTAACGCAAGATATGCGGATTATGCAGACTTGGCGGCCACTGAGTATATGCGAGCATTACTCGGGTCTTTTCAAGCATTACTAGAGAGTGGATACGACAACCAGGTCGTCAGTCTTCAACTTGATTGGAAAGCTTCAGCTGTATTCGATGACATATTGTTGTTAGCTTGCAAGCTGGATCATGTTGGGAATACCTCCTTTCGATTACAGACTGAAATGTTTGTAGACAAGCATAATGAGCGAAAACTTGTTGCAACAGCAAAAACAACATATGTTGTCGTTGATGCTAAGTCCTATACCAAAGCGTCGATTCCACCTTCAATGAGAGCGTTATTTAAGCATGATCTCGAGGCATTTATTGACCAATCTGGTGAGTGCGCAAAGACCTAAAACTGCTGATTAGTTTTGGGACCAAACCTATGGAATTGCAAGAACGTGGTGCAAACACTTAGATTGCTCAATGTAATGAGTTGGTACTAAATATTTCATTTGAAATTTATTCCAAAGTATAAAATTTAGCCAAAAATGAAATAAAAAATAGGCTAAATACTAATAAAGTGCTAATAATGTACGATATAACTTACAGGGTTATGCGCCATTCGCATTTTATTAGTTTAACTTGGAAACAGAAGTAATGAAAATAGCGTTATTTGAATCAAGTGGTACCATGAGAGAGATTACAAAGAAAGCATGTTCTCCTCGAGACACACAATGGGTTGAATTTGAATACTTTGGTGAAAGTGGAATCCAATCAATTCAAAAAGATAAATACGATGCGATAATTACTTCTAAAGAGTTTGCACAGGGCTCGTTGGCGGACATGGTTAAACATACTCGCACAAGTAAGCTCAACAAAGAAACCCCGCTCTTTTTATTCACCAGTGATCTCACGCAAGACGCAATGGATCAAGCATTTGACTTGGGCGTTACGGATGTGTTTTTCAAACAAGAATTACCTGCGCTTGCTGATACACTCTCGAAAATTGCGACATTCCCCAAAAGTGTTGAAGGTGCAAAAGTATTATTAGTTGAGGACAATCGCGCTGTCTCGGATTATTACTCCAAAATTCTAAAGTCAATCAATTGTGAGGTCATTCAAACTGATAACTGTGACGCCGCCGATGCAATTCTGAAGAATGAATCTATTGAACTAGTTGTGACCGATTTGAATCTAGAAGGCGGAGGGCAAGGACAACGAATTATTCACAGTATGCGCCATAACGAAACTATAATTTTTAACAAAATACCTATCATGGTGCTCTCTAGTATTAGCACCTTACAAGTTCAGACTGGCTTGTTCTTTCTTGGCATAGATGACTTTTTAATGAAGCCAGTTTTACCTCTTCAGTTTTCATTGAGAGCTGTAAACTTAATCAAGAAATTTAGAGTTTACAAACAAGCCGAACAGCACGCTTCTGAACTCAGAGACATTGCACACTACGATAAACTTACTAAAATTTATAACCGTCATGGCTTTGAGGATATTGCTTCATTTTGTGTCGCAAATTGTCAGCGCCAAGTTAACTCAGTCTTGGGTGTTATGTTTATAGATCTAGATGAGTTTAAACCGGTCAACGACAAACATGGCCATGAAGCTGGTGACGAGGTATTAATCAAAGTCGCAAAAGAATTAAAGATATTGTTGCGTGATCAAGACGTTTTAGCGCGGTGGGGTGGTGATGAGTTTGTCGTTTTGTTAAATCAATGCGATGTCAGATTTATTCAAGCCATCTGTAACCGTGTTAAAGAAGCGTTTGATCGAAAGGCGTCTGAATGGTTTGGGGTAACCGCTAGCATCGGTCTAGCCTATGGTGAGCCTAAAAATTATCAGGATATTTTGGATTATATTAAGCGAGCTGACACTAAGATGTATGACGAAAAAAAAGAAAAGGTTCGGCTTAACATGAAAAGATACATTGAAAAAAATCTTAAAAATGATGCAGCATTGCAGGCGAAAAGTATTTAAATTGAAACTGTTAAACATGGCGACTCTCGCAATGGATTGTACCTAAGCGAGAGTCGACTCCTTTTTTAAGCCTTAAGCCTTTTTGCTAGACTCAATCCACGCATCAATTTTTTGCTCCAGTAAAGTCATTGGAACGGGGCCATCTTTCAATATTTCATCATGAAAACCACGATAGTCAAATTTGTCACCCAATGCGTTTTTCGCTTTTTCCCTAAGCTCCATGATCTTTAGCTTTCCAATCATATAAGCGGTCGCTTGCCCCGGCATGGCAATATAGCGCTCAATTGCTTTTACCGAGTCAGCCTCAGGGTTAGGTGTATTATCAATCAGGTATTGAATGGCTTTTTCGCGCGACCATTTCATTTCGTGGATGCCGGTATCTACCACTAGACGGCATGCTCGCCATAACTCCATCGCTAAGCGGCCAAAATCAGAGTAGGGGTCTTCATAAAAGCCCATATCTTTGCCCAGTTCTTCGGTATATAAGCCCCAACCTTCTGTGTAAGCAGTAAATGAGACATATTTCTGGAATTCAGGAATGCCCTCAAGCTCTTGCGCGATGGCGCGTTGCATATGGTGCCCCGGAATGCCTTCGTGGTAGGCCAAAGCTTCCATTTGATAAGTGGGCATACTGCGCATGTCGTATAAATTGGCGTAGTAAATTCCCGGACGAGAACCGTCTTTTGATGGACTTTGATAAAAAGCTTTACCCGCTGATTGCTCTCTAAAGGCTTCTACGCGCTTGATAATCATGCGTGCTTTTGGTGTGATCCCAAAATATTCAGGGATTTTGGCTTCCATTTTATCAATGTATTCTTTGGCCTCGCGCATATAGCGCTCGCGACCCTCATCACTGTCGGCATAGTAAAATTGGTCGTCGTTGCGCATAAATTCGAAAAAGTCTTTCATGCTGCCGTCAAAGCCGACTTGTTGCATGATTTCTTTCATCGCATTGTGAATGCGCTCAACATTTTGCAAACCAATCCTATGTACTTCTTCTGCATTTAAATCGGTAGTGGTGAACCATTCTAAACGGTTTTTGTACCACTCACTGCCATCAGGTAAACGCCATACGCCGTCGCCTTCAGGGCTGAGTTGCCTTTGCTTTTCAAGTTCAGCCATCAGTTTTTGGTAAGCAGGCATGACTTGATTTACCAGTGCTGAACGGGCTTGCTCTACAAGCGCTGTTTTTTCTGCATTGGAAATCTCTAAAGCATCTACCTTGCTTTTGAAATCAATCCAAATAGTTGAGTCAGTACTACTTTCAGTAAATGGATTGCCTTTAATTACGTTAGCCGACGCTTGAATCATTTGGTCATAAGCCCACTTTGGTGGAAATACGCCTAACTCTTCTCTCAATCTAAGTTGCTCGACGACTTGATCAAACAAAGGTGATACTTTTTCTAAACGACTGACATAAGCTTGCGCATCGCTTTTATCGCTAACTCGGTGAATGTTAATTAAAAAGCTAGGGACAGTGGTATGCCATGCTCTAAACTGATGCATGATATAGGTATGAAGGCGGTATTCGTCATTCGCTAAGCGTCTTTCTAAATCGGCGATATAAATCGCAAGGCTCATTTTTTCTGAATCGTCTAATGCACTTTGGTCAAATGATTGAGCGGTCGCTAGGCGTTGCTTCATGATGGCGAGATCTTCATCGGATCGTGCGTTTGAGATATCTCCCCATTTGTCATAATCCCACTTATAGCCTAAATAGGATTGATACATGGGAGAGCGCTTTAAATCTTCATCAAAACTTTGTTCGAAAAACGAGGCCAATTTGGCGGATTCGCTTTGTACGCTCTGCTCTGTTGTTGCTTGAGCCTGCTGCGAAGCCGTATTTGTATTACTAGCTTCTTGGGCGGGTGAGCAGGCAGTAATTGCAGTAAATACTGCCGATAGAGCAAAGACTTTGAGGCCTTGTTTGTAAAACGTCGAAGTGGTATTTGTTTTCAAGTTGTTCTGTCCTTTTATCTTTCTTATTATTTTAATAGTATTTTAAGAATACAGTTTCTGCACGGCAGACGGCTTAGTTTGTTCGAGTAAAACTTGTCTCAACTCGCTCAACTTGTTTTTAAACTCGCTCATATCCACCTGACTGCTTGCGCCATTGGGCGCATATTGAGCCGCTTGCAGTTGATTAAACTGGTCAACTAAAGCTTGAGCATTCAAAGAAGATAAAATGCCGACCGCTGAATGCTGAGACTGACCACTTGCCAATTTTAACCACGAAAGGAGATCGCTTTGGATGCTGCTATTTCGTTTGGCAGCGATGCTAGCTTGCAGTGATTTCCACGCACTTGCTTCATTGTTAGCGCGGGTGTGTATCACTGGGCGTGGTTTGCTTGTGGTTTTTGCTGAAGCTCGCGTCAATATCAAAACAGCGATAACTGCCATTAGTAGCAGATTGACGCTGATTAATACCCAGTGCAGCCAATCTAGTTTTTCAGACTTGATAGCTTGAGTTTCAACACTTGGTCGATCAGCAGGATTAGTAGTTTCAAAGTCTTGCTGAGGACTTTGTGGAAGTGGTGTCGTTTGTGCGATATCACTGGCACTTGATGCCACTACCGTTACACTGCGCGCAGGTAATTTGGCTATTTCGGTTTGTTCTGTGAGTACGTTAAACCAAGGTACGGTGACTTCCGGTAACACAAATGTACCGGGTTCGTTTGGAATCACTGCGATGTTTTCGACACGTTGAGCAAATAAAATATTATTTTGGTCAACCGTTGCAGTGGAAGCTTGGTCAGGATAAGTTTTAAATTGTGGCGGATAATTAGCCGTGATTTCAGGAAGTTGTTCTTCAACCAATCCTGCTGCGGTAAGTGTTAGCGTGCGCGTGATCGGCTCGCCAACCACGAATGTATCTGCGTCACCTTGCCACTCTTCGTTTAGTTGCACAAATTCACTTGGTAGCCAATGTTCGGTGTAGTTTGCAGGTATGGGCTTAACGTTTATTTCTAGGCGAGGGCCACTTCGACTAACACTCTTTGTGCGATTAAAAAAACCAAAGCCTTGGCGGGAATCGGTTAATACTTCGCCTTGAAATAAAGGACCATTGATTGAAAACGTGCCGCTCGATTGCGGGATAATCGCAAAGGTCCTTTCAATCACACGATAGCGTACGCCATTTTGCAGGTCTTGATATTCTTTGTCTTCACCAAGCTGCTTGATCACCGCACCTGCTAATTCAGGAGACTGCAAACTGCCTCGCTGAATATCGCCGGCCATATGAATTTTAACGGTATATTTAATTTGTTGTTGTAAATAAACCTCTGATTTATCGACTTCAGCGGTAACATAAAACTGTCTAGCCTGTTGCCCTTGGCCGCTTGAAACAGGCACTACAAGTACATCAAATGCTTGTGTACTTTGCCCGTCAATCGTAAATGAGGGAATGGTAAAGCGTCCCGTTTCTCTGGGCAGTAGCTGCGTTGTCCACGTAGTGGTTTTGGTGGTGTTAAAATTAATCATTTGAGTTGAACGGCTGATGGATGTGCCGCGTCGATTAAAGTTTTTGTCCAAGGCACTTAAATCAAGATCTGTATTATCGACCTCGCCGGTGGCGGTTATGATTAACTGCAATGATTCATCCAGCATGATCGGGTTTTTATCAACCGATGCAACGATGTTCGTGACGGTTGCTTGCGCCGATAGCGCAAAAAACAAGATAAAATTGATGAAGAAAAAGTGACTAATTTTCACCATAGTACGACTTATCATTACCATTCCTTTTTATTGGCGCTAGGAACGCGCTCACGCTTGCGTTGTTGTGATTCGAGTAACATTTTTCTTTGCAGCAAAAATGCAGGATCGTCAGGTACTTTGTTTAAAAGGACTCGGTCGCGCTGAAGTTGCTCTAATTGTTCGGGAGTGAGCTCTTCTTCGCTTTGTTGAGCTTGGCTCATGCCTGTGGACTCTTCACCGTTTTCTTCTTGCGAGCCCTCTTGTTGACCTTGCTGCTCGTCTTGCTGTTCTTGCTCGGCACTTTGCTCGTTGTCTTGCTCGCCTTGCTGGTCGTTTTGTTGATCACTTTGGTTTTCGCTATTTTGATCTTGCTCTGCGTTTTGTTGCTCACCTTGCTGCTGATTTTGTTGTTCACTGTTATCTTGATCACCATTTTGTTGTTGATCACTCTGCTGTTGTTCGCCTTGGTCGCTATTTTGTGAACTGTCGTTTTGGTCTTGTTCGCCGTCCTGTTGTTCACCATCGCCTTGTTCGGAGTTTTGTTGGTCTTGCTGTTGTTGCTGCTGTTGTTGCTCAAGCAACTCTTCTACAATTTCTTTGTTTTGAAGCGCGTTTTCGTGGTCGCTGTTCTTTGATAACACGTCTTCATATAACTCAAGCGCTGATTGCAGATCGCCTAACTTTGCCAATGCATTGGCTTGATTGTATTGTGCTTCAAGACCTTCGGCTTTTTGGAATTGCTCGAGTGCTGCTTCAAAATTACCTTGTTCATAATACGCAGCACCTTGCCACATAGGATCTTCAAAAAGTTCTGCTGCCGCAGCGAAATCACCTTGTTCAAACGCTCGCTTACCAAGCTGATTTTTAGTTTGAAAAAATTCATTTGCAAAGGGTGCAGGGTTAATAGTCTGCGTGAGGCTCTGTTGGTTCTGCTCTTGAGCAAAAGCAGGCTGATTGGGTTGAATCATCACAACACCTAAAATCAGCGCTAAAATACCTCGTCTAAATGCATAGGCCGCGAGAGGTAAAAATAAAAGTACCACAAAAGCTCCCATATCTTGCCATTGGTCACCTTCACCTAGTATCTCGTCTTCAACTTGTTCTTGATCGAGCAGCATACTCTCGAGTTTCATTGATTGAACATCTGAATCATCCACTGTTAACCCGGTATAACGCACGTTTGGACTACCACTTAACTGTCGAAGATATCTTGATTCAAGCTTTGGAATAACAATATTGCCTCTGTTGTCTTTAAGTAAACTGCCGTCTACTTGCTTGATCGGAGCGCCTGAGTCGGTGCCGACGCCTAAAATAGACACTTGGTAATCGCTTTGTGCGATCAACTCCCTTAACTCATTAACCTCACCAAAGTCTATCCCATCTGTTAACCAATAGATTTCTCCTTTGGTGTAGCCTGCACTGCTCAGTAAACGCTTTGCTTCTTCAAAAGCTGCAATCGGATAGCTACCAGAAACTGGCATAATTTCAGGACGAAGACTGGGCACAAGTGCAGTAATGTTTGAAACATCGGAGGTCAGTGGGCTTACTGTAAATGCATCTCCGGCGTAAACCACCAGTCCGATTTCACCATCTTCAATGCTATTAAGTAGATCGATTACCTTAAACCTTGCGCGTGTCAAACGATCAGGTTTCACGTCAGTTGATCGCATTGATAAAGACATGTCCATGATCACTACTTTACCAGTGTTAACTTGGTAAACAGGTTGTGGCAGTTTTTGCCAAGTTGGTCCCGCTAAGGCAATACAAGCTAAAGTCCAACATAGCGCCAATAGTGTAAACGGTGGCGTGCTGGCTTTCTTATCTTTGCTAATCACCATGTGTTGATATAAATGACTTGCGACAATGCCTTGCCAACCGCTTTTTTTAGCCTCAATTTTCTTTAATAATACTGCAACTATAATTAGTGGCAGGATGGCGTATAACCACTCAGACCGAATAAAATGAAAAGCTTGCCAATCAAAATTCAACAAGTCAGCGCTAAATGAATCCATTACGCAACCTCTTTATTTTCATCGTTTTGTTTGCTTTTGAACATACTAAATCTATTGAATAAATGCCCTAACAGTGTAATCAAGGCGTAAAGGGCGCTTAAGCCTAGTGCGATAATAAGCGGTACATAAAATAAGGCTGTGAGCGGTCTTAATTTTTGACCCTCACCAGCAACAGGTTCTAGCTGGTCGAGTATTTTGTAGATGTTCTCTAATGATTGTGGGTCACGCGCTCTGAAGTATTCGCCGCCGGTGCTTTCGGCAATTCGAGTTAAAAGCGCTTCATCGAGGTCGGCTGAAGGATTCACTCGGCGTTGACCAAAAAAGCTGTTAATAACTTTCTCATCTGCGCCCAAACCAATTGTGTAAATTTTAACGTTGAAGTTCTTTGCAAGTTCGTTGGCTTCTTCTGGTGAGATTCGCCCAGCGGTATTTTGACCATCAGTCATTAACACCAGCACGCGATTGCTGTCTTCGCGGTCGTCAAAACGTTTTACGGCCAAGCCGATTGCATCGCCAATCGCGGTTTTTTCGCCAACCAGCCCAATCACGGTTTCATCCAATAGGGTGGCGACGGTTTCGCGGTCAAAGGTGAGCGGCGCTTGTAAATATGCAGTATCGGCAAATAATATAAGGCCAAGCCGATCACCCACGCGTCGTTTGATAAAGTCAGTCAGTACGCTTTTGGTCATAACCAATCGATCAACTAAGCGACCGTTGATTTCCATGTCTTCCATTTTCATACTGCCCGACAAATCAACCGCAATCATCAAGTCTCGGCCTTCATTGGGTATTGAAACTGGCTCACCTAGCCATTGTGGTCTAGCGGCAGCCGTAATCAATAATATCCAAATTATAGTTGCAAATATGAGTTTAAGTATTGAACTAGTAGCGGCTTGTTGCTGACCTGTTGAGCCTTTAATAAAGCTAGGCACTAACAATGCAGCTGATTGTTGTTGCTGTTTAGCTGGCCATAACAGGCGGACTATTAAAGGTAGCGGTAGTAATGCAAATACATAAGGCCAAGCAAACTCAAACATGTCTTGCCTCCTTCACTACGCTTTGTTTGGGGGGCGTTGCTGATTTAATCCACTGTGAAATATGGCTTACGACGTCTTCGGGATTTGGTTTTTGAGCCTGCTCAGCATTCGCATATAGGGACAATTCATAAGATGCGATAGTTTGAGATAGAGAAGAGGCTTGTTCATCACTTTGTTTACCCTTTGCTATCAGAGAATCATGTAAAAAGTGCGCCCATTTTTGATTGTTTAAACTAGCAACTTGATGCTTGGGCCAATAGGCTATTACACAGCCTTTTAAAATTGCGTGAGCTTCTTGCATGAAGTTGTCAGCATGCTGGTCTAAACCCGCTAAGTTTTGCAATGCTTGGCGCATGCTTAAGGTACGTTTTCGATGTCTTAAGTATGCCCGAATGCCAAATCCAATTGCAATTAAGCTAAGGGCGATCAGCACCCACCATCCCCATGCCAGTGGCCACCATGAAATAGGTTCTCCTAGGGTAACGCCCGCTAGCTGATCAAGCGGATTAGCCTGCTGAGGTGGCGCTTGTAGTTGATTTTGCATCACAATAACACCCCCAAATCAAATTGATTGATCTGTTCTTCGATAGGTTGGCTTGCTGTGATTGAACGCGTTGGGATTTTATAGCGTGAAAATTGCGCTTTGATTTGAGAAAAATGCGCTTGTTGTTGAATTTTATAGTCTTCAAAGGTTTTGCTTTCACCCAACTGAAGTTGTTGACGTGCAAACCCATCGGTAATACTCAGGCTTTGTTTCACGCCTGTATTGGGTAATGACAATTCCATCGGGTCGGACACAACGATAGCTTTAATTTCACAATGACGACTTATCGAACCAATCACATTTAAAGCGGGCTCTGAAAGCGCATTAAAGTCACCAATTAAATAAACCAGTGAACCGGGTTTAGCCAAATACCTTAAGCGTTGAATATTTTTTAAATAAATTTCTTGAGTATCAATTTGATTTAACTGCTTCGATTTATCTTTAAATACATGCTCGTGTGCAGTGTTTTGTGCTTCTAATAAGCCTTGTAAAAGTGCAAGGGCTGATTTGGCTTGCGCTTTAGGTTTGTATTCTTTATCCGCAAGTTCACTGAAAAATAAGCCACCAATTTTATCGCCTCGTTTAACTGCATTCCAAATAATGAAAGATGCAAGGTGACTCGCTTGTACTGATTTGCATAAATACTCGGTTCCAAAGTGCATTGAGCGCATAAAATCCAACATGACAAACACGGGACGTTCGCGTTCTTCGCGATACACTTTTGTATGAGTCTTTCCCGTTCTTGCCGTCACGCGCCAGTCAATCGCGCGGATGTCGTCACCCGGCTGATAGTGCCGAGCTTCATCAAACTCCATACCGCGGCCCTTTATTTTTGAACGCTCAGACCCCGACAAAGCGCCCGCGATATCTCGACTAGGTGATAAATTTAGGCGGTTGGCAAAGTTTCGATAGGCAATTAATTCAGGCAAGTCGACTAGCACACCATTAGTTTGGTACTTGTCTAACCATTGTTGTATCTGATTGGCCATCTGCATGGTAGCGTTTTACCTCTTAATCAAAGATGCTTTCTATGCAGTTGGCACGAGGGCTAAGATTTCATCTAACACCTTATTGGCATTTACGCCCTCAGCCTGAGCTTGATAGCTCAAAATGATTCGGTGCCTAAGCACATTGTGAACGACCGCTTGCACATCGTCAGGTGCGACAAAGTCACGACCGGCTAACCATGCATGTGCCCGCGCGCAACGTTCGAGCGCAATAGTGGCACGCGGGCTTGCGCCTATTTCAATCCATTGAGCCAATGAATCGCTGTAACCAGCAGGTTTTCGAGTCGCCATGATCAATTGTACTATGTAAGTCTCTAAGCTTTCTGACACATGCATATTCATAATATCAAGACGCGCTTTGTTGATATCTAATTGACTGAGCTTGTCAACAATTTTACTCGGAGTTTTAATTGCTTCGCCTCTCGTGAGGCGCAAAATTTCTAATTCGGTGTCAGCGCCGGGATAGTCTATTTCGACATGCATTAAAAAACGGTCGAGTTGCGCTTCAGGTAGAGGGTAAGTACCTTCTTGTTCAAGCGGGTTTTGCGTTGCCATTACTAAAAACAATTCTGGAAGTGGATAAGTAGTGTTGCCTACTGTTATTTGGCGTTCTGCCATTGCCTCTAACAAAGCCGACTGCACTTTAGCAGGGGCACGGTTGATTTCATCTGCCAAGACTAGGTTGTGAAATAAAGGGCCCTTTTGGAAAATAAATTGGCCAGTTTCCGGTCGATAGATATCTGTACCAGTTAAATCTGCGGGCAACAAGTCTGGGGTAAATTGAACGCGATGAAAGTCAGCCTCTATGCCGTCTGATAAGGCATTAACCGCACGTGTCTTTGCAAGCCCTGGTGGTCCTTCAACGAGTAAGTGACCGTCTGCCAATAGTGCAATAAGAATACTTTGCGTGAGCGTGGCTTGCCCGATTACTTGAGAGTCAAGGTGCGCCTGAAGTTGTTTAAATTGAGTAACTGCCATCTATCTACCTTAGTTGGTTTTTATTCACATGTTTATATGGTCGTGCGTTTATCTTTAAGCGTGATATTTCTTTAGGGGAAATAAGCGCTAGCACAAATAAGTGATGTATTTTTGTACACTTCTAGTAGTCTGCTACTGTTAAAGCAACGTATCTAAGCTACTTTTATATGTGGATGTTATTTCGAATTACAACATCTGACTAAATAAAAAGTAATTGGTTCGCAATGAGTATAAATTGACAGTAATTTTATTTTTAAATCAGTAATTTACGAATGTGTTTGAAATCGTGCGTGGGTTTTGACACAATAACTGGCTAGAGGTCTGACCAGATGATCGATAATTCCAAGGAATAACAATGGCTAAAACTCAGAATTTAAAAACCCAAAGTGGTGACCGCATTGCGGTTGTGGCGGGTTTACGTACACCTTTCGCGAAAATGGCAACTAACTTTCATGGTGTTCCTGCCGTTGATTTAGGCAAAATGGTAGTGAACGAATTGTTACTGAAACACGATGTTGACCCTGCAATTGTAGAGCAACTTGTTTACGGTCAAGTCGTGCAGATGCCTGAAGCCCCCAATATTGCTCGCGAAATTGTACTTGGAACTGGCATGGGCGTTCATACTGACGCTTACAGTGTATCAAGAGCTTGTGCAACAAGCTTCCAGTCTGCTGCAAATATTGCAGAGTCAATGCTCGTTGGAAATATCGAAGTCGGTATAGCCGGTGGTGCAGATTCCACGTCGGTGTCGCCAATCGGCGTTTCAAAACGCCTTGCAAGAGCGCTAGTCGACCTACAAAAAACAAAAACGATGGGGCAAAAGCTCAATGTGCTTAAAAAACTAAGCATGAAAGACTTATTGCCAGTACCGCCAGCAGTTGCCGAATACTCAACAGGTTTGTCGATGGGGCAGACCGCTGAACAAATGGCAAAAACCCATGGCATTACTCGCCAAGCTCAAGATGAACTTGCGCATCGCTCGCACAGCCTCGCTGCTCAAAACTGGGAAGCGGGTAATCTTGACGGCGAAGTCATGACTGCCTACCCAGAACCTTATAAAGCGCCGTTTAGTCGTGACAATAATGTGCGTTTCGATTCAAAAGTTGAAGGTTACGCAAAACTGCGCCCTGTATTTGATAAAAAGCACGGCTCGGTAACAGCTGCCAACGCTACGCCGCTAACCGACGGAGCCTCTGCTATTTTAATGATGACTGAAAGCCGCGCAAAAGCTTTGGGTTATCAGCCAATTGGATATATCAAGAGCTATGCTTTCTCGGCTATCGACGTTTGGGAAGATATGCTAATGGGACCATCTTACGCGTCACCTATTGCGCTCGATAGAGCAGGTATGACCTTAAATGACATTACACTTATCGAGATGCATGAAGCCTTTGCAGCGCAAACGCTTGCGAATGTCAAAATGTTTGCAAGTGATAAGTTTGCAAAAGAAAAGCTAGGCCGTGATAAAGCGACTGGCGAAATCGATATGGATAAGTTCAATGTAATGGGAAGCTCATTGGCATATGGACACCCATTTGCAGCAACCGGCACGCGTATGATCACGCAAATGCTTAACGAATTAAATAGAAGAGGCGGCGGCACGGGCTTGTTAACAGCATGTGCGGCAGGTGGCTTAGGTGCAGCAATGATCGTGGAGACAGAATAATGAGCGCATTTACTTTACAAAAAAATGACAACGGCGTTGCTGTATTAACCATGGATGTGCCTGGCGAAACCATGAACACTTTAAAAGGTGATTTTGGTGCTGAAATCGATGCGTTACTAAAAGACATTGAAAGTGACAATGACATCAAAGGTGTTGTGCTTGTCAGTGGCAAGAAAGACTCATTTGTCGCCGGCGCTGACATCACCATGCTTGAAGCGTGCGAAAGCGCAGCCGATGCCGAAACTTTATCAAAACAGGGCCAAGAAGTATTCGATCGCATCGAGGCGTCTCGCAAGACCTTTGTCGCTGCGATCCATGGTCCAGCCTTAGGTGGTGGTCTAGAGCTAGCACTAGCCTGTCATTACCGAGTGTGCTCAGACAGCACTAAGACTCAACTCGGCCTGCCAGAAGTTCAACTTGGCTTGTTACCAGGTTCGGGTGGTACGCAGCGTCTACCAAAACTCATTGGCGTGCAAACAGCGATGAAAATGATGCTGACGGGCAGTCCAGCACGCGCAAAACAAGCCAAGAAGTATGGCATCGTCGATGATGTAGTGCCTGAGTCAGTATTGGTTGAAGTGGCAACCAAGTTAGCGCTTAAGTCACCTAAAAAGCGCGAAGCCAAGAAAGACATGACTGCTAAAGTACTTGAAAATACGGGCTTTGGTCGTAACTTCTTATTCAAAAAAGCACGCGAAGCGACACTCGCGAAGACTCAAGGCAACTATCCTGCACCGATGGCGATCATCGATTGTATTGAAGCGGGCCTAGAT
The DNA here is from genome assembly GCF_003203515.1 of Glaciecola sp. KUL10. Classification (GTDB taxonomy): domain Bacteria; phylum Pseudomonadota; class Gammaproteobacteria; order Enterobacterales; family Alteromonadaceae; genus Glaciecola. Next base: position 52,464 of record NZ_BGNG01000011.1, on the reverse strand, counting down.
AATTCAGCAAAAGGTTATGCAACTGAAGCACGCAAGTTTGGCGAGCTTTGCATGACACCAGAGTCAAAGCAATTGCGCGGAATTTTCTTTGCAACCACTGATATGAAAAAAGAATCAGGTGTTGAAGGTGTCGACCCAGCGAAAGTAAACAAAGTAGGCGTATTAGGCGGTGGCTTGATGGGCGGTGGCATTGCGTTTGTTACAGCAACAAAAGCCAAAGTGCCAGCTCGTATCAAAGACATTGTCCCAGAAGGCATTGCTGGTGCGCTTAAATACAGCTACGACATCTTGAACAAGAAAGTTAAAAAGCGTCATATGCTTCATTCGCAAATGCAAAAACAGATGGCTAATTTAACGGGGTGTTTGGATTACAGCGGCTACAAAGACATCGATATGGTGATCGAAGCCGTGTTTGAAGATCTAGGTTTGAAGCAAAAAATGGTCGCGGACATTGAAGAACAGTGCAAAGACTCAACGATTTTTGCATCTAATACATCGTCGATTCCGATCGGCGAAATTGCCGCTAACGCAACTCGTCCCGAAAACGTAGTCGGTTTACACTACTTTTCGCCTGTAGACAAAATGCCGCTTGCAGAAGTAATTCCTCATGAGGGTACATCACAAGAAACAATTTCAACGACTGTTGAGTTTGCAAAGAAACAAGGTAAAACCCCAATCGTTGTCAAAGACGGCGCGGGTTTCTACGTGAATAGAATCTTAGCCCCCTACATGAGTGAAGCTGGCTTTATTGCAGTAGACGGTCAGTCGTTGAAATCAATAGACAAAGCCATTGTTAAGTTCGGTTTCCCGGTTGGTCCATTTAAACTGCTTGATGAAGTCGGTATCGATGTCGGGACTAAAATCATCCCAATCTTGAAAGGCCAATTTGGTGAGCGTTTTAACTCACCAGATGCATTTGATAAGTTATTAGAGAACGATCGCAAGGGTAAGAAAAACAAATCTGGCTTTTATGATTACTCTGGTAAAGATGCAGGCAAGAAAATCGACGAGTCAGTTTATAAACTGTTGGGCGTTGAGCCAAATGAGAAGCTTTCAAAAGATACTATCGTAGAAAGATGTTTATTAATGATGTTGAACGAAGCGGCTATGTGTCTTGAAGAAGGTGTTATTCGCAATCCTCGTGACGGCGACATCGGCGCTATCTTTGGCATTGGCTTTCCGCCGTTCTTGGGTGGTCCATTTAGATATATGGATACGCTAGGGCTTGATCACCTTGTTCAGCGTTTAGAGCATTATGCATCGACATACTCTGACAAGTACGAACCTGCACAAATATTGTTAGATATGAAGGCAGAAAATAAAACGTTTTATTAAACTTTTGTTTCAAAAATGTAAATTAGCCGACTTTGGTCGGCTTTTTTATACCTAATGCTCAATATTCACACCATTTATGTCCGAATTTGATACTATACTGACACTTCATCGAGCGCTGACGTGCTTGTGAAGCCCGCCAATAAGTGGGTTTAAACTAAAATGTGTATATATAGGGCTTATTATGGTTATCTTCAGTGTAGCGGTAATAATCTTTGCTTTGTTTGCAGCTTATTACTATGTGCAAGCCTTTAAATACGCAATGAATCAAAAGGCGTGGTTGGCAGTGGGTATAATACTAGGGCCGATGGCTTTACCCATGTTTAACATCTCTAAAACAATGAGTGTGCGCAGAGCGATAGGCTTCGAAAACGTCTATTGGCGAGTTTAAAGCGTTATTGTTCTGGAAACGCCAACAGCGTTAGTAGTCGATAACTCTTTTGATGATTGAGGTTATCTAGCGCAACATTTACTTTATTAAGGTTTAGCTCGGCTAAGCCTTTTTTTATTCTTTCGTCTTCTTTTTCTGGTGCATCACTGTCTAAGCTCAGCCATTGCTTTTGAGCAAACTGGCTTTGGTTGGTGTGAGTGACAGAAAACTGATCTTGTAGGGTTTTAATTAGGTCGTTCACACGGCGTTTACTCAGGTTTGTATTATCAATGATTTCAGATAACTCTTCTAAAATAGCCGCTTGTAGCTGTCGGGCATCGGTTTTCGGCGATTGCACATAGATAGAAAGGCCTGGGTGGCCGTTGATTGGCATAAACCCACATCCAACCATATATCCAAGTTTTCTCTTATTTCGCAGACCATCAAACAATAGTGCAGACAATAGCTTTTCTAGCATGATCACCAAAACAGTTTGCTCAGTAGATGCTTCAGGTGCTTGAAAATAGCAGATGCAGGCGTGTTCACTTCCTGTAGTGCAGATATTTAACTCTGAATTAGGCTTATCAAGCAAGTTAACATTTCTTTTATTCCTAGTAAAACGCTTATCAAGCCTCTTGCCTGTGCAAACTAGCTCTAATATTGATGAATGAAAACTGAGGGTTTGTTGCTCACTTACACAGCCAGCAATTAAGGTTTCCATAAACGGATATTGCCAGTATTGCTTGGTGCGCTCTTCAACTTTTTTTGCGGTGATACATGGAAGAATGCTCAAAACCTCGCTATGAGCATAAGTATTGGGTTGAAGACGACAGTTTAATTCAAAAAACAAGCGATTAACGGGCTTATTTAGCAAGGCGTTTTCTAAGCTACTTTGCATTTTTTTGACGGCTTTTTCTAAGTCAGTTTGCTCAAATTTAAAATTGATAATTGCTAGTATTACAGCTTGAGCAAAGACTCTTTGTTTATCCGCAAAACCACTGACATGTAGACTGAGGCCCGCCTGATGTCCATAGAGTTTATAATGCAAACCTGCAAAGTCTGCGTGCCCAAATTCAGTTTCTAAGTACTCATTGACCATCGAGAGCCATAGCTTTTTAACAGTGAGCGCTTCTGGGCTACCAACCATACCAGGGTGTTCAATTGATAGGTAAATATCGGACTTATAGTGACCATATTCATTGTTGTAAGCCAACCAACATGACGACTCACCTTTCACTAGTCGTGAAATCTCTCTGATTTGAGGATAATCAGGCGTTTTGTATAAATCAGGCATATATCGGTTGGGAGGTGAAAGCTCAAAACGCTTAATTTGTTCGCCGACATTTTTCGCAAAGGCTTCAATATCGAGTGGATCGATTGAATAAGGTACATGATAGTAGGGAGAGTGGCGATCAGTCTGAACATCGCAAGAGATGTGATAAACCCGAACAGTTTGCGGATGCATGCAAGCAAGTACGTTTTTAATAGCCGAAAGCGCTTGTGGTTCACTATTGCCATTTATATCTAAACGAGTATCACTTTTTAACAACTCATTGAGTGGCTCTTTGTGAAGCCTTGAAGCAATCGCAGTCGCCTCGTCGATAGGAGCAGGAGGATCAGATAACACGCTTTGCATGCCCAATTGCTGTGCTTTTTCCTCTATTTGCCATGTTTGAATAAGTTCAGTTTCACATTGCTCAATAAACACAAACACCGCGGCAAGGATAGCATTTAGGTTTTTATCTCCCTCAACAGTCAATCTTAGGTTTATTGAAAACTCTTGGTAATTAGATCCGCTAAGCGCACCACCCGCAGATAAATCTTCACACCAATTTCGTTGTTTTAAATATTGTTTTAAACCTTTTTTGGCGCTGTCTTCAAGGATATGAGCTAAGACAAGTAATGGCTTGTAGTGCTGAAGGTCATCAATATTAGGCAAACAAAAGGTAATAATTGCGTTGCGTGTTGATTTATACGGCTTGACTCTAATTATTTTTTGTAACTGATCTTGCTCGTACAATTTGATATCTGCAGCGCGATTTTCGAGTATCGCTAAGCTACTTTGTTGATGCGTTGGAAATGACTCGAGCAGCGTAATTATTTGCTTTTCATGTTTGCTTCTTTCGCTATCACTTAGGCGAGCAGGTAGCACCACACTCACCTTAATATTCTGTCCAAACACGTGCTGTTGATGATACTGATTTAAAAGTGTGACTAAACCTGATAAAGAATATTCAGAAAATGCTTCTTGACTACCGACGCTAAAACGATAAAAAGGATGCTTGGGGTTAACGGTGTGTTTGTGCACGTCATATAAGCGGCGAACATCGTCGTTGAGTCGCATTTTAAACTCAGCATCGATCGCAGAAATCTCTCGTTCAACACCCAATTCGCTATACATGGGATTGAGAATCATGTCGATAAGCTGTTCAAGTGCATTTAAAAATACTGATGGCGCGCAATCAAAATGAAAGTTTGTTAGCTCAGAACTGGTCCAAGCATTTATATAGCCTCTGTTTTTGCTCAAAAGCTCATGTAAATCATTACCTTTGGCATGGTTTTCGCTTGAAGCAAACATCATGTGCTCAAATAAATGGGCGAGACCAGGGCAGTTTTCAGGATCATTAAAATGACCTGCTTGAATAGACATTGATAAAGCAGCTTTATTGGCAGTGTCACTATTAATCAAGCACACTTGCAAATTGTTGGAACAGGTAATATCTGTATAGGTAGCTGATTGTCGGCGCGATATTATCAAGCGTAACCTCTGTGTCTTAAGCGCTTTTTATTGTAAAGATAAAGCACCACTTTACGCAGTACTGATATCTGTTGTGCAGTGTGAGTTTGACCAAGCAAATGGTAGCTTCGCTCTGCTTTTTATTTGTTAACTAAAAGACCCAAGACAAAATGTATATATTCATCATGCGGCATGGCGAGGCAGAACCATATAGAGACGGTGACAAAAGTCGCCAGTTAACCAGTTTTGGTACAACTCAAGCCGAACATGCAGCAAAGTGGATTTTTAAACAGTTAAAAGAGTTATCGGCAGAAAATGAAATTCTCGACACTGCTTTTGTAAGTCCATATACAAGAACACTGCAAACACTCGAAGCGGTCAAGACAAGCGTCAGTATTGCAGATGTTCAAACTCAGTCGATGATTACCCCCATGGGAGACGCAGAAGATGTGCAAGACTACATTGATGCGTATAGCCAATTACAGCCTACTTTGCAATTTATGCTGATTGTTAGTCATATGCCACTAGTGAGCTTATTGGCAGATAAGTTATGCGTTGGATTTAACGCGAAAATCTTTGATACGGCAGATATTTTGTTGATTGATTATGACCCAATCGAAGGTAAAGGAAAGCAAGTCTCTTTTTATCAAAGCCTTACCTAATGCGCACGAAAGGTATGGTTACACATAATTGAATAGCGTTTAGTTTTGCGGCATTCAACCGATATAAACTACAGCACTTAGGCATAAACATAGCGTTGTAGAAGTAATTAAAGCATGAAAAAGTCGTTACCCGCCGTTTTATTCAGTTCGTTAGAGCAGCACGCAAAGGCTGCTGATATCGAATATGATGACGAACTCGCGGATATTATGGATAAACTAAGCGATCTAAATTCAAAGGTTGAAGCTTTGAAGGCAAGAGCGCGTGCTAAAAAAGAAAACAGCAACGTGGTGGACATCAGTAGTCGCCGTGCTGCCAAATACTAACTACTCACTTGCGACGGCTCTCCTCTGTAATAACTTGGAATAATCCTGACTGTCTTTATCATATTTCCGCTAATATCGACTATCTCAATAGGATAACCGGCTAATCGCAAACTGATGTTGTTTTCTGGAATTTCTTCTAAGTATTCTAAAATCAAACCATTTAGGGTTTTTGGACCTTCGGTAGGAAACACCCAATCCATTTCTTTATTGAGTTCTCTGACGTTGGCACTGCCGTCGACCAAAAAGCTTCCGTCTTGTTGTGGAATCGCTTCTTTACTGTAATCAGGCAACATTGTTGTGGTGAAATCGCCTATGATTTCTTCAAGAATATCCTCTAGTGTAACAAGTCCTTGAATATCTCCGTATTCATCCACTACCAGACCAATGCGTTCACGTTCCGCTTGGAACTTATACATTAAGGTATGTAGCGGGGTTGAATCTGGAGTGAAGTAAATTTCTTTAACCGCTCTAAGCAGGGTAGCTTTGGTAAACTGATCTTTAGAAAGTAGTCGCAGGGCGTCTCGAACATGAACAAACCCAACGGCATCATCAATAGTATCTCTAAACAACAGCACCCGAGTGTGCTGGGAATGGGTTAATTGCTTTTGAATAATCTTCCAATCGTCATTGATGTCGATGGCATAGATATCACTGCGCGGTACCATGATATCTTCAGCAGTCACGTTTTCTAAATCTAAGATGCTCACTAGCATATCTTGGTGCTTTTGAGGGATCATACTGCCAGCTTCATGAACGACTGTGCGCAACTCTTCTCTGCTTAATGAGTCACCAGATCCGCCAAGAGGGCTTATTCTGAGTATTGTTAATACCGCATTTGTAAAGCCGTTTACTAAGTAGACAAATGGCGTAAATATGACTAATAAAGGCGTGAGTATTATCGAACTCGGAAAGGCAAACTTTTCAGGATAAAGCGCAGCAAGCGTTTTTGGGGTAACTTCGGCAAAGACAAGAATGATAATAGTCAGTGCAACCAATGCGACCAATGGGCCATAAATATCGCCAAATAATCGATTACATATTATCCCAGCTACCAATGATGCAGCTATATTGACTATGTTGTTGCCAATCAATATTAAACCGATGAGCTTGTCAGTGCGATCTAGAAGCTTTTGTACACGAATAGCCGCCCGATTCCCTTCATTGGCAAGGTGCTTCAGTTTGTATCGGTTAATAGACATCATGCCTGTTTCTGAACTTGAGAAATAGGCGGAGAGCAGAATTAGTAACGCGAGTATGGCAAATAGCGTACTAAGGGGAATATCGTCCAATTAAGGATCCTTGTGTTCGACTTAGATTGAGTAATTTACACAGAAATTATCAACTTTTCACGTTTTTTATATCACGTTTTAAAATTGATGTTTATGACGCTTATTTTTCGTGTTGAACACTCTAGTTGGTTAAATGTTGTTTGCTACAAGTTAAGCGCAAATAGGGGGACGTTACTCTGAACTACTCAATCTTGCGGCAAAAAACAAAGGGCTTTAATCAAAGAATAAATTCACTAACAATTCTGCTGCCAAAATACGCAAGCGTTAAAAGCCCGAGGCCAATAAAATTAACCACGACTAATATTCGAGACCTCAAGCCCCATTTTTTGTGTACGACGAGCGCCACCAGATAAGTTGTAAAAGACAATAAGGATAGCAGTGTTTTATGTGCATACCCGTCGGCAAACATATTGGGAATGAAAATAAAGCCACTTATCAATGAAATAAAAAGCAAACTCGCACCTGCAACCATGAGTTTTTCTAAAACTTGTTCTACCAAAATCAGCGGAGGAAGGGTTTTATTCATCAAATGCAGTTTTTTGGTTTTTAACTGATGGCTAATAAAAGACAACTGCACGGCATATAAAAAGCAAATACTTAGCGTACCAAAAGCAAATAGTGACAACACTATATGGCCAACAAGTCCTGCAGACATCGATGATACGATCTTGTCACTGTTCGGAGCCATTACCAATAGACTGACAAACAATGCTGATACACCGCAAACCACCGGTAAAAACAAATGATTTTTGATGTACTTGTTAGTAACTAACATCGTGATCGTCACCAAAAGGCTAAGGGCTGCGGCGACGTGAGCAATGCTTAGAGAGTGACTTTCAGATGAAAGCGAAAATAGTGTGACGAGTATTGCATGACCAAAACAAGCGGCTGCCATTAAGTAAAAGCCTAAACTAAGCGCTGAGTGGTTTGAATCTGTAGACGAATGATTGGCGAATAATCGTTTTCCGAGTACAAAAGCTGCTAATAAATACAGAATCAAAGTAGGGAAAAATACCGCGTATGTGCCGGTTGCTAGCATCTAAATCAGTTCCGTCTTTTCATGGGTGATGGTTTTATCAACAGTTGCATAAACACTTAAAATGCAGCGCGTGTGCTCATTTGTTTACTTCGCTGCGCGCAATAATTGCCTAAATCTACAACAAAGACAATAAATAGCAAAGTTTGACGTTTAGTTGTCGCCATGACTTATTGTATACTCTACCTTATTGTAGCGAAAAGTTAGCGAAAAGATTTTATAAATATGTTTCAGAATCTAACAGAAAGATTAGGCAGCACTCTTAAAAACCTCAGTGGCAAGGGACGTTTAACCGAAGACAACATTAAAGATACGCTTCGCGAGGTCCGCATGGCCTTGCTTGAAGCTGATGTCGCTTTGCCGGTGGTTAAAGACTTTATTGCAAAGGTAAAAGAGCGGGCGGTTGGCATTGAAGTCTCCAAAAGTCTTCAACCTGGTCAAATGTTTATCAAGATCGTACAAAGCGAACTTGAATCTGTTATGGGCGAGGCCAACGAAGGCCTAAATCTGGCGGCCACACCTCCAGCAGTTGTCATGATGGCGGGTTTACAAGGTGCGGGTAAAACGACCAGTGTCGGTAAACTTTCAAAATTTTTACGCGAGCGCGAAAAGAAAAAAGTCATGGTGGTCAGCGCCGACGTTTATCGTCCTGCTGCGATCAAACAATTGCAAACACTTGCTGAAGAAGTGCAAGTTGAGTTTTTTCCATCATCTGCGATGCAAAGGCCAATTGATATTGTAGAAGCTGCAATCGATCACGCCAAAAAGCAATTTATTGATGTGTTGTTAGTTGATACCGCGGGTCGCTTGGCGGTTGATACAGAAATGATGGATGAAATCAAAGCGCTTCATGCAGCGGTTAAGCCTGTCGAAACCTTATTCGTTGTTGATGCGATGACGGGGCAAGATGCAGCGAATACCGCAAAAGCCTTTAATGAAGCGCTTCCTTTGACCGGCGTTATTTTAACGAAGGCAGATGGTGATGCACGAGGCGGTGCAGCCTTATCTGTCAAACATATCACTGGCAAGCCCATAAAATTCTTAGGTATGGGCGAAAAACTTGACGCGCTAGAACCATTCCATCCAGAGCGTGTTGCATCGCGCATCTTGGGAATGGGTGATGTTCTGAGTTTGATCGAAGAAGTTGAACGTAAAGTTGATAAAGACAAAGCGCAACGCTTAGCCAAAAAAGTGCAAAAAGGCAAAGGCTTTGACCTTCAAGACTTTAAAGAACAGCTTGAACAGATGAAAAACATGGGCGGCATGATGTCGTTGATGGACAAACTCCCAGGCATGGGCGGCATGAGTGCCAAAATCAAAGAGCAAGCGAACGATAAACAGTTTGTTCAGATGGAAGCCATTATCAATTCGATGACGCCGGGCGAAAGAGCTCGCCCTGATGTGATCAAAGGCTCTCGTAAAAAACGCATCGCGGCTGGTTCTGGTACGCAAATCCAAGATGTAAATCGCCTGTTGAAGCAGTTTACGCAAATGCAAAAGATGATGAAAAAAATGGGCGGCGGCAACTCCAAAAAGATGATGCGTCAAATGCAAGGCATGATGCCACCTGGTGGCGGTATGCCTGGTGGTATGCCCGGTGGTGGAATGATGCCTCCAGGCTTAGGTGGCTTCAAACGCAAATAAGCGTTTTTACCACTCATCACTGTCGTTCCCGCGCATGCGGGAACCTCGCAAACCTTAACATCAACCACTGCACTCCGTAAGCAATATTCAGCTTTTGCCAGATAAGCATTTCCCCTTTATAAAACCACTTTACGGCATCCATGCCCGTTTCTAGCGCCACGTCCTTGTGGCACAAGATTTTATAAAGGGGAAACGCTCATCTGACGCGCTGAATGTTCTTTAGCAATGTTTGCTCGATAGTTTTTTTGCGTTTATTGTCTTGGAATGCTGTGCTCTTCAAATATCCGTGTACTGTTTACGAGATTCCTTAATTCGAAGGAATGACGATTAAACTTGTAACACCGAAGAAACGTCATTCCCTTGAAAAAGGGAACCTCCTTGGAACCTAGCAATCTTTAAACATCAACCATTGCACTCCGTAAGCAATATTCAACTTTTGCCAGATAAGCATTTCCCCTTTATAAAACCACTTTACGGCATCCATGCCCGTTTCTAGCGCCACGTCCATGTGGCACAAGATTTTATAAAGGGGAAACGCTCATCTGGCGCGCTGAATGTTCTTTACTAATGTATGCTCAATAGTTTTTTTGCGTTTACTAACGTGAAATAAAGCGCATTTCCAAAACTACCTCACTTTTCGCCATATAGTTTTGATGCGAATAAACTAAATTTAAACCTTATCTATAATTTGTTGCGACAAACCCTACACAGTAATTTAAATAATTATAATTCCGATGAAAAAAACAATTATTCAATGGCTCTCATTTTTTAGTGCCTTCAATTTACTTTCCGCGATAAGCGTTCAAGCAAATAACGAATCGCTATCAATGAGTCTTGACGCTAGGGTGATTAGCTTTGATAGCGGTGGTACAACGTTAGTAGGTTCATTAGTTTACCCTAAAAGTAGAACGATCCACGCTGGCGTAATATTCGTTCACGGCTCGGGAAAGCAAAAACGTTGGATGCCATTGGCTGAAAAAATGGCAGAGGAAGGAATTGCCACCTTTGTATATGACAAACGTGGAGTGGGTGAATCGGAGGGTGAATATGAGGGGAAATATACGGTAAGCGAAAAGAACATCCGTCTTCTCTCCCAAGATGCGCTAGCTGCATTTGATATGTTGGGAAATCAAGAAATGTTAGAAGGCCTTCCATTAGGTATGACTGGCTTGAGTCAAGCTGGATGGATAGTGCCTGTTGCCGCGATGAACGCAAAGGCTCGTGCAGATACCAGTAGAAATGTGGTGGATTTTATTGTGCTGTGGAGCGGACCGGTCACTAAAGTGAGTGAAGAGGATATTTTTAGTAAATATACTGCAGACAAAGATAGTGCTCGTATTCCAAGTTATAAAGAGGCGTTAAACGCACGAGTGCTTCCGTATGTGTGGCCTCCATTCTTGGGTGAAGATATGGATCCCAGTGACAGTCTCAAAGACTTGGGTATTCCTGGGTTGTGGGTATTTGGTAAGCAGGATGGGAGTATACCCGTAGACTTGTCTATTGAACGATTAGAGCAAATTGCGTTGTCGAATCCGAAGTATGAGTATGTTTTGTTCTCTGGTCAGGGGCATAATAACGTTGGTGCTAGTTTACCCTTAGTAGTCGATTGGATTAAACGTCAGGCCACGCCTTAAGCAAAATATAATTCGCAATCCCCGCGCATGCGGGAACTTTCTTGCTAGCAATCTTTAAACATCCAACACCGCGCTCCGTAAGCAATATTCAGCTTTTGCCAGATAAGCATTTCCCCTTTTTAAAACCACTCTACGGCATCCATGCCCGTTTCTGGTGCCACGTCCTTGTGGCACAAGATTTTATAAAGGGGAAACGCTCATCTGGCGCGCTGAATGTTCTTTACTAATGTTTGCTCGATAGTTTTTTTGCGTTTATTGTCTTGGAATGCTGTGCTCTTCAAATATCCGTGTACTGTTACGAGATTCCTTCATTCGAAGGAATGACGATAAAATTTGTAACACCAAAGAAACGTCATTTCCTTGAAAAAGGGAACCTCCTTGGAACCCACCATAGTAAACAACTAAGAAACAACATTCTCGCAAATGCGAGAACCCTCTTGGAACATAACAAATTCAAAAACCACAAACTCATCCACAAACCAAATTCCAATGTACTAAACTACCTAATAATCAAACTCTATTGAAAACCACAAAAAATGAACAAAAAACTCGTAAAGCTTTGCCTAGCCTTTATCCTGTTTTCACTCACAAGCCAGACTCTGGCTGACCCAAATCAACTATCCGGCACACTCGCTGTCGTTAATAAAAGCGACAACACCATTAGCTTAATAGACTTATCATCAAGCACCATAATTAACACGCTACCAACTGGAACAGGCCCTCACGAATTAATTGTTTCACGAAACGGTAAATGGGCGGTTAGTACTGATTTTGTAGGAGGTAATAGCCTTACAGTTTTCAACCTAGCAAAACAAAAGATTGAGCGCACTATACAACTCAATGAGTTTCCCGGTCCGCATGGCATAAAGTTCTTGCCGGTGGAAATGGGACAAGCTGAAAACCTTGTCGCTTTTACCTCTGGTCGAAGTCAGCACTTAGTCATTGCAGACATTTTTAGTGGCGAAATCATTTCTCCAATTCCCACTAAACAAAATACCACTCATATGCTCGCAATCGACTCAGCAACAAATCGGGCGTACACAACAAATATCCGCTCTAATACTATTTCGCAATTAGATCTCACAACGCAGAAAAAAGAAAAAGACATCACTACTAAAGCGATGCCTGAAGCGATAAACATCGCCGAAAGCAAAAAACAGCTTTGGTATGGCGCAAATAAAGGTGGATTGGTTACGGTCCTTGATCTAAGTAGTAAAAAAGAACTGGCCGAATTCAAAGACTTTAAATTTCCGTATCGCGTGTTGTTTAATCATGACGAATCGATAGCCTTGGTACCTGATTTTCAAAATCACGATTTACGTTTGTTTAGCACTGACTCACTAACAGAAATTGCAAAAATAGAATTGCCAAAGGGGGCTGGGCCACAAGGCATCACGCTACACCCTGAGAAGGACATTGTATTTTTGTCTTTAAATCTACTTAATAAAGTATTAGTGATTGATATTCAAAAGCAAAAAATCATTAATGAATTCCCCACAGGTAAAAACCCAGATGGTGTTGGTTTTTCTTCGTTACTCTTAACTAGCAACTAATTGAGCTTACTACCCACTTAGTCCTTGCAAAATAAGCCATTGCGCGTATAATTCGCGCACCTTTTTTCCAGCGTAGCGGGAACTAAGGCATGTTAACGGTAACGCTACAACGAGTTTGAGGCATATATGGTTACTATTCGTTTACAGCGTGGTGGTGCGAAAAAGCGCCCATTTTATCAAGTAGTTGTTGCAGACAGTCGTCGTGCACGCAACGGTAAGTTTATTGAAAACATCGGCTTTTTCAATCCAACTGCACAAGGTCAAGCAGAGCGTTTACGCCTAGACCTAGAGCGTGTTGAGTATTGGACTAGTGTTGGTGCGACTTTATCTGACCGTGTTCAACGCTTGGTAAAAGATGCTAAAGCAGCAACATCAGAAGCGGCTTAATTTTTAAGTTTGCAACTGAGCATTTGAGGTAGAGATGAGTAAAGCGTCTGACACAATTATTGTTGGCAAAATCGGCGCACCAAACGGTGTCAAAGGTTGGGTCAAAATAAACAGCTTTACCCAAAATGCACAAGATATTTTTGATTACGCGCCATGGCTTTTAGCTGACGGCAGCGAAATCGAACTTGACCAGTGGAAAACTAACGGTAAAACACTAGTCGCTAAACTAGTTGGTATTGATTCCAGAAATGATGCAGAAGCAGTTAAAAACGCTGAATTGTCAATTTTGGCTTCAAAACTACCTGAATTAGAAGACGAGTTTTATTGGAAAGATTTAATCGGCATGCAGGTAGTTACCGACAAAGGTTACGATTTGGGTGTGATTAAAGATATGTTCGAAACAGGTGCAAACGATGTGATGCAAATTAAAGCAAAAAACAACGATGCATTTGGTCAAAAAGAACGTTTGTTGCCATTTATATATGACGATGTTGTATTGAATGTTGATAAACAGGCTAGGTCTATCACGGTAGACTGGGATCCGGGTTTTTAATGAAACCGACACAAGCGCAGTGCCAGCAGCACTTCGCAGTGGTAACGCTTTTTCCTGAGTTGTTCGACCCCTTTATTAAACAAGGTGTTTTTGGCAGGGCAGTTAAAAACGGCATTATCAAAGTAGACATGCTTAATCCTCGTGATTTTACTCACGACAAGCATCGAACTGTAGATGATAGACCGTACGGCGGTGGTCCTGGCATGCTCATGATGGTTCAGCCATTAACAGACGCAATTTCAGCGGCAAAAAATATTGTCGGTGAAAATTCTACGGTGATTTACTTATCTCCGCAGGGTAAGCAGTTAAACCAGCAAGGTGTTGAGTCTTTAAGTCAGCTAAGCAAAATTGTTTTGGTGGCTGGCAGGTACGAAGGCATTGACGAGCGCGTGATTAGTGCTTTGGTCGACCAAGAATGGTCAATTGGAGATTACGTGCTAAGTGGAGGGGAATTACCCGCCATGGTGTTGATGGATAGCGTATCTAGGCTTTTGCCAGATGTTTTGGGGCATAAACAATCAGCGGTTGAAGACTCTTTTACTAATGGTTTGTTAGATTGTCCACATTACACAAGGCCCGAGACGTTGAATGGTGAAACGGTTCCCAGTGTGTTGTTAAGTGGAGACCATGAAAAAATTAGGCAGTGGCGCCTAAAGCAGTCTTTAAAACGAACTGACGAAAGACGCCCTGATTTATTAGAAAATCTAGCTCTGACCGAGGAGCAACAATCTCTTTTAAACGAGATTCGATTGCAGCGTAATGACGGTTAACTAGGACGAGAGGATATGATGAGTAAAATTAATCAAGATATCATCAAAAAAATTGAGCAAGCTCAACTCAAGTCAGACGTACCATCATTTGGTCCGGGTGACACTGTAGTTGTTAAAGTGCGTGTTAAAGAAGGTGACAAAGAGCGTCTTCAGGCATACGAAGGTGTTGTAATTGCAAAGCGTAACCGTGGTTTACACTCTGCTTTCACTGTACGTAAGATTTCTAGCGGTGAAGGTGTTGAGCGTGTGTTCCAAACTCACAGCCCAGCTATCAGTTCTATTGAAGTGAAACGTCGTGGTGCTGTTCGTCGTGCTAAGTTGTATTACTTACGCGAGCGTTCAGGTAAATCTGCACGTATCAAAGAAAAACTTAACTAATTTTAATTTATCGTTATCGTTAACATTCAAAAACCCGCTTTGTAGCGGGTTTTTTGTTGCCTAAAGAAATATCACTAACGAATGTAACATCGAAGAAACGTCATTCCCTTGAAAAAGGGAAGCTCCTTAGAACCTAGTAAAGCTAGCATCAACCACCGCTCTTAGTAAGTGATATTCAGCTTTTGCCAGATAAGCATTTCCCCTTTATAAAACCACTTTACGGCATCCATGCCCGTTTCTAGCGCCACTTCCTTGTGGCACAAGATTTTATAAAGGGGAAACGCTTATCTGACGCGCTGAATGTTCTCTAGTAATGTGTGCTTGATAGTTTGATTGAATGGTTTATACAAACATAGCAAGCTCCCAAAGTTTACAAAAACTAACTCACTGCGTAAGCTACCAAGCAAATTCATTCCCATGAAGCAATTACAAAATCATAAAATGACAGAACTAGAAAAAATGCTTTCCGGCCAAGATTACTTCGCAAGTGATAAACAGCTTGTCAAAATGCGCTTCGATGCGAGGGATAGACTTGATGAAATAAATGCTGTTAAGCAATCAGACGTTAAAAAAAGAGCACAGCTCTTTAAGCAATTGTTTGGTCAAACAGGCAAGCGTTTATACATAGAATCGACATTTAAGTGTGATTACGGTTGTAATATTACGGTAGGTGAAAATTTTTACGCTAATTTTGGCTGTGTTATTCTCGATGCTGCAAAAGTGACGTTTGGCGATGACTGTATGTTGGCACCTCAAGTAGGGATTTACACTGCTGCCCATCCTCTAGATCCTGTGGCTCGAAATAAGGGAATTGAATTTGCTAAACCGATTACCTTAGGACACAACTGCTGGGTGGGTGGTAATGCGGTAATCAATCCTGGTGTCACACTTGGCAATAATGTCGTGGTTGCGTCAGGTGCTGTAGTGACCAAAAGTTTTGGCGATGACCTAGTAATTGGTGGTAACCCTGCACGCGTGATTAAGTCAATACACGACTAAATATTCGAATGACGAATCTGCTTGCGGACTGAAGGTCAAATCGTTTACTGCCTCATAAAAATCAATTCATTCTAAGGGTGCAAATAATGTCCGAATTTAAAACGTTAAGTTCAAAAATAGTTTATGAAAACAAATGGATGAAACTTCGTGAGGATGAGTTCGAGCGGGAAAGTGGTTCGCGTGGTGTTTACACGGTAGTCGATAAACCTGATTTTGTAGTCATTATTGCCATTGAAGGTGATGACATATATTTAGTAGAGCAATACCGCTATACCGTTGGCTTGCGAGCGTTGGAAATGCCACAAGGAGCTTGGGAGGGGCAGTATGATGTTGAGCCTGAAAAATTAGCCGCTGGAGAGTTGAAAGAAGAGACTGGCTTAACTGCGAAATCAATGACTTATGTAGGCTTTCAATATTTAGCCTATGGTTTTTGCAGCCAGGGGTACCACGTATTTCTTGCAAGCGGTTTCACACAAGGTGAGCAGGAGCTCGATCAGGAGGAGGAAGGGTTGTTGTGTAAGAAGGTCAAAGTCTCTGATTTTGAAAAAATGATTATCAACGGTGAAATTAAAGACGCGAGTAGCGTCAATGCCTATGGTCTAGCTAAATTAAAAGGTCTAATTTAAGTATCTTCATTCGTTACTCGACGTTTTTTCAACGCAATTGATGTTAAATAGAGCAATTAAAGTAGAAAATACTCCGTTTCTAATTAGCAACAATCGAATTGCCATTTTTAGGATGTAGCGAAAAGCCTAGCTATCGTCTAAAATCATGAACGTTATTATAAAAACAAAAATAGCTAAAAAATAAAATTATAAAAATAAAAGGAAGCGACAGTATGCAACAAGCTGAAAATACTTGGGTAACACGAGCGCTCGATAAGGTCGAACGTGTTGGTAATAAACTACCAGATCCCGCTATTATATTCTTCATCTGCTTACTCATCATCTGGGTGTGTTCTGCAATATTTTCACAAATGAGCTTTTCCGCAATCGATCCTCGAACAGGTGAGGGTGTGGTTGTGAATAATTTACTCACGGGTGATTCCATGGCTGACTTCCTTAGTCGAATGGTCACTATTTTTACCGGTTTTGCTCCCTTAGGTGTGGTACTGGTTGCAATGTTAGGCGTTGGTGTTGCTGAACACTCTGGTTTTATTAGCGCTGGTTTGAAGAGAATGTTGGATTCGACACCAAAAGCATTTTTGACACCCGTTGTTGTACTAGTTGCGATTGTTAGTCATACCGCCACTGATGCAGGGTATGTTTTGGTAATTCCTTTAGCGGGTGTAATTTTTTATGCCATGGGTCGACACCCATTGGCGGGTATCGCAGCGGCGTTTGCTGGCGTAAGTGGCGGCTTTTGCGCGAACTTCATCCCCTCAGCAATTGACCCTTTATTGCAAAGTTTCACGCAAGAAGCGGCACAGATCATAGATCCAGATATTCAAATTAACCCTCTTAACAACTACTTTTTCAACTCGATGTCGTCAATTTTAATTGTGAGTATTGCATGGTATTTGACGGATAAGGTGATCGAACCTCGCTTACAAAACGTGGAGGTGGATGGTGATCCAAATGATATTCCTAAATTTGAAGAGCTTAATGCTCAACAAACAAAAGCATTGCGTTGGGCTTCTTTCTCAATGCTGGTTGGTATTGGCCTTCTGGTAGCCGTTCTGCTTCCTGAGACTTCGCCGATGCGCGATGCAGACGGAAAACTGACGACATTTGCAGCGCCCGTCATGCAGTCAATTGTACCCATTATCTTTTTGTTATTTTTACTTCCGGGCGTAGTTTATGGATATGTATCGGGCACGTATACAAGTACAAAGAACATGATAGATAGCATGACGAAAGCGATGCAAGGTATGAGCTATTACATTGTAATGGCGTTTTTCTGTGCTTTGTTTATAGATGCGTTTGGCAAGTCTAACCTTGGTGCTCTGCTTGCCGTCAACGGCGCTGAATTCTTAAAGTCTTTGTCACTACCTGCAATGGTAACTATCGTTGGAATCATCTTCTTGACTGCTTTCGTCAACTTATTTGTCGGATCGTCATCTGCGAAATGGGCTTTGCTAGGGCCAATTTTTGTACCGATGCTGATGCAATTAGGTATTTCTCCAGATTTGACTCAAGCGGCTTACCGCTTAGGGGATTCTTCTTCTAATATTATTACGCCATTAATGCCTTACTTCCCATTAGTGGTTGTATATTGCCAAAGGTATGTAAAATCAACAGGAATAGGTACCTTATTATCGTTAATGTTGCCATTTAGTATTACGATTTTAATTGCGTGGACTGCCTTCCTTCTGATCTACTGGAGCATAGGTATTCCTTTAGGTATACAAGCGAGCTATGTATACCCATAACTAGGTAAATAGCTAAAAATAACGCTTTTATTGCAAAATACTGAAAAGAGCATCAAATTTGATGCTCTTTTTGTTTTATTTCACTCACTTGCTTGTACTTGGGAGTATACTTTGATAAAAAGTCAACAACACAGTTGTTTGGGATATTTTGACCTGTAAACAAATATTTACGGATGCGGTTCTAGCTAGCTTTTTCTGGTTTTTCCCCTAAATTTTCGTGGTAAGCGGCGCAGTCAAAAATCTCACTAAATTCATAATTTGTGAGTACATAATGCAAAAAGATACAATTAACAATATTCATGTTTCATCAGAAGAAGTCCTGGTTACGCCTGATCAATTAGGTGCCGAGCTGCCCGTTAGTGATCAAGCTTTAGAAGGGGTCAAGTCTTCAAGAAAAATCATTTCTGACATCATTCATGGTAAAGACCATCGTTTACTTGTGGTGTGTGGCCCTTGTTCAATCCACGATATTGAAGCTGCAAAAGAGTATGCGCTCAAGTTAAAGGAGTTACACGAGTCTACGAAAGATACTTTGTATATCGTAATGCGTGTTTATTTTGAAAAGCCACGCACGACAACGGGTTGGAAAGGCCTGATCAATGATCCACACATTAATGATACTTTTGATATTGAAACGGGTTTGAGAAAAGCACGAGAACTATTAATTTGGTTAGCCGAGTTAGGTTTACCTGTTGCAACAGAAGCACTTGATCCAATAAGCCCTCAGTATTTAGGTGAATTATTTAGTTGGGCTGCTATTGGGGCGCGTACGTCTGAGTCTCAAACACACCGTGAAATGGCAAGTGGCCTATCAATGCCTGTCGGCTTTAAAAACGGAACTGATGGTTCATTGGGGATAGCGATTAATGCACTCAAGTCAGCAGCGTCTGGTCATCGTTTTATGGGAATCAATAAAGAAGGGCAAGTAGCAGTCATCAAAACTCAAGGTAACCCAGACGGGCACATTATTTTGCGTGGCGGCAAACTACCTAATTACGACTCCGTATGCGTGGCTGATTGTGAAGAAGAGTTACTTAAGGCAAATGTAAGCTCAAGCCTAATTGTGGATTGTTCTCATGCAAACTCTGCCAAAGACTATCGTCGTCAACCTCTGGTTGCTCAAAATGTTGTTAACCAGATTTTAGAGGGTAATCAGTCCATAATAGGTTTAATGCTTGAAAGCCATCTTAACGCGGGTAATCAAAGCTCAACGGGTAAAACCTTAAAAGATTTGGAGTATGGTGTATCGATCACTGATGGCTGTATTGATTGGGCACAAACTGAATCATTGATTTTGCAAACCAGAGATAAACTGATTACTGTACTGCCATTAAGACAATCAAAAAGGCAGGTCGCCTAATTAGTCGGCCTTTACTCAGGTAATTTAGTTTTATGACTAAACAGGTAAAAGGCTTATCAGAGTTGCGTGTCGACATCGATGCTGTCGATGCTCAACTCATTGAGCTATTAAAAAAACGAAACGCGTTAACCACTCAAGTGGGTAAGGTTAAAAGCCAAACCGGCATGCCTATCTATGATCCTCAGCGAGAGGCTGAGTTAATCGCTAATAAGCGCCAGCTTGCGATAGAACATGAGTTAAGTCCCGACCTTGTAGAGGACATTTTGCGCCGCATGATTCGAGAGTCCTATCATACGCAGCATGCTAAATACATGTGCGTTAATCCAGCGATAAATAAAGTGGTTGTGATTGGCGGAAAAGGGGCTTTGGGTAGTGTATTTGTTTCTTTATTTGAAAAAAGCAGTTATCAGGTTGCAACCCTAGAAAAAGAAGATTGGGCAAATGCTAAGCAAATCTTCGATGGCGCTGATTTAGTGATTGTTGCCGTGCCAATCAATATTACATGTGATGTCATTCTCTCCATCAAACATCTACCGGAAAATTGCATTCTGGCAGATATTACTAGCATCAAAGTATCACCTTTAAAAGCCATGTTGGATGTACATTCTGGCCCCGTTGTCGGCTTGCACCCTATGTTTGGGCCGGATTCTCCCGGTATGATCAAACAAGTGGTGGTGGTTTGTGATGGGCGCGAGCCCCGCAAATACTCGTGGTTAGTCGAGCAAATGAAAACGTGGGGAGCTGTTATCCATAATACTAGCAGTCGAGAGCATGATCAGGCGATGGCATTTATTCAAGTTATGCGTCACTTCAGTACGTTTGTATATGGCCAGCACTTAAAAGAAGAAAATCCCGACCTAGTTGATTTACTCATGTTCAGTTCACCCATTTATCGCTTAGAGTTAGCAATGGTAGGAAGGTTATTTGCTCAACCGCCATCATTGTACGCAGACATTATATTTAATGATTTAGATAATTTGGATTTATTGAAGCGCTTTAATCAACGGTTTTCTGATGGTATTAATCTGGTGGCATCAAACGATAAAGATGCTTTTATCAAACAATTTAAGGCAGTTGAGCAATGGTTCGGTGATTATGCGAAACAGTGCTTGAAAGACAGTCGACAGCTTTTACTGAAAGCGGCGGATGGCCAGTTATTGAGAAAGTGATGCGCTATTCGTGAAAAAGGTGCTTAACGCACCTTTTTTTAATGAAAAAATATGGTCAGTAAAACCAACCTTTGATTATATAGCGCTATTCCATTAACGCGTTTACCGCCGCAACTTTTGTCGGGCTGACTTCTTCAACCGGGTAGCAACCCAGTACTTTGAAGTAGCGAGTCATTCCTCGCAATGCTTCCATAGCTGTTTGCATAGGGCCATCTTCAATATTACCTTCAACATCTAAATAAAACATTTCTTCCCACGGGTTCCCCGTAATTGGACGAGACTCAAGTTTAGTCATGTTTATTCGATTTTCTTTAAGGATCAAAAGTGCTTCAACTAATGCGCCTGGCTGTTGAACTGTTGACATGATCAAGGTGGTCTTGGCTGGTACTTGCAACGGCACTTTTACAGGCTTACTAGCGACTACAATAAAGCGACTATGATTTTCTTTTTGATTTGCTAAATTTGACTTAATTGCGCATAAGCCATAGAGATTGCCACCTGCTTCGCTGCCAATAGCGGCTACGTGAGGTGAGTTTAGTTCGTTAACCGTGATCATTGCAGCAGAAGTACTGTCGCATGGTTTTACTTCAACGTTACCCAGTTCAGCTAAAAAGTGGCTGCACTGAGCAAAAACCTGAGGGTGGGCATAAAGTGTTTTGATACTTTTGATGTCTACTTCAAGGCCATCTGCCACCAATAAAGCATGCTTGATAGGGTGTGTTAACTCGCCGATTATGTTTAAGCGCGTGTGTTGCAGTTGGTCAAAGACTTCATTTATGCTGCCTGACGAAGTATTCTCAATCGGCAATACTGCGTAGTCAGCTTCGTTTGTTTCAACTTTTTTAATGATTTCAGCGAAACTACTGCAGCCCATTTCTAATAATTCACCTGGACGCCTTGCGAAGTATTTTTGCGTTGCCAAGTAGCTATACGAGCCTTTATCACCCAAAAATGCAACCCGGTTAAGAGGCAATGCACTTCCTGGGTTAGCCCACTGAGCTAACATAGCTTGTTGGTTTAACACTGAATCTTCGATGACCACGTGAAATAACTGCGTGACATAGTGCGGGTCAAGACCAACATTTTTACCTTGTTTAATGAGGCGAACTAAAAGTTGCTCTTCTCGCTTTTGATCGCGAACGGGTATGTGATTTTTAACTTTTGTTTCGGCAACTTGATTAGTCAGTTTTTGACGATCAGCCAATAATTGTAATAGTTGAGAATCGAGGTCGGTAATTTTGACTCGAAGAGCTTCTAATTCTTGCTTGGGCACAACACTTCCTTGCTCACATAATGTGAGTGAACACCTTAAAAATAATGGTCTACGAATGTATGAAACTGACACTCTCATGTCAATTGAATGTTGGTGTATTTGTGCTGAAAAGTGCTGAATTGAAGGATAAAAATTTTAATTTAAAGGCGATGCTCTCATAAAGCTGTAATTATCATCACATGTTTACTCGCCAGAACCTAATAAACTAGCAAGCATTGCTTTGACCTCATCAGATTCAAAAGGTTTATCGCACAAGGCATTCACGCCAGTTTGTTGAATGTTAGCCATATGTGCACTGTCTGCTGATTCAGAGGTGACCATAATGATAGGAATATGAGTGGTTGCAGGGTTAAAGCGGATAAATTCTGAAAGCTCGCGCCCGTCCATTTCAGGCATATTATAATCAGTCACAACTAAGTCAAATTCATTCTCTTTTAGCAAGGTAAGAGCATGTGCGCCGTTTTCCGCTTCCATTAACTGAGAAAGCCCCATTCCTTCTAATACTCGTCTTATATGATTTCGAGCCAAGCGGCTATCATCCACAACTAAAACGCGAACCTCCGCTACATCAAAAAGATCCAATTCAAGTTCATCGGTGTTAATCAATTGTAGGCTTGCGTTCAATGCTCGTGATAGATGTATCGGTTCGAAAGGTTTAGGTAAAATTGCAGCAACACCCGCTTGTTTAAATTCGTCTAATTTTTTTATTCTGGTTTCACTTGAGACAAGCATGAACGGAATTGACGCTAAGTTATCATCTTCTTTTATGTACTTTAATACTTCAAGACCACTTCCGTCAGACAAGTACATTGCACTCACCACAACGTCAGCGCCGTGCGCTGTTACTGCAGACTTTGCGTCGGCAACCGTTTTTACAATATCAACGGTTTGTACGTTTTCTTTCAGCAAGAGTGTTTTAATGATTTTGCTTTGTGTATCCGATGGTTCAACCAATAAAACATGTAAATCTTGTATCGATAACTTTTGCATTCTAATTCTCTTTAAAATCAGCCGCCAGCAAGCTTAACTTTGTAACTTTTGGCTTCTAATATGCTTTTAATTTTTTCTCGGTCATCACCCTGAATCTCGATATTAAAACCTTTAACAGAGCCGCCGCAGCCGCATTTTTTCTTTAATTCGCTACACAAGGTTTTTAACTCTGCGCTACTTAGAGTCAGCCCTTCTATAACACTCATTCCTTTTCCTTTTCGGCCTTTAGTTTCCTTTCTGATCCGCACAATGCCGTCTCCTTTAGGCACTTGAGTGGTTTGTTTTTTTTCTTCAACTCTTCCTGTATCGGTCGAGAAGACTATTCTTGAATCATTCATAGCAAAAAAAGTCCTATTTTTAATTTAGAATTGTTACTTAAGAGTATTATTGGGTTATGTAGCTTAAATTCAATATGGGCATTGCAATTGAGAACTATTATCAATTAACATTGTCTCAGTAAAACACACCGTTAAATTAACATTCAAGGATCATAATGAAAAAGTTCATCGCCATGGCGCTTGTTGCTGTATTTTCGCTGCCAATATTCGCAGATGAGATTAATGTGTATTCAGCTCGTAAAGAAGCACTAATTAAACCCGCTTTAGATTCATTTACGCAAGCAACCGGCATCAAAGTTAAGTTAATCACAGGTAACGCTGACGCGCTCATTTCACGTATGAAGTCTGAAGGGCAATTTAGCCCTGCTGATGTGTTAATTACTACTGATGTTGGTCGACTTGAGCGTGCTAAATTGCTCGGATTGACTCAAGCTTATGATTCGGAGTTGGCCAACAGTGTCGTTCCAGCTCATTTGAGGGATGAAAACAATCAGTGGCTCGCATTGACACTAAGAGCAAGACCAATTATGTATGCAGCTGATCGGGTTAACCCTAGTGAATTATCGACGATGATGAACTTAACTGATAGCAAGTGGAAAAGTCGTATTTGTATTCGTTCATCTAACAATATCTACAATCAATCAATGACTGCAGCGATGCTTGCAATTTATCCAAAAAGTGATGTTGAAGAGTGGGCTAGAGGTATGGTTGCCAATTTTGCACGGCCACCAAAGGGCGGTGATCGCGATCAGATAAAGGCCGTTGCTGCAGGTCAATGTGACCTTGCCATTGCCAACACATACTATCTTGCAGGTATGCTTGATTCACAGGACGCTGAGCAAGTAAAAGCCGCAGAAAAAGTGAAGGTTTTTTGGCCTGATCAACAGGCGAGTGGAACTCATATAAATATTTCGGGCGCTGCAATTGCCAAGCATGCAAAAAATGTCAATAACGCAAATGCGTTGATTGAATTTATGCTTACACAAAAATCTCAGCAATGGTACGCTCAAGTCAATCATGAATACCCTGTTAGAGATGGTGTTGAATTGAGTCAGACACTGACGGAGATGGGGCAGTTCAAAAAGCAAAAAGTTAAGTTAAGTGATGTCGGAGCGAATAATGATGAAGCACTTAAATTAATGGATAAAGCCGGTTGGCGTTAATCGCTAGAGCGCGTTAGTATTAATGCCATTGTTTAAAGAAGTTACGCAGCGGTTCAAATAGGCATTTGAAGTACATCAAAACCATTGTTTTTAAATCATATCAAGGCAAGCTTTCTACGCTTGCCTTGTTTTTGTGTCTGCTTGCCAGTGTACCTTTGGTGTCTATCTACACAAGTTTTTCAAGTTTCAACTCTCAAAATTGGCAACACCTTGTCGAGACTGTTCTTGGTGAGTATGTATACAATAGTTTCGTGCTCATGACTGGTGTGGGAACGTTATCAGCGTTTATCGGCAGCAGCCTGGCATGGTTGATTGTGCGCTACGACTTTGTAGGGCGCTCCGCTTGCCAATGGTTATTATTATTACCCTTGGCAATGCCTGCTTATATCATTGCTTACGCATATACGGGGATGCTGGACTTCTCTGGACCCTTACAGTCGACACTAAGAGAAAGCTTTAATTGGTCGGCGAGCGACTACTATTTTCCTGAAGTACGCAGTATGGGGGGAGCGATTACCTTGATGGCTCTCGTGCTCTATCCTTATGTTTATTTGATGGCAAGAGTTGCTTTTCAATCTCAATCACAAAGCCTTGAAGAAGTCAGTAAAGTTGCTGGGAAATCATCACTTCAACACTTTTTAAGAATCAGTTTGCCCTTGGCGTTACCCGCAATTTTATTGGGGGCAATCTTAACCATGATGGAAGCACTGGCAGATTTTGGCACGGTCAAATATT
Organism: Glaciecola sp. KUL10; assembly: GCF_003203515.1. Classification (GTDB taxonomy): domain Bacteria; phylum Pseudomonadota; class Gammaproteobacteria; order Enterobacterales; family Alteromonadaceae; genus Glaciecola. Next base: position 27,397 of record NZ_BGNG01000011.1, on the reverse strand, counting down.
TTGGCATTCCGACGCTAACAACAGGTATTTATAGAACGTGGTTTGGTATGGGGGACATAAACACCGCGTCACAGTTATCTGCTTTGCTATGCACATTTGTTTTCGTATTGTTGTTTCTTGAGTTTTCCTCGCGTAAAACCAGTCAAGCATATCAAAGTCAAGGAGCAGCTGGGCGCTCGTTAATGAGTACCACGGGTGCAAAGTCTATTGGTATATTGATTACTTGCTTACTGCCGATGATACTCGGCTTTGTTATTCCCTTTACTCAGTTACTTTCATGGAGTTTAGCTTACGCTCAAAATGAATCGATTTCACAGTTTATTGAATTAAGTATAAACAGTTTAATACTGGCCATAATCGGTGCAGTGTCTATTGTACTTTTCGCTTTGACTATCAGTTATGCAAAACGCAGAGTGCCTTCAAAAAGAATGAATGTCAGCAGTCGTTTTGTATCCCTAGGTTATGCAATGCCAGGTACTGTTATCGCAGTGGGCGTGCTATCACCAATGGGATGGTTAGATCAGCAAATAAATCAACTAACACTTGCGATAAGCGGTGAAACAGTGGGATTAGTCTTTTCAGGTTCAATATTTATATTAATATTTGCTTATTTAGTCCGTTTTTCAAGCATTGCTATTCAACATACTGACGCTGGATTGCAACGCATACCAAATAGTATAGATGAGGTCGCATTAAGCTTGTCAAAAACTCCTCAACATACGTTCTTCAATATTCATTTACCTTTGATACGAGCAAGCGTACTTAGTGCTATTTTACTTGTCTTTGTGGATATATTAAAAGAGCTGCCAGCAACGCTAGTTCTTAGGCCTTTTGATTTTAATACGCTAGCAGTTAAAGCATTTGAACTGGCTTCTGACGAACGATTAATCGCAGCTTCTTTGCCCGCCATTACAATTGTATTAGTGGGGATTTTACCTGTTATTTTGTTGACCAAAACCTTGGATAAAAAAGACTACTGAGATGTTAAAATTAAATCAGGTCGCTATAAAATATGAAGATAAGCGCATTATAGATGATGTTAGCTTTACACTTGAGAAAGGACAAATTGGTTGTGTTTTAGGGCCTTCTGGATGCGGTAAAACCTCTATTATGAGAGCGATTGCAGGCTTCAAAGAGGTCGCTAGCGGTGAAATAACACTTGCCGGTAAACAGGTAGCATCCGAAGGTTATTCAACCCCTGTGGCAAGCCGTAATGTAGGCATTGTATTTCAAGATTTTGCTCTTTTTCCGCACTTAAGTGTCTATCAAAATATTGCTTATGGTGTTAACGATAAATCAGGTTCTCAACTAACTGACTATGTATCCAACTATATCAATTTGGTTGGCCTGAATGGTCATGCAAGTAAATTTCCACATGAGTTATCTGGCGGACAACAGCAGCGAGTAGCCATTGCGAGGGCTTTAGCTCCACAACCGGACTTATTGCTTTTGGATGAGCCATTTTCAAGTTTAGACCCAGAGTTGCGTACTAGTATTGCTGCTGATGTGCGACACATTATTAAACAAAATGGTACTACGGCATTACTCATTACCCATGACCAACAAGAAGCGTTCACGGTAGGCGATAAAATAGGAGTGTTTAATAATGGATACTGTGAGCAGTGGGCAACGGCTCAAGCGCTTTATCATAAGCCTGCCTCTGAATTTGTTGCCCGCTTTATTGGAGAAGGCAGTTTTATCAAGGGGGTGGTATCAAAAGCAACTGAAAATAGGCACGCTTTAATCCACACTGCACTTGGACAGTTTGAATCGGCATCGAGTGATAATTTGAATGACAATCAAGTGGTTAAGTTATTAGTGCGTCCGGACGATATAGTTCATGACGATGCTAGTGAACATAAGGCAAAGATTTTAGAACGTGCTTTTAGAGGCGCAAATATATTTTATAAACTAAACTTGATTGGAGGCGAAGAGTATATATATTGCTTAGCTCCAAGCCATCACGATCACCATGTTGGTGAAGCATTCGGTATAAAACTAGCACTTGAAGATGTGGTCTGTTTTCCGGTTTAATGCACACCTTATCAAATGAAAAGGCTGTGTTTGCATAGTATTTGCTACGTGAATATTGTCGTTTGCATTTTGAAGCCTGAAAAGGTTGAAGAATAAAATGGATTTTAAATTTAACCCTAGGCACCTGCCGAGTTGTGAGTAAGTATTGTTTAAAAGTATTCAATCAAGTTTATTATCGGTTGTCATATCCGTCGTGGTAGTGGCCACAGTTGTAATAGTGAGTGTCGCTATTCGCAAACATGAAGATGCATTTTTCCTTTCAGCAGAAAAAGCAGCCACTGGGTTAACCCGTTCGCTAGCATTGCAAATCAACCGCTCTTTACCTTCGTTGCACCAAGACGTGATGGATAATATTTCATTGTTTCCGAATATTGTTTACGCCAAGCACATCGACCAAAATAGTAAGGTGCTGAATGAATATAATAGCCTTTTTCAAGCGTCCATTATCCTAAAAGCAAAGGGGGCGCTCGCTACTATTGCTGATTTAAATAAAACTCAGGCTTATAGAATCGAACATTTTATTGTGACTGTTGCACCGGTTGATTTTGATAATAAAGATGGTAACGCTTTGGTCGTTATTTCCGACTTAACCACCCCTTTGCAGCATGCTCGCACAAGTCTGTTCTGGGGGCTGACACCATTTATCGCGCTCATCACAGCGATTGTGGTCATTGTGACGATTTGGCTGCTTGGTCGAGTAACATCACCTCTTTTGCGCTTATGTGAGTTTACTCGAAAGGTCGAAGAGGAGGGGGATTACTCTTTGCGTATCGAAGTAAAAGGGTCACAAGAATTTAGACAGTTAGAACATAATGTTAACCGCCTGATGGACACTATTAGTTCTGAGTTAGCAAAAAACGAGCGCAACACTAAGGACTTACTCGTCCAACAAAAGGCGATGGCTAAGTTAGCAAATTACGACAGTTTAACGGGCCTACCCAATCGCCAATTTGTAATGGATAATTTAAAATTTGATCTGGCGAGAGCTAAAAGGTCGCAACAAAACATTTCCTTGTTGTTTTTCGATTTAGATGGTTTCAAACATATCAATGATACTTTGGGACATGAAACTGGTGATAACCTTTTAATTGCTGTCGCTGAAAGAGTTCAACAAGTCTTGCGAGAAGGCGATTTAATTGCTCGTTTAGGTGGCGATGAATTTCTCATTGTGCCGGATAGAAGTCTTAGTAACAGTACACACGAAGCAGTGGAACTCGCCAGACGCTTATTGCGAGCATTTGAGCAAACCTTTGACGTCGAAAACGTTGATTTACAAGTTGGTTTGAGTATCGGTATTGCGAATGCAGATCAAGCTAATTTTGAACTCAATGAGTTGGTTAGTAACGCAGATATAGCCATGTATCGGTCTAAAGCAAATGGTCGCGGTCGGTACACTGTATTTAGCCCAGAAATGGTGGGTGATAATAAGCGTAAACTTTTGATTTCAAATAGCATAATGACTTCACTGGAAGAGAGTCACTTCAGGTTAGTGTTTCAGCCTAAAGTAAGTGCTTCTAGCAATATCATTGGTTTTGAGGCGCTAATGAGGTGGCACCATCCTTCATTGGGCGAAATTTCACCGAGTGACTTTATTCCGATTGCAGAAAGCGGCGGAAATATTCATGCATTGACCAATTGGTTACTTGACAATGTGTGTCAACAAATCAAAGAATTAGTCTTAGCGACTAATGAAAATATCAAAGTGTCGATCAACCTGTCCGCACATGATCTTCATAATCAAGATCTATTCAGCAAGATTGCGCAGTCATTGAGTAATCACAAATTATCCGCCAAATATTTAGAGATTGAAGTCACTGAATCTGCTCTTTTAGAAAGCTTTGTGGTCAGTAATAATTTGTTTAAGAAACTCTCTTCTCTAGGATGTAGTATTGCTTTGGATGACTTTGGTACAGGGTATTCTTCATTGAGTTATTTGACGCAGATGCGCATCGATAAATTGAAAATTGATCGGCAATTTGTTCAAAAATTAGATAGCTCGGAGCGCAGTCGTTTGGTGACGCGCACAATCATTGACTTAGCTAAAAGACTTGATTTGTTGACATGTGCTGAAGGGATCGAAAATGAAACACAAGAAGAGTTTCTAATGAACTATGGCTGCAATGAATTTCAAGGCTTCTATTATGGTGAGCCTGCATCAATTGATGCGATCAAATCAACGCTTCTCAAGCATAAAACTAAGGTTTAAATCGCAACCCGATACCCTAATCGCACAATAAATCAACGGATCGTATCTTTAGAGCCAAAATCATTGGGTAACGCCATTGATTGGTTTATACTTGCGAGCAATTTTTAGAATCAATCAGCGATGCATTCAAGGCCTCGCACATAATAAAAATCAAGGCAAGTTTATGCGCACAGAATATTGTGGAAAAATCGATACTCGTTTCGTAGGAAAAGAAGTCACACTATACGGTTGGGTAAACAAAAGACGAGATTTAGGTGGTGTTATCTTCATCGATTTACGTGACCGCGAAGGTGTCGTGCAAGTAGTTATTGATCCTGATACCGAAGCAACCTTTGAGTTGGCTTCTAGTTTGCGCAACGAGTTTTGTGTTGCAATAACAGGGCTAGTGCGCGCAAGACCTGAGTCTCAAGTTAATAAAGATATGCGTACAGGTGGTATTGAGGTATTGGGTAAGTCACTTGAAATTTTTAACTCAGCACCTGCATTACCGCTCGATTGGAATCAAGAGAATTCAGAAGAGCAACGCCTGAAGTATCGTTATCTTGACCTGCGTCGTCCTCTAATGACTGAGCGCCTCGTATTTCGCTCTAAAGTAACAGCAGCGGTTCGTCGCTTCCTAGAAAATAATGATTTCTTGGATATTGAAACACCGATTTTGACTAAGGCCACACCTGAAGGTGCAAGGGATTATCTAGTACCTAGTCGCACGCACAAAGGTCAATTTTTCGCGCTACCTCAGTCACCGCAATTATTTAAACAATTGCTTATGATGTCAGGTATGGATAAGTACTACCAGATCGTTAAATGCTTTCGCGATGAAGACTTGCGTGCCGACAGGCAGCCAGAGTTTACACAAATCGATATTGAAACAACGTTTTTAGACGCCGATGGTGTAATGAGTATCACCGAAAAGATGATTCGAGAATTGTTCCAAAAGCTTCTAGATGTTGATTTGGGTGATTTTCCGCAAATGAGCTATGCTCAGGCGATGCAACAATATGGCAGCGATAAGCCAGACCTAAGAAACCCCTTGGTTCTTGTTGATGTTGAGGAAATTGTTAAAGACATCGATTTTAAGGTATTTAGTGGCCCTGCTAATGATGAAAATGGTCGTGTCGCAGTGATTAAAGTCCCTGGCGGAGCTTCGCTCTCTCGTAAGCAACTTGATGAATATACTAAGTTTGTCGGTATTTATGGTGCAAAAGGTCTAGCGTGGATTAAAGTGAACCAAAAAGATGCTGGCAAAGAAGGCCTGCAGTCGCCGATCGTAAAATTCTTTGATAACAATAGTATTGAGGCACTTTTAGCTAAAACTGATGCTCAAGATGGAGATATATTGTTATTTGGTGCAGATACTAAAACCGTAGTAACCGAAGCGCTCGGTGCACTGAGATTAAAACTTGGTAATGACTTTGACCTACTCGAAGGTGATTGGAAGCCTCTTTGGGTTGTCGATTTTCCAATGTTCGAGGCTGTTGATGGCCAGCTTCATGCTCTACATCACCCATTTACTGCCCCGCGTGACAGTAGCCTAGATGCTTTAAAAGCAGCGCCTGAAAAAGCGCTCTCCAATGCATATGATATGGTGTTAAACGGCGTCGAACTAGGAGGTGGCTCGGTGCGTATACACAATATGGATATGCAAGCGACCGTTTTTGAATTATTGGGTATTAGTGATGAAGAAGCCAAAGAGAAATTTGGGTTCTTGCTAGAAGCATTAAAGTACGGCACGCCGCCACACGCTGGCTTAGCCTTTGGTCTCGATAGAATGGTAATGCTGATGACCGGTGCAGACTCTATTAGAGATGTAATGGCTTTCCCAAAAACCACCACCGCGGCATGCCCTTTGACCGATGCGCCTGGCTATGCTAACCCAGCTCAACTAGAAGAATTGTCGATTAAAACAGTAGTAAAAGAAGAGTCAGCCTCTGAATAGTTCGATGCAATTTAAAAGACCAGAGTCTGTACTAGTATTGATCCAAGACAAGCTAGGCCAGGTTCTGGTCATGCAGCGTGACGACGATCCCGAATTTTGGCAGTCTGTAACGGGCACGATCGAAGAGGGTGAAGCTCCCCTTCAAACGGCATACCGAGAAGTAGCTGAGGAAACGGGGCTAGACTTAAACGCCCTGGGTTGTGATGTGATTGATTGTCGAACGGTCAATCAATACAAGATAAGAGAAGACTGGCGCAATCGTTATCCGCCAGGGACTTTATACAACAATGAATACGTGTTTAGAGTAATTGTGCCAACAGGTTCATCAATTTTGTTAACGGAACATACTGATTATCAGTGGTTACCAGTTAATGAAGCGATAAAAAAAGTGTGGTCCGAAACCAATAAGCTCGCTATTCAATCCTTCGCGAAGCTAGCGATTTAAATGAATATAATATTGGGTATCGACCCCGGTTCACGTATCACAGGTTATGGCCTTATCAAGGTTGAACGCAATAAGGCGGTCTACTTGGGAAGCGGTTGTATTAAAGTCGCCCACGATGAGTTATCCATTAGACTTAAGCGTATATTTGAAAGTGTAACTGAAATTATAACTCAGTTTTCACCTACGGCTTTTGCCATTGAGCAAGTCTTTATGGCCAAAAACCCTGATTCAGCCCTAAAGTTAGGGCAGGCTAGAGGAGCAGCAATTGTGGCTGCAACACAGTTTGATCTGCCGGTGGATGAATATTCAGCAAGACAAATTAAACAATCTGTAGTTGGGTCGGGTTCAGCCGACAAAACCCAGGTTCAACATATGGTAAAGCACATACTTAAGTTACCAAGTACACCTCAAGCAGATGCTGCTGACGCCTTAGCGGTTGCTTTGTGTCACCTGCATACTCAACAGAGTTTAATTCAAATGTCAGGGCGCGCATCGAAAACTGTAAGAAGAAGATTGCAATAGCTGCTGATCTTAGCTTTTGTTAAAATGAAACGTTGGCAAGTTTGTTAGCAACTCATAACCTGATATACAATATCCGTGAAAGGCTCAAAACTAAATGCAAGTGCAATACCTCTGAGTTACTAAATACAGAATAATAATTATAAGAGAGTTGAAATGATTGGCAGAATTGCGGGCATTATCTTAGAGAAAAACCCTCCTGAAGTCGTGATTGACGTTGCCGGTGTCGGCTATGAGATTCAATTGCCAATGACTAGTTTTTATCAATTACCCGATATTGGTCAATCCATCTCTATCATTACACACTTTGTCGTGCGTGAAGATGCGCAATTACTTTATGGTTTCGTCGATAAGTTTGAGCGAACAGTGTTCAGAGAACTAATTAAAGCTAATGGCATAGGTCCTAAACTTGCGTGCACAATCTTGTCTGGTGTGTCAGCGAGACAGTTTATGCAATCGGTGATTCATCAAGATGTCACGACCTTGGTCAAGTTGCCTGGTGTGGGTAAAAAGACCGCGGAACGCTTAGTACTTGAACTTAAAGAAAAAATGCAGAAATTAAGCAACGAAACTCCTGATTCGGCAATGTCGGATACCTTGGCTCAAATTGAGGTGCCGAGCTACGAGACACCGGCTCAAGATCCGAAAGACGAAGCCTACAGCGCACTAATGGCCTTGGGGTATAAGCAAGCGCAAGCCGAAAAATCAGTTAAAGCCGTTGCTAAAGATGGTATGAGTAGTGAAGAGCTGATTCGTGAAGCATTAAAGTCGATGATATAAAGGAAGCCTAATCATGATTGAAGCCGATAGAATGGTGAGCCCCTCAGCGGACAAAGATGATGAAATCATCGATCGCGCTATTCGCCCGAAAATGCTAAGTGACTATACTGGGCAGCAACATGTTTGCGAGCAAATGGAAATTTTTATCGAGGCAGCGCGCAAACGAAATGATGCGCTTGACCATTTGTTGATTTTTGGCCCCCCAGGATTAGGAAAAACTACACTTGCCAACATAGTTGCTAATGAAATGGGAGTAAATATCAAAACAACGTCAGGTCCAGTTTTAGAAAAAGCAGGTGACCTTGCCGCGCTACTTACTAATTTGGAAGAAAACGACGTACTTTTTATTGATGAAATTCATCGACTATCTCCTGTAGTGGAAGAAGTGCTTTATCCCGCGATGGAGGATTATCAATTAGATATAATGATTGGCGAGGGGCCTGCCGCGCGTTCAATTAAACTAGATTTACCCCCTTTTACATTAATTGGTGCAACTACTCGAGCGGGTTCATTAACTTCTCCATTAAGAGACCGCTTTGGTATTGTTCAACGTCTAGAGTTTTACAACGTAAAAGACCTGACTTCTATCATCCAGCGCAGCGCAAATTATCTGAATTTAAATATGAAACCAGAAGGTGCCTTGGAGGTTGCTCACCGTGCAAGAGGTACGCCGCGTATCGCAAATAGGCTGTTAAGACGGGTTCGTGACTACGCTGAGATAAAATCGGACGGTGTAATCAGTGATGAAGTGGCGGGAGCTGCGCTTAATATGCTTGATGTCGACAAGCAAGGCTTTGATTACATGGATAGAAAGTTATTGTTGGCCATAATAGAAAAATTCATGGGTGGGCCGGTTGGTTTAGATAACATTGCCGCAGCCATTGGGGAAGAAAAAGAAACCATTGAAGATGTGATAGAGCCTTTTCTAATACAGCAAGGATTTTTGCAACGAACCCCTCGAGGTCGAATTGCAACTCAACGCGCATATTTACACTTTGGATTTACACCCAATAGCGCGTAGTAATGCTGACGTCTACTATGACAGAGTAATAAGTAAGCGAGATAAAAAAAAGCCCGCAAAATATGCGGGCAAAACAACAAGTAAAACGGAATACCGTTATTGGGAACATAAATAAGAACAAAACAAAAACTGCTGTCAAAATTTATGCTGTGTATTTTAATCGGATAGAAGTTTAAAACAAACTAAATAAACTAGACTAGGTCATTAGAAAAACTAATGTTTGTTGTTTTGTTTTTTCTGGTATAACCCTTTTTTAATAGGGTTTTAACCTAAATGTAACAATTTTGTTTTTTATGTTTACATTTGTTCGCCTTAGAAAAATTTAGGTTCAGAAGCGATGGATTTAAAAGAAACAAAGAGCTCGGATAATATATTTGAGCACAAAATTAGAGTCTATTATGAAGATACAGACGCCGGCGGTATCGTCTATTACGCTAATTATCTTAAATTTTTTGAGCGTTGTAGAACCGAGTGGCTCCGCTCTTTCGATATCGAACAAGACGATTTGATGGAACAATCCATTGGTTTTGTCGTCAAACGAGTGGAAATGGAAAATTATAAGCCAGCTTTATTCAATCAAGAGTTGAGGATTAGCTGTCAGGTAGTAGAATTAAAACGAGCAAGTGTCGTGTTTGAACAACACATTTATAATAATCAAAATCAACACTTGGTAAGCGCTAATATAAGAGTGGCTTGCGTAAATTTGGAAAAGTTAAAGCCAATCGCAATACCACCCATTGTTTTTAGGGAAATGCAACGTGCAGTCTGAAATGTCAATTATCGGCTTGTTTCTTGAAGCAAGTATCGTCGTGCAATTTATCATGGTTCTTTTATTGACTGTGTCGATTGTATCTTGGGCCTTTATTTTTCAACGCAATAGCGCACTCAAACAAGCTTCAAATGAGTTGCAGTCTTTTGAAGATAAGTTTTGGGGTGGTGCAGATCTAAACTCTCTTTACAAAGAGTTATCGGCTAGGCCCAACCTTTCTGGTTTACCTTTGATTTTTTGTACGGGTTTTAAAGAATATGTGCGTTTAAGAAAAACCAGTTCAGCGATTCCAGAGGCCATTATGGATGGTACCTATCGTTCCATGCGCGTGGCTATGTCTCGAGAAGTTGACGAGCTTGAACTTCGTTTACCCTTTCTTGCGACAGTGGGGTCAATATCGCCTTACGTTGGCCTGCTTGGCACTGTGTGGGGTATCATGAATTCGTTTATTGCACTGGGGCAAGTTAAGCAAGCTACACTCGCCATGGTAGCACCTGGAATCGCAGAGGCCCTTATTGCGACGGCAATTGGTCTGTTTGCTGCAATTCCAGCGGTTGTGGCCTATAACCGTTTTAGTTCAAAGGTAGAGAAGCTAGAAAACGCCTATGTTAATTTTATGGAAGAGTTTTCAGCGATCCTTAATCGTCAAAATTTAGCAATGGCCAAGTAACATGTTGATCAAGCGCCGCCGTAAACCGGTTTCAGAAATAAACGTTGTGCCTTACATTGATGTAATGTTGGTGCTATTGGTGATATTTATGGCGACAGCGCCGCTTGTGACTCAAGGGGTTAAAGTTGATTTACCTAAAGCTGAAGCTAAATCGATAGAAACGGAAGAAGAGTCACTCATCATTGTGTCAATAAACGCCCAAGGTCAATACTTTATTAATGCTGGTGACGACCCAGAGTCTGAGTTGAGTGCCCAACAAGTATCAGATATTGTCGCTACAAAGCTCAATAGTGCGCCAGGAACTCCTGTTGTGGTTAACGGTGATGGAAGCGTTGATTATCAAAAAATAATTGATTTAATGGTGTTGCTACAAGCATCTGGTGCACCGTCGGTGGGTTTGATGACCGATCCGAATGAAGTTTAAATGTTGAGATGAGTGGAAATACGAAACAAACAAAAGCATCGATGATCAAGTCGGTAATTTTGCACGCTGCGATTTTAGCGATGTTACTTTTTAGTTTTGATTTTTCTTCAAAGCCTCAACAATTAGCTGTGGCAGCTCAAAATGAACCTGATATTATCGAAGCAACTTTTATTGACAGTAACGTGATTGAACAGCAACGTCGTGAAAAACGACAAGCTGAAGCCCAAGCAAGGGCCGAGCAAGAAAGACGCAAAAAACAGCAAGAAAAAGAAAAGCGTGAGCGCGCCGAACGTGAAAAACGCAAACAACAAAAAGCCTTAGAAGAACAAGAAAAAAAGCAGAAAGAAGAAGCTGCTAGGCAAGAGCAGCAAAGGCTTCAACGGCAAAAAGAAATTGAAGCTGAGCAAAGGGCAGAAGAAGAGCGAAGGTTAGAAGAAGCCAGACGTGTAGAAGCTGAGCGGCAAAAAAAACTAGCTGAAGAGCGAGCGGCTAAAGCGGCCGCAAAGCAACAATTTGTGCTAAGTGAAACCGATAAATATATCGGTTTAATCACGCAGGTAATTCAACGTAATTTAATCTTTGATAAAACAGCAGAGACTAAAGAGTGTCGACTAAATATAAGGATGGCATCTAGTGGTTTAGTCTTTGATGTTAAGATTCTGCAAGGCGACCCAGCCCTATGCCGCGCCGCTCAAGCAGCGGTATTGAGACCAGATAGTTTGCCAGTGTCCAAAGACCCTGATGTGTATGAAAAACTAAGAGATTTTAATTTAACTGTGGAGTTGTAATGAGCCTAAGCTTGAATGGTTTATCGTTAATAACCAAAGCCTTTATATGCGTCATTGTTAGTTTAATGTCGAGTATGACGGCGCATGCAAAATTAGAAATTATTATTACAGAAGGCGTCAACAGCGCAAAGCCAATAGCGGTTGTTCCGTTTAAGTATTCAGGGCAAGGAAGTTTGCCTGAAAACCTAACTGAGATTGTGGCTAATGATTTACGCAGAAGTGGTAAATTCAACCCCATCGCCTTGAATGAGATGCCTCAATTTCCGAGTGCTGATAGTGAGGTTGACTACAAGGCTTGGCAAGACAAAGGCATTGATACGGTTCTTGTAGGAAATATAGTTGAATTGGGTAACGATCAATTTCAGATAAATTTTGAATTAGTTGATGTGCTACGTGCTCAAGTAACCGGTGGCGCCGCGAAACAACTTCAAGATGGACAGCTCATATTAAGTAAAGATCACATTGTTGAAGCGAGAGAAAAAATTATTCGCGACCAAGACTTTCGTCAGTATGGTCATATTATTAGTGACATTGTATATGAAAAACTGACCGGAGAGCGAGGTGCGTTTTTAACAAGAATTGCGTATGTTATCGTGCGTGACAGAGAAACAAGCCGTTTACCGTTTCAACTTGTGATTGCTGATTACGATGGTGCAAATGAAATCTCAGTTTTATCTTCTGATGAACCTTTGATGTCTCCATCTTGGTCACCTGACGGTAATAAATTGGCCTACGTAAGTTTTGAAAACAAACGTTCACAAATTTATATTCAGGATATATATACAACACGTCGTACTCGCATTACCGACTTTCCGGGCATAAATAGTGCGCCTGCATTTTCGCCTGATGGAAAATCTTTGGCGATGGTGTTATCAAAAGACGGTAACCCTGAGTTGTATATAATGAACCTAGAAAGCCGAAAATTACGTAGAATAACAAGAAATAGAGCAATCGATACCGAGCCTTCTTGGGCCGCAGATGGTAAAAGCTTAACATTTACCTCTGATCGGGGTGGTAAACCACAGATTTATCGAGTAAATTTAGAGACGGGTAGTACCAGACGTATTACTTTTGATGGTGAAATGAACTTAGGCGGCACAATTACGCCTGATAATTCGCAATTAGTAGTCGTAAATCGCACTGATGGCAATTATCATATAGCCAGACAAGATTTAACAAGCGGTGACATGATGGTGTTAACAAAAACCTATCTTGATGAATCGCCAAGTATTGCACCAAACGGCAGCATGATTATTTACAGCACGCTGCACGAGGGCAAGCAGGTATTGTCATTGGTTTCACTGGATGGGCGGTTTAAAGCGCTTTTGCCAGTGTCTGATGGTCAAGTAAAATCACCAAGTTGGTCACCGTTTTTACTGTAAATATAAAATTGAATTTCCTAATAATTATAAGGACTCGACATGCTACAAACTAGAGCTATTAAATCACTAATCATTGCGTTACCTGTTGTCACTTTGATGGCTTGTTCATCTGGCCCCAGTGAAGAAGAGCTTGCAGCAGAGCGCAACCGAGCAGCTCAAGAAGCAGCGCAACAACAAGAACAACAAAAGGCCGCTGAGCAAGCTCGTGTCAAAGCTGAAGCTGCTAAAAAGCTTGAAGTTGCCCAACAAATGGCAAAGTCTGAGCGCGAAGCATTAGAAAGCAAGCAAGTCGTTTATTTTGATTTTGACCGTTCTACGGTAAAGTCTGACTTTAACGCGATTTTGGATCAGCACGCGGCTTTCCTAGCGAAAAACCCTAATCAAAAAGTTGTTATTGAAGGTCACTGTGATAGTCGCGGTACACCAGAGTACAACATCGCCTTGGGCGAGCGTCGTGCAAAATCAGTAGAAACTTATCTGTTGAATGCAGGCGTAAGCTCTTCGCAAATTACTGTTGTTTCATATGGTGAAGAGAAGCCAGCAGTAATGGGTTCATCTGAATATGCATTCGCGCAAAATCGCCGCGGTGTAATTGTATATCAGTAAGCCATTATGCGTATATTACTAGCAGCACTGCTGTTAGTCTTCACGGGCGCCAATGCATCAGCACAAGCGCCCGTTGTTGATCTTAACAGTCAGTCATCTACTCCGACAAGCACTGAAACTGTGCCACAGATTCAGGCTCCCCAAGATATAGAAGCTCGACTTGCCATCTTAGAGCGCAAAGACGGTAATCGTATCGAAGCACAGCAACGTATTCAGTCGCAACTTGATATGTTACAAAGTGAAGTTGACGATATCCGTGGTACTATCGAATTGCATAATCACCAGCTTGAGAAAATTCTGCAACGTCAACGCGAACTCTATCTAGAGTTAGACAATCGTTTCAACGCTTTGCGGGCGCAGACAGATGTGGTTCAAAGCAACATTACTGCTTCTTCAGAGAGTATGGGGAGCGAAACGGGCGAGCAAACCAATGAATTACCTGCCGATCCCACTGGCGGAATCAGTGACGGTCAAGCCTACCAAATGGCAGTTGATTTGATCCTCAAGCAAAGAGACTACGAAAATGCTATTCCAGCATTTGAAAACTTTCTTACTAACTACCCAGCTTCTTCTTTTACCGATAATGCGCATTACTGGCTAGGACAGTTGTTGTTTAATAAACAAGACTGGGAAGGGGCGAGAACGCAATTTTTACAAGTTGTTGAAAATTTCTTAGATTCAACTAAACGCGCCGATGCTTTGTATAAGTTAGGCATGTTAGAAAAAACTGAGTCTAATAATGCTCAAGCTAAAACTTATTTTGAGCAGGTTGTTGCTGAATATGCAGGTACTACATCTGCCCGTTTGGCCGCCCAACAATTAAATAGCTTGTAAATAAAGCGTTCGTTATTTGGTAAGATTGCTTACTTTACAATCAAACAAACCATTAAATGCCAAAAAAGGCATTTAATGGTTGCACCACGTTCCTTTTTGAGTATTATATGCGCCCGTCGAGTGAGTAAGGGCATCCCTTACAGCTTTGCAGATTATATTGTGGGTCGTTAGCTCAGTTGGTAGAGCAGTTGACTTTTAATCAATTGGTCGCTGGTTCGAATCCAGCACGACCCACCACTTAATCTCAAAACACACGACAATCAAATTGAAGTGGGTCGTTAGCTCAGTTGGTAGAGCAGTTGACTTTTAATCAATTGGTCGCTGGTTCGAATCCAGCACGACCCACCACTTCAAACGCGATAATCTCTTTGAAACATTGCAATCCATAACATTCAACACCGCTCTTTGTAAGCCATATTCAGCTTTGGCCAGATAAACCCACTCCCCTTTATAAAACCGCACGAGGGCATCCATGCCGCTTTGGTGCCACGTCCTTGTGGCACAAATTTTATAAAGGGGAGTGGGTTCATCTGACGCGCTGAAGGTTCGCTAGTAATGTGTGCTCGATAGTTTTATTGATTAGTGTCATGACGATAACAACAACATGAAACATTTATGACAATCAGATATAATCCGTCGCAAACAACTAGACGTACAAGCTACTCATAACGTCATTAAAAAACCAAACACACTCAAGTATAAAGAAGCGCCAAAAGTCATGACTCAAACAAACACGGTTGAACTGTACTCAAATTCAAAAATTGACTACCCATTTCCAGCTAAACCAGCGCCAATCAGCGATGATAAAGCCGAAACCTTAAAGGCGGAAATTAAGGATCTATTAGTCAAGCGCAATGCAGTACTTGTTGCTCATTACTACACTGATCCCGTGATTCAAGCATTGGCAGAAGAAACTGGCGGATGCATTTCTGACTCATTAGAAATGGCAAGGTTTGGACGAGACGCAAAAGAAAAAACACTATTAGTTGCGGGTGTGAAATTCATGGGCGAGACCGCAAAAATTCTAAGCCCAGAAAAAACCGTGATCATGCCAACGCTTGAAGCTACTTGCTCGTTAGATCTAGGTTGCCCAATTGAGCCTTTTTCAGCTTTTTGTGATGCACATCCAGACCACACAGTTGTGGTTTATGCCAATACCTCTGCGGCAGTAAAGGCAAGAGCTGACTGGGTAGTCACATCTAGTATCGCACTTGAAATAGTTGAACACCTAGACAGCCAAGGTAAAAAGATTATTTGGGGACCCGATCGTCACTTAGGCGCTTATATACAAAAGCAAACAGGTGCTGACATGCTTATGTGGAACGGCGAATGTATCGTGCACGATGAGTTTTCTTCAAAGGCACTAAAAAACGCTAAGCATCTCCACCCTGATGCTGCCGTGTTAGTTCACCCAGAATCACCTGCAAGTGTGGTTGCAATGGCAGATGCAGTCGGTTCAACCTCACAGTTAATCAAAGCAGCGACTGAACTTCCTAACAAAAAATTCATTGTGGCAACCGACAAGGGTATTTTCTACAAAATGCAACAGCTCGCACCCAACAAAGAATTCATTGAAGCCCCAACTGCTGGCAACGGCGCCACCTGCAAAAGCTGCGCTCACTGTCCATGGATGGCAATGAACGGCTTAGTCGCAATGCGAGATGCGCTGTTGGATAGCACAGGCCGAGAAATATTTGTTGATGAAGCACTAAGACAACGAGCTATGATCCCACTAGACAGAATGCTCGACTTCGCCAAAACGCTTAATATGCAAGCAAAAGGCAACGCCTAACCACAAATCACTTGAAAGGCCGGTGTGTTTTACCTAATATACGCGCCGCATACGAGGAATTGTTCCCAACAAAACTCGATGCAGTTCAAACAAAATACGGAGAGGTGGCTGAGTGGCTGAAGGCGCACGCCTGGAAAGTGTGTTTAGGGTTAAACCTAACGAGGGTTCGAATCCCTCTCTCTCCGCCAAATAGCATAACCCCATGATTTAAAACAGATTATCTGATTTTAAATATGGGGTTTTCTTTTTTGCCACATACCTTTACCACAAAAAGGTATGACATGAAGCGCAATCCAACGTACTTATATCAAGTCAAAAATTCAAAAAATTTCTATTTTCGTGTGCGGGTTTCCGTCTTTTCGAAAAAATTCGGCTACGATAGTCCTACCTCAAGGCATTTCGTGTCATCTCTCAAGACGAGTGAATTCGATAATGCCTTGTGGTTATCACAATTTATTTTCAAACGGATCAAGGATGATGTGAATATGGAAAATCACACAGTACAACCTCACCAGCTGCTTAACTCTCAAGTTAGGCATCTCGCTTACATCAACTCACTTTTTGATTTTGACGAGTCGGAATTCGCATTACGCCTGAACACTTTCCTGAAGGAACGATTTACCTATTGGTTAAACAAAGGACGGAAAATGCTAGCGTTAGGTGTGCTGGATCCGGCAATGTTACAAAACCTTCGTACTATCAAACCAGAGATGCTTTGTCAGCATTACGCCCAAGGGGAACATGCCGAACCGCACCCTTCACCCGATAGAGCCCTGATTGATGCCTTTTGTGATGAAGCCACAACCCGCAATCTATCAATCGAGCCTCGCGCGCTTGAGGCTAAAATGCTTAATCGACTTATCGCTGAATTAAGTAAGCTGGCCAAAAAGCATGTTCAATATTCCCCCGATTTGATTAACGATAAACCAAAATTTGACGACGTTAATGACTATGAGTCGATTAACTTGCTTAATGAGCTGAGCGCATTTAAAAATTTTGCTCGTAGAGCGGAAAGAAATGTGAATGTGAAGAATAACGAACATTTACGTTTGCAGATATGTGTTGCTGAATTCACTAAAAGCAAATTCAAAGAGGTGGGTAAGAGTGGAGCACAGCAATACAACACAACATTAAAGCTTCTCTTGTCTATATTCGGTAATGATAAGTTAGTCACAGATTTTTGCGGTAAAGATGTCATTAAGTTCAAAAACACTATTTTAAATATTAAATCGGGCCGAAAAGATAACGGAGTCGAGCAGACTCTCGGCGTGAAATCAGTTGTTAAGTATTTGTCGAATGCAAGACAGTTTTTTGAATGGCTCATTGAGGTGCCTAAGTATATCGATACGAATCCATTGAAAGGAGTGTCCATTAAGTTAAAAGAAAAGCATCAGAAAAAACGCCGAAAATTTGAACATGAAGAAATTCACAAGATCGTCACTTACGAGATTAAAAGCAAAAAAGAGGCTAAGAAAATCAGGAACGCCGCCAAGTGGTTCGCAATTATAGCTCTCTATACTGGTATGCGACTCAATGAGATAGCTTCGTTGACGTTGCGTGATATAAAGCACGCTGAAGGCATCGACTATATTGATTTAACGCTTTACAACGGTAAATCAGATAATGCCCCCCGCATCATTCCTATGCATAGTAAATTGATTGAGAGAGGTTTTTTACATTATGTGGATGAAATGAGGAAAGCGGGTGAGTCTCGCCTTTTCCCTGAATTAGCATTGACGTCAGCAACGGCCAAACGTGATGGGCCCGGCTCACAAGTTGGTAATTGGTTTAATGATACGATGCTTGCAAAAATTGGTATTGATAAGAAGGCTGAGTTGGATGCAGGGCGATTGGTCGATTTTCATAGTGCAAGGCATACGGTTGTAAGCCGTTTTAAGTACCAAGGTGTTGATGGTTATATCGTCAAACAACTATTAGGGCATGAGCAAGAAAAAGATATTACTTGGGGCACATATTCTGGCCGCGAGGGGACCAAACTGTCTGTGCTAAAGAAGGTGATAGAGTCCTTAGATTATTAATCGTTTTAACTTTCTATCTGATTGAGAGCCCGATTTTAAGTGCGCTTTTTTTACTTATGAATATAGGTTTTAGCCCACTAAAGCCTATGTTAAGTATAGGCCAGCTAAAGTGGTGGGTTTTGCTCCGCAAAATAAATAAGGTGATTTTCACTCTTTACCAATTGATATGATATAATATAACAATTGGTAAAGAGTGAAAAGGAAAAGTTATGATCACTGAAATTTCAAATGAAGAATTATTTGGCATCACTAAACGACAAATAAAGTTGAAGATAATTAAAATGCTTCAGATTGCGTTAGATAACAAATCCGAAAAAATTGCAGCGCTCAGAGACAACGATGTTGAGCTTGAAAATTATGCAGTCGCTTATTCCACATTAAATGCCATACACACTGCATTTAACAAGCCTGAAGGCGAGCAATATGAATTGGGTTGCATGAATGAGAGGTGTTTTACTCGACTTAAGAAAGCTGGGGTAAGTAGCCGATGTATCAGTAACCTAGAATTCTACAAAAAATTATCAGTTGGCACATTACACGATTCAGTGAATATAAGCCCTATCATGGCTAAAGTAACTGAAAACGGTTTAGAGGTGAAACTTAGCTTAAGTGCAGATGGATATTGTTGTGAAATTGAGGGTATTACTGAACAACAGTCTACAGCTCATATCATAAAAGCAAAAGTGACGACTAACGCGGAACAAATTAGTACTTAAAAAGGAAGTTGAGTTCGGAAGAAATAATGGACAGTAATAAGGCGTTTGTGGCAGTCAAAGCTCGCTACTATAAGTTCGATGATGCTAAATTGGTTTTAGACCATGTCGTTGCATCTCGGAAAGGGTTTACGCAAAGTTCGAATGTATTCCCTTCTCTTTCATCCAAAAACATCGGTGTGGTAACTAAAGGCTGCAGAACTGCTATCGATGCGTTGGACAGAGCAAATGTGCGTTATAAACAGGCAACTGGTAAAAAAATACGATCAGATTTTAATGTGTTATTCGATCATGTAGTTGTATTGAGTGAGCCTCAGTATGCAAAGCTTGAGAAAGAGATGGGAGAGGAAAAGGCAAAGCGACTAGTGCTCTCTCATATGATTAAATATGCAAATGAAATTAAAAAAGAGTTTGGGTTTGAACCTATTTCTGTTCAGCTTCATCTCGACGAAGGCCATTTAGATTCTAGTATCCAAGTAGGCTCGGTCCAACGTAATAAAAATGATGTCCAATCTGACGAAGGGTTACCAACCTCTGGTGGTCGTTTTGTACGCAATGTTCACTGTCATTGTTCATTCTATAATTTTGATTTTAAAGCAAAGAAAGCACCTCTCAGGTATCTAATGAAAAAAGGAAGAGATAGAAAAGGAAGAACTAAATCATCTAATCCTCATTTTGAAAAAATGCAAGATATCGCTGCCCAGATATTTTCACAGTCACCACTGAATTTTAAACGGGGAATTAGTAAAAATGTGACTGGGGCAAAACACCTTGAAAAAGAAGCTTTTGTTAGAGAGAAATTAGCTGAAAGGGAAGTCGCTTTGGTATCATCAAATAATAAAGTTAATGAGCTAAACGATGAAATAAAAAATCATCAAAAAAGAACAGCGCTACTTTCTGAAGAAATTCAAAAATTGCAAAAAAAACACGATTGGTTGTCTGCAAAAGTGGATGAACTTCACAGTTATTTTTTGCGCCTTGATCAAGCGCTTAGAAGTAGATGTCAGAATGCGATAATGCAAATACAAGCAAAGGTGAAAAAGTTGGTAGTGTCAAATAAACCAAGCTTATGACTAAAGCTTTATTATGTTATGACGTATTTTTATCATTTCGATTTATTAAATCATTAACGCACCTTTTTGAACTCTAATAGAGTTGAACTATTCCGTATCGTTGGTTTCCCTAAAATTCAATATAATAATATCCTTAGTAAAATAAAATCGTTTTATGCTGTTTTATGTTAAAATATTAACATGTAATAGTGGCACGGAAGACTGATGCAATGGAAGATCAAGTATATCTTGGCGAACTCAATAGTGAGCTGAAAAAAGCATATGGTGAACGCGAAGAAGCAAATAGACTTGTTAAACGTAAAAATATGGCAATAGCACGGATTTTAAATGAGATAAATGCTCAGAGCTCGCATCCACCTGTCAGAATTAGTAATGATGAACTTGCTTATACAATTGCTTTCTTTCTCAAAGAGCTAACGTCGACGAAAAAGGCATTTGAAAATTGTGCTCTGATGTATCAAAAGGATTCTGTATGGAGCAAGAAAATAACGACCTACCGCCCTTTCCCCAATCAGCTTAATTGTGCTTTTCAACAATTAGAAGAAGAAAACAATGATGACTTACTGCTTCTAAAAAAATATGGGGTGTTTAATTTACGTGAACTTAAATCATCCAATACATTAAGTTCAGTGATGACCAAATTAAAAATTTCATCCAAACTTGCAAAAAAGTTACATGAACGAGATGTGCATATAAAAACACTGATAGAGCAATTAAGCGAAAAAAAGGATGAGATTAAATCCTTACAGCACACTCTTAGTAAAGCGCTTTCTTTAAGTGATAAAGAGAGAGTTATTGAAGTGAAGAGACTATTCCCGCAGAAAAACTATACTCAAATTGAGAAATTAACCAAAGTATCGAGGCAAACTGTCTCGATATATCTAAATGAAAATTGACTTAATAGTAGATGAGGGGTTTTAGGACGAAGCCTTAAACTTTGTTTTATTTGCCTCCATGACAAAAGGATGTGGTTTTGCTTTATTATATTGCAATGTATTTTCGTTATTTTTTTCGATTTGGAAATTTGATCTGCCCGCGGAAATTTCATTTGTAATCGACACTCAACTATTTTGCACCAATTAAAAGATGCATTTTATTTCTTGACGTAGTTCGAATTATCCTCAATACTTACTGCATCTTTTAATTGGTGCATTGAGCTTTAATGAAAAGTCTCCTCAGTGATATTGCTAGTATTAGCGCAGGCCATCCGTTTCGGGGGAGTATTCCGGAGACGATAGATGGTAATGCCCGTGTCATCCAAATTCGTGATCTTGACGAACATGGTCTTATTAATTGGCATAGTCTGATAACAACTAAAATTACTAGTCGTAAACAACCGGACTGGTTAAAACAGGGGGATATTTTGTTCTCGGCTAGGGGGCATCGCAATGTTGCCGCTTTAGTTGATAAAGACACCTCCAATACCGTATGCGCTCCCCATTATTTTATTATTCGTGTAACCAGTGAGTTGATTAAACCTGCATTTCTTGCGTGGCAGCTAAACCAGCTACCTGCACAGAAGTACTATTTGAAATTGTCACAAGGAACTGCTGTTGCAAGTATCCCCCGCAGCTTTGTTGCCGCAACACCTCTTGCTATTCCACCTCTTGTAAAACAGCAAATAATCATCGCAATGGCAACAACACATTTAAAAGAGAAACAGACACTACAAGCAATGATTACAAACCGTGATATGCAGATGCACGGGATCGCAAACGAACTATTAACTAACTTTACTAACGATTAGTTATTTAAACATATTAATAAAAATAAGGACTGAATAAGACATGACTACAGTAAACCAAATCAATCAGGACGATATCAATAAAGCGGTGTGGAACGCCTGCGACACCTTTCGTGGTGTGATCAGTGCCGATACCTACAAAGACTTCATCCTAACCATGCTGTTTTTAAAGTACATATCGGATGTATACAAAGACGAATACAGCAAACTTGTTGCTCAGTATGGTGATAACCCAGAGCTAATCCACGCCATGATGTCCAAGCAGCGTTTTGTGTTGCCAGAAGGTGCGAGCTTTTGGGATTTATACGAAAAACGCTATGAAGCAGGTAATGGTGAGCGTATTGATAAAGCCTTACATGCACTAGAAGAAGCTAATGGCAGTAAGCTTAAAAACGTGTTCCAAGACATCAGCTTCAACACTGACCGCTTAGGCCAAGAAAAACAAAAGAATGACTTACTTCGTCACTTACTGGAAGACTTTGGTAAAGATATTTTAAATCTAAGCACAGAGCGAGTAGGCAGTTTAGATATCATCGGTAATGCTTACGAGTACCTTATCAAACACTTTGCGGCTGGCAGTGGCGCTACCGCTGGTGAATATTATACACCACCTGAGGTATCAACCCTTTTAGCCACCGTTTTAGAGCCAGTAGAAGGCGACCAAATATGTGACCCGTGTACAGGAAGTGGCTCACTACTTCTTAAATGTGGTGCTATGGTTCGTAAAAACTCTGGTTCCAAAAAATACGCATTATTTGGGCAAGAAGCGATTGGTTCAACTTGGGCATTAGCCAAAATGAACATGTTTCTTCACGGTGAAGATAACCACCGCATTGAATGGGGCGACACCATTCGTAACCCACTACTAAAAGAGAAAGACGGTAGCGGCTTACTGCACTTTGATGTAGTGACGGCAAATCCGCCATTTTCACTTGATAAGTGGGGACATGACGACGCCAGCAACGACCCTTATGGGCGCTTTAGACGAGGTATTCCGCCTAAAACCAAAGGTGATTATGCATTCATCAGCCACATGATTGAAACATTGAAACCTGAAACGGGTCGTATGGGCGTGGTAGTGCCACATGGTGTGTTATTTAGAGCATCAAGCGAGGGCAAAATTCGTCAACAGCTCATTGAAGAAAATTTGCTTGATAGCGTGATTGGACTGCCTGAAAAGTTGTTCTTTGGTACGGGTATACCAGCCGCTATTTTGATATTTAAAAAGCACAAGAACGACAACAATGTGTTGTTTATAGATGCGAGCCGTGAGTTCAAATCAGGCAAAAACCAAAACCAATTAACTGATGAAAATATTCAAAAGATCATCGACACATACAAGGCTCGTGAAAACGTTGACAAATACGCATATCTAGCCAGTTTTGATGAGATTAAAGAAAACGACTTTAACCTCAACATCCCGCGCTATGTAGATATCTTTGAAGAAGAAGCCGAAATCGATTTAGTGGCTGTACGCACTGAGCGCGTTCAACTTAAAAATGAGCTACAAACTCTTGAAGCAGAAATGGAAGGCTACTTAAAGGAGTTGGGTTATGGGCAGTGATTTAAAATACCCCCCAAGTGTAAAGGCAGGAAAGCCTGTATTAGGAGTTCAACCTGATGGCTGGGAAAGAGCCTCTTTAAATAATTTTTTAGATTTAATCCCTAGAAAAGTTAAGTTGGTAGATGGAGCTGAATATGACTTGTTAACGGTAAAACGTTCTCGCGGAGGTGTTGTAAGAAGAGAACATTTATTAGGAAAAGACATAAAGGTAAAAAGCCAATTTGAAGTTAAAGCAGGAGATTTTGTTATCTCCAAACGTCAAATTGTTCATGGTGCCTGCGGACTAGTTCCACCTGAGCTTGATGGATCAATTGTTTCAAATGAATATTCAGTTTTTCATGCAAAACCAAATTTTGACTTAGAGTTTTTTCAATATCTATCAGAAACTCTGTATTTTCAGCAAACCTGTTTTCATTCAAGTATAGGCGTTCACATTGAAAAAATGATTTTCAAGCTTGAGGACTGGTTTAAATGGAATTTTAATATTCCCCCACTTCCTGAACAACGCAAAATCGCTAAAATTCTATCCAATTGGGATAAAGCGATTAGCACCACCGAGCGCCTAATCGACAACAGCAAACAGCAGAAAAAAGCCCTCATGCAACAACTGCTCACAGGCAAAAAGCGGTTACTTGATGATTCGGGTAAACCGTTTGAGGGTAATTATAACCGAGTAAATCTAAGTGAGCTTGCCACAATCGATAAAAGCTCGCTGGGTAAAAAGACTCCTGAAGACTTTGAATTTAGTTACATATCGCTGTCAGACGTTGAAACAGGAAAGATCGCTGGTAATTTAGAAAAACACTTTTTTGCTTCATCACCTTCACGGGCAAGAAGAAAAGTGAGTTGTGGAGATATCTTATTAGCCACGGTAAGACCGAACTTAAAAGGCTTTGCAAAAGTAAAGGCTGAACATGATGGAATGATTGCTTCCACTGGTTTTTCAGTTTTAACGCCAAAGAAAGGTGTTTCTAGTGCTTATCTATATCACTATCTATTTAGTTGCCATATAACGGGCCAAATCAATGCTCTTGTTGTTGGCTCAAATTACCCAGCTATCAATTCTTCTGATGTATCTGGACTTAAAGTTTATATCCCTTCTTATGATGAGCAGAAGAAGGTTGCGTGTGCTCTAAATAATGCCGATCAATCCTTATCACAATTAGAGCAACAATTAGCAGATCTCAAACAAGAAAAGAAAGCGTTAATGCAGCAGCTATTAACAGGTAAACGCAGAGTCACAGTGAGTTAAAAGGAATTAAAAATGATAAACTGTATATCGATAAAAGGAATCGCGAGTTATTCACATGAAGTGGCTCAAGAAATTATAAATTTAAAAAGGATTAACTGTTTTTACGGTTTAAATGGCTCAGGTAAATCTTCTATCGCTAAGTATTTACAAGAACCTAACGAATTGGATTATGCGTTTTGCTCAATGACTCCAATGCATAACGAAGGGATTTTTGTCTACAACCAAAAGTTTGTAAAAGATAATTTTTGGGATAGCAAGGAGCAAGTCGGTGTTTTCACAGTCAATGAAGGAAACGTTGAAGCAGAAAAAGCCATCGAAGAGGCCGAGCAAAAAATCTCAGTGTTCAAAGGTGAACAGGAACACTTAAAAGAAAAAGCTAATGATGTAAAAAAACAAAAAGAATCTCTTCATGTAGAATTGGAGAACAAAGTTTGGAAGGAAAAAGATAATTTTATAAAAACACCACTAGCTTTTTGCTTGGAGGGAAAACAGCGCAAAAACCTATTTCTCGAAGCAGTAATAAATGCAGATGAAGCCGCTCCCGAAATTACAATAGAAAACCTTTTCGAGCAGGCTATTGAATTAGATAAGCCTGATATAAAACCTAAGCAATCTGTTCCAACAATTGCTTTTTCAGGTACTCCGATAGAAAGAGACACCGTTAATGCACAAATTATTGTTGGCTCTTCTGAGTCATACCTATCTAGTTTGATTGAAAAAATTGGACATTCAGATTGGGTTCGAGACGGTGTTAAACACTACCAAAATTCAGAAGGAGTATGTCCATTTTGCCAAGAAACGCCTATTAGTGATTTCGAGTCAAATTTAAAAGCTCTATTTGACCAAACCTACAAACAAAAATGCAGTCAGGTAGAAAACAATAGTAAAGCCTATGAACAAGCAATTGATAGCCTTGAAGTATTGTTGTCTTCAGAAGTTTTTAAAGATTCGTATGTAATCGAAAATGCAGATTTTGCCGTTGCTAAGGCGGAATTAATTGAATGCTGCAAAACAAACTTAGCTTTGCTCAAAGAGAAAGAATCTAAACCCAGTAATATTGTTGAGTTAAATTCCACAGAGGCTTATGTACAAAAGCTAAATGACTGCATTGAAGCTATTAATAGCAAAGTAGCTGATTTCAACAGCAGATTAAGTAGTAAGCCACAAATCAAAGCAAGGATTAAAACGCAATTTTGGCAGATACATAAAAGAACTTACAAAACCGCAATTGAACTGACTAATAATAATGCTAAAGGGCTTGATACTGAATTAGATAATCTTAGAGAACAATATAAGCAAAAGACCGAAGATATTGTAGAACAACAAAATATTGTTGTTGAGCAAAGAAAGCATACAACCAATATTGATACCGCTATTCAAAATATTAAGAACACTCTTACTAGCGTTGGAGTTGACGATTTTCATATTGATAAAGTAGATGGCTCAGAGGCTCTATACAGAATCGTCAGAAAAAATAGTGTGGCTGGAGGTGTATATGACACTTTGAGTGAAGGCGAAAAAACACTAATCACTTTTTTATACTTTTTGGAGCAATGCAAAGGTTTACTCGAACCAGATTCCGCTTTAGGAATAACTGATAAAATTATTGTTATTGATGATCCTGTATCTAGCTTATCTCACAATTTTGTTTATGAGATTGCGACACTTATACAAAAAGAGATTATCAAAAAATCTTTTAAACAAATTTTCTTATTCACCCACAACTTATTTTTCTTCCACGAAATGATGAATCAAGCAGGCCTCAAGCAGGATGAATTCGAAGGGGCTTACAGTCTCTATAGAGTAAGCAAAAATGAGAGCAGTAAAATATCAACCTTGAAGAGAAATGACATTAGAAATGACTATGACGGTTTTTGGCAAGTTATTCGAGATGCAGAAAAAGATAAGGCTTGGAGTTCCAGCTTACCTAACGCCATGCGAAATGTTCTAGAACATTTCTTCGCCTTTGTTCATAAGAGGGATAGGCTTTCAGATGTGTTAACGAATTTAGGTGATGAACATAATAACTTTAGGCCATTACTAAGATATATCAGCAAAGGTTCTCACTCTGATTTAGTAAGCTTAACTGATTTTGGAGATATTGATGTCGTTAGATTCCTTAGCATATTCAAGCAAGTATTTATAAGGACTGATTACGAAGACCACTATAAAAGGATGATTAGATAATGCGATATAACGTAATCAGAACATTTCATGCTATTGGTCAAGGTGCTTTTTATTCTGAGCGTCACAACAATTTCAATATAGTTTATGACTGCGGAGCTACCTCTGTATCGTATGCTAAAAAAGTTGTTCATGCTGCTTTTAACAAGCATGAAGATATTGATTTATTATTTATCTCTCATTTCGACTTTGACCATGTTTCGGCAGTTTCTACGCTAAGCCAATCAGTACGCAAAATTAAGCGTGTTGTAATGCCTCTATTGAATGAGGAGCATAAAAATTTACTAATTAATATCAACAGAGCACTGTCTCAAAATATAGTGAAATTAATTAGCGATCCACAATCATTTTTCGGTAAAGACACAAACATTATTTATGTTAGACCAGCAAATGATGAGCAAAGTGAACCAAACAATGACCTTTTCTTTGATTTGCGAGAGATTGAATATCATAAAGATAAAAACACGGGGAATATAGAAGTAGCAAGTGGTTCAAAAATGGGCTTCGGAGGGGAATTACGCTGGATCTTCGTTCCATATAATTTCCTAAATGTAGCTAGATCTCCACAACTTGAAGTAGCATTGAGTAATGCCAACTTTGATGTAGCCAAGTTAAAGACTGA
>NZ_BGNG01000010.1 GCF_003203515.1 Glaciecola sp. KUL10 | reverse complement strand
CCTTCCTCGTTGAGCACTACGGTTGCCTTTTTGCCTCGATAAGCTGTTGCGCCGTTAGACTGCTGTATAGCCTTTTTCGGATTTCGGATTGCTTCAAGCATTTCCGTTGCATTTACCCCTCTTCCGCCATCACGACCTATAGCTTGATTTAACCCATGCTTGGTATAACCCGTAATCTTTGTAACACCATCAGCAATGCCTTCGCCAATTTTACCTAATGCTTTAACCTTCTTGCCGACAATTCCAACCATGGACTCTAACGCACCGCTATAGTCGCCACTCATCGCCGCATCAATTGAATCTTCAATATCGGGAATGGGGTTTATGAAATTATCAAATATCCACCGCTGTGCTTTACTAAATGGGCTTTGGAATTCACCATTTTCCAGACGAGTTTGGAAGTCCTGACTTTGATTGGCACTCGAATTACCATTATCCACTGCCACACTTGCTTGACTACCCAAATCGGCCACATCAAATCCGGCCTTTGAAAGACTACCACTAACAGCACTTTTAACGTCATTAACGGCTGCACTATCGCTTCCCGAAAACGATATTGTCGCACCGCCATTGCCTGAAGATTGTGCAGTTACCTCAACTTTTGACTTTACTCGGCTACCAGATTTTTTCTTTAATACTATCTTGGTGTTTTCATCTTCTGGTTTGTACCCCGTTGGATCAGTTCCAGAAAGTGGGTTATTCATGATATAGGAGTATGGGTTAATGCCTTGAGAACCCTCGTGAACAAAAGGATCAACGCTCAAAAACCGCCCAGCGTTAAAATCATACACCCGCCCGTTCATATGAATGAACGAGACTAGTGCATATCTACCTGTTTATGGCGATTTTGCTAGGAGAGCAGCGGTGTTAAAGAGCGTTAGTATCTACTGAGTATACCTTGTTGGAAAAATATTCCTAGGCGCGGGTTTTGGCGTTCAACAACGATAATTGTCAATGAGTAAGCTGTATTATTTTAGGGTATAGTTACATAATGACTCACGCTTAAATATAAAACATTCGCCAAACATAACAACTCTGTACCAAGTAAAACTGTACTGGTGGATTAAATAACACTGACCCCTTTATTAGGGATTGAAAGTACCACACTAGCGAGCCTGTTAAACGAGCTTGGCAAAGGCAACAGCCAAGCCAAATTCAAAGATACAGTGATATTGCTCGATGAAGCGGGACAGCTTGCAACGCCTGACTTACTGCAGTTAATGCAGGCCGCACACAGCGCTGGAGCCAAACTGGTATTAGTAGGCGAGCAACAGCAAATGGACGCCATCACCCATGGCGGCAGCTTGCGCTATCTTTCTCAGCGCCAAGGCTGTGCGCGAATTAATACCATTCGCAGACAACGTGAAGCGTGGGCACGTACTGCGGTCAATGACCTGCGCTCAGGCAATGCCAAAGCCGCACTGGATACCTTTGCTGGCAAAGACTTGCTGCACATCGAGCAAGACAGCCAAAGCGCACGTGAGCAATTAGTCAAGCACTGGCAGGCCTACACTGAGGCCAACCCCGACAAGCAAACCATGATAATGGCGCAGCGCTGGAAAGACGTAAAACCCCTCAACGACTTGGTGCGCACCGTCTATCAGGAGCAAGGTAAACTCGGCACAGAAAACATTCTGACCGAATGCGTGGTGTCCAACCAAAGCCTGTACTTTGCGTTCTCAAAAGGTGAGCGGGTTCGCTTTACCAAAAACGATTACAAAAAGATTTCACCAACGGCGAGCAAGGCACCATTACTCAAGTGCTGCAACAAGGGGATGATATTCGCTTTACCGTCAAGCTCGACTCAGGGCGCACCGTCAGCTTTTATCAATCGGATTACTCGGACGAGCAAGGCAGACTGCAACTGGTGCAAGCCTATGCCTGTACGGTGTACTCAAGCCAAGGGGCAACTGTCGATGGCGACACCTTTGTGTTGTATACCACCGCCATGGACAGAGCCGCAAGCTATGTGGCCGGAAGTCGTCACAAGGACAAGTGCCACTGGTTCGTCAATGGCCAAGAGCTGGATGCCCAAAGCGGTCAGGCCGACAAAGGCCAAACGCCCGACACAGAAACACGCCTGAAAACGCTAGCCCGCTGCATGAGCATTAATAAACACAAGGCCATGGCCTGTGAATACATTGCCGAGCAAGAGGCACAACAGGAAGCCACGCAGCAGATCACCAATGACAATGAGCTGGCTGCCTAGCCCCATAAACAACAAAGCCCACGAGAGTGGGCTTTGGTTTCCTAAGTTAACGACACTGCAAGGTGTCATACTTAATATAGTCAGGATAACTTTGAGATACTTTGGCAATTAACTCAGTTTCTATGTCTTTGCTTTCATTCTCAGATTCAGTATGAATCCTCAAATTAAAGCAATCTGTATTTAACAAATTACTGAGATCAATATATTTATCTTCATTCTTCCATAAAGTTTTGATCATGCCTTTTGCAGCCCACTTTTACCGTGCTCACCGCCTGAAACACGGGACGAAGGAATAAACCCTTTATGCGATAAGAACTCAGACACAATTTCTTCAATAGCAATCCCATCTGCATCGGGGATAAGATAGCTAACATTAACTTGAGGGTTAACATAATCGTTCATTTTTTCTGCCTCTGAACTGGCTGAAATACCATGAAAGAGCGAAACCCCAACCAGTAAAAATATAATAGATAGAGCAAAATAACCTACACGTTTCATTACTGCCCCCTTAATTTATGTTTTTCATATTATTAAGGGAGTTGTTGTACAACATCGCTCTTCCTTCAGAACTTCTATTGAGGATATTTCGTCTTGTTCTACTAGAATGGTATGTTTAGTTGTTTTTTAATTGCAGTGGTTGTGCTGCAACTCTCTCCTGAAAAATGCTCTTCTAACCGCCTGACAATATCTTCAGAGTACCAAACGGTAAATAACTCTAATCCCTTTACCTCATCTTCTAATGCTAGGGTGGATTTACCATCAAAGTATATAAAGTAATCGGTTGCACCAACTGGCCTGTGTAAGAAATTGCTTTTAAAAAGCATATTTTCACTTAACTTTATATTGCCTAAAAGAATCCATTCTCCCTCTTGGGGTTCTCCTTTTCCTACAAGAACTCTGAATGCCACAGGCAACTCTAACAACGAATCTGGCATTGATGAGTCACCTGCTATGTGGTCAAAAAATGTGAACTCATTACCCACACACGCCACACAAAAAGCGAAACCATCGTTTAAAGGTATCGCGTACACGTTGCCGCTATTGAATTGTGGAGTTCGTTTTCTCTTTGCCATAGCTTACTTCCAATCTAGTCTTAATCTATCAGGTGAATTGTCTGGCAAGTTACCAAATGCTACTCTTGCCGCGTTCATGTAAAACGGCCGATTTGGATTGAAGTCTGCAACTCCATTAATTAAGTTTCGTGCAGTTCCTCCTACACTTCTTGCCCCGCCATAGAAATCTATAAGTTGCTGTTCTCGACCACGAATAGCAGCCCTCACGGTTGACCACTGGTCTACGGAAGGAGGTCTAAATCCTTCTGCTGTTAAATGAGGTTGTCCCAACGAGCGTCGATGAACTAACTCTTCTGGTGTTCCATACCCCCCAGTTCGCCCCGCATAAACTTGGCCTGTTTTGGGGTTAACTCGTGTATACGTAACATAAAGATACTGATTATCTTCATCTATAGGAGTATCACTGGGAATGGTCAGGGCTGCAGCAACTGCAACTCCTCCCATCAGGTGCCTTATTCCAGCGGCCAACCACTCACCAAAACCTGTGGCAACAGCGCCTTCACCAGCGGCTACGGTTGCGCCAGCCTGAGTGACGCCAAACAAAGAGCCTGCAACAGGAGTTATGGATGTATCATTCTGACTTTGATCGGTACTCGAAATATCGTTCGCCGCAGCTACATCAGCCTGCCCACCAATATCCATCAGCGCTGAGGTTTGCATTGTCGATAAATTCGATACTGATAGCGTGCCACCATTTTGAGTAGTGGCAGTTGCTGTTCCAGTAGATTGATTTATCTCAACCCTCTCAAGCTTATCGGTCGTTTTCACTTTTGACAACGACGCTGCCGCAGACCCAGCTCCACCGCCACAAACCGAACCTTTCGCTGCGCCTATTCGACCTGAACTACAATACCCTGAAGGGTCTGTGCCCCATAGTGGGTTGTTCATCACATACGAATAAGGGTTAAGCGATTGGCTGTTGCTCGGTGCTTGGATAATTGGGTCTACACTCAAAAACCGCCCAGCGTTATAATCATACACCCGCCCGTTCATATGAATCAACTGCGCTTCATCCAAATGCTCGTGCCCTGTAAATCCGCGGCGGGTGGTTTCATCTGCTAGTTCAGAGACCTTTAAAGGACGCCAATCACTGCCTCTTGGTTTACCAAAGGGGTCATATCCTCGATATGCCGTCACCGCACCATTGTGGTCAGTAAACGTAGTTGCACTGCCCAAGCGGTCGCGATGCGCGTAGCGAATCGTGATATCACTGATGACCTCATCAACGCTTGTTTGATTAATAATGGCGACATCACTGATGTAGGTTTTTTCACTGCGCTTATTTTGTGTGGTTTCTACCTCAAACATTTTGTCAATGTAATGGGTGGTAATTGTCTTGCCATCGACCACACGGACTTGCTTATAGCGGGCTAAATCTGCGCCGTAATATAAGCTGATATCGGCGCCGTTTTTGGTGATGCGTGTTGGCTTGTTAAACACGTTATACACACTTTCAAGCACGTCATTGCGGTGCGTCAAATTACCTTTGCCATCGTAAGTAAAACTGTCGATGCCACCTGTCTTTAAGGTAACACTGCTTAGCTTGTTTGAGTTGGCATGATATTGATAGGCTGAATCACTGTTGCTCGAATAATCAGTTTTTTTGGTTAAATTACCCACCGCATCATAGGCATAATTAATCCCAACCGAGGTATCACCTGCATTCACAGTGCTGCTTAGCAGCCTGAACAAATCATCATACTCAAAGGTTTCAGTGGCTGTGAAGTCTTGCACGTGATTGACTTGCTCTTTGATGTTACCAAAGCTGTCATACTGCGTATATTCTAACGAGTGCAAGACAGCGCCTTCCTTGTCAACCACGCTTGTGTGCATTTGACCAGTATGGGCGTGATATTGGTATGTCCCCGTTAAGGTGTCGTTACCTAGATTGGCTTGGGTAATGTTGCCCCAGCTATCTTGGGCGGTGACTTCTCGATACACATAACCGGTAGCGGCGTTTTCTTCATGACTGAGATAACCTGTGTCTGTATATTGCAGCGCAACGGTTAACCCATTGGGATAAACGTAGGCTTTTGGACGACCATAATGACTATCGTACTGAGTTTTCATCACATAGCTTGAAGCATTATCTATGCTTGAAGCATTATCTATGGTAGTGGTGACTTGCTCTACTCGGGCACTGGCATCATACACAAATTCTTTTTTGAAATTTGGCGCCGTCTCTTCATCCATTAACCCACGTGCATTGTAGCCAAAACTTGCATTTGCTTGAGGCGCTAGGCGGCTAGTCAGACGCCCTATCATATCGTAGTCGTATCTAATCACATCCGCGTTTGCATCGACTTCTTTTTCAAGCTCGCCAAAGTCATTATACGTAAACTGAGTGTGACCTTGGTTAGGGTCGCGCACCCATAATTTACGCCCAAAACTATCGTAACTCGTGTGAATGCTGTTGCCAGCGGCGTCTTTAATTGTAACAGGGTTGCCTGCACCGTCGTAGGCATATTGCGTGACCCCATCTTTGGCGTCAGTCGTGCTCATTAGCTGTCCAAGTGCATTATAGTCGCGACTCATGCTTAGCGTACGTGTATCACCTTCACCTTCACCTTCACCTTCAACTTCAACTTCAATATCAGTCGTTAAGCCATTATAAGTATAGGTTGTCTCCACATGAGTATTGGGGTTATCGGCAGCAGGTGACTTTTTGCTATTGGGGCGATTAAGCACGTCAAAGTCATGATAAGTGGTAAATGCTGGCGAGGTTTGATACACATTGGATTGGTGTGTGATGCGCCCTACCGCATCAAAACGAGTATCACTAAATGCATGAGTATCTTGCCCCTCAAACTGAGACACCCTTGTGCGCAAGGTGCGACCCAATAAATCCTTGTAAACGGCACTGTTAGCTTGGCCGGCCTGAAAACGCGCTTCCATCATGATTGCATATGCAGGCGCATAACCATCGGGTGCCTGATAGCGAATATATTGAGAAGGGTAACCCGTAATATCGACTTGTATAGGGCGATTTAACTTATCAAATTGGGTGAGCGTCACGACATTGGCAGCATCAGTCACACTATACACTTGACCTGTTTGAGGGCGCGTCAGCAGTGTGCTGACTAAATTTTCGGTGGCTTCAACTTGAGTGACGGTATAGGGAAAATAACCGTCGTCAGCTTGCATGGCACCGTCATTTGAGTAGGTAGTGATAGTGCTTCGCTGTTGTAGCGCAATACTATCTGATGAACCGCTCATCATACTACCAGTTACAGTGACAGTTGTGGGCAAGCCATAATCGTTAAACGCAGTAACGGTACTGAGACATTGACTAATATGTTGTAGTTCGTTGCACTCCTCTTCGGTTTTTGCAGTCAGTCCTGTGGCGACCGTGACCGTCTCGGGTAGTCGCTTTGTTTCATCCCATTGAGCATAATTGGTAGTCATTGACTGGGTAAGTGATGTGTCTGAATATTTTTTAGCGGTTTGTTCTGCTTCGTACTCAACGCCTTTTGTAACCGTGCTGGATAATTTTTTATGAGGCCAATCCGTATCCGCATCATATTCTGCTATATGTTGGGTTTGATATTCAGCAAAGGCATCGTTAACCACACTGATAGCACCTTTTACGTTTCCAAATTTATCGATATCATTGGTTGTTGATGTTATCGAACTAATCTGTTCACCGTCGTTGATGTCGTAGGTGGTTTGTTTACTTTCATATAAATAAACGTGTTTACTGTTGGTGAAGGTGTAATTAGGGTTTTCTAGCCACTCATTGACAGTAGCACTGAGCTGCATTTGGTCAGACGTTCTTCTTGTTGTTTGCGCGGACACTCTGCCTGTCTTTGGAAACACCAGTTCAAACTCTGTTGTTGTCTCAATCCCCTGGCTGACATTAATGGCTGTTATACTTGAAAAACCGCTAAACCCTCGACCCTTTATATTAAAGGTTGCATCCTCATAACGGTATTGCAGCTCGTTTAGGCCGTTTCGTCCATTGCTTTGTCTAAATGCAGATACCGCATACATACTTGATGCAAAATTAAAGTGCTCATCATCAACAGTTTCACCTAACCTTGTATAGTAATTGGCAATCTGTCCAGAGCTTAATGGCAAATAATCCCATTGATAAAGCTGACCCACACCATTTTCAGCTTGTGTCAGCAGGTCAATCGCACGGTACTCGTTCGCATTTGGTTTGCTTTTGCCAGCGGCACCATAATTTTTACTAATATACACTTGATTCTGGCTCAAACCAGCCATGGGGGAGTCTACTGGTACTTCGATTCGGCAATCATTGCTGGTTAAGCAGCCATATGCAAACACCATATCGGGAAGGCCTTTACCAAAGGCATCAATGATAAACGCATTGTTCGCTGCACCAATAATAGGTGTTGATGTTTGAATTGCTTGGACGTCACCATCACTTTGCTCAGTCACTGACATTGCTTTGTATAGATAGATACTGCTGTCCCAGTGAGAAGGCATACTGAGTGTTTGAGTATGAGTATTGTAGGTGCCATACAAATCATCCCCACATGCCTCTGTGATTTTTGGTTGATTTGATTGGATTT
Organism: Glaciecola sp. KUL10; assembly: GCF_003203515.1. GTDB lineage: Bacteria > Pseudomonadota > Gammaproteobacteria > Enterobacterales > Alteromonadaceae > Glaciecola. Next base: position 115,642 of record NZ_BGNG01000010.1, on the reverse strand, counting down.
CAGTAAATGTGTGACAGCCGGTCGCTAATCGCTTTGCTGGCATGAGTAGCTCACTTTTACCGTCACCATTAATATCAGCAATTTTAAATGCATCTTTGTACATGGGCACCACAACAAAGCGTTCGGGCGCCACATAGGATCCTTCGGCTTCTTCCCCGTCTTCATCTCCTTGAGGTGTTGGATTATCACGGCTTAAATTAACAGGGATTTTTCGTGTCCTGAGCACAGAGTCCTCCCCCAGTGCTACTTCATCAGCAAAGCTTCCATCGCCATTGTTTATCTTTAAGTGTAGCTGCTTGTTCTTGTCACTATAGTCTATCCACCCTATCCAATCATTTAACCCGTCGCCGTTTGCATCAAACAATATTGAAAATGATCCCGTTAGTTTCTTGCCGCCAAAATCAAGGGATTTTGATTTAAACTCGACAACTGAGCGATCCAACTTGGTCAAAAGGAGTGACGTGAGGACGTTCTGCGCATGCAATGATGAACTTGATACGGCTAAATCGGGTAGGCCATTGCCGTCCATGTCACCAAGATAACTAATACTTAGGTTACCACTGTTAGTCCCCCAATTTAAAATTTCCTGCGCGGATGAGTAGGGATTATTTTCGTCTGTTGAATGCAGATACAAACTAACTGAGTGTGCGAGTGTTTCACCAGCGCTATTAATCGCTTTATTTTCAACGACTAAATCAGGCCAACCATCTGCGTTATAGTCGCCAATGTTTACAAGCTTATCTTCGTGTAACGAATTGATTTCAATCGGTATGAGGGTATCTTGCCAGCTTACGTCAGTGCTCGGGTAATTTGTGTAACCAATGCGCAGCGTATCGCTTTGTATCTTCCACACATCTGACTTGCCATCGAGATTAAAATCACCATTGACACACACAGGCTTATAGGTAAACAAACTGCGTACACATGAATTGGTGTTGAAGTTATTAGAGCCGTTCTCTGCACCTTCGGCATTCACAAAATACTCCCCCCAATCTCTCACACCATCTCCGTTGATATCACCCGAGGCGGCAAAAGAAGTGATATCAGTGATTGTCGACGCCTCACCTAATTCAATAAGTTCATTGTCATCACTGCTTTGCAGCCTTTCTAATTCAAACACAGGGGTATCATCTGACCATTCAAACTCAGTAATTGGTCGACATATATTGTCATCATCGTCATATCCACAAAATTCAATAGAAGCAAGTAAAGACCGCTGAGTCGCATCACTGTATTGATAAGTTAAGGTATATTCAGAAACCTTTTTGTTGTTGTATTGTGTGTAAATAGACTTTAGGCGCTTGCTTGAACGTGTTGCGCCTCCTGCAAGGTAGCTGGTTCGGATGTCTGTTTTATTTTCGTACGAAAAATAAACTTCTCGATTACCATCAGCGTCTTCAGACCCTGTGTACGTGATATAATCGAGCAAAACCTCGTCTGTGCCACTATCCACATAATAATAGCGAATAAAGTTACCCGAATAATCTTCTACTTTATCAAGTTGCCAAGTTAGCGGTAAAGACATACTACTTGGCACCACTTGCGCATACATTCCGAATGTTAGGATGCGATTGTTAGGTGATTTGACTAAGAAATAACTCTCAGTACTATTTATATCATCCCCGTACTGTTCGACTCTTGTCATATCATCTAACTCTTTGCGATAGATTGCACCATTGTAGCCGTATGTACCTGATGCCAATACGAGTCGTTGCCCATCTAAACAAAGCTTATCAACACCTAAATCATACTGTATATTACTGTGCTGACCGTCTTGCGCCAGAGTTGGCGCGCATCGAGAAATTACCCCTCCAGCACTCAAACCAAAGCCAACTCCCGCAATGCCATTGCCACTGCGATTATTGTAATTTAATGAGATATTTGGCTGCATTGCAGCGCGCCCAGGGATAATTTGAATAGGTATGGAATATGACGCCTGTCCACCGTTTACACTTGCGTTTGCGGGGATCGCGCCAAAAAAGTCACTATTGGTAAGTGTGGGCGCAGCAACTGTAGCGTCCGGTACTGTAGTTTCGGTTGTGTTTGACCATTGAATGATTTGTTCAGTTACACTAAAGTTAACCGCAGCAATTGCAGAAAAATACCCATCATCGTCTTTTGCACGTACTTCAACGGCATATGTGCCAACCGGTAAAGTGCCGAAATTATGAGTGTATGGCATCGAATGAACAGTTGTCCAACTTCCGTTTTCAAGAAGTTTAAAGTCGACTCGCTCAACAATCCCATCAAGGTCTTCAGTTTGAACCTGCACGATCACATCTTGATCGCTTGAGAAACTTTGAGCATTGTTTGGGGAGGTTATTGCAATTGTTGGTTTTATATTAGAAGGTTCTAATGTTACCGCATTAGATGTTCTCCAACTATCACTACACCCATTATCATTGCATGCTCTCACGCGGAAGTGATAATCACCAGGCTGAACATTAGAATAAACTTTAGATGTGGAAGGGTCGTTTTCATTACCCGACCACGCAGCCCCATTAACGCTGTTCTCGATATCGTATGAAGTCGCGCTATTTACACTTTCCCAAGAAACATTAATATCTGAGTTATTCACTACGGTTGCCGTCACTGTAGACGGCGGCGAGGAAGGAGGCAAGCCCACAACTTCAACCGAAACGGATTGAGCAGACGAACACCGTGAGTGAGCTGACTCGCTGTCGTTACACGCATATACGCTATATTGGTAGTCACCCGCGCCGTTGTTTGGCGAAACACTGAAGCTTTTGTTATTGCTAAAATTGCTGCGAATGTTACCCACTGTTGTCGTTGCACCGCTGGGAGACTGTTCTTTAATCAGGTAGTACCCTTTATCGCCAGCCATGCCAGAAGGCTTATTCCACGTTAACGTGGTGGATTCATCTAACGCAAGGCTCGAAGCACTGACGCGCAGATTTGCAACCCCATTGGGTGAGCCATAGACATAAACAAGTCTATGTGGACTGTAACCTGAACATCCCGCTTGGTTACATTGTTTGTATTTGTAGTAGTAATTGGCAACATGCGTGTGATTCAAATTTTTACTATTACGAGGCCCCCAATATAAACGTGTTGCAGCTCTTGACGTTGAATCCACGTGACTTACCAGCTCATAATTACCGACATTCTGAGCGTCTGACCAACTTATCCTAAAGTTTTGAGCCACCTCAGATGCTGAGCCCACTGAAGAAGACGGTGCCCTTGTGGGATTAGAGAGGCTGCCAATCGTGACTTTTACCGAAGGGCTTGCACCGGAGGTGCCGCTGACATTAAAACGTGTGTAGCGATAATAATAAACACCCGGCGTCGATTGTTTATCGTAGTAGAAGTTCTCTTGGGAGTGTTTGACTAACTTCCACGCCCCACTGCCCAGTTTACGATGCACGCGATACCCTATCGTATTGCTGGCACGTGGAAAGTCAATGCGAAACAATTGCCCAACACTGGGGTAATAATGAGTTGCGCTTGGTGACGAGGTTGGGGTAGCAGGGATAGTAGCTTGCGCAGACGCAACAAACAACAAACATAACAACGCCACCATCGCTTTTACCGCAATGTATTGATTTAGTTTCATGACTGTCCTTGTCTTTGATTTACTGACTGAGCTTTACGCTACCATCGGGGCAATAAAGGCCATGTACCTTTTTAAATACACTGTAAAACACTATCTTACATGGCTCATCGAGTGGCACTTCAGGCTCAAAAAGCAAAAATTGATTGCCTTCTAAGTCATAAGCATAAGGGGAGTTATACATTCTGAGAATTTCGTTATAGCCATCCGCATCAATATCCACAACATTGGTGCTGTATTGGTCACTTAGCCATGTGTAAGGGGTGAACTTATCCTTTAGTACCTCAATGTCCTTTTCTTTGAACTTACCATTTTCATTGGCATAAGCAGTAAAATGTTTTTTACCCGAACTCCTCGCAATGGCAAACAAATCATCCTTACCATCGTTGTTAAAATCGGACATCAAAAACCTCAAGTCTTTTTTACTACCCAATTTTTTATTTTTGCCAATCTTTTGAACCTGCTCAAACCCAGATGACTCTGAATAGTGATAGACAAAGTGCGCTTTATTCGATTGCGATAACGCTAAAAGGTCAATCAAATCATCACCATTAAAGTCGCCTGCTAAATACTCGTATTCGCCCTCATTTCTGTCCCAAGTAAACGTGCTCACATCAAGTAACTGCGCGGATAATAGTGCATCAGTCGCCGCCCCCCATAACCCAAAGACTTGCTGACTGTTGGGCAGAATTACGCCTACGTCTATCATGGCATCGTCGTTCAACCGCCCAATAAACACCTGAGCAACACCCTCATGCCATGACTCACCTTCAATCAACAAAGGAAGCTGCTGTGCGTCGGCCGCCTTATGGATAAGTTGATTATTTCCCGCGCTGCCCTTCACCCAAAGCGAGGGTTCGCCTTCAACCAGAGCATGTAAAAACATATCCGTCCCGCCGTCACCGTCGACGTCCGCGTAATACAATGAGTGTGTTTCAAAATCGTACTGGAAGAGTGCATCATCACTAAATGCCTGTGGCGCTAAAACTAACAAACATAGCGAAGTGACAAGCCGAGCGGCTCGCTGAATATCCATATAAAAATTCCTTGAGTGACTATTGTGTCTTTATGGTAATGGCGCTTTAAAACCGCAACACCACCACCAAATTATCAATTATCAATTATCAAGAAAAATATTAAATATATTGATTTTTAAAGAAATTTTAAATTTTTACTGTTGGGTAGTTAGCAAGTGAGTCGTTATCTATTGCCCTCAAGAAATTACCAAGTGTAGTAATGTGATTCTCGTATGACTTTTTAAAGTTCACTCAAACGAAAAATGATTTCGCCCTTTATCAGGAAGTCGAAAAGTATTTACTCAAATGTACCTTTAATAACTTGCTGTTTATGTTTAACGTGTAAATGGCCAAGGGCCATGACGTGCTCAATGCGATTGTGCTTATCAAAAATTATAAGATCGGCATCTGCGCCTTCCACAATGCGGCCTTTATGATGGAAATTCATCAACTGTGCAACATTTAATGTGAAAAACGGTAAAAATGTTTCAACTTTCTCGCCGTTATCGACAAGTTGATAGAAAACATCAGTCATTGATTGCGATGCTGCAAAGTCCATTTTGCGCAAACTGCCATCTGCATTGAAATCAGGTAGGCAACCGCCTCCATCACTGCTAATAGTCAATTTGTCTTGTGGCAGGTCTTGATTCATGTAACGCAGTAAGGCTTCAGGAGGCTCATAGCCTTCTTCTCCCGTCTCAAAAGCGGTTACATCAACCCAACAACCTTGTTTAGCCAGTTCGCAGGCTTCTTCAAACAAAAAACGTTGGCGATTAATGTGTGTTGGGTTGTATGTGCGCGGTGGTATTTCAGCTTGTTCTAAGGCTTCTCTGACTAAGCTCAATCCTCGTTCACCATCACCCAGATGCAGATGCAACATCCCTGCTTTGCCGGTCATCAACCTTGCGACATGGGCTTGCGAAGCCACTTTCAATAGCTCATTTAAGGTAGGTTGGCTAGAGCGGTGATCGCTAATGGCTAATTCTCCAACACCGATGACTGGCTCAATAAACACGATATCTGACTGCACTGAACCCGTTAATGTGGTGGGTGGAAGGTGATAACCGCCGGTGTAACAATAGGCTGAGAACCCTTCTTCTCGTAATGCGTATACTTGAGCAACCATCGATTCTGTATTGCGTGTCACATCGTCAGTACCTAGCAGGCCAACAGCAGTGGTGACGCCAGCGGACGTAAATTTACTCAGAGGTACTGGAGGTACTCGTGTGGAAAACCCTGCTTCACCACCACCCCCTGTTAAATGAGTGTGGCTGTCGATAAAACCAGGCGTCACCATTGCTCCTTCGGCGTCAATGACTGTCGAGGGTAAATCGATAGTAGGAAGGGATTTTCCCACATAAATAATTTTGGAGGCTGCGACCACGATGTTGTTGAGCCCCATCGAATGTGGAGCAAACACGTTTGCATTTTTAATTATGGTTATCACGAGTAGTGAGCTCTCTAATGTATTTTAAGACATCAAATGTTAGACGATGCGGCAAGTATAGCGCATCGCCTAACATTGCTCACTAAAAGACTAATGGATCTCTTGTGCGTCCTGCATTTCTTTTTCAAGACGCCTTGTTTCATTAGCGCGCGGCTTCGCAAACCTTGCCAATGCTAAATAAATCACAGGCGTGAGATACAAAGTAAACACTGCGGCGATACCTAGTCCACCAAATACAACCCAACCAATTGCGTTGCGAGATTCAGCACCGGCACCCGTTGATAAAATCAGCGGTAAGCCACCCAAAATAGTTGACATTAAGGTCATCATAATGGGACGTAAACGTACTTCACCCGCTTTCAAAATTGCGTCTTTGACCGTTTCACCTTTGTCTCGAAGTTGGTCTGCAAACTCAACTAAGAGAATCGAGTTTTTGGCTAACAAGCCGATTAGCATCACAAGGCCTATTTGTGAATAAACATTAATTGATGTACCTGTCAGATAAAGTGCAAATACTGCCGCTGCGATACCAAACGGAACAGTTAACATGACCACAACGGCGCTATTGATACTCTCAAACTGCGCAGCCAACACAAGCAATACAATTAAGAAAGCCAAACCATAGGTAAACATCACCTGTTGAGAGGTTTCTTCAAAAGTCTGCGCTTCACCTAAGAATACAAGGCCAATACCATCAGGTAGGGTTGATTGTGCAAGCTCTCTCAGTGAACTCACGGCATCCGACAAAGGCAAATCGTCGGGTAATTCCATATCCAGCTCAATTGCGCGACGTTGTGCATGACGTTCTAATTCAGCTGCAACGCCTTCTTCACTCAAATAAGCAATGCTAGAAAGTGGTACAAGGCTACCTGTATTTGAAGCAACATATAGATTTGTTAAGTCAGCAGGGTTACTCGTATTGCGATTGTCAGCTTGTAAAAGTATCGGCACCGCTTGGTCGCCCACGTTTAAATCAGCGATATCATCACCATTAATGGCAGCTCGCAATGTGCGACTGATATCATTGAAAGGTACACCCAATTCTTCAGCACGGCGTCTATCAATATTCACCCGCATTTGCGGCTGTGTTGGCTGATATGATATGCGTGCAGAGCCTAGCTCGGGTAATTGGTCTTCAATCTGCTTGCTAAATTCTAGCGCAGCTTCGTATATTTGCTCATAAGAACTTCCCGTTAGTGCAAGCTCTAGCCCGCCGCCTTGTCCTCGAAGATTTAGACTGTTTGAACCAAAAGCACGCCCCGGTGAGCCTGGTATGGCAGCGACCTGTGGCCTGAGTTTATCGAGTATTTCTTGCTGTGTTTGCTCACGATCATCCCAATGCGCTAAAGGAACTGTGATAAACGTCACATTAGGATCCCAACGACCAACGATTGTATAAAAGGACTCAACATCACCACTTTCAACAAACGGAGCTAGTTTTTCTTCGATTTGTTGGGCTTGTCGGTCCATAAAGTTAATTCCAACACCATCAGGGCCTCTAGCAAACACTCTAATCGTGCCGCGGTCTTCGGGTGGGAGTAACTCATTATCAATCTGCTTATAAAGTGCAAACGCCCCTCCTGCTGCTGCAACGCTTAGCAGCACAATGAGCCATGCATATCTAAGCGACCATCCTAGACTCGTCTGGTAGGCAGAAAGGATTTTTAAGCCAAGTGCGCCGAATGTTCGACTAAATAGCCCGTTCTCCTTGCTTTTAAGTGGCAGTTTGGCGGTCAAGGCTGGCACCAGTGATAAGGCGACAAAAGATGAGATAATCACCGCTCCCGCGAGCACACCACCAAACTCTCTGAACAATCTACCGGCGGTGGATGGTAAAAATGCGATAGGAATAAATACCGCGGCTAATACAGCGGTAGTGGCAACCACCGCGAAAAACACTTCCCGAGTTCCGATGACCGCTGCCGCGCGTGCGCCCATGCCCATTGCGCGTCGACGTTGAATATTTTCAGATACAACAATGGCGTCATCAACAATTAGGCCGGTTGCTAAAACAAGTGCCAGCAAGGTTAAAATATTAATGGAGAAACCAAGAAGATAGATGACTGCCAATGCACCTGCAAGTGACACGGGTATTGAGAACGCTGGCACGACTGTCGAGCGCAGAGAACCGATAAACACCCAAAGCGTTAGCACAACCAGCGCAACAGTAAGCGTTAACGAAACGATTACCTCTTCTACTGAATCTCTAATAAACTCAGCATCGTCTGACGTTACCACCATCGTCATATCAGGAAAGCGCTTATCCAAACGTTCGATCATCGCCAGAACTTCATCAGAAATTTCGATGGTATTGGATTTTGCTTGACGGATAACACCCACACCAATCACGGGTGTACCATTTAGCCTTACAAAACTATTTGGATCAGCAGGGCCAAAGAACACACTGGCGATATCTCCAATACGCGTATTGCCTTGTACAACGATATCTTCTACGTCTTCTGCTGAAACTGAGGTTGCATCTGCTCTTACGATCAATTGCTGATCACTCGACCTTAAACTACCCGCTGGCACATCAAAGGGCGCGAGTTGTAAAGCATCAGCCACTTGTGTCATCGACAAATTAAAACTTGTTAATCGCAAAGGATCGACCATCACGCGCAACACTCGCTCGCGCTCGCCGTTTAAGCGCACGTCAGCGACGCCGGGGATACTTAAAAATAGAGGTACTAAGTCGGTTTCGACTCGCTCGGTGAGGGATTCTAGATTGAGTGTCTCACTAGAAACCGCTAAGTTAACGATTGATTGAGCGTCGTTGTCGGCCTTGACGATAGAAAGCCTTTCTACATCGTCTGGAAGTTCGCGTTGCACTTGACTGATAGCCTCGCGCATCTCGTTAGCTGCGTCTTCTAAATTGATGCCGGGACGGAATTCAGCTCTGACTCTTGAAAAGCCTTCTTCGCTTTGAGCGCGAATCGATTTGACGCCACTGACTCGGGCAACCGCACCTTCTAATCTACTGGTCACCTCTGAATCGACAGCTTCAGGTGAAGCGCCGGGGAAATTAGCGCGAACAGATACGATGGGTCTATCTACATCTGGAAGCTCTCGCACTTCTAAGCCAAAAATTGCTGATAAACCTGCTATCACAATCAACAAATTTACAACGACAATTAAAACGGGTCTGCGGATTGATAATGACGGCAAGTCATTTACTTGGTTGAGTTCGTTGCTCTTCATGACTACGACTCACCTCTTTTTGCTGGCTCTGTTCGCGGCTTGTCTGCAACGGCGGTAGGCACTGCTTTCACGGCTTGCCCTACTCTAAGCCTTTGTATTCCCTCTGTAATCAAAGTATCACCTTGATTTAATTTACCTTCAACTAGTATGCGTCCACGCAGTCGTTGTTTCACTTTAACATCGACTCTTTGAGCTTTGTCGTCTACTGACTTCCAAACATAGGCACCAGAAGCGCCCCAAGAAAGAGCAGCTTCTGGAATAGCGGCGTATTCTTTGCCTTTCAAACTAAGGCTAACGCGAAAGCTCATACCTGGACGATAGTTATCATCAGCATTGTCTAGAATAGCGCGGGCTCGAATCGTTCTATCATTCTCGTCAATTCGAGAATCGACCTCTGCAATTTTTGCATTTAAATAGGTCGTCCGATTGGACCATGGTTGAAGGCTAACCTCAGGATTATTAAGCAAGATACCTAAAGCAGCCTCGGGCGCGTTGAAGTTTACGAAAATATTGTCACGCTTATCGATCGTTGTGACCACCGTTTGAGTGGTGATGCGATCTCCTACTTCAATGTCAGTTAACCCTAAAACCCCGTCAAATGGCGCGAGAAGACTTCGGTCTTCTAAATCTGCTTGAGCTTGTTCAAGTTCAACCTCTGCTAAATCGCGAACAGTTTTGGCATCGTCCAAAGCACTTTGCGAAGCGGCGCCCCTCTTTTGACTATCAAGTAGTCTCTGATAGTTGCGTTTAGCATCAGCAAGTTGAATCTGCGCCCTAGAAAGCGCAACTCTTTGGCGGCGATCATCTAACTTAATTAATACGTCACCGGCGTTTACTCGCTGCCCGGGTGTGAAATTAATTTCTGTTACCTTATCTGCGACAGCTGGAAACAACGTCACGGACTTGACCGCTTCCGCGGTGCCGACAGCTTCAATTTTAGCTTCTTCGTATTCAAAAACGACAGGTTGAACTAACACACTTGCTGCGCGTTCAGCACCGCCCCAACTTTGTGCCCATACACTGCTAGAACAGACTAAAAGCACAAAAGCGGCTAGGCCGTGTTTTTTATTTAAAAGCATGACTTAATTATCCCGATTTGTAAGCTTATGATTACGCTAATGAACGTAATTCCGATCAGACCAAAAAATACGACTTTTGTAGAGTAAAGGACTCCATCTTTTCGATAAATTTACAATTGTTAACTGATACAAAGCGCTGAAAAGCAATGACTTAATGACTGGTCGAGGCCAAAAAGCAATGGGTAGAAAATAAAAAGGGCGACCCAAGTCGCCCCTTTGTTACCGATTATTACGAAAGTTTAATCTTTGCTTTCATCAGCATCTGTCGACTCTTCATCGCCTTTGAGGATGTCTTCCATGCCTAGATCAAATGCAGGCATCGGATCCATTCTAGAAGCTTCTTCAGCAAGGTAAGTATCCATCCAACGCATTAAACGCAGTGCATAGTCGAACTGAGCTGCTGCTTTTCTATTGCCATGACCTTCGCCCGGATAAAAGACCAATCTAACCGGCGTGTCCGTGCGCACTTTCATTGAACGATATAATTCCATTGATTGGCTCGGATGTACGCGAGTATCTTCTTCACCATGCATAATGAGTGTAGGTGTTTTACTTTTTCCAGCATGGAAAATTGGAGAGCGCTCTATTAGATTCATCCAGTTATCTTCCCAAGGCCACTTGAGCGAGTGAACCAAATGCATCTCTTTTGGAATATCACTGGTACCAAATTTGGATACTTGGTTTGAAATCCCAACAAAGGCAACAGCAGCAGCGAAATGCTCAGTTAGGGCAGTTGCTCCCCACATTGAAGCATAACCACCGTAAGATCCCCCTGTAATGCCCACGCGATCTTTGTTGATCACACCTGCTTCAGCCAGCGCTTCAACACCATCAACTAAGTCGTTAAACTCTTTGCGCGCATAATCGTTTTGATGCTGTTTAGCGAATGCAACGCCGCGTCCCGTAGATCCGCGATAGTTAGGGTAGTAAACCGCATAGCCTTTTGTTGCTGCAAACTGTCCAGGTTCAGAGTAACGAGTAATCCAACCATCACTGAAGTGCGCTTCGGGACCACCGTGAACGGCTAAAATAAGCGGCCACCCTCCAGCAGGTGCTTGACCATTTGGCGTAATTAAAAGTCCCTCAATGTTTTCACCATCGCGTGCTTTATAGGTAAACGTAGACTGACTGTGTAAATCCACGTCTTTTAACCATGCATTGTGGTCAGAGGCTTTTTTACCGCTTCTACGCTCAACTTTAAACACCTCTCGTGGGTGCACTGGGCTGTCTGCAATAAAACTAATTTCACCGTCGCCTACATCTGCACTTCTCACCGCAATATCGTCGGATGTTTTGAGTGTACGTCGAATATCGCCATTGGTTTTATACACCACAAGGTCGGTTTCAACACCTTTGTGAACCACGGTCAATATGTCTTTACCCAACCAATCGACATCTACAATATGCTGCTCTTTTTCAGCAGTGAGTTGAGTAAACTCCGCGCTGTCAGTTTTTGCAAGCATCAAGACGCCCGTTGATGAATCATGCTTATCTGTGCCTGCGTTGAACGCGATGTGTTTGCCATTAGGTGAAATTTCAAAGGTACCTAACTTGCCTGGGATATCAATTAAATTGGTTTGCTCACCACTTTTAGCATCGATAACGACAAGGTTGCGCTCCATATAAAAATCATCGATTAAATTAGTCGGAGCAACCGCAGCCACAATCGTGTCGCCATCGTCAGATAAATCAAAACTTGTCATATGCCCTTTTTCATACAACTTAGTCGCTTCAGCATCTGGATCCGTTAAGTCGACTGACCATAAATCGTTGAGTCGGTCATCTTCTTCATAAGCGTAGGCTTTGAATCCCTTTTTCTTTAAATCGGGTGTCTCGTCTTTTGCTTTGGCAACGAAGTATAGAGTCGTGCCATCTTTTGCCACTTCATAATCGCCAATACTGGTTTCAAACTCGAAACGCTTTAAGGCCTCACCACCGGATAAGGAAATTGAATACAGCGAGGTCTGCTTATCATCATCTCGTTTGGTTTTAAAAAATAAGGTTTTATTATCTGGGCTGAACTGAAGCGCAGATACACTTCCATGACCACCAATAAATTGAACGGGTTGCTGACCGTCACGCATCACAAATAAGTGCGTATCTGCGCGACCATCATCATCACCCTCAAGGAGATTTCTAGGGCTTGAGACAGTATAGGCTGTCAACTTACCATCACCCGATACGGTGACGTTGCCAGCGTGTTTAACTAAAGGAAGATGTTCAATTTCGAAACCAGCCTTTGCCATCACTGCGCTTGATAATGTCAATGCGCCGGCAAGTAGACTTAGCTTAAAAGCTTTGTTTAGCATGGGGTACTCCGATTTTATTGATGTACGATTTTTAACGTACTTTTTATAGTTTGACTGTCGTTAGACTTGTTAACGATATGTTTATATTAGGATACGCATCATAAGTCAAAACTGTTTAATCGAGCTTTTTGTCAGTTATATTTTCTGACTATCGCTTGGTATGCGTTTGTATAAAGCATAGAATTGAGCCAAAGATTATTCAAATGAATCAACAAGGAAAGTGGCATGATTGGCATAGACGGCATAGGCTGGGTCTTATTCACAATCGGTGCGGTGATCATGCAAACGTTCAGAAACGCACTGCAAAGTCAGTTAAGCGATACTGTTGATACCTTAGGCGTGACGCTCGCTAGATTTCTATTTGCAAGCCCAATCGCCGCGGCCTATTTATTGTTACTTTATCAGTTTTCGAACCTCGGTATTCCTAGGTTTGAATCAAGCTTTTTCTTGTATATTGGCTTAGCTTCTTTGCTTCAAATAGCGGCCACTTCGCTTATGGTAGTGCTGTTTAAGCAAAAGAATTTTGCGATTGGTGCTGGGCTGGCAAAAAGTGAAGCTTTAGTGGCGGGTGTGCTTGGAACTCTCTTTTTTGGAAGCGCGCTAAGCTTGTTAGGCTGGGTCGGTATTTTGTTGGGTGCTGCCGCTGTTTTTATCCTTAGCGGCGGCGGTAAAAAAGGTCAACTCAGCTTAAAAACGGTCGTCATCGGACTTGCCTGCGGAACCTGTTTTGCCTTGACCTCCTTGTATGTAAGAGAAGCGAGTCTAAGTTTAGACATTGCCTTTCCGTATAGCGCAGCATGGGTATTGTTGTGGGTGTTGTGTTTACAAAGCATTATATTGTGCGCCTACATTGCATTCACCAAACCTGTCATTTTCAAGCAGCTTCGGCAAAGAAGTAGCGCCACTATGATAACAAGCTTGACCAGTTGCCTAGGTTCGATTTGCTGGTTTAGCGCAATGGCCTTACAGCATGTCGCGTATGTCAAAACACTCGGCCAACTTGAAGTACTGCTAACCCTTGTCCTAGCTCACTTTTGGCTTAAAAATAAAATCCAAAGACACGAATTGATAGGTTTGCTACTCATTGGCCTGGCTGCTGTTTTTGTGATGTGGGCTTAGGTGCTCGATACACATACCCAAAACTATGTTTGAGAATGCAAGCCGACCATATTGCCCTCAGTGTCCCACACTAAAGAAATAAAACCGTATTCGCCGATCGACATTTTAGGTCGTTCGATTTTCCCGCCTGCGCCGACGACGCGTGATTCTTCTACCGCGCAGTCTTCGCAAGAAAAGTAAATCATTGTGCTTCCACCAGAGGGTACTCCTTTCATTTTGACCAAGGCACCACTTGCACCATAAGCCTCATAGTTTGACGGAAAACCATTCATTTCAACCGAATCATCGGTGGGGTCGCTAATTGCTTCGAAACTCACACCTAATACGGTTTCGTAAAATTTGGAAGCACGGGGCATGTCTTGAACGTAAATTTCGAACCAGCCTACTGGGTTTTGCATTGGATTCTCCTTGTCAGATGAAAGCGGTGTTTGATTAAAATTTAATCTAACAAAGAATCACAAAAATAAGAACTATAATATGAATTGAACAACTCCCTTAAAAGCAAAAACCCTCTAAATACTATGCTTTAGAGGGTTTTAGTTAACTACAAAACTGCCAATTAAAATTAGCAGTACGGGCTAGTGTGTTATAACGAGCCAACTCCCATATTCCAAAGTGTAAATCCATAGATATCAGCAAATTGTTCTATCGTTTTACTGATTGGTGTACCCGCACCATGCCCTGCATCCGTTTCGATGCGAATCAGAGTTGGGTTATCGCCGGTTTGGAACTCTTGAAGAACGGCTGCAAATTTAAATGAGTGCGCAGGCACAACACGGTCATCGTGATCTGCTGTCGTCACCATGGTCGCAGGGTATTCAACACCTTCGCGCACATTGTGTACTGGTGAATACGCTTTTAAGTATTCAAACATTTCTTTGCTCTGTTCTGACGTACCATAGTCATATGCCCACCCAGCGCCAGCTGTAAAAGTGTGGTAGCGAAGCATGTCCAAAACGCCTACTGCAGGCAATGCAACCGCAGCTAATTCAGGTTTTTGTGTCATCACTGCACCCACCAGTAAACCACCGTTAGAACCACCACGAAGCGCAAGCTTGCTGCTACTTGTATATTTGTTTGCAATTAAATATTCAGCAGCAGCGATAAAATCATCAAACACGTTTTGTTTTTCCAATTGCGTACCGGCTTTGTGCCATGCCTTACCGTACTCGCCTCCACCACGAATATTTGGCACAGCATAAACACCGCCTAGCTTTAACCATGCAGCAACGGTTGAGCTGTAACGAGGCGTCAATGAAATATTGAAACCACCGTAGCCGTATAAAATCGTCGGGTTTTCACCGTTTAGTTGGGTGTCTTTGTGATGAGTGATAATCATCGGTACTTTAGTACCGTCTTTAGAGCTATAAAACACCTGCTTCGACACATACTGTTCACTATCAAATTTTGTGTCTGGTTTGTTGTATAGGCTTGATTCACCGCTGTTGATATCAAAACTATAAATCGTGGTTGGCATCGTATAATTGGTAAATGTGTAATAGGTCACATCGTTAGTTTTCTTACCTGCGAAGCTTCCAGCACTGCCTATCGCCGGCAGCTCGATTGTACGCACCTGCTTACCTTCTAAGTCGTATTGATAAACCTTTGAAATAGCATCCACCATGTATTCCGCAAAGATAAATCCACCAGCAGTGCTAGGCGAAAGCACATTTTCTGTTTCTGCAATCAAATCAGTCCAATTTTCGACACTTGGGTTATTCGCATCAGCGACCACTATTTTGCTGTTTGGGGCGTTCTCGTTAGTTACCAAAAACAACTTATCACCTTGGCTTGTGAGCATATAGACGTCTGAAGCAACGTCAGCTTTTACGACTTTGAAGCCAGCATCTGGATTTTCTAAGTCTTTTAAAAATGCTTTATTACCAGACGTAGAAACTGCTGCTGAGACCAACAAGTAACGATTATCCTCGCTGACTTGCGCGCCAACATAGCGATGTTTTTCGGCATCGATATGCCCAAAGACTTTCTGGTCATCAGCTTGCTTGGTACCGACTTTGTGATAGAAAAGCTTGTGTTGGTCAGTTTTTGCGCTTAACTCAGAACCAGTGGGTTTATCGTAACTAGAATAATAAATACCCTCATTTTTGTACCACTGCATGCCGCTAAACTTAACATCGACAAGCTTCTCGCCAACAAACTCCATTGTGTTTGTACCTAAAAAGTAGATTTCTCTCCAATCACTTCCGCCAGTAGAGGTTTGATAAGCTGCGATTGAGCCATCGTCTGAAAATGAAAGTCCAGCCAGTGATACCGTGCCATCTTCACTAAACTTGTTGGGATCGATAAAGACTTCTGCCGGCCCATCTCCTTTTTGACGATAAACGACACTTTGATTTTGCAAGCCGTCGTTCTTATAAAAATAGGTCCAGTCGCCTTCATTAAATGGCGCGGTAACGCGTTCGTAGTTAATCAGGTCTCTAACAGTATCTGCGATTTTTTCGCGATATGGGATTTGTGCGAGATAGCCTTGAGTCACTTCATTTTGAGTTTTTACCCATGCTTCGGTTTCTGCACTTCTATCATCTTCTAGCCAACGATAGGGATCAGCGACTTGCGTATCAAAATAGGTATCTACGACGTCGCCTTTTGCTGTTACTGGATATTCAACTTTAATAACACTTGCCTCTTTTGCTTAGGATACTACATCATCAGCAGTTGTAGATTGTTGGGCAGGCTGGCAAGCTATCAGTGCGGTGACTGAGGCTAGTGCTAGCGCTGTTTTGATTGATTTATGAACCATTTGAGGATTTCCCTTCTTTTATTTTAAGTAACTTGTTTTTTCGATACTTTGTTTCAGCAACTTAAATGTCACTTTTATTCTGTCGAGGGTAAATGTAGGTTTTTCTTAAGCTTTTGTCCAACCAACAAAAGCTAAGTATTGCTTTAGTTTTTTCTGCTAATCAGTATTTGATAGTCTTTTGGATTGTTCACATTAAGAAATTCATGCGGTTTATGATGTGGAATTTTAGATATTTGAATGTGTTCAAGAAAAAAACCAAGGGATAAAGGTTTGTTTTCATTAAAAATCGTTTCAATAGCGGTGAGGGCTTGCTGAACGTCAAAGATAACCAGCGGCAGGACATTAGATTTTGCTTGCCCCTTAGTATCAACTTGAGTATCAAAATAGCAACTTTGCTGCTTGTGCAAAGCCTCGCTGACTAAACACTTGATAGATTGATAACTTATTAGCGGTTGATCAACAGGTAACAATACGACCGGTCGCCCCTCGTGTTTTTCTAGACTTTGGCACAAGCTCGCATGGATACCAGATAACGGGCCCTTGTTTAAAAATCTGTCTTTAATGTAATTGAACTCAGGCAATCTATTACTCTTGGCCGAGAATTTTCCTAAACCAATGTTTTTATTGACATAAACGGCCTCCAGATTCGACAATGCCAAAATAGAGAACGTGTGTTCTACCAGTGTCACACCTTCAAAAGTCAATTCAGCTTTATCAGTACCCATGCGCGACGAACGACCACCGGCGAGCACTACACCAATCGCATTCACGTTTTACTTTTTTCATCTTTGGTTTTTGGCAGATCTGTATCGTTTACTGGTTTTCCACGCCACCATGCCGCAAGTGTAGAACCAGTAATATTCATCGCTGGGCCGAAAACCGCTGGGGCTAGTCCCATCGTAGCAGTTCGCCCCATTTCCACGGCGATACCTGATGCTAAGCCAGAGTTTTGCATACCGACTTCAAACGCAATGGTGCGACTGGATGCTTCGTCCATACCGAAGGCCTTGGCACTGTAATAACCCAACACATAGCCAACAATATTGTGGATAAGCACGAGTGCAATTAACAAGAAACCGATACTCAACAAACTATCGCGCCCAGCCGCAGTAATAATCGCGATAATCAATGCAATACCAAACATAGACACCTTAGGCATAAGACGATCTAAGAAACCAAATTTACCATGCAAAAAATGATTAAAAATCAATCCAGCTAAAATCGGTAATAACACGATTTTACTGATGCTTAAAAACATGGCCAAACTGTCAATTGGCACAAACTCACCGGCAAGCCATGACATATATAGGGGAGTGATAAACGGTGCAATAAGGGTCGATAACGCGGTTAGGCTTAACGAAAGTGCCAGATTTGCGCCAGAAATGTAAGCCATAACGTTGGACGCCAAACCACTTGGCGAGCAACCGACAAGAATAATACCTGCAGCAATTTCAGGTGGTAGCCCAGAGACCAAAGCAAGCGAAAAGCCAATGATCGGCATAACTGAAAACTGCAGTGCTAGGCCAATAAACACGCCTTTTGGCATTTTACTCACCCGCACAAAATCATCGACACTCAAGGACGTTCCCATACCGAACATGATGACCATTAGTAAGGGTACAATCAGTGTTTTTAACTCAAAATCACCAATTTGAGTAAATAAACTAGGTTGGTATAAGGCAAGCCCGACAGCCATGATAACAATAATGGTAAATACGATGGCTGCGGGATCAAATTTAGGTCGGGTGTCAGTTGTATTCATCACTAGTCCAAATCAAAACGGTTGGGAAGTAAATCGGATAAGGTCGATTGCCATTGCTGGGAATCGTCAAAATTTGTGCAAATAACGGGCGCATCAGCTTGTTGCATAAATTCAGTCACAACCTGTCGGCATGCGCCGCACGGTGATATCGGTGCCTCTTGATTTGAAGTCACATACAATGCAGTTATCGATTTCATGCCATCGATGATCGCATTCGAAATGGCAGAGCGTTCTGCGCAAACCGTTAAACCGTAAGATACGTTTTCTACATTAACGCCATAGGCGACGCGTTTTTCACCCTCAACTTCATATTCGACAGCCGCTGCGACTTGCACACCAGAATAAGGGCTATGTGAGCAAGGTAGCTTTTGTTTCAATTGACTAAGGACCAGTGAGACTTGCTCCATGTCTTGTTCTTTGTTCATTTTATTATTCTTATTTACGCTTGATACTAACACTATGGAAAGAATCACATTAAAAATCAATAGAACCCAGCATCCATTCACTAAATTTAGCTTTGTAGATTGATTTAATAAAGTGGGCGAATGTTTAACCGAGCACTATAGTTTTCTCAATAAAACTAAAAAGGAATCATCATGGCAATAGACTTTTCAGGTAAAACAGCAATTATTTCTGGTGCAGCGGGCGGTATTGGCTTCGCGTTATCTAAAGAGCTTGCTAGCCAAGGCATGAATATCTTAATGGCTGACATCGACGAGGCCACACTTAACGCGTCGGTCGAATCATTAATTGCCGATGGATTATCAGCAAAAGCTGCGCGCTTGGATGTCACTGATTACGCACAATGGGAATCGGTGGTTGCGCAAGCAAAAGAAGCTTTTGGTGCAGTGCACATGGTGGTTAATAATGCAGGTGTTGGCGGAATCCCAGGTAAGATTGAAGAAACCAATCACGACACTTTTCGCTGGGTTGTCGACGTAAATATGATGGGCGTTTTATTTGGCACACAAGCAGCCACTCCTGCGATCAAAGAAGCAGGTGGCGGTTGGATTATCAATGTCGCCAGTATGGCTGGAATGGGAGGTGTGCCTTATTCAGTAGCATACTCTGCCACTAAAGCCGCTGTTGTCTCAATGACAGAAAGTTGGGCGCAAGAATTGAAAAAAGACAACATCTGGGTATCTGCTTTATGCCCCGCCTTTGTCAAAACGAGAATACATGAGTCTTTGCGTACTATGCAGCCAAAGTATAAATCCGAGAAGCCATTGGGCAACCCAGAAACGTTAAAGAAAGGCTTTGGCGCAGCTGCTGCTCTAGTTGAGTCAGGCATTTCTTCTGAGTTGTTAGCTCAACGAGTCATTGAAGCATTGAACAATAAGCAGACTTATATATTTACACATCCCAACTACCGTGACTCTGTTCAAATGCGCGCTCAATTTTTAGACAAAGCGTTCGAAGACGCCGAAAACAGCCCTCTAGTCGCGCACTTAAAAGATGATGAAATCGTTAGCCTATAGCGATAAACTCAAAAGGGTTAGAAGTATCGGACTTCTAATCCTTTTAACATTTTGAACGGCAGGAATTAATATGAACTACAGATTTATCACTATCGCTTTGGCTCTATTAATTCTCACAGCATGCAGCGATAGCGAAGTCGGTGATGTATCTTTAGGTGTTTTCACGACAAAAGACATTAAATTAGACGCGCTTCAAGACCCGATAATAACCGGCGTAACTTGTCATATCTCAAGTATCGAAGCCAACCTAGACTTGGCCGATCCGTCCGATAGTTCTATCGCCTGTCGTCAAACAGGCCCGATTACGGCAACAATGATCGCGCAAATCGATAAGTCAGATTCTGGTGAAGTTGTCTTCAAAAAATCTAAAAGTATCTTCTTTAAAAATATGAAAGTCAGAAGAATTTTCGATGCTAAATCACAGACATTGATGTATGTCTCGTATTCAACAAAAGAAACCTCTGGTAGTTACAAACATAGTCTATCAACCGTTCCGCTTTGGAATACTGATGCTTATATAGTGAACGCTAATACAAACTCTACTAACGAAGTAAGTGCAAACTAAGCTACAAAAACACTGGATACAGCGACAAGATCAATAAACTCGCCATCACCCAGTTGAACACTCTGAGGTGCTTGGCTTGCTGTAATAGCACCTTGATCTTTGTACCTAAAGTCGTCCAACCTGCAATACACGGAAAATTGACTAAACCAAACACCACCGCGACCAAAACAACAGACGAAAAACTCTTAGTCGGTGCATAAACGCTAATGGCAGTTAATGCCATCGTCCAAGCTTTAGGGTTGACCCACTGAAACATTACCGCTTGAAAAAACGTCATCGGCTTACTTTTACTGGCGCCATCCCCAAGTGATGATGTTGAAAAAGCAATTTTATATGCCAAGTAAGTCATATAACTGACGCTCAGTACCGTTAAAATTTGATAGCTAATTGGAAAAGCATCGAATAATTGCATCACACCTAAGCCCACCAAGATCGCCATAAAAACAAAGCCTAAAGAGACACCAAACATATGCGGTAAGGTTCGTTTGAAGCCAAAATTCACACCAGAAGTCATCAACATCAGATTGTTGGGCCCAGGTGTAATAGACGAAGCTAATGCAAAAAGCATCAGTGCAAACAGGATATCAAGTGTCATTAAGATTAAGTGCTTTGGTGTATTTGTTAACGACAATTATAGGGCATATTCGACCAATTTTTATTGTTAAATATGCTATAAACAATCAAAGTAAAACAATAATTAAGCGCGATGGATAAATTTAATAAACAAATATTGTGTGAATTAAAATCAAATGCACGCATTCCAAATACAGAACTAGCCAATAAAATTGGCTTATCACCCTCGGCTTGCCTCAGAAGAGTACAAGATCTTGAAAGCTCGGGTTTAATAAAAGGCTACAGAGCCGTCTTAGATCGAGAAAAGTTGGGCATAGGGTTCTTAGCCTATGTAATGGTCGGGCTAAATGAACACACCAAAAAGTCCCAAGAGAAGTTTGAAAGTGCAATCGCAGAAGCCTCAGAAGTCAAAGAATGCCACAACGTCACGGGGCCTTTTGAATACATATTGAGAGTAGAGGCTACAGATCTGAAACACTATAAGACCTTTCATACTGATGTATTAGGCACCTTGCCACAAGTTGCTACGATTACGACTCATGTGCTGATGGAGTCTTGTAAAGATGAGCGCGAGTGATTGCATCATATTCAAGAAATCTGAATTTACAAACTGGTTTAAAGCACAGCAGCATGAGTTTCTATAATCGATTATTATTTTAAAGCTTCATAATCCTATGATGCTATTTATGATTAAGGAAAATCATTATGGAAGATTTAAAAGAGTTAAACGTTCATGAATGCGATTTAGTAAGTGGAGGTTTAGTATTCTTAATTCCCCCTGCTGTCGGTTTTGCATTTAAAGTGACAGGCGTTTCATTAGGAATAGTAACTGCAGGAACAGTCACAGCATTTGGGCTGAGTTCAGCAATTAGAACAATTTTTCCAAAAGAGGAAAATTGATATGCGAGAAATAACATCAGTTGAGATTAGCAATATTAGCGGTGGCGCTTCAAACCGAACCGTTCTAAAGTCATTCGCTCGAATTGCCTCCAAAAATTTGGCTCGAGGCTTTTTGATGGGATCCGGCGTGGGTACAGTCGTTGCCGTAGCATGGGTTGCATATGATGCATTTGAGTACTTTAGTGAATAACTAAGCGAACGGGTCTTCGTTTCTTATCAGCGAGGACCCTCAAACTAAAAGGAGGCAATTGTGTTTTCACGCGCTTACGTCGAACGTTTTTTCTTTGCTATATCAGCACTTGTACCGGCGATTATTCTTTTACGCTCTACAAATGATATAGCGTTTGTAATTACTGCATTTGTACTATTGCTGGCGTCACTATTCTTTTCTTTGTCCGGGGTAAAAAAGAACGAGGTTTTGTACAAAACTGCGAAATTGCTTACTTTAGGTGCCTATTTAATTTTTTCACTTAACGTTATTTTAAACGTGCAATCAGCAGGTTTATTAATAACCCTATCACTTTCGAGTATGCTTGTTGCTGGTGCATTTGTGCTGCACTTTACATTCAAGATTGCAGACTAAGCTATTCTAAAAGTCAGTCGCTCTCATGGTAACGCCGAGAGCTTTCACGGTTCCTGTCGAGTTAATTAATTAGCTTCTTCAAAAAAATATTTGCATCAAAAAAGGCGGGGAAGTGTTAGAAGAACTCACTCATGACTGGCAGCAATTGAATAACAGCATCTCAGCGCTGTTGGAGAAACGATAATGGATCTTTTAGATAGATATATTTTGGCTGTAAAACAAGCATTACCAACTGACAAGCAAACCGAAATTGGGCGAGAGTTGCGTGCTAATCTACAGGATGAAATTGACGCTTGCGCAGAAACCTTACCGCCTTCAAGCTCTAAAGAAGCCGCGACTGAAAAGGTGTTACAAAAATACGGCCACCCTCAAGTGACTGCTCAAAAATTCTTTCCTGCACCGCCGCTTGTAAAAAGTGAATACATGCCTTTTTTTAAACGAGTAATTACACACGGTGCAGCTGCTTTATTTGTATATTCGCTGCTAATCACATTGGTTAGTATGCTTCAAGATAACTCGATTAACCCGTTTAGATTGATGTTTCAAAGCCTATTCATTTTTCTTGATAACGCTGCTTGGATGCTATTAATCGTCACTTCTATTTTTTACTTTGTCGGAAAATCCGTTAATTTGGTGAGCTGGCAGCATTCAAGTTGGACGGTTCGATCACTGCCCAATAGTTCACTTCTGCCTATTGAAACTTCGGATACCATCACCGACTTAATCACCAATAGCTTTTTACTTTTGATTTTATGGACGCCATTGTGGATGGAGCCTGCCATTTTAGATCAACAAGTATTTTCACTGGCACCATCAGCTGAATATTGGCGGATTATACTGACCGTATTGTGTGCGCAATCACTGCTACAAACGCTCTATCGCTTCACAAAAAGCTATTGGACTAAAACAATAGCGCTTGCATATTTAATCGATATTTTGGTGTTTGCCTTTGCAAGCCTGTTACTGGCATTCACAAAACCATTCTTAGTCTTTAATGAACAGGCTACTGAAAATGAATTTATCTCGCGCTTGCTCGAATATACGACAACAAGTGGCCAGTACTTCTTTTTGAGTCTAGCGTGCCTGCTGTTTGTAATCGCGTATTTTCACTACAGAAAATTGAAGGCTTTGTCGTAAAGGATTCAAAGAACAGTAAAACCAAATTACTGTTCTTTAATTTCATCCATCGACACAGATTGTAAGTTAGCGTAATCGTCGAATTGAATGTCTTTTTTCGGCGTTTGCCAATCCCCGTAAAGAAAACTTAGATACTCTTTATATTTAGCGGGGACTTGCAAGGTTTGCCCGTTCCAATCAATAGTTTCTAAGGTTTGAAAATGAAGAGCGGGTGAGTACCACATACCTAAGCTAGGTAAATGCAGTGATTTGTTTTCCTTCTCTTCTCTAAAGCAAATCGAAGTGATGAAGCTTTTGTAGTCTTCATTATTGCTTTCAAATGTAAGCAATATACAGGTACACACACCCCGGTTATTGAATATTTTTTCTGCTTTCCAATGCAAATTATTGCTTTGCTTTTCAATAAATTGTTCGCAGAGTGAAAAAGCGCGATCTTCAGTATTTACAGGTGCTGCAAAGTCGATATCGTCATCCCAGGCAATAATATCCTTATCTCGTACGATACCTAGCAAAGTGCCAAAATCTAAGCTTAAGGGATATGAGGCTTCAATCGCCATTTGATTGAAGACACATACGATCTCGCGCGCTAGAGACATACTGTTTGGATTTTCAAACGGACGTGGATTCTTTAGTTTGTTCTTTTGTGGCGTAACAATTCTGGTTTCTGGCAATCCAATATCTTCAAGCAATTGTCTTTTTATGTCTTTTACGTACTGGCTTACAATCACTAACTCTTCAAAATCCGTTGTTAAGATCTCATTAGGATGTTTAATAGGAATACCTGAAACAGCCGATCCATGCTTGCTTTCATCATTATCAAAAATAGCGATAAAGTCTCTTTCGTGTTGGAAATTCGCAATAAATTGAGTCGCCCCCAAACCAGCACCAAATAAAACCGTTTTCTTCATGACACTCATAACACCGTACCTTGTGATTTATTGATAACGCTCAGCACTTCTGATGAAGTCATTGGTACTACGAAATTACCTGCTCGGCTTGGATCTAAATCAAATTCAATATCGTGCGTAATACAGCGGCCTTGCGTGTATTTTTCAAGATATGTTGGCAACGCTAATTGCTTAACCAGATCAGCAATTTTTTGCTCATATTGCTCTTTAAGTCCTAGGCGTTGAGCACCAAAGTGCTTGACTATTTCAGCAAGTGTAAAACTGCAAGCAAGTCCATGTGGAACAGCATATTTAAGGGTAATAGGATAAGAAATTGCATGCGCAATCGCTGTTTTAGTGTGGGAGATTGCCAAACCAGCAACACATGCTGCTTGCTGCATTTTTTGTCGACTTGCTAAGTCTACTGGGTCGGCTAGAACAGTCGGAAGCGCTTCTAAAATAGTATCAAGTGCAAAATATGAAAGGACTTCAGTGTTAGCAGTTCGATTGTGATTCCAAAGTGACTCTATCGCATGGCTTAAGGCGTCTAAACCGCCATAAAGTGTTTCGTGATAAGGAAGCGAACTGCATAAACTGGCATCTAAGATCGCAAAATCTGGGGGTACATTTACTAAACTATGCTTCTTTTGCGCATTGCTATCCCAGACAGTCGCAAAAGGTGTCACTTCTGCCCCTGTTCCAGACGTTGTTGGAATAGCGATTAAGGGAATTTTTTGTGTTAATACTGTTTTTGATGTTTCGCCTGAGTCGCTGTTAAGCAAAGCGCTAAATGCAGATACTAAGTCGCTAAATACTAATGAAGGACATGTTAACCAAGCAGACAACACCTTTGCACTATCAATCACACTGCCGCCACCAAGCGCAATAATTATTTGAGGAGCCGAATGTGCTTCGCCACCAAATAAAGCACGTATCGTAGGAAGTGCATTCGACAAATCTTGCATTTCTGGATTTGGCTTAATGTCAGCAAGCACATCAAAGCTAATATCGCTAAACGCTTTGATGATTTGGGATTCAAGTGCGTTGACCATACCTCGCTCGATAAAGCTGGGACTTGTAATCAACAATACCCGCTTAACTAAATGCGTTTCAGAATTAGCTTGAAGTAAATTCACGCAGTCTTGAATATAGCCGCCAGATTGCTGGATGCTAGTTTGGCTTTGAGTCGCAAGAGACTCAAAGGAAGGCTTCACGTTTTCAATCATTGGCTTTGTTCATAAATGCTGTTTTGTTTTCAATCGGCGTTGAAGTCGGTCTGCCTAAGTCTTCTCGCGACCCCGCCCGCACCTTCACCTCAATCATACAAGCGCCATCGGCTTGTTGCTGTAAACGATTCATCGCGCGGGCGATTGCATGGTTAATTTGCTCAGCCGTTTGAACCTGCTCACAATCTACATAGTTACTGGCTTTAGCAAGCATGGGAATATCTATTTGATCAGCAACCGTTGCTTGACCGCCGACAGACTCATGGCAAGCATTGTTTAAAACGATATGCACTAGATTATTGATTTGATGACAGCCAATAATGGGTAAAGCGCCCATGTGCATCAGCATTGCGCCATCTCCATCTACCACGACGATTAATCTATCAGGGTTACCAAGGGCTGCGCCCATCGCAATTGAGGAAGCGTGCCCCATCGCACCAACCGTTAAAAAGTCAGCGCAGGCTTCTTTGCGTTTTTGACGCAATTCAAAGAGTTCTCTGCTGGTTTTACCCGTGGTTGACACGATTAGCGCATTCGACGGCAGGTTATCTAAGAGCACTTCAAGCGCCTGTTCGCGGGACAAATCAGCGTGTCTAGTATTTGTATTTATTGTTGGCTTATCCAAGGATTGAAGCTGTTTGTATTTTTGAAAACTGCCCTTCTTAACTAATATTGCAACGGGGCGTTGATGCGCTTGCATCTGCGACAATAAGGCATTTAACTCAGATGTTTTGAGGCCGCTTTTATCCAAAACGATATAAGGAATATCCAAGACCTTAAGCATTTCTTCGCTAATTGCACCTTGCTTAATATGCTGAGGTTCATCTTTAATACCAGGTTCGGCTCGCCACCCAATTACCAACAGCATAGGCACGCTATAAACTTGCGGATCGGCCAAGGAAGTCAAAGGGTTAACGGCATTACCCAGACCTGAGTTTTGCATATACACCATTGCTGAACGCCCTGTTGTCAGGTGATAACCCGCGGCCATCGCAATCGAATTACCTTCATTTGCGGTAATGATGTGTTGTTGTGAATCAAAAGTGTCGTCAACATATGCACATAAATCTTTGAGTAAAGAGTCGGGCACACCGCAAAAAAAGTCGATGTCGAAAGGTGTTAAGGCGTCACAAAAATCAGCGGGGTGCGTCATCGTTTATTTCGTTCCGGGTATCAATTCTAAGATTTGCTTAATCGGCATCATGTGTTCATCTACCTCGGCTGAACGACCATGTTGCAAAATGCTTTGTGCTGTATTGAGCATAGCAGGATATGCGCTACGCAATAATTGATTGGCGTAAATCACAATATTGACACCTGCTTCGGCTAGCTCAGATTCGTAAATGCTGTTATAGCTTGAGGGCACCGCGATTAAGTACTTTTTGTTTTCTAATTGACGATACTGCCGACAAAACTCAAGAATTTCATCAGGGCTCTTTTCACGACTGTGGATCATAATGCCGTCGGCACCTGCTTCAATAAAGGCTTTTGCTCTTTGCATGGCGTGATCAATGCCTTGACCGCAAATCAAGCTTTCAATACGAGCGATGATCATGAAATCGTGGGTAGCTTGAGCTTGTTTACCCGCTTTAATTTTTAGCGAGAAGTTTTCAATGCTGTCCTGTGTTTGTTCTACATCAGTGCCAAACAAGGAGTTCTTTTTGAGGCCAGTTTTGTCTTCGATAATGACCGCCGATACCCCTAAACGCTCAAGTGTTTTTACCGTAAACACGAAGTGTTCGGTTTTACCGCCAGTGTCACCGTCATAAATAATGGGTTTGGTCGTGACCTCTAAGACTTCGTTTAATGTGCTCATGCGCGATGACACATCGACCGCTTCAATATCAGGTTTACCTTTGGCAGTAGAATCGGTCAGGCTGCTTCCCCACATGCCATCAAACTCCTCCACTCGGCCATTTACCTCAACTTTGGTATTTTCGATGATTAAACCCGATAGCGCGTTATGAATATCTAAAAATCGCAATAGCGGTTTGGCATTGAGCAATCGCCTTAAAGATTTCAAACGAATCTGCGGGGTCGTACCCAACTCTTTCATCGCGTGTTGCAATTGAGTGGATGAAATGCCGTCGGTGTAAGGAACTTCAACTAAGCTGCCGCCCCATTGGGCTAAACAGTCGATGACTTGTTGTCGAGTTTTTTGCTGAACACCCTCTTTCCAATCATCACCATGCACGACATGATCAGGTTTAAGTTGAGTGAGGTTGTGGCGATAATCCAAGGTCGTTTGAGGCACTACCTGACTGACACCTTTTATGTTTTCGATGACTTGTTTTCGTTGCTCAAAGGTCATAAACGGCACGCGTTTATAGCTAGCGATCGCTTGATCCGTCAAAAGACCAACAGTGACTTCGCCTAAATCTGCCGCTTTTTTTAGGATATTAAGATGCCCGGGATGCACGAGATCTGCGCTCATGCCTACGTATACCTGCTTTTTACTCATATTTAATTTATAAAGTATTAATTTTAAAGAGATTTAAGCAAATACAATGCCATAGGCTGCTCAAAATACAACCAGCCTGTGAGACTGTCTCAACAAGCTGTCCCAAGTAAGCTATCTTAAGACTGTGCGACTTTATAACAGTCTTCTAATCGACTGACCCCAGCGCCCGCCTCACTAGAGACTTTTATTTGCACGGGAATACGCTCTTTTAGTGAATCAATATGGCTGATCACGCCGATTAATTTACCCGAGGCATTCAAACGTTCCAACGCACTTAACGCCATGTCCAAGGTATTGCTGTCTAAGGTACCAAAGCCTTCGTCTAAAAATAATGAATCGATACTGATTTTATTGCTGACCAAATCGCTAAGCGCTAGGGCCAATGCAAGACTCACCAAAAAGCTTTCACCGCCTGACAAGGTTTTGGTGTCACGTTGAATATCACCTTGCCAAGTATCACACACGGTTAGTTCTAAATTTTTACTGTCGGATCGCTTTAATTGGTAGCGCGCGTGTAACTGCTCTAACCGTTGGTTAGCCAAATGCGTCAAATAGTCTAGGGTTAAGCCTTGGGCGAATGTTCTAAATGCATCACCTTTTGCAGAGCCAATCAGACTATTTAAGTGACCGAGTTGTTCACACACTTTTTCTTGAATCGCGATCTTTTCAAGTTGTTGCTCAAATTTTGCTTTGTTTTCTTTATCAGTTTCTAGCGCCTGATTTAATGCGCCTTGCTGACTCAATAAACCATCTCTTTGCGTCGTGAGTTCGGTGAGTAAGGCTTGAACGCGTTCGAGTGTTTCTTTTTGGTATTCACTCGCATTTGGATCTTCTGCTAATTTATCGATGTCAGCCTGAATGGTTGAAAGGGTATTTTTTGCCTGTTCAAGTTGTTTGTTCAAGCGTATCTGTAGAGCATTAAGCTCATTGAAATCAGCCTCATCCAACAGCGACGCTTCAAATTCTGATTGGGTGCTAAAAGCAGATGCTTTTAGCGTATCCGCCCATTTTGTTTCAAAACCATCCACATCAGTCTGTAAGCTTTGAGTTTGTGACACTGAGGCCTCTAATCGTGTTTGAATTTGCACCAGAGTCTGTTTTGCATCAGCCTCTTGCTTCAAGCACTTATCTCGTGCTTCTTTTAAGTCAGCTAGCTTGTGTTTACTGGCCGTTTGGATGCTTTCAACCGATGCGCCGTCAAAGAAAGTATTTCTTTTTGTTATAAGGGTTTGGCACTTTTCACTTAACTCATCCGCTTCTACCGCTAACTTTCCTTTTGTCTCAACAAGCTGTTCCAATTTACTTTCGATAGGTGATAGGGCTAGTTGAAGTTTTGAAATAGTCTGTTGAACATCAACTTGTTGTTTTTGTTGACTCAACGCTTGATCCAGTAAGGCTATCAATTCCTCTACCCTAGTGCTTAACGCTTCTCTAGCACAAGGCTGTGGATCATAATTCAAGGATTGATATTGAGCATAAACCTTTGTATCAGCTCGATTTAATTCATCGCTAAGCGTATTAATCTCAACCGACAGCTTGTCATTACTTGCGCCCAAGCGTTTTATTTCTTTTTCAATATAGCTTTGATTGTTTAGCGCCAGCTCTTGTTCAACTTGCAGTTTATCTAGGCTTTCGTTTAGTGTCTGTTGATTATTGAAAAGCACTTGTTCGTGTTCGATTTGCTGACAAAGCTTATCGTATTTTTGCTGAGTCAAGTTCACTAGGTCATTAAGCTGGTCGTTATCTTCAATAGCAATGGATTCGGTAGATAAACTCGCGCCCCACTTCGTCCGAAGCTCGCGTAATATCTCATCTGTTTTTTGCAGTTCGTTTCGGTAGATGTCAAGGTTAGTAATGGCCTGCTCAAGCAAGGCTTTTGAATCAGTGCCTTTTTCTGTAATTTCTCTCAATTGTGTTTGTAGTTCAGCCAACTCCGCTGCCTTGCTATCTTTGTCAATCAAGCTTGTATTGTCGTTGCTATGGTCGATATTGGGATGCTCTGTTGAGCCGCATAACTGACATGCTTCATGTTCTTTGAGAGCCAATCGAAATTGCGCCAATTGCTCATCTTGCGTCAATAGTAGTTGGATATTTTCAATTTGCGCTTCAGTCTTTCTATAATCGAGTCGCAGGTCTTTGCACTTCTGATCTTCTTGGACTCTTTGCGTTTCTAAATCGCTGACCTTAGCAAGCGTGTTTTGCTGGGATGATAGTGCTCGAAGGTAAGCTTTTTGAGTATCGCTTAGCGTGACAAAATCAATATTTATCAGTTTTTCTAAACGCTGTTTTTCTTGCGTTGCTTGTTGAATTGACGCGGCTAGATCTTTCTCAACAGATAGCCCAGAAAGCGCCTCTTTTTTAGCATCAATTTCTGCTTGTTTGTCAGCAATAAGCTGAGCGTCTTTTTTTAATTCACTTTGTTTTTGAACGAGAAGTTGAGCTTCATCATTCTGCTTCTGTTGAAGCTCATTGAGGCGAAGAGACTGATGATGCTTTTGATGTAAAAAGGTTTTCCAATCATTGATCGTCGATTGGTGCTCTAGCAACAGTGTTGATGAACTGAGCGCTTCATTGACTTTCGTTAATTGTTGTAAAGCCACGTTTAGGTCTTGCTCACTTGTCTGCTTTTGTTCAGTCACATCTTTAATCGAAGCAGTCAATTCTTCGATTTGAGCGTTGAGCGCTTGCAGTCTCTGCTCAGCCTGTATTAACGATGTATCTAAAGGCAATACTTCTTTTTGAATCAGGTGATTTTCAGCTTCTACCGCGTGCTCTTTATCTTGAAAAGCTTGTTGTGCAGTATCACTTGCTTGTTTGACAAGTGCGTAATCTTGCTCTGCCTTAACAAGCTGCGTCTTGAGTTGCTCAGTGTCGCTTATGCGCTCATCTAACGCGTTTCTAGCACTCCTTAACTTCTCATATTCATGTTTGATTGTGTTTGCTTTTTTTGCCGCTTCGAGCTGATTAAAGGAAGCTTGCTCGTTTTTAATCGCTTGCTCTGTGCTATCCACACAACTTTTTGCGTCATCAAGTTTTGCGTGCGCCTGCCGCATGTCTTGTAGCCATTTTGAACAACGACTCAATTCCGCTATATTTGTAGTGGTTTGTCCAAGTGTTTGGTTAATGTCTGCTAGTTCGTGTTGTCGTTCAACCCGCTCTTCTTCGCTGAGCAAGGTCACGTTTTCAGCTACTTTTTTAAGCGTTGTTAGTGCTTGTTGTGCTTCATTATGACGGTTGAAGACCTTGATCGAAATCTCACTGTAAATCTCGGTGCCCGTCATCTCTTCTAGCAAAGCCGCACGCTCATTTTTACTAGAATTTAAAAACTCGGCAAACTTGCCCTGCGATAGCATCATCGACTTATTAAATCGTTGAAAATCAAGCCCTGTGATGCTCTCAACCAGCGTGATTTTCTCTGACAGCTTAGTTTGCAATATCTTGCCTGAGGCGATTTCAGCTAACTCACATTGAATCGGTTGTAAGTTGCCTTCAGCTTTACCTCTGGCTCGTTTTGAAGACCAAAACGCTCGGTATTGCTTACCTTTTACATCAAATTCAACCTCTGCCATGCATTGCCCTGTGCCGCGCGTCATGATTTCATTTGATGTTTGCGAGATTAGCCCCAAACGCGGCGTGCGGTGGTAAAGCGCTAAGCATATCGCGTCTAAAATAGTGGTTTTGCCCGCGCCAGTATTTCCTGTGATGGCAAATAAGCCATTGTCGGTAAAAGTGGAGGTAGTGAAATCAATCTTCCACTTTCCTTTAAGCGAATTAAGGTTTTCAAAGCTAACGGATAAGATCTTCATAATGGATCGTCAACCGCTGGTTTATCTGATGCTTCTTCCTTCTCAATCTGAGCCGTTTCAACTTCATTTTTAATCTCATTGAACAGTGCTTTTAACGGCATATAAGACTCATCATTCTTACTTATCTCTCTAAAAGATAACAATTTTTCAAAGACCAAATCTGGGTTTAAATCATCCAATGTTTGTGTGGCTTGCAACTGTTTTAACTGAACATCTTTGTTCGCACTACGTTTTAACGCTAATAACTCAATAGCTGAGCCTTGCAACATATCGAGTACTTTTTGATTTAAATCGGCTAAATAATCCTGTTTTTCAACCTCTACATTTAACCAAAGTGATTGGCCATTTAGGGTTTCTTTTAAAGTCGCAATTTGCGCTTCAATACTCGCTAAGTCGCCTTTTATGGTTTTCAAAGCTTGGAATAATGGGACGTTAATTTCAGTGATTTCAGGACTGTTGCTCTCATCGGTGAAACTGACAAGATTGACCTTTTTCTGATAAGAGATTTCATCAAAACTCAAAGGAATAGGTGATCCACAATATCGTATATGGTCTTGTTTAGCGACGATTTGTGGTTTGTGGATATGCCCCAACGCAATGTAATCAGCATTTGGAAAGTTATTGGCCGGAAACGCTTCTAAAGTACCAATATAAATTTCTCGTACGCTTTCACTCAAACTCGCGCCGACCGCGGTTAAGTGACCTGTGGCAATAATTGGAACGGTACGCTTTTCGGCAGTTTCTATTTTGGCTTGCTCTACTTTTGCCATCTCGAAAAGTGTTGCATAGTGTTGCGTAATTGCTTCGCCCAATGCTTTTTTCTTGGTACTATCGTCTTGTCCAGCTTCACTGCGCAGCACATCAGTTGCTCGGATAAATGGCACGGCGCAAACAACGGCTAAGGCATTGTTTGATTCAGGCTCGCGCAGTGTTAAGACTTGCTCATCAATCGCCATGCCCGTGCTTGGGATCACAAAAGCATTTAATTCTGCAGCGATAGCTTTCGATTCATTCAATACCGCTACGGAATCATGGTTACCGCCCAGTAGAATTAACTGGATATTAGTGTGAGAAAGCTTGGCGATAAAGCTTTGGTAGATTTCACGCGCTCGACTTGAGGGTGCACTCGTATCAAATATATCGCCCGCGACAATTAGGGCGTCGACCTGATGAACTAGCGCCTGTTCGTACAACCACGCCAAAAACTGTTCGTGCTCGCTGTGCCGACTTTTACCCTTTAACGAATGCCCCAAATGCCAATCAGAGGTATGAATAAACTTCATCATTAAACCTTGGTTGCTCTCTATCGCGGGTCGGTATCGATCACCGATTGTCTGGTTTTGTTTTGAGTGTAGAAAGCCATGAGATTTTGATGCTGACTGAAGTCATAACGCTCTCTAAATTCACTCCAATCAAGCAAACAATACAAACAGATAGCAAGGTAGTTCCACTCTTCAAACATACCTTGTTCAGCTAATTTATCTAAATAGGTAAATACTGTTACCGCGCGCTCTCTTTGAATATTGAAGTACATTTTATCTTGTGAATTATCGATACCAGAACGCTCAATAATGAACATGTTTACCAAAGCATCGTTGACCGAATCGATACTGACCAAGGCATTTTGTTGATCCCATGACAAAGCTTGTGTGCCTAACTTCGCAACTAAATAGCGGTAAATAAGCCCTGAATCAAAAATCACTTGCTCACCGTCTTTAAGCATTGGGATTTTTAAAGTTGGGTTTTCTTTTATCAAAGACGCTCTATCGCTTGGATTAAAAATATCGACCTGCTCAAACTGATAATCAACGCCGTCTAAAAACAAACGCAAACGCCTAACGAAGGGTGAAGTGGTAGAACCGATAAGTTTCATGTTGTTTCCTTGTTTATCAATTTATTATGCAATAATTAATCACGTAACAGCACCTTGATACGTTGCTGTATCATAGGCACTGTTTCAGCCTCAAACCACCTATTTTTTGCCAACCAAATATTATTGCGAGGGCTTGGGTGTGGCAGTACGATATTGCGCGCGTTTTCAAAATCTTGGCCTTGCACCACAGCTTGCAAAGGGGTGTGCTTATGCTCGGGTAAATGCCATTTTAAGGCATGCCGACCAATAATGAGTGTGAGTTTAACCTTTGATAACTGAGACATCAGCGGCTTTCTCCATATTTGGGCACACTCTGGCCTCGGGGGCAAGTCACCCGATTTCCCCCTGCCGGGATAACACAGTCCCATCGGAAGTATGGCGATATTATTGGCATCATAAAATTCAGATTCATCAAGTCCCATCCAAGCGCGTAATCGCACACCACTGGGATCATCAAAAGCAATACCAGAATTATGAGCGGCAAGACCTGGTGCTTGGCTAGCAATTAAAATTTTGGCTTCAGGCCCTAGTTGATAGATCGGCCGAGGACCAAGGGGAAGATGAGCTTCGCAGTGGTTGCATGCGTCTAGCTTTAAGCAGTCTTGCGGCAGACTAAGGCCCTGTGCAAATGGCATAGTTGTTTTTATAATGTTATTTTCCTATATGTGCACCGTAGCAACATTGAAAGAAATACAATACCTTGGTGAAATAAATATAAGGACAGTGACACTAGTACTCAAGAATGCTAGTAAAAGGAAGTAAAAATATGTCAAAACGTTCATTCGATAAGGTTTTACACAAAACCTCTATAATCAAAAAACTATCTATGAGTCTTCTATTTGTGGTGGCATCGTCTGCCATTGCAGATGAATACCATCACAACAACTTATTAATTGGTAAAAATGCGGTAGGAATGGGCGGCGCATTTACCGGTGTAGCTGATGATTTATCTGCAATCCATTACAATCCTGCTGGTCTTGCCTCCATCAAAGATGGCAATATGGCGTCAATAAATACCTTCGCATGGGAAGAAACGGTTTTTGAAGCTGTCTATGGTGATGGCTCAGACTTCACTCGAAGCGCGTTCTCAGTGGTCCCAGGTTTTTTTGGATTCAAAAAACAGTTTAGAGATTGGCATTATGGCTTAGCATTTGTCGTTAACGATTTTAGTCAAGAGCGTTCAAGTGATGTCATCGAATATAACACAATAGACATTGCAACCGGCATCCCATTAAATGTAAAAGAGTTCATCAACATTGATATTGATAATAGTGCTTATCAGTTATATTTTGCTGGCGCTAAACAATTAACAACTGAATTTTCAATTGGCCTTTCTTTAGGGATTGAATATCGTACATTTCAGACTGATCAGTCTTCTGGTACACAAATATCATTGCCGATATCAGCAAGTGATTCGATCAATACTGGTGCTCAGGCAACCGCCAGGTTTAATGATATTAATATCGTTACAATACCGTCTATATCGGCCCTTTATAAAACAAACAAAGTAAGTTTCGGCGCGAAGCTAAATGTTCCAATGGTGATCAACCGTGATTATGAAATGGTTTCTACTGCCTTTTTTGCGGGCGTCGACCCCAGCCTACCTGGCGTAACGCCCGCACTGCTAGTACCTGAAGAAGCCTGTTGCAAACAAAAGCTACCCATTAATATTGCGCTGGGCGTCGCCAGAGAATTTGGAGAGTGGCAATTTAGTGTTGATGTGCAGCATCACTTGTCGACAAATGATGGTGTAGAGCGGCTAGAGGGGTTTCCTGTTCCGATCACAAGAGATTTTAAATCTGTTACCAACTTTGCATTGGGAGTAAGCAAAAAGCTTGGCACAGAGAGTCAATTTAGAGTGGGTATATTTACTGATAAATCGAATATTGCTATCGACCCTGCGATTGATTTTCAACGCGTAGAAGATGTTGACTTGCTAGGCATTAGCGCATCAATTGATACTAACTTGTTTGATATCCCTGTAACGTTCGGTGGTTACGCCAAGTTTGGTTCAGGACAAGTGAGAGTTGCAGATGTCAGAGCAGTCGAACAAATCACAGGAATTGATTTGTATCCCACTAATAATGAATTCGATGTCTCCGATATGCAAAAGAAAGTATTGCTGTTTTTCTTTAGCTTAAATTTCTGATGATTTTTTATTAGGCGATAAAAAAACCTCACTTCAAATGTAACATTTAATTAACAAGGTTTGTGTTTGAAAATACAAACCATAGAAGAAGCATTGAACTTTCAATGCTTTGGGCTCTATTCTTTGGAAGAATGATTCAATAAACGACTCGATCACCCAAAAGTGCTATTGTGTAAAATTCAAACATCCACTAAGTTCAAGTTAGCACCTTGAGAGGATGACATCATGGACGGTGAGGTAGACGTTAATTCACAACTGTTGCGAGAGATTGCTTTAGGCAACCAAGTGGCAGAGTCAGAACTGATTAATAAGTTTTGGCGCGGTTTAGTATTTGTTTTGAACCGACAGTGTAATGACCATTTTTTAGCCGAAGATTTAGCACAAGATGCGCTTATTATTGTTATTCAAAAAGCAAGAAATGGCCAAATAACCAGTGCTAGGGGACTATCGAGCTTTGTTCGTCAAACGGGCATCAATCTTCTTGTCAACCAAAAGCGTAAACAAGCTCGCCATAAAACAGACAGTAACGAAAACATCGACCACTTGTTTCCAAGTGACACACCGTCCTCGAGCCATCAAATTGAAAATACACAAGTCCGAAAGATTGTCTTAGAGGTCATTCAAGAGCTAAACCAAGAGCGTGACCGAGACATAATTATTCAGACCTTCCTGTATGAGCAACCCAAAGAAGTTGTTTGTGAAAACCTCAACCTAAGCAACCAACACTTTGACAGGGTTTTGTTTCGCGCGCGTGATCGCTTAAAACAAAAACTGATGCACAACTTAAAAATAACACCTTCACACTTAGGAAAAATATTAGGACTCGTGGTGGGTATTTTTAGCTTACTTAATTCACATCTATTATTAGAGCTTAGTTTAAATACTAATAATAAAGTGGGAGAAAACACTCTCAACCAACACTTACCATTAACAATTACCGAAAATGAGTTTGCACGCAACAATAATGTAGAGGCTAACAATGAATCAGTTTGATAGGCAGTGGTTTGAAGCAGAAAGTACCAAGCTTGACTATCAACAAGGACGTTTGACAGCTGAGCAACAACTTGCGTTTGAAGAATTCATATTGGATAAACCAGAATTAATTGATGACTTGGAGTTGAATCTCGCGATAAAGCAACATGCCAATTTGTTTGAAGAACAACGGGCGACAAGGTCATTTTGGGCGCGCTTTGCGATGCCTTTTAGTGCTGGCGCCTTAGTAAGTGCAGTCTTTGTGTTTTCGATATTCCAGTTTAATTTTGTCACTGGTCACCAGCACGTTCATAGTATAGATCAAATAATATACTTGGAAACAATGCGCTCGATACGTGCCGAAGACACCGTTATTCGCCAAGCAGCAAACAGTGGATTCATCATTGCAATTTATGTTGATGCCCAATCGCCCGGCTCACTCACAGGCGTTATCAAACAAAGAGTAGATGGCAACTACAATACAATTAGCCAAATAGAAGATATTAAAGTAAGCACGTCGAGCGAGGCGTTTTTACATTTAGAAACGGAAAATCTCGATTCTGGAAGTTATCAAGTCGAGTTAAAAAACAACAAAGGCGAAACTATTGTTATACAAGGTTTCAAATTGATAATTGAGTAAATGAGGAAAACTATGTCAATCAAAGTGCATGGAAGTCACTTTGAAAGCTCAGAAAAGCACATTGATACAAGAAGTGATAGTAAGCAGTATGCTGCAAATACAATCCAGCTTTCAGCCATAGTGAAACAAATACAACACAGTTGGTATCTTGCGTTATGTGATCGACAACACTCTTTGGAGTTGCCTCTTTGGTTTGATGATGAAGAGTTTTGCCAAAAGCAGTCGATGGAACAAGAAACCACCCGTGTTAGTGACCTACAAAACTTAATAAGCGAAAATCAAAGCGTGATCGTGTATCTAAGAAGTCTAGAACGATACAGTGGCTTGCTAGTCAATAAAACACGCCTACAGCATTTTGATGTGGGTCATATTGACGATATTGACGAAAGTATTGTCGGCTATATTGACATGTTGAGCCAACCTAAACACTTGTTCACGCAAAATGTTCATACAATTTCAAAAAAGCTACTTCCTCCGGAAGTCACTAATCATATCAAATCAACATTAACTATCGCCGGATTGGGCAAACTCTGTGAACTGCCATATTTTTCTTTAATAAAGACCACTGGCAACACCAAAACGTCCTCAACAAACTTGCAAAACAATGCAACCATAGATGCGAAGGGCTTTTTGTGCGTCGATCATTTTGAAAGTATTTGTAATAGAGAATGTATGTTGACGCTTAACAACTATAAAACCAAGCAGGTGTTATCGACTATTATTGAGGATGGTTCAAAAATAAGATTGAAATCAATATGGGACATACCAGAGGATGTTGCTCAAAATTTTATTCAAAGCTTCTACCATGCAATGTCAGAATCAAACAGAGCACAATCAGCATTTCAAACAGCGATAGAACGAATGACAAAAAAATACGGAGAAGAAAAACCGTATTACTGGGCTGGCTTTACGATGTTTAAGGTTTAAGCAATTCTAAACAGCTGATTTAAGTTGAACACAAACTTCTTGTAACCCGCCTTAATAATTGTGTTAACATTCGCGACGCAAAATTTTTGCCTCATTGTTAGCTCCCGTAGCTCAGCTGGATAGAGTGTCGGCCTCCGAAGCCGAAGGTCACGCGTTCGAATCGCGTCGGGAGCGCCATTTTCTTTTTTTTGAGTGTCGGCAGTTGTGACAATTTTATTCCTTTTTTAAAGGCGTGACCTCACCGTAACCCCAACTAATGAATAGAGCTGTATTAACGTAAAGATGGTAATTAAAAGTTTAAATCGATTTCTTGTATAACCAACCTAGATTCAATTACTTCTATGGCATCATCGCAAACTTTTTACAATAGAAGAAAGGGCTTGTCACTGCCCCCTCCCTCAAAAAGTAAAACCTGACGTATAATCGTCAACACTTTGGAAGACTATATCCTTTAGTATCGAGCACCGGCTTCACTTCTTATATGTTTGATTATTTTGATATTATTAAGGATTGTAGCTACAGTGCAGTTCGTTCAATAGATGGAATTATCTTGTGTATAGCTACTTACTTGTACTTGCGCATACGACTGTTCGAATCAAAATTATGATGTGATAGCTTTAAGAGAGTTAAAGTATGTTTTAGAGGCATATTAAGTGTTTTATCTAAGTCTTCACCAAATGCTGTATCGAAAGAGCAGACTTAGGCTACATCAGCACAGCTTGATATGGTAAAACAATACCTATATATCCCAACAAAGATTGAGCAAGACTTCAAAGATGCGTTTAGTGAAACAGCTCAAACTGAAAAGAAAACCATTTTTTACGCGGTCGCAGTGGAGATGGCAAGTCCGAAATACTTGCTCGTTACAGCAAAGAATTCAACAACATTGTAACCTTCCACCTCGATGCTACACATAGCTTTGACCAAAATACGGCAAATATAATCAATACAGTTTCGTTATTTATTTCTTTATTTGCATTAACTAAATTGTAATATGCAAGATTACTTTTTTTCATTCATCAAAAATCTTAGTGGCCGATGCAGCCTTGCTCGCCAAGACGCTTCATCGTGAGCAGCGCCCTTGGCGAAAACCGTTAGCCAATTGCTCTGGTTATAGCCTTTCTCATGCATGATTTGGTCGGCGGCATTTTGCATAGGCGGGTAAAGAGCGTCCAGTGTCTGGTCGCCATAATCAAAATAAATCCGATGATCACCCGATGCTGGTACAGAGGTTTTCAAATAATAGAGCAGCTGGTCTGTCATGGACGTCCACTCAAGTACGCTTGAGCCCGGCCAATGGGTAGAAATACAAGCTGCGCCGCCAAAGATTTCAGGATATTCACCTATAGCATACATAGATATCAACCCGCCCATGCTTGATCCGGCAACAAAAGTGTTGGCTCTATCGGTATGCACAGCGTAATGTTCGTCAATGTATGGTTTTAGCTCTTTAACTAGGAATTTTAGATAATTGTCTGAACGAATAAAATTCGCTGGCAGTAATTTTTCGGGTGTTGTAGCAAACCCTGCAACCTGGCGCTGTTGTTCTTCGGACAATGCTTCCCAAGGTTTTTGCGGTAGATATTCTGAGTAGCGTAATGAGTCACCATTGAACACACCGACCACAATAAAAGGTTTAGTTTGCTGCATTTTTTGCAATTGCCCTGCAGTTTCATCTACGCCCCATTCTTGCTGATTCCATGTGGTAGAAGCATCGAATAGCATTTGTCCATCATGCATGTAGAGCACACTGTATTTTTTAGACTTACTGTACCCATCTGGAAGCCAAATCATTACCTGACGTTCATTAATAAAGTTGGACGGAAATGCTTTGATGGTGACCAGTTTGCCTGATGACACTGTCATTTGTGTTTCAGCTAATGTGGCAAAGGCATTTAAAAATAAACACAGTGACACTAGGAAAATTGGCATTGATATTTTGAGCTGCATTGCTTGTTCCTTTTATTTTTTTATTTACCTCAATCTAAAACAGTGGCATCACTTGCCGAAAGAAAGAGTTATTGACGTAACCATCGCCGCTATTTACGGCTTTGGAGGTTAATCCAAAGTAACTCAGCCGGTTTTAGAATTCGACACCAAAGCCAGCCAATGGATTTGATGTCGATGAGAGAGTCATTTATTGATATTCGTTCAGCTTTTACTGCTGTATCACTTTCTGAATAAAAGGCAACACTCGCGTATGTATTCGCCCACCTTCACCCCAGGTTTTATCCCAAGGGCCTCCGTTATATTCTTCAGCTTCGTGCTCAACACCATAATTTAACAATAACCGCGTGAATCTTTGGTTGCCTTGGACATGATTAACGGTAGGATCAATACGCCCCCAATCGATATAAAAAGCGCTGAGTTGTTTTAGCGCCTCACTTTTATAGGGCACTAAATCACGCAGTAAAAAATTTTGATATAACTTACGCACATTGTCACTGTTAACAACAAGTTGTTCGTCTTTTAGCTCGATCATAAGATCAGCGTAAAATGGGGGCTTATTTGGGTTTGGTAGGTAGGCTTGTGCCATCGCCATAAATACTCGATTATAGTTGTTTCCAGAGAGCTCTTCCCAGCTTTGTGCTGTGTTTAATGTGCGCCAATCAGGAAGTGTTGTATTGGACACTTCCCCTTCATCAGTACCTACCGGGTGCATAGCATAAACAGCGGTAAAAATACCCGGAAAATCCATAGCTAGGCGCATGACTGCGTAACCACCAAAGAAATCTCCCACGCCGATACGCAATCCGTTCTGAGTTCGGTAATTTTCTTCTATGAAAGGAATGAGCTCGTCGTTAATATGAGATAACCAGCGACCACTACTAGGGGCGTCACTATAAAATGCGCCATCTTGAGGAGAGGTGAAATCGCCTGCGACGACGATGACTTCATCCAGTTTTCCCGCCTTTATGGCTGAGTCCAGAACAGATTTAAGATTGTAACCCTCTCCAAATAGCTGTGTATTGCTCCACCATTTATTATGGAAGTAATATACCACCGGGTACCGTTTGATGTTGTTGGCGTAGGAATCGGGTAAGTAGATTAATACCTCGCGTTTGGGATCTATGCCCAGTAAATTGTTTTCCAGTGTTTTAGCATGTAACACTTGTTTCTCAATATAACCTGCGGCACTAAAGCCTGAAAATAAAAAGCTCCATAACGCCAAAAATTGTAGAGTGTATTTACATATAATTTTAAAGGTGATTTTCATTAATATTCCCCGTAGATAAAGTACAGAAAACATTCTCTTATTTGGAACTGAATGACGACCTGACCGTACGGTTAGTACCTTTTTTTAAGCTTTGTTTAAACCGACGCGGCGTGTACCCTGTTTGCTTAAGAAAAGCGCTGTTAAACGTAGATTTTGCGTTGAAACCAACTTGCTCGGCAATATCGATAACCTTAGCTTCAGGGTTGGCAGCAAGAAGCTCGCAAGCATCTTTGATGCGCTGCTGATTTAACCAACTATAGAAATTACAACCTAGCTCCTGATTCATCACCTGTGAAATATAATGGGGCTTTTCACACAAGTTTTCACTTAGTGTTTTGAGGCTTACACTTGACTGCCGGTGCAATCCATTCTTATCGCAGGCGTCTCTCAACTTTGTTAAAATGCGCTGACGAGTCACTGCGTTGACCCCTGAATTTTGATATTTGTTAGGTATATTGGGAACAATATCCTCAGACGATTTATTGACAACATCATCTTCAATTTGGGATGGCAACAGTTTAAATATTTGCGATAGTGCCCAGAGTGTAACCACAATATCTAAGGTCATCACAACATTGAGAAGGTATCCTCCATCTTCAACGCCAAAAGCACAGTGAATAACCCGTAAAAAACAACACATCCACTTGGTGGCTAACGCAAGTATCAGCAGATTGACCAATTGGTAATGCAAGCTCGATGGTGCTTTTCGCTCGTTGCCTAA
Source organism: Glaciecola sp. KUL10 (assembly GCF_003203515.1). Lineage (GTDB taxonomy): Bacteria > Pseudomonadota > Gammaproteobacteria > Enterobacterales > Alteromonadaceae > Glaciecola. The sequence goes on along the minus strand of NZ_BGNG01000010.1, from coordinate 73,265 downwards.
CGCGGCCTTATTTGAGTTATTGGTTAACTGTCGAGCCCGCATCAATAGGTGGGGCGTGAATACCGCGTAAATACCCGCACTTATTAGCATACCGCTTTGCACAAAAAGAATGTAAAACGCAGAAGTTGGACTTATGGCATTACTGAATGTGTTACCCCAATGCGTGGTGGTAAGCAGCGGTAAACTTGTGATTACCGCCAATGAAATAAGCCAACCTATGGCTTTAATTTTGGGTACTGCTTCAGGACTTAACAGACTGCGAATACAAAACCAAAATACCGGCAATAATAGTAAAGCTGAATTAATGACTGTCCATAACCAGGCGTTTTTAAAGGGAGTGTCAGGGTGCAACATTAACCATTCGGCAACATAACCAGTTGTAGCAATGATTAAAAAGCCCAAAAGTGGGCGAAACGCAGGAGCTGATTTCATTCTATAAAAGCGATAAGAACAAAGCATGCCGTAGCTAATAGCAATCGCAAACAAGGAGATTTGCAAAGAGCTCATATTACTGTAACTCCTTTTTAAAGTGATTTTTGACGAGGATAATTTATAAGCTCTTGGTCTCAAAATCAAACAGGATATGTAATTATTGTAAGTTCCCAAACTCCCTAGCGTTTACTTAATAAGGAAGTGTTCTTTAAACACAACGTCGGTTGATATAAAGCGTATAAAAAGGTACTAACCGTTCGGTCAGGTCGTCATTCAGTTCCAAACAAATGTAGATTCTTTGTTTTTGTTTATCCACGGAGAATATTAATGAAACTAACTATTCAATCGGAAATATCATTAAGGAAAAAATAATAGTATGGACGATTTACTTCAATTCGGTGAAGCCATATTAGAAGCTCAACCTTTCAGTCAACTTATTGGAACTCAATTAAATGTTTTCGAAACAGGTAAAGCTGAACTAAGCCTTCTCATTACTGACAAAATTAAACAGCAGCACGGCTTTGTGCATGGTGGTGTTGTTAGTTATATGGCGGACAATTGCTTAACTTTTGCAGGCGGCTCAGTGATGGGCGATAGTGTAACTTCTGAATACAAAATTAACTTTGTGCGCCCAGCAATTGGTGATCAGTTAATTGCGAGAGCAAGTGTTTTGTCTTGGGGAAAGCGTCAAGCAGTGTGCGAATGTAAAGTCTACGCACTTGCAGAGGGAAAAGACAAGCTCGTTGCTGTTGCGCAAGGTACGATCAACCGAATAAAAAATTAACGTTGACGTTTGCTTTCCATAAAGCTCGTTAAGAACGGACCTTTAGAAAAGCTTCCTTAAAAACTTATGCGGAACAAGCTCAATAGTTACAACATTCCCAAACTTGTTCCTATTGAAGTCTAACTTAATTAAAAAGCGAACCAAACGGTCCACTTAAGGTTGATGATTTACAGTCTTGACGGAAGCATTCAGTATCATCAAGCTCAGAAGCATAAGCACAAGCTTGAATATCACGAGAACCAAAATGAATACTGGCGAATCTTTTGAAAATCTTGAGATATTCATAAAAATCTCTGCTTTCTTTACTAGGAAACAAATCAAGATAAGACGACGTAGTTTAAAATTCCGTTGTGTTCACCATCTATTGTTTGTCTTTCACACTTTTCAAATATCCTATTTTTCGATTCGAAAAATTATGTCGAGATAACATAATCCTGATAAAAAAGACACTGATTGGCTTTAATTGTTCATTCAACAAAACGCTTTACCATTCTACAGCTTGGTCTACGACGTTTAATATCAATAAAATACAAATCATGGCTTAGTTGAGGGATGGCCTCCGAAGCCGAAGGGAGCCCCATTTCCTTCACTATTTAAGCAACTATTCTTTTGGATAAACGCGCTAACCTTCTATTGCTGGGGTTGAAAACGCAGGTGGCTTCACTTTAATGGGCTTTGATTTCTTCAACTGCTTGAGTAGCTCTTTAACTGCGCTCTGCAGTTGAGGATCTTCTCCTTTACTCAACGCACGTGCATTTTGATAAACCTCTATATCTGGTGCGATTCCCTTGTTTTCTCCAACCCATTCATTGTTAATTGGATCAAACACTGCGTTATCTGGTGCAGTCAACCCGCCACCGTCTATTAGGCGGTAATGGACAGAGGATTTTACTACGCCCCCCCACGTCTTAGCACCAATCAGTTTACCCACGTTTTGCTGACGAAATGCCCATGGGAAATAGTCACCACCAGAACCCGCAAGTTCGTTTATCAACAGTACCTTAGGGCCTTTAATGCCTGCAGGCAATAACAGTGGTTTGCCATTAGGTACTTCATTGGTTATCGCAGCACGAAGTTTTCGCTTCATCAAATCGACCATATAGTCATCTAACAAACCGCCCCCATTGAAACGCTCGTCTATCACAGCTCCGAGTTTATCTTGCTGGGCGAAATAATAACGATTGAATGATACAAAACCTTGATTCGAGGTGTTTGGCACCCAAACGTAAGCCAGTTTACCGTCTGATAGCTTATCAACTAGCCTACGGTTATCTTCAACCCATGTGCGTTGACGCAATCCGTTCTCACTGCGGATAGGTTTAACTATGACTTCCCATGCATCGGAAAAATCGGTTGAATCGCTAATATGCAAGACTGTTTGTTGGCCTAAAGTACCATCCAATAACTGATAAGGGTTGTCACTACTGGTAAGTTCCTCCCCATTGATACCAAGCAAATACTGACCTTCAGCAACCTTAAGGCCCGGCTGGTCCAAGGGGCCTTTTAAATTTGGATTCCAGCTTTCAGCGGTAAAGATTCGAGATAATTTCCATCGCCCTTGTTGGACACTTAAATCTGCACCCAGCAGACCTGCTACCGATTTTTCAGTGTCTGGATAATCGCCGCCAAATACAAAGCTGTGACCTACCGATAGCTCACCATTCACCATATCGAGTAAATAAGTGAGATCTATACGATGCTTAACATGCTCAACGAGCGGTTCATAACGACTAAACACTTCATTCCAATCACGACCATGCATATTTTTATCGTAGAAATAGTCACGCTGATAACGCCACGCTTCCACAAACATTTGGCGCCATTCTTTTTTGCGATCTAGACGCATCATTAATTGATGATTTAGCGGTTTTTCTAGTTTTGCTTTGCCGCCACCAGCATCTACAACAAACCAACTTTCACCTTTTTTAATAAGTAGTTTCTTAAAATCCGCTGATATACTTGCTGACTCAATACCATCGACAAATGGCTCGGCTTTCTGCTTTTCGAGATCGAATTTTACTAATGCAATTTGTCGACCTTCAGAAGTAGCAAAGAATACTTGACCTTCTCCTGCGCTCAATGCAAAAGCGTAAGGGCCAACAGGCATTGGTAAGGGCAAAATACGTCTTTGGATATTGGCAAAATCAATTTTGATTTTGCTGTCTTTATCAGCCGTCTCTTCATCGTCGTTTTCTGTGGTATTTGCTTTACTGTCATCGTCTTTAGCAATTTCTTCTTCATCACTTTTAGGCGCAAACGGTGACACTTGTTCTGCCAACAAACTCACTACATAGGGAGCATATTCTGGTTCTGCAGACATCGCACTTGTGTTGGCCCAACCGCTATCCAATCCATAATCAGTGCTAGCAAGAAAATATAGATACTTACCGTTCTGATCCCAAGCGGGTGACAAAGAATTAGCAAACTTATTTGTGAGGAAGTGAGCTTTTTGACTATCAAGCGTATAGACCTTGATTTGTTGAAAACCATTGTCGGCAGTTTTGACGTATGCCAGTGCATTTGAGTCAGGTGACCAAGTTAACTCATTGTATCCCCGTTCTAAATTTGTTCCGCCAACGTCGATCGTCCTCAATTTTTGAGTAGCCAGTTCAATGATACGAATTCGCACATCGTCATCCACAAAAGCAATATATTTACCATCGGGTGACCAACTTGGCTCCCATGCCATTTTGGATTCACCAATAGGCAAGGATTTGGCTGGCAATAGGCCGGCTTGATCCTGTAGCATCAATTGATAGCCTTGCTCACCTTGATCTGAAAACCACGCAATTTGATCCCCTTTTGGCGACCAAATTGGAGCGCGATCTGCAGCGTCAGAGCTTTGGGTAATGTTTCGTACACTGCCATTTTCTAATGGTATGGTAAAAATGTCACCGCGAGCCGACATTAATGCGCGCTTGCCAGTAGGTGATAAAGAAGCTGCACCCGCAGTATCACCGACGTTTTGCCAGCGAGCTTCAGCCCATGGGAAGTCACCAATCAAGCTGATCGAGAGTTTTTGTGTGCTCTGAGATGCAATATTGTAGCGAAATAAATCTCCATTTTGTTCAAACACCAAAATTTCACCATTGCTAGCTAGTTGTTTAATATCGGCGTTTCTAAATCGAGTGACCTGTTTCAATTTTTTGCGCTTTACGGAGTACTCCCAAATATTTGAAACCCAATCTCGATCTGACAAAAAGTAAATTTTGTCACCTACCCATACAGGTTCGATATCGATAGTTGAGTCATTGCTAATCATCGTCTCTTGCAAGCTTTGAAGATCAACAACAACCAAAGGGGTGTTTTGGCCACCTCTGTAATTACGCCACTCTGTATCCCAACGGGCCATTCGGTCGATTACTAAGTGTTTCCCATCGTCTGAATAATCACCATTAAACGCCCATTGATTCAATACCAAGGTCGCCGGACCACCGTCAGCGGGCACTGTCCATAATCGGTTAATTGGACGCGGTGCCGTATCTCGATCCGATGTAAACAGAACGTGTTGACCATCAACGGTCCAACCTCGCACAGCTCCCCCTGAAGCATGCCACGTAAGCCGTTTGGCTTGTCCCCCCTTTGTATCCATCACATAAACCGAGTTAGTCCCCGAACGATCCGACGAAAAGGCAATATGCTGACCATCTGGAGAAAACTGTGGGTGACTCTCAATAGCGCCTGTGCTAGTTAGGCGCCGACTGTTTTGACCGTTCAAGTCGGTCAACCAAATATCACCAGCGTGGGCGAATGCAATATGTTGTTGACTAACCGTTGGCTGTCTTAATAGACGAGTCTCTTGGGCATATAGATAATTGGATAACACACTAAGTTGAACAATCACAATACTGAGAATTAGCTTCATGGGCCACGGTTCCTTGTCTAAATTGAACTAACAACAGAGGGGATGCTGTCTTTCTCTCTACTGTACAGTGTTGATGAATAAAAAACAGTCAATTAGAAGGAATTATCTGAACCGCTCCATACTTATGAGCTTGAAAGCGATGTTATGTCCCGAGAAATTGCTTTAAGTCCTAGACAAGTTATTCGTTATGAAGTGGGGCTATTGGTATAAGAGCGGATACTCTACACACACACTCGATACTTTAATTTTACGAATGTAGTTTATCCTTTCGAGCTTTAAAAATTGACTAAAGTACTCCGCTGTATCGCCGACATTACTTTAAGACCAAGATTGTACACAACAAACTATTGTGTCGAACAAGCTTCACGTTATAATCAGGGTAATTTGTAAAAAGTCTACGCTTTAAGCGGGAGTAAAACTGTGAATTATAAAAGATTATCTGTATTGGGCATTTCAACTGCTATGCTTATTGGAGCAGCTGTAAACGCGCAAGATATGACCGAAGAAGACATAAAGAACCGAATTAAACCGGTAGGTAAGGTACATGTTGCTGGCGCTGCTCCTGCAGCAGCTGCAGGACCTCGCTCTGGTGCCGATATATATAATCAAGCGTGCGTCGCTTGCCACACATCAGGTGTACTTGGTGCTCCCAAGCTCAAAGACGCTGCTGATTGGCAACCTCGCTTAGATGAAAAAGGGTTTGACCAAGTTTGGAAAAACGCAGTTAACGGGATCAATGCAATGCCTCCCATGGGAACATGCGGTGATTGCACTGAAGACGATATTAAAGCTGCAATCGAGTATATGATCGAAGGCATTTAAGTTACAAGATACCGCCTATCGACAGTGTATTAGTGATACTAAACCATATTTGAGGATAGATGGCGGATCATCAAAAAATAGGCGATTTAACTGAAGCTGAACTGAGAGAGCTCATTCCTCAGCTTCAAGAGTTGACTGAAAAATATAAAAGAGCAGAGAAAATTCAATCTGCTCTTTTCCAAATTAGCGAACTTGCAAGCTCTGCAAGTAATTTGGAGCGCCTCTACAAAACTGTCCACGAAATAGTCTCAGGGTTCATTACCGCCGACAACTTCTATGTTGCTTTTTATGATAAACCAAACGCAAAGGTTGACTTCGCTTATTTTGTTGATCAAAAAGACGAAGACGTTGTTAAAAGTATTCCAATAGAAAAATTATTAAGCGGCATCACTGGCTACATTCTAAAGTCAGGCGATTCTCTTATTGTAACTAAAGAGAATATCGAAGAAATAAAAGCAGATAAAGGTATTACTATTCTTGGAACGCCGCCTGTCGATTTGATTGGTGTTCCTTTAAAACGAAGTGAAGAAGTCATAGGGGCCGTGGTTGTTCAAAGCTATCACGATGCTGTGAGATATAATCACGATGATTTCGAAGTCCTGTCTTTCATATCACAGCATATCGTCACAACCGTCGATCGCGTCAAGAGCAGAGAGCACACCGAGCGCACAATAAGAGAGCGTACAAAACAACTTCGTCGAATTAACGAAGACCTACAAGAGGAAATATTAGAGAGACAAAAGGTTGAAAAGCTTCAACAAGCGCTCTTCCAGATTTCTGAGTTGTCTTCCACCGTCGACGAAGACTTCGAGAGTTTTTATACCAAACTCCACGAAATTCTTGCAGGCCTTATTAGTGCACCTAACTGTTATGTCGCGGTTTTAAACGAAGAAAAAGATGGCTTGCGCTTTCCTTATTTTAGTGACGAAATCAATGAGACTGTTGAAGAACGTAAGCTAAGCTTAGGTCTGAGTGAATATATTATTAGGCGAGGCGAGGCATCGCTAGTCGACAAACATCGTATAGGCGAGTTGGCAAATGAAGGTGAAATAGACCGAAAAGTTGCGGATAACATGCTCAAATATGGCAATTCTTGGCTGGGCTCTCCATTGATGATCGACAATGAAGTCCAAGGCGTGATTGCAGTACAAACGTATGGCAAAGGCCAAGACTATACACAAAAAGACCTCGAAATTTTACGCTTTGTATCTCACCACATAGCAGTGGCAATGGAACGAAGAGCGAGTGCAAGAGCGCTTAAAGAATACAACAAACAACTCAGTGAGAAAGTGCAAGAGCGCACCGAAGAGTTACATGAAACCAATCAGTACCTGAAAAAGCAAATCGAACAACGAAAAGAAATCGAACTCAAGTTGATTCATGATGCGCATCACGATGCCCTCACCGATCTACCAAATCGCGCGATGTTTATGAGCCGTTTGGAGCTAGCAATTGCTAATAAACGGCGTCACCCTGAAAATCAGTTTGCAGTGCTGTTTATCGATCTCGATAGATTTAAAGTCATAAATGACACCTTAGGCCATCATGCTGGAGATGAGTTTTTGGTTGAGGTGGCAAGGCGTGTCGGAATGTGTAAGCGAGGCCATGACTTACTCGCTAGACTTGGCGGCGATGAATTCGTCATTTTGGTTGATAGCTTCACTGATATCAAGGCCATCGAAGAAGTAGCATCACGTGTGATCAGTTCAGTTTCCGCGCCTTTCAAATTAGAAGGCAAAGAAATGTACTCTGGTGCCAGTGTTGGTATTGCACACCTTAATAGTACATATATTACAGCTGAAGAAGTACTACGTGACGCTGACGCGGCGATGTATCAAGCGAAAAGCCTTGGCCGCGGCCGTTACGTTACCTTTGACAAGAGTATGCGTGAGCGCCTTTTAGAAGATATTCAACTAGAGTCTGCATTTAGAAAAGCGCTCAAAGCCAAAGAGTTTGATTGTGTGCTTAAACCAGTTGTTAATTTAACTACTCAAGAAATACTCTATTATGAGTGCGCAATCAACTGGCACCATGCTAGCTTTGGCGATATCAATAAAGAGCAGTTTTGGCAGATTGTTGAGCAATGTGGCTTGACCTTGCAACTCAATCAGTTCTTGCTTGATGGTGCCTGTAAGCTGTTAGCCGAATGGGGCAATGATAAAACAAAAGCCAATGATAGAATCGGCGTGAGTTTGTCTGTGGAGCATTTGATGCAACCGGGATTAATTTCTCAGTTAATCAACTCTGTATCTTCGTGTGGCTTTGAGTCTCATAAATTACTGCTGGCCTTTTCTGAAAGTGCACTGAGTAATCGTTCCCAGTTTATTATTCCTGCTCTTAAGAAACTAAAACGAAACGGCTTTGGCTTAGTATTGGATAACTTTGGAAGCGGCAGTGCATCTTTAAACTTTTTGTTTTCATATCCCTACGATTTAATAAAAATAGATGAGCGTTTCGTTAATTCACTCACCCGCTCTAGTAAAAACTTTAAGTTTATTGAGTCGGTAATTATCGTTGCAAGAAAGTCTGGATTAACCGTGATTGCCGAAGGTATAAACAGCCAGCAAAAACTAGACACGCTAATCGAAATGGGCTGCGAATATGGTGTTGGTGCTTTATTGGGTGAGACAATAGACGTCGAAATCGAAGGCAATTTAGACCAATCACCAAATGACGCTTTATCATCTGATTCTTAGGTGGTCATAGAAGATTCTTTAGATTTGCAATCGCTTGACTGCTTTTTTCTTGCCGTTCTTCTTTAGTCTGCTTTTTCTTAGTCCATTCCCATTCAACATCATCCTGAGGAAGTTCATATAAAAAGCGACTGGGTTCGGGTTCGATTACCTCACCAAACTGACGGCGCTCACGTGCAATACTAAACACAAGCTCTTTTTGGGCGCGTGTAATGCCCACATATGCAAGTCTGCGTTCTTCTTCGATATTATCTTCATCAATGCTACTTTGATGGGGAAGCAAGCCTTCTTCCATGCCGACCATATAAACGTAGGGAAATTCCAAACCTTTTGAAGCATGTAGAGTCATTAGCTGAACCTGATCCGCTTCGGCGTCATCTTCAGACCGTTCCATCATATCTCTCAATATCAAACGGTTGATTATTTCTGGCAAGGTCATTGGAGGATCTAAATCGCCTCCTTTTAGCATATCCGCGATCCAACCAAACAAAGTACTAACGTTTGCCATCGCCATTTCAGCGGCTTTGGGGCTAGTGCTAGTCTCATATAACCACTCTTCATAACCCATCGTTTTAATAAAGTCACGTATCACAGCGATAGTGTCACCTCTTTGTGCGTTGTCAGAAGCTTCAACTACCCACCGTGTAAATTGCTGAACAGACTGTAAAGACTTACCGGTTAAAATAGAGCTGAGCCCATCATGACAAGCCGCTTCGAAAAGCGTCAGTTTATTTGCATTAGAAAAATGCCCTATTTTTTCAAGTGTTGCTCGACCGATACCTCGGCTAGGTGTATTAATTATCCGTAATAAGGCATTGTCATCATCTTGATTAACCAGCAAACGAAGATACGCCATGATATCCTTAACCTCTGAACGCCCAAAAAACGACATACCGCCACTGATTTTGTATGGTATACGGTTGCTCATTAACACCTTCTCAAACAAACGAGATTGATGATTGCCACGGTACAAGAACGCATAGTCTTTATATTGAGTATTGTTCATGAAACGATGAGCCATTAGTTCAGCGACGACTTTTTCAGCCTCATGTTCTTCATTTTTAGCAACGAGTACTTTTAGCTTTTCGCCATAGTCCAATTCGGAAAAAAGCTTTTTATCATACACGTGAGGATTATTTTGAATCAGTATATTGGCGTTGTGTAATATGCGCCCAGAAGAGCGATAATTTTGCTCTAACTTGATGAGTTTTAGTTTCGGAAAGTCGCTTTGCAACAAAACTAAGTTTTGTGGTCTTGCTCCCCGCCAAGAGTAGATAGACTGATCATCATCTCCCACAACGGTAAACCTTGCGCGTTGCCCGACCAGTAACTTGATCAAATCATATTGACTTGTATTAGTGTCTTGATACTCATCAACCAATAAGTATTTGAGCATCATTTGCCACTTTTCTCTGACACTTTCATTGTGCTTCAGTAAAAGAGTGGGCAGCATGATGAGGTCATCAAAATCCATTGCATTATAAGCTTTCATATGAGAAGTGTAACGCTCATAAAACTGCGCATGCTCTGACTGAAGAGCATCTTTCGATTGTACTTTTGCCTGCTCAGGTAATATCAAATCATTCTTCCAATTTGATATTGAACGCACTACTGCCGAAATAGCGTCTTTATCACCATCGTACAGTTCATCACTTAAATCTTTAATCAGAGCAAAAGTATCTTTATCGTCAAATAAAGAGAAGCCAGCTTTGTATCCCAAAACGGTAACGTGTTTTTTAATTATAGATAAGCCAAGGGTATGAAACGTGCTGACTTTTAACCCCCGAGCTTCTTTTTTTCCTAGTGTTTGTCCAACGCGTTCTTTCATTTCGCGCGCAGCTTTATTAGTGAATGTCACCGCTGCTATTTGTGACGCTTTATACCCACACTCTCTCACTAAATAAGCAATCTTATTTGTAATGACGCGTGTTTTACCACTACCCGCACCGGCAAGAACAAGACAAGGACCAGAGACATATTCAACGGCTTGTTGTTGGGCAGGATTAAGGCGCATTTATTCAGTTTCCAATAGAATGAAGATATTAATAGTTGTCAAAAAAGACGCTAGCTATCAGTGCAGCAACAAATTATAACAAACTCAGACAGGACAATGCTTTTTTAATCTGCTTTAATCTAGCTTGAGTGATAAAATCAAACTAGATATGCTTCAACCGAGCTTTATCAGCTAACCGATTAAGAACACAGGATAAAAAATGTTAGATCCAAAAAAACTTGAAGAAATTGCAAAAAACATCTCAGATGCGATCCCACCTGGTCTTAAATCAATGGCTGATGAAGTTGAAACCAAGGTCAAACAAAACCTTCAAACCCAGCTTTCCAAATTAGACTTTGTGACTCGTGAAGAGTTTGATGTACAAAGTCAGGTCTTAATTCGTACTCGCGAAAAGATTGAAGCTTTGGAGGCAAGAATAGCCGCGTTAGAGCCAAAACAAGAAGACAGCGAATAATCATCAGCGCTTTTTAAGGGCTCCAATAACTCGCTGCTATACCAATCGCGATTATCATTCCGATGACGTGATTTTCTAGAAATGCTTTAAAGCAAGCGTCTCTATTTCTTGTCCGTGTCTGAAATGCTTGCTTAACAAACATCAATGCAGCACCCACCAAAGCGATATAAAAAAACAAATTCAATTGCTGCGCCTGGGCAACTATTGCCATCAAGGCAATCGTTCCCCCTTGTAAAAGCGCTATTACAAACAAATCATATCTGCCAAACAATATAGCACTTGATTTTATGCCGACCTTCAAGTCATCTTCTCTATCAACGATTGCATATTGAGTGTCATATGCCACTGTCCAACAAAGGTTTGCGGCGTAGAGTAGCCATATCCATGCCGGTAAAGAGAGCGTGATAGCCATAAACGCCATCGGTATCGCCCAACTAAATGCAGCGCCCAAAAATACTTGAGGTAAATGAGTGTAGCGCTTCATAAAAGGATAAATACTCGCCAGAACCAGTGCTCCTACTGATAGCAGAATCGTTTGCCAATTGAGCATAAGCACCAGCCCAAACGCGATTAGTATCAATAAAGCGAATAATTGAAGCGCTTCTCTTGGCGTAACCTCTCCACTAACAAGAGGGCGTGTTTTTGTGCGTGCCACGCCACCATCAACGTTTCGATCGGCATAATCATTGATGACACAACCTGCACTTCTCATCACAATTACCCCTAACATAAATATCAGTGTTATGTCCCACGGTGGGTAGCCGGAAGAGGCAAGTAGTAAAGCCCACATGGTCGGCCACAATAGCAAGTAAATACCAATTGGCTTATCCGCCCGCATTAAGCGCCAATAGGCACGTCTATTTTTCCATTTTAAGAGTAGCATTAAGCACCAGATCGATAAGCGGGACAGTTTGGTAAGAAAACTTCGGCGACAAGTAAGTGATACGCTTCCATAGTAAAGACTGAACGCCTCGCCCACAATGTCTGTTTTTGTATTGGGTTGATCGGATTACATGCTAATTTAGCGATCTCAAATCCACTTCTAACAAACTGATCGTCATTAAATATGCGCTGTCCTAAGGGCTGAGTACCAAGACCCGCCCATTTAGTAGAGCACAAAAAATCAGGCAGCACAGAACGCGCATATACCCAGGGTTGATTATCTCCATATAAAACAACTTCTCGAATTTGCCACTCGTACTTGTGTAAATCAGGTAAGAGTCTCGCCTCGCTGCTATCTGGCACTAGTTTTTTCTGTCCAATGACTTGTACAGCAAACTGGCTTGAATTGGCCTGAAGGCGTTCGGTTAATGAGCCGGTGTTAAGCAACCAGTCATTTAATAACGACTGCTGGGGTTTGAGTTGCGTAGGATTGACCCAATTTGCACTTAACCCCACAGGAAAACTATATTCTTGAGACAAAAGATTCAGAAAATTGTGATTAAAACCGATAACAAGAAGTCTACCACAGCAAAATAGAAAACCGCAGTTTTGATGCACTAATAAAAGGGCAAAGTAAATGCAATCGACAGCAAGTGATAAAACAACGCCAACAAGCTATATTGAGTTGTTACAAAACACTAAAGCCATGACATTTAAGTTGGCGACACTTTTTTGGTTGATTTTATTAGCGCTTACCGTCAATCACGCCAGTGCCCAAGACGAAGCTGACGCAACGCCTATGATGCCAGCCTATGCTTATGTAGGTATAGAGCCAGACATCATTACCAATTACGCAGGTGATAATGCTAAAAAACTGGGCTACGTAAGAATTACCATCGAAATGATGATTGACGATCCCACTAAAATACCAGATATCGAACATCATATGCCGCTGCTTCGCGCCACCGCTATTGAGGTTATTGGTGCCCAACCAGAAGACAAAATTAAGTCATTAACCGGACGAGAAGATATAAGAAGAACGCTTCTTCAAGCCTTTAAAGACATCATGAAAAAAGAAACAGGTGACGAAGTGATGAAGAACATCATTTTTACTAAATTCTTAAGACAGGGTGGTTAATCTTTATCCACCTTACTATTTTTTTTGGGGTGCCTAAATGAATAATGAGGGCCATCAGACAACCTGACATCAACCCAAATGTGTGTGCTTCATTCGCCATATTAACCCACAAAATTTCGAAGTAACCGATTATCAACCAGCCTAACAAAAAATAAATCACGTTGTTTGGCAATGAAATCAACCAAGTAGGTCGCAAAAACCCTATCCACCATACAAAACCAACAAGTGCGTATACGATGCCTGATAAACCACCAAAATTAGGGCCAGAAACAATTAACTGAGATACATTGGCAAACAAACTGGCAATAAAAAAGAATATGATAATTGCACTGGTGCCAAATGAAATTTCAAGTTGCCTTCCCAACATCCACCACCACACCAAATTAAACGCAATATGCATAAATGAAAAATGCAAAAAGTTAGGGCCAACTAAACGCCACCATTGGTGTGTTTGCAATAGTTCGCCCAAGGGGCGTATTTCCAACAATGCTCCCATTAGCGGTAAATAGCCTAAAAAGCTGACGATGAAAACAAGGCTACAAAGGGCTAATACAATGAAGGTAAACGGCGTGCGTTTAAATTCATAAAGTACTTTTGCACTGCTCGAAGCCTCATTTTCTGCTGCATTGGCATGAGAAGAGATACTGCCTTGCTCCCAAGCACTATCTTGGAACTTTGCTTGATTTGGATTTCGGATGAAATCATTGACTATCGTTATAGCAGCTGGGAGATCACGTTCGTTTACAATAGCTACCTGATATCCAGACGATACTTCTGTGCTCTCAGGCTCGCAGATATTGTCGCTAAAGACCACTTCGCTTTGAATACCGCGACTGCTTAAATAGGATGAAAGCAAATCCGCCGCTGTTGACGCTTTGAAACTGATCAGTACTTTAGACACGAAGTATTAAATCTCACCTGATTCAAATTCATAGTTACCACGCCAAGCTTCAAAGCCACCGTCCATGCTATACACCTCTTCAAACCCTTGATGCAACATGTATTGGGCCGCTTGCTGCGAACTAATCCCATGATAACAACACACCACCACCGGTGTTTCAAAGTCGTTATCATTGATAAACTGTTGAATAGAGCCATTAGTTAGGTGAAATGCACCAGGTATTCGACCTGAGGCAAATGATTGTTCATCCCTGATATCAACCACTTTTATGCTGTTTTCGTCCAAACGCTTTTTAGTATCTTGCGGTGATATATGTGCAAACTGTTCCATGAAGGCTCCCAATCCGAGTGACGCGTATCAGCTATTAATATTTGCTTATAATAGCTGAAATTGGGACTGAGGGCATGAATATCAAGCTATTAAGACTGCCAATCGAGAATTACTTTTCCTGATTGACCAGAGCCCATTGTTTCAAACCCTCTTAAATATTCGTCAACAGAATATTCGTGCGTAATGATGGGGCTAAGATCGAGCCCGCTTTGTAGCAAACTAACCATTTTGTACCACGTCTCAAACATCTCGCGCCCATAGACACCTTTAATTGTCAGGCCTTTAAATATCACCTGGTTCCAATCTACAGCTACATCTTGTGGGGGAATACCCAGCATGGCAACTTTGCCGCCGTGATTCATCTTGTCTAACATATCCCTAAAGGCCACGGGTACACCTGACATTTCTAAACCAATATCAAAACCTTCAGTCATGCCAAGCTCATTCATGACATCTTTTAGATCTTCTGACATCACGTTGACCGCGCGAGTTGCCCCCATTTTACGAGCTAAATCAAGACGGTATTCGTTAATATCAGTAATCACAACATGCCTTGCACCGACGTGCTTTGCAACCGCAGCTGCCATGATACCAATTGGGCCAGCACCTGTTATTAAAACGTCTTCGCCCACTAAATCAAATGAAAGCGCAGTGTGAACAGCGTTGCCAAAGGGGTCAAAAATGGCGGCCATTTGGTCTGAAATATTATCGGGGATTTTAAACGCATTGAATGCAGGAATAACCAAATATTCTGCAAACGCACCTTGTCGATTAACACCTACACCCGTTGTATTTCGGCAAAGGTGTCTTCGCCCTGCTCGGCAGTTTCGACAGTGACCACAGGTGATATGGCCTTCACCCGATACCCTGTCACCGATTGAAAAACCAGCCACTTCTTGGCCAATCTCTAATACTTCTCCAACATACTCGTGACCCACTATCATCGGCACAGGAATCGTTTGCTGAGACCATTCATCCCAGTTGAAGATATGCATATCGGTACCACAAATAGCGGTTTTGCGAATTTTGATCAACAAGTCATTGGGACCAATCGTTGGCACCGGGTTATCAACCATCCAAATGCCTTTTTCAGACTTGAGTTTGGATAAGGACTTCATTGATGATTGATGCTTATTCATAACGCCCATTAGATCACTCCTAGCTCTTTGCCCACTTCAATAAATGCATCAACGGCTTGGTCGATATGCGCGATGGTATGCGCCGCAGACATCTGCGTGCGAATACGGGCCTTGCCTTTTGGTACAACTGGGAAAGAGAAACCAACGACGTAGATGCCACGCTCGAGCATTTTTTCAGCCATGACGCTTGCCAATTTAGCATCGCCCAACATCACTGGAATAATTGCGTGATCTTTGCCCGAGAGAGTAAAACCAGCCGCTTCCATTCGACTTCTAAAGTGCTGACTATTTCGAATCAAGGTGGCGCGTAATTCGTCTCCATCTGTAAGCATATCAAACACTTTTAAAGACGCAGAAACAATCGGCGGCGCAACTGAGTTTGAGAAAAGGTAAGGGCGTGAACGCTGTCTAAGCCAATCTATGACTTCCTTTTTACCAGAGGTGTAACCACCTGACGCTCCACCTAACGCTTTGCCTAGTGTTCCAGTCAAGATATCGACGCGTCCCATCACATCACAATACTCGTGGCTGCCTCGCCCTTGTTCGCCGACAAACCCGGTTGCATGACAATCATCTACCATTACCATGGCATCGTACTTATCAGCTAAATCGCAAATACCTTTTAAATCTGCAATCACACCGTCCATCGAAAACACACCGTCAGTAGCAATCAATTTAAACCGCGCACCGTCTTCATTGGCCTTAATAAGTTGCTCTTCTAAGGCTTGCATATTGTTACTGTCATAGCGATAACGCTTTGCTTTACTCAAACGCACACCATCGATGATACTTGCGTGGTTAAGGCTATCTGAAATCACTGCATCTTCTGGTTCAAGTACCGTTTCAAACAACCCGCCGTTTGCATCAAAGCAAGAAGGATAAAGAATAGTGTCTTCTGTGCCTAAGAATTCGCTAATTTTTTGCTCTAGTTGCTTATGGATATCTTGCGTACCACAGATAAATCGAACCGACGCCACCCCAAAGCCATGAGACTCCAACCCCTGTTTGGCCGCTTCAATCAAATCCGGATGATTCGCTAAGCCCAAGTAATTGTTTGCACAAAAGTTCAGTACATCTTGCGTTTTCGAAACAGTAATATCGGCACTTTGTTGAGAGGTAATTACGCGCTCTTGCTTATAAAGGCCATCCTGTTTGGTGGCGTCTATTTTTGATTGAAGATGTGCAATAAAACTTGAAGACATACTGGGTTCTCTTTTTTGTTGATGGCAAATATTGGCTATATAAAATAAGTGAGGAGTCTAGCATCCATCACTATTTTTTGACTTACACGGAGTATAGTTTAAGGCTCGCTGCCATTCACTTGATTGTAAAGAAATATTAACAGTATCTAAATGGGTGTAGACTCAAGCTGAGCGATTTTTATGAAATTGCACTTTCAATATTTATGCATTATATTTAACTCATAAGAACCTAATGAATTTAATATAATGCATAAACAAAGCGACTTACTGAAAAGTTTAGGCGAACTGATCAAATCCAAAAGAGCGATATCGATGGACCAAACAGAATTTGCAGCTCGTTTGGGTATAAGCAGGCGAACAGTTTCTGCAATAGAAAATGGAAAACCCGTCGTTTCCACTTCGCTGTTTATGGCGCTTGAACATTTCGGTTTGCTTGATGATATCGGTGAAGTTGTCACAGCTTTACAGAAGCAAATAGGAACAACAAAACAACGAAAACAAAGAAAACCACCCAAAGTATTATCAAATGATTTCTGAAGCTTATGTGTATATTGATGGCATTGAAGAGCGCCCTGTTATTTGTGGGGTCGTGCGTATTAATATCAAAGAAGCTTATGGAGAATTCCGATACGGCTTATCATATCTTTCAAGAGCCGATGCATTTGCGCTAGATCCAATAAGACTTCCCTTAAATGATTCGGTGTTTTCTATTCATAGTCGTTCTGGACTTTTTAATGTATTACTAGATGCCGGTCCAGATTCGTGGGGAGAAAAAGTAATTCTTTCAACTCATGACACCACACCGAACAACAAACTTGAAATGCTTTTAGCTGGTTCTGGAATGGGAGCAGGCGCGCTTGTTTTTAGCCTTTCGCGAGCCCATTGCAAGCGAAAAAAAAGCCGAAATACGGTAGGGGATTTATCGGTACTTTTACGTGCCAAAGACGCAATTTTAAATGATGAAGAAATCCCTAACGAAGCGAAAAAAGCATTTCAATACGGCGCAAGCATGGGCGGAGCAAGACCCAAAACACTCATTGATGACGAGAACAAAAACTACCTGGTTAAATTCAATCGACAAGATGACCTATTTAATGTTGCAAAAGTAGAGCATGCATCAATGAACTTGCTGCGACAAGCTGATTGTAAGGTTTCAGTGACCAAGGTAATGCCAACGCCAACTGACCATCTATTAATGGTGGAAAGGTTTGATAGAATCAAGCATCGTCCGAAGTGCCATTATATGAGTGCCAATACCATTTTTAATAAAGCCAAAGTTAGCGAAGCTGACCTTTCTCGAGACTACTCATATGGGGCAATTGCAGAATTCATTATGAAATATGGTGCACGACCCGAGGATGCTCATGAATTATTTAAACGCATGGTTTTTAATGTGCTGATTGGCAATACTGATGACCACGCAAGGAATCATGCTTTTCTTTACGATTTTGACCAACAAGGTTGGCTCTTATCGCCAGCTTATGATGTCTTACCGATAAATAATCAAAGACAACATGGCATCGGTATTGGTGAATACGGTCGTTTAGGCACGATTGAGAATATCATGAGCCAATGCACTCGCTTTGGCTTAAAAAACAAAAAAGCATCAACGATCGTGAATGACATCAGCGAAATAGTGGATGAATGGAAACCAGCTTTTATAGCTGACGGTGTAGGAGAAGGTGATATAAGGCGCCTAGATTCAATTGTTAATCGTATTAAGTAGTTTTTCTAGCATTTTGATAACTCGTGCCTCGTCTATACGACTCATCAAGTCACTGCCTTTGGCTCGGATCCCCCACTTTAAAGAAGTCCAAGGTTTATGATGCTGCTCTTCGATACATTCATCATACACGCTTATGGTATGTTCAAGGCTCAAATAAGGCCCTGTTCGCAGCGGGTTACTATGTGCGTATAGTCCAAGTACTGGCGTATTAACCGTTGTTGCCATATGCGCAGGGCCGGTATCAGGCGCAACGACTAAACTTGCTTTCGCCAAAACCTGTAGCATTTGTTTTAAAGTGGTTTTACCGACTAAGTTCAAATCAATATGCCCGTTGATTGCCAAAATCTGATCAGATATCAGCTTATCAAGTGGGCCTGGACCACCGCATAAGACAACCTTGTATCCCAATTCGGATGCGCGAGCTGCAACTGTTGCGTAACCTTGAGCATGCCAATTTCGCTCTGCTTTTGATGCTGCCGGACTAATTACAATGAACTTTCCCAGTGCATTAAGCTGCTCATCAACCCACTGTTTATCGTCTTCAGAAATGGGAATATTCCAAGACGGTTGATAACGTGTCGTATTTGGATGTTTTTCAAGTTTTGCCACATCCATTTCAAAAAACAGCTTATCCGCAAATCCCATAAAGCCCTCAAGCACATGACCATGTGTTTGCTTTGCAATGTATTCATTCACAAATAATCGATGCCCTTCTTTACTGCGCTCCCAGTCAAACCCGATTCGGCGCTTAGCATTGACAACTAACGAAAGTAAATTTGCTCTAAGTGCTACCTGCATCAAAAACAAAGCATCAAATTTGCGCCCAGCCAGTTGGTCTTTGACTTTCTGTTTCGCTGCTTTACCGCCTTTTTTGTCATAGACAATAAATTCAACATTCGGTAAGCCTTTTAATAATTGATATTCAACTTTACCGATTATCCAAGTGATTTTCACCTGAGGTAGGCGGGAACAGATCTCATTGACCATTGCAGCTGCGTGGCATACATCACCAATCGCAGAAAGGCGTAAAATACAAAGTTGATAGCTTGAAGTCACGTTAAGTTAAATCCGATGGCGATAGCGAGGTTTGTTTGCTATGTTAACCGAATCTATAAGGTTTTGAACAGTAATCACTTTTTAATGAATCTGGATGTACAAAAAGTCTCCGCGATCGGTGCAAAATATCAAACTTATTTGCTGACACCGTCCCCCTTAAAAGACAGCTTTGGCGAGGTCATGCACGGCAAAGACATGCTAGATTACTTCGCACCTGATTATCTAAAAAAACATAAGTTGATCAACAGAACCGCAGAAGGGCGTGGAACGGTTTATTTCTTTAACTTTGGCGATATAGAAGTTGTCTTGCGACACTACTACCGCGGAGGCTTGATCGCCAAATTAGTAAAAGATAAATTTGTCTTTGCTGGCATTCAAAATACACGGGCATTTCGCGAGCTAGCTATTTTAGAGCACCTTCACAAAAAAGGCGTTAACGTCCCTCGGCCTATCGCGGCTAAAGTTCGAGTACTTGGTTTGAGTTACCAATGCGACATTATGACCGAGCTTATTGCTGATGCAAAAGAGTTACACGAATGCCTTCTTGATAAGGGCGTAACAGAAGATATATGGCACAAAGTCGGCGAGGAAATAAAGAAACTGCATAGCGCTCAAGCTTGTCACTATGATCTGAATGTCAAAAATGTGTTGATAACAAAGCGCAATGAAGTTGTGCTTTTAGATTTTGATAGTTGTGAACTAAAGCAAGGCGAGTCTTGGAAATCTAAAAATATAGACCGCTTCAAACGCTCTTTACGCAAACAAGCGGCCAAATACGAAAACTATGCTTTTAGTGAAGATAAATGGGCCATCTTGCTCAACGCCTACAGCGATTGATAGAGCACGCTAACTCATTTATTTGTTAAAACGAGTAAGTTGAATTTATATATAGCGACGCATCAGTTTGCGTTTCTGTTCCGTCAAAATCTCGTTTTTCTATGCTACCACCGGCTTTGATCAACCAGTCGCCTATAGGTCTTTGGTAAAACCCACTTATCTGAAGTAAATCTTCACTAGTTGCATCGGTCAAAACAGGGGATGGTAAGCGCCCATCCGGATTTAACTCAACTTTACGCAGTAATACTTCAGCTATGGCACCGCCTTTAAAGCGATAGTTTGTACCTAGTGTGACTTGCTTAGCGTCGCTATCAAACGTGCTACCGATAGCACGCCCTCGGTAGCGATATCCCGTTTTATAAGTGCCGTGTTCATAAAAGCAGTTTGTGACTGTTGACTCTGCACTTATACAGCTAATTTGAGTATCACTGGTTTCAACAAAGATTTTCGCTGCACCTAGATAAGTGGATGCTCCGATTAAATTAGCATTATCTGTAATCTTGATGTTATCTGTCGCATCTTCACCAATACGTTGAGCGTAAATCGTAACGGGCCTGTCCCACACGTTAAAACTATACTTGAGATCAAAGCCTGCAAGGTGATTGCCTTGTTTGGTTTCTTCAGCCCTTGTGCAGTCACCTGCTGGCTTCAAACAAGTGCTTTGAAAAGTGATCATCTTGAGAAACTCACTCAACCCTTCTGTTTGCGTATCGCCACCCCACATCACCGCCCATGAAGCACCTATCTCTAATCGTTTAATAGGCGAAAATGTAAATCTGTTCAAAAGAAGTTTGGCATTGGGTACGGTTCTATTTGACTCAAGAAAAGCAAGTTGCCCTGTGTAGTACCAATTACCCAGCCAACTGAGCCAAGGACTAGATGAAACAGATGTCGATCCTCGAGATACGGCTATTGCAGGTAATGGCCTCGCATTATTCGACAAAATTAAACTACTGGCCTGAGATGGTCCCCAATACTGCTCGATCGCACCTACTCGAACCTGCCAGTTTTCAAACTGATAAGCCATTAAAGAATGATCAAAATTAACGTCTCCATCTTGATCGATCGTAACAGCACCTTGAACATACACTTGGTCAAACAATACTTGATGCTTAATGGTTGCAGAAATTTGATGATAATTAGCACCATCTAACGCAGTTAGTCTAGGGGTATCGCTGTTACCTTGAATTTCAAAAAAGCTCAATTGCTTTTCGGACTGAGCCATATGTAAATAATGCTTTAGTCTGTTGAGCGCTTGTGCCGGCATATATGGCATGTCTGCACTTTTAAGACGCTTAATCTGTGACGCAACCCCTTTCCAAGGAACAGGATACGTAGTTACCGTTGCGTCTAAATATCCCCATTCAGATAGTGTCTGAAGATCATGGTGTAATTGTTTGTCGTTTAGACCAATAAATGGGGAAGCCTTCGCTAAACCAATTTGCAAAACAAAGAAAACCAGAAAGATACGTGGCCAAAAGCTTGTTGTTTTCAAATACGAACTCGCATCAATAAAAAATTTAGATAAAAAGCAATAACGAAACAAAATGATACCCCATACGACTGAAGTAACATATGTTTTTACCCATAAATAATTGCAATATTCGCCAAGTTTACGTTAGTGTCATACTCTTATTTTTTTAACCATAAAAGTTACGCAGACATGACGCAAATAAAAGCGATTTATCCCGGCACTTTCGATCCTATTACTAACGGTCATGCAGACCTCATCCAACGTGCGGCTAATATGTTTCATGATGTCGTTGTCGCAGTTGCCTATAACCCTAACAAACAACCGATGTTTACCCTAGAAGAACGCGTTAAAATGATTAAAGAAGTCACGGAACATTTGGACAATGTGACAGTGATTGGCTTTACTGGCTTATTGGCTGACTTAGCCAAAACTGAAGGGGCTAATATACTGATACGGGGCTTACGTGCAGTTTCAGATTTCGAGTACGAGTTTCAGTTGGCCAATATGAATCGACGCCTAAATCGAGAACTCGAAAGTGTTTTTTTAACGCCATCAGAAGAGAATTCGTTTATCTCTTCAACGCTTGTCAAAGAAGTAGCATTACATCAAGGTGATGTGAGTGGATTTTGTCCACCCGTCGTATTTAAAGCACTCAATGAAAAGTTTTCGGATAAGCAGTAATTAACGCTGACATGTCGTGCAAAAGAAGGTGTTGCGTTGTGCAATCACTTTTGCTTTGATTGCCGTCTGACACACTGTGCATTCCTTTCCTGCTCGTCCATATACATTTAATTCTTGTGCGAAATATCCTGGATTTCCATCCGCTTGAGCAAAGTCTTTGAGGGTGGTGCCGCCCTGTTCAATCGCTTTTGCTAGTACCCACTTTATGTTGTCGGTTAATACTCGGTAACGCTTCAAACTAACACGACCTGCCGCTCGCCGTGGGTCTATACCAGACTTAAATAAAGACTCACTTGCATAGATATTGCCAACACCCACAACAATGGCATTATCCATAATAAAACTCTTAATTGGCGTTACCTTATTGCGTGACTTCTCGAATAAATAATTCGCATGAAAATCATCTGTGAGAGGCTCTGGCCCAAGCGCAGCTAAAAGCTTCAATGGTTCGCCTTGCGGTGTTTGCCATAGGCAACTTCCAAACCTTCTCGCATCATTTAAGACTAACTTTTTGCCATCGTTTAACTCAATTTCAATATGATCATGTTTTTGCTTGTGCAAGGAAGTATCAATCACGCGCATTTTGCCAGACATACCCAGATGCAAGACCATCGACCCTACATTTGTATTAATAAATAGATATTTAGCTCTGCGCGTCACAGAATTAATTATTTGACCAACACACAATTGAACATCATCAGGTACAAGCCAGCGCAATTGCCGCTGGTGCACACGCACTGCGGTTATTGTTTTGCCTGTAATTAATGGGGCGATGCCTAACTTGGTTACTTCGACTTCGGGTAATTCGGGCATGTTTAGCTACCAAGAAACGAGTTGAGAAAGGTTTGGAAAATCTAGCAGTTTAGCTTCGTTGTTTACCTTTATGTAAACAGAATCTTGGAATCTAACAATAGGATAAACACGACTTTGTTGTTCGCCTGCTAACCAAATAGCGACGACATGATTAGGCCTTTCAAACATAGTGATATCAAAGGGCTCTAGAGGCTCTTTAACAATAGCGCGCTGCCAGTTTTGAACTAATATGGCTAAAGATTCTGCCGGGACATTTTCAGAATAAGCAGGGCTTTTAGGGGATATGCGCCATGATTGCCCCACTCTTTCTATAATGTTGAGATCAACTTGCATACTCAACACGATTTCACCATTATCTAGAATGGTTTGCGGGCCGTCATCTTCGCTACCGAAACGATCAAGATTTAAGACAGTAATCATAATCAGCATGCTAAAAATTATGACATTGTTCCATGCCTTTTGTGAAAGCCGAGCCATCGCTAACCTATTGTTGATTAAATAAAAATAAAGAATAGAAATATACTAACGGAATCATACCCTAGGGTCACTGATATTATTAGTAAGCTTGTGTGTTATTGAAAGTTAGTTAATTGACATGTCATAAAAAAGAGTCACAAAACGCGAAAAACCCAGCATTAGCTGGGTTTTCGTGGAGACAAACAAGTCTTAAGACAAAGTCTTACTTGATTTTTGCTTCCTTGAACATAACGTGCTTACGAACAACTGGATCAAACTTTTTGATTTCCATTTTGCCCGGCATATTACGCTTGTTTTTGTCTGTGGTGTAGTAGAAACCCGTACCAGCAGATGAAACTAATTTGATTTTATCTCTCATTGGATTTCCTTAGATTTTTTCGCCACGAGCACGGATGTCAGTTAATACTGAATCAATACCCTTTTTATCGATAATGCGCATACCTTTAGTAGATAAGCGAAGTTTAACAAAGCGATTTTCGCTTTCAACCCAAAAACGGTGCGTTTGAAGGTTTGGTAAAAAACGACGACGTGTCGCGTTTCTAGCGTGAGAGCGGTTGTTACCCACTGCAGGACGCTTGCCTGTTACTATACATACTCTTGACATCTTATTGTCTCCAGAACAACTGTTTTTGTTTGACTCATTTACGAAGTGGCTAATTTCTAAGTGCCGCCTTCAACGTCAAACGTCTTTAATAATGAGGGCGCATTTTATACAGGAAATGATGGTTTAATTCAATAAAAAGATCGCTTTATGTACGATTATTTTACTAGATTTCACTAATTGCCCCAAATTCTCTGTTTTAATGTGTCAATTTGACAATTTTTAAGCACTTCCCTCGTCATTCTTTGCATTACTTGTTGTTTCAGATTTTATCCCGTAACTTGTCCAAGTTAGTCTTTTATCTTTTGTTTCTTTTCTAATAGCTTTGTTTTTGTCGCGCATTTCTTGTTTGACATAGCCTCTTGCATGGTCAAGATGCACGCAAATAGCAGAGTATCGAATTTGCTTGGATTTTATACCAGCATTAAACAATCGTTCGCCTAACTCTCGGTCTTCTCCTCCGTATTGCATGCGCTCATCAAACCCATTTGCAGCGAATATGTCACTTCGCCAACCCGATACGTTGTGTCCGTTCCATGTTGCTTTCGTTGGCGTGAGTCTATTGAGTAATTTGGCCTTTGCACCGCGGGCTGTTAACTTCATTGTTTTATGCGTTTTTTTAAGACCGTTTTCACATAGCCACTTAACATCAAACGCTTGCCCAGATTCAATTTCTTTCTTTGTAATTGTCTGGCTTGTTTGCATAGGTAGTTTGAAATAACCACCAGACAAAAAGTAACCCTTTTGAGCGTTTTCTGCATGAACTTGAAGAAAGTCTTTGCGTAAGATGCAATCACCGTCAGTAAACAAAATATACTCACCCGCACTTTCTTTTAGGGCTTTGTTTAGGATTTTAGTTTTCTGAAACCCTTCATCTGGCTGCCAGACATGTTTAATACTTCGCCCAGTTTGTTGACAAAATGCGTCAATCGCGTGTTTTGTTTCTTTAGATGAACCATCATCTGCAATAATAATTTCAAATTGCTGGTACGTCTGAAAGTGCAATCCCCACAACGTTTTGAGCATCCACTCTGGAGAGTTGTACGTGGAAAAAATAACTGAAATAAATAAGGGGCTATCTTTCATAGTTAACTACCGTTGAGCGCTTTTAAGCGGGCTTTTAATGCTTTTTGGTTGCGCTTTAAAAAGGAAATTTTACTCGTCACCTGTCTTATTGCGCTGCGTTTGGATTTCTTTCGCGAACCCGCTTGATCGATGGTACTTTTTTGGCCGATATTGACTCTAATGGGATATGGCTTTAAGCCAAACAATTTTAAGTCTTTTTCCCACCAATACTGTAAATCTATGTCGATCGGTCGACTGATACTTTTTGAGTGCTCAAGCAATTTTTTAGCTCCGCTTCGAGAGACTACTTGTGCACACGTTCTATTGGGTACTTTTTGATAAGTCACCAAATTAAATTGGATATCATTAAGCTTTAACGAGTATTCATGCGCAATATCACGCTTCACAGGAAATTCGGCTAACTTAATATAATCCCACTCTTGCTTAATACCGGAAATTGCATGAATAGCATCGGGCGTTTGACTGCTGACGCCTATGTCATCTTCAAATATCACTGCGAAGTCTAAATTTTCATCTATTATCTTTTGCCATGCTACACGATGGCTTAAGTAACAAGCCAACTCTCCCTTGGATAACTCTTTGTAGTAGTCAGAGCGATGCCATTGATAATACTCATTGACTTGTGCTTGTGTTAAATCTACACCATCTATTGCTTCAATTCGCTCAAAAGGCAAACCTGCTTTGTTAAATTCAGCTCGACAACACGCGAGTCGATCCTTGGACCTAGCTAAATTTATTAAGAAGATTTTCGAAGACATAGATTGCGTGAATTAAGACGAATAGCGCGAATCATATCGCATACAACAAAAATGATAAAACGCTTATCCAAGTTTTTCGATAATATGTTGGCTTTGACGAGAAAGCCGTTAAATTGCAGTGAAGTCATTGTGGCATTTTTCACAGCCCAATTTTTAAGGCTTACAAAAGGCCTCGTTGAGCAAACGAAACAGCCGTGCAATCGCCGACAATAAAATGATCTAGTACCCTTACATCAACCAGTTGCATTGCATGTTTAATTCGCTCCGTTATTTGAATATCAGCTTGGCTAGGTTCAGCTATTCCCGATGGATGATTATGCGCCAAGATCACCGCTGCTGCGTTATCTTCAATTGCTTGCTTGACGAGCTCTCTTGGGTAAACCGCCGCTGCGTTGATCGTTCCTTTAAACATTTCGCGAAAGGCAATCAGTTGATGCTGACTGTCTAACATCAGCATACAAAACACTTCCGAAGACTTATCGCGCAACTGCGAAATCAAATAATCAGAGGTTTTATCTGCTTGAGTAAACGCAATATCTCGCTTTAAGCTTTGTGCGAATGAGCGTTTGTGAAGTTCACTACACGCGGCTAACACAGCATATTTTGCTTTTCCAAACCCTTTGGTTTTTTCTATCTGACTTTGTTGAGCGACCAACACTGCTCTGAGTGAACCAAATTTATTCAAGGCCTCGCGCGCAAGCTGAACCGCACTGACACCTTTTACACCGGTGTGAATAATGATTGCCAGTAATTCAGCATCAGAGAGCGTGTGTGCACCAAATGCCATTAGTTTTTCACGCGGCCGTTCTTCCATCGGCCAATTCGTTATTTTCATATTTCCATTCCTTGGCGTTCTTTGCCACAATACAAAGACATTATGAGTCCATACCAGAGCGTATTTGTACGCCGATTAAGAATTTATGCAACTTGACCAAAAGAACGTTTTACTTGGGATCAGCGGAGGCATCGCCGCATATAAAACCCCCGATTTAGTTCGCAAATTTAAAGCCACCGGCGCGAATGTGCGCGTGGTGATGACTGATTCGGCCACCGAGTTTGTTAGCAAACTCGCGCTACAAGCCGTCTCTGGCAATAAAGTCAGCCACACCATGCTTGATGAAGATGCTGAAGCAGGTATGGGGCACATCGAATTAGCACGCTGGGCTGATGTATTTGTGGTCGCGCCCGCAACAGCCAATACAATTGCAAAACTAGCCTATGGTTTAGCTGATGATTTACTAACCACATTAGCCCTTGCCACAAAAGCACCCATCGCCATTGCACCGGCAATGAATCAGCAAATGTGGGCAGCACCTGCAACGCTCACCAATATTGATATCTTGAAGTCGCGCGGCGTGTTTCAAATAGGTCCTGGTGCAGGTGAACAAGCATGTGGCGATGTCGGCTACGGTCGTATGCTAGAACCCATAGAAATTGTCGAGGCGATAGCATCTAAAGAGTTCACATCAACTTATTTTGAAGTGAACGAAGCGCCTATTCTTTCAGGTTTAAACGTCATGATCACGGCAGGACCGACACGTGAAGCACTTGATCCAGTCCGTTATATTACCAACCACAGTTCAGGAAAAATGGGTTATGCGCTAGCAACTGCTGCCAAAAAGCTCGGTGCATCAGTTACTTTGGTGTCTGGCCCCGTTAATTTAAAGCAGCCCGATGGCGTCAATACTATTCAAATCCAAAGCGCGCAGGACATGCTTGATGTGTGTTTAAGTAAAGTAGAAGGACAAGATATATTTATAGCTTGTGCAGCGGTCGCCGATTTCAGACTTTCAGATATTCCTCAGCACAAAGTCAAAAAGAAAGAAGGTGAAGACGGTTTAACGCTGACATTTGAGAAAAATCCTGATATTTTGAAAACGGTTGCAAGCTTGGACAACCCGCCTTTTACACTGGGTTTTGCGGCAGAAACGCAAGACGTTGAAAAGTATGCAACTGATAAGTTAACACGCAAAAAGCTTAACATGATCGCAGCAAATGATGTGTCATCAAGTGAACTTGGATTTAATTCAGACCGTAATGCTTTAACCGTTATTACACACGAAAAAAGTGTTAAGCTTGCACCTGATAGTAAAGACTCACTTGCAGTAGAGCTTTTAAAATTACTCGAACAAGAGTATCGTTTGCACAAACAATAATAAAAACAGCATATAGGTCACTTTTATGCCATCAACTAAGAAACCCAACCGCAAAGCGCAGATTCTTCAAGCGCTTGCTGGCATGCTTGAAAGCAATCCTGGTCAACGCATCACCACCGCAAGACTTGCAGAAGAAGTGGGTGTATCCGAAGCCGCTTTATACCGTCACTTCCCCAGTAAAGCGCGCATGTTCGAGGGACTCATCGAATTCATAGAAGAAACCTTGTTTTCTCGCATCAATAAAATCATGGAAGATGAAAAAGACACAGCAGTACGTTGCCAGTTAATTTTGCATCTCATCTTGGGCTTTGCTGAAAAAAACCCTGGTATCACGCGTCTGTTAAACGGCGATGCACTGATGGGTGAACAAGATCGCCTTCGCTCAAGAATTGCTAAATTGTTCGAC
Source organism: Glaciecola sp. KUL10 (assembly GCF_003203515.1). GTDB lineage: Bacteria > Pseudomonadota > Gammaproteobacteria > Enterobacterales > Alteromonadaceae > Glaciecola. The sequence goes on along the minus strand of NZ_BGNG01000010.1, from coordinate 44,538 downwards.
CGCTTAGAGGTGCAATTTAAGCAAATACTGCGTGAACATAAACTACGAGAAAATAAAGAATTACCTGCTGATGAAAGCGTAATCGCTAATATGTTGATTTGCTTCACAGACGGTAAAATTAATCAGTTTGTGAGAAGTGAGTTTGCCAGAAGACCAACCGAACAGTTTATGGAACACTGGAAGAATATTAAATCGCATTATTTTAGCTGAAGTAGCAAAAACTGCCCAATATCTCGGGCAGTCAGTTGTTTAAAATATCAAAAACTAATTAGATATTTTCAAGAACGATGTTGTATAGACCTTCTGCGGTCAAACTGTCGTTTGCCATTGCATCAGCAGTATTTGCACGAACATTGCTAATAGCAGTGATGCGAGCATCACCTTCAACCGCTAGTATATCAAGCATTGCATTAAGGTGGTCACCTTCACCTTGACTTACTTGCTCAACGACTGCATCGAAGTTTTGTTTGATAAAAATACCTACTGTTGCTTCTGCGCCTTCACAGCTGTCTTGAGAAGAAACATTAGAAGACACCGCTGTTGTTCCAAGATCCCAGATAATGTTAGAAAGCGCAGCCGCTGTTGGGTTGTCGTCAAAGACCATTGCTCCGATTCCGCACTGCTTCCAAGGGTTAATCTTTTTTTCTTGTGCAATAGCAGTAGTAGAAAAAGATGCAGCAGCGATAAGAGCGATTGCAAGTGTGGTTTTTTTCATTTTTGTTTTCCTAATAATATAGAGTGAAGTTTAAAGCATATTCAAGAGCATCGAGATATTTGACCGAACTTCGAATATCAAAACGCCGGTGTTCAAAAAATCGTTGCTCAAATGCTAAGTATTGCTGATCTTTCTCAAGATCATTTACAAATGACTGTTGTCCTATGGCTAAGGACACAGCATATCCAGGAGCGAGGTTTATCACCCCGCCAATTTCAGGACCGATAGATATGTTTCCACCGCGCCTGTTGGAACCGGTAGCGCTAAAGGCAAGTGCGCCATAAGCTGCCCAATTCGCAGATGTCGACCATGCTTTTCCGATGAATCCATCAGCATATGCAGTTGAACAGTTTGCACAGGCTAGCGATTCTGGTTTGTAACCTATCGCGACTTTCCATGCATATCCGCTATCTTGGGGTAAGCCTGTATTAGATACATTTAAATTGACAATCTTAATGAGTGTTAACTCGCGTAAATCGAACTCTGAGCGCTCTAAGCTATAGGTTAATCTAGCATCTAAGGTACTGAGTTCTGAAAAGGGAATACGCGCGGCGTTGACGCTCAGCAAATCGTAATAATTGGCTCTAAATCTAAGCTCGGCAAGGGCTCCGAATTCGTTATTATGAATCACACTGGCTTGAAGCATTGCTGTATCCTGCGCAGTGTGTGGAGCCTTTTTTAGCGGTGCTTGCCACTCAAACCCGCCTGCCGGCAGAGCAAACCTAGCTTTAACTAAAGCTTTGCGTTTTGATATTTGCTGAGCATCAAGGCCATCTTGTTTTACATCGATAAATGCTAGGTAGTCATACATCGTCTCAATGATTTGAATTGCATTTTGAGTATCCACTTGACTTATGATGGTTGCGACCTCGTCAGCAGGAGAAGAGATAAGTCTTAAAACTAGCTTTTTATCTTTTTTAGTCAACTGCCCCCACTTCGCATACAGTAATTCCTGTCTTGAGCCCTTGTATGTTATATCTTCAATCAGCTCCCCATTGTTATCATGTCTGTCTAACATCGCAATCACATCATATGGCATTACCCATGGCTTTTCAGGCGCTATTAGTGGCGTGTCGATAACGAGTTCGAGCAATTTAGCTAATTGATATGCACAGTTTTGTTTGAAGAAGTAATACACCATTTGGGTCTTTTCCAGCTCGTAAAGGTGAGCCAGTAAAAACTGTACTTCACGTTTGTCGAGCGTTAATTCGTATTCCCACAAATCTCTTAGTTCAGATTCATTATAGGTGAGGTGTTGATGGTGATACTTTTGGTTTGTGAATCTTCCGTCATAGCCTCCAAACATACCTTTTGTTACATAGACAAGTCCTGGTTCATTTTCGGGGACTTTTGCACCAAATGAAAAGGTATTATCTAGCAAGCTATGTTCCTCGTGGCCATTAAACTTTAAAAAAACATGACCGTACATCGAAGCAGGATTACCAAGATAACCACTCGCATAAACAATACTCAGACTTTCAGTTTGAAAAGCAGTTAGATAGGCATCATATTGAGGGCAATCAGTTGATGGAAATTGGAATTTGGGGAGTACTTTTTGCAGGAAAATTAGGCGCGCAGGAAATACACACTGAGAATCTGCCTGATACTGGAACGCTTGAATCGTCGCTTGGAGTTCGAGGTAAGCATCGGTACTGCCGTGTTCATGTAGAAAAAAAGATTGGGAGTTCACTTCGCTTATAGAGGCATGAAAGTAGCCCGCTTCAAAGTGAAGTAGTTTTTTCCAAGTAGGATGTTCGCTTATTTTTCTCAGCTCGTTGTTGTCATAGGCCATCGCTTCAATCGCAATGCCCCATTTAAACAAACAGAGAAACACTAATAGACTACGCAAAAATTATGTAAGCAGCGCATTGGCGCGCCTCTATTCCCTTAGAGTTAAACTTGCCCAACGCCGAGTCTATATTTTAAGATTTGCCCTTGCAAGTATTATTGCAAGACTCTTTACCTGCCCAATCCCCATTGAACAACACTCATTTTTGAGCGCTCAATATAGCAGATTCTTAAATGACTACAGCTGTGATCTCTTCACCTTTTCTAACGCATCAAAGCAAAGCGTTAGAAAAGGTGGAGAGTTAGTCGGCAAAACCAACTAACTCAAACATACACTTTTATACTACTTACCAAACGTATTCCCAAAGAAACTGTCTTCATTCCAGCTAGGTGTTTCATCTTGATTCGCCAAAGTTAAACCTATTTGGAAGTTCACTTCAGTAAACGTATGAGCGGCATCCCAATTAAATGGTTGGCTCATGTCATCGCCTGGCTTGTGGTAATTGGTTGCTAAAAACTCTCCGAATACTTTACTTCCGTCGATATTTGGATCTTTAGATTGTAAGCCAGGTACCAAAAATACAGCCGGAACACCTTGTTTTACAAAGCTATAGTGATCAGAACGGGTAAACAAGTTTTGCTCTGGCCAAGGATCTTCGCTTAACTCTAATCCGACATTTTTAGCCGCTTGCGCAACAGATGCGCCCATAGAGCTATGACCTGCGCCAAACGCAATCACATCTGCAAACTCATAGGTTAAAATCGGCATATCAAGGTTAACATTTGCAACCATGCTACCCTTAGGCACCGTTGGATTGCGCGCGTAAAAATCAGCGCCTAATAAACCTTTTTCTTCACCTGTCACTGCCAAAAACAAAATTGAACGCTTGGGTGCAATTGGCAACGAAGCAAACATGCGAGCTGTTTCCATCAACACAGATGTGCCTGTTGCATTATCCATTGCACCGTTGTTAATTTTGTCTTTCTTAACCGTGCGTGCAATACCAATATGGTCGGAGTGAGCAGTAAAGACAATATATTCATTCTTTAACACAGGGTCACTTCCTTCAAGGATGCCAGCCACGTTGGGACTCGTTAAGTCTTCATGGGTAGATTCGCGCCCTAAGGTGACCGTTAATGGAATATCAAAGCCCTTTGGAATGCCGTCTTCTTCAAGCACTGCGTAGATGTCTTCTAATGGCGTAGGACCAAAGCTGAAAATTCTTTTTGCAGTGGGTTGTGCCAAATATGCACTCCCTTTTAGTTCTTTAGTGACATTTGCAGGTGTGCCATCATCATGCATCCAGCGCATACGCGGCGTATGTAAGAAGTTGAGTAGATTTTTGTACGGACGCACTTTTTCACTGGTGGGTGTACTGATAGTAATACTACCAACCGCACCGCGCTCAGCCGCATACTTAGACTTTTGAGAACCAGACGCTAAATGCGAACCCTCTTCCGTCGGAAATGATTTGGGTTTTCCTGAAAGGGTGACTACGATCTTGCCTTCAACATCCAAGCCTTCATAGTCGTTATGGTTAAGTTCTGGTGCAACAACGCCGTAGCCTACAAACACTAGAGGCGCGGTGACCGATGATTCAGTGCTCAATAAATCTGGACCGCTTAGGTAATCATCAGGGTAAGAAAGTGAAAACTCTGTATTATCACCTTTTACAAAAAAGGTAGGAGATTCTTGAACTAACAAACCTTTTCTAAAATTAATGCGCTGTAAATATGTACCATTGTCGCCGGCAGGTTTTAAGCCATATTTAGCAAACTCGCCCGCGATATATAAGGAGGCAATTTCGTGCTCTGGCGATCCTGTTTCGCGACCCTTTAATAAATCATCAGCCAAAAAGCTCATATGCGCTTTGATATTTTGCGTATTTGGTACCAATGCATTTGCCACGGGCGCATAAGCCTTATTGCTTTCGACCGCGTGCTGGCCTGCACAGCCAAAAAACAAAGCACTGGTCATAGAAATGGCGCTTAATTTAAGCCATTTTTGTGAAATGAATTTCATGTTTTTCCTTTTTCTGTCGTATTTTTTGTGTTTTTTTCGCTTATCGATCGTCGTCGATTTTGCTTTTACGTTATTTTCACAGGCGCAGTTATACCATATTTGGGCACCACTAGGGGTAATTAGACCGTAATTGCGCTTACTCGCTTTCAACATAAACTGGTAACTCAAAAACGCTTGCTAGCACGAACTATTATTGGCAAACACACTAATCATTGTTATAACTAAGAAAATATCTAAGAATAATAATTCTTTCACTTGATTAGCGCTGACTAAGGTTACCTAAACTTTTGAATAGGCAAGGACGCAATCCCAACGACCATGTGGAGAGCCTCGTATGCCAAAGCAAGCCCAATATGATGTAAATGAAATTTTAGAATATTCTGTCGAAATCTTTATCGAGCACGGTTATGCCTCTGCCTCTATGGAAGAAATCATCGGCCGAACAGGGTTTAACCGTCGCGGTTTTTATATTGAATTTAAAAGCAAACAAGGCTTTTTACATCGCGTCCTACAACATTATATTGATACCCGACTCTTAACATGCCAAGACAGTTTGATAAATAAACGGGATACCGGCACACATGCCATCTACGATTATTTTGAAAGCTACCATAAACTGACTTCTCACAAAGGTTGTCTGCTAGTTACGTGCATTAGCGAATTGGGAAAAACTGATGCAGACATTCAGTCAATGGCGCGCCATTACTATGATTCGCTACAGCTTTGTTTTATTGGCTGTTTAGAGCGCGCACAAAAACACAATCAGATCCGCAGCGATGTCAATATCGAATCGATTGCCCTTCAATTGACATGCTTTACACAAGGATTTGCTATCTCAAATATTTTGCAAGATGGCGATGGCGATGTGTTGATTGCCATGCGCACACTGGTGAGTTCAATTGAGCTATAAAGCAAGTCTAGTATTACTTGTACTTGGCTAAAGCATCCCCATATAAAGGGCTAATTGCAGTACTAAAAAGGTTTCATCAATGAGCGACAAAGACGCTTTATATCGCATTCAATTTATCAGTAATGGTGAACGTTACGAGCTTTACGTCAAAGAGTTGATGCAAGGTAATATGTTTGGCTTTATCGAGATAGGTGATTTTGTGTGGAATAATCACACCGAAATTGTGCTCGACCCAAGCCATGAAAAGCTAAAAGACGAGTTTGCAGATGTTAAGCGCACTTATATACCAATGCATAATGTGTTGCGGATTGACCAAGTTGAAAAACAAGGTAGCGCGAAAATCACACAGCTTTCTGATAAGGTGACATCATTAAGCCAACCGATATACACCCCTAAAAAATAGATGGTGAAACCACAAAATAAAGGCAAAGTATGAAGTTATTAGCACTCGCGTCCACTCTTAGCGCTGTTTTATTTGTTAGTCCGATAATCAGTAAGCCAGTATTTGCAGATAGCCAACCCACATTAGCGGTTAGCCAAGCGCAATCTCAACTGCATCAGCTACTCGATGAAGTTTGGCAGTACGAATTATCTCAATTTCCGGGCTTAGCGCGTTCAAAGGGAGTCAAAACCGATGTGCCTTTTACCGATATTAGCCCCGCGGCATTGTCGACAAGAAATGCAAAATTCAAATCATTTCTTTCAAAATTAGCACAAATTGACGAACAATCTTTGCCTAGTAGCGATCGTATTTCGCTTTTGATGCAGCAATATCGTTTAAACAACTATGTGTCGCAGTATGAGTTTAAAGAATACCGTGTGCCGATTACCTCTGAATATGGTTTTCACAATAGCATTGCCAATGTACCAGGTTCAGTAAACATCAGTGATCAAGCTTCATTCGACAAATACTTAAACACGCTGCGCGCCATCCCTGCTCAATTTGCACAACAAATTGCCTATATGAAAGAAGGCATGGAAGTGGGTCAAGTTCAGCCAAAAGCGGTTTTAGACGGATTTGAAGATGCCTTGGTCAGCTACATTGACAAAGATATTAGTAAAAGCCCGTTTTTTAAGCCTTTTGAAAACCTGAGCGAAGACCTAGACAACGCAGCCAACAATACACAGCTCGTCACTGCAGTGACCGGTGTCACCAATGCCTATCAAAGCTTTTACGACTTTTTAGTCAAAGAATATATCCCCTTGGCAAAAGACGATATTTCGGTCAAAACTTGGCCCAAGGGTGAAGCGTTTTATCAAAACCGAATGAAGCATTACACCACCACTGATTTATCGGCAAAACAAATCCATGAGATTGGCTTAAAAGAGGTCGCGCGCATTCGCAGTGAAATGCAAACCATCGTAGACGAGTTAAAGTTTGACGGTGATATTAACGACTTTATTCAGTTTTTGCGCACTGACCCGCAGTTTTATGCCCAGACCCCTGAAGATCTCATTATTGTTGCTTCATATATTTCAAAAAAGATGGATGCTCAGCTACCCAAGTTGTTTAAGAAACTCCCACGAACACCTTATGGCGTTGCGCCAGTGCCCGATGCAATCGCGCCAAAATACACCACCGGCCGCTACATCAGCCCAAGACGCGACGATCAACCTGGTTACTACTGGGTAAACACTTACGCATTGGATAAACGTCCATTGTATGCATTACCTGCATTAACTTTACACGAAGCAGTGCCTGGGCATCATTTGCAGATTTCCCTTGCGGCCGAGATGGAAGATTTACCAGAAGTACGCCGTTCAACCTACATTTCTGCTTTTGGCGAAGGTTGGGGCTTATATTCGGAATACCTCGGCCTAGAAGTCGGTATTTATGACGACCCTTACGACAATTTTGGGCGCCTTAGCTATGAGATGTGGCGTGCATGTCGTCTAGTCGTTGATACTGGTATGCATATGTTTGGTTGGAGTCGCCAAAAAGCGCTCGATTATATGCTCGAAAATACAGCCCTGTCTGAGCACAATGTTCGCACCGAAATAGACCGCTATATTTCTTGGCCAGCTCAAGCGCTGTCTTATAAAATCGGGGAGATCAAGATTAAGGAACTACGTGCTCTGGCTGAACAAGAATTAGGTAAGCACTTCGATTTGCGTGATTTCCACGATGCCTTATTAGCCAATGGTTCAGTGCCGCTATTTGTCTTGGAAGAGAATATGCAGCAATTTATTGCTGATGTAAAAGAGACGCATGGCATTTAGCGCCAACTCGAACATTTGATGAAAATCGCTTAGTATTGACCCGATGAAAGCCAACCAACATGACAAGCAAACTCGCAAGCTCAGCTTAATGCTGAGCTTGCTGTTCTGTTTTGCACTTGCTTGTATTGCCCACAACGCTCAATCAACGGACTCTTTGCTCAAGCTCAATGCTTATCAACAAAATGTTGAACTTGTCTATGTGTTTGACACCTCTGTAAATAAGCCATTTAGTCAACCGCATTTAAGCATCGAAGGTGATAACGCCTTTGAGCAACTATCAACTTACTACCAAAACGCCTCTTCAGCGGTCTACTTTAAAGACCTTAGGCAACAGGCACTTCGTGAATTAGACAGCTACTTAGGGCTCATTCCACAAACGGCTGTCGCTGACGACTATCTATTCTCAGAACCACTCTGTCATTATTGGTTTTGCGAGTACTCATCAAATACTCACCGAATATCAGGGTGGAAAGACTCAAATATTCAAATCAAACTACTCAATTCACATCCACTCATAAGCGCACTCTCAATTGCATAAGCGGTTGTTTTATCAAACTAAACATCTTTTCTGGGGCTGACTTTGCCCTCTTAATTAAAATATAGAGTGACTGATATGAATTTATTATTCCAAACGACGTTTTTACGTCCATTTTTGCACATATTAAAAATCCTGACCTACGGCTTCAGTATTGTTTGCCTTAGCTTATTGTTATTAAACTTGTTATCCAATCAAGTATTAGCCAAACCGACTGTAAACCAACTAACATCATCAAGTGTTTTAAGCTATGAAGATAAAAGCACTTTAATCCAACAAACTTTTGAAGTGATGCAGGCCCACTATATAGCCCCATCAAAGGTCAAAAGTACTTATGATATTATCAGCGAAAAACACACGCGAAATGCTTATAAGCATGTCACATCACTAGCTGAATTTGCGGAGCATATCGGCAGAGACATTCGAGATATTACTCAGGATCTTCATTTAAGTATCATGCTACAACAGCCAGATAAACCGCTTACGCATATACTCAAACCAAAGCCTGGAAAACTGAAATATAATTATGCCTTCGAACAAGCGAAGTATTTATCTGGCAATATTGCCTACTTAAAATTCAATAAATTTGACCCCGCACCAGAGGCGAAATCCACAGCAGACAGCGCCATGCTATTTCTCCAATATGCTGATGCAATGGTCATCGACCTGCGAGATACAGTGGGAGGCTCACCTGATTTAGTCGAGTATTTATTGAGTTATTTTATCGAAGCAGAAACACCATTATGGTCAATTCAATGGCGCACAGAACAAATGGCAAAAGAAAATAGCCCGTTATTTGAAAGTGAGCAAATTGAAACAAGCTCAACACCTAAACACGCTAATTTCAGGCAAGACTTCCCCGTTTGGATACTCACCAGCAAGACATCAGCAAGCGCAACAGAGTTATTTGCTGGCGTATTGAAAGCGCAAAACAAAGCAACAGTCGTTGGTGAAACTACAGCAGGAGCCGGTTACTACGTAGGTGTGCGCCCCATTACAGAACACCTGACTTTTCGTATATCCTTGGCAAAACCCATCATCGCGGTATCTAATAAAAACTGGGAACGAATAGGGATAACGCCAGATGTAGAAACTCATCGTGTCGATGCGTTGGACCGTGCTTTGATGTTGGCGAAGCAAGCGCATCCCCAGTCAGTGAATTAAGCGACTAAAAAGGAAGATCTACCTCTATACGAATAGAGGTAGATAATTCTTCCAACTGAAAATGAGGCTTTAAAAACAAAGTAGCACGATAGGTGCTCTTTTTACCAGGCGCGTCGCTCACATTAATTCTAGCCTGCCTGAGCGGATAATCAGCTTTAACCTGCGCTGAAGCGGATTCATCTAGTAGCACATATTGACTAATCCATGTATTTAAATAGTTTTCGATATTTGCGCGTGTCATAAAACTGCCTATTTTTTCTCGCATCATCGCTTTTACGTATAAAGCAAATCGAGAAGCGACTAAAATACAAGGTAATAGTGCTGAGTTACGGGCATTTGCGGTGCTACTGTCGGAACTAATATAAGATTTTGTTTTGTTTACAACGTTGCCCCCAAAAAAAGCGAGTTTGTTGTTTGTGCAATGACAAACCGCCATTAGCCCTAGCTTAAACAGCGTGTCTTTGTTCTCCTCCTTGAAGAGTCTCTCTGTTAGATAATTCAGCCGGCTTTCACCACTGTCAGTGCTCGTCATGCAAGTTGGTAGACCTTCAAGCAACCCACCACCTTTAATTCCGCTAATCGCTGCCGTCCACCCATATAATGAAAATGCATGAGCAATACGTTGAGCCAGTAAATATGCAGGATTTCCCCAAAGTATCATCGTAGAATCAATTGGTTGGCGAATATCTTCATCAAAACTCAAGCCATCTGTAGGGTTATTGTTATGCTGATAGGGTGCACGCAACATGACCCTTGGTAAGGTTAAAGTTACATATCGAGAACATTCAGATGCTTGAAATGCGCGCCACTGAGCAACTTGCGTACTGTCAAAAATCTCATCCAAATCACTGATTTCAAGCGAAGCCTCAAGGCTCTGTGATTCAACCGGCTTTAAATAAGCCGATGAGATGAAAGGAGCATGAACAGCCGAAGCAACGAGACTCAGTTTACTCAACAACTCTATATCGTTAGGGGCTTGACCAAACTGATAGTCACCAATGAGGGCGCTGCATTGCTCAGCATTAAAAATGGAATAGATAGCGCTTTGTTCAATTTCAACGGTCTGATCTAAGTCGTCATGTAAAGCTTCAAACGTTGTATCTAACAGTTTGATCTGTAAATTAGCATCGGTGTCTGAGTTCATTACTAGAAAATGTAAGCCTCGCCAAGTCGCTTCCAACCTTTGAAAATCATTGTGGTGAATAATGTGACTTAATTGCAAGCTGAGCATTTTATCGATTTGAGAAATGTGAGTATTGATGATGTCGATAATATTTTGCTCGGATATTTCCTCAACCACCGGTGACATTTCAACCAGTTCTTGTGAAGTATCCGCATCTACTTTGAACAGAGCGCTTTTTAATGAGGTATTTAGCGTAGTCAGCAAAATATTGCGCAGCGCATCGTTGCCTTCTAGTTTACGCTGGAAGTTACACAAGTCAGTCCTTGTTCGATAAATAGCGCTCAAAGCAGGTAGGTTTTGTATAACGCCCAAGGGATCAAAGTCGCTGAAATGAGAGAACGCTAGGTTAACTGAAAGTTCTCCATCTCCTTCAAGGGTATTTGGTACATTGAATTTCAAACGCGGCTTAATAGACGCTAGTGTCATATTAAAATTGTTTCTTTTAATCGATACTAAGTGGTGTTCATGCAACAAAGGGTGGCGTTGTTCAGAATGGCCTGATAACGGTGCAATAATACCTAGGACAAAAGGGAGCGTTTTTTTCTCAATTGCCCCTTTCGTTTCAAGATCATAGGTAATATTGACACGAGGTGGACGCACCCTATTTAGCTTGTGTTGTATGCTATTTAACATGCGTATTGCCTTAACTGAACACTATTTTTCATTACTAAAAGAAGTTAAAGACGATAATTGTTGCGCTTGCACTTTATCAACTGCGTGAACTAGTTTTACAGCATCTTCGTTAGTCGCTTTTTTACCATTAAATTGGATCGTGCCAGATGCATGGTAAGTGAGGGTCACTCTTGTTCCCTTGTTTGAGCTATCAGTGTTTGAGTCTTCTTCGTTGAGGGAAGTGAACTGCCATGTCAAAGCTCCATATATGCCCATTTCTTGAAGTGGACCAAGCCCTCCAGTCATCACTACCTTTTTTTGAGGATGGATAAAACTGATTTGCATATGCGCTGCACTTGATGTCTGTGTGATTTCACAAAAACAACCACCGGCATATTCATCTATTTTAAGTGTCCCTTTCCACCATGTATGATCTTTGGGCCACCAACTGTCGATGTGGTTAATAAAGTTATCGTACACCACCTCAACTGACGCAGCACTTTCACTCACATTAGTAATTGAAAAACCAGAATTATCGGCGTAATTCACTTTTGAAAGCGCCTGTGGCGTAAAAAACCCGCTGACAATAAATACCAGGATAAATATCTTATTGTTTTTAATTAGTTTTTTCATATTAATTCTCAACTAACGACAAGCATATCTAAGCTTCGTTATCACACAAATGTCAATTTCTCGTAAATCTGCTTGTCGGTACTGTAACTCAGTTTTACACTGACTGACATGAATAAAAAATCATCAATCTGTGATACATCAAATAAGACGACCACTCGCTAAAAGATAGCACTTCGTTAAAGTAAGGTACGAGACGCTAATGTTAAATGAATTTGTATACATCGCCGCAAATCGATTTGGTCATGGTATCAATCCCAAACTCGCAAAGTCACTTCACAATATCGACTCCTTACAGGGCGCACAAGCTTGGCTCATATCTCAAATGACACCTTACAAACTTAACGATGTTAAATGGAGTAGTGAAGACGCAATGCTCAGCTACTATCATTTCAAAGAGCAGCAAAAATTAGAAAGGGAAAATGAGAGTAAAAGTGAGAGTGAGAGTGGGAGTGAGAGTAAGAGTGAAACTCAAAACAATATGATGTCTGCAGGCTCCAAGCAATTAAGGCGTGACATGATTGCTTCTGCTCGCAAGCTTGCACAAGACAATGCATTATCTGGGCTCACAACTGAGCAGCCGCTTTGTTCACGCCTATTGGCGTTTTTTTCCAATCACTTTGCCGTGAGTCGTTCAAATACACTCCTGACACTGCTTAGTCCCACACTAGAAACAGAAGCGATTGCACCGCGACTGCATAAACGCTTTTCCGATATCCTTATTGCTGTGACCACTCACCCTGCCATGCTGATGTATTTAAATAACGAGCGTTCAATGGGCCCAAATAGCAAAACAGGGAAAAGAAGAAAAGCAAAGAAGCAAAGAGGCGCAGGTTTAAACGAAAATTTAGCCAGAGAAATATTAGAACTTCACACACTAGGTGTACATTCAGGCTACAAACAAGATGACGTCTTAGAGTTGGCTCGAGCAATTACTGGTTGGAGTATCAGTAATGTCAAAAAAGGAGAGGATCCAGGGTTTGCATTTCGTGCCAACATGCAAGAGCCTGGAAACAGAGCACTATTAGGTAAAACCTATTCGTTGGAAGCGATATCATTTAGAAATGATAGCTTAGCCGCAAAACTCGCAAAGCAAAACCCGCAGATGTCACTGGGATTGAAAATGCTAGATGACCTCGCAAATCACCCTTCAACAGCAGAACATGTTAGCTACAAATTAGCCAAGTACTTTATTAGCGATAATGTTCCTAAGGCGCTCGTAGATGCTATGAAAAAAACATGGCTAGCAACCAACGGCGATATGAATAAAGTCATAAGCACGATGATTGCAAATCCCTTAAGTTGGCAGAAAAAAGCTGATAAATTCAAAAGTCCACGCGCTTTCGTGTTAAGCGCTTGTAATGCCTGTGGCGTTAAAAAGCCAGTCCCCGATTTATATAGAACACTCGAGATTTTAGGCCATGGCTTTTTCAATTCAGGTTCGCCTGCGGGATATGAAGACGAGCAAAAAGCTTGGTTAGGGACCTCTGCACTTAATTCTCGCATTGAGTGGGCAAGTTACTTTGCTGATCAAATAACAAAACGCAAGAAAGTCGAGCCACTCGCTCTTGCCCAGCAAGCGCTAGGGCCACTGCTAAGTCAAGCAAGTACATTAGCGATCAAACGTGCTGAAAGTAAACAACAAGCACTTGCATTATTCTTGCTCAGCCCAGATTTTCAGCGCAGGTAAACGAATATGATTAATCGACGAAATTTTATAAAAGGCGGTGCAGCAGCTTGGGTATTATTGCAAACACCACGTGCTGCAGCTAATTTACTCAACGCCAATATGTCGAATAAAAGCACCGCGAACAAAAAAGTGGTTTGGATATTTTTACGTGGCGCAGTTGACTCGCTGCATACGGTGTTTCCTGTAGCAGACCCAAATTTTTTGGCGTATCGCAAGCAATTTGTAGAGCCTATTGCACAAGACTTACTCAGCTTAGATAAACAGTTTAGTTTGCATCCACAACTTTCCTTTATGCATCAATTATATGCGCAAAAACAAATGTCACCTGTGGTTGCAGTGGCCAGTAGCTTCCGGGAGCGCTCGCATTTTGAAGCTCAAGATCATATGGAATCAGGTCTTACACAAACCGATCACAACAATGGTTGGCTTGCACGTGCCGCAAATGCAATTAAAGGAGAAAGCGTTGCGATTTCTAGAAGTGTGCCCATTGCACTTCGTCATCAAAGTATACAAAGTCAAACGTGGTACCCTTCAACGTTTCCTGAAGCAAGTGATGATTTGTTATCGCGTTTGAGTGATTTGTATCAAAATGACGAGAGCCTAAACAACCACCTACAATCACTTATTCAACAGCAACAAAATCCTGCCATGCAAATGAATGAAAAGCGTAAACCCAACTTTGTATATTTAGCTGAAAGATGCGGTGAATTACTCAATAACGATCCTAACATTAATTGTGCAATGCTAGAGCTTGGGGGTTGGGATACTCACAACAATCAACAAAATAGATTATCCAGAATGTTCTCACAACTTGATAATGGCCTTAAAAAAATGCATCAAGCATTAGGTGATACGTGGCAAGACACCTTGGTAATTATTAATACTGAGTTTGGCCGTACAGTTGCACTCAATGGCACAAAAGGCACAGACCACGGCACTGCCTCAGCTATGTTTTTGGCAGGCGGTGGTTTAACTTCACCCTCTTCCCGCCAGCTATCGAAATCAACAATTAAAGGAGGTGCGGTATTAGGCAAATGGCCTGGATTAGCAAAAGAGCAATTATTTGAGGCGCGCGATTTAAAGCCAACCAGTGATGTGCGCTACTGGACGCTTGAAGCCCTAAAAAGCCATCTTAGTCTTTCTACTGCGCAAGCTAAGCTTATTTTTCCTGATATGGTGTAGGTGTGAGTAGTTTGAAGGCTAAATATAACGACGATGCTCAGCCAAATACCCCAACAGCAAAAATACGCCGACAACAAATAGCCCTTGATAAGCATAAGGCACCAGCAAAATTACCTGCTTAACATAGGGCGTCGCAAACACCACCAAAATGCCATAGCCAAAAGCACACACCAACACAAAAACGACAGTGCGAATAATGAAGTGATAAGGGCTGATAATACGTTTTATCTTTTTGTTTAGTACATCGCCGTAAACCACCAATGTTGTTGCCATGATGGTTAACGCAACTTCGTTGTAATAAGGCTGAATCAATGCGGTGAATTGCCCTAGCGTACTTGAGATAAACTGTATTACTTCTTTCATTTTTACTTTTTTAGGTAAGTCATTTGGGCGCAAGTATACCGAATGACGACATTGAGTGACGAATCATTTCATCATCAACAAAACCACCGAAACACTCGAACCAAGTAACAAACCAGCCAAAAACAACAAATAATGTAAGCGCCCTAGCGCAAATTTATCCTGCTCGATTTCATTAGGCTCTGGCACTTTAAACAATACATCTCGTTTTATATCAAAAGCAGCGCACAAAGCCATGATGGTTTCGACAGAAGCGCTGCCCTGATTTTCAACGCGTTGAATAGTTCTTAAATTGACCTCGCACACTTCAGCAAGGTGCGCTTGCGTCCATGAGCGATCAGTCCGTAATTGCCTGACAATATCGCCTCGAATCTCCATTTTATAATGACCTCTTATGATCAGGGAACATCTATAAAACCTTACTCAAAGTGATACCGAGTAAAAATCCAGCAAAAGGCATGGCCAACACAAAGCATAGATATTTGACGAAAGAAGCTTTTGTCTCAAAATACTTTGCGTCGGCGCTGACTAATTGCTGCCCGCCTTTTTTGAGTGTTGCGCGGGCAAGTACATTGGTTAACGCTGGAGACTCTATATGCAAATAGAAGGGTTGCTCTGCTAATGTAATTTTGTAAACACTGCTTGCTCCCCAAAAATTCGGCTTTTCAGATATTGGGTGATTATTGACATAAACGGTTTCAATACGTCTGTATCTAGACCAATGAATAGCAATATCGTGTTCTTCATATTTTAGACGTAACCATCTGCCTTTTTGCATCTGCTGAGTATCCTTTTAATGCTTCGATTAAGAAAAGTAAGCCGCCATGGCAAAACCAAAACATGCACCTACCGTTGCATATACCAAATAATGCCACCACGGCACTGGCTTCTTTTGAATACTCGCCGACTCTTGACCGAGCAAATGTCCATCTTTAAATACGCGAACCTCTAAAGTACCTTGTCTCAAGCTAGTAATTTGAAATTCAACTTTGTATGAATGTTGCTTAGCTTCAAAATGATGTGTGCCTGATCGGCTGGTAATATTTCGAATTTCAGAGACTTTTTTGTTGTTGAAATAAACCGTTTCTTTTCCCGACCACGCCGAACCATGTATTGAGATGTCATCTCCTTCGTCATCAAAGAAAAACCAATAACCTTTGCGTAGGCTAACTTGACTCATTGCTTCTTCCTCATTTGTTGACACCTGGTTTTTATCATTTGGATTAAGTATATCTTGCATCGTTGTTCTCCTTAAGTGCGGATATTCATTTATTGTGTCCTTTTAATCGCGAACGACATCAAGGAACGCTTTCATTAAGCACTTGGGAATGAGTTAATCCAACGGCGTTTTTGCGACACGACAGTCATTTTTACGCGCTGTCATACGACAGTTGATGCGACAGCCCTTGTAATTCAAGGGCTGTCGCATAGCTTTGACAATACTTGGCAAGCATACAAAACACCCTTGATTAAACAATAAGCGCTTTCAATACAAGCGCTTGCCTATCGATCAACGCTAAACACTTGACCATTTAACACAGCTACTTATACTGTATATATATACAGTATTTTATATCAAGTTAGGTGTGCTTACGATGAATCCTCTCTTACATGATTTGCAAAAAAAGCAGTTAGTGTGGCGTGCAGCGAGTATCGAGCAACACAAGGAGCGTGTTAGTACCGGTTATCAAACACTCGATAAAGCGCTAAATGGTGGTTTTCCAAAGTCTGGTTTAGTCCATATTAAAAGCTTAGTCGGCTTAGGTGAAATGCGCCTAGTGTTACCTGCGATTAAAGCACAAGCACAAAAGCAGTTTTGTGCTTTTGTGGCGGCTCCATTTTTGTTAAATGCAGAATTCTTAATTGGTGAAGGACTTACGCTTGATAAAGTCATGATCATCGATATTACCCATGACAAACACAGCACTGAGCAAAAGTTATGGAGCGCTGAACAATGCGCTAAAAGTGGTGCTTGTGCCGCTATTTTTATCTGGCACGAAAAGCTACAAGTCGCCCAAGCTAAAAAACTCGAACTGGCTGCAATTAAAGGACAATGTTTGATCTTTTTATTTGAAGCAGGCAAACATCAACAAACTAATTTGCCTGTCAGTTTGGCGATGTCGCTCTCGCGTGATAACCGTGATCAACAAGCCGTGAATATCAAAGTAGACAAGCAAAAAGTCGGCTGGCCTTTACCTAGCTTCAGCGTCAAAGTGCCTTATAAAGCCAGAATGGGGTCGCCGATGCACAAGCGCCGTGGCGGTTCACGTCATACCCTGCAAGCCGCTAACATTTATGCCTTACACAGCAAACCGTCTTAAGTATTTGGGCTTTGCTAGTTAACGCAACAGGAGCGATGCATGCAGTTTGATACCCGTTCATTGTGGATTTATCTGTACTTTCCCAAGCTACATCTAGACGTGATCCAACGCCAAGTAAATGCCCCCGAGCAGCTTGCTTTACCGCGTGTGATTTATGATCCCAAAGCCAACAAAATGCTTCAACTTAACCAAGCCGCACTTGAGGTCGGTGTTAAAAAAGGCATGGGTTTGGCCAGCGCTAGTTTGCTCTGCGATAACTTACAAGTACACGAATACAACATCAGTATTGAAGAAAAAGCATTAACCCAAATCGCCCACCAGCTTTACTTAGTCACCTCGGATATCGCACTTGATACACCTAATGGTTTATTTTTACGTGCGCAAAATATGCTGAACTTATACGGTGGCCTACAAGCTTATTGGCGAGTGCTATCGCAGGTGTTAGCCAAAAGCGGTGTAGAAGTGCAGTTTGCGAGTGCTTATTCGGTGAATGTCGCTAAATTACTCGCCTTACATAAACTCAACAAAATCTCTGATGACAAAGCACACTTACATAAATGTTTACTGGCATGTCAGTTATGTAAGACCGATATCGACCCCAAAGATCAAGAAAAGCTCGCGCGAATTGGTATCAAGAACATCCAGTCTTTATTCGAACAACCGCTTGCATCCCTTGCCAGCCGAGTGTCTCGCTTCAGTATTAATGTGATATCAGAACTGCGAGGTGAAGCGCCTGCCAAGCTTAAGTTTTATTATCCACCCGAGCATTATCACGACTATATAGAGCTGCTATATGACATTGAACTGGTCGATAAATTATTACCGATCATCGACAAGCTTTTGCTGTCTTTTGAGCAGTACCTGTTAATCAGAAACGCCTTAAGTTTAACGATCAAGCTTACTTTGCATCAACGAGAGCATCCCAAAGTAGAGCAAACGATTAACAGTGCTTTGGCGATTTATAAGCAACAAGATTGGCTAAGCATCATTGCCTTACAATTTGAACAGCTCAAACTTGAATCAGCAGTGTATGCCATCACGCTAACGTGCCCCAAACTAGAACTTGCTGATATTAAAAATGCAGATTTTTTTGCGCAAAAAGGCACGCATGTCGCCAGCTTGACTTTGCTATCAAGGTTAAGAGCAAAACTAGGTGATGAAAAAGTAAGGTTGTTGCGTTATAGCCAAGACTTTCGGCCCGAGCGCGTCACTCAATTCATGCCTGTGCATTTAAATGATACGGAACAACAAAGCACACAACAAAAGCGCTTGTTGTCAGCTTCACAAAGTCGAGCACACGCGCTTGCACACAAAAACGAGCAGCGCGTATTTAAAGATCGCCCTGGATTTATATTAGCTCAGCCCGAAACCCTAAGCGAAAAAGTCACTATTTTAAACGGCCCTGAGCGCATCGTCAGTGGATGGTGGGACAAAGAACACATTCAACGTGATTATTTTGTTGCGCAAAATAATCACGGGCAGCAAATATGGGTGTACAAAACCCCAGAAGACAAGTGGTTTGTACATGGCTACTTTGTCTAACTCTCTTGCATTTGAAGGCTTTGCCGAGCTTGTTTGTCAAAGTAATTTTTCTTTTTTAACGGGCGCTTCGCACCCACAAGAATTGATCAGGCAAGCTTATTTTCATCAATACAAAGCCATTGCGATTACCGATGAGTGTTCGATGGCGGGCGTCGTACGCGCTTACGCTGAACTGAAACAAGACAACTTACCGATTAAGTTAATTGTCGGCAGTTATTTTGAGTTTGAGTTTGCTGGGCACCTGCACAAAATCGTCTTGTTGTGTCCAAATAAAGCGGCTTATAAAGAGTGCTGTCGCATCATCACAAATGCACGTCGGCGAGCAGAAAAAGGAGAATATGAACTCGCCGAATGGGATCTAAAATCAATTAAACACTGCCACTGTATTTTCTTGCCCAGCGGAGACGCACAAGCAGACGAACTATGGGCAATGTGGCTCAATAAACACTACCCACAACGCACATGGATTGGCATCAAACGTTGGCTACATGCCAATGAATACGATTATATTGAAGATTGCGAAGCGCTCGCAGATAAGTTTGATTTGCCTATTATTGCTACTTCTCATGCTTTGATGCACGACCCAAGTAGACAAGCCTTACAGCACAGCTTACATGCGATTAGAGAAGGCGTATGCGTTCAACAATTAGGCCGTGAAGCCTTATCAAATCAAGAGGCGTGTTTGCGTCCATTAAAAAAGCTACAACAATTGTACCCAACTGATTGGCTTAACAATACCCTGACCTTGGCTCAGCTATGCACCTTTACCTTAGACGAGCTTGCTTACGAATACCCTGCCGAGTTAATCCCTGAAGGTTATAGTGCCGCCACTTACTTGCGAAAACTGGTTGAAGTCGGCATTCAAAAGCGCTTTCCCGAAGGTGTGAGTGATGAAGTAAGAGCCATCATAGAAAAAGAGCTTAAGCTGATCCATGAACAACAGTACGAGTACTTTTTTTTAACGATTTACGACATTGTGCAGTTTGCGCAAAGTCAGCAAATTCTATATCAAGGACGGGGCTCTGCTGCCAATTCAATTGTCTGTTATTGCCTAGAAATTACTGCGGTTGATCCACGGCAAATCAGCGTATTGTTCGAACGTTTTATTTCAAAAGAACGCAATGAACCGCCTGATATAGATGTGGACTTTGAGCATCAGCGCCGCGAAGAAGTGATTCAGTACATCTATAAAAAATATGGACGAGAGCGCACAGCATTAGCCGCAACGGTGGTTTGCTATCGATTTAAAAGCGCATTGCGAGAAATCGGTAAAGTACTGGGAATAAACGAAACCGAGCTCGACTATTTTATTAAAAACGTCAATCGACGCGATCGCGCTTTGCCTTGGCAAGCACAGTTGGGTGAGCTAGGTATTACGCCTGAGTCGAAACAAGGTGAGTTGTTTATCTCACTAGTTGAACAACTTATTGGTTTTCCAAGGCACTTATCACAGCACGTAGGCGGCTTTATCATATCCGCAGGCCCCTTGTACGAACTAGTACCCATTGAAAATGCATCAATGCCCGAACGCACCGTTATTCAGTGGGACAAAGATGACTTAGAAACCTTAAAGTTACTCAAAGTCGACGTACTCGCTTTAGGCATGTTAACCGCCATCAGAAAAGCGTTTCAGTTAATTGCAAAACACTACGATCACCACTATAGCATTCCGTTTATCACCGCCCTACCCGACGACAAGCAAGTGTTTAAACAAATCCGTAAAGCCGACACGGTGGGTGTTTTTCAAATTGAGTCCAGAGCACAAATGAATATGCTGCCTCGTTTACGGCCTAAAGAGTATTATGATTTAGTGGTGCAAATCGCGATTGTTAGACCTGGTCCGATTCAAGGCGAAATGGTACATCCCTATTTGCGTAGACGAGATGGTTTAGAGCCGATTGACTACCCATCAAAAGACATTGAAAAAGTACTCAAGCGCACAATGGGCGTGCCTATTTTTCAAGAACAAGTGATTCAATTGGCAATGGTTGCAGCAGGCTTTAGCGGGGGAGAAGCAGATGCATTAAGACGCTCGATGGCTGCATTTAAGAAAAACGGGGATATATATAAATTCAAACAAAAACTAGTAGACGGCATGACTGAACGCGGCTACACCCATGAATACGCCTTACGACTATTTGATCAAATCTGCGGGTTCTCTGGATATGGTTTTCCAGAGTCACATGCCGCATCATTTGCCGTGTTAGCTTATATTTCAGCATGGATTAAACACTATTATCCACAGGCGTTTTATGTCGGTTTACTCAATAGCTTACCAATGGGCTTTTACACACCTTCTCAACTGGTTCAAGACGCAAAGCAACACGATATTAAGGTGCTGCCTTGTTGTATCAATGCCTCTACTTATGATCATTTGATCGAAGCTTTAGATAACGGTGCTTTTGCTATTCGTTTGGGGTTTCGGTTAGTGAAAGGCTTAAAAGAACAAAGCGCCCAACTGATTGTAGAAAGCAGACTCAAAGGTGGTTTTGAGTCATTGCAGAGTGTCCGTAATCTGAGCATTTCATCTTCATGCTTACAAGCCTTAGCCAGTGCAAATGCCTTTGCCAGTATCGCCGGCAATCGCTATCAAACCCGTTGGCAATTAATGGATGAAAGCGAAGATTTACCTTTATTTAAACTGAGTGAAGCCAATCATACAGTGCCGC
Source organism: Glaciecola sp. KUL10 (assembly GCF_003203515.1). Lineage (GTDB taxonomy): Bacteria > Pseudomonadota > Gammaproteobacteria > Enterobacterales > Alteromonadaceae > Glaciecola. The sequence continues at coordinate 22,994 of NZ_BGNG01000010.1, read as the reverse complement.
GTTCAGCTGGCCATTCAGCCAAGGCTGGTATTAAGCACCATCTTGCTATTGCTGAACAAAGTCCTTTAGCAAGCACTTATTCAAATACGTCTCCAATTACAAAGAGCACGGACAATTACGCCTACCAGCCAAGCCTATTTGACGAACTCGTAGAAGATTACAGCAGCACAGGTTTATCCGTCGATTCACATCCTATTGCACTTTTAAGTTCACAAGGTTTGCTTCCTAAATTTACCTGCGCCAATAAGCTAGACGACGTTCGCCACCAGCAAGTGATCAGTGTCATTGGTGTGGTCAGCGGCAAACAAAGCCCAGGTACTGCAGCAGGTGTCACGTTTATCACTTTGGAAGATCACACCGGAAACGTAAATGTAGTCGTATGGCAAAATACCGCAAGAGAACAGAAGCAAGCATTCTTGAATGCCAAAATACTACAAGTAAAAGGGATACTAGAGCGAGGGGATGCAGGCGTGACGCATGTAATTGCAGGCAGGTTGATTGATCAAACGCACCTGCTAGGTGAATTGGAGACTAAGAGTCGTGAGTTTAGGTAGGTGAAATGAGGCAGTTTTGCACGCTTGAGGCATTTTACAAGCGAACTTTTCGTTCTCCACATCTATGCTTTGATGGAAGACTTATTCATCGCAAGCGTAACCACTTCTTCTTTTTGCGAAAAACGTGCAATCCCATCATCTAAACACTCAAATTGAATGATATGTTCAAGTCCCTTTTGCATCACTTGAAGTGTTTTGATTTCTGTGCCGATTTGATCAAGTCTTTTTTGAGCGAGGGCGCGCCAATCTTGGCCATCATCGGCAAGCGTAAGCAATGATTTTATATCGGATAAAACAAAACCTGCTGCCTTGGCCGCATTAATAAAATTAACTCGCCAAATGACAGAGTCTGGGTAGACACGCTGCCCGGATTGTCGGCTGATCTCTGGCAGTAACCCTATTTTTTCATAGTAACGCAATGCTGAACTCGAGGTGTTACATTTAATGGCTACTTCACTAATTTTCATATCAGATTCTTAGGGTTTGACTTAAACCGCACTTTAACAATTATCCTGTCTATTTTTAAATCAACGTAAGAATAAATCAATGATAAGAGCTAAGAATATAGTCATGACAGGCGCAACATCTGGATTTGGTGTTGAGTATGCAAAACAACTTATGAAGATAACACCAAATGCGACTATTTACTTGTTTGCACGCGATGAATCAAAGTTTGAGGCGCTTCAGGAATTCGCAAGTGATAGCGGAAGTATGCGCTTTGTGTATTGTAATCTACTAAATATTGAAAGCATTTTGAGTGCAATTGATGAGGTATTGAAACACACAAAGAGCATTGACTTACTTATTCACAATGCAGGGTTATTCCCAAGTAAGTCTAAGCAAGGTATTTTGCTTGGTGAGCAAAAAGTTGAACACGCGTTGATGGTTAATCATTTAGCGCCGATGATAATGACGCTATTGTTTGCGCCAACATTAAAGCAAAGCCCCAACGGCCGAGTGGTATGCACCTCATCCTTTCAACACGCCAATGGAAACTTAAACAATTTCGACTTTAAGTTTGAGAAGTCCAAGTACTCAGCAATGACAGCTTATCAAAACTCTAAACTTTATAATTTAGTGATTTTTGGACATTTAGCTTCAAGTTTCTCTACCAGTTTCGATTGTTATGCCTTTGATCCTGGTATTGTAGATACTCAAATGACTCAACAAGCGATGCCCCTAGGTTTGCGGTACCTGTATCCCGTATTGCGCTACTTCTTTCGTGACATTGCTAAAGGTGCAGAAACAGGGGTATATCTTGCAACTCAATCATTAAATACATACAAACATAAATTTTATTTTAGAGATAAAAAGCCAATAAAACCGCATTCTTCTGTAGGCGCTAACAAATCAGCAAAACATCTTTTTGAGGCCTCTTTTGTTTTAATAAAAGATGCTTTGCCAGCATCGAGTCAACAAGTTATTTATGACCTTATACTCGACCTACAAGCCTAAAAATTGGGCTTGTAGTCATAATCCTCAACCGTGCCAGACTGATGAAAGTTTTCCAATTTTTCTTTCTTTGCAAAAAGGGCGTTTACCAGATTGTATGGAACCATCTCAATTGAATTATTAAAGTGCTCTACAGATCTGTTGAAAATAGTAATGGCTGCTGCCACGTTTTCATTTTTTTCACTTATTTCATTCATCAGTTCTTTTACAATTTGCGTCGCGCCGAGTTCAGGGTAGTTCTCTGCAGTTGCTTTAAAGGATGAAAACATTGCATTTGACTGCGCTTCGACCTGCGCGAGTGCTTCAACGTCAATATTTTTTTCATCTAAGCGTGTAATGGACTCTCGCAAAGCGGTGACTTTTTCAATAAAGTCGGTTTCAAATTCTTTAAAGTCGTCTGTAATCGCTGTTAGGGACGGTAAAACATCGTTTTTGAGCTTTTCATAGGTAATTACATCCGACCAAGCTCGTTTTGCTCGATTTAAGTTACCGATAATTGTGTTGTACAAAATAAAAATGGTAACTACTAATGCCGCAATAACCAATAAAGTGATCATAATAAATCCTTAAGTTCCTTGTTGAATCAATTGAAGTAGCTCTTTGCTTTTCTCGAGTCTAGGGATAGATCGAGGCGATTGCAGTTCATTTATAAACTGAGATGTTTGTCTAAGCGATGGTGAATGAATGTTTGTTGGAAAAATATCTTTAGGCAATTCTAGACACACCACAGAATCTATACTTGGCTCTAAAGACTTCAGAAAATGAAAATCATCAACAAATGCTAACACGGTTTTGGGATCAAAGAATTTTGCTGCAGCCATTTCATTTGAGCACCTCACTTTAAACTTCTTATTAAATGTGCGACTAGCAGAATCCCATTTCGTGCTGAATGATCGGCGGTTAATACTTATTGAATTAAAGTTTTTAAACTCGGCTAATATCCCATATTTAAAGCGTGTTGTTTTTGTTTTGTGGGTTCTTGTTCGACCCTTGCTATCAGTTGATATGTGGGTACTTACATCAACATAGCGAAATTCAAACAGTTTATAAGCGACCTTATTGTCATCGCCTTGTCCAACTTCCCCCTGATACATCGCAGATATTTTTTGACCTTCATCCCCAGCGTTAAACATGCCGTAGGTTTGAGCTAAGCGCCTCCATTCTGCACGAGCATCAAAATTATATAATCTTTCAACACCTGCTTTAATCGAAACAGCCCTGACATATAAACGTTTGCCTGTGTTGACAACCTTTCTATAGCGAAACCATATCGTTAAAAGGCTTAATAAGCCAATGGGGATAAAAATCAACTTCAAGTATTGTCTTGTTTCAATTGAAAAGTCCATTTGTTGCCAGATAGATAAAAGAACCGTTAAACATGACAAAGTAAAAACAGCCCAATACAAAGTATTATTGTGGATAAAACCTCGTCCATCTCCTTGTTTTTGAATAAGCGTAATTGCCTTTTCTATGTCGCTATGCGACTTTGCAGTGTGTGCAATTGCCGAGATAGATTCGAGTGTTTGATTAAGCTCTTTGTTGATTGACATTATCTTCCTTGATAACTTTGGATCGAAACACTAGGACGCTGTGGTAATTAAAAGAGTGAACTGATTTAACGAACAACGTCTTTGCTAGGGAGTATTAAGAAGATAACAAATAGCCTAAGGGATTTCTATCGGGGAATTTTAACGAGATTTGATTTTTCTAGGCTTCTATTTAAGTGTTCAAAGTCAAAAAGGGCCATAACTCGCGCTATAGCCCTTTTTTCGATTTGCTAAAAACTACTTAGAAAGCAAACTTGGAAGATAAGTACTGATTGATGGGAATGTAGATACCATGATTAGCACGAATATCATGCCGACATATAAAGGTAGCATCGGTTTAATCATCTTCTCTATTTTGGTATTTGAAACCGCACAACTGACGAATAAGATTGCGCCAACGGGTGGTGTGCAAAGGCCAATACATAAGTTGAGGATCATCATTATACCAAATTGAAGCGGGTCAATACCCAAGGTTGCTGCAATAGGTAGGAAGATGGGAGTGAAGATTAATACTGCTGGCGTCATGTCCATAAACGCGCCAATCACTAATAAGATCAGGTTGATAATCAGTAAGATGATTAATGGGTTTTCGCTGATTGTAAGCAGTGCACTTGTTAGTTCTTGTGGAATGTTCTCGTAAGACAATACCCATGAAAGTGCTGAAGATGTTGCGATTAGGAACAGAACGATTGCTGTCGTTTCGACGGTTTTTGTCAGGATTGAACTGAACTTTGCCATATCCACTTCGCGATAGACACCCGCCGCCAATATTAACGCGTATATCACCGCAATTGCACCGGCTTCTGTAGGCGTAAAAATACCGCTGATGATACCGCCCATTACGATAAAGATTAATGCTAGGCTAGGAATAGCTTGCCAAATGTAAGTTAAAACGACTTTTAACGGTAAGCGTTCTGAAGCTTTAAAACCTTTGCGTTTTGCATAGATAACACAGAACACCATTAAGACAAGCGCAACTAATAAACCAGGGATATAACCGGCTAAGAAAAGTGCCGAGATAGAAACACCACCACTAGCAATCGCATATATGATTAAGATGTTACTGGGTGGAATGAGCAGACCCGTAGTAGATGCACTCGCTGTCACTGATGCAGAAAATTCATCACTATAGCCAGCTTTTTTCATTTGCGGCACCATAAAGCTACCAATCGCAGATGTTGCGGCAACCGCCGAGCCTGATATAGCACCAAACAAGGTACACGATAGTACATTTACTAATGCTAGCCCGCCAGGTAAGGCACCTAGTAAAGCCATCGCACAATTGATCAATCGCTTAGCGATGCCACCTTGGGCCATTATCTGACCTGACAAGATGAAAAACGGAATTGCCATCAATGCAAAACTGTTTACGCCATTGGTCATGCGCTGGGCAACCGTGGCGGCTGCGGGCAAGAAGTCAATTGCCGACACCATGAATAAAAAGGTAGAGATCCCTATCGCAAATGAAATCGGCACATTCAAAAACAGCAGGAGGAAGAAAAGACACAGTAAAAAGACAACAGTCATTATAGTTGCTCCTGTTTTGCAAGTTCAGTTAGGCTTTTGTTATCTGGAAAAAATAAGGCGTTTAGTGAATAAATCACTATCAAGATTCCGCTTAGTGGCACAACCGAATAAACCGCACTGATGTCTATCCCCATGACAGGTGATGACTGACCGAGCTTTTCAGTCATATTCATCAGCAAAAACCCGCCGATGACCATGACGCATAAAGCAAAAAAGCCCACAGCACTGTGTATAATGAAATACATAGCCTTGCGATAGGCGCCTTTGGTTTGTGTATACACCATGTCTAAGCCTAGATGATGATTGTGGCGATAAGCCAAGACACACCCAAGTAGTGTTATCCAGATTAGTAGGAAACGCGCTAGTTCTTCTGTAAAAGAACTTGGGTCGTTAAGCACGTATCTTGAAAACACTTGCCAAGAAACAACAAGCGTGACCAAAACCAATAAAAACTGTAAAAAGCGATTTAACACGCTATCGATTAGGTTTAAGAACTGAGCAAAAGCTTTCATCGTTGTTCCTCTATTCTTTTTAAGATATCGCCGATAGGCGTGCCATCAAAGGTTTGCATAAACTCTGCAACGCTTTCTTGGAAAGGTGATTTTTCTGGATAAATAATATTGATGCCGTCATCTTCGAGTGCTTTTAGAGCGACTTCGGTTTCACTAGCCCATAGCGCTTTTTGAACAGGTGTCGTGCGGTCTACCGCTTGTTGTAACCAATCTCGTTGTTGATCATTCAACTTGCCCCATACAATTTCACTAAACATCAAAATCCCTGGGATAGTATTGTGTTCGTCTAATGTGAAGTTTCTGCAGATTTCGTAATGTCTGGCTTTATAGTAAGTAATCGGGCTATTCTCTGCACCGTCAACCACACCTTGTTGTAAAGCGGTATATAGTTCACCGAAAGATATCGGTGTCGCAGATGCACCAAGCGCTCTCATTAATGAAACCGCCGATTGGCTCTTCATTGTTCTTATTTTCATGCCTGCTAATTCAGCTGGTGATGAAATAGGTTTTGGACACGTATAAAAACTTCGGCTTCCTTCATCGAAAAACGCCAATCCTCTTAAATCAGAGCGCAGCGGAGAAAGTAAAAGCTCTTTACCTAAATCACTTTTCACAACACGCCAAAAATGGTCATTGTCATCAAAGACATAAGGTAAACTAAAGACCTGCATCTCAGGCACAAAAGCTTCAAGTGGTCCAACAGATACCTTTGCCATAGCTAAGCTACCAATCTGCATTAGCTCGATCAAATCACGCTCAGAGCCTAGTTGACCACTTGCGTATATTTTTAGGCTCATTTGCCCACCCGAGATTTCCTCAAGCTGCTCTTGCATGTAAACCAATGTCTTGTGAACGGGGTGTTCCAAATCGACAACGTGACCAAGTCGAAGCTCTACTGTTTCTTCATCTTGAGCCGGCATGAATAAAGCCACGCCCGAAACCAAAGCGCCAACAAAGAAAAGCGATAGTAATATTTTAAAGTGAGATGCCATCTTTTTTTACCTATTAGTAGCATACTGTTGGTCATACCAAAAACCAGTAATGCAATTCGCACCACCCATAATTGTCATACCAAAACGTTAAATTGATGTTACCAATCTATTTTAATTAATACAACATTTGTTATAAAAGATGGGAGATTTGTTATCTTAGATATAAGATGGACTAGCTAACTTTGCTTCTGAAGATTCATTAAATAAAGCAGTCCTGCAAGACTAAACGCGTAATCAGACTCCCTTCTATTTGCCATTACCAATGTTTGTTGCATTATACGTTCAAGAAAACCAAATCAAACTGAGTTTTGTACCGATTTTCTCAAGCTTAATATATTAGAAAAGTTATTCGAGCCATAAACCTTCGACTTTTACTATTTGACTGGCGTTTGATTTAGTTCGAGTAACGACGAGTTTTGATAGATCGCTTGATAATGTAAAGTTTGGATTTTGTGGGTTTGTATCAAGCGGATAGCTTTGCTTTTTTAGCGTACTTATATCTAACGTGCTAAGGACAGTATCATTCTCAAGGCTGTCTAAGTAATAGAGTTTCTTTCCGATTATCTTAAATGCATTAGGAGAAGAATCTGGAATCCGAATGACTTCTTTGCTTTGATTTGCTTTCAAATAGCGTTCATCTTGAAAAAGCTCTTCGATTGCATTTGCTGTCAATAGAAAATACTCTCCGGGTACCTTTGAAACTAAAAAACTATTATTTTCAAAGTTTACAATCGAATGAAACTGGCGACCTAATTCCCTTTTAGAAGATGTTGATAGGTCATAATGGTAATAAACAGGAAAATCAGTACTGACATCGTTATTAGCAAATTGGTTAGTATCCCCGGTTATTTGTTTGTCTTTAATGTAGAACGAAAAACCACTGTCGTCGGCTAGCCAAGATGGCTCCATCGCTTTTTCTTTTATTCCCGTGACAAAACTAAATATACCAGTGTCTAGACGATACAAAAATATTCGTTGATTTAACTCACCGATAAATGCGTTGTTCGCCTTATTCAATGCTAAAGAGCCCACAGTTCCGCTACTAGGAAGTTCAAAAACTTGATGCTGTTGGTTGTTTAAATCACGTTTTTCTATTAGTGAGCGTCCATCTTTTCGTGTTACGAAAAAAAGACTTCCATCACTTCCAAATATTGGCAAGTCGTCTAAACCCGGTGATGCTATTAAACGCGTTGGTAAAATATCCTGCGCAACGAATGGAGAAGGTCTTTCACTAATATCTAAAAAGTCTCCATCGTGTCGTGTAAACATAAAACAAGCTGAACCACACTGACTAATTAGGCTTTGAATGCCTGGTTTCAAACCCTTCCAATTAAAGTATTTACGAGCGGTGATATCATAAGAGCGCAGACCTTCTTCTTCAGTCAAAAAGCTCACTAGTTGGCTATCGTCATCCCACACCAATCGATCAATTTTGTTTTGCAGGCGCAAGGTATCTATTATTTCATTGGTGAAACGATTATAGATAGTCAGAGAAAAGTGGCCTTTTGTGTCTTGATAATAAATGGCGAGAAATTGACTGTCCTTCGAGACTTCTATTTCTTTTATCTGGCTCACTTTTAACGCGATACTGGTTTTGAGCTTTAGTTTTTTACCGTTAATTGAATACGCATATAGCGCCACTTGATTTGGCGCTTCTTGATCGATTTCATATATTAGGATTTGGTCTTCGTCGTGCAGCCATGCTATTGCTTTTAATTGATTTTGGGTTTGTTCAGTCGAATTGTTTACTGAGGCTATATTTTTTTCATCAAAAACCTTTTTCATTTCAGGATAAGAATAAACTGAAGACTCTGTTCCTGATGAATTACTCTTCCTGAGAAGAATATATTTTCCATCGCCGCTCCATCGAGCCTGGTGGTCGTAGTTTTGGTCCCAAGTTAAACGGGTACCATCATCGTTATGAATACTTTTTACATAGAGTTGTAAAGACTTTTCATTTTCAGCAATTTTTGAATACAAAATTTTGTTTTCATTATGTAAGTCTGCACTTACAAACGTCTTCGAAGCTTCAGTGATGACTTTTAGGCTTGAGATTCTTTTAGGAGCATGATCTTCAGATGTATACCATAAATAAGTAAGTTGTATACCAGCAAAAAGCGCTACTGCGAGCAATGCAACCACACCATATTTTATAGAACGCTGCTTCCACGCCGACCTGCCTTGCGCGCGCTGCTCAATTTCACAGATTAACAAATAGCCTTTTGTTGGTATTGTTTTTATGTAGCGAGGTCTTCTTGCGTCATCATTAAGCACTTCACGAAGTTTCTTAACTACGGCTCTGACAGCATCGTCGCTTGCAGATTTGCCCGACCAAATGGAATCAATCATCAATGCTCGAGTAACAATTGCATCTTCACCCAGCAATTTTTGTTTGATCAACAATAGGAGGAATTCAAGAAGTTGCGGTTCTATTTTTACCAATGCATTATCTTTTCTCAGTTCTCCGTTTTGTGTATTTAAAACGAACTCGCCAAAATGGATAATTGTATTGTTAAAGCTTGTAAGTAAGCTAACTTGTTTCATCTGTTCACCAGTGAACACTTATGACCCTACTTATATATCAAGGCCTACAGATTAGTTGTGAAGAGTTTATTGAGGATAACGTAACCTCGTGATATGAGTGTAACAAGGAAATATAGAAATGTCTTTGGGTATTAAAAAATAGAAGGTCACATTTATTCACATAGAAATAAAGTGTTTAGAATTAGGTAGTTATTTTGCTATTAAATGTGTATTAGATCGGACTAAATTTGAAATTAGCTAGATAATCCTGACACTTTTCTAACATACAAGGACTCTAGACGTAATTCTTTTCACAAGCCAGCTTAGTTTTACAAACCAAGTAAAAGCAACCGTCTTAAAGCTAGAAATCCCCTTCATTTAATAAGGCGAGCTTCTTTAATCACATCCCTGTATAAAAACTCATTATTCACAAATGTTTACAGGCCAAACCTGGACTTTAAGCAAGTTCGATTGAAGTAAAAAAACAGCAAAACGAACGGATATTCCACATCAAAAAACGAACATCAATAGTGTTATTTACGTTAGGCTTAAACCAGATTAAAAACTTAAAACTAGAACCGCAAAATATTGCGATAATATTCGAGAACAGCTGTTCTAACGAAAAATAAAACCTAAGTTCTGATATTCACTAAGTTCAAAAGCGCTAAAAGCATTGAGCAATGTAAGTATCGCTCACATTATAAACAATGTACAGTTTTTCTGCTAATTTTTTATTAACCGTCTGATTGTACTTTCGCGAAAAGAACTCAATATAAAAATCATGATATCGTTTGTAATATCAGCTATTAAAATAAAAAACAATGTATTTTTATTACGCATAACCTATATAAACTCCGATTCTTAAGTAGTCATTAAGAAATAAAAAATAGACGATTAACAAACTGATTTCTCTCAAGCAATAATGATATACAAAAAGTAAGTAAGATTAACGTAAATCAATAAAACAAATATTTAAGCAATTTGAATAAACACAGGAAGAAAGTATTGATACTAAAAATAATGCCTGAAAAAGCGATATAATTAGTGTTGTAACTAATTATATCGCCTGTCAATTTTCAAATCAGGTAATTTTTAGTCTTAGAAAATTAGCTAATTAAAGGTGGGTTTTAACGAATTTAATACTTTGGGGAATCTGTTTTAACACTCTTTCAGACTCGTCCTCTAAAAAGAAATATTTAATTTTTTGCTTTTTAGCTTCTTTAATTACTTCCGCGATACCAACATCACCAGTTCCGAGCACCACATTAGTTTGAACGTCTGCGCTACCCGTTGTTGTATTGGGTGAACCCTTTAATCGGTCTTTTAAATGAAGTGAAGTAAAGCGACCTTCATATTTTTTGAGTACTTCAACGGGATCGGCTCCACCTTGTTTGATCCAAAAGACATCCATTTGAAATTGTGCATGTTTTGTATTTTCAATGATGTAGTCTAACAACGTACCATCTTCGTGCTTCCCAAACTCGTAGCCATGAGGATGATACTGAAGTGTCACACCTTCTTTAGCGAGCTGCTTCCCGCCTTCGTTTAGTATCTTTACCAAACGTTGTGCATCATCAAAGGTAAAACCCACTGAGCCATCGTGTGAAGCCCAATAAATTGTCGCGTACTTGGCACCAAAGTACTTTGCCTTATAGGCAACAGCAATTGGATTATCTCGCACTTCTTCATACGAGGTATCAACGCTGACCACTTTGATGTTTTGTTTATCTAACGCAGCTTTAAAGTCATCTATGCTTTGATCGTGGAGCATCCCACCGCCCTCTACGTGATGAATTTCCCAGTCAGCAATCTGCTTAACAGTGCCCTCAAAATCTTTAGGAAACTCATTGCGAAGACTATAGAGCTGCAAGCCTAGTTCGTGCTCTGCGCCATGTTTATGATGACCCGCGGATACGCCGAGCGTTGTCAATTGCAATGCAGAGGCAACTAATGTGCTTAGTATAATTTTTTTAAACATGACATTCCTATATTCGTCTATTTTTCATTTCTGTAACGCAGTAGTCCACTGCTCTGGCGGTCATTGCCATAAATGTTAAAGATGGATTAACGGTAGCCGTTGAGCAGTATGCGCTGCCATCAGTCACAAATAAGTTATTAATATCATGGGCTTGATTGTAGCCGTTTAATACTGAATCTTTGGGATCGCGACCCATTCTCGCTGTGCCCACCTCATGAATAGCAAGGCCAGGTGCTGCGCCATCTGTTGAGGTCCATGAATTAATGTTCTTTGCACCAATCGCCACCAGCATTTCACGACAAGTATCAGCGGCATCTTCCATCATCGCGCGTTCGTTGTCAGACCATGTTACATTGAAATGAAGTTGCGGCATTCCCCATTTATCTTTTTTGCTCGGGTGCAAACTGACTTGGTTTTCAAATTTCGGAAGCATCTCGCCTTGCGCATAAAAGTTAAAGCGCCACTTGCCGGGCTTTGTAAGACTATCTTTAAATTCTGCGCCAAAGCCTTTTTGACCTAATCCTATTTTCCAATTATCTCGATATGCGCTGCCCCCTAGCGCATAGCCTCGCTTGTAGCCCTTTTTGTATTTACTGGGTGTGTATTGAAAATTCGGAATATAAATTCCCGTTGGACGTCTTCCAGAATAGAACTCATCGTCGTAACCCTCTAACTCTCCGTTTGACCACGCATTGTAACAATGGTCCATCAAGTAATGCCCAAGCACACCTGAACGATTCGCCAACCCATTTGGATAACTGGGCGTTTTTGTGTTCATCAAAATCTGTGTACTGCCCAAGGTAGACGCGCACAAAAACACCACTTTTCCGCGATACTCTCTTGTTGTTAATGTTTCATTATCAATGACGTTTACACCTTTAACTTGCTTGGTCGTTTCGTCATAGATTAGGCTCTCAACAACTGAATTGGGTGCGATATGTAGATTGCCAGTCGCCACAGCTGCAGGCAAGGTCGAACTTTGTGTTGAAAAGTAAGCACCAAACGAACACCCCTTCTGACATTCATTTCTCGCTTGGCAAGTCACTCGCCCTTGCTGAATTTGATACGAAGTGGGTTGTGTTAAATGCGCGGTTCTACCCATTACAAGCGGCCTATCTGGATACAACTTGGCCAGTTTTGCCTGCACATCTTTTTCTGCTTGCGTTAGTTCAAATGGCGGTTGAAAAACGCTATCAGGCAGTTGTTTTAATCCAGCTTTTTCACCCGAAATACCGACATGCTTTTCAACGTGTGTGTACCAGGACGCCAGATCATCATAGCGAATCGGCCAATCATTACCTTCACCATCAAGCTTGTTATTCTGAAAATCAAATTCGCTCATTCGATAGGATTGACGATGCCACAACAAAGACTTCCCACCCAGTTGGTTACCTCTGATCCATGTGAACTTAGTGTCTTTTTCAGTGCTGTACGGTAAGTCTCGATCGTTGCCAAAAAAGTGTTTAGTCGCATCGGTAAATGCATAACACTCTGCTTGGACTTTGTGTTGCTGCTCGGTGAGTAAATTGGGGACTTTGCTGCGCGTTTCTAACTGCCAAACAGGTTTATTCTCGTGCGTATAGTCTTTGCGGTGCTCAACCACACGCCCACGCTCTATCATGAGCGTTTTGAAGCCGCGTTCGCAAAACTCTTTTGCGGCCCAACCACCCGTTATACCCGAGCCAACGACTATTGCATCAAACTCTTCTTTCGTTTCATTGATGTACAGCTTTTCAGTCATTTTGATTCCTTTAACCCTTAGTAAAAGTCCAACGAACCCCATCCGGGCGTGTTTTCATCTATTTTGATCGAACCTTTAAAACCACCAGGAACAGCTTGATACCGAAGTACTTGAGACGCGCCCACCTTTGATGTGAAGTAGCCAAATACAATGAGTGATTTAATAAATGAAAGTGAGCCATGAAGTGGGTTACCAGGAGAGTTTTCAATCGTAGTCAGCAACGCGAGTTTTTGAGTTTGGTTAAGTAAATAAAACGCTTTGTCGTGATCATTTTGGCTTGTTGTATCAAGACCCCGAATGAGTAACTTACACTCTTCTACTCTTGGACTGCCATGAACCTTAACTAATTGGCTCTGCACAAAATCATGGCACCCAACTTGACTAGCGCTAGGAGTGGAAGTTTGCGGAAGCACGGTATCGGACAATGCAATCAAGGTATCTAACATTTGCTTGTTCAAAAACTGGTCGCTAGCAGACAAACCTTTAAAGGCAAAAGCATGCTGTACACTTGCCCCCGATAGCAATACTGCAGAAGCGGTCGCCCCGAGTATTTTAGAAACAGTATCAATAAACTGTCGCCTGTCTTTATTTTCAATATTTTGCTCGGTCATCTGGATACCTTTAACCACTCAGCTTTTTATTGCTTGCTGACGTTTTAGATAAATATGAAGGCAAATAAAAAGTACGATCAGCACCAATGGAAACAGCACTAAGTTACTTAATAGCGCTTGTCCAGACGCGAGCGTAAGTTCGTCACCAGATAGGTTTTGCGCGATGGCTGTTGCTTTAGCATCGTCAACCCAACCGCCGATAATTGGATTCCAAATACTCACAGCAAACATCCCTGCACCACCAATCAATGATAGTCCTAGCGCGCCAGTCTGAGGTTGATATTCAGATACACAGCCCAACATAGTGGGCCAAAAATAGGTCACGCCCAAAGCAAATATAATGGCAGCAACATAAACCATTGGACCGCTTACTTGTGACATTAGGAAGATTCCTAATGTAGCTAAAACCGCAGATCCCAGCAGTACACCAGAAGGTTGAAACTTATGTACAATCGGTCCAGCAAAGTAACGACCTACCGCCATGATTCCTGTAATCATGGCTAAAATTAACATCGGGTGTGCACCTGAGGCGCCCAAAATTTCTTGGATCCATTGTTGCGTGCCTAACTCAGCCGTTGCTGTGATGGTCATGCAAATTACTAAAAATAAATACAGGGGAGAGAATAAATTCCGAATGTTGTTTCTGGTTGAATGCAGATTTTTGTCAATTTCTGGAAACTCTGCTGTTTTAAGTAATGCACCATAAACCAGTGTAGGTAGAATCATCACTGCGATCTGCAACTGCCAACCCAAACCCAAAGAGGTCATTGCCGCTGAAACAAGTGCACCAATGACGATACCACCAGGAAACCAAACGTGAAAGCGATTTAACATAGTGGTTTTATTGTCTTTATACATGTCTGAAATCAAAGGATTACAGCCAGCTTCAACACAGCCGTTTGCAAAACCAACAAACAAAGTCGAAATTAATAGGCCCCAAACGTCATTCGCCACGATAGTTAAGCCAAGACCTAAAATATGAAAGGTAAAGGCCATCCACACCAATTTTCTTGGTCCAAAGGCGTTATACAACACGCCACCAAACATGGTTGCCAGTGGAAAACCCAAAAATGCCATCGCATTCACCCAACCTAATTGGGTAGCACTGAGACCAAACTTATCTCCCAGTTCAGTTAAAATTCCTGCGCGTATTGCAAATGTCATGGCCGTTACGGTTAGCGCAATACAGCACATGTTGAAAAGCTTAGACATTTGTTCGTTTGAAATATGCATAGCAGGTGCATCTATCGTTGAGCTACTCATACTGCACTTCCTTTTATTGTTTTATGTTTAATGTTGAATGCTATAGGCCCAATATTCTGCGATTCAGTGCCTCGTCAGCACCTGTTCCTGCAAAATCATCAAAGGCTTTGTCCGTTGGTTTGATAATATGATCATTGATGAATATGGCACCTTCAGCCGCACCATTTTCTGGGTGTTTCATGCAACACTCCCACTCCATGACCGCCCAACCATCGAAGTCATATTGCGTCAACTTGCTAAAGATGGACTTAAAGTCTACTTGCCCGTCACCTAATGAACGAAAACGTCCGGGGCGATCTATCCATGATTGATAACCGCCATAAACACCTGCTTTTCCTGTTGGATTAAACTCTGCGTCTTTTACATGGAAAGCTTTGATACGCTCATGGTAAATATCGATGAAAGCAAGATAATCTAATTGCTGAAGTAAAAAGTGGCTTGGGTCATACAAAATATTAGCGCGAGTATGGTTGCCCGTAGCTTCTAAAAAGCGCTCAAAGGTAACCCCGTCGTGTAAGTCTTCACCAGGATGCAGTTCATAACAAACGTCGCAACCCGCCTCATCAAATGCATCTAGGATAGGAACCCAACGATCGGCGAGTTCTTTAAACCCTTGTTCGACTAGACCATTTGGGCGCTGCGGCCACGGGTACATAGTCTGCCAAAGCAAGGCACCTGAAAAGCTGGCATGCGATGTAAGCCCTAAATTTGCACTAGCTTTAGCCGCTTCAAACATTTGCTTACGCGCCCACTCTGTGCGAGCGGCAGGATTGCCCTTGACTTCATCAGCGGCAAAGCCGTCAAACATTTCATCATATGCTGGGTGTACAGCAATGAGTTGGCCTTGCAAATGTGTGGAAAGCTCGGTCAAGGTCAATCCATATTGACGGAGCGTTCCGGTGACTTCATCACAATAGTCTTTGCTTTGTGCAGCAAGAGACAAGTCAAACAAGCGAGCATCCCAACTCGGCATTTGTATTCCTTTAAAGCCATTTTCTGAAGCCCACTTAGCAATGGAATCTAGACTATTGAAAGGCGCATCGTTGCCTGCAAATTGCGCCAAGAATATCCCTGGTCCTTTAATTTCTTTCATATTAACTGTCCACTTATAATGTTTTTTGCGCATACGGATTAAACGTATGCCATTTTGTATTTGATTGACTGGTCGTCACGCTGCTTTCAATGAAGGCCATCCCTCGGACTGCTGCTTCAATTCCCAAAATAGGTTCTAAATTTTCTGGAGCTTGAGGAAACGCCCTGACTTGCTGAGCAAAGCGCAGGTATAAATTTGCAAAGGCTTCTAAGTAACCTTCAGGGTGTCCAGCTGGCGTGCGCATGGCCATTTGTGCTTCTTCGCAAAATTCGCCAACACCTGCTCTAATCATTTGAGCGGGTTTGTCATTGTATTTGAGCCAAAGTGAATTAGGTTCTTGTTGACGCCAAGTTAAGCTTGCTTTTTCACCATACACACTAATAGCCAAATCGTTTTCATCACCGACAGCGATTTGGCTTGCCCCCACAATTCCTTTAGCGCCATTGTTTAACTTAACCAAAATAGTTGCATCGTCATCTAGTGCTCTACCGTCCACGACAGATGTCAGTTCACTGCACATCTGCTCAACCTCAAGGCCACTGATGTATTCAAGTAAATTAAAAGCATGCACACCAATATCACCTACGCAGCAACTAATGCCTGCTCTTGAAGGATCTAACCTCCATGCTGCTTGTTTGTTGTCAGTGTCGGATTCTTTTGATAGCCAACCTTGTGAATACTGAACGGCCACTTTAGTCACTTTGCCTAATTCACCACTTGCCACGAGGTGTTTAGCTTGTTTCACCAAGGGGTAACCGGTGTAAGTGTGCGTAAGGCCATATAACTTCTGATTTTTTGAAATGATCTGCTCAAGTGCTAGCACTTCTTCTAAAGAGAAGGTTGCTGGCTTATCACTCAACACATGAAAACCATTTTCTAAGGCAAGCTTGGCAACATCAAAATGTAGGTGGTTAGGGGTGACAATAGACACGAACTGCATGCGTTCATCACTTGGGAGCTGCGCTTCTTTTTCGAACATTTCTTGATAGTTTGCGTAGCAGCGAGATTCATCAAGATATAAGTCTTGCCCAGAGGAAATTGAACGCTGCTTATCGGAACTGAACGCGCCGCAGACCAATTCGATTTGCCCATCCAAATTTGCAGCCATTCGGTGGACCTGCCCGATAAAAGCGCCGGAGCCTCCGCCCACCATGCCCATGCGTATTTTTTGGTTCTTCATACCGTTATTCCCTTTTTTCAATATCATTAAATTAACAAAATTGTTACAAGATCAGTTAATACTAATTCGGTTAAAAATATGACAAAATCGGCGTTAGCCTTATTGAACTGAAGATTTAAAAATGAGTACAAAAGCTTCATCACGGGTACTAAATAGCTTTTTAGCCGAAACCTCAGTACTAGAAATTGTCAATATACTTGATTTACTAGCTGACACGCTTTTTTGGATAAAAGATAAAGAAAGCCGTGTAATGCACGCAAACAGTGCATTTGTGGTGCACATGGGACGAAAGAGTCTGCATCAAATTATTGGCAAAACGGATTTAGAATTTGCACCCGCTCACTTAGCAAAACAGTTTTTGAATGACGATAAAAAGGTGCTAGGTGGCGAAAGTATTACCGATAGAATCGAACTGAACGTCAACGAGTCAGAGAATCTTTCGTGGTACGTCACGTCTAAACGCCCTTTGTTTAATTCACTTGGCGAGATTATAGGGTCTTATGGGATGACGCACTCTCTTGAAAAGTCCAATAAACTTCTAAGTATGGTAGAACCCATAAAATTACCAGTTGAATATATCCGCGAGCATTATGCGAAAGATATCAGGATAGACGAACTCGCCAAAATCAGTTTTTTATCTGTAAGCGCACTAGAAAGAAGGTTTACCAAATATTTAGGCAAAACGCCCAAGCAGTTTATCAATCAAGTACGTCTCGAGCGTGCAAGACAACTTCTGTTAGAAACAAATCGTTCTGTTTCTGAGATCTGTGATGAGTGTGGCTTTAGTGACAAAAGTTATTTCAGTAAACAGTTCAAACGCTTATTCATGATTCAACCGTCTAAGCTTAGAAAGCCGATGCAAGAGAATGAATATTAAAATATCAGCATCAATGATTTAACCTTTGTGCAATCCTAGCCTATGCTTTAAGGCAAACAATTGCTTGGATAATGAAATGAACAAATTTGTAAAAATCGCATTAGTGAGTTTACTTCCACTAGTCAGTTCTCAAACAGTAGTCGCGCAAGAAAAAACAGCGGTTGATATGATTAACCTATTCGAAAAACTTGCTGGCAAACAACCTGGTTTTCGAAAAGCCCATGCAAGAGGCGTATGTGCTAGTGGCGAGTTTATGCCCAATAAATCGCTATCCAACTATTCAACATCTGAATTATTCAAAACCGACAAAGTCCCCGCAACGATTAGATTTTCGCTCGGTGGCGGAAACCCAATGGCCGACGAAAGAGCGCCCGGTGCTCGCGGCATGGCAATTCAATTAAAACTTCCAAGTGGTGCAATGCACAATATTGTCGGCAATAGCACACCTGTATTTGCAGCAAAAGACCCCGATACATTTTTCGGATTTTTAGAAACGCTCATCCCGGGCGAAGACGGTAAAGTGGATATGCGTAAAGTCGGTCAGTATGTTGCTACGCATCCAAGCACTCAACCCGCAGCGGCATGGCAAAGAACAGCAAAGACGCCTTATTCTTATGCAAATACAGAGTTTTTTGGACTGCATACGTTTTTTATGAACGATTCGAACGGTAATGAAACCAAATTTAGATGGCACACTACGCCAGATCTTGGCGTTAAAGTCATTGAAAAAGAAGCACTAGCAACACTAGAAAACGGCTTCTTAGAAAAACATCTAACAGAACAGTTTGCCAACGAAACGATCTCTTACACAATCTCAATATCACTAGGTAGAAAAGAAGATACAAATATTGACCCATCGCAAGCGTGGCCCGCGGATCGACCAACTGAAGTCATGGGCAAGCTAACGCTTACCAGTGTAGGCGGCAAGGCGTGTGATAGCATCAATTTTGATCCAAACGTGATCTCAGCCGGCTTTAAGTCAAGCGACGACCCAGTGCTGAGAATGCGTTCACCTGCTTATGCTGTTTCATTTGGGAAGCGTTTGTCTGGTCAATAGATGTTGTCGGAGACAATAAGTGGACATTAAAAATGTCCGCTTATTGTCTAAAATTAAGATTTGAGTGATTTGCAAAACGTACAAAGGCTTCTCTATTCAGCATTGGCGGATATCAAACGTGTCTATGTGCCTGTCCCTTCTTTTGACTGTGCTGATTTTTTCTCTTGAATTTGCTTTTTCTCAATCACTTGAGTAATTGATTTTTCTACATTGGGTACAGGCATTAACGCATGCATCATCATTCCAAGGCCTATTGCAGCGGCTTTTCGTTTTCTAGCCCAACTGTACAAAGTACGACAGAGCCAAATCATGGTTAAGAGTCCAACGTAGGGTGAAATAGCAAGAAGAACCTCTATTATTAAGGTCATAGTCTTTTCTCACTGTGACGGTAATTTTTTTACAACACGATTTCGTTGCGTTTTGAATTGCTTGAAGCAGCTTTTATTTGCTTTTAGGGGAGAGACTGTTGATGTAAATAAGAGATTAAAGCCGCTTTGCTATGACTATTAAACTCAGAATAAAATAATAAGTACGATGCAAATCCAGAAATATTTGCTTGTTGATACCTCTTGATAAACGCATTAATAAAACGCTTTTTTTGCTCCGTTTCTAACGACAATTCCTTATTCGTGTCGTCTGAATTTTTGACGGTATCATTTAGTAACACCAAAGCAACCGAATAAACGCTTTCTCTATGGTCAGCGACGGTGTTTTTATGGGGTTCATTATGCGTTATTTGAAGTGATGTCGTCGCAACAATCATCAAAGAAAGTAACACGACACAAAAACATGTACGTGATAGCTTAGCGATGTGATGGTAGGTACTTAAATTTCTCATATTAGATTAAAGTATAGACTGGTAATGAATATTTCAATGTGTTTCTTCTGCTTTTGCTCTCGCAGGAGTAAGCGCTGTCTTAGCGCCTTCTAACAAGACATTTGGATCCGACAACTTCTACATTGATTGCACATTTTTGCTAAACACTTTGAGTTATTGTAATCAGCACGATTCAGTGTCGGATTCAAAATTTATGCAGAAAAAGCTGCTCCTTGCCTCTACAATATTATTTTTGTCCCTAACTCCATCATTAAGCTCAGCCAGTTTGATCAATCAGTCAGATGGCGAACTAAACTGGTCTTTGGACGTCGAATCGAAACTTCAGTGGCTTGACCTAACACATACAACGGGTCTTTCGTATAATCAAATGAAGCAACAGTTTGGTGATTGGACTGTAGCCACTGAATCACAGTGGCGAGAAATGTATTCGAGAAATTTTGATGGTGATTGGAATGACGGTACAGTGTTCGGTGAAAATAGTGCTTATCAATACGATGCTAGCTTAGGAATAGAAGTTATCGAGAAAAATGGCACTGACGCATTTCAAATCTACTCGACTTATAGTGATTTTTTTGGGCACTCTCGTTTTAGTTTTGAAAGAATGGGAGGGCCATTCGATATCAATCACTATAAAGAAAGCTTTTTCTCGTTAGCTCTTTATGTCAATGATATTGATGCGGGTTTTGATATTACTGCACGTCTGCGTATCGGAGGCATCTCAGCTATTATTGATCGCGATAGAGACGCATATTCAACGACGGTCGAAAACTATGTAAACTCAACTGCCAACTTCGGTAGGTATTGGCAAATGTTGAGTCCGAACGAGAACCCTGAACATGGATGGTATTTAATTAAGGAGGCGCCAGAAAGTATGGACTTATCTACCCCTGCCACGATCACAATTTTTATTCTCACTTTAGTATTGTTAATTGGTCAGCGGAATCTCAAAAGTATTGACGGGCTTCACCTGTTCGACCGGAATTGCCGAAAGTAGTATTACACGATACCTTTTTGTTCATCAGAATCTCCGTAAGAGAAAGGCTAAAAAGTGCGTAAAGTCAGCATTTCGCCGCGTTGTGACCACTCAAGATGTCTTAATGCACTCATGCCTAGCAAGATTTTATCCGAACGCATACCTGGATTAAGGTTAGCTTCTACGTTTTGCAGGGTGATATCACCAATTTTCAATTCATCAATCGTAGTCGTAGCGACCATCAGATTACCATTGGCGGTTTGTACCATTTGTTGGCCTCTAGGAATGAGGGAGAGTTCTTGGGCGAGATGGGCGCCGACCGATACACTTGTTGCACCAGTATCTAACAAGAAAACGACTTCTCGGCCATTAATTAACCCACTGGTTACATAGTGTCCCATTGCGTTTTGCTTTAAACGAACCTCTACTCCAGCTTGTGTCACCACAGAAGATGGCGACTGATTGGGGTTGACTTTCCTATCTAAGAACCCTGAAAAGTATGCAATAAGAGCAATAAAAATAACGACCCATGCCAAACCAAACATCCACGCGCCCATGCTCGAAACTTGTTTATCAGCTTGTGATTCAGGGTCCATTAATTCCGTCCTTTTAAAATCGATTCACCATATTATCGTTATTACGGTTAAACGATGAATTTTGCTTAGTAGTGCAAAGTGTTTATTGTCTCAGCAAACTTATCTTTTAGCGTTCTTATTTGTTTGTTGTACAACATAAAAGCATTATATGATGAGGCAAAGCGCCCGCTAATAAAAGGACTTACTTTATGCCTGTTATCAACTCAAATTTTAGTTTCAAACACTACTGCTTATAGATCGCAATGATTGAAAATTACGTTGATGGAATGGAAGCATCAGGCGGTATTACGTATTCATTAGAAGATGATTAATAAATATGAAACTAGTTGAGACAACATATGTTTGTGCAGTTTATAGGTATTGATTGGTCTGGCGCTGAGAAACCTGTTAAAACAAATTCCATTGCACTTGCAACTTGTTTAGTCTCGAATGATTATGCTCCAGTTGCGATTCAGTCAAAACTATCACGAGAAGATGTATTTCATTATATATGTGACTTAATGCAGTCAGGGCAAAAGGTATTTGTCGGTATAGACTGCAATTTTGGCTATGCAAAGTCAGTTGCTGAAGAAACATTTGGTAATGACATTAAATACTCGGCGTTATGGCAACAAGTTGAAAACTTAAACATCGATAACAAAAATTTATTTGCTGGTAATGTGTGGAAAAACCCTCGATATCAAGACCGTTTTTGGACCAAGGGAAAACAACCTGATTGGTTTAATCTCGATACGTTGCGTCGCATTACTGAGAAAGCAGCGATTGAACAATTACTTGGCACACCTGAAAGTCCTTTCAAATTGATTGGCGCTAAACAAGTCGGTAAAGGCGGTTTAGCAGGGATGAGACTCGTTCATCAACTTAAAGCTAAGTTTGGTGACCGAATAGCAGTGTGGCCTTTCGAACAGGCGTTACTTAACAGTGCTAGACTCGTTATTACAGAGATCTATCCTCGCTTATTTATAAAATACGCGGACAAAGGAAATCTAAAAGTAAGAGACCACGATTCTTTAAATGTTGTATTAAGCAAATTGGATACGAAGGCTTACCGTTGTGAAGACGTGTTAAATGATCATTTAACAGATGCAATTATTTCAAGCGCGGGTTTAAGGCATTTTATCAAGAAGGGATATTCTTTAGCGTCAGAATTACCAGCAGCCGCCTTAGATATTGAAGGATGGATATTTGGTGTTTGAACAATAGGGTCAGTGTTAATCAAAACGACTATAAAATTTTAACTCTATGAACAAGGTGCTCATGCAATTGAACAATAACTTAAAATGAACAAACGCCAGAAACAACAAAGCCCCAACATAAGTTGAGGCTTTATCGGTCTCTTTGCAGAGGAATTAGGAGTCTGGCGATGTGCTACTCTCACATGGGGAAGCCCCACACTACCATCGCCGCTAATACGTTTCACTTCTGAGTTCGAAATGGAGTCAGGTGGTACCGTATCGCTATTGTCGCCAGACAAAAAAAGTACAATTTGGAAAATTTGATAATCAGTTTTTTTAGTATTTAACAAAGAGTCGCTACTCTTCTGTCTACGATTTGCTACTTGTCACATACACACTCTAAATCTTAATAAACCACCACTTTAGCGAGCACTAGATTTGTCAGCAGGGTTTCCCTGCGGTAAAGCAAATCTTGGCGACAGCGCGTCAGCGCGTTTATAAAAAA
>NZ_BGNG01000009.1 GCF_003203515.1 Glaciecola sp. KUL10 | reverse complement strand
AACTTATTAGCAAGAATACCGAATATAAACAATCGTACAACTCTTTCATCCCACCAACCTATGTATTCTAAAACCTTGTTATACAACGTTTAAATCAACAATACTAATAAATCAAACTTTAAATAAAACCGTATTTAGCGAGCCTGAGTAAAGCGAGTTTTCTCACTATACACATTTTTATTACTAAACTACTGATTTTCAAAAATATTCAAACATTTCATTTTGTGGTTTAGCAAGACATCAGATGTGGGATAGCGAGCTTCTCGCTAAATACAAAAAACCAAGCTCATATCAAAGCAGAAACCCGTTAGATCAAAAAACAATCCAAGCAACTTGCTTTGTCGTATCAACAACCTAAATAATAAGACTACAAACATAACGACAACCAAAACCATATGCGCGCCTTAAAAAAGCATAGTTACCTCAACATCTTGTTTCTAATCTTCTCCTTTATTTGCGGTATTTTTAGCGCTAATGCTGAAACCACCTATCTGACAGCATCCAAAGCGCGCGCACCTCACATCACTGTTTCTTTGATAAGTGAACACCAGACAATCACACTAAACTCTACTTTTTATGTCGGCGTGCTCCTAGAGCCTGACGAACAATGGCATACCTATTG
Organism: Glaciecola sp. KUL10; assembly: GCF_003203515.1. Taxonomy (GTDB): domain Bacteria; phylum Pseudomonadota; class Gammaproteobacteria; order Enterobacterales; family Alteromonadaceae; genus Glaciecola. The sequence goes on along the minus strand of NZ_BGNG01000009.1, from coordinate 175,934 downwards.
GCGAAACCCCGGGGACTCTGGCGAAGCACCTAAAATCGAAATCACTTCTCAAACAAACATCTCCGTTGGTGAAATTGAGTGGCCGATTCCCAAAGCAATCCCCGTTGCGCATCTCACCAACTATGGTTATGAAGGGGCAACATTACTTATGTTGCCGATTGAGGTTAAAAATTTAGATAACACACCTGCTGAACTGACACTAAATGCGAGCTTATCTTGGCTAGTGTGCAAGGAAGACTGTATTCCTGGTTGGGCGGACTTAACGCTTGCACTGCCTTTGAGTGATGAAACCGCGAAGTCTAGCCAAAGCGCTATGTTTGAACGCACTCGATTGGCCTTACCCATGCAACAAACGTTAAACGGAAAGCATGAACTCAGCGAATCCCATATAGTGGTGGAAGTAGACACTTCAGATATCAATAACTTCGCTACAAAGACCTGGACACTCTTTCCGTTTAGAAGCGATGCAATACAACACTCAGCTGAACAAACGATTACTGGTGACGACGCAATCAAACAATGGCTAATTCCAAAATCGGACTATCTGTTTGACGACCCCAAAGAACTTAAATGGTTACTCAGTAATGGCGAACAGGCGTTTTATCTGGATACAAGCGTTAATCAAACATTAAATTTAAGCACAGGGGCTTCTGAAGCGACCAGCCTGTGGCTATATCTTTTAATGGCATTTATTGGCGGGCTTATCCTAAATATTATGCCCTGCGTGTTGCCAATCTTGTCGATGAAGGCAATGGCTTTACAACAAAAACATGAATCATTGGGCCAAAAGTGGGCGTATTTATTAGGTGTTTTAATTTCCTTTAATTTGTTCGCACTTGTGATTTATGTGCTTCAACAAACCGGTCAAGCTGTTGGCTGGGGTTTTCATATGCAAGAGCCCCTATTCATTGTACTGCTAAGCTTTTTATTTACTTTTATTGCGCTTGCACTGTTTGACGTGTTTGAAATGGCCAGTGGATTGGCAGGTTTTGGCCAACACTTGGTCGAAGGCAATAGTGCCAAATCTCATTTTTTCACTGGGGTGCTGGCCGTGATCGTTGCCTCACCTTGTACAGCACCATTTATGGCCGCTGCACTAGGCGTTGCACTTGTGAGTGATGCTTATGTCAGCTTCGCTATTTTTAATGCGCTTGCGCTTGGTTTTGCGCTGCCTATCACGTTGTTATTCATCTCAAGTAGGTTAAAAGCTTTCTTGCCCAAACCTGGCGCTTGGATGCAAACGTTCAAACAAGCCTTAGCATTTCCGATGCTCGCGACCGTAGCATGGTTAGTCTGGGTGTATTTAGGGCAGACAAATGCGGTAGCGCAATTCTTATTGATACTGTCATTAATTAGCTTTGCGATGTTCACGTGGGGACTTTCAAAATCCTCATCTTCACTCCTGCGAGTGATATTGATTTTAGGCGTGTTAGCCAGTATCGCGGTGCCTTTATTTTTATTGAATCCACAACAGGCGAATACCGCTTCAAACGCTGCTCAAAGCGCTGAAAATCATGTGCCATATGACCAAAACACGCTTGATGAACTAAAACAAAAGCAAGAAGTCGTATTTGTAAACATGACCGCGGATTGGTGCATTACATGCAAAGTGAATGAAAGTGTTGCATTGAGCAAACAAGCGGTATTGGACAAATTTGAAGCGCCAGATGTTCACTATATGTTGGGTAATTGGACAAATAAAAACCAAGCCATCCTTGATTACCTTAAGCAATATCAGCGCGCTGGTGTGCCACTATATGTGGTCTATGCTGGCGAAAAGCACGTAAACGTTTTACCACAAGTGTTAACCCCATCAATCGTCATTGATGCAATTGAACAAGCAAAACAGGAGCTAAATAATGATTAAAAAACTGATAACAACCGCGCTTTTCACCTTATCTTTAGTGAGCGCAAATGCACTTGCAAAAGTCAACATTGATGCACCCGCACCAGACTTTACACTGCAAGATAAAAACGGCAAACAAGTCTCTCTGTCTGACTTCAAAGGCAAGCATGTCGTTTTAGAGTGGACTAACCACTTGTGCCCATATGTAAAAAAACATTACGAAAGCAACAACATGCAAGCACTGCAGCAAAAGTACACTGAACAAGATGTTGTTTGGTTGTCAATTATTTCGTCTGCACCAGGTAAGCAAGGCTATGTAGAAGCGGATGAAGCAAAAGCGTTAACAGAATCGCGCAATGCATCTCCAAGCCATGTACTCTTTGACCCAGAAGGTGATGTAGGCAAGGCTTATTCGGCTAAAACAACACCGCATATGTATATCATCGATCCTGAGGGCGATTTGGTTTACGCCGGAGGCATAGACAGTATTAAATCGGCAAACCCTGCGGATATTCCAAAGGCCGAAGCGTTTTTTGACCTTGCCATGGCAGCTGATCTTAAAGGTGAAAAAATTGCTAAACCATTGACGCCGCCTTATGGTTGTTCAATAAAGTATAAGAGTTAGAAACAAACTCTAGTCAGCTGTTACCCGAACACTAATTGCATCTTTACATGCCGACCTAAAAAAGGCGTAATAGGCAAGCTAACAACATAGTAAACATTCAACCCTCACGTTTTGGTATCAGCATGACAATAAGCGCGCTTCATCAGTCACTTTTCGATAAAGGTATTTTAAATACGGTTGATTGCGCACGCAGTCATCAACAACGAGCTTGGGTGGCAAGTGCAATCCAAAAAATATCAGCAGACTTTAAACGAAGCGCCGATACACACTTACTCAAATTCAAGTTAAACGCGTTTAAAGATATTGATTTTTACCTTAAAGACGAATCAACGCACTTAACAGGCAGCTTAAAACACAGGCTTGCCCGCTCCTTATTTTTGTACGCTTTATGCAATGGCAAAGTATTTGAAGACACCACGATTGTCGAAGCATCCTCTGGTTCTACTGCTATATCCGAGGCCTATTTTGCGCGTTTATTAGGGCTTCCATTTGTTGCAGTGGTCCCCGATGGCACCTCTCCAGAAAAGCTAGAAAGCATTAAGCACTACGGTGGCACAATTGCTTATGCAGCATCCGATCAAATATATGTCAAAGCTCAAGAAATTGCGGATCAGCAAAACGGTTATTTTATGGATCAGTTTACCTATGCTGAGCGCGTAACTGATTGGCGAGGCAACAACAACATTGCTGAAAGCTTATTTGAACAGATGAGTGAAGAACCCTTTAGCGTGCCCTCATGGGTAGTCGTTGGTGCAGGAACAGGTGGCACGTCTGCCACTATTGGACGCTATATTCGCTATAAATCAGCAAATATTAAAGACACAAAGTTGTGCGTAGCCGATCCTGAAGGCTCTGTTTTTTATGACGTTTATTCGTCAGTACGAACCAGTGATAAGTCATTCACAACGGGCAACGAGGTATTCAAATGCTCACCATCCAACATTGAAGGTGTAGGCAGGCCAAGATACGAACCCTCATTCAATCCGTACATTGTTGATAAAATGGTTAAAGTCAGCGACGCGGCGAGCATCGCTACCGCTATTTGGCTAGAAAACTTGTTAAATCGCAAAGTCGGTGGCTCTACAGGTTTAAATGTATTTGCCGCTTTAAAACTTGCATCCGAAATGCAGCAAAACAATCAAAAAGGCAGTATCGTGACTTTGATCTGCGATGAGGGATCGCGTTATCTCAAAAGTATTCACAATGAACAATGGCGAAAAGAAAAAGGAATTGATGTCTCACCTTTTTTAACGCAGTTATTTCTATTGGATTGAATAAGAGAGCTCAAAATAGCGAAAAGCGGTTGTTTTAATCTTCTTTACATAGCTTCGAATTCTTGCCTTTCTTTACCTCAACTATTACTCTAGTAAATTAAGGAAGAGCAAGGCAAAGGAAAGTCATGAGAAAAGTGTTCAGTGCTGCAGCACTCTCGATAATATGCTGCCAACCGTCTCAAGCAGACACATTACAATCGCTATTTAAATCAAGTTTAGGTGAGTTACACAGCTCATCTCTTCAACTGCAACAGCAAGATATCCCGCTTTCAATTGCTCAGTCTAACTCAATTCAAGTCAGCGTTGAAAATATCGAGTATACATTTAGCTCAATGAAACAAAACGTTACTGCAAATGGAAACCGAATCTGGCTGGGGCAAACGGATGCTTATCAAAGTTTAAGTTTAATTCAATCTGATTACGGGCTCAGTGGGCACCTGAGGGTAAATGGTCAGGTTTGGAATTTGATTAAGCACCACGAAAATGACTATGAATTCGTACTCAATTCTGAAATTGCGGAGCGCGAACAAAGCTCTGAACTTGATGTGCTTGACTCGCGTAACCTGCCGAAGGAAAAGTCAAGCAATGCTCAAAGCTCATCAGGACAACAAAGCTCATTAGAACGCCACAAAAGCTATGGTTTTGAGCAAGAGAATCAGATAAACGTATTGGTTTACTACAGTAGCGAAGCCAAGAGTAAACATCCAGATATTGAAGCATTAATTGAGCTTGAATTTGCTGAAACGAATGCCGCTTTTGAAGCATCTGAAATAGACATCAACCTTGTAAAGACAGCGGTGATTGAGGTCAATGACGCCAATCAAGACGATAACTTGTTTGATATGTTAAGTGCACAGGGCGCGTATCAAAATCTGCCCAACTTACGAAACAGATACCAAGCTGATCTTGTACACTTTTTTGGTGGAAGAATCGGGTTTGTATGCGGCAAAGCTTGGTACTCCGTAGATGAATCAGGTTGGAGCGATGAGGTTTATGGCCTAGGCTCAACTAGCGACAGTTGCTTTGGTAATCTAACATTTGCGCACGAAATTGGTCACAACCTTGCTGCAAAGCATGACCGGTATGTAGAAGACGGCGGTAACGACTATTTCAACTACGGTTTTGTAGATACTGAAAACAAAAAACAAACCATCATGTCATACAATGATCGCTGTAACGATGAAGTTGGGTTTTGTGACACTATCCCTTACTTTTCAAATCCGCGTGTTTTAGATGGCGATGCTGCTGTCGGTATAGAGAGAACAGACCCAGAGTCAGCCGACAACTCATTAATGATGAATCAAAGTGCTAATATTGTTGCCAACTTTCGAGGAGCAGGTGCCCCTACCAATATTCAGGTGAGCAAAACTGATACGCCGCGTGAACTCAAAGTAAGCTGGGATGAGTTTCCAAATGCAGATGCTTTTGAACTTGAAGCGAGGTGGCACTCGAATGAAGAGTGTCGTTTCGACCGATTCTCTACCAATTACACATTCACTCCAGAAATAAGTGACAATAGCGCGTTGATCACTATTCCTTCGAGTCGAGTGGCAAACTTATGTATCTCTGTGGCGGCCAAAAAATCATATGAATGGGTTGATGACCAACAAGTTGAAATCAAAAGCCTGTACAGTTTACCCGCCATAATCAACCTAGCAGAATCATCCGCTAACAATATTGCCCTGCCTACAGTATTTGAGTCTACTAGCGCAGAAACCGTGTTTACTGTTGATTTTGTCATCGAAAATGCTAATAACCCTTCAGTCAGTATTGTTGACCAAGGTAACTATAACGAATTTTCAGTCACACTAGCGCCATTGGAAAATGATCAATTCCAACTTGTTATTGAAAATCAAAATAGCACAAATGGATTTGCTCAGGTCCAAGTGAGAAATGCTGATGAAGTAAAACAAATCTGGATTGTCGCCGAAGGTTTTGTGAATCAAGCGCCGATGATTGAAGTCCAGGAAAATGCTGTTTTACAACAACTTCAAAGCGTCGAGATACCATTGAAGATAATTGATGAGTCACGTATTGATCTGATCGAAGTTTCTGCCCTTTCAAACGATGAAACATTGATTAACCCAGATGCGATAGCGTACGAAAATGGCGTTATAACCATAAAATCAACAAGTGAACTGTTTGGTGAAACAAGCATATCTGTGGTTGTTTTTGATGGCGAATTGACTACCACAAAAGACGTCAACATTTCAGTTGAAAGATCAATTTACAACGAACCCATAGTGCCTGAACAGGTAAACGTATTTGTTAAACCTAGACAAACGCTTTTAAGAGAATTGCCCGGTGAAGATATTGATGGCGATGATTTAGTTTACGAGGTAGTCAAAGCTCCTAGTTTTGGTGAGCTTAGCTTAATGGAGCATACATTCAATTATTCTCCCAATAATGATTTTGAATCAGATCAATTAGAGTTATCCGTAAAAGACGTGAGCTCAGAGCAAACTCATACTGTGTTAATCAACATTTTACCCTTACCGCGTCAAGAACTGCCCTATCAACAAAAGCTGTCGAGCATACAAGGAAGAACGCTGTTTTTAAGCCATCGAGGTGATTTATATGAATGGGGTAATTCTATTGATAACGTTATTTACAGCCAACCACATTTACGTTCATCCGGCTGGGTAGATTTTGATCTAAACCAAAGCGCATTGTATTTACTAAAGGCTGACGGCTCGTTGTGGTTTGAAGGTCAAGAAGGACAGTTATTCAGCGACGGCGGCAATGACATTATTGGCCCCGTTCAAATCGGTACTGACAATGATTGGGTTGATCTGCAAGATAGTGACACGTTTAGTTCCGCCACATTAGCACTTAAAGCAGATGGCAGTATCTGGGCGCTAGGTAATTATTTGTCGACAGAAAACTTGCCTGCCCACAAACAGTCCCTCCCCTATACTCCATTGAATGTTGTGCAGTTAAATGGGCTGTATAATTGGAAAGGTGGAAAGTTTGACGAAGTCAGTGCTTTTTTCGACAACGAAGGCAAAGTATGGACCTCCGGCACTCCTCGTTTTAGCTCGTTGGCACGCCCTCTACGCAATAGTTTTTTGTCTCCAATCGATTTTGATGTACCAGTAGAAGATATGTTTTTCTCCTTGTGGCGCATGTTTGTCGACACACAAGATGGCATATATGGCTTAGGTTCAAACAATTTCATGCAAGACAGTATCACCCAAGAAGAACGAAATGAGCTGGGCTATTACCCACTGACCTTGTCTAATACGCAAAACTGGAAAGTGAAGAGTTATGCCACTTATGGCTTCATCGGTATCGATCAAGAAAACAAACTATGGACATCCGCCACCCAATCAGCCCCCAGATTGGGAAGAGGCGCGTCCCCTATAAGGAGACTAACCTCTGTTACATCTGATAACCTCTGGGCAACTGCCTATGCTACGAGAGAAGCAAACTATGCGGTTGATGCAACAGGACAAATGTGGGTAGCTGGCAGGACTGACTACGTAGATTATGAATTAGGCTTGGGTGAACCACCCATCACATCTACTGACGAATTTTTACCCATAGAAGGGCTTCCTATTAGCAGCACCGGCGTAACTGACTCAGACGAAGATGGCATATTAGATTACTTGGACCCCGACGATGATAATGACGGCGTAGTTGATAGCGTAGACGCTAATCCAGATGATCCTAATATCCGCCGTGACAACGATCTAGACGGTATTGACGATTCAGTTGATCCAGACGATGACAACGACGGCGTGCCTGACACCGAGGATATGTTTCCGTTTGACGCAAGCGAATGGCTGGATACTGACTTAGATGGTATTGGCAACAACGCTGACGAAGATGATGATGGTGACGGTTATATTGATACTGATGATGCTTTTCCTTTAGACGCAAGTGAATGGGTAGACACTGACTTAGATGGCGTTGGTAACAATGCTGACACTGATGATGATAACGACACGTACCTAGATCAAGATGATGCTTTTCCTCTTAATCCAAACGAATGGCTTGATACCGATCTCGATGGAACCGGCAATAACGAAGATAGCGATGACGACAATGACGGTGTTGCAGATGCAAATGACGCGTTTCCATTAGATGCCACAGAAACCGAAGACTTTGATGGTGATGGCATTGGAAATAACGCTGATAATGATGATGACAACGACGGTGTCGATGATACATCCGATGCGTTCCCATATAATGCCGCCGAAACAACCGATTCAGATGGTGACGGCATAGGTAATAACGCTGATAGTGACGATGATAACGACGGTGTGCCTGACTCTTCAGATGCGTTTCCATTAGACTCATCAAGAACCGAACGTCCTACACCAACAAGTACAGAATCCGGAAGTGGCGGTGGAAGCACTTCACCAATGCTGTTGTTAGGGTTGTTAGCCTTGCTATTTTTAAGGCGTCGATTTGCTTAAAACGTAAAATAAAAAGCGACGTTATTAAATAGGTAAAAACGTCGCCAAAAAACAATTTATTTGTTGAACGATGGGTCTGGTGTTCCTTTAAAGCAAGCCAAAACATATGGAAACCCATCTGAAGAGTCAGACACACCGTCGTTATCATCGTCACTATCAGCTCGTGTGGCTTGATGTCTATTCGTAACAAGTTCTTCTCGTTTGTACTTAGTATCGACACAGCTCACTGACCTCTTAGTCATTTTCCAACATTTCAGTTCACATGTTTTGCAGGCAATGGCCGAAATAAACTTATAGAGCGACCTATTAACGTCTACGTCGTGAATGATGGGTGTTCCAAAAGCGTCAGGAGGAAAGCAAATCAAAGCACAAAGTAAACCTTTGAATCAATTGACGACTCAAACGTCACATTCAAATATGGCAATTATCCAAGATGAATTTGTTAAACACTTCATCGCGTATGAAACCAGTTTTAAAAATGTTTCGGTTAACTTTACGTGGCATTTTAAAGAGGTGCATTTGGCTATGTTTAATCGCGAATCAATTGCTTCGGTGCTTGCCTGTGTTTTAGGGTCAATCCTTCGGTACTCATCAACACCATCTTCTGTTACGGTCACTCAAAAAATCACTGATAACGCTAAAAACATTGCATTTTTTTTGAAATAAACGGTTGCCCCTTTGATAAGTTTGAAGACATTTTTAACGAAGAAGATCTTGCCTTAATAAACACGGTCTATGCAAAGTACGAGTGGGTTTTAGAAGCAATTAAAGACAAAAATAAACTTGGATTAATCTGGCGAGTATCTAATGTGACGCCAATAAAAGCAGATAAAGATGCAATAGTTCGACAACTACATGCCAACGAATTAAGCACACAAGAACAACTGGCTCGCTCATTTCCTGAAAACTGTAAAATATTGATCCACGAAAGCAACCCAGAATTAAAACAGTTTTTAATACTGCTATTCTCAAAGCATGCTATCGCCCATTACGCTGATACTTTTGATCAGCTATACAACGAAGCAATCGAATTTGAACCAGACGTCATAGTGAGCGATTGGGGCGAACACTCTTCTATTAGCAATTTACAACAATTTAAATTAGATTCTAACACGCAGCACATACCCATCTTTTTGCTTGCTTCAGCAAATCATAATGATCAACATGCAAGTGCGTATGCAAACGGTGGAATAGAAGTAATAAGCAAACCCTTTAACACGGAAGAGCTTTTATTTAAAGTGGCTAACATCATCAATTTATTGCGAAGTGTCGCTCGCCGAGCCATTGAACAAAAAAGCAATCTGCATTTGTTGGTAGATAACTCGGAACAACGCGAAGACTTTACGAAGCAATTAGACGCGGCGATATTTGCTAGCTTTTGTCATCCTGACTTTTCGGTAGACCTTCTTGCTGACAATTTGCGAATGCCAGTGCGCCAACTCGAACGTAAAATGAAGAAACTCTCTCTAGGCACACCGGCTAAACGCATTAATTACGTAAGAGTGAAAAAAGCCTATGAAGCCTTATGCAAAGGTACAGCGGTCAAAAAAGTGATGATCGAATGTGGGTTTAGTAGCCAAGCTCAATTCACGCGATTGTTTGCAAAGGCGTATCACATACATCCTTCTAAAATTGCGGCATTGAAGCGCTAATACAAGCCCAAACATAAAAAAGCCCGCTATTTTAAGAGGACTCTACTTCATAATTATACTTTGCTTACACCACTAAGCTAATCAATCTGATAGAAATTCAATCTAGAGTCACTCAAGGGTGCAAGCTCTTGATTATTTTCAGGTCTGGAAAAATTATAATACAATGATTCTCTTACATATATTCGATTGCCGTGTTGCGCTAATAAGTCCCACTTTCTAACATTTAAATTCCAACATTCTGTATCTTCTGAGGGTAAACAACGTTCAAACTGCCCCCCTAATATAGACCGATAGTTGACAAGTTGACCTGTTTCGATTTCCCATATCATCGGCGAAGTTGAAGTATGTATTTCGTTATCATAAAAATTAGATGATATTCTCTCTGAGTTCCCGTTAGCGCTCAGCACTATCGAAAATCCCATTTTGCGGTGCTGATTAGCTTGGCTAACATCAAAACCAGAACGCCATACGCCGTAATAATCATCTTCATTCACAAAGCCCTGGTCGGTAGTGACCTCCACCATCATGCCTTTATTTGAGTACAAAGCACCTGATTGGTCTGTATATATTTGAACAATACCATAAGCACCTTGTTTGTTTTCTTGTACTTTATGCACGTTTACAGATTCACCACTAGCAAAACTAATAGAAGTGACGCCGTTATCGATTGACCACGTAAAGTTTTCTCCTGAGTCTTGGTTAACGCCGCTCATGTCGCTATCAAATCTCAACACATTAGCAACGAAGTTATCTCCTCTTGCTTCCTCACCTGGCAATTCAATTGCCAATAGCTTGTCGTTAAACTCATTAACCCTGAACGATTTTGAGTTGTCTTCAGTCACAAGCGATACATACTGTGGTGTAGAGAAATCATTTGTATAGCCATCTTCACACTCAACACGATAATTAACGTCGATAAGCGCGGCGTCAGGTGCGTTACCTCTTTTGCGAATCATACTCCAATCTTTTGAAGTGGCTTTTTCTGAACAGACTCCGTGTTCAGCAGTGTTGTAACTCCACTGATACCACCCTTGAGCATCATCTCGAGAGACTCTAAGCTTTCCGTTGTCTAATATTTCCCAACTAGCCAATACTTTACTGCCATCATTGTTTATCACCAGTACGTGATCTTCTGATTCAAAACGATAAACAAAATCAAAGTTAATACCCAATCGAACTGTATTTTTGGCACTGGCTAAAATGGGAAATACAGTCAACGGGAATTGCGCGGATGCGATATCATCAAAATTTTCGCGATTGGCTTGAGCACTTGCGAGGGATGCAGAAATATCAGACATGGCTGTATCAAAATTCTCAGTGGCTGCCTGTGTTTCTTCAATTAACAAAGCTAGATTTTCAAAGGTGAACGGTGTCGGCGCGGGAATATCGTTCTGTTGCATGTAAGTCATAAACGCAGATAGTTCTATGAATTTTGCAGTACTGACATGGTCGAACAAACTGCTGAACTCATCGCTATCAATAAACGCTTCAGATAGAATCTGACTTGGCTGCTCGTATAAGGCGCTGAGCAGTGCACTTTCAGAAGTTGTTAGTTCGTTTATTTCTATACTGTTTGTCTGTTTTTCGCTTTTTATTTCGCTTTTTACTTCACTATCAATATCACTCACATTCTGTGAAAACGCCAAAGGTGAGCGTGCAATATCACGCTCATTAAGCAAAGACTCTATAAAGTCTACTTTTGAAAGCACTGCATGCTCGGTATCAGCCTCAATTCGATAAGGTAGTTGCTGAATTGGCAAAGGTAACTCAGCCTCAAAATGATAATCGCCTTGCGCATCAGTACGACTGCTTAATTGAATCGAACCATATTGAAAACGCACGCTTACATCGCCCTGATGTTCACCGTCAAGGCTAATCTTACCGCGAATATCAGTTTCAAAGTGAGTATTTAAAGCGGTGATTTGCAAGGACTCAGTTGTACTACTGCCTTCATTGTCTGTCACAGTGAGTTGTAACACGATCTCTTCGTTTTGCTCAACCGTTGGCGCTTCAAACGAAAGAGATTGAGTATCACTGATACCCAGCTCTACAGCAGGCCCAGATAATTGCGACCATTGGTAGCTGGCAATAGAGCCGTCGGTATCCGTCGCATCAGCATCGATGATCATACTTGTTCGCTCCGCCACTTCTTGTGCAAGTAAATTGCCAATTGTAGGTGCTTGATTAGGTGCTAATGCTGGCGCGGGAACAGGTGCAGGTGCAGTTTGAGCGCTATCTGATCCGCCACCTCCACAAGCCATCAAGCTAGAAATCACGGTTGCACAAAGGGTTAATCGCAAATACTGCAGGTGTTGATTATGTTTCATCTCACTCTCCACTAAACGAGTTACAACATGATATTGGCAGTGACTTTTAGCTTTGTATTAAGCTGAAGTCATCCGCCGCTTAGGTGGGGTGAGAATACGCGCTAGATTAGTTAAAAAACGCCAAAAAACGACAAAATGCATTTAAAAAGCGACGTTTTTAAATAGGTAAAAACGTCGCCAAAAAACAATTTATTTGTTGAACGACGGGTCTGGTGTTCCTTTAAAGCAAGCCAAAACATATGGAAACCCATCTGTAATGAAATATCCATAAACGCCATCGATGGTCATGCCATTACACTCATCTAAGTCGCCACTTCCTTGAATATACTCATAGTCATCTCTAAAGCTACCATCGTAGGTTCCACCTGGGTTTCCAGTGGTTGATGGGCGTTCGCCACTTATTAATTGGTAGCTAGAAAGTGCTTTTCGAATGTTGCTACCGTCATCAAAATACGAACCATAAATGGGGTAACCATCCGCTGCGAAACCAACGACAGGAGACGGTGCACTGTCATCGCTATCATCAAATAATGCATTGGGTTTGCCATGGTAATGATAGGCACCATCATTTTGAGAATGAGCATTATGCGAGTCCACTCTGAACTCGTTGGCTTCATGCATAGGGTCAAAGCGCCAAGGTTGATCGAGGTCGCCACAACCTGTTTTTTCATTGCCAACGCCAAAACACGCCGCCGCTAACAAATCGACCTTTACCCCATTCAACATAACGGCATTGTTAAGCGCTAAACTTAAACCAGTAGTCGTGGATGCATGCGTGGGACTTGCCGTTATTTCTAACTGCGCATCTTGCTCTGCCACATGATGAGGAAAACTTTCATCGCCATCATTAAAATCGTGGTTAGGAATATTATTGGTGTCAAAATGACACTTATCACCGACTAGCGATATCTTTATGTCACCATTGAAAACGGCGCTATTGTTGACATCCAAAACAGTAGACTGATATTGCTCAATATAATCCGTACAACTGCCACTTCGGTTAGTTAATATTGCATTGGTGATATCAATTGGCGTGTTTTGAATACCTCTCACACGATTTGCTTCTTGATTGAGTTCATTCAAGACTGTCGATAAAGCATTGTCGCCACTTAAATCCTGCTCTTCATTAATATCGTTGTTCACTTGATACAAAGCTTGAGATTGAGAGTCCACTGAAAGCAATTTGTATTCTTGATTTCTTACCGACCAACCACTTGTATTATCACGAGTAAATTCTGAATAGTTGTATGTTCGAAGCGCTTCTTCGCCATTGCTAAATAAATGATAAAAGCTATAGCTATCATTTATTTGAGTATTGTTTCCACCGATAAACTGACTCACCGTAGCAAAAATATCCGTACTGTTTATCAATGCATCTTCTCTTTCATTTTGACGCTCAACAGTTAGGCCGCTAACAAACATCGGGACGCGAATGCCGCCTTCATAAAGCGTGTTTTTGCTATGCGCCGTACTAAACACCTCTGTATCAATTACACCAGCAGGCGTTCCATTATCCCCTATGTAAATGATTAAGGTATTTTCACGTTCATTGTCTGGTAATGAAGCGAGTAGGCGACCAATTTCACTATCCATCGCTTCAATTGACGCCAAATAATAATCTCGTCTATTATTCTGAATATCACTAGCAGTCCCGGTTAAATCATCGCGCTCATGAAGTTCGCTAGGAGGCAAGTGAAACGGAGAGTGAGGCGCAACATAAGCCATCCAAAGAAACCATGGGCGCTCTTGGGAATTTTGTTCAGCCAACCAATCGACAGCTAAATCAGTGATGCCAGTGGTGTGATAATCCCCGCGTTGACTGGTTGCACCCATTTCAGTCAACTGCCAATCATAATAATCGTCGATTGTTCCAGTAATAGTGCCCGCATAATAATCAGCGCCACTGTCTGTAGGATGATCCAAATCAGGGTTTGCACCGCCTAAATGCCATTTGCCAATAACCGCTGTTTGATAATCACTGTCTAAACTCTTGATATGTTTTTGAAGTGTTAGTGCACTCGAATCCATAACGGCTGGCACAAAGTCAACACCACTGTTAATGCCGTGTTGCCCCGTAATAATTGTCGCGCGTGTTGTTGTACAAGCAGGTGTTGCCCATGCATTATCAAAAATTAGCCCTTGGTTTGCTAGCGCCGTTAGATTTGGTGTCAGTGGTAAATCGTTCGAATAGCTGTATTGTGCTGAAGCATCCACGCCTTGATCATCGGCAATGATAAGTAAGATATTTGGTTTACCTGCCGAGTTCGAATCAGGTGTTGCGGTAATGATTTCACTTTCATTGCTATCCACACTTTCTGCAAATCCGTCTCCATCTGTATAACTAACGCTGACAGACAAAGTGAAATCAATATCGCTCTCAGTCAATTGATAACTATCTGAGGTCGCATTATCAATATCGTTGTGAACACCACCGCTCAATCGTCGCCATTGATAACTAAAGGTTCCAAGTCCATTTGCATCTGCTAAAGAAACATCTGCACTTAAGGTGTTACCCACCATTGTGCCACCGGTAATACTGACCTCTCCTGTTGGTGCGCTATTGGTTACCGGTGTGGGTGTCGGATCTGTTGGCACCTCTGGGCTTGAATCACTTCCGCCACCGCAAGCAGTTAGTGTTAAGACTAAACCCGTAAGAAACAATGAATGAGAGAGGATACGCAAGATTCGATAATTCAAAATAGACGTTTTTTTCATAGTGGCACCTGGACTGAAAGTATTAAAACTGCGCTTTGAGTCCATTCAGCATGTTTCAATTGGTATCTGCTAATTCCCTATATTGTTTAGCGAAGTTTACACTTTGTTAATTTACATGAATGGAAGAGTGTCGTCTTTAAACTGAGCAAAACTCCACGATTTTTCCATAATTGAAAAGAGGAGTATTTATTGAGGGTTTTTCGTCAATTGGTTTGCAATATCAGCTTGTGAAAGATTACGGTGCCTTCGCCATGCGTCTATTGAAGAGTGCCCATTCGCCAAATATTCCACCACGTCTTGTGGAACAGCAAAAGGGTCGCGTTTGCGATTTTTGCACAAACATAAGTAATCGTTGCAGGGAACCACAAAAACGGCCTGAATACAGGCCGCTTTTTTTAAGCAATCACTAGGCTTAACTAGCGGGTAAAATCACGCTATCAATCACATGAATAACGCCATTGCTTGCTTTGATATCAGTGGCAACTACGTTCGCATTATCAACAGTCACTTTGCCATTCATTACGTTGACGTCGATACTTTGGCCTTGCAAGCTTGTTGCAGAATCTACTTTGACCACATCTGCAGCAGTGACTTGACCGGGAACTACATGATAGGTCAGCACGGCAATTAACTTATCTTTGTTTTCAGGTTTCAATAAATCTTCAACTGTCCCAGCCGGAAGCTTTGCAAACGCTTCATTAGTGGGTGCAAACACGGTGAGTGGACCATCTCCTTTAAGCGCATCAACTAAACCAGCGGCCTTTACTGCTGTTACTAGTGTCGAGAAATCGGGGTTACTTGCCGCAACACCAACAATATCTTGTTTCTTCATGTATTTTTTACCGTAGTCACCCGCATATACGCCTGTGGCGACAACCAACGCAATTGCAACAGCAAAAAGGGATTTTAGCTTTAACATAATAAATCTTCCTTACTCAAAGTTATTTGAATCTAATAAGTGTTTTAGGGCTACTGGCCAGTCTCGCGACAAGTAGTGATGATTGATACAAGAAGGAAGCGGTGTTTGGATTGAATGTTAAATTTGTTTAATTTTTGAACTGAGATATTAAGTGTTTTTTTTTGCTTTTCTTGGGACACAAAGCAAATTCTAAATATCATTTATCTTCAATTTTGTCGCCTTTGCTCTCGAATGCCAAATACCAACCAAAATCACCAATTGGTGTAGCGAGAATATTTGTGTTGTTGCTAGTTAAGATACTTGAGCTTGTTTTTAGCGACGGTATTGATTGTTGAAGTGCTCGCTTTACTTCAAGTGGTAAATCATAGGAAGTCTGCTGAAAATTGATTTTTGGATGCACTTTAACATCTGCGTTTTTGTCGACAATAAACAGGGTTCCTCGTGTCGATAAATCCGAGTTATCCAAAGTTGCAAGAACACTTTCAAAGGAAGTCGCCACACCAGAAAGGCCATTCCCTGGAAGTTGCTGGTGATTAACATACAAGTCAACGCGTTTTTTATTCTGGTCATAGTAAATACTAATTAAATCATTATTACGGGTGCTTACATAGTCGAAATACCATATATCAATACTTGGCTCTAACACTCGCAAAAAGCCTTCGTGGTTCCAATACTTATTTGAGCTCTTGTCTGCAAAAGATGCACTGGTTAATGAATATTCTGAAACTTTGTATCGAAGCTTATCCAACAAGATCGATTCGCCACTCTCAAGAAATCCACCATCGACCCATGAATGGATATGCCCATCGTTTGCTAAGTTTTTCGCAATGACTTGTAGTGTCGAGACTCGCTTGTCAATTTGCTCTGCTATTAGCGAAAGTTCTAATAGTTCGACCTGTTGACGATCATGCGGTTTCTTATTGAACGAGTTCTGCAGGCCGCTTGCTGTCGATGAATACAAAAGCATCGCGAACACGAATATGTTTATTGCGCTCCGCAGTGAAATGGTCAGCATATTTAGTATCTTGTTATTCTTAAAATTGAAGTCTATGCGAAGCTATCAAAGCGTTTAGCCAAAAGCAATTGTGGCTAATACATATACATCCTATTGGTGAAGAAAAACGAAGCTCAACTCGCACTGCTTTTGAGCACTCACCCAAGCTACTTGTGAACTAAACAATGACTTTGTTTGTAAGAAAACAGCTTTGTTAAACTCCAATATATCCATTTATTGTTTCTCTTTTACTTGAGCAAAAAAAACGACAACAAGTGCCGTTTTCTGAAAGTATCTTAAGCTCGTGAATAACTTAATTATTACTCAACAACAACCTCAGCAAACTCCCGATAACTATCCAAATCAGGACAAGAACAAATCAAGTTACGGTCACCGTAAACATCATCTATTCGATTGACCGTTGGCCAGAATTTATCTTTAGCGACTGCAGGTACTGGAAAGGCGGCTAATTCGCGGTCGTAGCTGCGTTTCCAGTTGTTGTCGATGATATCGGCTAGTGTGTGCGGTGCGTTGTGCAGTGGGTTGTCTGTTGCATCCCATTCGCCACTTTCTACTTTTGCGATTTCTTCGCGGATGCAGACCATGGCTTCGATAAAGCGGTCGAGTTCTGCTTTGGCTTCTGACTCGGTGGGTTCGATCATTAGCGTGCCGGCTACTGGAAAACTCATTGTTGGTGCGTGGAAGCCGTAATCATTTAAGCGCTTTGCGATGTCCATTTCAGTGACACCTGAAGCCTCTTTTAATGGGCGCAAATCGATAATACATTCGTGTGCGATGCGGCCGCTCATGCCTTTGTACAATATTGGGTAATGACCTTCTAACTTTTTAGCGACATAGTTGGCATTTAGCATGGCAACTTCGGTTGCTTTTTTCAGGCCTTCACTGCCCATCATTTTGATGTACATGTAACTGATTGGCAAAATTGATGCGCTTCCCCATGGGGCGGCTGATACTGCGCCATTATTACCAAGGTTTTCGCCTGTTCCACCAGCTTGTAAGCCGACTTGTGTGTGGCTCGGTAGAAACGGGGCTAAATGTGATTTTACGCCAATTGGTCCCATACCTGGGCCGCCACCACCGTGTGGAATACAAAATGTTTTGTGCAGGTTTAAGTGTGATACATCAGAGCCAATTAGTCCTGGTGATGTAATGCCCACTTGTGCGTTCATGTTTGCGCCGTCCATATACACTTGACCGCCAAACTCATGCACGATGTCACAGATTTCTTTGACTGTTTCTTCGTATACGCCGTGTGTGGACGGGTAAGTGATCATGGCACAGCTTAAGTTATCTTTAACTTCTTCGGCTTTTGCACGAAGGTCATTTAAGTCAACGTTACCTTTTGAGTCGCAGTTAACCACGACGACTTTTAAACTGAGCATTTGTGCTGATGCTGGGTTAGTACCATGTGCTGATTGCGGAATCAGGCAAATATTTCTATGCCCTTCTCCGCGGCTTTGATGATAGCGAGTGATCGCTAACAAGCCAGTGTATTCACCTTGCGCACCCGAGTTTGGCTGCATAGATAACGAATCATAGCCGGTAATATTGATCAGCCAATCGCTTAACTCATCAATCATTTCTTTATAGCCCTGCGCTTGATTAACTGGCGCAAAAGGATGCAGTTGACCAAATTCAGGCCATGTTACTGGGATCATCTCAGCAGTTGCGTTTAGTTTCATGGTGCATGAACCGAGTGAAATCATACTGTGGTTCAATGCCAAGTCTTTGTTTTCTAGTGACTTGATATACCGCATCATTTCGGTTTCTGAGTGATATGAGTTAAATACTTCATGTGTTAAGTAGTCTGATTTGCGCACTAGTTGCTCTGGGATAGACGCTGAGCCATTAGCAATGATTTGTTGATCTAAGTCTTCAACACTTAAACCGTGGTCATCGCCCACTAGTACGCTAAACAAATCTAGAATATCTTGGCGCGAAGTGGTTTCGTCAAGCGAAATACCAACGCCAGTGTCTAGGTCAGCACGCAGATTCATGCCCTTTTCAAGCGCGGCTTTTAATACTGCGTCTTTATTGTCGACTTTTACAGTAATCGTATCAAACCATGTGTCATGTGCTAGCTCAAGCCCTTTGCTTTGAAGACCCGCAGCCAAAATATCAGTGAAGCGATGAATGCGACTTGCAATGGTTTTTAAGCCCACCGGACCGTGGTATACCGCATAGAAAGAAGCCATGTTGGCAAGTAAAACTTGAGCGGTACAAATATTTGAATTGGCTTTTTCACGACGAATGTGTTGTTCGCGTGTTTGCAGTGCCATGCGCAAAGCAGGGCGACCGCGAGTATCTTTAGACACACCAATAATACGACCTGGAAGCGAGCGTTTATAGCTATCGCGAGTGGCAAAAAATGCTGCGTGTGGACCGCCATAACCCATCGGTACACCAAAGCGCTGCGCTGAGCCCAATACAACATCTGCACCTAATTCGCCGGGAGGCGTTAATAAAGTCAAGGCCATTAGGTCAGTTGCGACTGCAACAACACCTTTGTTAGCTTGAATTTCTTTGATGACTTCTGAGATGTCTTTGATTTGACCCGTCGAACTTGGGTATTGAAGCAATGCACCAAAAATATCGTGATTTGATGCTTCAAACGCATGGCCTACTATCACTTCAAAACCGAACATTTCTGCACGTGTTTTAACAACATCCAATGTTTGCGGGTGAACGCCTTGTGACACAAAGAAGCTGTTAGATTTTTTATTTTTGGAAACGCGCTTTGCCAAACCCATCGCTTCGGCAGCGGCTGTTGCTTCGTCTAATAGTGAAGCCGATGCTAATGGCAAGCCAGTTAAGTCAATGGTTACTTGTTGGAAATTCAAAATAGCTTGCAAACGACCTTGCGCGATTTCTGGCTGGTAAGGCGTATAAGCCGTGTACCAACCCGGATTTTCTAGTACATTGCGCAAAATCACATTAGGCGTATGAGTATTACTATAACCCATACCGATAAACGAGCGATTAATCACATTTTTAGCTGCAACTTTTTTAAGCTCTGATAGCGCATTTACTTCAGTTTGAGCTTCGCCTACGTTTAATGGCTCTGGCAAACGAATACTGGCAGGTACAGTTTGTTGCATCAAATCATCGAGTGAGTCAGCGCCTACAAAATCGAGCATTTCTTTGATTTCGTTTTTACCCGGACCAATATGACGTCGAATAAAATCGTTTTGTTGCTCGAGAGCGAGCAAAGATACAGCGTTATTTGCATTGTTCATAAGATCGTTTACCTAACTTAGCAATTAGCAATACTCGGCGGCCTCTAGAGAAGAGTGCCCAACATTGGCAAAAATTTTCAACAGCGAATAGGTCGCACGCGATATACGTGCGCTTTAATTCAAAAGATATGCGTTATACGCTTATTCTTCTTCGATTGAGTTTTCGTAAGCTTCTGCATCTAACAGGCTTTCGACTTCACCTTCGTCATCGGCTTTCACTTTAAACATCCAGCCGTCACCGTAGGGGTCAGAGTTAACTAGCTCTGGTGAATCTTCTAACTGCTCATTTATTTCGATTACCGTGCCAGTAATTGGCGCGTAAATATCCGACGCTGCTTTTACTGACTCTGCAACTGCACAGTCATCGCCCGTCGCAACAGCGTCGTCAACATCAGGTAAATCAACAAATACCATATCGCCAAGTAAGTCTTGTGCGTGATGTGAAATACCAACTGTAAATACACCGTCTCCTTCTGGACGAACCCATTCATGAGTGGATGCATAACGTAATTCAGTAGGGATGTTGCTCATAATCGTTCCTAATCGTGCTGACTGTTCGTCAGTATTTAATTTATTCTCACTTGCCTTTGGCTCAATAAGCAAAGGCAAATGAATACTTGTTGTTAATCCGTTTTTCAGTTCGCTGTTGAGGTCGACGTTGCTTAAAGTACGCTTTTTCCGTTGCGCACAAAGCTAGGTTTAACTACAGATACTGTAACCCACTTTTTGCGCATTTCAACCTCAACTGTTGAACCAATTTCAACTTCTTTAGGCACTCTGGCCATTGCAATACTGTGTCCAAGTGTCGGAGAAAAAGTGCCAGAGGTAATAACGCCCTGACCTGCCTCAGATTTTACCGTTAGGCCAGCTCTCAAAACGCCTTTGTCAGTCATCACAAGGCCCACGAGTTTTTGGTGGCCATTTTGTTTTTGTTCGGTGAGTACTTTGCGCCCCATGAAGTCACGGTCTGTTGGTTCCCATGTTATGGTCCAGCCCATGTTTGCTTCAAGAGGTGAGATACTTTCGTCCATGTCTTGACCGTACAGATTCATGCCCGCTTCTAGTCTTAGCGTGTCTCTTGCGCCCAATCCACAAGGAGCAACACCGGCTTCTAGAAGTGCATTCCAAAATTCAAGCGCACGCTCACTTGGTACCATAATTTCGTAGCCAGCTTCGCCTGTGTAACCAGTGGTAGCGATAAATAGGTCTTCGGCTTGTACACCAAAGAATGGCTTCATACCTTCGGTAGCTTCTTTTTGAGCTGCTGTGAATAGTTGGCTCGCCTTTTCTTTCGCGTTAGGTCCCTGTACTGCGATCATCGCAAACTCGTCACGCTCAGTGATATCGACGTCAAAACCTTGTGACACTTTTGCCAACCAGTTCAAATCTTTCTCTTTCGTGGCTGAGTTAACAACCAAACGATAGTTGTTGCTATCAAAGTGATAGACAATCAGATCATCGACCACACCGCCAGCTTCATTCATCATACCGCTATAAAGCGCTTTTCCTTTCGCCTGAAGTTTTTCAACATCATTGGCGAGTAAAAAACGTAAATATGGCTTTGCATCTTTACCAGTCACGTCAACAATAGTCATGTGAGACACATCAAACATACCTGCATCTTGCCTCACCGCATTGTGTTCTTCTATTTGAGAGCCATAATTGATAGGCATATCCCAACCGAAAAAATCCACCATTTTTGCGCCAGATTCTATGTGTGCGCTATGCAAAACTGTTTTATTCATGTCGATTCCTTGTGAGAAGGTACTTCTTTAGTATTGGTATGAGTATAAAAATACTTGTCTGGATAAACTAATTAAAAAACCTCATACATACATTTAAAATTCTTATATACTTACAGACTTACATTTGAATTAATCATGCAATTATTTTTTGTTTGAGTGACTTGGAGCAAATTTGAGGCAACTATCACTTGATAATTTAAGAACACTTGTAACCGTCATCGAAACAGGGAGTTATCAAAAGGCGGGCGAACTTGTGGGCCGCTCACAACCAGCTATCAGCTTACAAATTAAAAAATTAGAGGCGCAGATTAACAAAAAATTATTTGATAAATTTGGTCAACGTTATCAAGCCAATTCGCATGGCATGTGGCTTTATGAGCAAGCCAAAACGATGCTTCAAATAAATGACCAAATATTCACGGAGTTTGAACAAGAAACACTAAAAGGTAGATTGAGATTTGGTATTCCAAGTGAATTTGCAACACGACTACTGCCAAGCATTATAGGAGAGTTCAACAATCGTTACCCAGATGTTTCTCTAGATGTTAGTTCGGCTTTATCGAGACAACTACTTAGCGTAAACCAACGAAATCAATACGATTTAGTGTTGGCCTTGATCAGTTCACAACAAAGCAGTGATGGTGAACTGTTATTAGAAGATGAATTGGTTTGGGTTGGAGATAGTAGACTGCCATTACCCAAAAAGAAGCTTTCTTTAGTGCTAGCGCCCGATGGCTGTATGTATAGAAGTCAGGCTATCCAAGTATTAAAACAACAGACGATTGAATGGCGAATTGCCTATACCAATACTGACCTTTATGGTTTGATCGCAGCGATCAAACAGGGCTTAGGTATCACGGTGCTCGCCAAATCAAGCGTTCCACCCGAATTAGAAATCATTAAACACCCGATGTTACCCGAACTAGGTACGATTAATATCTGTTTGTTTAACCAAAACTCTCAACACCCGCAGGTGAGCGCAACCCTGTCAGAGTTCATTAGAAATCGTGTTCAACACCTACTTTAGTCGAGGTATTTTTTTTCATTTGAATAATGTATTGATTTATTCATAATTGATATAAAGATTGTGCTTGTAAACACTTTGTAAAAACAACTATAGTTCGCATAACATTTGTTGTTAGTAATACCATGTTGATAACATCTGTTACATTGTTCTTTAATTTCTATCTTTCTTTTTTCACAAACATAAGAAAATACCATGTACAGACAACTTCCTTATCCCGCGCTCGCGCGTTTCGTGAGACTATTTGTCTTAGTAGTCAGTCTTGTCCTTTTAACCGTTGCCATTGCAGCAGCATCGCCTGGTGAACCTGCGCCAACTAAACTAGCAACCGAAGGAGACGGGCCGTACGCCCGTCTTATCCTTCGGGGTGTTAATCTTATTAACGGCGAAGGCGCCCCTATGCGTGGCCCCGTCGACATTGTGATAGAACAGAACCGAATCACCAATATCGTAAGCGTTGGACACCCTGGCGTCCCAATAAAAGAAAAAGGACGACCTAAAGCAAACGCTGGCGACAAAGAATTAGATTTAACCGGGCACTATATAGTGCCCGGTTTCGTTGATATGCACGGTCATATCGGCGGTTCAGCAGATGATATTCCCGCAGAATATGTATTTAAGCTATGGATGGCACATGGCATTACCACCGTTAGGGAGCCTGGCAGTTTCAATGGACTAGATTGGGTATTGGATCACGTCAATAGAAGTGCTAAAAATGAAATCGTGGCACCTCGTATTATCCCGTATCTAGGTTTTGGAATGGGCGCGGATGAACCGATATTTACAGCCAAACAAGCACGAGCATGGGTCAAAAGAGCGAGAAAAGACGGTGCTAAAGGTATCAAGTTTTTCGGAGCTACCCCAAAAGTAATGACTGCTGCACTAGATGAAGCGAAGAAGCAAGGGCTCGGGACCATGATGCATCACGCTCAGCTTAATGTAATGAGTATGAATGTATTAGATTCTGCTAGATTAGGTTTAACAACCATGGAACATTGGTACGGGTTACCAGAAGCTTTATTTGAAGACCAAACCATTCAAAATTACCCTGCGAGCTATAATTACAACAATGAACAAGATAGGTTCGCTGAAGCAGGAAAGTTGTGGAAACAAGCAGCGCCCTATGGTTCACAAAAGTGGAATGTTGTGCGTGATGAACTCATCGACTTAGATTTTACGATTAATCCGACGATGACGATCTATCAAGCAAGTCGTGATCTAATGCGTGAGCGCAACGCAGATTGGCATGAAGAGTATACCTTGCCGACGCTTTGGGACTTTTTTACTCCTAGTCGTTACGCGCATGGTTCTTATTGGTTTGATTGGACCACTGACGAAGAAATTGAATGGAAAGAAAATTACCGCATTTGGATGCAGTTTTTAAATGATTATAAAAATCATGGTGGACGTGTTACCACAGGGTCTGACTCTGGGTACATATACAAAATTTATGGGTTTGGTTTTATCAGTGAACTAGAGCTCTTACGCGAGGCTGGTTTCAACCCTTATGAAGTTATTCAGGCGGCTACGTTAAACGGGGCGCAAGCACTTGGTATGGATGACCAAATAGGGTCGATCAGTATTGGTAAACTTGCTGATATGGTAGTATTAACTGAGAACCCGCTGCAAAACCTAAAAACGCTCTATGGGACGGGGCATTACCGCCTTAACGATGATAATCAACCCATACGCAGCGGTGGTGTGAAGTACACAATCAAAGATGGCATTGTGTATGACGCCAAACAAATGCTGGCTGACGTCAGAGAAATCGTAAAAGAGGCAAAGTTAAAGGACACTCAACCTTAATTCGTACCTGTTGATAACCATAGGGTTATCAGCCCAGTAATGACGATGAGAAGCACGCCTGCCATTAAATATTTTTGCGGGTAACGGGTAGTATCGCGATACAGTAAGCAATAAACTGGCGTCAGGGGAAGTAATGCAATACAAATGATTGCCCATTTTTTGTGTTCGTTGCCAAACGCGGTAGCCACCGTTATCAGTGCCCCCACAAAACACAATGTCACACCAATCCCAAGTTTGATAGTTAGGATTATCACAACGTAAAGATTAATATCGGTGAAGTTCAATTTGCCTCCCGTGGCCTTTTTTGATGGAAGATACTAAGACTGGAGTGATATGTCTAATCCTTTGCTATTTATACTTGTTGTACTGATTTGGGGCTCAACGTGGATCGGTATTGCTTACCAAACAGGGCACCTCGATCCAGCCTTATCTGTTGGCATTAGATTTGGGATCGCCGCATGCCTCTTGGGTGCATGGGGATTAATCAAAGGCTTATCATTTCGCCTACCATGGCATGTACATAAACAGATCGTGCTAGTTGGCTTGCTATTTTACACCTTAGACTACACTTTTTTGTACGCTGCACAACAGCATATCATCAGTGCTCTTTTAGCATTACTAAGCTCCAGCATTATATATATCAATGTGGTTTTGAGGCGCATTCTGTTAGGTAAACCCATGCGCTTAGAAGTGATTATAGGTGCAACATTAGGCATGCTTGGTGTGACACTGATTTTTATTCCTGAGTTTAAAGCGCTGAGCGTGAATCAAGGTTTAACCCTTGGTTTGTTATTCGCCGCGGCTTCATTTTTAAGTGCAGGCGTTGGCAATGTCGTGTCTGAAAAAATCTTAGACAAAGGCACGCCTGTTATTCAAATGAATTTCTATGCCATGAGTTATAGTTTGGTATTTACTTTTGGCTATGCATTTATCAGTGGCGCAAAATTTTATTTCCCAGAGGTAGCAAGTTACTACTACTCACTATTGTATTTGGCTGTGTTCGGCTCTGTTATTGCGTTCGGTGCTTACATGCAGTTACTGCGTCAAATTGGCTCTGACAAAGCGGCATACGTTGTTCTGGTGTATCCTTTAATAGCGCTTGTGTTTTCAACATTCCTAGAAGGCTATGTTTGGTCATGGCTAGCTGCCGGCGGTGTCCTATTGGTGCTCATAGGCAACGCTATTGCCATGGGCAAATTAAACAAGCAATTAAATATTAAAACGTCAGAAACCAATTAATATCGTCAATTATGATTTAACCACCAAAGTTGGCAAGTTACCACTTCCGCCCGTTGCTTGTTGAATAAAAAACCGCTTAATCGGTGTGACCCTTGATGCTATCCCTAGACCACAGTTTCTGGCCAATTTTTTTAGGTCATTGTTGCCGTCAAAAACTTGTTTAAAACCTTCCATCGTTGCTATCACTTTAACAGCATCAGCTTTGCGCCAACGCTCGTAAGCACGCAAATTTTTATGAAGATAAAACGGCTTTTGTTTAGCCTTTAAAGCGGCTAATTCGTCGACTAAAGCAGCCGCGTCGAGTAACCCTAAATTGGCCCCCTGTCCAGCCAAAGGGTGAATGGTATGAGCGGCGTCACCTGCTAACACCACGCCATTTTGTGCCCATTGTCGGACATATTGCATTTTAAGGGGATATGAAAATTGTTTGCTTGCCAATTTGACGTTACCTAACTCATTGTCAATGGCCACTTGCAAGGATTGGCAAAATTCCTTTTCTGACAATGAAAGTAATCGTTGGGCTTCAAGTGTTGTTTGAGACCATACGATTGAACTGTAGTGCTCATCTTGTAATGGTAAAAATGCCAACGGACCAAATTTAGAAAACGCTTGTCGAGCGATATTCTTGTGCGCGTTATCTGTTCTAACATTGGCTACGATTGCAAGGTGATCATAGCTCCAAAAGGTCATCGGAAAATTAAAGTACCGCCTAACAAAGGATTGTCCACCGTCTGCACCCACGAGCAACTGAGCTTGAATAAGGCCTTGATCTTGAGTCGAGATGGTCACGCATTGTCTATGATCGTCTTTTTCAATCTTTGAGATTTCACATCCCAAAAATAATTTCACGCCAATAGCCTGGGCTTGATTGATTAGCGCATCGGTGATTTGTTGGTTTTCTATAATATGACCCAAGTGAGCAGCGTTGGTTTCACTTGCGTCAAAACTGATTCTTCCAAACGCTTGGTCTTCCCATACATCCATTTGTGTATACGGTGCTTTTCGAACGATCCTCTCCCAAACGCCTAAAGTTTCGAATAGGTTTTGGCTAGCAAGACTAATTGCGCTCACTCTGGGATGATAATTAGGGGGATTTTGGTTCGCATCTCCATCGACCGAAGGTACCAAGGTATTTTTATCTAATACGCCAACATCGATCCCGGCTTGCTTAAGTGCAACTGCTAGCGCCATACCCACGATGCCGGCCCCAACAACTATAACATCAACCGTTTTTATGCTCATCAACGCTCACCCATTGCAAATTTAACAAACTGTTGCTTGAATAAAGTAGATTGATTCAACCCCAATAATCCTAAGTTTCTGCCCACTATCAAGGGCAAGTATTGATTAGAAAAAACCTTCACAAGCGCATTTGTCGCAGTCACAACAGATTGTTTGTCTGGCGCTCTTAATTCGCGATAACGCTTTAATTGATGAAAACTACCAAGCGCATATTGACCATCTTTTAATACATCTAGCAACGCGTCTATATCTCGCACCCCTAGGTTAAAACCTTGTCCAGCGATAGGGTGTAGGCTTTGAGCGGCATTCCCCAAACAAATAGCGCGGTGATGAATAAAGTCACTCGCAGTCGTTAATTTAAGCGGATAACTGACCTTGTCTGAACACGCTAAAAATCGCCCCAACTTGTCCGAAAACAATCGACGTAACGCGTCTAAAAACGCAGTATTTGTCAGGCTTAATATATCGTTCGCTTTACTACTATCAAGTGTCCATACCATGGATAGCCTGTTTGCATTGCCGCCATTCATTGGCAACAGCGCGAGAGGGCCTTGTGAAGTAAATCGTTCAAACGCTTGATTGTGGTGTGGACGTTGGGCTTCAACATTCGCAATAATTGCCGTTTGTTCATAGTCCACAACGTGATTACTGATGTTTAACAAAGATTTGGTCGTAGAAGTAGCGCCCTCTGCTACCAAGAGTAATTTTCCCCTTAAAGCGACAGATTCACACCGACACTCAATTGCGCCAGGTTCTTGAGTAATAGACCGTATTTTATCCGGTTGATAAAGGCTAATATTTGAATGCTTTTCTACCTGATTTTGCAGTTGCGCCCCTAAGTGTTGTAGGGCAACCACGTAGCCCATTGGATCTTTTTCTTCTAACTTCACTTGGCCAAGGTGACCGCGGTCAGAAACATGAATATGTTTAATTGGACACAGATCGACCCTATCGACCTGAACACCAAATCGTTGCAACTGAAGATAAGATTGCTTTGCGAGCGCAACAACGCGTGCATCAAAACTGGGATGTCCAAGGGCAACATTAAGATCTGATGTATTTTGAGAGGTCACAGAGAAGGCCTCGACAACAGCCACCTTAAAGTTTGTATGGTTGGCGATGGCTAGTGCAGCACTGAGTCCTACCACGCCACCACCGGCTATTATTACGTCTACTTTTTGCAAAGCTTCAGCACTCACGACATCAAAGCCTCGATGTCTTCTATGCGCTTAGGGACTTTGCTAGTCAGGACCTTATGACCTGATTCAGTAATCACAATATCATCTTCAATGCGAATGCCGATGCCTTTGAATTGAGGAGCCACTTTGGCACTTGATGGAATATAAAGGCCAGGTTCAACGGTCATTACCATTCCTGGCACCAAGGGACAGTCTTTCCCTTTTGACTTATATACGCCCACGTCATGCACGTCTAAACCTAACCAATGCCCCAGCCCATGCATAAAAAAAGCTTTCCATGTTTCATCTTCAAGGTTTTCATCTAAATCACCTTGCAAAATACCGAGTTCAATCAGTCCTTCTGTTATCACTCTGACCGCAGCACTCATCCCTTGAGCGATTGTGTTACCTGGCTTTAGAGCCTCAAGCGCTGCATACTGTGAATCCAAGACAAGTTGATAAAGCGCCTTTTGAGCTTCAGTAAACTGCCCGTTAACAGGAAACGTTCGAGTAATATCCGCTGCATAACCGTGTAATTCGCACCCCGCATCAATCAACACAAGCTCGCCATCGGCAATCGCTTGATTATTTTCGGTATAGTGCAAAATACATGCATTCTCGCCGCCACCAACAATAGAGTGATAAGCTTCATGCTTAGCGCCTTTGATAGCAAATTCATGTTTAATTTCGGCTTCAAGCTCAAATTCATTACAACCTGCATAGGCGTACTTCATTGCTCTGATATGCGCTTCAGCTGAAATTTCAGCCGCGCGCTTCAAAATCTCTATTTCTTTTTCGCATTTAATCAACCGCATACCATGAAGAATTGGACGAATATCACATATTGCATGAGGTGCGGCTTTTGATTGCTTGGGTGCACTGCGACAACTTTCAATTGCAAATTCAATAAAGTCATCAGCCCTTGGGTTTGCTTTGCTTGCAAAATATAACTGGTGGTGGCCATCCACAATGTCGGTCAAATGCTCATCAAGCTCTTCAACGCTATGAGCATAATCAACACCAAGCGTATTAGCCGCATTGCGCACACCCAAACGTCGACCGTGCCATACTTCGGCAAACGCATCTGTAGGCT
Organism: Glaciecola sp. KUL10; assembly: GCF_003203515.1. Taxonomy (GTDB): domain Bacteria; phylum Pseudomonadota; class Gammaproteobacteria; order Enterobacterales; family Alteromonadaceae; genus Glaciecola. The sequence continues at coordinate 146,577 of NZ_BGNG01000009.1, read as the reverse complement.
GCACAAATACCATGCTCATTTGTCCGTTGTAATCATCGGAGTTAGATAATAGCAAAACAGCTTCAGGCTCGTTAAATCCAGTTAAATACCAAAAGTCACTATCTTGTCTGAAGGCATACTCAGTATCATTGCTTCTTTTGACTAGACTAGCAGCTGGAATAATGCATAGACTATTGGGTAGACATCGGCTAAGTAGTTCGCTACGACGCTGCTTAAAGTCTTCGTTGGAAAGTGGAGAAATTGGCCCGTGATTCATAATAATGGTCTAATGTACCGAAGGTTCGGCATCAGATTCTAATGGTGATTTGCCCAACTCATTAAAGCATAGCATTGCTGTAATTCTTACGTATTCCATGACTTCAAAAAGTGCCTGCTCCGATTCTTCGTCTTCGGTCATTTCTTCATCCATACGTGCGATTTCGGAAAAGTCTTCCAACCCTTCTTTTACATCTTGCGAGCAATTAGTGAGGTCTGCTTGATGTAGACCAAAACCAAGGAGAAACCCCTGAACCCACTGCAATAAAGCTGTACCACGTTCATTTATAGGTGCGTTATCATCTGGCAGACAAAGGGTCAAAGCAAAATCAGCCTCTATTAGCTGCTGACATGTCTCATTAAATAAGTCGATTACTGAGTTTTTTGCTTTGGGGGCAAACGCCTCGCCTTGGTTGACCACGTCACTTAACGCTTCAATCCAAGTCTGGTCATTTGTATCCATACCACCACTGAGCATACCGCATAAAATCCCTTGAATCTCAGCGGCGTCAACAATAATATTTTCTTGAGATAAGAGTGAGCTATAGTGCTCGTATTGGGTGCTTGAGTCTGACACTTGCATTCCTACATTCTTATGATGTTGGGAGTTTAGCAGAAAAATACTAAGGGCCTAAAGAGTAAAGTAATTAAAGCTGTTCGCGGCGACAAATATTAAAGAAAAACGACACCCGTCGAGTTAATTAAACGGAACCTAAGTACCATCATATCTTCAAGCTTCTTTGTCTAATTTGCTTCTATCACGGATTCATATCGTGTAAACTCCGCCTCCTAGCGCACGACGTTCAGACTTAGTCGCCTGAAATGTTTGCTAGTGCATTTCATGTTCCTGGCCGATGCTATAAACCCCGGAAGTTGATTCCACTGCTATTGCGTAAGCTCGACTTGTATCGAGAAACCTACGGCAGTGATGATACATCCACCGTGTCCTTGTCGGCACACGGACGAAAAATGTACGGCGGCATTTTGGGTGGCACCAAATTTTTAAATTGCTTAGCTTGAGATTCTTAAATGTCAGTCTTTAATTTTGGTTCGATTAACATAGATTTTGTATACCAGGTACCTCATCTAGTAAAACCTGGCGAAACCTTATCCTCAACTCATTTTCAATCGGTCCTTGGCGGTAAAGGGGCGAATCAGTCAATTGCATTAGCCAAAGCTGGGGTAGACGTCAAGCATGTGGGCGCTGTCAATAAAGGCGACATAAGATTTGTAGAGCAAATGCAAAGCTATGGCGTCGATTGTTCGTTGGTCAGGTTATGTGATGACGTTGCAAGTGGACATGCAATTATTCAAGTTGATGAACAGGCTGAAAACTCGATCATCCTTTTTGGTGGTGCAAATCAAACGTTTTGTCCGCAACAAATAGACAAGGCATTGACGAGTGCTCAAGCAGGCGATTATTTACTCATTCAAAATGAAATCAATGCGTTGCACCAAGTGATGCAAGCCGCTTTCGATAAGAAAATGAAAATAGTATTTAACCCTGCACCGATGACGCCATCGGTAAATGAGCTTCCACTTAGCTTTGTCGATTTATTTGTCCTCAACGAAATCGAAGCAGAACAAATTAGCGGGTTCGTTAACTTAAACGATATCAAAGCCGCTTTGCTCGAACGCTATCCTGAAAGCCACTTTGTGATTACCTTGGGCAAGCAAGGCGCTTGTTTTTTTAATAAAGAACAAGAGGTAAGTGTTGAAGCATTTGTCGTGAATGCAATTGATACAACCGCAGCTGGCGATACGTTTATTGGTTTTTTCCTTGCCGGGCTTGAACAAAAGCAAGATATAACAGATGCGCTTAGCTTCGCTTGTGCGGCATCAGCTCTATCTGTAACAAAAAGTGGTGCTGCGCAATCGATTCCTGATTTAAATGACGTGAATCAGTTTTTACGCCACCCCAAATAATTAGCAAAGCACAAACCAGAATTTAACTAAAGAGTACGACGTTACATGGCACATAAAATCATTTTAGACACTGATCCTGGCATCGACGATGCAATGGCAATATTTTTCGCTTTTCAGCATCCAGATATTGAAGTCTTAGGTTTAACGACTGTGTTTGGCAACGTGCCTGTAGACATGTCTGCACAAAATGCACTTGCACTTTGCGAACTAGCGAAGGTTGATATCCCTGTCACTAAGGGCGTTGCCCGACCATGGATTGGGGCTGAGTCTACTTACGCGCATTTTGTGCATGGTGATGATGGCTTTGGCAACATAAACCACCCTGCACCGAAAGGTAAATTAGATCCTAGAAGCGCCGCTCAATTTATAGTTGATACGGTCAAAGCCAACCCTGGCGAAGTCACAATTGTTGCTGTCGGTCCACTAGGTAACTTAGCCTTGGCATTGCGTTTGGAACCGGCACTTCCTAAACTCGTAAAGTCGGTAAATATTATGGGCGGTGCGGCTTTCGTCCCAGGCAATGTGACACCCGTTGCCGAAGCCAACATTTGGAATGATGCACACGCTGCGGACATCGTATTTTCGGCCGATTGGCAAATCAATATGTTTGGCTTGGACGTGACTTACGACCTTCCATTCCCACCTAATTTCGTTGATATATTAGCTGAAAAAAATGCTGTTTTAGGTGATTTTGTACAACGCTCATCACAATTTTACATGTCGTTTTATTCAGAGGGTAAAGACACTCAACAGTGTTATTTTCATGACGCGTTTCCACTCGCTTATTTGACTAACCCAGAGTTGTTTCAAATGACTGATGGCAACATGCGGATCTCAACCGATGAGCTCAATAAAGGCCAAACAGTGTTTGCGCCATTTGGAACGACCACCAGCTCTTTATGGACAGAAGCGAAAAGTGCTAAGGTTGCAACAAAAGTCGATCATCCTGAATTAACGAAGTTATTTATCGACACCTACGCTCTATAATTCGTATGGCGCAAGAACCCACCCAAATACAATTGCGAAATACACTGAGGCAAACCTTCAGAGAGCGACGTCGCCGACTAACAAATGAAGAGCAGGCGCATTTTGCTCAAGCGCTTGTTAAGCAGTGCGAAGACTCAGGTGTATTTGCTTCAGCAAAACGGGTCGCCATATACAAGACAAATGACGGTGAGTTAGACACTCAACCACTTATTAACCACATGTGGGAAAACGGGATAAGTGTCTACCTTCCTGTGCTGCACCCTTTCTCTGATGGTCACTTACTTTTTATTGAATACACCCAAGACTCGGCGATGATGGTTAACGGTTTTGGTATTCAAGAGCCAAGACTTAATTGCCAACATGTCTGTCCGTTGGCAGCGTTGGATGTTTTATTTACCCCACTAGTCGCTTTTGATGGTGCTGGCAACCGTTTGGGAATGGGCGGTGGGTTTTATGATCGTACGTTGGCATCACTGCACGATTGCATAGACCGAGCAAGCCCCAAGGTGGTTGGTTTAGCTCATGATATTCAAAAAACACTATCGTTGCCCACTGAAGCTTGGGATATTCCATTAAAATGGATCATGACGCCTACTAAGCTTTATCATTTTTAACTTAAATCGAATAGCAACTCTCCTCAAAAGGAAGCTCAGATGAATCAAGACCAAAAGAAGCAAACTGCAGCGCAAGCGGCAATAGAATATGTTCAACCGGATACGATCGTTGGTGTTGGAACAGGGTCCACTGTTAATCATTTTATTGATGCGTTAGCGAGTAAAAAAAATGTGATTGAAGGCGCAGTGTCAAGTTCAGATGCTTCAACGCAGCGACTAAAAGCACTTGGTATTGAGGTATTCGACTTAAATTCTGTTGATAAGCTTGATATTTACGTCGACGGGGCTGATGAAATTACCAAACATAAACACATGATCAAAGGCGGCGGAGCTGCACTAACGCGCGAAAAAATAGTAGCGGCTGTTGCAAAAACCTTTATTTGTATCATAGACGACACAAAAAACGTCGATGTGTTAGGTGATTTTCCACTTCCAGTTGAAGTTATACCAATGGCAAGGTCCTATGTTGCGCGTGAAATAGTTAAACTTGGTGGCGACCCAGTTTATAGGCAAGGAGTAGTTACAGATAACGGCAACGTCATTTTAGATGTGCACAACCTATCTATCGTCGATCCTAGAGCATTAGAGCAACAACTCAATGGCATTGTCGGCGTTGTTACTAACGGTTTGTTTGCTGAACGTGGCGCCGATATTGTGTTGACTGGCACAGAACAAGGTGTGGTGAATTCATAGAAATAATCATTCACACAAAAAATACTAAAAATAGTATATCAGAACGCATAGAAATGAGCTTTTGCCACTTTGCGAGCAAGCGGCAGTTTGATATATTACTCGGACGTCTAGATGTCTGTTTTTATAATTTCGTTTTTAAGGTTGTTGTTTCATGACAAAAGTGTCACTCCCAAAAGAAAAGATTAAAATTTTATTGTTAGAAGGCCTTCATGCCAGTGCAGTTGAAACCCTTAAAGCGAATGGTTACCACAATATTGAATCCTTAAAAACCTCTTTGCCTGAAGACGAACTTATTGAAAAGATCAAAGATGTCCATTTTATTGGTATTCGTTCGCGTACTCATTTGAGTGAAAAAGTAATTGAAGCTGCTAACAAGCTAGTAGCGGTTGGGTGTTTTTGTATTGGCACCAACCAAGTAGACCTTAAAGCAACCTTGATTCGCGGCATTCCTGTCTTCAACGCTCCATTTTCAAATACGCGCTCGGTTGCTGAGTTAGTTCTGGGGCAGTTGATCTTGCTTTTAAGAGGCGTCCCCTCTAAAAATGCGAAAGCACATAGAGGCGAATGGGAAAAGAGCGCTGTTGGTTCTTACGAAGCTCGTGGAAAGACACTCGGTATTATTGGTTATGGTCATATTGGCACACAATTGAGTATTTTAGCCGAGCATTTAGGTATGCGCGTTCAATTTTATGATATCGAAGATAAACTAGTATTAGGTAACGCCATGCAAGTACGATCTTTAGAGAAGTTATTAAATACTTCAGACGTGGTCAGTCTGCATGTTCCAGAAACAACCCATACACAAAATATGATTGGTGAGAAAGAACTTAGCGCTATGAAACAAGGCGCGATTCTAATTAACGCTGCACGTGGCACTGTTATCGATATCCCTGCGCTTGAAAACGCACTAGCATCTGGAAAGCTAAGTGGCGCTGCAATTGATGTGTTCCCTATTGAACCAAAATCAAACACTGAAGAATTTGAGTCACCGTTGCGTAAATTCGACAATGTTATCCTGACGCCTCATGTAGGCGGCAGTACACAAGAGGCTCAACAAAATATCGGGATTGAAGTTGCTGGTAAGCTAGCAAAATACAGTGACAATGGATCGACTTTATCAGCAGTCAATTTCCCTGAGGTATCGTTACCATCGCATGTTAGCCGTTCGCGTTTGCTGCACATACACAAAAACCACCCAGGTGTGCTAACTCAAATAAACCAAGCATTTGCCGAAAACAATATCAATATTGCTGCTCAATATTTGCAAACTAACGAAGATATTGGTTACGTTGTAGTTGACGTGGATACTGATAGAGCTGATGAGGCATTTACTCAATTAGAGAAGATCGACGGGACTATTAAAACCCGTGTCCTGCACTAAAGACTTATAAAAAAGGGAGCCTATGCTCCCTTTCTTGTATCTTTCTGCAAAAACGCTATTGCTTAGAAAAATGTATAAACCAGATTGACTGATGTTTCAGTATCTAAATTTTCACGACCTTCAGCCGCCTCGCTATTGTGATCGAACTTCAAAGACACTTTCATTGATAAACCACCCGCCAATTTAGCTGTTATTGCGCTTTCTGAGCGAGATTTTGTGTTATCTTCACCCACCTCAGTAGAAAACTTCTGAGTGAACTTTGCGTTATCCGAAATGGTGTAACGATAATTAAATGCACCACGAACTAGCAGCCCATCGGCATCTTCACCATCAATTGTTTCTGCAAAAGCGTAACCAGGACCGATACTGTAGTCAAACTCACTTCTCTCATCTTTCCACACGCTGTGGTTCCAACCACCAGCAAGCGTACCTTGATACTCAAAGCTACTAAAGCGATCGTCCTCATAAGATGCAAACACAAACAAACGGTGATTAGGATTCTCTAGCTTATAGTTACCTTGTGCAGAGGCGAATAATTTTTGAGCTGAAGTTGTTTCTACTCCGTCTACTTCATCTTTTTTATAGAGGCCTTTTGCGACATACTCATTACTCCAAGAAGCTAGTTCTTGTTTCGCATTTAATGCTGCGTTAGCTGAAGTAGTCTCGGTATTACCAGAAGTAAAAATAAATCCAAGTTCGCCATCAAGTGTAAACGGCTTCGCGTCTTGTGCTTCGACAAGACTGGATGTAATTGCAAGTGAAGTTAACAAAGCAATTGACTTGATTTTCATGCTTATCCCTTTTAAGTGTATATTTGACGCACTCAAACCCCTGTTATTGAGTGGATTAAACTTTCTTAGCTTAATTGCGCGTATGGTAGCGCTTACTGCTTGACGCGTAAACTAAAAGAACTGATACACCAGTGAAATACTAGTTTCTGTGCTTAGATTGTCATTCAAGTTGAAATCAGCTTCGTTGTATATCATCACGAACGAAAACTTCATTGCCAAAGAATCTACAAGATTCGTCGTCAGACTTGTTTCTGAGCGCGAACGTTTGTTTTGCTCTCCCGCTTCTGCACTGAAAAACTGACGAAAACGAGCATGCTCGCTCATTTTATAACGGTAGTCTAAGGATGCTCTAACGATCGTTTCTTTAATTGTCTTAAAATAACTTTCGTTACTTTCGTCTACTTCATATTTTTGTGAAAAGCTATAACCCGGTCCAATACTGTATCTAAATTGACCATCGCTATTTTTCCAAGCAATCGTGCTATAACCAGCGGCTGCTGCAGCTTGATAGCGAAAACCATTAAATCGGTCATCATCATATTCTGCATAAATAAACAGACGGTCTTTCTCGGTTGCAAGCTTATAGTCAAGCTGAACAGTGGCTAAAAAGCGCTGAGCGGTCACCGTACCAGAACGATCGCCAGAACCATCATTGCGTTTATAAATAAACTCAGAAAAATATTTGTTGCTCCACTTTGTCATCTCGTGGTCGGCGGTTAGCGAAGACTTAAAGGTTGTAGTATTGGTATTTCCACTGGCGGTTAACAGGCCAAACTCCCCCACCAATGAAAAGGGTTTGTCTCGCTTTTTGCGCTTTACTTCTTTTTCGTAAAGCATTTTGAGTATGTCATTATTTGCATAGGCCGGATTAGTCATTGAGCAAATAAAAAAAGGCTCACCGCAGTGAACCTTACTAATAACTTCAACATGATATGGCGAATTTGTTAATTTAGTAAGTTAGCAATCTTTGTTGCTTCCAGTTTAGCGAAATTTAAGACCATCGCATAGTCCTCTTCCGACAATTCTAAATTAGCCAATGCTTGCTCATTTATTTTTGGCAAGTCCATACATTTGATATCGGCAGCATCGGCATAAAGTAAAGCCATACTTGCATATAAAACACTATCGGTTTGATCAAAACGCTTAGTTGGCGGAAAGCATTGCCTTTGTAACGGCGATGTCAATGATTCCGGTAACCCCCACGCTTCACAAATGTGACCGCTGCATTGAGCAAATGTGTACTTAAAATAGCTTTGTTGTTTAATAGAAGGAAGCATTACACTCTTGTCTGACAAATATCGCTCATACTTGTCTTCAAACTTAATAGCCACTAATAGTTCGCTTAACGCTTGCAGTATTCCCAATGCGAAAAAACGCTCACTTCCGCGAATTTGCGCTTGTTGAGCAATACTCTTAGCAACCAAGCCAAACATGACTGCTTGATTCCAGAAGCTTTGAAAATCTATTGATGGCGTTTCGAATTTCTGAAAGGCAACATTTGCTGTTTCAGCAATACTGATATTGTAAGCAGCTTCCCCACCTATCACGCTCAGGGCTTTGGGGACCGTCTCTATCTGAGATGGGAAACGAAAAAGCGCGCTGTTTGCGAGTTTTAATACTTTAGCGCTTAATGATGGGTCAACTGAGATGATGGCACCGATGTCGTCTGCTGATGAACGCGGATCGTTGATTTTGTCTCTTAACCTGACGCACGTATCTGGTAAGGTAAAAGACTTTGTCGCAAATTTTGTGAGCGTTTTTATGGACATTGGGCTTTGGGTGACCACTTTAATCTATTATGGATTGTGAAATGATATCGAATTTCCGAAAGACATGTGCATTGAGATTTAATACATAGTTAAGTAAATTGATACCTTAGAACAAAGAGCCTTGATCACCTGCTAACACCCTTGTGCTTTCTTGCTTTTTATTGAGGTGAGCCTTTTTGCGCCTATTACATGCTTTTATTATGATACGTTTGGTTTGGTCGTCGATCTTTAACCAATGCAGGCGTTCTTCTCGGCTCCTAAAACACCCCTTACAATATCCTCTTGGTCCCGACTGACACATACCAATACACGGGCTAGGAATAGAAAAAAATTCGAGTTGCTCCATATTGCTCAAGATAGATACTGCTAATGGTGGTTGAATAATGTGCAGTATGATTGCACAAATCATAAAGTGTGCAAAGACACAATGCGCTAACGTAATACTGAATTATTAAAACAACATATCGTCAATTGTCTCTTCATTTTTGATTGCAGCCCTTTGTTTGGCTGCCACAAGCGCTTCGTTGATCCTGGTACCTGAACGTTTCTTTGTCGACCAATTTTCGTCACTGAGTTTGAACTTTTCAACCATGCCATGCAGTTTCACGCTCATATTACTCATATCATCACCAATCTGAACAGCGATTGCACTGGCCTGTTGAGAATTGATAAAACACTCATCTAAGCCATCAAAATCAACCGCCACCTGATCAAAGTTTTCGCGCTGTTCTTTTACTCGCTCGCTGATGGTCACTACTCTTTCGTTAATAGTTTTCATGGTCTCATCAATATTTTCAAGCTTTCCTTTAGCAACCTTAATTTTTTCATAGCACTCAGCAGTCGCCGCTTTGCCTTTGCCCATGGTGGCAACTACCATATCAGTTTTGGACTGAATGGCATCTACCATTGATGATACCTCTAGGGTTGATTCACGAGTCCTTGACGCTAAGGCTCTTACTTCATCAGCGACCACCGCAAAACCTCTTCCAGCCTCCCCCGCTCGTGCCGCTTCAATAGCCGCATTTAATGCCAATAAATTTGTTTGCTCAGCAATGCCATTGATCACATCAATCACGGTGACGATGTTGTCACTTTCCCCTTTGAGTGAATCAATAGAATCTGACGTGTCCGAAATAATGGAGTCTAATTGGTTAACATGAGTTTCTGTTTCACCGAATGCTTTTAAGCCATCAACAACACCTCTGGCCCCCTCTTTTGCATCATCAAAAATAAGATTAGATTCATCCCTAACTTGATCAGATGATTCGCTGGCGCGATAAAGCCTATCTCGCATCACAGAAATTTGTTTATTTTGAGCATTTGCAGCATTAATGATCAATTCATTGCCGTCTGCTAATTCTTGTGACATAGGAATTAATCTCATTGCAGACGCAATTAAATCTGAAAAAGTACTGTCCAAGTACGCAATGAATTGGTTGAATTTTGACGATACATCGCTGATTTCATTATTATTTTGAATCTTAATCCTAAACGTTAGATCACCATCACCTTCAACCATATCAAGCATAGTATCGTGCAGTTCTTTAAGCGGACCGATAACGGCCTTTGATAATAAAAATGCGGCAAAAGGCCCTAAGAGAATAGCGATTAGCCCAATTAAGACGGCAGTTTGGCTGACCTTGTCAATCAGGTTTTTGATAGGTGAAAAAGCCTCTTCAGCATCAATTTCACTCATGATCGCCCATCGTAAGCCATTGATCTCAATTGGCTTATATGCGGAAAGCACATCAATTCCTCGATAGTCAGGAAAGATATCGAATCCTGCTTTTCCATCGATAGCTGCTTGCGTGCCCTTTGATTTAACAGGTTGAAGTCCGATGGTTGTCTCTTTGTTGTCAAGTGAGTTAATAATATCTTCGCTTAGCCCTACCTGCTTCATTAAACGTAAATAACTCTGTTTGTCCTCTATCAAAAATCGTCCATCACTGCGCATTGTAAAATCTTGCCCAACAAGATATGTCTCACCTGATGCGCCTAAACCTGATGCTTCCCAATTACCGCCATAAGTCATGATTTCATTGATCTTATCAATCGGCATCTGAAGTATTATGACGCCAACTTTTCTGTCGCCATCAAATATCGGGCTACTGATAAATGACGCTGGTGAATTGTATGAGGGCAAGTATGGGGCGAAATCTGTCAATCCTGTAAATGAGGGGTCAGATGCATCTTCCGAAAGCCTAAACGCCTCAGCTATTCCCGAGTCAGCATAGGGTCCAGTCTTCATCGACGTCGCGTAGTCCAGCTCTTTGAAAACCGAATACACAATGTTGCCAGAAGATATATCGACCAAGAAGAGATCATAAAATCCGAATCGCTCTATAAACCCTTTAAAAAACGGATGGTATTTAGCGTGTAATTTCGAATAGTCAGAACCATTCTCAGCACTTGCTAAAAGATGCTTTTCGCCAAGCGCTTGCGGGTTTGCGCTTATATAATCGTATTGTAGCCGTTTCTTGTTCTGGGCCAAATTTTCATTAAGTGAAGTGGCGACCAAATTATCAGAAGGATTGAGTCGTTTGAATTTGCTCCCAAATTCATTCAAATAAAATTCATTCAGGCTCTCATCGAGAGAACTATCATCAATAGACTCAATTTGAGAGGAATAAGCATTAAACGCTTCAGTAAACTCCGAAGTTGCTTCTATCACCATGAGATTTTCAGAAAGCGTTTGAGCTTGATATTCGATGTTTTGAAAATAGTTAGTAATTTGAGATGCCGTGATATCTCTGATTGCAATAAGCGATTGCTTTGAATCATGCTCGAGTGACGTTCGCCCCAAATCGGTTGCCACAGAACCAATAAAAAGACTGCCCACCATCAGTGGAAATACAGCTAAAAGTGCACCACCCAGTATCATTTTAGTCTTTATTTTCATATCAAACCTAAATAGCTTTTTAACAAACGCTTGTATAAGTTAACCGAAACAACTATTAAGTCAGTCACTTTTCACTAGTACTAAAGGTTTATCGGTTGAATTTTAATAAATAGGAGTGTTTTTTAATCAATTGTGAATTGATGCTTATTTGCAAAGACTTGCGATACTAGAGTTTGTTATATTCCGAGGAAGTTCCCGCATGAGCGAGCATGACGTTTCTTCGCAGCAGCTCGGGTTGCTGCTGCGAAAGAATGAAACGTATATTATTTTACTTTTTCTTTTTCGCTTTAGGGTTAGGCATATCAGTAATGCTACCTTCAAAGATTTCAGCAGCAAGACCAATAGACTCGTTAAGCGTTGGGTGAGCGTGAATCGTTAAACCAACGTCTTCAGCGTCTGCGCCCATTTCGATAGCCAAACCGATTTCGCCAAGCATCTCACCTGCGTTTGTACCGATAATAGCACCACCAAGTACACGACCGTTGTCTTTATCAAAGATCATCTTAGTCATACCGTCAGTTGCGGCAGACGCGATGGCACGACCAGAAGCTGCCCATGGGAAAACCGCTGCTTCGTAGTTTACGCCTTGTTCTTTTGCTTCTTTCTCGGTTAAACCTACCCAAGCGATTTCTGGCTCGGTGTAGGCGACTGAAGGAATACCTTTAGGATCGAAGTAATGCTTCTTACCAGCAATAACTTCTGCTGCAACATGGCCTTCATGAACCGCTTTGTGAGCAAGCATTGGCTGACCTACTAGGTCGCCGATTGCAAAGATGTTTGGTACGTTAGTACGCATTTGCTTATCAACATTGATAAAGCCACGATCTGTCACTTCAACGCCTGCTTTTTCAGCAGCGACTAATGAACCATTTGGTGTACGACCGACAGCACATAGCACTTTGTCGTAGCGAACTGGCTCAGCAGGTGCATTTTTACCTTCGAATGTGACATACAAACCATCTTCTTTCGCGTCAACTGCCGTTACTTTAGTTTCAAGCATGGTGTTGAACTTGCCTTTGATAGTTTTCATGTAAACTTTGATGATGTCTTTATCAGCAGCCGGAATAAGCTGATCTAAGAATTCAACCACATCGATTTGCGAACCAAGCGCGTGATAAACAGTGCCCATTTCTAGACCGATGATACCGCCGCCTAATACAAGCATTTTTTCTGGAATATCTTTCATTTCCAAAGCCCCGGTTGAATCAATAACGCGAGGGTCGTCATTTGGTATAAATGGCAATTTAACTGGCTCTGAACCTGCAGCGATGATTGCATTATCAAAGGTAATTGTTGTTTTACCGTCTTTGCCTTCAACTTCCAATGTATTGCTGCTCGTGAATTTACCGTAGCCTTGAACGTGCTGCACTTTACGCATTTTAGACATGCCGCCAAGACCCTTGGTCAATTGGCTCACTACGCTGTCTTTCCAGCCGCGAATTTTATCAAGGTCAAACGTTGGCTCGCCAAAGCTAACACCGTGAGAAGACAAGTGCTTTGCTTCTTGGATAACTTTAGCCACGTGAAGTAATGCTTTTGATGGGATACAACCCACATTCAAACATACGCCACCTAGCGTTTCACGCGCATCAACAACAACTGTATCAATACCTAAATCGGCAGCACGGAAAGCTGCTGAGTAACCACCAGGACCTGCGCCTAGTACGACCAACTGAGTTTTTATCTCGCTCATTATGACCTCAAAAATAATTAAAAAATGCAAGCTACGGGCGAATTCTACATACCCTGCCGCTTGTCTGCAAAGTTTGTTCGTTTCACGTGCAAATTAAATGCACATAAAATTTGGGTAAAACGTTTGGGCTAAGATGCCAAGAGACATAACTTAGCCCAATGCTAAGTTACTACTAAAGCAATATGCGTCTTAAATCAGTTAACGCACCACTCACATGCACTGTAAATTTAGCGGCTAACGCACCATCGATGACGCGATGGTCATATGACAATGACAACGGCAACATTAAACGAGGCTCAAAGTCTTTACCATTCCACTTTGGTTTCATTTCAGACTTAGAGACACCCAAGATAGCAACGTCTGGTGCATTTACGATAGGCGTAAACGCTGTACCGCCAATGCCGCCTAAGCTTGAAATAGTAAAACAGCTACCCTGCATATCGGCAGCTTTTAGTTTTCCATCTCTAGCTTTAACACTTATTTCCATCAATTCGGCAGAAATTTCCATGATGCCTTTTTTATCAACATCACGAACCACTGGCACAACAAGTCCATTTGGCGTATCCACTGCGATACCGATGTGGATATATTTCTTCATCACTAAGGCTTCACCAGACTCAGATAATGATGAATTAAAGGTTGGGAATGCTTTTAATGCGTCGGCAACAGCTTTCATCATAAACACAAGCGGTGTGATCTTGATACCAAGCTTGCGCTTGGCAGCAATTTCGTTCTGCTCTTTTCTGAACGCTTCTAGTTCTGTGATATCCGCTTCGTCAAATTGAGTAACGTGTGGAATAGTTACCCAGTTGCGGTGTAAGTTTGGCCCCGACAACTTTTGAATGCGTGTTAATGGTACTTCTTCAACTTCACCAAACTTAGAGAAGTCTACTTTAGGTGGCGCGAGCACTTGTAAACCGCCACCAGAACCTGAAGCAACATTGCTGCCTGGGGTCATCTTAGGACGAGACAATTCATATTTAACGTATGATTGAACGTCTTCTTTTACAATGCGATTCTTACGACCAGAGCCAGTTACCTGTGATAAATCAACACCAAACTCACGCGCTAAACGACGCACTGATGGTGAAGCGTGTACTTTACCTGTTTTAGGTGGCGCACCCGCTGAAGGATGGTGAGGTACAGGTGGTGCTTTAGCTGCAACTGGTGCCGCGGGCGCTGTCGAGACAGCAGGTGCGGGTGTGCTTGCTGCAGGCGCACTAGGCGCTGCTGCTGGCGCACTAGGCGCTGCTGCTGGCGCGGCTGCACCAGCTACTTCTAGTGTTAATACCAATGAACCTTCTGACACCTTGTCGCCGACTTTAACTGCCAAGCTAACGATTTTTCCAGCTTCAGGCGCTGGCACGTCCATCGTTGCTTTGTCAGTTTCAAGTGTAATTAAACCATCTTCTGGCTCAACTGTGTCACCTTCAGCAACTAACACTTCAATAATATCAACATCGCTTGCATCGCCAATATCAGGTACTTTGACTTCAATAACAGAGCTTGCTGCCGGTGCAGAGGCTGCTGGCGCTGCAGGTGCTTCTGCTGAAGCAGTCGGTGCTGAAGCTTCAGGCGCTGAGGCAGCGCCGCTTGACGTTTCAAGCGTCAAAACCAATGAACCTTCTGAAACTTTATCTCCGACCTTAACCGCTAAACTAACTACTTTACCGGCTTCTGGTGCAGGCACGTCCATCGTTGCTTTGTCTGTCTCAAGCGTGATTAAACCGTCTTCTGGCTCAACTGTGTCACCCACGGCAACCAACAATTCAATGATATCAACGTTTTCAGCATCACCAATATCAGGTACTTTGACTTCAATTGTTGAAGTGCTAGTAGATGCCGCAACTGATGCAGCAGGTTCACTTACTGCTGGTGCTGGCGCTTCTGCTGGTGTTTCACTAGCTTCAGGCGCAGCACTTGCACCGCTTTCTAGTGTACCTAACACATCGCCTTGCTTAATTTTATCACCTACGCTAACGGTAATTGATTTAATAGTGCCACCGACTGGAACAGGAATATCCATGCTCGCTTTGTCACTTTCAACCGTCACGATAGAATCTTCAGCTTCTACGCTTTCGCCTACGCTGACACAAATTTCAATGATTTCAACTTCATCATCACCTACGTCAGGAACGAGTATGTCTTGTATATCTGCCATTTCGCTTCTCCTTATGCGTAAAGTGGATTGATTTTGTCGCCATCGATACCAAGATCTTTTTGCGCGCTTGCAAGTGTCTTCTTATCGATGCTACCAGCTTTGTAGAGTTCGTATAAAGATGCATACGCCACGTTGTTTGCATCTACCTCAAAGTGTCTGCGCAAGTTTTCACGACTATCTGAACGACCAAAACCGTCAGTGCCGAGTACGCGATATGTACCTGGAATATAAGCACGCGCTTGATCAGCATAAGCTTTAATGTAATCCGTTGCCGCAATCGTTGGACCGTCGTTGCTTTCACTCAATACTTCGGTGATGTAAGCCACTTTGTCCTTAGCATCTGGGTTACGCATATTTGCGCGGTCACAATCAATGGCTTCACGCGTTAGTTCATTAAATGAAGTCACACTGAAGACGTCTGATGCAACACCATACTTTTCTGCTAGTAGCGCGGCTGCCTTGCGAACTTCTACTAGAATAGTGCCGCAACCTAGTAATTTAACTTTTAACTTCGCTTTGCTATCACCAACGGTATCTAACTTGTAGATTCCTTTGATGATGCCTTCTTCGGCACCTTTGGGCATTTCAGGCTGAACGTAGTTTTCGTTCATTACTGTTACGTAATAGAAGACGTTTTCTTGATCTTCAAGCATGCGACGTGTGCCGTCTTGTACGATTACTGCAACTTCATATCCATAAGTCGGGTCATAAGATACACAGTTAGGAATCAAACCAGCTTGAATATGAGAATGACCATCTTGGTGTTGTAGACCTTCACCGTTAAGCGTAGTTCTTCCAGCTGTACCACCAATCAAGAATCCTCTTGTTTGACTGTCTCCAGCGGCCCAAGCCATATCACCTACACGTTGGAAACCAAACATTGAGTAGTAGATATATACCGGCAGCATTGGTAAGTCATTGGTCGAATATGAAGTACCCGCAGCAACAAATGAAGACATCGCGCCTAGCTCGTTAATACCTTCTTGTAATACTTGGCCTTTTTTATCTTCGCGGTAATAAGCAACTTGGTCTTTGTCTTGAGGGACGTAAGTTTGACCGACGTTAGAATAGATACCCACTTGACGGAACAAGCCTTCCATACCAAATGTACGTGCTTCATCAGGAATAATAGGAACAACGTGCTTACCCATTTGCTTGTCTTTCAACAATGCTGTTAAGACGCGAACAAATGCCATCGTAGTAGAAATTTCTCTATCACCGGACCCTTTAGTCACGGCTTCGAATGACTTCAATGGTGGCGCCGGTAATTCAATACTTGATTTCGGCAAGCGCTGTGGCATGAAACCATAAAGCGCATCACGCTTTTCACGCAAGTATTTCATTTCAGGGCTATCATCAGCAAACTTGTAGTAAGGCAAGTCGTCGATTTCTTCATTAGACACTGGAATGTTGAAACGGTCGCGATAAAGCTTAACGGATTCGATATCCATCTTCTTCACGTTGTGCGCGATGTTCTTACCTTCACCCGCATCACCTAAACCATAACCTTTTACCGTTTTAGCTAAGATAACTTGCGGACGGCCTTTGGTTTCTGTTGCACGCTTGTATGCCGCATAAACTTTTACTGGATCATGTCCACCACGGTTAAGACGCCAAATGTCATCGTCTGACATATTTGCAACCATTTCTTTGAGCTCTGGGTATTTGCCAAAGAAGTTTTCACGCGTGTATGCGCCGCCTTTTGACTTGTAGTTTTGGTATTCGCCGTCAACGGTTTCGTTCATTACGTCAAGTAACTTACCGCTGGTATCGCGTGCAAGTAGCGCATCCCAGTAACGACCCCAGATAACTTTAAACACTTCCCAGCCTGCGCCACGGAATGTGCCTTCAAGTTCTTGGATTATTTTGCCGTTTCCACGAACTGGGCCATCAAGACGCTGAAGGTTACAGTTAATTACAAACGTTAGGTTATCTAAGCCTTCTCGCGCAGCAAGACCGATAGCGCCCAATGATTCTGGCTCATCCACTTCGCCGTCACCCATGAAGCACCAAACGCGCTGCTCTGAGCAGTCTTTAAGACCACGGTTAGTTAAGTATTTTAAGAAGCGAGCAAGGTAAATAGCTTGCATTGGCCCTAATCCCATCGATACAGTCGGGAACTGCCAGAAATCAGGCATTAATTTAGGGTGAGGATAAGAAGAAAGGCCTTGGCCTTCGACTTCTTGACGGAACATATCAAGCTGACCTTCGCTTAAACGTCCTTCGATAAATGCGCGAGAGTAAATACCCGGAGACGCGTGACCTTGAACAAACAAGTAGTCGCCTCCGTCTTTGTCATTTGGCGCTCTGAAGAAATGGTTAAAGCCAACATCATAAAGCATCGCTGATGAAGCAAAACTAGAAATATGTCCGCCTAGTTCTAAGTCTTTCTTAGAACCACGTAAAACCATCATCATCGCGTTCCAACGAATGGCATTGCGAATCTTAGTTTCCATGGTTTGATCGCCAGGCATGGTTGGCTCTTGGCCTGCTGGGATGGTATTGATATAAGCGGTCGTAGCATCATATGGCAAATGCGCACCACTGCGACGGGCTTTTTCAATTAACGATTCTAAAAGGTAATGCGCTCTATCGACACCCTCTTCTTCTAAAACCGCTTCCAACGCGTCAATCCATTCCTGGGTTTCTGTTGGATCTACATCTGCTTGCATCATTTCACTCATGCTGCTTTCCTATTTCTCTTGTTCAAAACGCCGATAGCTACTTTCGAATTACCTTCGACAACTATCAACACGGTATATAAAACAAAATCGCTATGACGCGATTTCAGTGTTTTCTTTTATTTCAATTCTTCTTAACGCTCTTTGCACCTTGACGTCTCGTTTATTAATATCAAGGAGCGTCTTTTCTACAAATGCAAGATGCTCATTACTTGCATTGCGCGCAGCAAGTGGATCACCGCTAACAATTGCGTTAACAATAGCTTTGCGTTGTTGTCTGATTTCTTGTTCGACGTCTGCGCCGTCTCTGAGCATCTCTAAATTGCGCTTAATGTTTTCGATCAGCATCGTTTTCATTGTACGCATGACATGTAAGAGCACCATGTTGTGTGAAGCCTTGGCCATCGTGAGATAAAACTCTGCTAATGCCTTAGCTTCGGCTTCTTTATCATCACCAGAAGCAATAGCATTGCTATCATCAGCGCTTAGCTGATCTAGTGAATCTTGTAAGGCGTGATAGTCTTCTTGCTGCCCTCTTAAGGCCGCATAGTAAGCAGACATCCCTTCCAGTGCATGTCTAAACTCAAGAAGGTCAAATTGTGTTTCTGGTCGATTGGCAACGAGGTCTAACAATGGGTCTGTCATGTTAGAGCTAATATTCTGAGAGATAAACGTTCCACCACCTTGCTTGCGTTCAATCAAACCTTTCGCTTGAAGGTTTTGAATCGCCTCGCGTAGTGAGGGCCTTGAAACTTGGAATTTCTCAGCAAGCATTCTTTCTGGCAACAGTTTTTCGCCAGCAACCAAAGTGCCGTCAAGAATCATAGTCTCGAGACGCTCAGTGATCACATCGGATAACTTTGGCTGTTTCATGCTTTGACGTAGTGTCATTTTCCCTTCCAAGCAAAATGGTAATACCAATTAACCAAATTATATTAAAAGACTTTTGACGCTAGGTAAACCCCTATTGCAACTATAGTTGTATGGGTGTGCGTTTATTGAAATTGGTAAACCAATTCGCCGCAGTGCAGCAAATTTGACAGAAAACCTTGAAAGTCAGACAGGTAAGGCTCCTATGGGTTAACATATTAGAAAAATTCGAAACTAAAATTAGAACTTAACTAACTGCTCCGACCATTGTCAAAATTGCCACGGCTACCAGAAGAAAGCTCACATTGCGCTTCACCAAGCGAACCATCGTGCAAGGTTTAGTCAAACAGTCATCAATACCTGCGTCGACATCTTCTGCAGCAACAGCAATTTCAGCAAGTACTGATTTTGAGGATTTATTAAAATCAAATAAAGATGAGATCCACACACTTGTCGCCCTTGAAAAGTGTCCAACAATCAAAAAGCCAAGTCCAGTTAAGCGAATAGGAAGCCAATCTAGGGCATGCATAAACCGGTCGAGACGACTTGTAGATTGGGGGATTTCGTCCAACTCATCCAACGAAATACTTTGATCGCCAGCACAATTTACAGTTGGTGTAGCCAAACTTTGTAATTCTTTTAGAATGGAATAAAAAATAACGCCCGGAACACCGAATATTACAAACCAAATCAAGACTGCCGCATACTGTCGATAATTGATGAATACGAGTTGGTCGGCAACTTTATTCAGGTCGCCGTTAACGTTGCCAAATGAAATACTATGTAGGGAACAGGCTTGATTATCTCCATCATTTGCTGCTTTTAAGTATTGCTTATAGTTTTTTCTCGTAACAGGGCAACCTAAACACACCCAGAGCACACATAGGTTAAAAAACAGTGTTAGTAAAAGGCTATTGACTGTAAACAGCAACCACAAGGTTAATAATGCCGGCACTAATGCAAACAAAATCTGTTTTGCAAATGCTTCGTTATCAGACGCCAAACCTCTTTTTTCGAGAAGCGCAACGTATTTTAGTGTAATGGCATGAATATGCCATTTGGGATTCTTACTAGTGACTCGTTCAAGTGCCATTACAATTAGTAATGATAACAAGGTCATATCGACTTCCTCTGATGTTATATAAGCGCGTCAGTGCACAAGTAACTATACAACCCTAGAATACATTAGTTGATTAAAAACACACGAGATAATAGATCAGACCTCTCAGACTCCTTTTAAAGCACCATAAAATATTCAAAAGGCAGACGAAGAACGGTAAACTAGCAATTTTTACCACTAGATAATTGTAAATGCCTAATACGCTCCCTCCACTATCTGATATATCAATGCAAGTCCATCAAGCACTTTGTGAAGATCTTGGCCTTAAGATCACTGCTGATCTTACAAGTCATCTTGATATCAACCAAGATATTACCGCTGGGTTGATTCCACAAGACAAAACTATCAACGCAAAGGTTATAACCCGAGAAGATGCCGTAATATGCGGCGTAGAATGGGCATCTCAAGCGTTTTTGCAATGTGATAAAGACATAACACTCAAATGGCATGTGATAGATGGTGATTTAGTCAGCGCTAACAATGTATTACTGGAAGTCAACGGTAATGCACGTGCTATTTTATGTGCAGAGCGCACAGCACTTAATTTTTTGCAAATGTTAAGCGCCACGGCTACTTTGACTCACCAATATACTAAGTGCCTCGCAGGTACACAAACCAAGTTGCTTGATACTAGAAAAACAATACCCGGATTTCGCTTGGCACAGAAATATGCAGTTGCCTGCGGTGGCGGTATGAATCATCGCGTTGGACTGTATGACGCGTTTTTGATCAAAGAAAACCATATACATGCGTGCGGCGGAATTGAAAACGCTGTCAGACAAGCAAAACTAAACCATCCAAACAAACCGATAGAAGTAGAAGTAGAGTCACTTGACGAATTGAAACTGGCGATAAATGCGGGTGTCAATACCATTATGTTAGATAATTTTAGTCAAGATCTGATCTTACAAGCAGTTTCGATTAATGCCGGTAGGTGTAAGCTTGAAGTGTCAGGCAACATTACACATGAAAGGCTAAAGGAACTAGCAAAAACGGGCGTGGACTACATTTCATCGGGTGCACTTACTAAACATATCAATGCAATAGATTTGTCTTTAATCAAGCAGGATTAACAACCTGCTTGTGCCATTTCCACTACTTAGGTATGTCTCTGCATACTTCCTAAAAGCCTTTCGAGTCCTATACTGACAACCAAGGTTAAGGAGGTAATGTTTACCGAACCGATGCCTTTTTAACTAATCCAAAACTGTTATTTAACTGCGGTAAAACGCTCGGAGAGACGACCATGAAAATTTCAACTCAAAACACAAAAGCAAACCAAAAAGGTTTTACTTTAATCGAACTTATGATTGTTGTAGCAATCATCGGTATTTTGGCAGCGATTGCACTGCCGGCATACTCAAGCTATACACAGAAAGCTAAATTTACAGAGGTTAAGAACGCAACGGCAGCCGCAAAAGCTGCGGTCGAAATCTGCTACTCGCTCAATACTGATTTAACAGTATGTGATGCGGCTTCAAACGGTGTTCCAGCAGACGTCACTCGCTCTGCGACTGAAGCTGGTGTTGCAACAGCAAATGGTATTATTACTGCCGCAGCATCTAGTGGTTCAGGCTTATTACAATCAGACGGTACAACAGCTGCAGCCTACGTGCTCACTCCTACAGTTGCGAGCGGACGCTTAACTTGGGCTGAAGCGTGCACACCAACTGAACTTTGTTAATAGTGATGTAAACGCATACCAAAGCCCAGTTTAGCTGGGCTTTTTTATTAAAAAATAAAACTATTCTTGCAGAGGTATCTTCATGGCAAAGGCAGCAGAAGTATTTGTTTGGTCGGGCGCCGATAAAAAAGGACAACGCACAAAAGGTGAAATATCAGCAACTACGCTTGCAGAAGCTAAAACCCTATTGCGTCGTCAAGGTATCTCTGCAACAAAAGTTAAGAAGATGGCAAAACCTTTATTCGGCAAAACCGATAAAGTTAATGCTCAAGACATATGCATGATGTCCCGACAAATTGCTACGATGCTTGGAGCAGGTGTCACCCTTATACAAACGTTAGAGATGATTGGGCGCGGGCATGCTAAGCAGTCAATGCGAAAATTAATGGGTGAAATTAGCGAAGAAGTTAAGTCTGGTAACCCTCTATCGAGTGCCCTACGTAAACATCCCGAACACTTTGATGATCTATATTGCGATTTAGTTGAAACAGGAGAGCAATCCGGTGCGCTAGAGACCATATACGACCGTATCGCCTTATATAAAGAGAAAGCTGAGGCACTTAAGTCGAAGATCAAGAAAGCGATGTTTTATCCTGTCGCTGTCCTGGTGGTTGCTTTCATCGTTACCACAATTCTATTGATATTTGTTGTCCCTCAATTTGAAGAGATCTTCTCTAGCTTTGGGGCAGAACTTCCGCCGTTTACTCAATTTGTTTTAGGTATTTCAGCTTTTCTACAAGAGTATGGTCTATTTCTTGGAATAGGGGTTGCCGGATTTGCCATCGCATTTATGCGTGCACACAAAAATTCGTTGCCTTTGAGAGATAAAGTAGACAAGCAAATTTTAAAGATTCCCGTCATCGGTGAAATTCTGAAAAAAGCATCTATTGCTAGATTTACACGCACACTATCTACCACCTTTGCTGCAGGCGTTCCTCTAATTGGCGCACTAGACTCTGCAGCTGGGGCTTCGGGAAACGCTGTATTTAGAGAAGCCATACTATTTATAAAACGCGAAGTCTCTGGCGGGATGCAAATGAATGTTGCTATGCGCGCTACAAACGTTTTCCCTGATATGGTGACGCAAATGATTGCGATTGGCGAAGAGTCTGGTTCTGTTGACGAAATGCTCGCGAAAATTGCAACCATATATGAAGCCGAAGTCGACGATATGGTTGATGGTTTAACTAGTCTACTAGAACCATTGATCATGGCAGTACTTGGCGTTGTCATTGGTGGACTAATAGTGGCAATGTATTTGCCAATATTCCAGATGGGTAACGTAGTTTAACGCTATAATTCAATTATTTACACTTGCTCACCTAGAGTAAATCAAGTACCTTCAAAACTTCTGGGCTTGCTTTACCACGTGAGCAGGACCGCCTGATTTATCACACATATTGTTACCTAGGGACGTTGAATGGATATCTTTGCTATTTTTTCATTACTTGAGCAGTCTCCTACCCTATTCTTAATAACTACATTTATCGTTAGCCTATTAGTGGGAAGCTTTTTAAACGTAGTAATTTATCGCCTGCCCGTCATGATGGAAAGAGAATGGCAAGCTCAAATTGACGAAGTAATTGCGAATAATACTGGTAACGCCCATCAAAATGTAAACAACGATACTTTCAATCTAGTTAAGCCTGACTCTACTTGCCCCAAGTGCCAACACAAAATAAGAGCTTGGGAAAATATCCCTATCATTAGTTGGATATTGCTCGGTAGAAAATGTAGTCAATGTAAAGCCCCTATTTCAGCTCGTTACCCGATGATAGAGCTTTTAACGGCTATCCTTTCAACGCTGGTAGCATATGAACTAGGTTATACGACAACTGGTTTAGGTTTTATTTTAGCGACTTGGTTGCTCGTCGCGATGACCTTTATTGACTTTGATAAAATGCTATTACCCGATTCATTAACACTATCTCTGCTATGGGTAGGACTTGGTCTGAGCCTTTTCCCTGATACCTTGGCACCAAATAGTGCCATTTTAGGTGCTATATTGGGCTACCTTAGCCTTTTTAGTGTTTATTACGTGTTCAAATTAATCACTGGCAAAGAGGGGATGGGTTTTGGTGATTTTAAGTTACTCGCAGCACTTGGAGCATGGGTAGGCTGGCAACAACTACCGGTCATCATATTGTTTTCTTCACTAGTTGGCGCAGTTGTTGGAATCGCAATAATGATGTTGAATAAAAAAGATAGTAATTTAGCAATCCCCTTTGGTCCCTACCTTGCCGCTGCGGGTTGGTTAACCATGCTTTACGGGCAACATGCGATCGATTGGTACTTAGGGACATTTATTCAACGTTGATGCTAATGTGATTTAAAGAGAGAAGAATGAAAAAACCATTTGTTGTAGGCTTAACCGGTGGAATCGCTTCTGGCAAAACAGCCGCGAGTGACACTTTCGCTAAATTAGGCATCGATGTTGTGGATGCTGATATTATTGCGCGGGAAGTTGTAGCACCTGAACAGCCTGCGCTTGTATCGATAATCGAACATTTTGGACAAGACATGGTTGATCAAAATGGGCAACTCATTAGAGCAGCCTTAAGAGCTAAGGTATTTAACCATCCAGATGAGCAAACGTGGTTGAACAATTTATTGCACCCTGCAATACGACTGCGTATGCAAACAAAGATTGAAGCATCTCAAACACCTTATGTGGTTTTGGTCGTTCCTTTACTTGTTGAAAATGGCCTGAATAAATTATGCAACCGTGTGTTAGTGATAGATGTCCCTGAAGCACTACAAGTGAGTCGCGCAGTTAAACGTGATCAATGCAGTGAGGATTTAATTAAAAATATCATGAAAGCACAAGCAGATAGGCAACAAAGACTTGAACTAGCTGACGATGTAATAGTCAATGATAAAGACCAAGAGTTTTTGAGCCGCAAAGTTGCCCAGTTACATAAAAACTATTTAACCTTAGCGGCTAAATAGTTGTAAACTAAAAAAATGGAATAACAATAATAAAGAGGAGCGTTAATGTCAGTCGCAATTTACGAATTTCCACTTTCCGAAAAAGTGAGAAACTATCTGCGGCTTGAGCAGCTCTTCGCGCAACTTAATTCAACAATTGAGTCCGATAACAAATTCCAAACGCTGTATTTTTTTGACGTCCTATTTACAATGCTTGATCTTCTTGAGCGCATAGATTTGCGGACTGATTTAATTAGAGACATCGATGTGCATGAAAAAAACCTCGTGCATTGGTCAAGTCATCCCAATATTGACACTCAAGCGCTTAACAAAGCATTACAGCAGATTCACGATATCATCGCGCAGTTAAAAACCACAAAGAAACTGGGTTCCAATTTAAAAGAAGACAAATTTTTAAGCTCAATTCGGCAACGCTTTTCAATACCTGGCGGAGCAACTAGTTTTGATTTACCGAATTTATTTTGCTGGATCAACCAAGCTCTTGAAAACAGACAAGCGCATATAACTCAATGGTTATCGCAGCTTTCACTTGTACAAGATTCGATATCACTACTGTTGTCATTTTTGCGCGAAAAAGGGCAATTTAAAACCATCGTCGGTGAGAACGCGTTTTACCAAGCTATGGTAGATAACAAGATAGATATGGTAAGAGTGAAATATGATACTTCAAGCGGCTTTTATCCAGTCCTCAGTGGTAACAAGCATCGCTATGGCATTAAATTTATGGAGTTACATCCATCAGCCGGTTCTAGTGGAGCCGTCGCACAACAAGTTATTTTTGAGTTAGCAAGCTGTTAACGTTATCGTATTACATGAATTACAGAGGTAATTATCACAATCTTATGAAAGTTCAATGCCCCACCTGTCAAACCCAAGTTGTATGGGATACTACCAGTGAGTATCGGCCATTTTGTTCAAAGCGTTGTCAGCTTATCGATCTCGGCGGCTGGGCAAATGAAGAAAATTCAATTGCCGCGGGTTCAGACAAAGAAAATGAAATGGCTTCGAGCCTTGATATCGAAGATATTGAAGCCTTGTTGAGTCAACAAGAACCTGACTTTTTTAAAGCTAATTAGATGAACCATATAAAAGAAATACTGATCGTAGGTGGTACGCATGGCAACGAATTATCGGGAGTCACCTATGTTAAAAATCACCTAATCGATGATCAACAAGCTCTTGCAACTGAGCAAGCGTACCCACTACTAAACCTGCACTGGCATCTCGCGAATCAACCTGCAATAGACGCTCGCACTCGCTACTGCGAAGAGGATCTTAATCGGCAATTCACACCCGAAAAGCTACAGCAAATCAATGCAACGTCAGCTGAACACGCAATCGCATTAGCATTGAATCGACAATTCGGCCCGAAGGGAAACTCAAAGATTGACCTCGTGATTGATATTCACAACACAACAAGCAATATGGGACCAACACTTATTGTTTTAGAAAGTGATGAATTCCACCGTCAATTAGCCAGTTATGTCACAGCGAACATGCCAGAAGCAGTAATCTTAGTGGAAGATGAAAAACCTTTCTTAGCACATAAGTACCTTTGTACCCTTGGTAAAAGGGGCGTCATGATAGAAGTAGGTCCACAACCACAAGGCGTTTTGCGAGGACAAGCCTATCTTGAAACCAAGCAAATGTGCGAGGCAATATTATCGTTTTGTGAAATGTATAATCAACATGGCTTTAATGATAGTCGTGTAGAAGTTGATGCATTTAGGCTACTCGAAGAGATCTCGTTTCCAAGAAGTCAGACAGGCGAGATATCAGCTATGATACACCCCGAGCTTCAAGATAAGGACTTTGAAACCTTAGAAAAAGGCATGCCCATGTTTTTACGGTTTGACGGCGTGACGGTTAACTATCAGGAAGAAGCAGTAATATACCCGCATTTTATTGGCGAGGCAGCCTACTATCATCTCGGAATTGCAATGGCGAGTGCGACGAAATTCAAATTTTGATGCACGAAAAATAAAAGCTGCTGTCAGCACTTAAGCAGCTTTTTCAGTATCTCTTCATTTGCTTTCGGGAAATCGTACTCATCTAATTTTTCGTTACTAACCCAAGTGCATTCTTGCCCTTCTGCACCCAAAGGTTCGCCTTCAAAGTCCTCAACGAGGTGGACGTCAAGCCTAACATTTTTATCTGAGTAACGATGTTGAATGACCATAAACGGTGTTGAAGAATGAACTTGAATACCTATTTCCTCGGAAAGTTCTCTCGACAAAGCTTCAAAAACAGACTCACCCGGTTCGACTTTCCCGCCCGGAAACTCCCACAAACCACCCTGATGTTGCTCTTTACTTCTCTTACAAATAAAAAAGGTGTCGTTACGCTTAACGACACCCACTGCAACATGTATTTCTTTCAATATGCTCATCTTGTACTGGGTTTAGCCTATGACAACTTACCATGACACTGCTTATACTTTTTACCTGAGCCACAAGGGCATGGGTCATTTCTGCCAACTTTACGCTCGCGTTGAACAGGCGCATTAGCTTGCTGGGCAGGCGCTTGACCAGTTGCACTGGCAGCTTCATGCTCATAATTCTTTTTCACTTCTGCTGCTCTACGCTGCTGCTCGACAGCTTCCACATCAGACTCTTCTCGCACTTGAACACGACTCAGAATACTAATTACCTCTGCTTTTAGCGCTTCTAGCATGTCAGAGAAAAGTTCGAAGGATTCACGCTTATATTCTTGCTTAGGATTTTTTTGTGCATAGCCCCGCAAATGAATGCCTTGACGAAGATGATCCATAGCAGCCAAATGCTCTTTCCATAGGTTATCAAGAGTTTGCAGCATCACGGCTTTTTCAAACTGACGCAAGACCTGCTCTCCAACTGCCTTTTCTTTCTCTTTGTAGGCGGTGTCTACTTTTTCTTGAATCTGCTCGCGCAACTTTTCTTCGTAAAGCTTATCGTCTTCGTCTAACCACTGCTGAATCGGCAAGTCTAACAGGAAATCGCTTTTGAGTCGTTCTTGTAAACCAGCCACATCCCACATTTCATCTAAGGACTGTGGCGGGATATATTGACTAATTAAGCTATCTACGACGTCGCCTCGAATTTTTTCGATGGTATCGCCAATATCGCCTTCGTCTAATAATTCATTGCGTTGTTCATAAATAACGCGCCTTTGATCATTTGCCACATCATCGTATTCAAGTAGCTGTTTACGTATGTCGAAGTTACGTCCTTCTACTTTCCGTTGCGCATTTTCAATTGCACGAGAAACCCAAGGGTGCTCGATGGCTTCTCCTTTCTCCATGCCTAAACGCTTCATCATGTTGCCCATTTTTTCAGAGGCAAAAATACGCATCAAAGCATCATCTAGTGACAAGTAGAAACGTGTTGAACCGGCATCACCTTGTCGGCCAGAACGTCCTCTAAGCTGATTATCTATGCGTCGAGACTCGTGTCGCTCGGTCCCAATAATGTGTAAACCACCAGACGCCAATACTGCATCATGTCGTTTTTTCCATTCGGATTTCACATGTTCTATTTGCTGTTCTGTTGGATTTTTGAGTTTGTCAATTTCAGACTGAAGATTGCCACCCAATACGATATCAGTACCACGCCCAGCCATATTCGTTGCGATAGTCACCGCACCGGGTAAACCAGCATTTGCAACAATATCCGCTTCTTGTTCGTGAAACTTGGCGTTGAGTACTTTGTGTGGAATTTTTTCCTTCTTGAGAATCGAAGCTAATAATTCTGAATTTTCAATCGAAACCGTGCCGACTAGTGTAGGTTGGCCACGCTTCACACAACCCTTGATATCTTCGATGATTGCTTCGTATTTTTCTTGCGCCGTCAGGAAAATCTTGTCTGCTTTATCTTTTCTAACCATTGGCTTGTTGGTTGGAATAACGACAGTCTGCAAACCATAAATATGATTGAACTCAAAGGCTTCAGTATCTGCTGTACCGGTCATACCTGAAAGCTTGTCATAAATTCTGAAGTAATTTTGGAAGGTAATTGATGCTAGCGTTTGGTTCTCATTCTGTATTTTCACCCCTTCTTTTGCTTCAACGGCTTGATGTAGACCTTCAGACCAACGACGCCCTTCCATTGTTCGACCAGTGTGTTCATCAACAATTACGATGTCCTCACCTTTGACGATGTAGTCTACATCCTTACTGAAGAGTTTGTGAGCGCGAAGGGCCGCATTAACATGATGCAACAAGCTTATGTTAGCAGCTGAAAACAAGGACTCACCTTCACCTAACATGCCATTTTGTTGAAGCAATTCTTCAACAAATATTTGCCCGTTTTCGGTCAGGTGAATTTGTTTACCTTTTTCATCAATCGTATAGTGACCGTCGCCAAAGTTACCCTCTTCGTCTTCTTTATCTTGCTCTTGGAGTTGTGGAATAACCTTGTTTATTTGCTTATATAGTTCAGAACTGTCTTCGGCCGCACCAGAAATGATGAGTGGTGTTCTTGCCTCGTCTATTAGGATGGAGTCAACTTCATCTATGACGGCAAAATGAAGCGATTTTTGAACACGGTCTTGTGGACTAAACGCCATATTATCGCGCAAATAGTCAAATCCGAATTCATTATTGGTTCCGTATGTTATATCGGCCTCGTATGCTTGCTTTTTTTCAACCGGAGATAGGCCCGGAATATTGCAGCCCACGCTTAGACCTAGAAATTCAAATAACGCTCTGCTCCAATCTGCATCACGTTTGGCAAGGTAATCATTGACTGTGATTACGTGTACACCTTTGCCACTGATAGCATTTAAATAAGTAGGAAGCGTAGAAGTAAGCGTTTTACCCTCACCTGTTCGCATTTCGGCGATTTTACCTTGATGCAATACCATGCCACCAAGCATTTGGACATCAAAATGACGCATACCATAAACACGCTTGCTCGCTTCACGAACCACAGCGAATGCTTCAGGTAGAATTTGATCTAAACTCTCACCTTTTTCGATTCTGTCTCGAAATGCTTGCGTTTTTTCTTTTAACTCTTGGTCACTTAAAGCTTCTAATTCGACTTCATAGCCATTTATAACAGCGACGGTTTTGTTGAGCTTTTTGAGTATGCGGTCATTTTGCGTACCAAAGATTTTTTTTACTATAGTGGCGAACATGCTTACTGTGATTCCAAAACTTGAATAATTAAAACGCGCGATATCATAGCAAGGATATCGTCAATAAACTATCGAATGAGAGAGAGGTTAATTTAAGCGCTTGTTGCTAGCGTTACCTGTAGATGTACGGTAATGGGTCGACTTGCTCCCCATTTTTTAATACTTCATAATGAACATGAGCACCTGTTGAACGCCCAGTGTTACCGAGCAAGGCTACAGATTGGCCCTTTGTTACAATATCACCGACCGCAACTTTCAATTCTTTGTTGTGTCCGTATCTCGTTCTAATTCCGTTACCGTGGTCTATCTCTACTAAATATCCGTATCCGTAACGCTCACCGGACCAAGTGACGACACCTGCACCAGTGGCGACAACGTCATCTCCTGATTTACCCGCAAAATCTATTCCCTTATGCATTGCCGGTTTACCACTAAACGGGTCTTTTCGAACTCCGTAATATGACGACAACCAACCTTTCGATACAGGGCGACCGGACAACTCACTCTCTTTCTCTATATTGAGGCCCATCAAGATAGATTCAAGGGCATTGAGCTGCTCAATTTTAAATTCAAGCGTCTTAGACATGGTTTCTATCTGCGCCGTGAAGTCTTTCTTACCCGATAGCTCTGCTTTTAATTCTTCAGATAGTACGAAATCTTCTTTGGTAAGCCCCGCACTTTCGGCGATCGCACCCGTTTTGGTATCGAGTTTATTAATTTGGCTCTGCATGGTAGCGAGCTGATTGACGATGCCTTTGATTTGTTCTGTGGTATCAATTTGAAGCTGCTGAACGAGCTTGGCTTGGCCTTCTAAACCAGTCTTAACAACATTCACACGCACATGATTCTCGAAAACAGACTCAGAGGAACGACTCGAAATCAGTAATACCAACGAAGACAGTACTACTACGCTCAAAAATTTGCGTACAGAGAACCGCGTGGCAAAGCGACGCTTTTTTCCTCTGAATAGAACTGTAATACTCATTGATACCTTTCGTGTATTTAAAATTAATCTTTAATTAACTTAAGTGTAACCTTGTTATCGGTACATTTAAACCTTTACATGAGCGTGACACTTATATTTATCCATATCATTAGTTGTACGAGATACAAAAGTTAGTACTTACTTGCTTCGCGCTTATCCCTCAAAACGCAAGGGCCGGCTCAATATACCTAATTGGCATGCGGCTTTCGTCTTCATACTCTACGTATTCCCAAGCATTCGTATCTTTTAAAATTGCATTGAGTAACTTATTGTTTAAACCATGCCCAGTTTTGTATGCCACTAGTTCACCAATTAGACTATTACCGCCTAAGTACAAATCGCCCACAGCATCTAAAATCTTGTGTTTGAGAAACTCATCCGAATATCGAAGCCCCTCAGGGTTTAGCACTCTGTACTCATCAAGCGCAACGGCGTTGTCCATGCTACCACCAAGCGCCAAATTCATTGAATTCATTAATTCCAAATCTTTCATAAAGCCGAACGTACGCGCTCGACTGACTTCGTCAACATAAGAGTCTTTTGAAAAATCCAATTCAACGTGCTGGCGCGTTTGTGAAATAGCAGGGTGATCGAAATCAATTTTGAAGTTGACCTTAAAGCCATCATAGGGTCTAAACTCAGCCCACTTATCGTCTTCTTCAACGCGCACGGTTTTGGTGATCTTTATGAATTTTTTTGGCGCGTCAAGTTCTTGAATGCCAGCGCTTTGAAGCAAAAAAATAAATGGACTAGCGCTTCCATCCATAATCGGCAACTCGTGACTATCAACCTCAACAATAATGTTGTCAATGCCAAGGCCAGATAAAGCGGATGCTAAATGCTCAACAGTGTGAATCGAGTGCCCTTCCTCGTTAGTAATACACGTGCACAACATCGTGTCGCCAACCGACTGAGCACGCGCGTGAATGTTCTGAGGAGGAGAAAGATCCATTCTGCGGAAGACAATACCAGTATTAGCAGGTGCAGGACGCATGGTCATCGTAACCTTCCGTCCTTTGTGCAATCCTATACCGGTTTCTTTGACCGATTGTTTGATAGTTCTTTGCTTTATCATTCTGCAAAAGCACCTAGCTAAGTTAAAAAAGGGTCGTGTAAATTACACGACAAAGCCAATAAAGTCAATCACTTCAAAAATTTCAAGTGTTTTTTTGCTAAAAACAACTGTTCAGACCAGAGGGCTAATCAGCTTGTTTTCGCAAAAACGCCGGAATATCCAAGTAATGTTCATTATCTGGCTGACTCTCGTCTTCCAATTTAACCGCATGAGAACCTTCTAAGCTTCCGCCGGCAGCTCTTTGCTCGCTGACTATCCCACCTGTGACAGCAGAAGTACGGGTTGGTTCACTCACTAAGGTAATATCTGGTTTTTTCTCTGCGCCGATGCCTGTTGCAACAACGGTTACGCGAACTTCATCCGTTAATTCAGGGTCTATCACTGTTCCAACAACAACTGTTGCGTTTTCTGAAGCAAAAGCTTTTACAGCGTTACCGACAATTTCATATTCATCGATAGCGAAATCTAAACCAGCTGTAATATTAACTAAAATCCCACGAGCACCAGATAGGTCGATATCTTCCAATAGTGGGCATGCGATAGCTGCTTCTGCTGCTTCTTCTGCTCGATCTTCACCCTTACCAACACCGGTTCCCATCATCGCTGTGCCCATTTCTGACATAACGGTTTTTACATCCGCAAAATCTACATTGATTAGACCTGGACGAGTAATGAGTTCAGCAATACCTTGCACCGCGCCACGCAGTACATCGTTCGCAGCACTAAAGGCTTGAAGTAAAGGTGTTCCTTTACCCATTACTTTCAATAGTTTTTCGTTGGGGATAGTAATTAAAGAGTCAACTTGCTTTTGAAGCTCTGCAATACCAGTGTTTGCGAAATCGGAGCGCTTGCGCCCTTCAAAAGGGAACGGTTTCGTCACAACTGCAACAGTTAGTATACCAAGTTCTTTCGCGATTTTAGCGACTTCAGGTGCTGCACCAGTACCTGTCCCGCCACCCATTCCGGCAGTGATAAAAATCATATCAGCGCCTTCAAGTGTTTGGCGTATTTGTTCGCGATCTTCTCTCGCAGCTTCGCAACCAACGTTAGGATCAGCACCTGCACCAAGCCCTTTCGTCACTTGGTTACCAATTTGTAATTTAATATCAGCATTTGAGTTCTTGAGCACTTGGGCATCAGTGTTCATGGCGATAAAATCTACGCCTTCGATCACTTGCTGAACCATATATTCTACAGCGTTACCGCCACCACCGCCAACACCAACGACTTTGATGACCGCTTCATCGCTATGATTGTCCATAAGTTCGAACATTATCATTCTCCGATAATATGTGAAGCCGAGTTATTTTTATTTTCTGGCTTCGATTGTTTAGCGCTTTTTAAAGGCCCCCTAAAAATTGCCCTTAAACCAGCTTTGTATACGCATTACAGCATTATTAAATGCGCTTGGCGCGTCCTTTGATAAGGACGTTCTTTTATTATTAATATTATTCTGTTTTCCATACTGTAGCAGACCAACGGCCGTAGCAAAACTAGGATCGTCAACATATTCTGCTAAACCTTTAATTGAATGTGGTTTTCCGACTCTCACTGGCATCTGAAAAATTTCTTCAGCGAACTCGACGGCACCATCCATATTAGCTGTTCCACCAGTAATAACCATGCCTGCAGCGATTTGCTCTTCTAAACCACTGGCTTGTATTTGCTCATACGCCAATTCAAATAGTTCTTGGTATCTGGGTTCGATTACTTCAGCTAATGTATGCCTAGACATTGCTCTTGAAGGCCTTCCCCCAACGCTAGGTACTTCAATGTTCTCTTCCATGCTAACCATATCTTTTAAGGCGCAAGCATGTTTAATTTTAATATCTTCTGCATTGCTCATCGGCGTTCGAAAGATTTTAGCAATGTCACTCGTGATTTGATTTCCTGCTAAAGGAATAACAGCACTGTGTCTAATTGCGCCATCGGTATATATTATTATGTCGATGGTTCCGCCACCAATATCAATAACACATACCCCTAATTCTCGCTCGTCGTCCGTTAACACAGCATAACTTGATGCAAGTGCTGAGAAGATCGTTTGATCGACGCTCAACTCACAGCTTTCAACGCATTTAACGAGGTTTTTTGCCATATCATCGGCGCAAGTAATGATATGAGCCGCAGCCTCCATTCTTACACCGGACATTCCAATCGGGTTTTTTATCCCGTCTTGTACATCAATTACAAACTCTTGAGGAAGTACATGCAAAAGTTTACGTTCAGCCGGCATAGGCACGGAGCGCGCCGCATGAATGACGTTATCGACATCATCCTGCGTCACCTCTTGATTGTTGATGGGTACCATTCCACTTTCATTTTGACACTGAACATGACGACCAGAAATAGACATGAACACTGAGGAAACATGACAATCGGCCATCAACTCCATCTCGTTAACAGCTTGCCTAACTGATTGAACAACTAAATTAAGATCGTTAACGCCGCCCTTTTCCATTCCTCGAGCTTTATGCGTGCCAATACCGACGATACTTATACCATCATCATCTAGTATCTCTCCCACGACAGCCTTGATAACACTAGTTCCGATATCCAAGCCAACAATGAGATTTCGTTCCATAGATTTAGACATGCTTTTTATTTTTTTCTCTCGTGATCTTAGTTAATTATTATAATTTTTTTCAGCTGTTTTCGGGAGCGCTATCGATTGATTCTCCCCAACCCACTGCAAGTCCAGTATCATAACGTAAATCAATGTAATTTATCTGCTTATTTTGTTCTCTAAGTAACGGATATACATCAATAAAACGTTGTAATCGGTCTATAAACTCTTTACGGCCTAAGTTAAGTTGAATGTTATTGTTTAACTCCACTCGCCAAGCGAACCTTTCACTTAAAAATAACTGTTCAACTCTCAGGCCAGTATTACTCAAAATCAGTTGCATAGCTGATAACCCTGCTAATGCAGTTTTTTCGCTCCCTCCCGGACCAAATATGCTCGGCAACTTTTTAGTGTACCCCAGAGAATACAGTGCAGCACCATCAAAGGGCTCACCAGCCTCGTTAAGCAGTAAATCATCATTCCAAGTCGCTGCCGGTGTTTGCTCTACCAGATACACATGCAAGCTATTTGGCCACCGCTTGCGAACACTTGCTCGGTACACCCATGGCAAGCCCTCAAGTAGAGCGTGCACATCATTGACATCTAAAGCAAAAAAGCTGCCAGTTTGTTCTTGTCGAATGATGTTTTCTAAGCGTTGGTCATCCAAAACGTTTCTAACGCCTGAAAACACCACCTTTTGAACAGGTAGCCTTTGCTCATCCTGCAACCATTCATTTACTTTAAAAATACCAATTACAAGCAATATTATCACGCAAACAAACACACTCAAGCCTATCCAGAAGTTTGGTTTTTCACGCTCCTGCTCAACTGTGCTGATTGCTTGTTTGTTCATATCTAGCGCTTATATAGTTGGTAATAAAATACGCCAAACAAGCTCTTCAAAGCTTATGCCTGCTTGTTTAGCCGCTTTCGGGACCAAACTGGTTTTTGTCATTCCGGGAACCGTATTGGATTCCAATAAGTAAAAATCACCCTTCGCATCCTGCATAACGTCAACTCTACCCCACCCACTACCTTTAAGCGCCCTGAATGCCTTGATTGCGAGCTTGCTCAACTGCTCTTCGATGCTAGCGGGAAGACCACTCGGGCAAAAGTATTCTGTTGTAGAGTCTTTGTACTTTGCATCATAATCATAAAAAGTATGTGGCGTTGACATACGAATCGAAGGTAAGGCCTCTCCATCTAATATCGAGACTGTATATTCTAGTCCAGAAATATATGCCTCGATTAATACTTGATTATCAAATCCAAGCGCTGTTTGAACGGCACTTTTTAATTCATCCGCGTTGTTCACTTTTGCCATACCGATACTTGATCCTTCTTTTATCGGTTTTACCATAACGATTCCATTAAGATCGTCTAATACCTTTTGATAATCTGTTTTTTCAACATCTTGCGCGTCTACAACACGATATTTAGCAGTTGGCAACCCCAGAGCCTGCCATATTTGTTTGCTGACGAGCTTGTCCATCGCAATGGCTGATCCTTGAACATTACTTCCTGTGTACGGTAACTTTAGATGCTGCAATGCCCCTTGAATAGTGCCATCTTCACCGCCTCTTCCGTGTAGTACGATAAATGCTCGGGCATAGTTATCAGTGACTAAGTCTTCTAAAGGTCGCGTAGACGGATCAAATAAATGTGCATCTATTCCGCTATTAATCAATCCTTGGTGAACCGCCTTTCCGGAGGCCATACTCACTTCACGCTCTTGAGAGTCTCCTCCATAAAGCACCGCAACCTTCCCAAAGTCTCCTGCTTGAATATGCTTCATGGTTGTTGAATTCCTGCTTTTTCAGCTAATAAGGTTTTGTCTAATTTTGTCGCTGCGAGTTGTTGAGCGAGTTCGCCAATCGTGCCAGCACCTTGCGCAAACACAACATCATTTCCTTGAATTACATTGCTTAAAATTTCAAACATGTTCGCAGCAGAACTGGCATAGATAGGTTCTAGTGCTCCGCGCAGTCTAATGCTTCTGCAGATTGATTTACTATCTGCACCGTCAATTGGCTCTTCTCCTGCTGAATACACATCCAACAAAATCAGGACATCCACACCGCCTAAGACGTCAACAAATTCTTCATACAAATCACGAGTCCTTGTAAATCGATGTGGTTGATAAATCATCACTAATCGACGTTTGGGCCATGTGTTCCTTGCCGCTTTAATCGTCATTGATACTTCAGTAGGGTGATGCCCATAATCATCAACCAAGGTAGCTATACCCTCATTATTCTGAAAATCACCTAGCACTTGAAAACGCCTACCGATCCCTTCAAAGCTATTCAAAGCTTGTTGTATCGTTTGTTCAGCAATATTTTCGTCACTTGCAACTGCAATTGCAGCTGTTGCATTTAACACGTTGTGTATTCCTGGCAAGTTTACACAATATTGAGATGTTTCACCGTTTGGCTTCCGCAAAACAAAAGTACTTTTTTTAGACTCAAAAACGATGTCTGAAATTTGGTAGTCGTTATGTGATTTAACACCATAAGTGATCAGTTTTCTCTCGATTCTTGGAATCAAATTCATGACTACATCATCATCACCGCAAACAACCGCTAGGCCATAGAAAGGCAAATTGTGAAGAAATTCAACATATGCGGTCTGCATATTTGTGAAGTCACCTTGATATGCCTCTAGGTGATCGGCTTCTATATTTGTGATGACTGACAAAGTGGGTTGTAAATGTAAAAATGACGCATCACTTTCATCTGCTTCGGCAATCAAGTATTTGCTCTCACCTAGCTTGGCATTGGTTCCTGCACTATTTAACAATCCACCTATAACATAGGTTGGATCTAGCCCAGCATGCGTAAAAATAGTGGAAATTAAACTAGTCGTCGTTGTTTTCCCATGGGTTCCAGCGACTGCGATCCCATAACGAAACCTCATCAATTCGGCCAACATCTGTGCTCTTCGAATAATCGGGATACGTCTTGCTTGCGCGGTCTCAATTTCAGGGTTACTTGCGTCGATTGCACTTGATACTACAACGACATCTGCGTCTTTGATGTTTTCTTGTGCGTGACCAATGAAAACCTTTACACCAAGCTCAGAAAGGCGCTTCGTCATACTGCCGGACTTTAAATCAGAACCACTGACTTGATATCCAAGATTGAGCATTACTTCAGCAATCCCCCCCATTCCAGCACCGCCCACACCGACAAAATGAAGATGAGAAACACGTCTCATTTTATGAAAGTTAGCTACTCCTGGTGTTGTTATCTTAGCCATACTTTTTTCCTACTTCAGATTCACAAATATCCGCAACCTTTTTACCGGCAAATTGTGGGCTTAATTCTTTTGATTTAATTGCCATTTGTGCTAATAATTGCGGGTCTTCGATTAAACTGCGAAGCGTTGACGGCAACGTTGCCTCGAGCTCGGTTTGGGGAATCAAAATACCTGCTCCATGGTTGGTTAACGATAGCGCATTATATGTCTGATGATCATCAACTGCGATAGGTAAAGGCACAAAAATCGCAGCTTTTCCAACACTCGAGATTTCAGCAACTGTTAAAGCACCTGCCCTACATATAATGAGATCAGCGTTTGTTAATTCATAAAACACATCATCGATAAACTCGCTAACTGTCGAGTCGACCTTTTGACTGTAAGCAGTGTGGACAGGTGTCGACTTGCCTTTTCCTGCTTGATGGACAACTGATATTTGGTAATCATCTGCAAGGCTATTCAGCGCCTTTGGCACGATCTCATTAAGTGCAAGCGCGCCAAGACTTCCGCCAAGAACAAGGATCTTAAATGTTTGCTCGCTATCTTTAATAATATTCCTGTCTTCGTATTGTCTGACAGGGTTACCCACAAACTCAACATTAGTTGGAATATTATTTAATTTTGTGAGTTTTGTAATATCGAAACCACATAGAACTCTGTTCGCGACCTTAGCTAACCACCGGTTTGTTAGTCCGAACACTGCGTTTTGCTCGTGCACGACAATCGGTATACTTAACAAACGAGCCGCAATACCACCCGGCCCGCTTGCATATCCGCCCATCCCCAAGACTAGACTAGGTTGTAAATTCTTTAATATTTTGTAAGCTTGAAAAACGGCTTTTAACAACATAAACGGCGCTGTAAGCTTGCCCAGAAAACCTTTTCCCCTGACCCCTTTTATATCTAAAAAATGAATAGGGTAACCTGCTTTAGGAACAGCTTGTGCTTCCATCCTATCGGCTGTACCAATCCACTCTACGGTCCAGCCACGCGCCTTCAACTCGTCAGCGACAGCCACGCCGGGAAATACATGCCCTCCAGTTCCACCGGCCATTATAACTATGCTAGGCATGAGCATCTTCCGCAGTACGATTCTTCATTTCAGCATCTTCATCAAGTGTTTGTTTTCTAGAACGACCTTTGCGTTTCTTAGTCTTATTGAGGTTCTTTTTAATCGCTTGAACACCTTCAACACGCAATTCAAAATCAATTCGAAGCAGAATAGCGACGGCAACACTCATCACAATTAACGAAGAGCCACCATAACTAACAAGTGGGAGTGTCAATCCTTTAGTGGGCAAAATACCAGAACTAGCACCGATATTTATCGCTGTTTGAAAGCTAAACCAAACCCCGATTGCATAGGCTAAAAATGCATCATAGGATTTGTCTTGTGCCATCGCAGCATGGCCAATTCGCAATGCCTTAATAATCATCAATAGAATTAATGTTAAAACCACCAACACGCCAATAAACCCCAATTCTTCTGCCAAAATAGCAGCGATAAAATCTGTATGAGCTTCGGGTAAAAACTCTAGCTTTTGAACACTGTTGCCCAGTCCTTGTCCAAACCAGCTTCCCCTGCCAAAAGCCATTAGCGACTGCGTTAACTGATAACCACTACCGAACGGGTCTGCCCAAGGGTCAAGAAATGCCGTAATTCTTCGCATTCTGTATTCAGAAACTACGATCAAACCTACCACAGCTGCCAAACCTGAAAAGAACATTGCAAAAAATTGCCATAATTTCGCACCCGCTAAAAAGAGCAGCGCGATCGTGGTGACAAACATAACAACAGCAGTTCCAAGGTCAGGTTGGTTTAGTAATAAAAAACCCAGTAAGAAAAAGATAATTAAGGGCTTGAAAAAACCTTTAAATTGTTCTGTCACCTCGTCTTTTCGGCGCACGAGATAACCCGCTAGATAGCAAAAAAAGAATAATTTTGCAGGTTCTGCAGCTTGAATAGTAATGGGGCCCACAACAATCCACCGCGTACTTCCATTGACTGTTCGTCCAATGAATAACACGGCAATCAGCAGCGCAATGGCAACAAACAAAAGATACGGATTGGATTTTCGCCAAAACTGCATTGGGAGATTAATCACGACAATGGAGGCTACCAAGGCAATCCCTATATAAATCGCATGTCTTATCGAAAAGTAAAACGGGTTGTCATGAATACGCGTTGCAATAGGAATGGATGCGCTGGTAACGATTACGAAACCAATTGTAAAGAGGCAAATTGCAATGAGCACTAAACCAACATCATAAGGGGTTTTTTCATGTTCTGAATCGTGTCGTTGTGCAAACATTTCTCTTAAATTTATACTCTGCTGCATTTAAGCCTCCTGAGCCAAGGCCGCTGCAATAAATGCATCGCCTCTAGCGCGATAGTTCGCAAACATATCGATACTCGCGCATGCAGGCGAAAGCATTACAACTAAATTTAAGTCAGGAAACCGTTGTGATAATCGTTCACACATTTTTACTGATTGTTCAACAGCTGCTTGCATATCATTAACGTATGAATAATCACAAGTAAGACCATTTAGAGACAATGAATTGGGCAAAAGAGACTCAAATAAATGTGCATCTTTACCCATGCCAACCATCCCTTTTATCTTGCTTCCAATATACTCTGAAAGGCCCTGTATATCAGCGCCTTTAGCATCTCCGCCAACAATTAACACCAGCGCTGTAGTGCGCTCGTCTATGCCCTTGAGAGCTGCAATAGTGGCACCTAAATTGGTTGCTTTTGAATCATTTATCCAAGTAATGTCACCCTGTTTGACTAGCTGAGTTCGATGAGCAAGACCATTAAAACTATAGAGCCCCTTCGCGATGGCATCTTCTTGTAAACCAAGTTTCAGTGCCATTGCACAGCAGACTAAGCTGTTTAGGTGGTTGTGTTGGCCCATCACTTTTAAGCGCTCAAGTTTCAACAGTGTGCGACCTTTGTACTCAATAGTATTTTCTTGCTCATCTATAAACAACGATGGCGTTTCAGTACTTTTTGACTGCGTAGTGCTTTTTGACTGCGTCGCTATAATGAAGTTTTCAATCTCTGACGTTGATTTAAGCGGAAAACTCTCTTCAATATTATCAATACATATGGCCGTTTGTGCATGTGAAAATATTCTTTGCTTACACGCCAAGTAACTGTCCATATCACCGTGTCGGTCTAAATGGTCAGCTGAAATATTAAGAAGTACTGCAAGACGTAAATTTAAAGACTGGGTAAGTTGTAATTGAAAACTGGATAACTCCAAAATGATAAAGTCGAAAGCGCCATCAATAAAAGTAATCGCGCTTTGACCAAGATTGCCACCGACCGCGGCCTTGTAACCTGATGAATTTAGGACATGCCCTAACATTTCAGTAACGGTGCTCTTTCCATTTGAGCCCGTAATCCCGATAGTTGGGATATCATTGAACCAAGCAAACAATTCAATTTCGCTTATCAATAATCCGCCATTTGCTTGATAGTCTGCAAGCGAATTGAGTAAAGGATTAATCCCCGGGCTAACAACCACAAACTCAAAGTCTGAAAAATCAGTGTATTCATCGAAATGACACATTCGAACATCATTTGATTCAATGCTTTGCGAACGACTATCAAAAACGCTAACACATGCATTTCTTTGTTTCAAAAATTCTGAACATGCTTTTCCCGTGACGCCATAACCGACAACTGCTACTTTTAATTTTGTCAGTTCTTGAAACATATTTATCTCAGTTTAAGGGTCGCTAGGCCAACTAATACTAAAATTAATGAAATAATCCAAAACCTCACTATTACGCGTGGTTCTGGCCAGCCTTTCAGCTCGTAATGGTGATGTATCGGTGCCATACGAAATATTCGTTTTCCTCTTAACTTAAACGAGCCGACTTGTAGGATCACTGAAAGCGTTTCGGCGACAAAAATCCCCCCCATAATAATGAGCACAATTTCTTGCCGTACCAGCACTGCTAAAATACCCAGAGTACCGCCCAAGGCTAGTGAGCCAACGTCTCCCATGAACACTTGAGCTGGGTAAGTATTAAACCAAAGGAAGCCCAATCCTGCGCCGACCATTGCCGTACAAACTATCACAAGCTCACTAGTGAGCGGGATATGAGGAATATTTAAGTAACTTGAAAAGTTAACATTACCCGTCACATAGGCGAAGATAGCAAAAGCACCGGCGACTAATATAGTTGGCACAATAGCAAGACCATCGAGCCCGTCAGTTAAGTTGACAGCATTGCTCGTTCCAACAATAGCAAAGTATGCGATAACGATATAAAAAATACCTAATTGAGGCATAACGTCTTTAAAGAATGGAACGATTAGCGACGTTTCTGCCGCGACGTCAGGGTTTGCATTTACATACAGGAAGATAGCAACTGCTAGGGCAATTACAGATTGCCAAAAATACTTCCACCTAGCGATAAGCCCCTTTGAGTCTTTTCTAACTACCTTGCGATAATCATCTACAAAGCCAACAATGCCATACGTACTTAAGACGAATATAGTAACCAAAACGTATTTATTCGTGAGGTCCGCCCAGAGTAATACACTTGTTAAAATCGCACTTAATATCAACACACCTCCCATTGTCGGCGTGCCCGATTTTGATAAGTGCGATTGTGGACCATCGTCTCTAACTGTTTGCCCAATTTGCATGTTTTGCAACCATCGAATCATGCTTGGACCTATCAGTATTGCAATAAGTAATGCAGTTAACGTGCTTAAAATCGCACGTAGGGTAAGATATGAAAACACATTAAATGCGGATTCAAATTGCGTTAACCATTCAGCCAGCCATATTAGCATGCTATTCGCTCCCTACGGCGCTCAAGCTTTCCCAAGCATGAGTCCTCTATTCCTTTTACGACTAATTCCATTTTAGAACTACGCGATCCTTTTACCAGAATTGTGATGTCTTGTTGTTCATTTGACAACGACATTTCTAGCGCCTCGACTAAGCCTTCGTGGCTATCAAAATGTTGTCCCATTTTATCAAATACTGCACTTGCACACTGACTCAACACACCTGTTGTATATGCTAGATTAATACCCTTGGCTAATGCATATTCACCTACTTGCTCGTGGTAATATCGAGCTTGGTCACCTAACTCTGCCATATCGCCAAGCACCAGTACTTTCTTACCAGAATAAGTGCTTAATAAATCAATTGCGGCGTTTACTGACGCAACATTTGCATTGTATGTATCGTCTAAAATTCTGACCTGTTGCGTTAGTTGCTTGACGTTCAACCTGCCCGATACTTCTTTCATGTTAAACAAACCGAGCTGGACGTCCTCGAGACTGGCGCCGACTTCTAATGATAATGCTGCCGCCAATAGTGCATTGCCCACGTTGTGTGTACCCGGAATACTTAAACGAATGGCTGCCTTCCCCATCGGGCAAACGAGTTCAAACTCTGCACATCCGTCCATCCCCATCGCAATGTCCTCAGCTTTGAAATCGCCTGAGTCCGATTCTGGTGAAAACGTCAGCATGTTAATATGAGACGTTTTGCCTTTCCAAAATTCATAGAATTGACTATCACTATTCAATATCGCCGTACCGGCGTCTCCGAGGCCTTTAAAAATCTCGCTTTTCGCACGAGCTACGCCAAATAGGCTGCCAAATCCTTCGAGGTGACTGGCCGCAGCATTTACAATAGTTGCGACATCAGGTTTTGATAAACGTGTGGTGTAAGCAATCTCTCCTAAATGATTTGCGCCCATTTCAATGACTGCATATTCATGGCTTTCGTTCAAACGAAGTAAGGTAAGAGGGACACCAATATCATTGTTGAAATTGCCTTTAGTCGCTAATACTTTTCCTTTTACGGACAAAATTGAAGCGACCATTTCTTTCACGGTTGTCTTACCTGAACTCCCTGTAATTCCAACCGTTTTAGGTGCAACTTTTTCTTTCACTGCCGCCCCCAAACGGCCTAGTGCGAGCTTGGTATCATCAACCGTTATCAGAGGTAAAGGACAATCTACAGCTTGGCTGACAACGATTGCGCATGCGCCTTTTTCTAGCGCTTTATGAAGATGCTCATGAGCGTTGTGGTTAGGCCCTACCAAAGCGATGAATAAATCACCCGCTTGCATCGTTCGAGTATCAGTACTGACACCTTTAACCATAAGGTCTGCAACACTTTGTGTATTCAGCTTACCTTCTACTTTGCTCGCAATCCAAGATAATGAAACGGAAATCATAGTATATTCCCCGATGTTAGTTTATTCACATAATCTCGTTCGTTGTAGTACTCACGTACGCCATTTATTTCGAGATACTCTTCATGTCCTTTGCCAGCAACCACTATCAGATCTCCGTTCTTACTTCCTAGATATGCTTGTTTAATAGCAGTTTCCCTATCGATGTATTTATGCACCTTCGTTTTGTCAGTGATGCCAAGCTCAATGTCATTTATTATTTTATCTGGCGATTCACTGCGAGAGTTATCTTGGGTCAAATATACAATATCAGCCCATTTTTCTGAGACTTCCCCCATTACCGACCTTTTCGAAGCGTCTCGATCACCACCGCAACCAAAAACAACAATTAAGTTGCTCATAGTATGTTGTTTTGCAGAAATAAGGGCCTGCTTTAACGCATCAGGTGTATGAGCATAATCAACAATAATATTGGCGTGTTGTGGTGACTCGAATAATTCCATTCGTCCCGGCACGCCCCTCAATTGGCCAATTTTATTCACTAACTCCTGTAAGTGTTCTCCTTGAAGCACTAATGCACCAAGTGCTGCTAGTAAGTTATAGATATTGAAGTTGCCTATTAAAGGTAGATTTATATCGTAATTACCCCAACTGCTATCTAGCAAAAATGTACATCCGCTGTGCATATATCGTAGGTTACTCGCCCACAAATACACATGTTCCCCGCAGAGTGAAGGACGCTCTGCCGCACATGAGTAAACACATACTTGTTTTTGACCGCCCGAGGCTTCTATCCATGTCAGACCTTCTTGATCGTCAATGTTGACAACCAATGAATTCAAGCCATGCTGAGCCATCAATCGGCGCTTAGCGGCGGCATACTTATCCATGGTTTGGTGATAGTCTAAGTGGTCTTGTGTGAGGTTGGTAAATATACCTGTCGTTATATTGAGGCCTTGCAGCCTATT
Organism: Glaciecola sp. KUL10; assembly: GCF_003203515.1. Taxonomy (GTDB): domain Bacteria; phylum Pseudomonadota; class Gammaproteobacteria; order Enterobacterales; family Alteromonadaceae; genus Glaciecola. The sequence goes on along the minus strand of NZ_BGNG01000009.1, from coordinate 101,963 downwards.
TTGATGTAGGCCATGAGACGAGGCTTCAATGCAAAATCGCTCTGCCCCTTTATTTTTCAAAGCGCAGCAAAATGAATGAGCTGAAATTACGTCAGGCGTGGTATTGATGGTCTCGCCAATTTTTTCATTGTGCTGTGTTCCATCAAAAAACTGCACACCCATTGTCCCAATAGCACCTGCTTTTGTCCCGACTAGGGACGATAGGCTAGCAACAAGTTGCGCAACTGACGTTTTGCCGTTTGTTCCTGTCACCGCGATTCCAAATAGCTTTCTGGAAAGGCCGAGATAATAACGTGCAACGAGTTGACCTAGATGTTTGGTTAACTCGTAAAAACAAATTACTTGAATGCCTTGATTGAGCGTTATTTTGCCGTGTGCATCGACATCTTCCGTATCAACAATAACTAAACTCGCGCCTTTAGTTATTGCCTTGTTAATGTAGTCTCTGCCATCAGACATCTCTCCTTTTAAAGCGATAAATACATCGCCATTTTCTAGAGAGCGACTGTCCAGTGTAAATTTGTTTGTTTCAACTTCTTTTATCTCGATATCATACTCAGCCAATATGATTGAAATTGAAGCATGCGAGGGTGGTAAACTACCGATTGGCATAGATCACCCCCGTTTTTGCATCAGCGATCTGTTGTGAATCAGGAGCAATATTTAGCATTTGTAAGGTATCTGAAACGATTGCTGAAAAGGTAGGCGCAGCGGTATCACCAGCATGATACAAATCACCACCGGGTTCATTTATCAAAACGACCACTGCAATTTTGGGGTCAGATACGGGGGCAATGCCTGCGAATATGTTGACATATTCTTCTCCGTACCCACCTGCAACCGCCTTTATGCTTGTTCCGGTTTTCCCAGCAACGCGGTATCCTGGTACTGCAGCTTTCATACCTGAGCCACCTTCAAGTGTGACACTCTCCATCATTTCCAAGACAGCTCTGGCATTGGACTCCGACAGTACTCGTTCGGGCTCTTCCAAGAAGTTTTCTGTTTTAATAATAGATAAAGGTACCTTTATACCTCCATTCGCAATTGTCGAATACATCCGAGCGAGTTGGGCAGCCGTGACGGAGATATTGTAACCGAACGACAATGCAGATAATTCATGCTCAGACCAGCGATTTCGCTCATGAAATATGCCATCTGACTCACCGATCATATTTAAACCAGTATCACTCATTAATCCCATGTTGTAGTAAGTATCAACAAAGAAGCCAGGTTTGACAGAAAGAGCTAGTTTTGAGGTTCCCATGTTACTGGATTTTTGAATGACTCCAGCGAGTGATAGCTCACCATAATTACGCGGGTCCTCCACTCTACTGCCGCCCAGACGCATCCACCCTGGGGAGGTATCTATCGAATCTTCTACATTGATTGAACCAAACTCCAAGGCAGCTAAGACAGCGAGTGGCTTTAATACAGAGCCAGGCTCAAAAGCATCTGTTATTGCGCGATTACGCATACGATGCGCAGAAACAGTAGAGCGGTCATTAGGGTTGAAAGACGGCGTATTTGCTAAAGCTAAGACCTCTCCGGTATGCACATCAACAATAATGACCGAAGCGGAAGTCGCTTGATAAAACAAAGTTGCCTCTTTTATTTCGCGGTATGCTAAAGCTTGAATACGCTGATCAATAGTAAGCGTCAGGTCTTTTGCTTTTTCGCCTTTCTTTTGCTCCAAAATTTCAATTTGACGCCCTTTAGCATCTCTTCTTATGGTGCGCTTATCCGGGGTTCCTGTTAGCCATTCATTGTAGAGCTTTTCAATACCTTCTTGACCATCATCATCGACGTTAGTAAACCCGATGACGTGCGAAGAGACCTCTCCACTTGGATAGTAACGTTTTGACTCGTTTCTTAAGTAAACGCCAGGAATACCAAGCTGTTCAACGTAATTCGCCATGGCGGGGGTAATTTGGCGTTGTAAGTAAACAAACCTTCGTTTTGGGTTACGTACGCGGTTGAGCAAATCCTCTTCATCTCGATTTAGTACTTGAGCAAGTGCTTTCCAGCGTCGAGTATCGTTGTATGCGCCCTGTTCATGTATGTGTTTCGGGTCAGCCCAAATCGCAGCCGAAGGTACGCTGACCGCGAGTTGTTGACCGTGACGATCGCTAATCAAGCCACGATATGAGGGATTATCCCGTACTCTGATCGTTCTATTGTCACCCTGTTTTATTAAATCGTCGGGAGAAATCACCTGGATGAAAGCCGCTCGCGCAACCAAAGACATAAAGACGATAACGATCATAAATATCACCAGCCAAAAGCGCCATTGCTTTGCAGCAACATTTCGCGTTGAATCAGCAGATTTTGACTGTTTGGCTTGCGCTCTTGGATTCAAAGTAGCCATTTACTTAACCCTCACTAGCACTTCATCATCACGTGTTGGCCTACGCATATCTAGTTGCTGCTTGACTAGCTGTTCAATGCGGTTATGTTCAGTCAATGCGCTTTGCTCAATAATTAGGTGTCGCCATTCAACATCTAATGAATCTTTCTCTTGGATGAGTGTTTCGTATTGAATTGATAATTGACGATTGTGATGAGCAGCTAATATAACCGCAATCGCAGAAGAGACCGCGAAGCAAAACAGAAGTAATGGAACCACATTGCGCCCCAAATCACTTAGCATGATTATCAATAGATTGAAATTGGTTTTTGGGCTTTTCACAGCTTTGCCGCGATTCTAAGCACAGAACTTCGCGATCGAGGGTTGACTGCGATTTCGTCTTGTGACGGTTTAATAGCGCGGCTGAGTGGCTTGAGTACTTTTGAAGCATCAATCTCAGACTGTGGAATAGGCAAACCTGCAGGCACTTTTAACCCGCTGCTTTGCGATTTTATAAAACGTTTAACAATGCGATCTTCGAGTGAGTGAAAGCTGATAATGGCTAATCGACCATTGGGAGCAAGACAATTGGTTCCCCCTTGAAGCCCCTGCTCCAACTGTTCAATTTCGCCGTTGATAAAAATCCTTACACCTTGAAAACTGCGTGTTGCTGGATGCTTATGCTTACCTTTTACTGGCATTGCTTTATCAATAATATCAACAAACTCTTGTGTCGTTTTGATAGGCTGGTTCGCCCTGAATTCGACAACCGCCGTTGCTATTCTTTTCCCAAATTTTTCTTCACCGTAAGTCTTTAAGACATGTGTAATATCGTCAAGTTCCGCTGTGTTGAGCCACTGCGCTGCGCTGATTCCAGATGATGTATCCATGCGCATGTCTAAAGGACCGTCTTTCTGAAAACTAAATCCTCTTGATGAGTCGTCCAATTGGGGGGAAGATACACCAATGTCCATTAAAATGCCGTCGACCTTGTGTTTAAGACCAAGCCCAGTTAGCACCGACTCAATATTTGCAAAGGGGGTGTGATGAATCTCAAACCTTGGGTCGTCCCTAAATCGAGCGGCGGCTTCAATCGCAGTCAAGTCTCTATCCAGTGCAATTAAACGCCCTTTATTAGAAAGTCGTTTTAATATTTCGAAACTGTGCCCGCCACGACCAAACGTTGCGTCTACGTAAATTCCATCGGCACGAATATTGAGCCCCTCAACCGTCTCATTAAGTAAAACCGGTTGATGTGTGAATGTCTGAGAGGTCATAGTGAGAAGTCCAGCAAACGCTCGGTGAGTTCAAAGTCGCCGCGCTTTTCGGTTGCAATGTCTTCGTCAATTTGTTTCTGCCATTCAGCGGCATCCCAAATTTCAAATTTATTCAACTGTCCAACCAGCATGATAGGTTTTTCTAAGTTGGCATGTTGACGAAGCGTTGGTGCAAGGAGTATTCGGCCACTCTTGTCCATTTCGCCTTCCATTGCATAACCAAGTAGCAAACGTTGTAGTCTTCTTTCGTGAGGATTTGTGCTAGATAATTTGCGAAGTTTAAGTTCGATTTCTTCCCATTCGGGAAGTGGGTAAAGTAGCAAACAGTTTTGTAACGTATCAATAGTACATACCAGTTGTCCCTGACAATCATCCATCAGCGTTTGGCGATACTTCGTTGGTATCGTTAGACGACCTTTGCTGTCTAGATTGATTGCGTTAGCGCCGCGGAACATTTCCCCTAGCCTATTATGTTATTGATCTTGTTAGCTCATAGTTATTTTTATTTTTCTGTTTAGCTGGTTATATTGAACGAAAACCACTTTTCGCCACTTTGACCCACTTTTTGTAGTTTATGTACCCTTATGCCCCACTGTCAAGTTTATTTACGACTTTTTGCTAATTTTGTTCGACGAGTATTTTATGAGGCAGATACAAAAGCTTAATAGTTGAGCCTAACTAACTGTTTAATCGAAATTAAACTAACAGGTCATGTTTCTCGGGTCTGCAAAGAAGCATGTTGCAAAAAAGGCATATTAAATGGTGACGCTGGAAGAGAGATGGAAATGTAAGGTATAGGGGGAAAGAAAAAACCACCCATTGGGTGGCTTTAGTATTAACATATAAACCTGATTAATTATGCAGGTTGAGCATTCTGTTGCACCTGCGCAGGACGCAATTGTAAAGAACGAACAGGCATGTCTGTTTTAACCGACAACTCAACTAAACGATTCAACTGACCTAAAGACAGAAGCATTGCATAAATAGCGCCAAGGAAACCCTGCTTGTGCAAATCGAGTATCACTTCATCGGACAATGCGTGTAGTTTTTTCTCGCTTACTGCATTTATACCAGTAATATTGCGGCTTTGACCACTTTCATATTGAATACCAATCTGTACTTCTTCAAGTAATTCAAGCTCAACAATTTTGGCTATAAAACGTTGGTTTAGCATTTCGCTATTTGCCAGTTCAGCCAAAAACTGCTGACGATTCTTTAAGAATTCTGATGCTTCACCTTCTTTAGTAAACAAAGTTTCACCTTGCTCGCCAATCATGTCACTGTTTTCGTCGATAAATACACCTAGTTTGTCACCATCTGGGCGAATATCGAACGGGTAACGCTGGATATTCAAGGGCACATGCGGCCCCTGCCATTTGTCATCAGCCCAAAATAAGTTTTTGCTTTGCTCGATACCTAACATTGCAACTGTATGTGTATTTTTTGTGTTGGGATCTTCGATAAAGAAGATAGGCATTGTAGTCGCAAGTTGTGCAAACTCTCTGATAGTTGCAGCGGCTAAGTGTGTGTCTTTAGCGTATTCAAAACTAACTTTCGGAAGCACCTTTAGTGCACTGTGCTTGTCTTTATCAAGGGGGATATAATTGATGGCCATGTTGTATTTACTTCTCTGTAATTTAGAAAAATATAAAGCATCGCGACTTTCCTGCGCGTTTGTTTTATATTTGGTAAAGCTTATTTATTGTTCAACAATAAATAAGTCGAAAATTGGAAAACCAAAGCTAAACAGATTATACCGAAAAAAGGGGTGGCGTCATCCTGTAACTTTTATTTAACAACTATGAAGTGGTAGCTTAAGTAGTTTTTTCAAGGGTAAGATCAGTTAAAAATATAAAAATTTTTATAAAAGTTGTTCACAATAAATACGACTAAATAAGACCAGGGATAACTCAGTGATAGAGAAAAAGAAGATTGTGTTTTTAATATGCTCGTTTTTGGCTTTAAGCGCCTGTACTGCGACTGTTAAAGAACAAGAAACAATCAAAGAAAAAGCCAATAGGATCGCACAAGACACTATCATTTTAGATGGTCATATAGATGTGCCCTATCGAGTTAACAATAAATGGGTGGATGTAACAAAAGCGACAAAAGGCGGAGATTTTGACTATCCTCGTGCAGTTAAGGGGGGCTTAAATGCACCTTTTATGTCGATTTATGTGCCCGCGAGCCTTGATAACTCTCCTCAATCAACCAAGTTGGCGGACCAACTAATTGATTCCGTAGAGGCTATCGTCGCTAGGGCGCCAGATAAATTTGCGATAGCTTACAGGGTAACAGATGTCGAGCAGCACTTTAAAGCTGGTAAAATTTCTTTACCAATGGGTATGGAAAATGGCTCACCTGTGCAAGGAAGTCTCGATACGCTAAAACATTTTTATGACCGAGGAATTCGTTACATCACACTTGCTCATAGCCAAAGCAACCACATCAGTGACTCTTCATATGATCTTAGGCGGCAATGGAATGGTTTGAGCCCGTTTGGTAAAGAAATGATCAAAGAAATGAACTCCTTAGGTATTATTGTCGATATTTCTCATGTTTCAGATGCAGCGTTTTATCAAGCTGTTGAGTTAAGCCAAGCCCCTGTGTTTGCTTCTCACTCCTCTATTCGAAAATTCACCCCCGGATTTGAAAGAAACATGGATGACGAGATGATAAAAAAGCTGGCAGAGCACGATGGCGTGATTATGATCAACTTCGGTTCAGGTTTTGTTAGCGGTATTGCTCGCAAATGGCGAGATGAAAGAACTAAACAAGCTAACGACTTAGCATCAGTGTTTGGTGCTGATAGTAGAGAAGTTAAAGACTTTATTACTAAGTATAATGAAGACAGCCCTTATCCCTTTGCTACTTTAGAGACAGTACTTGATCATATTGACCATGTCGTCGCACTTGTAGGTATTGAGCATGTTGGGATTGGTTCAGATTATGACGGCGTGGGAGACTCGTTGCCTGTTGGACTTAAAGACGTTTCTACGTTTCCAAATTTAGTAGAAGGTTTGTTAGCGCGTGGGTATAGTGAAACAGACATCAAACTCATTTTAAGCGGAAATGCATTGCGCGTGTGGAAAGCGGTTGAAGCATTTGCAGACCGCCCATGAATCATCGTAACCAGGCTTAGCTAGTATGCCTATTCAAGAAGTACATCATCATGTTGAGCATATTTCTATGTAAGGGGTTAGCTTCCGGTATCGCACATTTTTCGTATTCCTTGACCATTGATTTATTAAACTTCATCGCTACGATTTGAATTGAAGATATGGGAAGATCAGCATGGCATAGTTCATAGCTCTCATCGACTTTAAATAGACTGTGCTCACCGCTCACATTCTCCATCAAGTATTCAACTCCTTCAATCAAGGTTGTTTTATCGGAGGCGGAATGAGCGGCATAAATAGGGACGTTTAGCGCACTATTATCCTGATTTTTGAGGTCGATTAAGTCGCGAATATCGTTAATTACATCCATTAAAACCAAAGCGCTATACAAGCCTACTCCAGGATACTTGTATGGATTCGGCCCCTGACTTTGATATTCTCCGTCAAACCACTTCGCTACCCATTTAATCCCCCAAACTTTTGACATTGACTCGGCATTGTCAGCCAACTGAAGCGCGCCAGAAAACAATAGCAAACCGGCAACATCATCTGGATTGTTCAGCATGTAATGAGTAGCAAAAGCTCCACCAGTTGAAAACCCACCAATAAATAGAGGTTCACCCAACTGTTTCGCCAAATTAATTAGTGTTTGAGAGTGAGTTAACCAACGTTGTTTTAGATGAGGATCTTCCATATCAGCATCCGCATCGAATTTTCCGTGACCTGGCGTTAAGCCCACAATGCTCGTAAAGCCTTGTCGTTGCAGGTGCTCTGCGATAGACCGTAGAAAAAAGGGGGAGTCGCTTAAGCCATGAAAAAGTACAACTGTCGCTTTTGAGTTATCAGCATATAAAACATAAGGAGCATTACCTTCATTTTTCAACACTTTAGAACAAACTTTCAGTTCTCCCGATATCTGTTTAGTGCAGGCTTGAATGCTGCCAAGTTCAGTCTTGTATAATGCTTTAAAGCCGTCATTGAAAACTGCTCTTTGCATTGACTCGTTATTTGATTCACCATGTGATGAAAATGAGAGTACAAAAGCAAACACAACCAAAAGTGTCGTTAATACAGATAGTTTCAAGGCGTTTTCCTTATCGAAAAGCACGACAATGACACATGCCGTGCTGAAGAAATAGCGGGTACTGATTTAGCTCAAAAAAGCTTCTAAATCGTCACTTCCACCAATATGTTTACCACCGATAAAGACTTGAGGGACAGTTTCTCTGCCAGAAACAGCCTTAAGGGAAGTTAAAGTTGCATCTTGTCCAAGTACAATTTCTTCATACTCAAAACCGGCATCAGACAGCATCGCCTTAGCCTTAACACAAAACGGACAACCTGGCTTGGTGAACAAAGAGACCTCTTGAGGGGCGGCCATCTCGGGCGCAAGATACTTGAGCATGGTATCCGCGTCAGATACTTCAAACGGGTCACCTGGTACGTTTGGTTCAATAAACATTTTCTCAATAACGCCGTTATCGACCAACATTGAGTAACGCCACGATCGTTTACCAAAACCAATATCATTTTTATCAACTAGCATCTGCATTGCATCTGTGAAGGTTCCGTTACCATCAGGAATGACCGTGATATTGCTAGCTTCTTGATCCGCTAACCAAGCATTCATGACAAAGGTATCATTAACTGACATACAGCAAATTTCATCAACGCCGAGTTTTTTAAAGGTACTCGCCAATTGATTGTAACGAGGTAAATGCGTCGAAGAGCAAGTCGGTGTAAATGCACCTGGAAGCGAGAACAAGATAACTTTTCTGTTTTCAAAAATTTGCTTTGTCGAAAGTTCTTTCCATTCATCACCCGCGCGAACCGGCCAAGTTACTTGTGGAACCGTTTTGCCTTCTTGATTTGGTAACTCAATGTCTGCCATTTTATATCTCTTTGTGTTTAATAAAAAATAGAGTGTAGCTAATAAGCCAGAAAACTCGAATGATTGTTTGGCTTAATTACTACTCTTCAAATCGTCTAGACGATATTTGTCAATAAGCGCATATAGTGTTGGTCGTGTTACCCCAAGCAACTCTGCCGTTCTTGACATATTTTGCTCAGATTGATGAAACGCACGTCTAATTGCTTTACTTTCGGCTAATTCACGAACTTCACGCAAATTAAGCGTGACTTGTTCTGTTTCATCATTTGATAACGAAAGCCCTAAATCGTCGGCTTCAATCAAAGTACCTTCAGCTAATACAACTGCAGACTTAAGCTTATTCTGCAGTTCCCTGATATTACCTGGCCATTTATGAGCGAGCATGGCTTTTATCGCTTGGTCACTAAAGCCTTTGACCTTGTTTCCGTATTCTTCTTTGTATTGATTAAGAAAGGTTCTGGCTAAAAGCACAACGTCTTCATCACGGTCTCGAAGAGGCGGAATTAAGATGCTGATTTCACCGACACGATAATACAAATCCTCACGAAACGTTTCATCTTTGACCATACCAGGCAAATCTCTATGCGTTGCGCAGATTACACGAACGTCAACTGATATTTCTGATCGCCCACCGACTCTTTCTATTACGCGCTCTTGTAAAAACCTTAACATTTTGGCCTGAAGACCTAGCGGCATATCACCAATTTCATCTAAGAATAGCGTACCGCCTTTAGCTGTTTCGACCTTACCAATTGTCGTCTTATTAGCGCCCGTAAATGCGCCTTTTTCGTAACCAAATAACTCACTTTCTAATAAGTTTTCGGGGATAGAAGCACAGTTAATAGCGACAAAGCTCTTGTCTTTGCGTTGACTGTGCTCGTGAATACTTCGCGCAAATACCTCTTTACCCGTTCCACTTTCACCGAGCAATAAAGTAGTAATATCAGTAGAAGCAATTTTTTCTGCTTTTCGACTAATTCCTTGGATTGCCTCACTGTTACCTATAATCCGCCCCATGGAAGGCTTCGATGCACTCAAGAGGCGATTTTCATTTTCCAGACGCGTCAAGTTTAGGGCGCGTTGGATAAGGATATTAATCGTGTCAGAATCAATAGGCTTTTGATAGAAATCATAAGCCCCCATAGCAATAGCTTTAAGGGCATTATCTTTGTCATTATTGCCCGTCACTACAATAACTTTGGTTAATGGTGCAAGCGACAAAATTTCTTGGAGTGCTTGTAGACCTTCAGATGCATTATCTGGATCAGGTGGTAAACCCAAATCAAGTGTCACAACACTTGGTTCGAAGCGGCGAAGTTGGCTGATAGTACTTTGCCTATCACTGGCAAAGACGACATCAAAATCGCTAAGCGCCCACTTTAATTGTTTTTGAATACCCAAGTCGTCGTCGACGACTAATACTTTGTTCATGTGCTTCCTTTTACTAATTCATAGGCAACTTTATTGTAAACTGACTACCGTTATCGACTTCACTTTCGACTGATATACTACCTTGATTTTCTTCAACAAAATGTCTTGCGTCGTATGCTCCAATGCCCATTCCTGTATTACCCTTTGTAGTATCAAACGGCTTGAAAAGTCGCTCTGCTATAAACTGCTTACTCATTCCCTCACCGGAATCCTGCACTTGTATAACGGCAAACGCTTGGTTTTGTGAAGAAACTTCGTCGTTTTTTATCAAAACATTGACGTCTCCATCGTTTGGAGTCGCTTGCTGTGCATTGCTAATAAGATGATACATTACATTACTCATTTTTTCGGAATCAATTGTGAGCTTTACTTCATTTAACACCGTGAGCCTGGGTATCGGTTTTAGGTTTTGACATTGTTTATCAATCACCTCACGCACTAGCTTACTTAATTCGACTTGCTTCATCCCCGCGCCCTGACTAATTTTCTTTTCAGTTAACTGAGATAACATTTTGCCTATTCGAATTTTAGTATATTCGAGTGTTTCAAAGGTGTCTTCTATAAATTCTGGATTGTGCTTATGTTGTTGCGCGTTAGTCAAAATAAGGTCAACTTGTGCCATTACATTTTTCAAATCATGAAGGACGAAGGCTGACATTCGACTGAATGCTGCAAACTGTGCGTTCTCTGCTAGCGCTTGTGCATTTTGATAGTGAAATATGTAGTTTGATATCTGACTTGTGACCGCACTTATATAATCCCGCACTTCCCAATTCAAAAATGGCTTTTTAGCTTCTTCTGTTTGTAATTCGACAACTCCCCATAATTCCTGCTGATAGAACAGCGGTATAAAAAGTTTATTTGCATCCTTTTTTAAAGTCTGTTTGATTGTATCTAAACCTTCATAGCGAGCAGGAAAGTACCTAAGTTCTTGCGTATCGACTATCCACCTAGTCGTTGTAATAAAAGCCAGTAATTCGTTTTGTTCCTTTGCGCTAAGGTCGATAAATAAGGGAGCCATGCCTTTTGTAGTAAGCGGTGTTAAAACACTATTTTTATATTGATATAAAGCGCCTGACTTTAGCCCTAACGCTTGTATAAAACCTGACAAGGCGGCATCGTAAACATAGTTTTCTGAGAGAGGTTCGTCAGATAATAAATTACTTAACTTCACCCACTCAACGCGATAGTCGAACTGATTAGCATAGAAATGCTTGGCAATAAACACCCGAAGCTTGGTTCTAAATTGCTCAGAAATAAATACTGCAACTAGCAATAATGCTGACATCACAATCAATATCAGCTGTAAGGAATAACTCCACTCTCCGCCTAGATACTTTACCAAGTAGCCAATCAGCGCCATCACAAACAAATAAGCGCCAGCTAACATTAATAGCGAGCTGTGCAAGACTATATCCCTACTGATATAAATTGACACGCCCCAAGTATCAATTCGCCTTATCGCTAAGACTAAAAAAGGCAAGGTAAGAAGATAAATGTAACCTCGCGCTTGAACGTAGCTAATGCCAAGTTGTGAGACCATACTTGCGTTTGCATAGGTTACAAAATCAAACAGCGCCAGTGCACCAAAAAAGAAAACCAATGGTTTCATTTGCCACTTCTGTTCTGCTGATTGTCGATAAAGCATTTCCATGAGTATTAAAATGGATAAGGCAACAATCATCAATGCAACATACATCCATAAAAAGAAACTCGGCATTAAAAACAGAAGAAGAAATGGGATGGTCGCTAGCCCTAAAAAGCAAAGTGATAAAGGACTTACTAAAAATGACAAAGCAGAATCATTTTTATGTTTGAGGCATGAAAGAGAAAAAGTCACAAACACAAAAAGCTTCACCGAATCGTAAAAAAGAACGGCGGATAAGTTTTGAATCCCATGAAACAGACTTAAGTGCAGAGCAGACCAAGCTGCCCCCGTGATGGCAACTAAAACTAATAATACTTTGTTTAATCCACCTTTTACGCCTGTAACAGAAAGCAGAAAAAATAAGCCAATATACGAAACGGCAGAGAGGGCGTAACCTAAGTCAGAAAACATTGTCTAACGTTTTTGAACTAATAGACTACCAATCGAATAGCCAGCCCCGAAGGAACACAAAATTCCGTAATCACCACTTTGTAAATCTTTATTATTCAGGTTAAAAGCAATAACGGAGCCTGCTGAAGCAGTATTTGCGTAGGTATCTAAAACAATTGGGGCTTCTTTTTTGCTGGCGTCTCTGCCAAGTAGCCGTTTACTAATTAGTGTATTCATATTGATATTCGCTTGATGCAGCCACCAGCGCGTTAAGTCATTTGGTGTCAAATCGTGACTCAACAAATGCTCTTTTATATGTTCGGCGGCCAAGGGACAAACGTCCTTAAAGACTTTACGCCCTTCTTGATGAAATAATTTATCAGCGGCATAAGGGTCATTATCGTGAGCTCTATTCATATAGCCGTGATTAGAGCGAATATTATTTGAGAATTTAGTGAAAGCCTTCGTGCTTAGTATGTTATAAGCGTTGTCGCTGTTTACTGTTTCTTCGTTTTCAAGCACCACGGCCGTTGCGACATCACCAAATATGAAGTGGCTATCTCTATCTTTATAGTTAACTTGCGGCGATACTAATTCAGGGTTTATGACTAATACTGCATTTGCGGTTCCCGCTTTTATCATCTCGTACCCACGGTGCATACCAAATGTTGCCGCGGAGCAAGCGACCAGCATATCAAAGCCAAAACCTTCAATACCTAAGGCTTCTTGCACTTCAATAGCAATCGCCGGGTATGAACGTTGTGTATATGCACAAGAAACAATAACTGCATCTATTTGATCAGCCTTTTTACCGGCGGCCTTTAGGGCTTTGTTTGCTGCTAAAACTGCGATTTCCGCTTGCTGAGAAAGCTCGTCGTCAGCCCGTTCAGGAATGATTGGACGCATGCGATTAATATCTAACACGCCTTCCTTTTGATAAATATACCGACTTTTAATGCCTGAGGCCTTTTCAACAAAATCTGCACTCGATAACGGCTTTGCTTGAATTTCGCCTCTTTCAATTTCAGACGCATGCTCTTCGTTATGCTTTTTCGCATATGCGTTGTAACTGTCAACTAATTCTTCGTTCGAAATGCTGAAATCGGGCGTCCAAAGCCCTGACCCACTCAATACAACTTGGACTGCCATGCAGTAAATCCTCTTATTTTAGTTTAGCCAACAAGGTTATCCTTTAATGATTAGTTTGTCATGGATTAGTAGCGTCTTAATACGAAAAAGGGTACTTGATAGTACCCTTTTAAATTAGCATTAGGAGGAAAATTATTTTAGTTAGGCATAACTTCCCAAACTGTAACCGTACCGCTGACTTCATTACCCACAACCAGTAGAGCGTTCCCACTCGCACTTTGTTCAGCAGGTACGAACTTAAGGCTTTCTGGCGCAAGGTCTCCGATTACATCACCGGCATCTAAGCCTTCAGTAAGGTTTCGGTTGATCACGTAATCAGCGAAAAATGCGTTATAAGGGTTGGTAATATCGTAAACAAATATTCCTCCCATACGCTCTAAGCCAACAAATGCGTACATGCGATCATTTACCATGCCTACCGTAAGCGCTTCCGGTTCTGGCCCTTTGTTTTCTGAGCGAGAGTCACCTTCATTCTCATCGTCACCATTATTGAACGCTTCTCCATGAATCGAAGCGGTGATGCGCTCTAAGTCATCGCCAGAATCGAAGACGACCAAACCGTTTTGGTCCCAAATGGTGAAAGAACGAGAACCGTAGGCATAGGCTTCTGTATATTCGCCATCACCATCTACGTCACCTAAAGCATTGGTCACGCGTAAATCATCTATCTCGCCAATTGCTTGTAGTGCTTCCAAAGCTGAACCAGGTTCTGCGTTTAAATCCTCAACCTTTACTTCATCGGTGAACGCTAAACAACCGTCGTCTTCGTCGAAATCTTGGCCATTAGCCGCCGTACATGCAGCTTCGTCTTCAACGTCAAAGAAATACTCTCTAGCATCACCTTCATTCGCTGTAATTAAAAACGTCGCATCTTTCCACTCAAAATTGGCAATAGTATCAGGCATATACACGCCATATAGACCTTCATATTGACCAAAGCTAACCGTTCCGTCTTCTTGCGCATCAATATTGAGCCCTGACCAATTTTTAAAGCCAAGTCCAATGATACTAACGCTCAAGTCGTCTAAGTTTAAGATGGCTAGGCCATTGTTTTCCTGAAGTGTGATATAGGCTGTACTGTCGGTCGTTGTTACATATTCAGGTTCAAGATCTTGAGCAACACTTGTTTCAATGAGGTTGCCGTTAATTGTACGACCACTTGGATTTGGAAAGCTCATGCCTTGGGCGCTTAAGCTTGATTGTTGATCATTAAATGAAGCTAAGCTAACCGTATCAGCTACTTCTTCAGGTTCGCCGCTAGCAAGTATATCAATTACGGATATACTGCCCTCAGGGTCGATTGAATAATCGCTGTTTGGTTCACCTTCATTTGCGACTACTAACTTTCCACCGTTTGGAGTAAAGGCAATAGAATCTGGCAGCGCTCCTACTTCAACGCTATCGATAAAAACGGGTGCACCATTATCTAAACCGTTGTAAAACAGCACATACCCGTTATCTGTTTTCTCTGCTGCACTAACAGCAACCGCCAACAAATCGCCAGAAATCGCAATACTAGTTAGACCGCCCAATGCAATACCGTCAGCAGCCTCTGATGGCAAAGTCAGCGAAGTAACACTCAAATTAGCTGTGTTAATAGGATCACTCATTTCGACACTAGTTACACCGTCAGCAGCAATAATAGCAATAGAGTTTGTTGCTGAGTTAGTCGCGTATATAGTTTGGCTAGCTTCGTGGTATTGTACGATCTCTGCAGCACCTGACGCACCCAATGAAGCTCTTGCTACAACCGCAAGCGATACCCCGGTTGAAGCGTCCTGACCATCCTGACCATCTGAACCAGGTGCTCCATCTGAACCCGTATCCCCTTGTGGGCCTTGCGCGCCAGTTTCGCCGATTTCGCCGTCATCCCCATCCAAGCCACAACCAGATAGGCCTAACCCTACAACGACGGCTAGCAAAGCGAGTTTAAATTTAGAGTGGTTCATAAAATATCCCTTTAAATAAGATAGTGTAAATGTGCGCCAGAGCACCGTTTTATTTTTAATTCTTAATGTACATTTGCCATACTAACGCGATATCACGAAGTAGCGCAAAGCTGAGATTCGCATTATTAGTGCGAAATATGACATTCACATGAATATTTGAACATTTGGGCGAAATTTTTAGATACTTAACTCGCTACTAACTTTCTTTTTTTAAGAGCTTTAGCAATAACAGTACACAATACTTTTGCATCAAAGGGCTTAGTTAATAACTCACAGAGCCCATGCTTAAACCATACAGCATTGTCCACTTCAAACGCGTCGGCAGTCAACGCTATCACTATTGGCATCGTCTTCTCAGCAAACATAACCTTAATTTGTTCAGTTGCTTCGATACCACTCATTTTAGGCATATGCTTGTCCATCAAGACAATGTCGATATCATTATTCTTAGCGACTTCTTTGACTGCTTCGTAACCATTGTCGGCAGATAAAACGGTTGCGCCTCTTTCTACCAGCATCTGCTCTGCAATTTCACGATTAATATCGCTGTCATCTACCACTAAAATTTTGAGACCATCAAAGTTCTCAAGTGACAACTCAGCTAGTTCTGCGATATCTGATACATCTACGTCTAGCGGCTGAGACTTAGCCACTCCTAAATCAAAAGAAAATTCCGTACCGCTTTCATTGGACTCTAGACTAATGTCAATTTTCATCAACTTGCACAAACGTTGGACTATTTCTAACCCTAATCCTGTGCCTTTTCCAAACCCGGTTTGTGTGTTTGACTCTTGTTGATAAGCATCAAAAATGGAACTGACATCCTTGATCCCAACACCTGAGTCGATCACGCTTATATAGATATTTTGTTCTTTCTGAAACAACTCAATCGTGACAAACCCGTCGTGAGTGAACTTAATTGAATTAGAGATAATATTGCTTAGAATTTGTATCAACCTGGCTTTATCACAGACGATGTAATGTTTATCTGATAGCTTATTCGTTATTGTAAACGCAAGGCCTTTATCAATTGCTTTTTCTTTGAAAAGTCGGTGAACGCTTTCGGCGATCTCAATAACGCAGCTAAGTTCCGAAGTGATCGTCAATTGAGTCTCATTGAGTTTAGCTAAGTCCAAAACATCATTTAACAAAAATAACAGTTGTTCAGAGTTTTCAATCACTTTTTCGACTTGTTCAAGTGCAGATTGTGAGTCAAGCTCTCGCTTCAAGAGATTCAAAATCCCCAAGATACCATGCATCGGTGTTCGTATTTCATGCGAGACTCTTGCAAAAAATTGATTTCGTGAGCCTAGGGCGTCTAGCGCATCAATTTCTGATTGTTTTTGTTTAGTGATATCGGTCTGAGAAGCAACAAAGGTGATTGGACTGCCGTCAAAATCAACATCGGTGATAACACCTTTCGTAAGCATGTAGCGCCAGGAACCATCAATATGGCGAACACGAACGACAAGATCAAAGCTCTCTTTTTTTCCCGTTAAAAATTGCTCGAGTTGATTTTTAAACTCAAAGAGGTCATCGGGGTTTATCATCGCAAACAGGCGCGTAATTGTAATAGTCGGTAAATCCCTTCCGAAACCCAATATAATGCTCCAAAATGAGTCGCATGATACCGCACCAGTTTTAACGTTTAGTTCCCATGTCCCTACTCCCGATGTCTGCATCGCAAGTTTCATACGCCTAGAAATGTTATTTAATTCTTCTTGAGTTTTTACGATCTCAGAAGCAACAACCAACTCAGCCATAAATGAAGTTGGATAGCCTAATTCGTCTCGTTTAATAGTGGTTGTTTGACGAATCCAAACTAACCCGCCGTTGGCATCCTTGACTCTAAATGGCTCGTGTTTGATTGTTTCGTAAGTGGTGTCTTCTGACGCAGTAGCTAGTTCTGCTTCAAAGTTAGATAAATCATCTTCTAGGATAAGAGAGGAAAAAGAGATAGCCCCACTTGCAATTAAATCATGCCTGTAACCCAAGATTTTGGCTATATTGCTGGAGACAAAAATTAAGCTAAAGTCAGGTAACGGCCCCCAATGACAGAACATTGTGCTGCTTTTGGTGGTGATAAATTCCCAAATGTCGTTATCTATTTGCTTCAATGTCCCACTCTGTTGTCACACGCTTATCTTAAGCTTATCGGCAGAGGTAGCAGGGGTGCAAGTAATTTACCAATATGTCTAAACAGTTGCACACGTGTAGTCCCCGTTCGCCAAACCAATCCAATTTCACGGCAAGCAGCATCATGGTTTGGCATGCTAATCACTTCTGTGCCTTTTAGAATATCTTTATTAAGTGCTAACTCTGGTAAAAATGTGTAACCCATCCTGCTATTGACTAGCGATACTAGGGTATACAGACTATTTGCCGTTAGCGAGCTTACTTGCTCTTTATGCTGAAGGCTACAAGCACTTACAGCATGCTCGGTTAGGCAATGTTCTTTTTGCAATAAAAAAATACTATCCTTTGGCAAAGTATCAATGTCTGAGCTATTTTTGAGAGTTTGTGCTTGTGATTTATGCGCAATCAGGTGGAAAGGGTCTTGTGCTAATCGCATTTGCTTACAACCTGGAGTGTGCATTGGCAACGCTAAGACAAGCACGTCTACCTCGCCATCGCCTAGTTTTTCTAATAGTCTATCAGTTGTGTCCTCTTGAAGCTGTAATCGCAAGTCTGGCAAGTCCGAAGACACCGAGGTAATAAGATCCTCAAACAAAAATGGGGCTATGGTAGGGATGACACCTATTCTCAAGGTACCCGTTTTCCAATCTCCTGCAGATTCAGCAAATTCAATCCATTCATGAGTTTGACCCAGCAATTGTTTGCTTTTTTCAACTAATGCTTCACCAAAATCAGTGAATACAAACGCCTTATGTTCTCGCTCCAACAATTGTTGTCCAACTGTTTCTTCTAAATTCTGTATCGCCGCACTGAGTGTAGATTGGCTTACATTACATTTTTGAGCAGCTCTGTGAAAATGCTGTTCTTTATGAAGAACGCAAAAGTAATGTAGATGTTTTAAATTTGGTAATTTCATAAACGTTACGCCACTGAAAATATAGCTTTAAGCGCGAAGAAAAACACAATAGAAAGTGTCGCACCAGCAGGAAGCGTAACCACCCAAGAAACGAGAATGCTTTTAACTACCTTGCCATTTAACGCCGCAACTCCCTGTATAATACCGACTCCGAGTACTGCACCAACTAATGTTTGGGTTGTGGAGATCGGTAAACCGGTTCCTGAAGCGATTAACACCGTTGTCGCAGCAGCCAATTCTGCAGCAAAACCTTTGCTAGGCGTCAAATGAGTGATGCCTTGACCGATCGTTTTCATCACTCGATGCCCAAATAGTGCTAACCCTGCAACGATGCCAATTCCACCTAGCGGTAATATCCACCACGCTAAAGAAGCGTCTGCCGCGATTTCGCCTCCGTTACTGACTACACTTACTACGGCCGCCAAAGGCCCAATCGCGTTAGCTACATCGTTTGACCCGTGCGCAAATGCCATACAACATGCAGTTAGCACCATTAAGACCGCGAAAACTCGCTCGATACTGGATTGCTGTTCTTCGTATGTCAGCGCCTTTTCAGTATGCAGCCTTTTAATCACTACCATACCAATAACGCCGACCACTACCCCAATTGAAACGGCCACCGTATAACCCATTTCAGGTGTCAACCCGAGGCCAACGTGCTTTAGCCCTTTTTTAATCGTGACCAAAGCCATTATAAAGCCGGCAAGCCCCATATAAATCGGTACGTATTTAATTGCATAAACTAGTGGAGTAGCTCTATCAAAAATGAGTTTTTTTGCACTCAAAAATATCAAGATTGCGATGACACCAGATATTGCGGGGGTAACTACCCAGCTTCCTACAATACCGCCAATTTTAAGCCATTGAACAGCATCAACACTAACACCAACAGCTGTGAACCCTACAATTGCGCCGATGATTGAATGAGTTGTCGAAACAGGCCAACCATAAAATGATGCGATTGCGAGCCAAATACCAGCAGCAAGCAACGAACCAATCATACCAATAACTAGGTAATCTGGAGTATCGATAAAATAGCCGGCATCGATAATACCTTTTCGAATTGTCGAGGTGACTTCTCCACCCGCTAAATATGCGCCCGCGAACTCAAATACCATAGCAATAAGTATTGCTTGTTTGAGAGTAATAGCTTTAGCACCAACCGATGTTCCCATTGCATTGGCAACGTCGTTGGCGCCAATCCCCCAAGCCATCACGAAACCGAACGTAGCGGCTAAAACAATGAGTATTAACCCATAGCTTTGAATTAAATCCATTCACTATTTCCAAATCTGAATAAACAATTTATCAATGCACTACTTGTCATCAAAGACTGACCCAAAACCAAGCGTCTATAAACACTAAACAATAAAGGTAAAAAAATCAGGGGTGATTGATAGAAAAAAGCGATAAAATACCAGAATCAGCAAGATACGCAACCGCGAAGAAGTTTAGCGATTTTAACGATTATTTACTAAGTTTTTTTAAGGTTTTCTTCATAGATGTATGACGCACCTCACTACCGTAGTTTAGATACAAAATATATTCACAGATATTTTTACAACGATCGCCAATTCTCTCTAACGCTCTTATCGCCCAAAGCACTTCAAACCAATCTGCGATCACTTCGTCTTTTTGACTCATTTCGGCAGCTGTTTGTTTTAATAATTCTTTATGCTTTTTATCAATCAAGTTATCTTGACTATAGACTGAAATCGCAGATTTTTCATCTTGTCTAGCAAATGCATCAAAGGAGCCACGCATCATAACAACAATTTTTTCAGCTAGCATGAGCATACCGCTTTGAATTAATTCTGAGGGTGGCAACTTATCTTTTGTCACCAGCCTTACTACACGTTGAATTTCGTCTCCGATTCGTTCGATATCAGTTGCCGCTTTCGAAATGATCATAATCAGACGCAAATCACCTGCAGTTGGGTTTCTTTTTGCTATTATTCTCATGCATTCGTCATCGATTTGCATTTCCATTGAATTAATGCGTGATTCATTCAGCACGATTCGTTCGGCAAGTTTAGCGTTATTTTCTCTAATTGAGACCATAGCATCTTGAAGTTGCTGCTCTACCTCGCCCCCCATGGTCAATACTGAGTTTGTCAAATTTTCCAATTCTTGATTAAACTTGCCGGAAATATGCGTGTTTAACTGGATATGTCTTTTCATTGAGCCCCCTTTTTACCCTAAACAAAGCACATGCGAGTTTCACTATCCATAGCGCCCAGTAATATAGTCTTCTGTTTGTTTCTTCGCTGGCATTGTAAACAAAGAGTCACTATCGGAATACTCAATCAATTCACCTTGATGCAGAAAAGCAGCATAGTCAGAAACTCTAGCGGCTTGTTGCATGTTGTGCGTCACAATAATGATAGTACATCTTTTTTTCAAATCATTGATCAATTCTTCAATATGAAGCGTGGTGAGCGGATCAAGGGCTGAGGTTGGCTCATCAAGAAGCAAAATTTCAGGTTCAAGCGCGAGTGCACGAGCAATCATTAATCGCTGTTGTTGCCCGCCGGACAATGTAAGTGCAGAATCAAAAAGACGGTCTTTAACTTCTGTCCATAGAGCTGCATTTCTAAGTGCTTTTTCAACAGCATCATCTAGCTTTCGACGCTCACTCATGCCCTGAATTTTCAAACCAAAACATACGTTTTCGTATATACTCATCGGGAACGGATTAGGTCGTTGAAAAACCATCCCTACTTTGGTTCTTAAACGGGCGACATTTTCTTTTTTACTATAAACGTTGCGTCCTTCAATCCACACTTCCCCAGAAAAAGAATAGTGCTGGTTGAGTTCATTCATCCTATTGAGACTGTTTAACAAAGTAGTCTTACCACACCCACTTTGCCCAATCATAGCTGTAGTCATATGCCTAGGAATACGCATACTAATGTCTTTAAGTACTTTTTTACCGTTCAATTTTATACTGAGATTTTTGATATCAACTGCAAGTTCGTCATCCTTGAGCAAGTCTATATCTTGTATTTCAGATTCAAATAACTTTAGCATCTAATTAACCATCTTAACGGGTGTAACGGTTTCGTAATTTGTTGCGAACTACAATAGCAAAAAGATTCAACACAAACACAATTATCAACAATAACAAACAACTCGCGAACATCATTGCAGAACCCTGAGTGTTAGTTTGGTTGTGAAATGCCCCGTCATAAATAAAAACGCCAAGGTGCATAAATTGACGCTCTAAATGTAGAAACGGAAACTCTCCATCAACAGGCAAACTGGGTGCAAACTTGACCGCGCCTACCAATATTAAGGGGGCGACTTCACCTGCAGCTCTAGCAATTGCCAGTATCAACCCTGTAATCATTCCTGGGCTAGCAATAGGCACGACCGTTTTTGTCACTGTCTCCCATTTAGTTGCCCCTAAAGCATAGGCCCCAGCTCTAAGGCCACCAGGCACTCTTCGCAAACCTTCTTCTGTTGACACAATTACGACGGGTAATGTCAATAAAGCCATTGTCAGAGCTGCCCAAAATAAACCCGGGGCACCAAATGTTGGGCTGGGTAAACTATCAGTGTAGAAAAGGCTATCAATTGTACCGCCAACCACATAGACGAAAAAACCTAAACCAAAAACCCCGTACACTACAGATGGGACGCCCGCCATATTGCTAACGCTGATTCTAATAAACGAGGTAAACGCAGTTTCTGGGGCATATTCATGAAGATAAATGGCCGCCATAATGCCTAAAGGCGCGACTAAAACCGCCATTATTAACACCATCATTACCGTACCAAATAACGCCGGAAATACTCCACCACTCGTGGCCGCTTGCTTTGGTGAGTCACCCAAGAACTGAACAATTCTTTCCAACATATATTCCAGTTCTGCAAATATTTCCATCTCGTTAGGTTGGTATACCGCTTCGATATCTCGGATATCAATTCTAAACTGGTGCTTTTGGGCATCCTCAAATAAAATAAAGTACTTCTCTAATTCAATCTGTAAGTCGTTAGACTTTTCTTGCGCAAGGAAAAATGCATCTAGCACCCTAAGTCGCGCTGGGGCATCTTCGGCTACTTGATTCTTATCGTACTGAGATAAACGCTCATGCAGAGGCGCCATTTGTTCAAATTGTATTGTTTCGAGCGAACTTAAAAGTAGCTTTACGTTTTCTTGTACGGCTTCAAAGTCTTTGAAATTGTTGCTTACGCCATTGGGAGAATTAAGGCTAACTAACTTTCCTAACTTTACCTTTCCGTCTTTCAAAATGACCTGAAATACATCTTGCGAAATATTTATTCGAAAGTATGGCGCTTCAGTTTGTTGATTAACAAATTGTGATTGCACTCGACTATTCAAATTAGCCAGTAGTTCCTCTTTGTCCCAAGCACTGATCTGATAGGTGCTAGTCTGTTTTTTAAAAGTGTCAGTAAAATCAACCTGATAAATAGTCATTGGCCAAAAATAAGCACTCCCCCTGATAGAAATAAAAATAACAAGGGCTATCAAAGTAATCAGTAATAATGCGGCCGCGAAGCCCGACGTAATTGAACTGAAAGCATGCAGTTGTTGATGATTGAGTTTAGTCTTTGCCATTGCCTACCACTTTTCTCAATCTATTTCTCAGTAACTCAGCTGCAGTATTTAAAATAAATGTAAACAAAAATAAGATGGCGGCCGTCGAAAACAAGAGATTGAAGTGTGCACTGCCAGAATCTGATTCTTGAAGCTCAATCGCTAGATTTGCTGTCATCGAACGCAGCCCCTCAAAAATACTCCATTCACTAACGGGTGTATTTCCCGTCACCATTAATACAATCATCGTTTCACCAAAGGCGCGCCCAAAACCGAGCATTACAGCAGAGATCAAACTGGGGAGTGCGACCATGATAACTACTGTTTTTAAGGTTTGTAGTCGAGATGCGCCAAGCGCAAATGAGGCGTTTATCAACCCTTTGGGCACCTCGTTTAGTGCATCATCGGCAAGTGAATATATACTAGGAGCAATTGCTACCCCCAATGCTACCGACACGACTAAAGTAGTTTTGGATATTGATAGAACTGATTGAAGTGCTGAAGACGAGTTCATCTCTGTTAGATAAATTTGCCATATTTCACCTAAAGCGAAAGCAAAGAACGCTAAAAAGGTAGTGGATATAACAATGAAAAACACTTCCCAGTTTCGATTAAAACGGTCGCTCAGGAAAACCGAAAGAATTGGCTGTATAACAGCGGCAATGATTAAGAAAAAGGGCAGTAAAATAATGAAAATCAAAATAGACAAAAGAAATTGTTCTGCAAGTGGCGCCAACCAAACCGCAGCAATAAAACCGATAATAACGGAAGGTACGGCTTCGAGCATTTCAATGCTAGGTTTCAAATAAGTCTTAACCGAACGCGTTGCGAAATACGAGGTATAAATCGCCGCTCCAATTGCTAGAGGAATAGCCACTATTAGCGCCAACAAAGATGCCTTAAGACTGCCGATCAATAGCGGAACTAAATTATATTTCGCATCATAATGCTGATCAGCGCTGCTTGTTTGCCAGGCATAACTTGGTTCGTCGTAACCTTCATACCAATTTTGCCCTAATACGCTCTTGAAGGTAGTGATACCCTGAAGGTTCTGGGGCGTGAAAACAAATACTAAATCCCGGTTGAACCCATATATTTTATTCCCAATCCATTGGATTTTACTTACGTTAAAGTCAGAGGCTCGCCAAGCAAATAGTTGTGAACTAATACTATTCATGAACCCAAAAGCACCGTCTTCATAAAACAAAACGGCGCTGTTTGAATTTGCATCAAAGGCGATATCAATCACTGGGGAATGAACACGTTCATCAATTGATTTATCGTTTTTGAAAACAAACTTACCCGCTTGGTTCAGCATAACCCAACGATACATTACTTGTTTTTCACCAAACGCGAGAATAGAACCAGAATTGGGACTGAGGGCAATGGATTCGAGGTCTTGGTCTAATACCTGAGCAGAAAGTTGCTGGTTATACTTATCAACGAAACTAACCGATTTTTCGTCAAACAAAACCAGTTGTTGAAGTTTTGTAACGGGGACTACTCGCTTTGCCCGCGGGATGCGTTGAACAAAAAGATTCTGTGGTTTACCCAATTCAAACCAGATTGCGTAGCTTTGAAACGCACGCTGTTCAGTTTTCGGCTGCTTATCTCCACTCACTTCATCGACTTGCGCAATAGTTTCTGTCGGTTGAGCAATAATAACCGCCAATTCACCTACAAAGTCAAAACTGAAGCGGTAATCAGAGGATAAGGTTTGTGTCAACTGATTGAATAATATACTGGGAATCGCTATTGAAGACTTAAGTATCAAGGCGAGGCCGTCTTGTTCGTCAACCAACTCATATATTTCAATTATATCGTTGGTTTTAAACGAGCTAACAAAAACGGTTTTGTTGACAGTATGTAGTTTAATATTCGCATCACACGCAAAAGGAAATCGTTTGATAACGTCCAATCGGTCTCCCGAATCGCTTTTCACCGGAGCGACAACAAGGTCACACCCCTGCTTGCCGACCAAAGATGGTCCTGAAATCAGCTCCATTACTCTCGGCTGAATCATATCTTCAGGAAGCCCAACTCGATAGTCTAAGGTCAAATGAGGTGATTTAAACAATGGCACTACATTAAAGAATATATGCCCGATTAAAAGCAAAAACATCATCAGCACTAACCATCCTGATGCGGTCATTACTTGACGAGCAATCCAGTCTAATCTGGTGCGCTTTCGATTAAAGGCGTTCTGTGCTTGCGTCTTCATGTAGTGAGGTTAAACTAACGAAATATAAGGACTCTTTGCGCGTACTACAGCATTAACAGACGCACAAATCAATAGTATAGAGGAATATTAAATGCACGCTATGGTACTGACACTGATAGGCAAAGATCGCGCTGGCTTGGTAGACGCAATCGCCAAATGCATTACCGATGCAGATGGTAATTGGTTAAGAAGCAGCTTCTGTCAATTATCGGGACAATTCGCTGGCTTCATAGAGGTAATGTTACCGCAAGAAAACCAACAACTATTAAAAGATAGTTGTGCAAAGATTGCAGAGTTATCAATTACGCTCTCCCCTTCTGACTCTTTCGATGACATAAAAACGCAAACTGCGCTTGTTAAAGTCACGGCGAATGACCGCAAGGGTATTGTCAGTGACATAACCTCGGCATTAAAGCGATTTGAAATAAATATTATCGAAATGAATACAACGTGCACTAGCGCTCCCAATTGGGGGAACCCTGTATTTAATGCTGAAGTCAGTGTCGCTCAACCCGATTCAGTTAACCTTGATGAAGTACAAGAAGCGATAGAAAACATCAGCGACGATCTAATGGTTGAGATTGAAGCAAACTATGAATGATACTGAATTATACTTTCCGAAAGAATTAAGCTGGCTAGCGTTCAATGAACGGGTTCTTCAAGAAGCAATAGATGAAAACACGCCTGTCATTGAGCGGTTGCGGTTTTTGGGTATTTACTCAAATAACCTCGATGAGTTTTATCGAGTAAGAGTCGCTGATGTGAAGCGTCAAATTACGATTAGCCAAAACGACGATGATGACGAACGAGCCGAAACATACAGTAACTTATTGCGTCAAATTCAAACTAAGGTAAAAACACTGTCGACAAAGTTTGACCAAACTCACAGAAACGTGGTTAGGTCACTCGAAAAATATAATATCCATATTCTGCGGCACGGAGATTTAGACGAAGAGCAACTGAAATGGGCACGAAAATATTTTACAAACAAAGTATTACTGCATGTGGCCCCGATACTGTTAGATAACAAAGTTCAACTGATTCAGCGTTTGAACGACAGCTCAGTATATTTAGATGTGGCGCTTCGCCGCGAAGGGCGTAACACCAAATACGCGGTGGTAGAGGTCCCCACAAATGCAATTAGTCGATTTATATTACTCCCCCCTAAAAAGACACGAAAAATAAAACAAATTATTCTGATTGATGATCTTATCAAACTCTGTTTGGATGATATTTTCAAAGGTTTTGTTAAATTTGATACCGCAGATGCTTATTCATTTAAGATAACACGAGATGCCGAATACTCAATCAATGATGAAATTGACGAAAGTTACGTTGATAAGATGTCCGAGGGTATGAAGCAACGATTAATCGCCGAGCCTGTCCGAATTATTCACGATGACGGCATGCCAGAAGATATGGTGATGGACCTGCGCAAACGACTTCGTATTTCATCCACGGATACCATTCAATCTGCAGGTCATTATCGCAACTTTAAAGACTTTATTGGTTTTCCCAACGTAGGCAGAGCCTATTTAGAACACAATGAATTAGAAGAGATTTCAAACAAAGCATTTGCAGAACACGATACCGTTTTTCAAGCCATCGCGAAGCAAGATATTTTGCTGTACTACCCTTATCATAAGTTTTTGCATTTTACCGAATTTGTGCGCCAAGCGGCATTTGATCCGTTGGTCAAACACATACGCATCAACATCTATCGTGTTGCCTCTCAGTCTAGGATTATTAACTCACTGATCGACGCGGTCGACAATGGTAAAAGTGTGACCGTAGTTGTCGAGTTACGTGCGCGCTTTGATGAAGAAGCGAATATTGAGTGGTCAAAACGCATGACCGACGCAGGCATTAAAGTGGTATTGGGCAACCCAAATGTGAAGATTCACAGCAAGCTTTGCGTGGTCACTCGTGAAGAGCGAGGCAACATTAAACACTACTGTCATTTTGGGACGGGTAACTTCAACGAGAAAACCGCCAAAATTTACACCGATTTGAGCCTTTTTACGTGTCATCAAGAACTGGCCCTAGAGTGTATTCAAGTCTTTGATATGATTCAAAACCCTTTCAAAAAACAGAAGTTTGCTCACTTACAGCTTTCGCCAGTGAATGCCAGAAGCAAAATCCAGTCATTGATCAGACAAGAAATTCAGCGTGTAACCGAAGGGCATGATGGTCAAATCACGCTGAAAATTAACAATTTAGTCGACAAAGAACTGATTGACGACTTGTATCGAGCAAGTCAATCTGGCGTGAAAATCAGAGCGATTATTCGCGGAATGTGTTCTTTGATCCCAGGTAAAAAAGGCCTGAGCGAAAATATTGAAGTTATTAGCATCGTCGATCGATACCTTGAACATCCGCGCATCATGATCTTTAACAATGGTGGTGACAAACGCGTGTATATATCATCTGCCGACTGGATGACCCGAAACATGGACTATCGTATTGAGGTAGGTTGCCCTGTTTATGACAGTGATGCGATTCAACTGATTGAAGATTTAGTGGAACTTCAGTTTAAAGATACGCTAAAAGCAAGAGTCATAGACGAACATCAAATCAATAATTATGTACAGCGCGGAAATCGCAAAAAATTGCGTTCTCAAATTGAAACACACAGCTTTTTAACTCGAAAGGAAGCTTTATAAGTGAGTACTTTATCTCATGCATTTGCAGGTGTTGAGGGTCGTGATGCTAATTTATATGCGGCGCTGGATATCGGTTCAAATAGCTTTCATCTAGTGATAGCTCGCATGCTAGCGGGTTCGATGCAAGTTGTACAAAAAGTGAAACACAAAGTGCGTTTAGCAGACGGCTTAGACAGCGATCAAATGCTAAGCGAAGAAGCCATGACACGTGGCCTTAACACTTTGCAAAGTATGGCAGAGTCAATGCAAGGGCTCGATCCATCTCACGTAAGAGTGGTCGCTACTCACACCCTTCGCAGAGCCAAAAACGCCAGGGCCTTTTTGCGAAAAGCAAAAGCGGTATTTCCTTATCGTATCGAAGTTATTTCGGGACCAGAAGAAGCCCGGTTAATATACGTGGGCGTTGCTAATACTACACAGACCATTGGCAAACGCTTGATCGTAGATATCGGGGGGGGGTCAACAGAGTTTGCGCTGGGTGCGGATTTTTCTCCCTTGCTTTGCAAAAGCGTGCAAATGGGCTGCGTCAGCTACCAGCAGCGCTACTTTAAAGATGGTGTGATAACACGTAAGCGTTTCGACCGAGCAATCACTGCAGCACGCAGAGAGATAGAACTTGTTGTCGGTAATTTAAAGCGTCATGAATGGGGAACATCAATCGGCTCCTCTGGCACAGCTCGGGCCATTGCAGCCGTTATTGCTGGTTTAAAAGAATCTGAAATTGATGTCCCTATCACCTACTCTGATTTAACTGACTTAATCAAACAGTGCATAGATAAAGGTACCGCAGAGGCCTTGGATTTCCTGAATCTAACCGATGATCGGCGACCTGTTTTTGCAGCCGGTCTAAGCATTCTGTTTGCGGTGTTTAAAAGCCTTAATTTAAAAGAAATGCAAACAAGCTCTGCCGCGCTACGAGAAGGCGTATTATACGAAATTCAGACCGACGATAACCGAAGCGATATTCGTGAACGTACCGCGCACAGTTTAGCAACCCGCTACGACGTCGACACACAATATGCGCAGAAAGTATGGTCCAACTGTCTGTCAATTTATGAGGCAGTCAAAGATAAATGGGCTATTAATAACGAAGAGCTTAAGCATCTTCTAGAATGGTCTGCATTGCTTCACGAGGTCGGTTTGCAGATCAACTCAAGAGGTGTTCAGCGTCATTCTAGCTATATTATTGAACAATCAGACTTGCCTGGTTTCAACCAAGAGCAACAAAAACTAATTGCAACACTGGTTCGATATCACCGTAAGAAGATCAAGCTTGCAGACTTACCGACCTTCGCAAATTATGATGAACAAAGCCTTAAATATTTATTAAGTGTTTTACGCTTGGGCGTGCTGTTGAATATAAACCGACAAGAAACCATGCTCCCTGAGTATCAAATTCGCTGTAAAGAAAACAAAATTTCTCTGATATTCCCAGAAGACTGGTTTGATAATTCTCCCTTGTTGCTAGCTGATATAGATGCAGAAGCAGAGTATCAGCAGACATTGGGAATAACTTTAGACATTGTTTGATGTTCAGTCGAATGCTCCAAATCTGATTAGCTAAAGCACAAAAAAGCCCCATTGAGTAATCTCATTGGGGCTTTGATATAAAATACGCTTTTAGAAAGCTTATAAACTAGCTATTTGAAGCGTCGTAAATACCTTGAATAGCGTCGTTAAGCGTGGCGTTAAATTCATCATCTGTTTGCTGAAAGCTAACACCTTGTGTCAATGCACGTGAAAAACTAGCGATCATGCCGTTGTTTTCAGACAGTTTTTGATTCGCATCATCTCGGCTGTAACCACCAGAAAGCGCAACGACTTTTAATACGCGTGGATGCTTAACACATTCTGAGTAAAAATTAGCAGCTTCAGGTAGCGTCAGCTTAAGCATGACGTCTTGACCTTCATCTAAAGCATCTAGTTGCTTAATAATTTCAACTTTAAGCATAGCCTCAGCTTCTGCTTTTTCTGCACTGTTGATATCAACTTCTGGCTCGATAATGGGTACAAGACCAGCGGCCAAGATTTGCTTGCCTACTTCAAATTGCTGAGCAACGACGTCGGCGATGCCTTGTTGATTAGCTAGCTTAACAACAGAGCGCATCTTTGTTCCGAAGACGTCTTGTGCATTCGCTTTTGCTAATAGCTCATCTAAGCCTGGAATAGGCTTCATTAGTTGAACGCCATTAGCTTCATCTTCTAAGCCTTTATCCACTTTCAAAAATGGTACTACGTTCTTTTCTTGCCACAGATAGTTAGCCGAAGACTTACCTTCTATGTCGCGATCCAAAGTATTTTCAAACAGTATCGCACCTAGCACTCGCTCCCCTTCAAATGCTGGGCTGGTGATAATGCGTGTTCTCATTTGGTGAACGCATGCAAACATTTCATCATCGTTTGAATATGCAGACTCATCAACGCCGTATAATTTAAGCGCTTTTGGTGTGCTGCCTCCACTTTGGTCCAATGCCGCAATAAAACCCACTTTATCCTGGATCTTTTGAAGCATATCTCGCTGTGCCTGAGACGCCATTTTCTTCTCCTTTAATATGCTGTACTAGGTATTAAAAATGTGTGTTGACCTAATACAACTACCCTCTATCTAAAACAGCTACCGCAGGTAGTGTTTTCCCTTCTAAAAACTCTAAGAATGCACCACCACCTGTAGAAATGTATGATACACGGTCTGCAATGCCAAATTGGTCAACTGCGGCTAAAGTATCACCTCCACCAGCGATAGAAAACGCGTCACTATCGGCAATCGCCATGGCAATTGCTTTTGTTCCGGCTGCAAACTGTTCAAACTCAAATACGCCCACTGGGCCATTCCATACTATAGTACCTGCATTTTTCAGAATTTGCGCGAGTGTCTCGGCAGTTTCAGGTCCGATGTCAAATACCATGTCGTCATCGCTAATTTCACTAACCGCTTTTAACTCGGCAGGCGTACTTTCAGAAAATTCTTTACCTGTTACCACATCAGTCGGCACAGGAATATCACCACCATTATCTTGCGCTTGCTTAATCAGTCTTGAAGACTCATCAATTAAATCAGCTTCATACAATGACTTACCGACTTTATGTCCTTGAGCGGCAATAAAAGTATTCGCGATGCCGCCCCCCACAATTAATTGATCAACTTTTGATGACAACGATTCTAGCACAGTCAGCTTTGTTGATACTTTTGAACCACCTACTATGGCAACCATCGGACGCTTAGGATTGTCTAGGGCTTTACCCAAGGCATCTAGCTCTGCACTTAACAGCGGACCCGCACATGCCTCTTTAGCAAATTTAGCAACGCCGTGTGTAGACGCCTGAGCACGATGCGCGGTGCCAAAAGCATCCATAACAAACACGTCACACAATGCAGCATACTGCTTCGCCAATGCTTCATCATCTTTCTTTTCGCCTTTATTAAAGCGAACATTTTCTAAAATAGTTACTTCGCCATATTTAGCGTCAACACCATTTAAGTAGTCTTTGGCTAGTGTCACTTTGGTATCTAACGCATCATTTAAGTAATCAACGACAGGGGCTAGCGAAAATGCTTCATCAGCTTCGCCTTCAGTTGGACGTCCAAGATGAGACATCACTAATACGGCGGCACCGGCTTCTAAAGCTTGTTTGATAGTTGGGATAGATGCTTTTATACGTGCATCAGACGTCACTTTTCCATTTTTTACAGGCACGTTTAAGTCCTGTCGAATCAGCACTCGTTTTTCGTTAAGACTGATTTGCGACATTGAACTGATAGGCATAGTAAATTCCTTGATTAAGCGTGTTGAGTATGACTTAGTCGATACATATATAATGCAGTATCGAGCATTCGATTAGCAAATCCCCATTCATTATCGCACCAAACGAGCGTTTTGATCAGCTGTTTGTGGCTGACCCGTGTTTGCGTACCATCGACAATGGATGAATGAGGATCGTGATTAAAGTCGACTGACACTAAAGGTTCTTCGGTGTAGTCGATGATAGGTGACAGCGAGCCGTTTGCGGCCTGTTGAATTGCTTGATTTACATCTGCAATATCGACTTTGGCAGAGACCGTTACGCTTAAGTCCATCGCAGTAACATTGATTGTCGGCACTCTTACCGCGATAGCTTCAAACTTTCCTGCAAACCTAGGCAAGATGCGCTCTATCCCTACAGCCAACCTAGTATCAACTGGGATGATTGACTGACTGGCCGCGCGTGTTCTGCGCAAGTCAGGATGGTAAGCATCGATGACTTGTTGGTCGTGCATGGATGAATGAATCGTAGTAATCGTGCCGCTCTCGACGCCAAAAGCCTGATCGAGTACTTGAATAATCGGCACAATACAATTGGTGGTGCATGAACCGTTAGACACAACTATATCGCTATCGTTTAAGCTTTCATGGTTAATACCATAAACAATAGTCGCGTCCATATCTTGACCGCAAGGCTGAGAAAACAATACTTTTTGGGCACCGTTTTTTATATGCGTCAGCGCATCTTCTCTTGCACTATAGACACCCGTGCATTCAAGCACGATATCCACATCAAACGAGGTCCAATCCAAGTCTTCGAGGTTGTCGACTTGAAGCAATTCGATTTCGTCTTCTGCGACTTTGAGCAAATTGCCATTTAAGTTGACTGCCTGTTTAAAGCGGCCATGCGCGGTATCGTATTTAAGCAAATGCGCAACACCTTCAGGTGCAGCGACTTCATTGATGGCGACGATTTGCATTGATTGGCGCGCGCCTGATTCATAGAGCGCACGTAAAACATTTCGTCCTATTCGTCCGAACCCGTTAATGGCGATTCTTAGCATACTAAGAACCGCGCAGAAGGTTGATTAGACTGATTTTTCAAGACTAATTAGAGTCCTTTTGCTGCTTCGTAAACTGCATCTGCAGTAATACCGAAGTGCTTGAATAACTCACCCGCAGGTGCAGATTCACCGAAAGTATCCATGCCAATGACAACACCGTCAAGGCCGACATACTTGTACCACGTGTCTTTAGCTAGTGCTTCAACGGCAACGCGCTTGGTGACATTAGACGGTAAAACAGACGCTTTATATTCAGCTGACTGACGATCAAATAAATCAGTGCAAGGCATTGATACAACGCGCGTGGCTTTGCCTTCCGCAGTAAGCTTTTCTGCAGCGTCAACAGCTAAGTGAACTTCTGAACCGGTTGCCAATAAAATTACTTCAGGAGCAGAACTTGGCTCGATAAGCACATATGCGCCCTTTTCAATATCTTTAACTTGTTGCTCTGTTCTTGCTTGCTGAGGTAAACCTTGGCGAGTAAAGATAAGTGTTGTTGGGCCATCAGTGCGCTCGATCGCTGCTTTCCAAGAAACAGCAGATTCTACTTGGTCACATGGACGCCAGTTGTCTAGATTTGGCGTTGCACGAAGCGCAACCACTTGTTCAACCGGTTGGTGAGTCGGGCCATCTTCGCCCAGACCAATTGAGTCATGTGTATATACAAATATTGCAGGTTGCTTCATGAGTGCAGCCATTCGCACTGCGTTACGAGCGTATTCCATGAACATCAAGAACGTCGCGCCGTAAGCTTTAAAACCGCCGTGTAAGCAAATACCGTTCATCATTGCAGACATACCGAACTCGCGCACACCATAGTACAAATAGTTGCCTGAAGCATCATCGGCTTCTACGCCTTTACTGCCTGACCAAATAGTTAAATTAGAGCCCGCCAAATCTGCTGAACCGCCCAATAACTCAGGTAACAAAGGACCAAAGGCGTTTAGTGCATTTTGAGAAGCCTTACGCGTCGCAACGTTGCTCGGATTAGCTTGTAGCTCAGCAATATATTTGTTTGCCTCTGTTGACCAATTAGCCGGTAATTCATTTGCTTGACGTCGGGTGAACTCTGCAGCTAGTTCTGGATATGCAGCTTGATACTCGGCAAATAAAGTATTCCACTTGGCTTCTGCTTCACTGCCTTTTGCTTTCATATCCCAACCAGCATAAACGTCATCTGGAATTTCAAATGCACCGTGTGTCCAGCCTAAAGCTTCACGAGTGAGCTTGATTTCATCTTCGCCTAGTGGCGCACCGTGGCATGACTCAGTGCCTTCTTTATTTGGTGAACCAAACCCAATCGTGGTTTTACAACAGATAAGCGTTGGCTTTGATGTTTCAGCTTTAGCTTTGTCGATTGCGGCAGCGACTTGATCAGCATCATGTCCATCGACATCTGTAATAACCTGCCAACCGTAAGCTTCAAAGCGCTTAGGTGTGTCGTCGCTGAACCAACCTTGTACTTCACCATCAATAGAAATTCCGTTGTCATCCCAAAATGCGACAAGCTTACCAAGGCCCAAAGTACCTGCTAGTGAGCACGCTTCGTGAGAAATACCTTCCATTAGACAACCGTCACCAAGGAACGCAAACGTGTTGTGATCAACTACATCAAAGTTTTCTTTGTTAAACTGAGCAGCTAATACTTTTTCGGCAATCGCCATGCCGACCGCGTTTGTGATACCTTGACCTAAAGGTCCCGTCGTCGTTTCAACACCTGGCGCGTACCCATATTCAGGGTGTCCTGGCGTTTTAGAATGCAGTTGCCTAAAGTTTTTTAATTCTTCAATCGCTAAATCGTAACCTGTTAGATGAAGTAATGAGTACAACAACATGGAGCCATGGCCATTTGATAAAACAAAGCGGTCACGGTTAGACCAATTTGGATTGTTTGGATTATGCGTCATGAAATCAGTCCAAAGCACTTGTGCAATGTCAGCCATACCCATAGGGGCACCTGGGTGACCTGACTTAGCTTGTTGAACAGCGTCCATACTTAACGCGCGAACCGCGTTGGCGAGATGACGACGTGATGACATGAATTCTCCTTAGTACGTCTAAAATAGCGACAATCAAGGCTAACAGCCTCAAAATTTGGACGCCTATTCTCTAATAGCCGCTACACTTGTTCAATGCTTAATAAGAGTTTGTTTATTGATTTTTTTGCTATAAACAAGATTATTAAATTTTCTTTATATTATTCAATAGGATAGCCATTTTAATAATAGGTATTAATGAAATTTATTAAGCAATTTTTAAACTTAGTTAAAGAAATTTGCGTAAACACGGTTAAATCATATAGACTTTTAGACGTCTAGAAGTAAAGAATGATAAAAATTCAATCTTATTTAACGCGTGCCTGCCGATAAATCTTGGTATCAGCATGCACCTTTATGAATACAGGATAATAAATGACTGCACACTTATTCACATCTGAATCAGTATCAGAGGGCCATCCAGATAAAATCGCGGATCAAATTTCAGATGCCGTTTTGGATGCCATTTTAGAAATAGACCCGAAAGCGCGTGTAGCCTGTGAAACCTTTGTCAAAACAGGCATGGTATTGGTAGGCGGCGAAATAAATACAAAAGCATGGGTAGATATTGAAGAGTTAACTCGCAAAACGGTTAAAGAAATTGGTTATACGCATTCTGATATGGGCTTTGATGCTGATTCTTGTGCAGTATTAAACGCAATAGGTAAGCAATCGGGTGATATTAACCAAGGGGTTGACCGTGCTTCTCCAGAAGAACAAGGTGCGGGTGACCAAGGTTTAATGTTTGGCTACGCAAGTGACGAAACCGATGTGTTAATGCCAGCACCTGTTACTTATGCTCATCGTTTAGTGCAACGCCAAGCAGAGATGAGAAAATCAGGTAAGCTTGATTGGTTGCGTCCTGATGCAAAAAGCCAAGTCACGTTTAAATATGAGAATAACAAACCTGTCGGCATTGATGCAGTAGTATTGTCCACGCAACACTGTGACAGTGTTTCAAACGAGATTATTCGTGAAGCAGTGATGGAAGAGATTATCAAGCCTGTACTACCACAAAAGTGGTTAGACGCAGACACTCAATTTCATATTAATCCGACTGGTCGTTTCGTTATCGGCGGACCAATGGGTGACTGCGGCTTAACGGGTAGAAAAATCATCGTGGATACATACGGCGGCATGGCACGTCATGGCGGTGGAGCATTTTCCGGTAAAGATCCGTCTAAAGTTGACCGCTCAGCAGCATATGCAGGTCGATATGTCGCTAAAAATATAGTAGCTGCTGGCCTCGCTAAACGCTGTGAAATTCAAGTTTCTTATGCGATTGGTGTTGCTGAGCCAACCTCAATCAGTATCGAAACATTTGGAACGGGTGTAATTAGCGATGAACAACTAACTCAACTCGTACGCGCTAACTTTGACTTGCGTCCATATGGTTTAATTAAGATGCTTGATTTGGAGCGTCCAATTTATAAGCAGACAGCTGCCTATGGACATTTCGGTCGCGAAAACCTGCCATGGGAAGCAACTGATAAAGCCGAACAGCTAAAAAAAGAAGCAAAAATATAAGTTAACGAAGTAAGGCTTGGGTAAAAACATCCATAGATAACGAAGCGCCTATCATGCATAATTGACAGGCGCTTTTTAGTTAAAAAGCATCTATCTTATTTGTCATTGGAAGTATTATGCTCTCAAAAATCAAGCACCTCACCTTAGGCATTTTCGCATTCATTATATTATCTGCTTGCTCCACATCTCCAACGGGACGTTCGCAGATCTTGCTATTTTCTGATAACCAATTGAGCCAAATGAGTGAGCAAACATTCAACGCCATGAAGTCAGAAATTAAGATTTCAAATAAAAGCATCGAGAATAATTATGTCATTTGCATTGCCAAGCATATCACTCAACAACTTCCAGATTCCGTCTTTTCTGGTAATTGGGAGGTGGTCGTCTTTGACGACCCACAAGCCAATGCTTTTGCAATGCCAGGTGGAAAAATTGGTGTATATACAGGCTTGTTAGAAGTAGCATCAAATCAACATCAAGTTGCAGCCGTTATTGGTCATGAAGTAGGTCACGTTATTGCACAACATGGCAATGAAAGAATGTCTCGCTCCGCCCTTATAAGTGCAGGTGCTCAAGCGACATCCGCCGCACTAGATGCATATAACGTTGAAAACAAAGCAACAATTATGCAGGCATTTGGCATCGGTGCTCAATATTTGGGTATTCTACCGTTTAGTCGAGAGCACGAAAGTGAATCAGATTTAATTGGGTTAGAATTGATGGCAAGAGCGGGATTTGATCCTCGTGAATCCGTTCAATTATGGATAAATATGTCAGCAGCAAATGAAGGTAAAGCCCCGCCTGAATGGGCAAGCACTCACCCTTCATCGGAGACACGCATCAGACAACTAAACGCCAATATGTCCAGTGCACTTTCGATATACGACGAGGTTAGTAATAAGCCGACTTGCAAATAAACGTTACAAACTGGCACCTCTTGATTTTGAAGGCGTTTGAGGCTTTCAAAAATGGGATAGCAGTATTTAAAAAACGCCCAAACCATTTGGCATTGGGCGTTTTTTATAAGATAGCTAGTGCGAGTGAAATTACTTATTCCTCGCTTTAAGTTCGTTAATGATTATGCTTCGTTTTTGTGAACGTGCACGTCCATTTGAGGGAACGGAATAGAAATACCTTCAGCATCGAAACGCAACTTCACTGCCTCTGTGAAATCAAACATCACACCCCAGTAGTCTGCCGATTTTACCCACGGACGAACAACAAAATTCACACTGCTGTCGCCAAGTTCACTGACCGCGACTTGTGGGGCAGGATCTTGAAGAATCCTGTCATCTTCCTTGAGCATGGTTTCTAACAGCGCTTTTGCTTTGCGCAAGTCATCGTCGTATCCAATACCAAAAACCATGTCTACACGACGTGTTTCTTTAGCCGAGAAATTAATGATATTACCGCCGTAAATGTTTCCGTTTGGAACAATAATTTCTTTGTTGTCAGGGGTATTCATCACAGTTGAGAAAACACCGATACTTTTCACAGTGCCAGCAACACCACCAGCATCAACATAATCTCCCGCTTTAAACGGTCTGAACACCAATAACATGACGCCAGCAGCAAAGTTTTGCAGAGAGCCTTGTAAAGATAAACCGATGGCCAAACCAGCAGCACCCAAAATCGCGACCAATGACGTCGTATCCACCCCTAACTGGTTTAAGGCAGCAACAATTACAAATAACATCAATATTGCATTTGCAATTGACTTTAAGAATTCAACCAACATATTGTCATAGTTAGCTTTGCTTAGCAGTTTACCCAATACTGAAACAAGTACTTTGACAACAATTTTACCAATGACAAAAATGATAATCGCCATTGCTAAATCAATTGCAAATGGAATGATGTAATCATTTAAGTATTTTGACGCATCATCTTGAGAGAAATCGAACATGGAACACTTCCTTTGTTTTAGGTGTTGTAGAGTAGTTAAATTATGCTTACTCCATCCACCAGTTTAATTGTTGTATAACGCGCTTCCTCAGCAAACTTTTTATCGCCTTGGGTTTGCCTGAAAAGCGAATGTAAAATAACAATTACACTCCAGAAATACTAGACTTTTTATACACAGGACGTTTTATGAACTTTTTATTAACTGCTTGCAAAATATACAATCCTGCTATATTCTTCAGTGGTTTTTTTAAGGATTAAAATACCTCTAGCAAGGAAGTTATTATGTTGTTTTCTTTGACCATCGCCGCTATCGTTTTTGGATTACTTGTTTTTTGCATGACCGAATCGAAAGGCAAGAACACTATTCACGCCAGAAAGTCTAAACCGCGCGTACCAAAACAAATTAAAACACGCATGGTCGATAATGAGCAGTCATCCAATAATGCTGCCTAGCACACTAGTACTTCATAAACACACGTAATCGACAACAACCTAAAACTAATTCTCTAGGGAACCAAAACCTCTGGTAACATAAACGCATTTAGAAAAAACAAAGCTTGTAAATATGCGTGTATCAAGATTCTATACAGCTTCTCATCTTGTTGTTGACAATGAAGTCCAGCTTGAAAGTGATGTCAGTCATTATGTGTCAAGAGTGCTTCGTTTAAAAGTTGGTGACCCTCTTGTCTTATTTAATGGCGACGGTTGTGACTATCCGGCTGAAATTCTAGAGCTATCAAAGGCGAGCGTGCTCGTCTTAATTCACTCCCAGTTAAATCTAGCCAACGAATCACCTTTGGCCATTCATCTCGCCCAAGGCATCTCAAAAGGCGACCGGATGGACTTTGCAATTCAAAAAGCGGTGGAACTTGGTGTTTCAGAAATTACCCCCGTGATCACAGAGCGTTGCGTAGTGAAGCTATCTGAAGACCGTTGGCAGAAAAAACACGAGCAATGGAAAAAAATCATTATCTCGGCATGCGAACAATCTAACCGAAATGTTATACCTTTGCTTAACCCAACAATTGACCTTTCAGCTTGGCAAAAACAAACAACCGATGATACGAAAGTAATATTATCGCCAAAGGCTAGGCAATACTTGTCACACATGCCTAGGCCAAAGAGAGGTGTTAGACTGTTAATCGGACCTGAAGGTGGCTTAAGTGAACAAGAGGTTTATACCTGTGAGCAAACGGGGTTTCTCTCGGCCAATATGGGCCCTCGAATACTTCGAACAGAAACAGCCGCACTTACATCTATTGCGATATTACAGTCATTATTTGGTGATCTATAACACTGCCGAACTTGAAATTAGTGAAAGCAAACACCACTATTAGCGTTCAAATAAGTATCAAACAAATTATTGGAGAACATGCTCTTGAAACTTGGCATCGTGATGGACCCCATTAGCAATATCAATATTAAAAAAGACACCAGTTTTGCGATGATGCTTGAGGCGCAAGCGCGTGGTCATGAAATTCACTACATTGAAATGGCCGATCTATACATTAATAATGGCCAACCAAGAGCAATGACAAAGACTGTCAAGCTAATGAACGATCCAACAAAGTGGTATGAATTTAAGAGCGAACAGGACATTATACTGTCTGACTTAGATGCTCTATTGATGCGTAAGGATCCGCCATTTGATAGTGAGTTTTTGTTTGCTACCCAAATTTTTGAACTTGCAGAACAAGCTGGAACATTAGTCGTTAATAAAGCTCAAGCACTTAGAGATTACAACGAAAAATTGTTTACATCTTGGTTTCCAGACTTGATACCCGATACTTTGGTGACCAGCAACAGTAAACTTATCAAAGAGTTCCACGCCAAGCATGGCACGATAATATGCAAGCCACTTGACGGAATGGGTGGTACATCCATTTTTAAGGTAAAAGAAGATGGCAATAATTTGGGAGTGATAATCGAAACGCTCACTGAATTAGGCACCCGTTATGCTATGTTTCAGGCATTCATGCCCGAAATTAAAGATGGCGATAAACGAATATTAATTGTCGATGGTGAAGTTATCCCTTATTGCTTGGCTAGATTGCCGGCAAAGAATGAAACCAGAGGTAACTTAGCGGCTGGGGGCACTGGCCGCCCTCAGCCTTTGAGTGAATCTGATTTTGAAATTGCCAACAAAATTGCGAAAGAAATGCCTGAAAAA
This sequence comes from Glaciecola sp. KUL10, assembly GCF_003203515.1. Taxonomy (GTDB): domain Bacteria; phylum Pseudomonadota; class Gammaproteobacteria; order Enterobacterales; family Alteromonadaceae; genus Glaciecola. The sequence continues at coordinate 61,826 of NZ_BGNG01000009.1, read as the reverse complement.
GGGCTGCTTTTTGTGGGCTTAGATGTCATAGGTGATAAAGTGACAGAAATAAATATCACGAGCCCTACATGCGTACAAGAAATACAAAACGCCTATGATATCAACATATGCGCAAAGCTATTTGATGCAATCGAAAAACGAATTGCCTAGTACTCAACGAGTTTAAACCAATACTTTTTCACTTAGCAGTTATCATATTGCAGTATTAAAAGGATAAAGCGAAGACGAATGCAACAGCTAAAAACGCTTGAAAATCAATTGTTGATTGCGATGCCATCACTAACAGATAAGTATTTCTCTCGTTCGGTGACATATATTTGTGAACACAATGAAAACGGAGCAATGGGCATTGTAATTAACCAACCCTCCACAATGACTTTTAACGAGTTGATTTCACAAACTGACGAAACAGCGGTTGTGGACGATAATAAAAAGTCAACAATTGTTTTGTGCGGCGGCCCGGTGCATCCAGATAGAGGCTTTATTCTACATAGTAGTCAACCGGGTTGGAACTCAAGCGTTGAGCTTACATCAGAAATAATGGTGACAACTTCAAAGGATATACTTTCCGTCATCGGTAATGACAAAGGACCAGACAAGTCTATTGTTGCACTTGGTTACGCCGGTTGGGAAGCTGGCCAGTTAGAACAAGAAATACAAGAAAACGCTTGGTTAACGGTCCCTGCTGATCTAGACCTTTTGTTTAACACTCCAATTCATAATCGTTGGCAAGCAGCAGTTAATAGACTGGGTATTGATGTTTGGCAACTCACGCAAGACGCTGGCCATGCCTAATCAAACCATCATCGCATTTGATTATGGTCTGAAGAGTATTGGAGTGGCTGTCGGACAAAGTATCACAGGTACGGCTTCTCCTTTGGCTGCTTTAAAAGCCGTAGACGGGATTCCTCGATGGGAGTTGATCCAGCGCACAATAGAAGAGTGGCAGCCTCACGCATTACTTGTCGGATTGCCATTAAATATGGATGGAACGGAGCAGGAGATAACTCAACGGGCGAAAAAGTTTGCGAATAGACTCAATGGAAGGTTTGGCAAGCAAGTATATACTTACGACGAACGCCTTAGTACTGCAGATGCGAAACAGAGACTTTTTGAACTGGGTGGCTTTAAAAAGCTAACAAAGGAAAAAGTAGATAGTGTATCTGCATGCTTGATTTATGAGACATGGTTTACTTCACAGCTTGACTAGCTTCATCTTGATGCCTGACACATCCAACACACATTAAAACTAGGCTCATTGTTTTCGTCACAATTAACACAAATCCAGGGACTTTTATTTTCGCTCTGCATCGACTGTTGCTCTCTATTAAATTCACTAATCAGTTGCTTAGCTTTATCCTCCCACTGAACATCATGCAGCCAAACCTCTGGCTCAGAGTCCTGAGGGGGTATATCACCTATTGCGCCTTGGATAAGTTCATTTTTAACAAAACAAGGAATCCCCGCATCATCTAACATATTGAAAATACGATAGACCTCGAATCGATCATGGTGACTGAATAGACGAAGCATTAGGTCCTCTCTTTTCGAATAAAAGGCTACTTTGGATGAACGCGTTCAAATAAGGCTTCTTTGTAGTTTCGGCTGACTTTTGCCTCATCTCCAGAGCAGAGTGTCGCAACATATTCACCATTAGAATTTGGCGTCAGTCTAACAATCTTACTTATATTTAAGATAACAGAACGGCTTACTCTGGCAAAGATATTAGGGTTTAACTCTTGCTCAAACTGACTAAGGGTTTTTCTAATAATCTGGGTGCCTTCTCTTGTATGTACGCACATATAGTCACCCGCTGCTTCAATCCAAAACAAACTATCACTCTCAATCCTAATAATATCACTGCCACTTTTAAGTGTTATTTGTTGGGCTAAGTCATTGACGCCATGATAGTCAAAATCTTCTAAACGACGAATGAAGCCGCTTACCGATCCCCCCGTCTTCTGTGTGATTAAGCTGTCTAATTGTTGATGTAAAGCAAGCGTTTTTTCTTCTTGTAGTTCGTGTTTTAAGTTAGCAAGGCAGCTCGTCACTCTTTCATCTGAGATTGGTTTTAGTAAATAATCAAATGCTTTAAATTCAAATGCATCTAGTGCAAATTCTTTGAATGCCGTGACAAAAACTATTTTAGGCAGTTTTGTTTGCGTGCTCACTGAGCGCTCGTGTAAAGCCTTAGCAAGCTCAATTCCATTCATTCTTGGCATTTCAATATCAACAAATATCACATCGGGTTGATGAACGCTCACCTCTTCAAGGGCATCTTCTCCATCACCACATTGCGCAATCAATTCGAACTCATCAAATTCGTTAAGTCGCAATGCTAACCCTTGGCGTGCGAGAGGTTCATCATCAACAATAATGACTGAAATTTGTTGCATCAATTAGCCTCAGTTGGTATTTCTATCATCACGCAAAGTCCATTGAGTTCGTTACGCCGCATTGTAAATTTATGAACGTTGGGATACAGCACCCGCAAGCGCTCTTTTATATTGCGTATCCCCACTCCATTTCTATCTTCCTGTAAAACCAATTTATTATCGACAAGTATTTCACTTGCGTCAGGTCCATTATCGGCAACAGATAGACAAAGGCGATTGCCGACAACCCGCGCACTAATTTGTATCTCACCGTCTTTCACCATTTTAGCGATTGCATATTTGATACTATTTTCGACCAAAGGTTGCAATAGAAGACTGGGGACTAATAAGTTTTCAGCCTCTGGTGTCACGTCAAAGTGAACAGAAAGGCGATCATCAAACCGGGTTTTCTCAATTTCTAAATACAACATCAAGGCTTTTAATTCATCGTAAAGTGCCACTTTCTTTTCAGGATCGTTATCCAATGAGAACCTCAAAAAAGTGGATAGTCTAACCAACATACCATTTGCTTTTTCTTTATTCCCTGTCAGCACTAATGTTGATATTGCATTTAATGTATTGAAGAGAAAGTGAGGATTAATTTGATACCTCAGCATCTTTATTTGCGCGCTATGGGATAGTCTAACAGCCGCCAAATGCAACTCCTTTTCAGCTTGAAGTCGATAATAGTAGTTGATACTAAAATAAAGCGTACTCCATGCCAGAATCATCGCTAAGCTATAGACTATCGAATTGAAATGGTACAAGAAGGGGACGCCCCCCTCGACCGCTTCACTCATGGGTACTTTACCTTCGATATAATGCATAAAAAACCACATACTCATGTTTTTAGTCGGTGTCCAAATTAATGACACGATGACACAACCTGCGATGATAACACTTAGCAACTTACCCATTGAAAGCTGCCAACTGCGTTGATACACATAGCGAAGTGGAACTGTCAGTACAAACGCTAACGAAGCACTTACAAATAAAGGCAATGCAATCAAAAAACTAGAGCCTGAGCTCCCTTTCGCGGTAATAATGGTGTTCTCTATTACGAACAAAAACCAATAAACCGTCCAGCCTATCAAGTGAAGCAACCAAAATGAGGGTTTTCTTAAGTCCTTAACGGGCTCAATTTGTTCATTATCGTGCAATATATTGTTAGTTGTCATACTACTTTTCTAACCTTTTATTTAGTGCTCATCTAAACCCAAACATTCAAACAACTTAGTTTTATGCGAGGTACTTATTTTCACCTCGTCGCCGTTAGACAGGTGCAACAAACTTAGCCTGCCTAATTCACTCGAAAGGGAATCAATACTCTCGAGATTGACCATGGCGCTTCGATGTACCCTTACAAACTTTTGTTGATCGAGCTTCATTTCTAGCTTACTCAAGGTCTCTCTATGTAGTAGCATTTTATCTTTAAAATGCAGCTCAACATAATTTGCTGCACCTTTTATCCAAATAAGATCTTTCACGTCCACAAATTGAACGGAGCCAATGGACTTCACAGCTAGTATCGATTTTTTATGCAATTGTGGAGCTGTCACAGTTTTAACCAACTGAGACTCTAATTTCATTAGTACTTGGGCAAAGCGCTCTTGAGAAAAAGGTTTGAGTAAATAATCGGTAGCATTTAATTCAAACGCAGTGATAGCGTGCTCAGAATAGGCTGTTGAAAATACAAATTGAGTATCAACGCGATTGTGCAGTCGATTCACTAACTCAATACCGGAGCCTCCAATAATGTTGATATCGACAAAGCATGCATCAGGTCTTAATGTTTCAACTAATTCCAACGCTTCGTTGAATTCACTCGCTTGACCAATCACTTCCCATTCAGGATACATTTTAAGCAGCTCAAATAGCTTTGTTCGTGCTAATTTTTCATCATCAATAATGATACAGGTAAATGAAGGCATGGCCGATGTTCTCTTTTTCGCTAGTTCAGAGTAGTTAAGTTATGCGCTTGCGCAAAAAAATTGAAACTATTTGCGATGAAATACGGCTGGCTGCGATAAACGTCGTAGGCGTGAAATAGGCAGTTTCACAGTTGGCCAGTGCCTACCCCCCTTCCTTTCATGTAATTCGCTAATTGTCTGGAATTGTTCGTGTCAGCTACTATTAATGCTTCAAATACGCCTTGTTGATCTATTGACTTTTTATGTTGGCCCAGCTTTTCAATCAATTGAGCCTCCTCAATGATGATTTGAAATCCACACACGGCTTTCAAAAGCTTCTGGATATAAGCATCATCACTTAATGTTTGGTCACCTAAAATTTCTGGCTCATATTTGCTTATTAATGCGTTAATGATGGCTAATGTATCGCTGCTATTTAGCGCCTCATATCGGCCAATAAAATGCAATGCAGCATAATTCCACGTCGATACCGCAGGTCTACTGGTATACCAAGTCGGTGAAATATATGAATGAGGTCCGTTAAAAACCACCTTAACTCGTTCACCGTTGGGTAATTTGGCCTGCCCATTGCTCCTTGCCATATGTCCAGTAATCACGCCGTTTTGATACAGAAGAGGTAAATGAGTACTTTGTAAATCTTGAGAAAACAAAGTACCAAAACCAAATCTATCGATAAACTCTGTAATTAGGAGGGGATCTATTTCATTATTTTTCATCAATAACCTTACTCAGAATCATTTACTGGAATAAAAACTGTACCTACATCGCTGTGCTCTTGCAAAGTTAAGCGGTATACTTCGTTAAGTACACTCAATATTGTTATATCAAGGATGACCCCATAGTGAATCAAATTAAAAAAGCGATCTTCGCGGTTATTTTAATTCTTTGTGCAAGCAGCTTTTCGTCGGCAAAAGACCTAATTGATCTCAACGAATTTCCTAAATGGTTTCAACAAGCTGCGCAGCGAGAACTTGTGTTAGAGACTAGTTCCTCTATCAGTATTCCTAAGTTCAAAGTTGATAGTGAAGTCATCGGTGAATTTAGTTTGATCAGCGAGAGCGATGGTGTCTGGTACTACAATGTAAATATCGGCACAGATAGTCCCATTGAGTGCTATGTGTTTGAAGAATTTGACGGCACGTCAAACTCATTAAAGAATGTCATCGAAGCAAGTATACAAGGTGCGGCTAAACTCAATAAAAAGCCCTTCGCTAGTAAATACAATTATGCACTCAATGTGGGCGTTATTGGAGATACTCCCTATTTATCATTGGATACATTTTACAGTTTAGGCGAAGGTGAACTGCTTGTTTCTGGCGTTCTAAAAGCTTATTCATCCCAAACACAAAATAGTTTACAAATTTGCGTCCATAATGAAATTGGCTACCACAAGACGTTCTTCAATGTATTTGAATCATTTATCAACGCCTTTGTCGAATCCGAATCCACTGAGAGTTTTTTTGAAGTGGTATATAAAATGACACTGAATGACCTCCCCATTGGATATGGATTAGAAAAGCACAGTCTTGACGTTGATGGCGATGTCTATTCGTACATTGAATCATCAATGATGATTCCAGTTGATGCAAGTAATGTGTCGGTAACTGATTCGGTAGAAACAGAATGGAGCTCTCCAACAGGATCAATTATCAATGCTGACCAGTATGTGTTAGAAAACGGTCAGTACACCTCTCAACTTGCATTAAAACCAGTAGAAGGTAAGTGGAAGGTAACCGGACAGTTGCAAGGGAAAACAATCGATGTATTTTTAGCTTATGAAGACTGGCTTCTATCTGCGTTTGGCGCATACCTAGCCAGTGCACATTTACTCAATTCAGAAGCCCCCTCACTTGACTATAATGCCTGGGTGACTGAAGCTGATCCTACAGCTGCATTACCCTTAAAAATTAGCAAAACCTTACCTGATACGCCTAACAACTTATTGATGCAGATGGGGCCGATTAACGTGGATTATGTCTCTAGTGCACTGGGCGTATTTGACCAAGGTACGATTCGACAGGGCCCCGTGCAGATCAATATTTCAAAGATATATCAACGCGGTGAGCCTAAACTTTAATGAACAAGTTTATCTTATTCTTTTTGTTAGCCTTTAGTGCAAATACTCAAGCTCAGAGTGAGTCTCTGCTCTCAAGTATTCCAATATATTCTTCCAAGCCGAGCTTAGATGACTTAACAGACAATATAAGCTTTGATTTGCATGTGGATGACGCGATATCACTCAAGGGTACCCTTAGTCAATGGGACAATATTCAATCTGAGGTATTGTCCGATACACTTTTGAAAGTCAGCTTGAATGGACAAGCTCATTTTAATCAAATCCATGGTCAACAAACACTAAAAGATAGCTTTGTCATCGACTTTAAAGAGCCCAGTACCCAAGTTTTCATTCAGGGCTTCAATAATGTTCAAGATACTGAGTTAAAAGACATTGAAATAGAAAGTTTGGCTAATTATGTAAGTGAATACATTACAGAGCCTACTTACATTCATAGTTTCAATATCGCATCAAGAGTGGCGTCACAGCGCAGCGGTGATTGCACTGAATACGCTGCGCTAACGACTGCTCTAACAAGAGCCCTTGGCATTCCCGCTCGCTACGTGGTTGGTTTTGTAATATACGCCAAAGATAATAAACTAGCAGCCTTTGGACACGCGTGGACCGAAGTATTGCATCAGCAGAAATGGCAAATCTTGGACGCGGCATTATTTGGCAATGACTTTGAACAACTTTACTATATTCCCACGTCAGCTCTCGAAAACGAAGGCCCTGGTTACACTCTCTCGCTAGCCAGTGCTATATTCTCTTTCCCCTCACGGATTGACAATTTACAAAACGCAATAGAGCAGTGAAGCGCACTCGTTCGGCGCTACTCTCATTGTAGGCTAAACAATTGTTAAACAATGGCTTGCGCGAAGCTGAGCCGTCAACCTTCGTTATTATTGAGATGAACATAGCCGCTATCAACCAAACTATTGCACATTGCTAATCCATAAATACTATCAACTCAATCTGTTTTAATCATTTTAATCAAATGTAATTATTAACTAAGCTTCATATTGAAACGTCAACTTTAATGGAGCGACAAAATGAAAAACCAAAGCATCAACCAAATTATTATTGAATTAGGCCAGCGATTAAAACTAATAAAAGAGGATGAACACATTAAGGTGTGTAATTTTGCGAATAATTACTACGGTGATCAGAAATGCTGCGAGATCAGTCAAGTCAGATTGTCAAAGCGATAGGCTTTGACAATCTGTAAACAGTTTCAATAAAACGAACTCAATCCATGTCAATTGATACACCGGATAGCGACCCCAAATTAGTGCCCGAATTACTATCTAGTTTAATCATCAATCGTAAGTCATTCGGAGAGTCAGCATTATGCATGGCCTGTTCTTCAGTAATTCGACCTGATTTGAAAAGCTCATAGAGCGCCATATCAAAGGTTTGCATCCCGCTTTCTTTGCCTTTAACCATGGCCTCTTTTAAGCTGCCGATTTCGTTACGTTGGATTAAATCAGCGACTAAGGGTGAGTTCAATAGGATTTCGATTGCCGCTACTCGGCCGTTTCCATCAACTGTTGGCACTAATTGTTGTGCAACAATGGCTCTGATGTTTTGGCTAAGATCAAAACGCAATTTACTGTGTAATTCTTTTGGCGCAAGATGCATAATGCGCTCAATTGCCTGATTGGCATTATTGGCGTGCAGTGTTGCAACGCATAAATGGCCTGTGTCGGCAAAAGACATTGCATATTCCATAGTTTCCATCGACCTAATTTCACCAATTAAAATAACGTCAGGCGCTTGTCTTAATGAGCTTTTTAGTGCGTCATCAAAAGATAAAGTATCGATGCCGACTTCTCTTTGAGTAACCACACAATTTCGGTGTTCGTGTACGAATTCGATTGGGTCTTCAATGGTTAAAATATGGCCATGAGAATTTTCATTACGATGCCCTATCAACGCCGCAAGCGAAGTTGATTTACCTGTTCCAGTACCGCCCACAAAAAGTACCAAGCCTTTTTTTGCCATGATGATGTCTTTGAGCACGCTGGGTAAGCCTAAATCACCCACTTGAGGGATCTCGGTCACGATGCGCCTGACCACCATCCCCGCTTGATCACGCTGCCAAAAAGCACTGCAACGAAAACGGCCAATACCATCTCGTGCAATCGCAAAGTTACACTCTTTATCTTCTGCAAAGCTGGTTTGCTGTTTGTCGGTCATTGCTTGATGAACCAGATCCAGTGCATCCTCTTCATTTAAAGGCATAGAGGTTAAAGGTGTTAGTTGGCCATTGATTTTGGCACTCACTGGCATGCCCACTGTCACGAATAAATCGGAAGCTTGATGCGCAACCATGTCTTCTAGGCACTGCTCTAAATTCATCATTTCTGTATTCTCTCTTTATCGCTTCTCTTTTTATCATCTTTCTATATCAGTCGTAATTAATTTTAAAATGCTTAAAAGCCTGAACTGGTTTGTTGTTTATCCACTGATTTAGCATTGGCATCTTGTTGAGTAATCACGCCCATTGCGACAAGCTTTTGTAAACACTGATCCATCGTTTGCATACCGTGTGCTTGTCCTGTTTGGATGACTGAGTACATTTGCGGTACTTTGTCTTCGCGTATTAGATTTCGAATAGCAGGAATACCGACCATGATCTCATGCGCCGCCACGCGACCACCGCCCACTTTTTTCAGTAAGGTCTGTGAAATAACCGCGCGCAAAGACTCTGACAACATTGATCGCACCATTGATTTTTCTTCTGCTGGGAAGACATCAATTATTCTATCGATGGTTTTGGGTGCAGAGTTTGTGTGCAAAGTACCAAATACCAAGTGCCCTGTTTCGGCAGCAGAGATAGCTAAGCGGATGGTCTCTAAATCACGTAATTCACCCACTAAGATAACATCTGGGTCTTCGCGTAATGCTGAGCGTAATGCATTGTTAAAGCTGTGCGTATCACGATGAACTTCGCGCTGATTCATTACACTAAGCTTGTTATCATGCACAAATTCAATAGGGTCTTCGATCGTTAAGATATGCTCACGCTTGTGCGTATTAATATGATCAACCATGGCCGCAAGTGTTGTACTTTTACCAGAACCGGTCGCGCCGGTGACCAATACAATGCCAGTGGGTTGATTGATGATTTCTTTAAAAATATCGGGAGCGCCTAGTTGGTCGAGCGTAAGTACATCGCTAGGAATCGTTCTTAACACGGCAGCTGCACCGCGGTTTTGCATAAATGCATTGACACGGAAACGAGATAAATCCTTTACTTCAAACGAAAAATCAACTTCTAAGTTTTCTTCATATTCCTTGCGTTGCATATCATTCATAATGTCATATATGAGGCCATGCACTTGTTTGTGATCAAGTGGGTCAACGTTTAGTCGACGCATTTCACCATCAACTCGAATAATAGGCGGAAGACCTGCGCTTAAATGCAAATCTGACGCTTTGTTGCTAACACTGAAGGCCAAAAGTTCGTTAATATCCATGCTATCTACCTTAAGTTGATATTTATTGATCGAGCTTGGCAATCATCACTTATAAGCTCGATAGAAATTTAAATGCTGTCACAACGAGAAAATAACGATGCTTGATAACACTGCCCCGATTGCTGAGAACCTTAATACGGTTCGCGACCTTATCAAATCGCATGCAAAAGCTGCAGGACGAGACGAAAACGATATTAATTTATTAGCGGTAAGTAAAACCAAACCCGTATCTGATATCGTGCTTGCGTATGAATCAGGACAACGTCACTTTGGTGAAAACTACGTCCAAGAGGGCGTTGATAAAGTGTTACAACTGAAATCATTTCAAGGCATCATATGGCATTTTATCGGCCCACTTCAGTCAAACAAGAGTCGTTTAGTGGCTGAAAATTTTGATTGGATGCATTCACTAGACCGACTAAAAATAGCAAAGCGCATTAACGAGCAAAGGCCTGTTTTTAAAGCCCCTTTAAATTGCTGCATCCAAGTCAACATAGATAAGGAAGAAAGCAAGGCAGGCGTATTGCCCAGCGAAGTCATTGATTTAGTCGCATCGATGCAAACTTTAGAAAAAATCAAAATAAGAGGTTTGATGGCGATTCCAAAAGCCAGTGATGACAAAGCGACACAAAAAAATAGCTTCGATCAGATGCGCTCACTATTTGAGCAATGCAAACAAAAATTCTCTGACTTTGATACCCTATCCATCGGAATGAGTGGTGATATTGATGTGGCCATTGAGTGCGGTTCGACCATGGTAAGAGTGGGCACCGCTATTTTTGGGCAACGCGTCAAAACAAACACTTAACATAAATTCAAACAAAGAGGTCTCATGCAGTTAAGAAAGATTAGTTTTATCGGCGCGGGCAATATGCCTCGCAGCATTATTTCAGGCTTAATTACAAATGGATATCAAGCAGACTTGGTTATGGCTAGCAATCCGTCAACACCCAAGTTAGATGCATTAGAAAAAGACTTTTCAATTCAAGTAACTCAATCCAACCACCAAGCAGCAGAGTTTGCCCAAGTAATCGTGTTGTCCGTTAAGCCACAATTGATGGAACAAGTGTGCGCAGATTTGATTTCATCAGTGGATATCAGCGATAAAATTATTGTTTCAATTGCCGCCGGTATCACCAGCGATAGACTAAGTGCAATGCTCGGTGGTCATAAAAATATCGTTCGCACAATGCCAAATACACCTTCTTCTTTGGGATTAGGTATGACAGGTTTATTCGCAAACGAGAGCGTGAACGAAGAAGATAAAGCCTTTGTTGCCCATGTTATGCAGCAGGTCGGCGAAGTATTGTGGGTTGAAGAAGAAGAGCAAATCAACACCGTGATCGCAGCAGCAGGCAGCAGCCCAGCTTACTTTTTTCTGTTCGCACAAGCTATGCAAGACGAAGCTATGAAGATGGGCTTAAACAAAAGCGATGCCCGATTACTGGTTCAACAGGCAATGAAAGGCAGTGCTGAAATGATTAGTCACAATTCAAGCCTTGAATTAAGTGAGTTAAGAGCCCAAGTTACCTCTAAAGGTGGCACGACACATGAAGCGATTGAGACTTTTCGGAAAAGTGGTTTAGAAGAAACTGTTGCGAAGTCAATGAGAGCTGCTGTGGCTCGTGCAAAAGAAATGTCAAAACAGTTTTAAATGACTTTTAGGTTGATTCAAGGCTACACTTTGAATCAATGACATGTTATCGAAGTACGTCTTAAAACGTTTTACATCAATTCAATAAACAACAAATAAAAGAGCAAAAATATGGTTGCGTCACTTTACTTACTTAACTTTCTGTTTGATGCCTACATCATGATTATTTTGATGCGCACGTGGATGCAATTTGTCAGAGCAGATTACTACAACCCATTTAGCCAATTTGTTGTCAAAGTCACGCAACCGGTTGTGGGACCACTGAGACGCTTTATCCCTCCCATCGGGCGATTTGATACATCGCTGTTTTTATTTGCACTTGCAGTCATCGTCATCAAATACTTTGTATTGCAAACTTTATTCGGTGGAGGTGCTTTTGCGCCTGCTTTGGCCATTGCCATCGGCTCATTAAAAGCACTGCTGATTCAATTTTTAAACTTAGTCTTCTATGTGCTTATCATCCGCGCAATATTCAGTTTTATTAGCCAGGGTAACAACCCCGTTGAGTTAGTCATGATTCAATTAACAGAGCCGTTTTTGGCGCCTGTGCGTAAAGTAATTCCTCCAATGGGCGGCTTAGACTTTTCTATATTGGTAGTCATTTTGGCATTAAACTTCGTAACAAGGCTTATTGAACACGGGTTTTAAACTTAAAATAAATACTAAGGAATCGTCGCAGATGTTTAAGAAGTTATTTTGTGTATTGAGTTTTTGCTTACTTTTTTTAAGCGCAAACACCTTTGCAGAGCAAAAGAAAACACTTGGGCCATGGGAAGTGCATTACATTGCTTTTGGCACGACTTTCCTACAACCTGAAATAGCGCGTGCGAACAATATCGTTCGTAGTAAGTCAAATGCATTGATCAATATCTCAGTGCTAGATCGGCGAACGAAAGAGGCGCAATCAGTCGAAATTAGTGGTCGCGCTCGAAACCTTTTAGGCAACAACAAGCCCTTAGAGTTTAAAGAAGTCAAAGAAGGCAAAGCGATTTATTACCTAGCTGTCCTTAATCACGATGATAAAGAAACCTATCGCTTCGATATCGACATCAAGCAAGGAAATAACACACAAAAGCTGCAGTTTCAGCAGCTGATGTATGAGAATGAAGACTAGGCTTTTAATGGTTGCAAAACCATATTCAAAGACTAGACAGCGCACTTTCTAGCGCAGGATCCTGTTTATTTACTAATGCGTTAACCGTCATTGGCGCATAAACATCAGGTGTTAAACCCATCCCAAATTCAAACGATTTGACATTATTACTATACTTAAAAACGGGGATTCGCGTGGTAATGTTTGAGTTAGGTAAGCGTAGAGTTATCAATACTCCACCATTTGGCCCTTGAGCACTCCCACCTGTCTTTTCACCGACTATCGTCACTCTGCCTTTTGCTTTTAAAACCGAAAGTAAATTGGTACTTGCCGAACCATTACTGTTGCTAGTCAGTGCTATCACTTTGCCATTAAAAGCATATTGTTCAGACTTGATCATTGATAATTCGTCAGAAAACCAAGAACGCAATGAATATGTACCATCATCATTGCTACTAAAGCCTAAGCGGTTAGGGTTAATCACGCGTTTATCCCAAGACCATAAATACTCCTCTAAACCATCGTGGTCCAAGGTTGCAACGGTCATATCTTTGATAAAAGATGTTTTCTTTTGAATCAAATTAGCAAACAAACCTAACATGGCATCGCTAGAGCCTCCGCCATTGTTGCGCAAATCTAGAATCAGGGTTTGTGTGTTATTTTGCTTAAGCGCTTTAAAAATGGGCGTGTAAATATCTTCTGGTTTGACAGGCTCTCGGTAATTAACAAACGTATCTACACGCAGCAGTGCCGTGCGCTCATCAATTTGCTCAAAATAAACGGCATCTTTGAAGTTGTTACTGAGCGCTTTGCCAGTTTCATCCTTAGTGCTTATGATTGCTAGCCATTCTGGGTGAGTGACTCGGCTAACTTGAGCAGTTTGTAAAGTAGAGGCTGAATTAACAAACTCAATAGTGGCTTGTGCCTTATAATTCCAAAGTAAATCACCAAAATGATCGACTGCCCCGCCCATAAACTCGTATGAAGCACCCACGCCAGTATCTTTCGCCCATTCTGTATAACCGTCGACGGGTGTGTAATCTCTTACATCAGCGACTATTTCAGATATTTTCCTGCCATCAATACTCATAATTTCATCATTGACTGCCAGCGGGCTACCTTGAGGTACTTGAGTGACAATGGCGCGATTTTCTAACCACCTCCATTCAAAAGGCAAGTACACTGCTTGCTGTTTGCGACGTTGCGCAATGCTTTTAGGTAAATTAGCTTTGGTGTGATCACAACGAATCTTTGTCAGCGCATCCTGAACATATAGATAAAAATTGGCAAGCGTCATTCCACCTTGTCGCTTCGACTTGATTATGATCTCGTCCCATGCAGCCTCTAACGCTTCGAGTTTTGCATAACGCGTGTAACCAGGATGAATTCTTGAGTAAGCCTCCTTTAGCAGCGCGACATCTTGTTCGATCATCTCTGAACTTAATTGAATCATATTTGGGTTTTCTATCGCACGGGTTTTATTATCTTGTTCGGCAGCATAAGTAGGTGTCCAAAAGCAAAGTGTAATCAGACAAAAGCATAGACAATAAGATTTAAATGTTGATGTGTTCATATTCATATTCTCTTCAAGTTAAAGGTTTGAAATGGGATGAGAAAAGAATAGAGGACAAGTACACCAGTGACGCCTCAATACGCCAAATGAGCCTTAGTTTACAAGATATGAGACTTTTTTATGTATTGAGAAGGCGTGATGCCTGTGGTTTGTTTAAACACGCGATTAAATGTCGCTTTTGAATTAAACCCACTATCAAGTGCAAGTGGATACAAAGCCAGTTTTACCTCTTGAGTTAGACTTTGATTGATGAGTTGTTGTGCATGTTCAACGCGCAAATCATTGATAAAATCGTTGAAACTCTTGTGCAAATCCTGATTGATTGCTCTTGATACATATGTTTCATTTGTGCCCAATTTTGCTGACAAGTCTTTTAAGGAAAACCGAGCTTGTAAATACCAAGCATTTTGTTTCACTTGCTGTTTAATCAATTCGCCATTTAATGAAGATGGTTGGGATGGCTTAGATGGTTCTTCAGCCAGTGCGTCATTATCTCTGGATGGTTTTGAGTAGCTTGGTTTTGGATAGGACTCTTTTAATCCCCAAATGGCTTCAATGCTTAGCCAGGCAATACAAAGCATGATTGCGACTAGGAATGGAAACCCACCTACATAGGATAAACCCATTGTCGCATTGAGTACTTCAAATAAGAAAAACAGTAAAGCCGTCAGCAAAGAAATCTGCACTGAGCGTTTAATCCAAACAGGATCAAAATCAGCCAATGTGGATTGAGTAGTATTCAAAAAGGCCAAATAAGAACCGTAAAGCTTCCAAATAAAGACAAGCGAAGCAAACAAGAAAACAACACTTAAGGTGGTTTCTACAGGATAAATATAGGGGTAGTGCAAGGCATCGTTGTAGGCCCACTTTGCTTGATAATCTCCTAAAAACAAGAAGCAAGCACTGTAATAAGTGGTCTGTATGATTCCTGGAACCAATAAATATCGGCGCCAGCCGAGTTTTGCGCCGGTCATTAACGAATAAGCATGGAGGTATAAGAGAGGACCAAGCCATAAATCATTTGAGAATGGAAAAAACGTCAAGCCTGGCCAAACATTATAAAAGCCTGCGAATCCAATTATTTGCGGCATGACGGATAAAATAGTGACAACCAAAGCCGCTGAAAGATAGCGACTTGGTGTACGTTCTACTTTATTTCGCCAAAGTGTAATTGCTGCAATGAATACAGGCAAACAAACGATCAACATCATTGCGGATCGCCAGTTCATCGTCAGGTTAGTGATATCGCCCATTTACCTTGGTTGTTCTAATAGTCGTTAGTTAAAAAGACTATGCAATAAATCAGGCTTTCGCAAGTTGTACTTAGTTCAATCCTTAAGATGTCGCTTTATACTCCATTAACGCTGCTTCACTTCTAGTAAACACTAAATCCGTCTCCGAACTGGCTTCCTCATCAAAGCGATACCCCGCCACATCAAATGCTTTTAATGCTTCTGCGCTTGTGACTTTGTTTTGAATCACATAGCGCGCCATCAGCCCTCTCGCTTTCTTCGCGAAAAAGCTGATGATTTTATATTGCCCATTCTTTTCGTCTTTAAAGTGCGGAGTAACGATTTGAGCGTTCAACGCTTTCTTCTTAACCGCTGAAAAGTATTCATTAGAAGCCAAGTTCAATAGTGCTTTTTCTGACTGTTGTTCAAGGGCTTCGTTTAAGTGTTCAGTGATACTGTTGTCCCAATACTCATAAAGGTTTTTGCCTTTTTTGTTGGCTAGTTTGGTGCCCATTTCTAAACGGTATGGCTGCATTAAATCTAAGGGTTTTAGCACACCGTACAAACCCGACAAAATACGCAAATGCTCTTGAGCGAATTCGATGTCTTCTTCGCTTAAGGTTTCTGCGTCAAGACCTGCATAGACATCCCCGTCAAACGCAAACATCGCTTGTTTGGCGTTGTCCACGGTAAATGGCGTAGTAAAACTATTAAAACGCTCAGCGTTAAGAATCGCCAATTTATCGCTTATCTTCATCAACGAGCTTAAGTCACTGGGCGCTAGGGTCTTGCATTGTTCAACCAAATCCAGTGTTTTTTGCATCAACTCGGGTTGGGTAAATGTGGCAGTGGGTGCACTGGATTCAAAATCTAGATTTTTGGCAGGTGAAACGACCATTAACATTACGCTGTCATCCTTATTATTTTATTCAATTTAAATGCTTTAGTTTATGTACGTAATGGTAACAAATAAGCTTAGATTTTGAGACCTATTGAGCAGGAAAAAAAGTAATCAATCAAATCGATAAAAACGTTTATGTTCCAATTCTGATTATTCAAACCCTCTTGAAAAACAATATTCGCAATGCAGAAAAGACATGACTAAAAAGACAAAGCGACTAAACCCTGTTAAAACTAATGCAATCTTTATTAATACGAATACAATAGTAAAAAACGTAACGAGGATACAAAATAAGTTATGACTAACCAATTAGAATCACTTCGTAAAATTACTACCGTTGTTGCTGATACCGGCGACATCGACGCAATCAAAAAGTATCAACCTGTTGATGCCACAACTAACCCTTCACTGCTATTAAAAGCGGCATCACTGCCCCAGTACGCTGACCTAATCACAAACTCAATTGCATGGGCAAAAACGCAATCTGATGATGTTGAACAGCAGGTACTTGATGCAGGCGATAAGCTATCTGTGCTCATCGGTAAAGAAATCGTGGGCGTTATCCCAGGTCGCATCTCAACAGAAGTAGACGCAAGGCTTTCGTTCGACACGCAAGCAACTCTTGATAAAGCGCGCAAACTTATCGCCATGTATGAAGAACAAGGCATCGATAAATCAAGAATTCTGATCAAAATTGCATCTACTTGGGAGGGCATCAAAGCAGCAGAACAATTAGAGCAAGAAGGGATTAACTGTAACTTAACGCTGTTGTTTGGTTTTGCGCAAGCACGCGCGTGTGCCGAAGCAGGCGTTTACTTAATTTCTCCTTTCGTAGGGCGCATTTTAGATTGGTACAAAGCCAATACTGAGAAAAAAGAATACACAGGTGCTGAAGACCCAGGCGTTATTTCTGTTACTGACATCTACAACTATTACAAACAACATGGTTACAAGACAGTCGTAATGGGCGCAAGCTTCAGAAATACGGATGAAATACTTAACCTAGCGGGTTGTGACCGTTTAACTATCAGTCCTGCATTGCTTGAAGAACTTGCCAACACAACAGGCGAAGTCGAAACCTTTTTAATAGACAACGGCAAAACCAAAGAGACGCCAGCGTTACTGACAGAAGCAGAGTTCAGATGGGACATGAATCAAAGCGCAATGGCTACCGAAAAGCTTTCTGAAGGTATCCGCAACTTTGCCGCTGACCAAGTAAAACTAGAGAAACTATTAAAAGAAGCTTTATAATAAAAGTTGTTTTTAAAACAAATGCCTAGTCTGAGTTTAGCTAGGCAGTTTGTCACTCAATATTCATATATTGAGCTTATCATGTTGAAACTCGCATCTTCAAAAAGGATATCCTATGGACCGCATCCGCAATGCACTTGCTTGGCAAAAGCTCGACAAATTAGCCGCACTTGTTAAACGTCAACACATGAAAGACTACTTTGAAGCCGACCAAAGTCGTTACGAAAAAATGAGCTTAGATGCATGTGGCATTCACCTCGATTATTCAAAAAACCGAGTCACTGAAGATGTATTAAGCGCGCTACTTGAGTTAGCTAATGAACGCGCAGTTTCAGAAAAAATTGAACAGATGTTTTCAGGTGTACCTATAAACAATACTGAAAATAGAGCTGTATTACACACGGCTTTGCGCAACTTCTCTGGTAAGCCAGTGATGGTCAATAATAAAGACGTGATGACCGGTGTTTTAGATACGCTTGCCAAGATGAAAGCTTTCACAGCCAGTATTCACTCAGGTGAACATAAAGGTTGTACAGGCAAAGCGATTAAAAATGTGGTTGCCATCGGCATTGGAGGCTCTTTCTTAGGTCCCAAAATAGTGACCGAGGCCTTAAAACCTTATCAAGATAAAGCCTGTAAGGTGAAGTTTGTCGCAAACGTCGACGGGTGTCATATTCACGATGTACTTGCCGAGACTGATTATGAAACCACCCTTTTTGTGATGTCGTCAAAGTCATTTGGTACCCAAGAAACACTGCAAAACACCTTAACTGCAAAGGCTTGGTTCTTAGCGCAAGGCACTGAAGAGAAAGACATAGCCAAACACTTTGTCGCTGTCTCATCAAATGTTAAAGCCGCTACTGAATTTGGAATGGACGCGAATAACGTATTCCCAATGGCGGATTGGGTCGGTGGGCGGTATTCATTATGGTCAGCAATAGGCTTGCCGATCTGTTTATCAATAGGTTACGACAATTTCAGAGAGATTTTGCAAGGTGCGTTTGAAATGGATACTCATTTCCAGACCGCGCCTTTTGAAAAAAATATGCCGGTAATTATGGCGATGTTGGGTATTTGGTATCGCAACTTTATGGGCGCTCAATCTCATGTTTTACTGCCTTATTATCATTACTTAAGAGGTTTTCCAGCATACGTCCAACAACTCGATATGGAGAGTAATGGCAAAACCTGCACGACCGATGGCCAGTTCGTTGAACATGGCACAGGTCCCATCATTTGGGGAAGTGAAGGAACCAACGGACAGCACTCATTTCATCAACTCATTCATCAAAGTAATGTGCCGATTCCAGCTGATTTTATGTTTCCGCTTAAAGTCCCGAATCAAGACGATACCCACCATGCCATGCTAGCTTCAAACTGCTTTGGGCAAACTCAAGCATTGATGCAAGGTAAGCATTTTGAAGCCTGTTATGACGACCTCGCCGATGCTGGATTACCTGAAGAAGAGAGAAAACGCATTGCTGCGCATAAAACAATGCCCGGTAACAAACCAAGCAACACCTTGATATTCGAGCAGCTAGATCCTAAAACCCTTGGTGCTTTGATAGCTTTATATGAGCATAAGGTACTGGTGCAAGGCGCTATTTGGGATTTGAATTCGTTTGACCAATGGGGTGTTGAATTAGGTAAAGTGTTGGGTAATAAAGTGTTGGATATGATCAATGGCGATATAGACACCCAAGCCGATGCATCAACTCAGGCTTTGGTGGCTAAGTTTAAAAACGCCTAAACTCTAAACGCCGTAAACTCGGTTGTCGAGATGACAACCGAGTTTCCTCTAGTTACCATCATCACTAAATTAACCGTCATCACCGTGACAACGGTGATCTCCTTGGAACATCACGCTGTTTAAACATCTAAACGCGCTTCGTAAGTCATATTCAGCTTTAAACCCAAACCCACATCCTTTCTAGCAAAAGCGCTCTTCGCCGTCCTGGCCGCTTGCAAAACACGTCCGTGTGTTTTGAAATTTTGCTAGAAAGGATGTGGCCTTGGGTTGCGCTGAATGTTCTTTGGGTAGGTAACAGCGGGGGTTTGGTTTGACTTGTTTTCTTTGATTCTTTTGTTTGGCTTTTTTTATTCATCTACTTGGTTAACGATTATTCGATTTCTTCCAACTTTCTCAAACACGCCTCTAATTCAAAAATATATTCATCGGGCTCATTTAAATCACGAAGGGCTTGCGCCAACTCATAAACATAGTCTTTGTTTTGCCCACTTGGCCCAACACTATTAAAAATCAGTTCAGCTAAGGTCTTAACGTCATGCTCCTCTTGATAGATTCGCGTTGTTTTATCGCCGATGTAAACTAAGGCGTCATGTGCTGATCCATCGGCAAATGATACTGACTTCAAATAGCGTAGATAGCCGTTTTGTTCTCTTAAATCTAGAGCATCCAATACCTTGTGGTCTATTCTGTAAGCCATGCCAAAACATTTTGCTTGTCGGCGTTCTTGAAGTGTTAGTACTCTCCCTGGTGATTCTGGCGTGCCGCGATGATCTTCGCTGGCCATCCAAAACCTTCTTTCGAATCCATTTAAATAGGCTTTCTTTGCTTCTAAATACTCAAAGTCGACTTTAAAAATAATAGAACCGTAACCAAACAACCAAATAGCTTGATTGGGATCTAAATTTAATCTGTTTTTATTCTTCTCGATGGTTGAATAAACTTCGGACATCTATCGAGTCTCTTTTTAACGTAGTCATTTTTAGTTTATATAGGCTAACACTTGCAGTCATTTGAATATAGTAACGTGAGTATCCCTCCTCTTCTTGGTGCAAATTAAATGCATAATGCACCAGCAAAAAGCAACACAATTTTAACATTCACTGGATCTATGACTTAAGTAACAAAATTAAAAAATAAAAATAAAGCAGTAAATTCATAGGCTAATAAGTAAAAAACGAGCATCTGTCACAAAACCTACACAACATGTTAATAAAAAGTTAATCGATGTATTTTATTTTAATAGGGCCTGTGCTATTAATAATCACGTAACGTAAGTTAGCAAAGGATGCTAGCGGTAGTTAGCAGTATACGGAACCTTGAAGGAGATCCCCGTGGAAAGAGCAGATATACTTTCAGTCATTGACAATGAAACTCGCCCAACCAAAACAAAAAGCAAAAAAAGACGCTGGAGAGAAATAGAAGCAATCAAAGATAAGTATCAACTCAAAAAAGAACTTTCTGAGATGGACATGAGCTTAGAGTTCGAATTAGACGAAATGACAAGATAACTCTGAAACGCCGCATTTAATCAAAATGCGGCGTTTTTTTTGAGAAATCATAAGGTCTACTAATTCATACGAATATTTTGTTTAGCGTACCTAATATTTTTCTCAAGTGTGATTTACTCCGAAAATGCAATCCTCGTTCGTTAGGTAAACCTTAATGGATGTTTGAGGATGGAGGTTTTTTAAGGAATCACAGATATGGTTGAGTTAATCTACATGAGTCAAGCCTACCATGACTTTAGTGACGCAGATTTAGAGTCCTTGCTATCGGCTGCTCGTGAAAACAATAAAGCAAACAACATAACCGGTATGTTGCTGTATGACCGTTTAGGCACGTTTATCCAAGCTATAGAGGGGGAAAAGCAGGATATTGACGCACTCTTTCAAAAAATCGCTAGTGATTCCAGGCATGGAGAAATCGAAAAACTTTCTTATAAAGAAATTAACGAGCGCAGTTTCTCGGACTGGCAGATGGCGTTTGATAGCTTTGAGGACGTCAGTTTGGCACTTGATAGCAACACAAACCATACACAAGAAGTCGATACACAGAGTAGCGCTCAAGACTATGATGAAATGGTGTCTACGCTAAAATTGGTGGTTGAAAAACTGCCATCTGACACGCAACACTTTGCTATTACACTACTAAATAGCTTTAAAAACCAAACATTAAGTGCTGCTCCTAATAGTGCGAGAAAGAGCGCTTAGTTTGGTATGTGCCAATCAATCTCTGGCTTTTGTTGAGCATGCAGTATCCGGTTGATCTCACTAAAATGACCGCAGCCTAAAAAACCTCGGTGGGCTGATAGCGGAGAAGGATGTGGTGCGCATACAATATGGTGTTTAGCGGTATCAATGAGTTTAGTTTTCTTTTGCGCTGGCGCCCCCCAAAGCACAAAAATAACACCATTAAGTTTTTCACTTATTTGCATGATGACAGCATCGGTAAACTTCTCCCAGCCAATTCCCTTATGAGCATTCGCTTGTCCCTGTTCAACCGTGAGTACTGTATTGAGCATTAATACACCTTGTTGGGCCCAGTGCGTCAGTTCGCCATGTGTAGGTGTAATAAAATTGTCTATATCGCTGGATAATTCTTTGTATATATTGCGCAAAGAAGGCGGAATTTTATTTCCTTTCAGCACCGAAAAACATAAGCCATGGGCTTGATTGGGCCCGTGATAAGGATCTTGTCCTAGGATAACCACCTTCAAGTTCTCTGGTGTAGTGAACTTAAACGCATTAAACACATCTGCGTCAGGAGGATAAACAGTCACTCCCTCACTGCGTCTTTGTTGTATGTAGGCAAGGGCCTCTTTGAAGTAGGCTTTATCTTTTTGCTCAGCTAACAAGGCTTGCCAATGCTTCAAATTACACCTCTATTGAAAACGTCACTTTTACAACATATGTATCCTTGACTCACTCAACATAAGTTGAATGAGTCAAACAATTACTGACCAGAAAAACTATGCTCTTTATTGCTTGTCTTGCAATAAACTAATCATATGCGCCTTTAACGCTTCATAATCGTTAGGCAGGTCAGCAGAAAACGCCTCTTTCGCAACAGCATCAGCCAATGCTTGCGGTAGACTAATCGGTTGTCCAAGTACATTTTCAACAGTCTCTCTGAATTTAGCAGGGTGAGCTGTGCCTAAAAAGATCCCTACTTCATCATCTTGTAAGTCTTTCATGAGTGAGCGATAAGCCACCGCCGCGTGCGGCTCTGAAACATAACCTAATGCAGCCAACTGTTTCATCGCTACTTGGGTATACTCTTCGTCAATAGCATCACCTTGTAGAATTTCTTTTGGCAAATAACCTTGTTCAATCAATGCTTCGATACGCGGCCAGTTATTAGGTTGGCTAACATCCATTGCATTAGAAATTGTCGCGACGGTTTTATTAGGTGCCCACTCGCCCGTTTTAAGGTAGCGTGGAACCGTATCATTAAGATTAGTCGCAGCCACAAAACGTTTGATTGGTAGACCAAGTGTTTTTGCAATCATACCCGCAGTTAGGTTGCCAAAATTACCACTTGGTACCGAGAACACAACATCCTTGCGCTTTTCAGCTGGCACTTGTGACATCGCCTCAAAGTAGTAACACACTTGCGCAAGTAAACGGCTGATATTAATTGAATTGGCAGAATTCAAATGCAAGCCATCGCGCACATCTGGGTCATCAAAAGCCGTCTTAACCAATTGCTGACATGCATCAAAGTCGGCATCAATAGCGACGGTGTGAATGTTGCCGCCAATAGTAGTAAATAGTTTTTCTTGAAGTTGACTGATTTTACCTTTCGGATACAAAATCACGACGTTGATGTTTTCAATACCATGAAACGCATGTGCAACTGCGGCGCCTGTATCACCAGAGGTTGCCGTTAAAATGGTAATTGGCGCACCGTCGGTAATTTTGGATAAGACTTGTGCCATAAAACGGCCACCAAAATCTTTGAACGCCAAAGTTGGCCCATGAAACAGCTCAAGGTTAAACACATTCTCTTTTACTTGCACAAGCGGTGCTTCAAAATAAAACGCGGTCTTAACGATGCTTTCCAAGGTTTCTGCTGGAAGCTCATTTTCGGTCAAATGTGAAAGTACTTTGATACTGCGCTCAACCAATGGCAATGCAAGCAGTTCGTCAATGTTATCCATCGGTTTAATTTTCTTTGGAAAATAAAGCCCTTGGTGCTTTCCAAGTCCTTTTTTAACCGCTTCTGCAAACGTGACTGCGTCACTTGCATCTTTTAAATTTACTAATTCCACTTCATTTAACCTTTCTTTTAAACGACGCTTGCGCCAGCATCGTCAAGTTTACAAATATGACTAAAGCCATCTTCGTTTTGAATATATTCTTTTGCAAGCCATGCTTGCATCTTTTCGGCCGCTTCTAAATTATCTGCAACCGCAAATACCGTTGGACCTGAGCCTGAAATACCAAACGCCAAAGCGCCCGCTTGCTCGCATGCTTGACGAGCATCGTCAAACCTTGGCAGCAAGACCTTTCGATGTTGCTCGGCAATTACATCGGTCATCATTTTCGCTGCTAGTGCTTCATCTTTGGCATATAAGCTGTGCACAAATACACTCAATTGACGACCAAAATTAAGCGTGTCTTTTAAGCTAAATTCGCTCGGTAATAGTTTACGTGCAGCAGCGGTTGATACCGAGATACCAGAGTAACACACTACCCAATACCAATGTTCGAATAAAGGCAGTTTAACCGTGACCGGTGCGTTTTCTCCCGTCATAAGTGCAAGACCACCGACATAACTAGGTGCAACATTGTCGTAGTGAATACTGCCGCTTATCTGACCTTCAAGTTCACCCATCATTTGCAATAACACATCTTGCTCAAACGCATTATCAGCATGGGCATTTAATGCAACAAAAGCCGCTACAATAGAGCTTGCGCTTGATCCTAAGCCGCTGCCAATCGGCAACGCTTTGTGCAAGTGCATCGCGACGCTTAACTGTGCTTCATTGGCATTGGCGAGTGCTTTGTTAAAATACTCATAACAAAGCGTGACGATATTGTCTTTAGCTTCACCGGGAAGCTTATGTGCAAATTTGCCATCGACACTTAGCGCAAAACTATCAGCATCGACAACCTCAACCCAGTCGCCTAGTGACTCACCGCTGATTGGTTTTAATGCGGCGCCCAATAAATCGAACCCTAGGCTGACATTACCAATAGAAGCCGGAGCATAAGCTTTTGTGCGTTTTACTTCGTTCATTTTTAAGCGAGTTCCTGTGTCCATGGCATCGTACGTAACACGTCGGTAAACACACCCGCAGCCGTAACCGTTGCACCTGCACCATATCCTCTGATCACAAATGGAATCGGGTTATAGTATTTACTGTGAATCGCAAGTGCATTTTCTCCGTCTTTGACCGCCGCTAGCGGATGCGAATAAGGCACTGATTGTATCGATACTTTGCACTTGCCTTGTTTGATTGAACCGACATAGCGTAAGACTTCTTCTTTTTCACTAGCCTCTTCAACTAGAGACTGAACCTTAGCGTCTAAGCTCGGTAAATTAGCCATAAAAGTATCGACATCGCCGCTTGCATCAAAATCACTTGGTAAAACTGACTGCACATCGATGTCGCTAAGCTCTAAGTTCATGCCAGCTTCGCGTGCCATGATCAATAATTTACGAGCGACGTCCATACCACTTAAATCATCGCGTGGATCAGGCTCTGTAAAGCCGTTTTCTTTTGCTGTTTGCGTAGCTTCTGACAAACTCATGCCTTCGCTGAGTTTACCAAACACGTAACTTAAAGAACCAGATAAGATCCCTTCGAAGCTTTCAAGTTCGTCTCCCGTAGTAAGTAGCTTTTGCAAATTATCGATAACGGGTAAGCCTGCGCCTACGGTTGTTTCATAAAGATATTGACGACTGGTTTCTTGAGCCGTCTTTTTAAGCTGTTCATACATTTCTATTGAAGACGTATTGGCTTTTTTGTTTGGTGTCACGACATGAAAGCCTTGTTGCATCATTTCAACATATTGATCGGCAATCGACTGGTTGCTTGTGCAGTCTATAATGACTGGGTTATCTAAAGAGTTTTTATTCACAAAGGCTTTTAATGCTTCAACCGAAAAAGACTGCTCACTGTTAGTTAACTGAGTTTTCCAATCGCCGGCTAAGTTAATGCCTTGGTCCACCAGCAACTGCTTTTTACTATTAGCAACACCATAAACGTTAAGTCGAATATCTTTTTCGAGTAGCGAAGCTTGCTGGCTTTGGATTTGACGAAGCAATTCTTCACCCACCGTTCCACAACCAATCAAAAAGGCATCGATAGTATGTAGACGAGAGAAGAAGTTTTGATGAATCACTTTAACCGCTTTTTTCGCTTTTGAATTTTCGATCACGGTTGATATCGAACGTTCTGATGAACCTTGTGCTATCGCCACGTTATTTACCCTTGCTTGAGCCAATGCTGAAAAGAATTTTGCTGCCATTCCTTTAGCCTTTCGCATACCGTCACCCACTAAGGTCACGATGGCGAGGTCTCTTCTGACTTCTATGGGTTCTAATAACTTGTTGCTGAGTTCTAGCGCAAAGCCATCTTCGAGTAAGTCTAACGCACGATTGGCATCGACTTCAGGAATACAAAAACTGATACTGTATTCTGACGAAGACTGAGTGATTAAGTTGATTGATATATTGCCGGATGACATCACATCGAAAATGCGACTTGCCATGCCGACCATGCCTTTCATTCCAGGCCCTGCGATATTCAGCATCACCACGTTTTCTAGATGCGAAATCCCCTTCACGCTCGTCCACTTCGTGCTTGGCTCATGGCTAATCAAGGTACCTGGTGCAGCAGGGTTTAAAGTATTGCGGATTAGACAAGGAATGGAATACTGAGCAATTGGGCCGATCGTTTTAGGATGCAATACTTTGGCACCAAAATAAGATAGCTCCATGGCTTCTTGATAGGTTAATTTATCAAGTAACACTGCACCGTCGACTTGGTTAGGATCTGCGTTATAAACCCCGTCTACATCCGTCCAAATTTCACAACAACTAGCATCGATGCAGGCTGCAAGAATAGCAGCAGAATAGTCTGAACCGTTGCGACCTAAAGTGACCTTCTGGCCAAGCTCATTAACAGCCACAAAACCAGGCATAATAAGTAGTTTGCTACCGTCAGTATTTACATCAGCAAATCTCGCTTTACTTGCAGAAAGATCAGCAAGGCTGTCTAAATAAGGCCCGTGCGCAAGTACATATTCAAAAGGGTCGACGATTTGGTTAGCCGTCCCTTTTGCATTGAGAATTTCACTGAAAATACGCACGCTCACGTACTCACCTAGACTTAAGATACCCGCAGTGACTTCATCGGGGCATGTTTTAAGTAATTTTATGCCTTTCAGTTGTGCTTCTAAAACCGCTAATTTTTCTTTAATAAACTCACTTAAAGGAGCGTAATCAAAGTTACTCAAGCTGGCATTTAAATCATCAGCTATACCGTGCAAGGTCATGTTCAGCTTGGCGAGGAGTTCACCATAATCCGCGCCGCTCTGAGCTTGCTCACACAGCAAGGATAAAGCGTTAGTCACACCTTTAGGCGCAGACAAAACAACCGCTGCCCCTTCTGCTTGATGGGTTGATTGACTAATCTCTAATACGCGCATATAACGCTGCGCATCAGCTAGACTAGACCCACCAAACTTTAAAACTTTCATGTATGACTCCTTCAAATCCTGTTATTGCTTATCAGTAACTGTCTATGCAGGTCACTATAAGTATTATTTTTCTCTAGCACTTTATCTCAAGGCCATTTTGTTACGCTTTAAAACAAAAAAGCCCGCTAGTAGCGGGCTTTTGTTAACTTGTTTACTTGCACTAGCTAACAGCCGCCCGATGTAAGGGTGGTAATCGTCATCATAATGGTAGTGCTGTTACAAACTACGGATTTTTGAACGATTAACATGTCGATAGTGCTTCTTATATTTTTAGTACGTTCAATTTGCCGTATAGACGTCTATATGTCAATAAGGAATTTGGTTTATTGGGGATAAATTCGCTTCCTGTGAGTACCATTCACCCAAAAAATAATAAATACAAAGAAGTAACCAAGGGATTAACTAGTTATTCTTAATATTTTGCGATACAAATAATTCAAACACTGATAAAAGCGTATTCAGGCAGCCATGTCTTCAAAGAAAACACAAACCGCTATTTCACCAACAGAGCTTGAACTCGCAAAACAATTCGCCTACCAAACGCTTAACGGTTTTGATCGCTCGTTTCGTTGGTTTACTCGCTTTACAGCAGGCGCGCAAAAGCGTTTTGAGCAGTGCCAGTGGAAAGAGTCTGCAATCGCCAACAAAGAGCGAATTCAACTTTACGAGAAAAGTCTGAACGATGTCGTGTTTGAGTTGTATGAAAAAATTAATCCACGTATTCAAAGCAAAGCGTTTTGGGTGGCTTCTAAAACACACTTTGCCAAGCTTATTGAGACACATCCCCAGTTTGAATTAGCCGAAACCTTTTACAATTCTGTGATTGGCCGGTTGTTTAAACATATGAAAATTGATGATGACTTGATGTTTGTATTGCCAAGTCGATGCTTTTTGTCCGGACAAGATCGCAGTAAAGTCTTAAACAGCTTTGATACCTCGGGTACTGTGCGAGCAATGCACGAAGCTATTTTTGATACTTATCGCTTTAAAGTACCGTTTGAGGATTTAAATGCCGACTTGGAACACATGGACAAGGCATTACGCGCTCGCTTAAACCGAGAGCAACTAGCAAGTGTGCATACTGTAGAAATTTTAAAGCCTGTTTTTTATCGTGGTAAAGCCGCCTATCTAGTGGGGCGCATATGCATGCCTGATAAGACCTTGCCCTTCGTTATTGCATTGCAAATGTCTGACAAGGGCACCTTAATGGTGGATGCTTTGCTAACTGCGCGCCCTCATTTGAGCGTGATCTTTGGTTTCGCGCGCTCCTATTTTATGACAGATACGCAATATCCCGCTGAAGTGGTCGCCTTTTTACAAGAGCTACTGCCAAATAAGAAAAACTTTGAACTGTACATGTCTATTGGCTTTTTTAAACATGGCAAAACAGTGTTTTATCGCAACTACTTACAGCATTTAGAAAACTCAGATGACAAGTTTGAACTTGCCCCCGGTATTAAAGGCTTAGTAATGGCCGTATTTCATCTGCCTTCTTATGGTGTCGTTTTTAAACTAATAAGAGATGAGTTTGCCGAGAGTAAAAAAATTACCCGTGAGCACGTCAAGCAATGCTATAAGCTTGTCAAGATGACGGACAGGGTGGGTCGCATGGCTGATACTCACGAATATGTGAACTTTAGGTTGCCATTAGACAGAGTAGACAAAACACTGCTAAACCACCTGCAAGAAACCTGTGCGTCTAGTGTTTCGATTGAAAATGATGAACTTGTCATTTCTCATTTGTACATCGAGCGCAAAATGACACCTTTAAATCTATATCTTCAGCAAGCCTCAGACCCTACTAAAATACGAGCTGTGATTGACGAGTTGGGCATGTGTATTAAACAAATAGCCATGGCCAATATTTTTCCGGGTGACATGCTGCATAAAAACTTTGGGGTGACAAAAACTGGTCGCGTGATTTTCTATGATTATGATGAGATTTGTTACATGAATGAACGCAATTTTAGAGAGTTGCCTAAGAACGACGACCCTTATGCCATAGACACACTATCGGTCGGGCCAACAGACGTATTTCCTGAGCAATTTGAGCATTTTATTATTGGTAAAAAGACGTTTAAAGATATATTAAAAGAACTACACGGCGACATTATGACCGCGCAGTATTGGCAGAATATTCAAAAATCAGCTTCGCAAGAAACCATTCAAAACTTTACGCCTTATCCACAAAATGTTCGATTTAAAAGAGACTAGGGCCTGTTGGCCCTAGCTAAAGGCAGATAAAAGACGCACATAATGTGCAATCACCGTTGCCATACCAATCACCCAAAAAGTACTCCGCACAATGTGATAGTCAGCCCAGTAACACACTAAATAAGCCAATCGGCACACGACAAAAGCAATAGATAAATAAGCAGTAATATGATCTGTCGCGTTAACTGCGAGCACTAATAACACGGTAGGAGCGAAATAAGTCGTGGCTTCAAAACAGTTTTGGTGTGCAGCGTGGGTTCTTGCGCCAAACCCAGTCAGTGCAGCTTGTTGTGCACGCGGATGGCGATTGTCGTACTGTCCGCTGCGATGCATCATGATAGCCAATGGCACCTTTGCAACAAGTGGCATTAAAACGACAATTAATAAACAAATTACAACAATGGTCATGCGAGTTTCTGCTTCTTTTTATTTTGTGTACGCAAATATTAACAAGTTTTAATCTGACAAATAAGCCTTAAGGCACTAAAGTAATGGTCATGAAAATACTAATTGTAGAAGACGATCCAACCGTATCAAGCTACATCGCCAAAGGCCTTGAAGACTCAGGGCACATGACAGTTGTCGCCAATGACGGAAAACAAGGATTAGAAAAAGCCACGCAAGAGCGCTTTGACGTGATTGTACTAGACCGGATGCTGCCGCAGATAGACGGCATCACGGTATTAAATACCTTACGCGAAAACGGTGATAATACGCCTGCAGTGATTTTAAGCGCCAAGAACAAAGTGGAAGATCGTGTAAAGGGGCTTCGTTCAGGGGCTGATGACTACATGACCAAACCTTTTGCGTTTGAAGAGTTGCTTGCACGTGTTGAAATCGTAGCAGCCAGACAGCAAACTCCCGCAACCACAGTCACGGAAATAAAAGTAGCAGATTTAACCCTTGATTTGATAAATAGAAGCGTCACTCGAAAAGACAAAGTCATTGAACTTCAGTCTAAAGAATTTAAGCTGCTTGAATATTTGTTGAGGAATCAAAATAAAGTCATCACCCGCACGATGCTACTTGAAAACGTCTGGGAATATACCTTTGATCCGCAAACAAACGTCATTGATGTTCATATTTCACGTCTGCGCAATAAAATAGACAAAGGGTTCGATAAGCAAATCATCGAAACAATAAGAGGAGCTGGTTATATAGTGAACGCCGAGTCCTAATGCGCGCCATCACCGCTTTTAGAAAAAGCTCAAGCTTTACACTCAGTATCGTGTTTACGGTCATGTTGATGATGGCCGCGCTGTTCGTGACGTATATTATGGTCATTGCTAATGACGACTTATTGGTTCGTGAGTCAGAAGCAGCAATAAACGCGGATATACTGGGGTTTCATTCTTTGCATAAAGTTTCGAAACCAAAAGATATTGCAAATGAAATCACAAACCGAATCAACAATACTAGTACTGATTTCTACTATCACTTTAAAGATCAAAATAATCGCTTGCTGGCAGGTAACATTAGCGAATGGCCAAAGCCTAACAGCCCTTTTCTAAAAAATGGCATCCTTAAACTCACCATCCCTGCTCTAGCGCAAAACGAAGATGATATAAACGTCATTGCAAAAATCGTCACCTTTGATAACCAACATAAGTTATTGATTGGACGAAACATCGAAGAGATTCAACTCGCACAGTGGATTGGCAAAACCTTTGGCTGGGTCATGATATTGTTTTTATGCTTGATATCCGCCGCCAGTATTTGGGTTGCCTATTATGTAGTAAATCGTATCAATGACATATCAGATAAAGCTGACAACATTATTTCTACCGGTGATTTATCAAAGCGATTACCCATCGATAGCGATTGGGATGACCTAAGTAAGCTAAGTGTTTCACTCAACTTAATGCTAGAGCAATTTGAACAATCGGTAGCGAATATCCGCTCTGTGTCTGACAGCATTGCACACGACCTACGTACGCCTTTAACACGCCTTAAAACGCATATTGAAAAGCTAGAAAATAGCGAAGAAAAATATGCGTTAATAAAAGAGTCAGACAACTTGCTGTCGATTTTCAACTCTTTATTGAGAATTGCAGAAATTGAAACTGAGAGGAAGAAAAGTCAATTTAAAGAACATGATATCGAGACCATGCTGGACGATGTTGTTGACCTTTATATGCCTGTTATCGAAGCAAAAAACATCGACTTAGAGGTGCATGTAGACCTTCAAATTAATACATTTACCTGCGACAAAAACTTATTATTTCAAGCCTTTGCAAACGTCATTGACAATGCTTTGAAGTTTACGCTCGAATACGGCGAAATTGAGATGGCGCTATTCACAACGGAAGTATTAAAGTCAAAAGAAAAGCCAGAGGGCATGTTTAAAGTCGCTGACACAATAGACGCGACTCAAAACACATTGATTTTTACGGTGTTCGATACAGGTATAGGCGTCACCACAGCCGATATTGAAAAACTCACACAACGGTTTTATCGCGCTGAAAAAAGCCGCACAACCAAAGGCAATGGTCTTGGCTTATCGTTAGTAGCGGCAGTTGCTGAACTGCATGGGGGCAAGGTGAACTTCGTGAGCGACCCACTCAGAAGAGGTCATGGGCTGGGCTGCATAATTGCACTGCCTTTGTAGCGGTTTAAACTTCAAAGGCAATTTTCAGGTACCGACAAAAACTCACGCCATTCAATTACTGCTTTTGCATAAAAATAGTCACTTCAGCCATCACGATACCAAATTTTTTGATATAGGAACGATTCATCATTGTGTTTTCATCGAAGGCCCAAAACCAATCGTCAAAGTTTACTCGGTAGCTTGTACCATCGACTTCTAAATCCATTTCGTATACAAAATTAAAAGCGTTACCAAAACTTGTGCCTGTCGCAGGCACTGCAATATCGCCTGCCTGCCCAGTGTATGTGCCATCTGCGTTTTTAGTTAGTCGCCAAATTCGCTTAGTGGGACCTTCTCCCAGTTGATAAGTAAAGGTTTCATCTAACACCAAAACATCATCCTGCATCGAACCGTCAATATCGACGATAAAGCGTTGAACAATTTCACCACTGCGATTTTGCACAATGCCCCAAGCGGTTACTTTGCCGTCAAAAAATGCTTCAAGTTCAAATGCGGGGGATTGCGCTTTGTATTGATTGCCGTCGATGGTAATACCGCATGCACTCAAACCAACCATCGCTGTCAATGCAAGCCCTATTCTTTTAAATATATTCACGTCGATCACCATTAGTTCATACCCAATAGTTGCTTGCGCATTTTGGGTTGAGAAGTTTCTTCGTTTAACCAGATCCCAAAAAACATCGCTGAAAACTCTTTGTCTTCGATACTGCCAAGCTTTTCACCGTCGATGTAAAAATGACTCGTGCCATCGCTACTTCTTACACCCGTTATGTTTTGCTTTTCTTTAACGTCTGGAAACATTCCTTTCATTAATTCAAACCATTCGGCAAGTTTGACTTCATCACTAAAACCTTGGTCTCTCATTTCATCGATAGAACGGCTAGCAATACTTTCACCCTCAAAATCACGCAAGTATGTCAACGAGAGCGCATAGGCACCTTCACTTGAAAACTCGCCTTGAGGTGCATAAAGTTTGGCATCGTATACATTCCAAAAAAGCACCTTTAACCTACTTTCGCCAATCACCTGGGGGCTTTGTAGATAGTTATCAATAAAGCTTTGGCTTTCACTTGCGTTTGCAGACTTTCCTACCGACATAAATATCACTGCACTCAATAAAATAATTTTTAGACTTGTCATGCTTCACCCTTTTGTTCCCAGCATTTTAACGAGTAGTATATAGGTGCAAGATCAAAACCACTTGTTAAACTTAGTTAATCTTTGGGAGATAGCTTGATTAACGGTAAAGAGACTGTTGCTAAGAGTACTGAGCAGAATCGAGTCATCGAAGCTTTAAAGCATACTTTGGGTATTAAAACGCCCTCACCTTTACAGCAAATTGATGCTAGCTCGCTGGGCTACGCCAACGATATTTCACTTTGGTGCAAACGAGACGATTTGCTGCACCCCATTATTTCAGGTAACAAGTGGCGAAAACTTCAACCGATCTTATCTAAGGCTTTACTAAACGATGTGAAAAGCTGTTTATCGTTCGGAGGGGCATACTCAAATCACCTTCATGCACTTGCATATTGTTGCCATAAACTCGGGATTAGGCTCACCGCAATCATCAGGGGCGAACGACCAACGAACTTGTCACCGACACTCGCAGACATTGAATCATGGGGTACTCAATTACACTTTGTGACGCGTCAAGAATACAAATCACGCGATAAGCTAGAGCAAATCAAAAAGTACAAGCTGCAATTTAATGCTGAACTGATCATTCCAGAGGGCGGTTCAAGTGAAGACGCGGTATTTGGCATGCATTCCCTCGTTGAAGAGATCAAAGCGACCAATCAACACTTCGACGTACTTTACGCACCGGTGGGAAGTGGTGCCACACTTGCAGGACTGATTCATTACTCGCAGCCAATTTGTAAAAAAGTGATAGGTGTCGCGGTTTTAAAGGGTGAAGGATACTTGGAGAGCTTAGTTTCGCAGCTTCTTCCTAAAGGTGTCATTGATGAAGCTCGTAATCACTGGCAAATCGAGCACAATTTTCATCATGGCGGCTATGCAAAGACAAGCCCTGAACTTGATGAATTTATCAATGCCTTTTCAAACACGACTGAGATTGACGTAGAAAAAGTCTATTCAGCCAAGTGTATGTTTGCAATTCATAGCTATATCACGAGGGATATAATCAAACCCAATTCGAAAATTTTATTTTTACACACGGGCGGATTACAAGGAAAACGCACAATCAGACGCAGTATATCTGAACCATTATGATAAAAATCACGTTTAAGTAGTTATTGGACAATGGAAAAGACTAGGCCTTGCTAGTCGCATTATCCCTACTTATTCTTAGGCTTTAATATGAAAATGATACTTCAAGAAAATTTGCGCTACGCTGACCTTATCACTAAGGCACTAGACTTTAGCGAAGTGCTATTAACGTATACCAACAGCCTTTATCCATTTGCTGTCATTTCGATTGAAAACGATGTCCAATCTGTGTTCTTAGAAGAAGAATGTGACACTGCCCCCTCTTCGATGATCGAAAAACTTGAAACTCAAATAGCCTTGCGAACTTGCCAAGCAGAAACCGCAATTGGGGTACTCGTTTACTCGGTGACTGTCATCACCCCAAAGGGCAATCACTCTGATGGACTGATGCTAAGCATTAGCGATTCGAGCGGCGCAAGCACGATGACCATTTACCCTTATGAGTATGATTACAATGGCATCACAATAGGCAAGCCATATACCTGTGATTTTTCTAATTAACGTGTGCAATTTGCCCCATCATTGTCTATAACAATTATCTTGCTAATTGAAAATTTACTGCTAGCATTCGCAGAAATTTTACTTCCTGTCATTTAAAGGAGAATTCATGTCTCGTGTGTTAATTATTGGTGCAGGTGGCGTTGCCTCTGTTACTGTAAAAAAATGTGCTCGTCTACCAGAAATGTTCGACGAAATTTACTTAGCTAGCCGCACGCTATCAAAATGTGAAGCCTTACAACAGGAAGTAGGCGCAGATCGCGTCAAAGCAATTTTTGCTGTCGATGCAGATAAAGCCGACGAACTAGAAGCACTGATTACTCAGGTTAAACCTGATCTGGTAATTAACCTTGCGCTCCCTTATCAAGACTTACCGATCATGGATGCGTGTTTAGCAACTAAAACAGATTACCTCGATACCGCTAATTACGAACCAAAAGACGAAGCAAAGTTTGAGTACTCTTGGCAGTGGGCGTATCAAGACAAATTTAAAGAAGCTGGCATCATGGCCTTGTTAGGTAGCGGATTCGATCCGGGCGTAACCAATGTCTACACTGCATATGCAGCCAAGCATTATTTTGATGAAATTCACTACT
The DNA here is from genome assembly GCF_003203515.1 of Glaciecola sp. KUL10. Classification (GTDB taxonomy): domain Bacteria; phylum Pseudomonadota; class Gammaproteobacteria; order Enterobacterales; family Alteromonadaceae; genus Glaciecola. The sequence goes on along the minus strand of NZ_BGNG01000009.1, from coordinate 26,671 downwards.
TGGACATCGTTGATTGTAATGGCGGCGATCACGGTCAAGCCTTTGCAACTAACTTCAATCCAGAAATTAATATTCGCGAAATTACGCAGCGTGGACGTTTTTGGCAAGACGGTGAGTGGAAAGAAACCGATCCGCTAAGTGTTCGAGAGGATTTGGATTACCAAAACATCGGCGTACGTGCGTCTTATTTGATGTTCCACGAAGAATTAGAGTCTTTGGTTAAGCACTTCCCTACCCTAAAACGCGCACGTTTTTGGATGACCTTTGGCGATGCTTACTTAAATCATCTGCGCGTGCTTGAAGGCATTGGCATGACGAGCATTGAACCCGTTGAATTTCAAGGTCAGCAAATTGTGCCACTTGAGTTTTTAAAAGCAGTACTGCCAAACCCGGGCTCACTTGCCGAGGGATACACTGGCATGACATGTATCGGAACCTATATCACGGGTGTTAAAGACGGCAAAGAAAAAACTATCTTCATCTACAACAATTGCGACCATGCCGTGTGTAATGAAGAAGTTGGGGCACAAGCCGTATCTTATACGACGGGTGTACCAGCCATGATCGGCGCAGCGCTGATGCTTCAAAACAAATGGAAGCAACCGGGCGTGTGGAATATGGAACAATTCGATCCTGATCCGTTTATGGACATGCTTAACGAGCATGGATTGCCTTGGCAAGTGCTGGAATGTGAAAGCTCACCTTTCGCAAAATAACTATTGATACAAGAACAAGCTTAACGAAATCAAGAACCCAAGAGAGCTGTGATGCAAACAAAGTACTCGCATTTAGATATCCCTTCACCATGTTACGTCTGTGATGAAGCTTTGCTTGAAGCAAATCTTCAATTAATGCAACACGTACAAGAAGAAGCAGGCGTTGATATTATTCTTGCGCTAAAGGGCTATTCAATGTGGTCTACTTTTGACCTTGTATCGCAGTATCTCAAGGGAGCAACTGCCAGTTCAGTTTGGGAAGCCAAACTAGCGAAAGCAGTTAAAGGTGAAGTACATGCATACTCACCTGCATATAAGCAAAAAGACATAGATGAACTTTGCGAAATTGTGCATCACTTGTCTTTTAACAGCTTAAATCAGTTTAATGCCTATAAAGTACAAGCAAAAGCGAAAGGGGTTTCGATTGGTTTAAGAGTCAACCCTGAAAACCAAGAAGCCGATACACCTTTATACGACCCTTGCTCGCCCGGTTCGCGACTGGGTATTTTAAAAGAGCAGCTAGCTGGCCAAGACCTAAGTGATGTCGAAGGTTTTCATGTACACAATTTATGTGAATGTGATTCGTTTGCGACCGCTCGCACACTTGATGCTATCGAAGAAAAATTTGCAGATTACCTTGGTGAGCTAAAATGGCTCAACCTTGGCGGCGGTCATTTAATGACTAAGAAAGGTTATGATATTGAGCATTTAATCGCTTCGTTGAAGGCTTTCAAAGTAAAATTCCCTCATTTAAGAATCATCATGGAGCCCGGTTCAGCAGTCGCTTGGCAAGCGGGTGACTTAATTTGTGAAGTCGTAGATATCGTCGAAAACCAAGACCAAATTTTAATATTGGATATCTCAGCCACTGCGCACATGCCTGATGTACTAGAAATGCCATATCGCCCCATGATCACACATTCAGGGCAGCCAAACGAAAAAGCCTATACATATAAGATAGGCGGCAACTCGTGTTTAGCAGGTGATGTCATAGAGCCTTACAGCTTTGATGCGCCGCTGAATATCGGGGATAAGCTTGTTTTTGAAGACATGCTGCATTACACCATGGTCAAAACCACCTTTTTTAATGGCGTAGAGCATCCATCTATTGGAATTATACGCAAAAGCGGTGAGTTTGAGTTGGTGAAAAGCTTTACTTATGAAGAGTTTAAAGCGCGCTTATCTTAAAAAGGAAACTTGGGCAAGAAACAATCCTTTGCTACTCCCAAGTCAATGTGGTTTTTAAACAAACATCCCGTTTGTCAGATCAAATTCAGCAAGTTGCACGGACAGATTCACTTGTTCCAAACTTAATCACTTCCGTGTTGCCAGTCATCCTTGATGGCGACCACAGGGTTATAGTGCGCTATTGCTCAGAAGTCTGAAACTGAACAAAGGCTCAGAAAGCAAAAAACCGAAGCACTAGGCTTCGGTTTTTTAGGTTTAGCTTTGGTATTTTGTCGAATTAGAATTCGTATTTAATACCAAATTGTACTTGCCATACTGACTGAGACAATACTTCTAAGTTCTCAATGCTACTAGGAGTTCTCAAGCTTGAGTATTCATATTGACCATCAACAATCTGAGCAGCCACTACAGCACGCTCATACTCGTAACGAGTACGCTCAATGCGTCCCCAATCACTGTTTAACAAGTTACCGAAGTTCTCAATGTCGAAGAAAGCAGTTAGCTTGTGGTCTTCATGAAACGCTGGTAATTCTTGTTGGATACGAACGTCAACAATTGTCGACCAAGCTGAGTTATCACCATTACGAGGAGCAATGCTACCTGCATATTGAGCTAACTCACTACTGTTGATGTAATCGAAGAACGCTTGTTGTTGAGCTACGTCACCGTCAAATGAAGTTGCTGCAAACAATGGATCGTTAGGTCCAGATGGAACATATAGTAAGTGACCTGCATCATCATTACGGCTTTCACGTCTACAACGACCGCCACCAACATCAAGTACACACGCATTGTTTTCATTGAATGTATAGCTATACGGTTGACCTGTACGGCGTGTTGCGAATACCGAAACTTTTGTTTGGTAACCTTCTACGAACTCTTTTCTCCAGTTGAAACGCAACTTGAACAAGTGTTCAGTTTGGAAGCTAGAAGTACCCACGCGCGGAGCTTGACGATCATACGCTGCGAAATCTGAGTAGTTAGAAGTTGCAGTAGATGAAGTACCGTAACCGATGTCTTTAACGTCTGCATGTGTATAGCTTGCAAACATATCGAAACGACCAAAGTCAGTGTCCCAATCGTTGCTTGCTGACAATGCATAAAGTGTACTGTCACCACCGTCGAAAGAACCAACTACAAGCGCTTCAGGGCCTTCACTACAATCATAAACACCACGACCGTCTGGAGAAACTTCTACTGGGTTTTCACAACGCTGATCGTACCAATAAGAGGCATTATCTAGTTTGTTGTATAAAACGTCAGCAGAGAACAACCAACCTTCACCTAACACAGGTAAGTCAGCATAGTAAGCAGCACCTAAGCTGAATTTAGTTGTCGTTGGAATTTCAAAATCAGGGCTTAACGCGTTTACCGAACCGTCTGGTGCAGTGTTCGCTAATGTTGCAAGAACATCAGCAGGGATATACTGGCCAGTTGCCGCATCTGGCGTAGTCGGCACGTTATAAGTGTTACCACTACCAAAATCGTTGACGTCGTCAGAAATCACGCCGTCATTTGAATAGCTGTTAGATAACCAAACGCCCGGTGAACCGCCAGAGAAACGACCGATACCACCACGAACTGTTAAGTCATCAGTTGGCAACCATTTAAATGAGAAGCGAGGTAATATTACATCTAAGCCATCAATATCAGTCGTATTGGTAAAGCCATAACGGTCAACAAAGTTTTGATTTTCACGAATCGACCCTTCTGACTCGTACCAGTCATAACGAATACCATAATCAACTACCAAATAAGCATTTACATCCCACGAATCTTGAACATAAAGAGAGTTATAGTTGTAACCCCAGATTGCGCGTAAATCGTTTTCGTCGTTTGTGATTGCATTTTGGTAAAGTAGAGCAGATGCTTGAGCATTGCGAAGATCGTCGATACTGTCGAATAAGTAAGAACCTTCAGAGTTTTGTGCGAACAAGTTATTTACATCAACTTCTTCTCTTTCGTAGCCCGCTTTAAAGATATGATCGCCCCAAGCGTATTCCGCTAAGAATTTAATCGTCAAAAACTCTTGGTCTAACTCGTTACCGTGACGGAAACGGTCTGGGCCAACAACTAAATAGTTTTCGTCGCCATCAACTTCGCGTAAAAATACAGCAAATGATGGGAATTCAGCGCCGTTCAAAGAATTTTGACCGGTTGCTTGTGTCGTTTTACCAATTTTAAACTGAGTAGAGAAATCAGCTGTCCAATCAGAGAATACGTGAGCAATTACACTTTCGATTTTTTCTGAACGATTATACCAAGCCGATGAAGCACCTAATCTGTTATCAGAAGCCAAGAAGTTATTACCGTTTTGTTCACGGATAGTGTTACCGTCAGTGCTAATATAAGTAAACTTAGCGCGGTGGTCATCGTTGATGTTCCAGTCAATGTTTGCAAGAATTTTTTCATCTTGTGCCGCATCTTTGTTGAAACCACCAATATCGAAGCCCCATACGTCAGAAACGATTTGGCTAACTTGAGCAACGTCGTCAGCAGTAATGTCTTGCTCAATGTTGAGTGCGCCAGAGCCCACTGGACCGTTGTTTAATGGAGCAATCTCTTCAAATTTGTCATAAGAAACAAAGAAGAAAAGCTTATCTTGAATAATTGGGCCACCAAGTGTTGCAACAAACGTGTCTTCTTCGAACGTAAAGTCGAAGTCATTGTCGCCGTTTGAATCACCGATTAATGAATCACTTGTGTGATAGTACGCTAATGAACCGTGAAACTCGTTTGTTCCAGACTTTGTAACAGCGTTTATTGTGCCGCCAGTAAAGCCATTGTATTCAACATCAAATGGTGCTGTTTGAATTGAAAGTGACTCAATTGCGTCGAAAGAAATAGGTGAACGCTGAGTTGGGAAACCGTTAGCGTTAAGACCAAAGCGGTCGTTTAGTGCAACACCATCGATAGTTAGAGAGTTAAAGCGGTTGTTAGCACCTGCAATTGTAAGCTCTTTAGCACCGCCACTTTGAACGTTAACCGCAACAAATGGGTCAAGTTCTGCTGCATCAGTGATATCACGGTCGATTGAAGATACTTCATTTAGCGCCTCAAGACCTAAACTTGTGCTCAAACCTTCGTTTGAGAAACCAGCCAATGCTGTCGCTGAACCCAATACTTGGATAACTTCAGTTTCAACTTGTGGTTGTACTGTTACAGGAAGTGAAAATGTTTGGTCTAGTGACAAGAATACATCTTCAACACGCACTGGCGCAAAGTTACCGCCACTGATTTCAACAGTATATGGCCCACCAACACGCAAACCACGAGCTGAAAACGTACCATTATCGTTAGTCGTTGCAACAGACACTGTGCCCGAAGGAACGTGAATGATTCTCACTGTTGCATTAGAAAAAGTAGTACCAGCTTCGGTAGCTACGTTACCTCTAATTGATGAAGTAGTCGTTTGAGCGATTGCGGCTGTAGATAAACCTGCAGCAAATGCAACCGCTAACGCGACACGGCTAAACTTAAGTTTTGACATTGGAAGTTTCCTATCGTCTATTTTTTTGAGAAATTTATGGAACTTTTTATGGGCAAAGATTGTCCTCGCATTATGTGTCAGTTTTATGACAATACTGTCACATTACGATTAAACAATCATTCACTGGTCTAATAAGCCAATTTAAGAGAGCCCATATCCTAATATTTCGTATGCAAAACACACAAAACGAAACATTCATCACAAAAGTAAGACAATAAAACTATTAAATTGATTGAAATCGCTCAAAAAGGTATCGTATGCACGTTTTTTGACTGTCTCACGGCGCGATTTTTATGACAAAACCTATCATTTTGGCAATTTCTGGTGCTTCGGGCTCAGGCAAATCTTTATTTACTCAAAATCTTGCATTGAAACTGCGTCAGCAAGCGCGAGAGGTTTTGGTTTTACAAGAAGACCACTACTATAAAGCACAAGATCATCTGTCGATGGCTGAGCGCGTAGAAACCAATTACGATCATCCTGACGCATTTGAACATGATTTACTCAATCAACACCTCATTGATTTGTTATCCGGTAAGGCAATCGAATATCCTGAGTATTGCTACAAAACGCACACTCGTTTGGCAGAAAAAAAGCAACTTGAAGCATCCCCAATTATTATCATAGAAGGAATCATGCTACTCACGCAGATTCAAATGTTTGATCAATTTGATATAAAAGTCTTTGTCGATACACCTTTAGACGTATGTTTGATGCGCAGAATGCTTCGTGATACACAAGAGCGAGGGCGTTCTATAGAGTCCGTTGCTACTCAGTATGAAAATACCGTCAAACCGATGTATCATAAGTTTATCGAGCCAAGTAAAAACTTTGCAGATTTAATCGTACCTCACGGCGGTGAAAATCACCTAGCGGTAGACGTGGTATTTTCCTATTTATCTAGCAGCAGCTAGCTATTTACAATTTTTAGTCGAATACTAGAAATTAGTTAAACATAATATAAGCGAATAAAAACAACAATGACTGGACTTCTCGGAATTGCATTTCTTTTACTGGTAGGATACCTATTCTCTTCCTCAAGAAAAAGTATTAATTGGCGAACTGTGGGTGGCGCGTTTGCTATTCAAGCGCTTATTGGCTTGTTCATTATCTATTCTGACGTGGGTTCTCATGTCTTACTAAAGATAACGGAATTTGTCGGCGAAGTAATCTCATACAGCCAACAAGGCATTGATTTTTTGTTTGGGCAAGTGGGTAATCAGTCATTAGGCTTTATATTTGCCTTCAATGTTTTACCTGTCATTATCTTCTTCTCGTCTTTGATTGCAGTACTCTATCATTTGGGCATTATGGCGGTTGTCATCAAATTTATCGGCGGTGGCTTGCAAAAGCTTTTAGGTACGTCCAAACCCGAATCTATGAGTGCAGCGGCTAATATATTTGTTGGTCAAACTGAAGCCCCACTTATCATCAAACCGTTTTTACCTAAAATGACACGTTCAGAACTCTTTGCCGTCATGGTCGGCGGCCTCGCGTCAATTGCAGGCTCGATAATGGCTGGATATGCAGGCCTTGGGGTCGAACTTAAATATTTATTGGCTGCAAGCTTTATGGCTGCACCCGGCGGTTTGTTAATGGCAAAGCTGTTAGAGCCTGAAACAAAAAAAGCTAACGATTCTTTGACCGACGTCAAAGCTGATACCGAAGAATATGCTAACGTACTTGACGCAGCAGCCAGTGGTGCCGCCTCAGGTATGAAATTAGCGGTAAATGTAGGTGCAATGTTACTTGCTTTTATCGCATTGATTGCTTTGTTAAACGGCTTATTAGGTTATCTCGGCGGGCTTGCAGGATATAGCGAACTGTCGATTCAAATGATATTGGGCTACGTGTTTATGCCTGTAGCCTGGTTAATCGGAATTCCGCTTGATGAAGCGTTTTTAGCAGGTAGCTTCATCGGACAAAAAATTGTGGTCAATGAATTTGTCGCTTACTTAGACTTTGTTAATTACGCAGATTCTTTATCAGCACAAACGCAGGCAATCGTGACGTTTGCTTTATGTGGGTTTGCTAACTTGTCATCTATTGCCATCTTACTTGGCGGTATTGGCGCACTTGCCCCCACGCGTAGGCAAGAGATTGCAAAACTCGGTTTAAAAGCCGTTTTCGCAGCCACGCTTGCGAACTTAATGAGCGCAGCACTGGCTGGCGTCTTCTTATCCATTGGCTAATTAAATTATTAATGAAGTAAGAGAGTGTTATGCAGTTAAAAGCAGTTGATTACAATGCCCCTAACGCGGCGCAAGAATTTGTTGAGTCTTTAAGACAAACAGGCTTTGGTGTATTAAAAAACCACCCGATACAACAGTCAAGCGTGGCCAGTATCTATAAAAATTGGGAAGCCTTTTTTAACACCTATGAAAAGAACAAGTTTGTCTATAACAAAGACAAACAAGATGGCTTCTTTCCACAAAGCGTGTCTGAAGTAGCAAAAGGCTTTAAGAAAAAAGATATCAAAGAGTATTTTCACTATTACCCATGGGGTCAATGCCCAGATGCGCTTAGAGAAGAGTTGAGTACGTATTATAAAAACACCTCAAGCTTGGCTGCCGAATTACTCTCATGGATTGAAAACGAATCACCAGAAGAAGTTAGCAAGCATTACAGTATGCCGCTTTCAAGCATGATAGATGACAGTGAGCAAACACTCCTACGTGTCCTGCATTATCCGCCGCTTGCGGGCGATGAAGAGCCAGATGCAATACGCGCTGCAGCACATGAAGATATAAATCTCATCACCCTTCTACCGGCAGCTAACGAGCCCGGTCTGCAAGTAAAAGCAAAAGATGGAACATGGTTAGATGTACCTTGTGACTTCGGTAACTTGATCGTTAATATCGGAGATATGCTGCAAGAAGCCTCTGGTCATTACTTCCCATCAACTACACACCGAGTGATTAACCCAGAAGGCACCGATGTAACAAAAGCGCGTATTTCATTACCGCTGTTTTTGCACCCTCGCCCTGACGTTAAGTTGTCTGAAAGACATACAGCCGGTACATATTTGCATGAAAGACTAACTGAATTAGGCGTTTTGTAGGGTTAGTTAGGGAATACCTGTGATCAAGGTATCAGCGGAAATGGACTTACTCGTAAAGGGTGGATTGTTCAGACACTCAATCAAACTATCGAGAACACATTACTAAAGAACATTCAGCGCGTCAGAGAATGCCTTTCCCTGACAAAAGCTGAATATACCTTACGAAGCACCGACCCAAGAAGTCAATATGAATCAATGCGTACCTAAGTTAATCGCCTGTAGCTTGCTCGCATATAAATCACTAAGCTCATCATCCAACGAATTACGCTTCGCCCTTTTCAAATAGCGTTGCGCCAACTTTTTATCTCCACTGGCATAGTGAGCTTTGGCCAAACCGAAGTAAAACAAGTGCTGCTCTCTGTCTATTGAGATAGCATCATTAAAGTGTCTGATGCTTAGTTCATATTGATTTTCTTCATACGCTATTTCACCCAACATCATGTGATAAAACGGATTGCGTTGCCGCCTAAATTGTAACTTAGACCTGACTTTTTCGGCCTTATTATTTAAACCCTGAAAATCATATAAATAAGCAAGGTTATCAAGTGCAGTTAAATTCTTTGTATCGAGTTGAGCAGCTAATTCATATACAGACTCAGCAAGACTGTATTCACCCAAGCGCCGATACAAAAGCCCTAAGTTCACCCATGCATCACTGAACATAGTATCGGTTTTTACTGCCTCACTTAAAAACCGGTAAGCATTGTAGTTATCTTTCTTTAAAAGTAGCTCTGCCCCTTTGTTGTTGTAAAACATTGCGGTAATGCGCTCTTTACTCACATCAGTGCTTGTAAAACCTCGTCGCCTAATCTGAGTATCAAAATCAACGATGACATTTTTTTGCTGGATATTTTGTATACCAAACTGCTTATCTACCATGACACGCAGGTTGATATGCCCATTTATCAGTGAGCTTCCTTCTCTTCGGGTCCAAAACTCAGGGATATTTACGCGTTGAAAATGGCTTTTTAGCCCAGCTCTTTGCGTCATTGCATAACTCAAAATAGTGAGTGATAAACAGTTGGCATATCCTGTTTCATAGGTTTTTGCTGCACTGGTGTTCGCAGTTGCACTATAGAGCATCTCTAGGTCAGCCCGGTCAAAAATATGATTAATTAAGGCTCTGACTTTGCCGTCATCATCGAGATCTGAATTAACCACTTTTGTGACAAATCCTATCGCTTCATCATTCAAAGCGAAGATTTGTTCAGGGGTTTCTATCTCAATCGCCTTGTTGAGAGCATGCTGATTGCTTTGATGAAAAGGGGTAGATTTATCACCCGCAACAGTCGGCAATAAATAACTAGCATGATCAATTTTGTTAGTTGTAATTTGGGTGCTGCTGCACGCTGCTAGCCCTAAAATACTGAATATTAATAACATTGGCTTTTTAAGCATAGTCGCCTCCTTTGCCAACCTTAATAATAGCGCGCAAACTTAATTAACACAAAATTAACAACCTCTTTTTATTATTGTTCGTCATTCTAAGTGCTAATAAATGTTTTTAAAGGAAGCAAAAACTATCGCTTAATTCGTCGCGTTTTCGCCTAGTTCGAACTGTTGAACAGCATTAGTATGCAATAAGTCATTCAGTATAAGTGGTTGTTTTTTACTTAAGCTATACAACTGCGCAAATAGTAATTGAAGCGTTGCCATTGCATCATCTAAAGCATTGTGACAGGGCACAGGTGGGAGTTTATGTCTGCGTCGACAGTTTTCTAAGGTGACACTATCGGGCTTAATTGCTTGATCGGCTTTTCGCTGCAAGTAAAGCTCAATTTGCATGGTATCAATAGTGATGACTGTCATTTTTGGCAAATTGAGTGCTTTTGTTACTCTGCTTAAAATACCCAAATCTAAATTAGCATTATGTAATACCCAAACATTGTCAGGCACTAAGGGTACAAGCTCATTTATCACTTCTTTTACATGTGCACCTTGGGCTAAGTCTTTTTCTGTTAGCCCATGAATTACCGGACTTTGCTGTAAATCACCACCAGCCCGCGTCACAAAATAACGAGAAGAACTCATATTAATTTGTTGATTTTTGCCTTGTACCCATCCAGCAGAGGTCACTTTTGAGATAGCAGGATCTAAGCAGGTCAACTCTAAGTCAATCGACAGAAGATCAATATCTTGAATAGCAACCTGATGCCATTTTTGAGGAAGTGAAATGGGGCGATTAAACAACTTTGAGATAAATGACTTCATTAACCGATTCCACCTGAATACTTCAATATTGCCGCTTGCTGCGCTCGATGAATTGTTTTAAATGCCGCTTTTAGTTGATGCTTCTCCAAAGAAGATAAATCGCTAATGCGAACAAAGTTATCTTGCACTTTGTTGTTTAATTGATGACGCCACCTAAGACGATTTAAAAACATCCAAATATCAGCAAGATTCTTTCGATCACCCTTACTGATACCGCAGTCTTCGGGCAAGTTCCTTAGACGAGCAACGGTAGAAGGTACATTTACGCCATTGGCCAGGGCATGTAAACGAACAAGGCTATTCACGATAGCGACAGCGGTTGTTTTGATATCGATGCTATCCTTCTCTTTTCTGCCTTTGACATAAACAAATTTATGAAATATCGACAAAGGTACGCTAACTTGATTAGCTTCCCTTGCTAAAGCTGCTAAAAACATAGACTGCTTAAACATTGATTGTCGGGCTTTTTGAAGTTGCTCGAATAAGCTTTTATCTCCTGCAGCTGCGCGAGCATCTAGGAAAATATTGAAGCTTAAAATTGCTTCGGGAGTGGGTTGCCGTATCCATTCTTTTGCTTCGTCTATCGCCTCATCGACACTTTTTCGCAACTCTGGATTGGATGCCATTATATTGCCATCGCACAATTTAATGCCGCATTTTCCCAACCCCAAGCAGACATAAGAAGCCAGTTTTTCAAAATATTCAGCCTGCTCTTCATTAGGTTTGTAGGCAAGTAATAAAGCGTTATCTTGATCTGACCCCATGGTTTGGTCTTCGCGCGCTTGCGAGCCATACACAAGCCAACAATAAGGCATGGGGGCTTCGCCATGTTGTTGCTGAAAAAAAGTAATCAACCTACGAGTCATCACATCAGTTGCTTGAGAAAGCACTTTGCCAACGATATCAAAGTCACCCAACCGTTTTGCACTTGATGCAAAGTAGTGCGGTAACTGCCATGCGCATCGAGTCAACTCATAAAGGTTTTGTGCTTTTGAAATATCACTGATCACGAACAGAACATTGTTGCGTTGTTGCTTAAAAATATCAGTTGCGGTGATCATCCCAACCGGCTCACGGGTTTTAAAATCAAGCACTGGTAAGTGATTAATCGTGCGCTCGTTCATTAAACACACTGCATCAAACAGCGTTCTGTTGCTGGTTAAAAAAGCCGGGGTTTCAGTCATTATTTGTTTAACGGGCAATTGCATATTCAGGCCTTGAGCAACCACTCTATTGCGCAAGTCCCTGTCAGTCACAATCCCTAATAATTGTTTGTTTTCGATGATCAACACTGAAGATATGCGCTTTTGACTCATTAACGCGCCTGCACTCTGGATGGAGTCGGTTTGCGAAATAGTGATGGGTTTAATTTCAGCTACTTCGCTCAATGGTTTGTGTAGCCACATTGAGTTAGAGTCATTTACCGCTTCATGTTGTAATACATTTTCTTTGGCAGCGGCAAAGAACTGAGCAACCTTAGAGTTAGTAAGTGCCAACTCAAACTCTCTTGCAGGTAGACATAATATCAAACCCGCGCTTTCGACAGTCACGACGAGCTTGTAGGCCACCTTATCCAGTAGAGCTGCATAATTAAAATAATCGCCTTCACTTAAATGCTGTAATTCACCATCTGAGTCCTTTACTGAAAACTGCCCACTTTGAATCAAATATAAACAATTGGCATGTTGCTCAAGCATTTCTTGTTGATTTTCAGATGTTAAATACACTATCCGTGAGTGCCGAGCTATTTCATGTAAGTCCTCTTGCTCAAGCTCATCAAATGGACCGGAAGACTTTAAAAATTCGATGATTTGATTTGGGATAACGTTCATACGCACTACCTAACATAAAAAAGCCCGAACTAGGTTCGGGCTAACAATGCGCTTCATTGTTGATGCGCCTATTGGTTGAATTAGCATTTCATTTTAGTGAGCAGATGCTTCGCCTGAACCTTTAGGGAAACGAATGCTTTCAACTAAGTCTTGGATTTCTTTTGGTGCTTCGTCAGTCATTTTAAACACTGCGAAAGCAACTGCAAAGTTAACCACCATACCAATTGTACCGATACCTTCAGGCGATATACCTAAGAACCAGTTAGCCGGTACGTTAGCCGCAGGATTAACAAACTTGAAGTAAACAATATACGCTGCTGTGAATACGATACCAGAAATCATACCGGCAACAGCACCTTTATCGTTCATACGCTTGCTAAAGATACCCATGATGATTGCAGGGAAGAAGCTTGATGCGGCTAGGCCGAATGCAAATGCTACTACCTGCCCCACAAACCCGGGCGGATTGATACCGAAGTAACCTGCAATTGCAATTGCTACTGCAGCAGCTACTCGGGCACTCATCAACTCGGCCTTATCTGAAATATCAGGCGTCAGCGTTTTCTTCAACAAGTCATGCGAAATAGAAGTTGAAACAACTAATAACAGACCCGCAGATGTTGATAATGCAGCAGCGACACCACCGGCAGCGACCAATGCAATCACCCATGCAGGAAGGTTAGCGATTTCTGGGTTAGCAAGAACCATGATGTCGCGGTCGATTTTCATCTCGTTACGCTCGTCACCAGAGTAGAACATTTTACCGTCGCCGTTCTTATCTGTATGCGTAATGAGACCTGTTTTTTCCCAGTTCTTAATCCAGCTTGGCGCTTCAGCATACGAAGTACCCGTTGCTTGTGGGCCATTGATTGTTTCAATCATGTTGACACGAGCAAATGCAGCTAGCGAAGGAGCAGTGGTATAAAGAATAGCGATAAACGCTAACGCATAGCCAGCAGACTTACGTGCATCACGTACTTTAGGTACCGTGAAGAAGCGCACGATTACGTGTGGAAGACCTGCCGTACCGACCATAAGTGCAAAGGTAATACAGAATACGTCGATCATACTCTTAGAGCCATCAGTATATTGATTAAACCCGAGTTCGGTGGACAAGCCATCGAGTTTTTCAAGCAGATACACCCCAGAGCCATCAACAAGCGTCGCACCAAAGCCTGTTTGCGGCAAGATGTGACCCGTTACCATCATTGAAATAAATACTGCAGGTACAAGGTAAGCAAAAATCAATACGCAGTACTGAGCAACTTGTGTATACGTAATCCCTTTCATTCCACCTAATACGGTGTAGAAGAAAACGATGAACATACCGATGACAACACCTGTTACGATATCAACTTCTAAGAAACGAGAGAATACAACACCTACACCACGCATTTGACCCGCAACGTAAGTGAAACAAACGAAAATTGCACATAGTACAGCTACCGTGCGCGCAGTTTGCGAGTAGTAACGGTCGCCAATAAAGTCAGGAACCGTAAACTTTCCAAACTTGCGTAAGTACGGCGCAAGACACAATGCTAGTAGCACGTAACCGCCAGTCCACCCTAATAGGTAAACCGCACCGTCATAGCCCATGAATGAAATAAGACCCGCCATTGAAATAAATGATGCAGCTGACATCCAATCGGCGGCAGTTGCCATACCATTCATAACAGGTGGAACTCCACCGCCAGCAACGTAAAAGTCGTTTGTTGTTCCGGCGCGCGCCCAAATGGCGATGCCGATATAAAGTAGGAAAGAAGCACCTACGATGATAAAAGTTAACGTTTGAACATCCATGGTCTTACTCCTCTTCTACGCCGTATTTTTTGTCCATGTCGTTCATTAATTTCATATAGATGAATATCAATGCTACGAACACATATATTGCGCCTTGCTGCGCAAACCAAAAACCTAACTTAAAGCCAAAAAATTGGATTTGGTTAAGTTGCTCAACAAATAGGATCCCTGCGCCGAAAGACACAACAAACCATACAATTAGAAGTTTGAACAAGAGTGAAAGATTTTCATTCCAGTAAGCCTTCTGGTCTCCTTCGTTTTTAAATGCCATCTTTTTGTCCTCAGTTAGGTGTTTTTAGATGTTATTAACATTTCATTAAGTCGATGGAGGCTTTCTTAATTGCTTTTGTATCGGTTTTCACTTTGAAAATTTAACAACGTGCAACAACTAAGAAAGCATCCATTAACAATGATGTAACATAGCTTAGTGCGTGCACGAAGCATCGGAAATGAGACCATGGTCTTACGACGAAGGAGTATGTAGTCTTAGACCCTTTTTGATAGTGTGGTAGAGTATTGAATGTAAACAGTTTGTTAGGATAATAAATGTCATTTGGATGGCTAGCTTTAGCCCTTTTATATTTAGGTTTTTTGTTTTGGGTTGCCAAGTGGGGAGACCGTAACTCTCCTACCTCACGCTGGATAACGTCACATCCACTTGTTTACTCTTTGGCACTGGGTATCTACTGCACAGCCTGGACCTTCTTCGGCGCAGTAGGTCAGGCAAGTCGTGATACTTGGATGTATCTGCCAATTCTACTTGGCCCCGCCCTTGTCTATTTACTGTTTTACAAGTTTATCTACAAACTGATTTATGTCAGTAAAAAGCAACATATAAGTACTATTGCTGACTTTATTAGCGCCCGCTACGGCAAGCGCCAAGTAGTTGCATTACTCGTTACCATTATCGCATTGCTAGCAACTATTCCTTATATCGCGCTTCAACTTAAAGCGATTGGGTCTATTTTTGAAACGGTTACAGAACATGAAAACAATCAAATTATTGTGGTTGTCGCTTCTTTGTTTGTTGCGTTTTTTGCGATGTATTTTGGCACTCGCAGCACTGATGTTACCGAGTATCGAAGAGGCCTAATGCTGGCTATTTCGTTTGAATCGATTATCAAACTATTCGCATTAATTCTCGTCGCCCTCGTCGCATTTACTTATTGGCAAGGCACCAGTGAGCGTTCTTTTTTTAATGCATACAGTGCTGCAAACTCGTTTTCTACTTTTACTTCATTTTCATTTTGGGCACAGACCCTTATGGCTGCCGCCGCTGTAATTTGTTTACCACGACAGTTTCACGTTGCGGTTGTGGATAACTTAAGCTTGGATCATGTCAAAACCGCACGTTGGGTGTTTCCCTTGTATTTGATCGTCATGGCAATGACCATTCCTATTATCGCGGCTGCAGGTAACAGTATTTTTCAAGGTACGCCTACTCAACCAGACAGTTATGTGCTTGCTTTAGCTAAGCTATCAGACTCTTTTTTACTGCAAATCATTGTTTTCTTTGGCGGTTTGTCGGCTGCTATCGCCATGATAATCGTCGCAACACTGACATTGAGTACCATGATCACCAACGATGTAATTTTGCCTCGCTTAATTACTGACAAAGCCCCCGACCAAATGAACAAAATCCTACGCATCAAAACCACGCGTCGATTAGTGATATTGGGTATTTTAGGATTGGCTTTTTTGTATCAGCAACAAATGGCGCATCAAACTTCCTTAGCATCTATTGGATTGATAGCATTTTCGTTAGTGATACACCTGCTACCCTCTATTGTTGGTGGACTATATTGGAAAAAGGCTCACGCTCATGGTGTGTATGCTGGATTGGTTGCTGGACTCATCACATGGACAATGTGGTTGATGTTGCCAGTTTTAGGTGGCAGCGCAAACGGTTTACAGCAAACTGATTTAATTAGCCAAGGAGCAATGATAAGTCTGTTCGCAAATACCTTGGCGTTTGTCGGTTTTTCTTGGTTGTCGCAGTCCAGACTAATAGATCGAATTCAAGCAGAAGCTTTTGTCTCACCAAATGTGGGGCAGTCTGATATTCGCGAAAAACTGAATGTCCCTGTGGTTGTCGGGGATTTACACACTTTAATTTCTAAATTCACAGGAGAACAACGGTGCGACCAGTTATTCAATGAATATGGAGCACAGAATAACGTGGTCATAAATCACCAAGACAGTGTAGATGAGCAGTTTATCGCTTTTTGCGAAAGGGCTCTGGGCGGTGTGGTTGGCTCTTCTAGCAGTAAAGCATTGTTAGACAGTGTAGTGCGCGGTAAAAAATTGGATATTACAGAGGTCGTTAATTTCTTTGACGACACAGCGCAAGCTATGCAATTTAATATGAGTGCGTTGATGACCTCACTTGAAAATATTGATCAAGGTATTAGTGTCGTAGATAAAAACCTCAATCTAGTCGCTTGGAACAAAAAATACATCGATTTGTTTAATTTTCCAGATGAACTAGTGACCATTGGCTCGCCGATAGAAGCACTTATTAGGTATAACGTCTTACGAGGCGATTGCGGGCCTGGTGAAGTCGAAAACGAAGTGCAAAAGCGCTTACTCCATCTTCGCGAGGGAACACCCCATAAGTTTATCCGTCAGCGTGATGACGGAAGAGTAATAGAAATGATAGGCAATCCACTGCCCGGCGGGGGCTTTGTGACAAGTTTTCACGACATCACTGGTCACGTCGAGATTCAACAAGCGCTTGAAGAATCAAATATTGACTTAGAGCAGAGGATTCGAAAAAGAACTGAAGAAGTTCACTCGATCAACGCAGAACTTCGTCTAGAAATAGAAAAACGCAACGGGGCTGAAAAAGAACTGATAAGAGCGCGTCGAGAAGCCGAAGACGCCAACGCCAGTAAGACGCGTTTTCTAGCACTAGCAAGTCATGATGTGTTGCAGCCTTTAAACGCAGCTAAGTTATACCTCTCAGCACTCCAAGAAAGCGAGCACGCACCCGACACAGCTAATATTATCAAGAAGCTCAATGATTCGGTCGTATCAAGTGAAGCACTAATCAGCACGATTTTAGATATATCCCGTCTTGACCAAGGTGAGTTAAAGCCATTTATAGAAACAGTTAATGTCAGAGAGTTAGCCACCCCTATCATTAATGAAATGAGCATGAAAGCTAGCGAAAAGGGGCTTATTTTTAGAAGCTACATTCAAGACGTTTGGGTAAGTGCAGATAGAACTTATTTATACCGAGTATTGCAAAACTTCGTTTCCAATGCAGTGAAATACACCGAGAAAGGAAAAGTCCTACTCACCGTTCGCAAGCAAAAGGGAAAAGCCAGTATTCAAGTGAGGGATACGGGCATCGGTATACCCAAGATACAACAAGCAGCTATATTCAGTGATTTTTATCGCGTAGACAATAACTCAGAACAAGGAATCGGTCTCGGGCTGGGCGTCGTTAAAAGACTGACCGCACAAATGGATTGCAGCGTTAAGGTCGATTCTGAAGAGGGAAAAGGCAGTACGTTTACCTTGTTGATCGACCGAGTAGATCCGCCAGAGGCTCCTAAAGTTATAGTCAATGCTAGCCATTCTGTGTTTAGCGGCCTAAAAGTATTATGCGTAGATGATCAGCAAGAAAACTTGGATGCTATGTATATACTATTAACTAAATGGGGGGTGGAAGTAGATACTGCCACAAATTATGAAAGTGCACTGGAAGTTGCAAAAGACTTCGATCCACAGATTCTATTGGTTGATTATCAATTAGGTAAAGGGCCGAACGGTCTCGATATTATCGAAGCGCTCAGACAACAATCAAATACCATTTTGCCGGCCTGTCTTGTCACCGCTAAACGCGATGATGATTTAGTCGCACAGTGTCGAGAGCATGGTGTGAACTTTATGAACAAACCACTGAAACCTGCCAAGCTCAGAACGCTGATTCAAAGTATGACGAAGTATATTAGAAACGCTAAGGTCAAAACAAAAGCGGAGTAAACAAAAATACCCTGCTTGTGCGCAAGCAGGGTATTTATTTTATCAAACTAAAAAGAGCCAATCACACTCAACATTGCATTAAGCGGCGCGGCCACTGTTGCTTGATGAGTGGAATGAGCATTAGGGAAGTAAAGCTCGTCAGTTAAGTTTTCGATATTAAGCTGAACACGAAGTGAATCTGAAACATCGTACGAAGCTGATGCATCAAAGCGCGTGTAACTTGGCAAGATTGCGCTATTAGACGTATTGATAAAGCTTTCATCTTGATACGTAGCACCAATACCAATCGCTAACACGTCGTTGACTTGATAAGCATTCCAAATAGAGAAAGTATTTTCTGGTAACTCTCTTGGTGTTCTGCCTGTTGGGCCATTTCGATCAACAATTTCACCATCAAGATTGCTGTAGTTTACAGAAACAGACCAGTCTTCGGTGACATAGCCTTTCAGTTGGAATTCATAACCTGAAATTTCAGAATCAATCACATCAAGCGTTGAAGGATCGCTATCTGCAACTTGCGGTGAACTCTGTTCGTTTTCAAAGATAGCCGCAGTAAAGCTTAAGTCTTGTGCAAAGTCCCACTTCAAACCAATTTCTTGGTTGGTAAAAGTATCAGGATCTAGCTGGTTGTTATTACCATTTATGTTTGCATACTGCTCACCACTTCTTGGTAAAAATGATTCGCTGTAACTTGCATACAACGAGATGTTTTCTTGTGGTTTATACACAATACCCGCGCGAGGCGAAACTTCTGAATCTTTACGGCTTCTTGTTTCTTGCGCGACAACATTAAACACTTCAATATCGAAACTATCAAAACGCGCACCGATGACGATGTCTAAATGCTCAGAGATTTCGATTTCGTCTTGGATATAAAAAGAAAATACACTTAAGTTTACGTGTGTATCATCATTTATGTCGCTAAATGCAGTTGTTGTCGCCGCTCCAGTAGAGTTGATCGCGCCACTGACACCTGTTAAACCACTAAAGTTAAGTGGACGATCAATCGCGAACCACTGAGTATCTTGGTCTGCAATACCATCAAACTCAGGATTGAAGCGGTCTTGGTCTGAGTTAGTTTTGATATATTCCGCACCAAAGATCAAAGTATGTCCAAATTCACCTGTCTTGAAATCTCCAACTAGGTTTCCAGAAAGAATCAAACTGTCTCGTTGGGTGTTGTCGATATATCCGTCTAACTCAACTTCATTATTAGCTTGGTCGAAGTCACTTGCATAAAAGTTTGAATAAACCTTGTCATAGTCACCATAGAAAGCATTAAAGTTACCTTTTAAATGCTCACCGAAGGTTTGCTGTAGGGTTGCTCTAAACACATGGGCTTCTAATGTATGGAAGTTGTTTTCTGGGTCGCCAAATACTATGTCTTCAAATGCTTCTACTGGCTTTTGATTGGCGCCTGTCACGATACCGCGGTCGATGAAGCGTTCGTGATTGGCGTATTCGTAAGACAAATCTAGGATACTATCTTCATTCAATTCAAAGCGTACTGTTGGATTAAAACCGTAACGGTCACCGTCGTAGAAATCACGATGATTTTCTAAGCTCTCATACATAGCATTAATGCGCACAGCTGAATCGTCGCCAGTTTCAAAATTACTGTCAATTTGCGTATTAAATCCGCCAAAAGAATTCAATGATGCTTGGTAACCAGTATACTGTTGACCTAGCTCAGCTTTTTTCGATACACGGTTAAGGACGCCGCCTGTTCCGCCACGACCGAATAAAAGCGCATTAGGTCCTCGAAGAATTTCAACCTGTTCTACATTGTATAAGCTGCGATAGTACTGCACATCATCGCGGTTGCCGTCTAAGTAAAAATCAGCTGTTGAACGTACACCACGAAAAACAACTGAGTCTCGGTGACCTTCGCCTTGCGAGGTATTTACTCCAGGCGTGTAGTCAATCATTTGACCAATACTTGTTATTCCTCGAGCTGTAATTTGCTCGGCAGTGAAGATCGATAAACTCTGTGGAACATCAATGATTGGCGTAGGTGATTTAACTGAGTTCGATTCACTAATTGAAAGGTATTTAGATTCAACAACAATTCTTTCAATATCATCTACATCTTCTGCTAAAGCTGTTTGACTTAAGGTTAATTGGCTTAGCAGCAATGCGCTTGCAATGTTAGTGAGTTTAAACTTCAACGTGGTGTCTCCAATTTATGTGCTTAATTAGGCGTGTCTTTATTCATTGAATTGGTTAGTTTTATAAAAATCCAATCAATTACTAGCAACACATCCAAATAATTGTGTTTTTAAATTTTGGCGAAAGTATACATGAATATTGATTGAGATCTAACTCTTAATGAGAACTATTATCATTTTTTATTAAGTTAGTGTTTCCAAAGCTTTGCATAAATAAACTGGTAAGCGCTAAAAATTAGTATTGGCCTGCCGATGACTTGATAAAGGAATGTGTGGAACACACTCGCAGTTGTTGGATAAAAACAAAAGGCATTAAGATGTTAGACCGTTGGCGCAATGTACAATCAGTTTTAAATAGAGTTGTTGGTGATAAAGAAACATTAAAAAGGCAAATTGCTTACACGTTTTTAGCGGTTGGTCTAATTCCACTCACCGTTGCAAGTTTAATTTCCATTATGTTGACCAGCAATATGGCAACTAAATTAGTCAACCAAAACCTTAACTCACTCAAAGCCAACAAATTGGTTGCAATAGAAGCATATGGCAAGCAAATCGCGGATCAAGTCGTCACCAGTTCTAATGACCCAAACTTAGCGATCAATCTGCAAATCTTGAGCGCAGGTTTTGATTCCATATTGTCAGAAGCAGTCACGTCCAACGAAGACAGCTTTTCTGTAAATGAGCAACGAAAACGTTTATCTAATTACTATACTCAAGAGTTTTTAAAACAGTATCAAGCCTCCAATAATGGTGAGACGATCGACACACGTCAACTACTAAGTGGATTATCAGAAAGCGCAGTGGTTCTTCAGCATGCCTATATATATGAAAACCCCGCGCCACTGGGAAATAAAGATAGTATGGAGCGCTCATCATTAGACAGTACTTATGATGATGCACATGAATTGGTTCACGCCACCTTAAGTGACTTTCTAAATCGCTTTGCCTATTACGACATATTTTTGGTTAATAATAATGGTGACGTCATCTATTCTGTGTACAAAGAACTAGATTTTGCGACAAACCTTTATTCAGGACCCTATTCAAATACAGGTTTGGCCGATGCCTTTAAGGCCTCTTTAAGCGTATCCCCCCAAGAATATGCACTGATTGATTTTGCCCAGTATTCGCCTTCTTATGAAGCGCCTGCTAGCTTTATTGCTTCTCCAATTTTTAGAAATGGAGAGAGAATGGGAGCATTAATTTTTCAGATGCCTTTGGACGCTATTACAACAGTAATGTCTGAACGAAGTGGCCTTGGTGAAACAGGGGAAAGCTACCTTGTGGGCCAAGATATGTTATTGCGCTCGGATTCACATAAATACCCCACTCATTACACTGTTAATCGCTCGTTTAGAGATAATAAGAAAATTGAAACCGAATCTGTCGCAAATGCATTTAACGGCGAGTCAGGCGTGATTGAGTCTCAAAACTACATGGGCGAAAATGTGCTGTCCGGTTTCATACCAATCAAGTTTGGTAACTTAAAGTGGGCGTTAATTGCTGAATTAGAAACCAGTGAAGCCTATGCATCGGTGCAAAGGCTTCAATTAATCATGCTATTGGTGTGTGTTTTGGCGATAGCAATCCTGGTTTATACAGCAATGAAAATGAGCAACAAAATTTTAAACCCAATTGAATCGATGAGACTTGGGATGGCCAAGGTAGCTGACAATACTGATTTTAGTTATCGTGTAGAGGTGCAAAAAAATGACGAAATTGGTGATTCAATAACAAGTTTCAATACACTGTTGGACAGAGTTGAAGTGTCAATAAACGAGACTAATACTGTCGTCTCAGCTATGTCAAACGGTGATTTTAGTCAACGTATCAAATCTGATTTAAGAGGTGACTTACTTGAGCTAAAGCTCGGAGTAAACCGTTCAGCAGAGTCAATTCAAGAAGCTATCCAAGCAGTAACAAGTGTCGTCAATGCCATAGCATTAGGTGATGTTAACCAAAGCATTGATAAAAACTTGCAAGGTGACTTAGAAACACTTAAACAGGGTGTGAATGAGTCTGTCACGGCGATAGCCACCTCTCTGCAAACGATTCAAAACTTAATGGGCAGTATGAAGAAAGGTGATTTTAAGTTTAAACCACCGAGTGATTTACCTGGCGAATATGGCGAAATTGTAAAACAAGCAGACCAAGCGACAGATGCAATAGATATTGCATTAACCGAAATAGAAACAGTCATGTATAAGCTTGCAAGTGGTGAATTAGATGCGCGTGTCACTAGCGATTTACCTGGACAACTAGGCAGTATCAAAGCCAACATTAACTCTTCTGTCAGCGCTGTTCAACTGATTTTCGAGGAAACTCAGGTAGTGCTCCAGAGCCTTGCCGAAGGTCAGTTGTACAACAACATTTCAAAACAATTTCCAGGAAATTTCAACGCATTAAAAGTCAATGTCAACACCACTATTTCAAAATTGACTCAAGTCGTAAATGAAATTCAACAGGCTGCTCAGTCGGTCAGGGTTAGTACCGATGAAATTACAAACGGTAACTTTGAGTTGAATCAACGCACAGAAAAGCAAGCGACAGAACTAGAAAGAACAGCTGCTAGCATGGACGAAATGACAACAGCAGTTAAGCATACTGCCGATAACGCCAGTCATGCCAAAGAAATCGCAGTAAGTGCGCGCGACGAAGCACAAAAAGGGGGAGCGATTGTCAATGAGGCAATTGAAGCAATGGGGGAAATTAACCAATCGAGTGAAAAAATAGCTGACATCATTAGTGTGATTGACGCAATTGCATTTCAAACTAATCTACTTGCACTCAACGCAGCTGTCGAGGCAGCGAGAGCTGGTGAGCAAGGTAAAGGCTTTGCTGTCGTTGCAAGTGAAGTCAGGAATCTAGCCGGCCGAAGTGCAAATGCAGCAAAACAAATAAAAACGCTTATTGACGATAGTGTCACGAAGGTAAAAGTGGGTTCTCAATTGGTTAGTGACTCAGGTAAAACCCTTACCGATATAATTAAACAAGTTGAAAACGTGAGCCTTATCGTTTCTGATATTTCAACAGCTACCGAGCAGCAGAGTGCTGGAATTACCGAAGTGCAAAAAGCTGTTGATTCATTGCAGCAAGTCAATCAACAAAATACAGCCATGGTTGAACATGCAACTGAATCGAGCCACCAATTGAGTGAGCAAGCAGAGGGAATGACTAAACAAATGGCATTTTTTTCAACAATGGAATAAAAAATGCGAGCCCAGGCAAGAGCTCGCATTAAACACACAGTTGTCAAATAAATGCCTTTCAGATACTCGACGTCACAACTATAGAACACCCAAAGCTAAATAACAATCATTATCATTAAGCTTTTTCTGTTGGTGGTGGCTCTAGTTGTAACTCTGAAGCGATTAAGACAGCTTGAGTGCGATTATTAATGCCTAATTTACGGAAGATTGCGGTCACGTGTGCTTTTACAGTCGCCTCTGCGATATCCAGATTATATCCAATTTGCTTATTCAATAATCCATCCCGCATGAAACAAAGCACCTTGTATTGCGAGGGCGTAAGTGAAGCAACGTTCTCTGCAAGTTCTGAAAAAGTCTCATCGACTTGTTCGATTTGTTGACGAACGGACTCAGGCACCCAAACCTCACCTTCTAACATCGCATGCACTGCGTCGTTTATATCTTGTGCTCCAGCCGTTTTAGGAATAAATCCCATAGCGCCTAAACCGACTATTTTAGATATCAAAGCCGCATCTTCCGTACCAGATACCACGGCAATTGGAATATCAGGAAAGGTTTTTTGTATGTGTAACAAGCCAAATAAGTCACTGCTGCCAGGCATATGAAGGTCAAGTAAAAGCAAGTCAATATCATGAGATTCCAACACTTGAACAGTCGTGTTGAGATCACCTGATTCAAGTATCTTTAATTCATCAAACGCCATATTCAATGCACCTTTTAGTGCATCTCGATACAAAGGATGATCGTCGGCTATTAGCAACGTGACCATTTAGCTTCCTTACTTACTCATTTAACAATTTATTAACGTAGTTTAGCAATAACTACTAGTTGCCTGCAAGAGACAAGCAACTAGCTAAGTCAGTTACTTATTGAGTCTTTCTTCAATCAATACGTCAACAACAGAGGGGTCTGCCAATGTAGAGGTATCGCCAAGCTGATCATGTTCGTTTGCGGCTATTTTACGCAGTATACGACGCATGATTTTACCTGAACGCGTTTTAGGTAAACCTCTCGTCCACTGGATCATGTCTGGTGTCGCAATCGGACTTAACTCAGTACGCACCCATTTGCGAATTTCAGCAGTGAGTTCTTCGTCTGTTTCAACTCCCTCATTTGGGGTTACATAAACGTATATGCCCTGCCCTTTTATGTCATGAGGAAAACCAACCACTGCAGCCTCAGCGACATTATTGTGAGCAACCAACGCACTTTCTATCTCGGCGGTTCCCAATCTATGGCCGGATACATTCAGCACATCATCAACACGACCAGTGATCCAAAAATAATCATCTTCATCGCGTCGTGCGCCATCACCAGTAAAATAAACGCCTTCATATGCACTAAAGTAAGTTTCGATGAAGCGTTTATGGTCTCCGTAAACAGTGCGAGCTTGGCTAGGCCAGCTATCCTTTATTACTAGATTTCCATCAACTGCGCCTTGTAGTTCATCGCCATCAGCATCGAACAAAGCAGGTTGAATTCCAAACATTGGACGTGAAGCAGAACCTGGTTTCAAATCAGTAACCGATGGCAAAGGACAAATCATCATGCCGCCAGTTTCAGTTTGCCACCATGTATCGATAATCGGGCACTTACTTTGTCCAATTACACGATAATACCACTCCCACGCTTCTGGGTTGATCGGCTCACCTACTGAACCTAATACACGCAAAGAACTCAGGTCACATCCCTCAACAGGTTTATCGCCGTGGGCCATTAATGCTCTTATTGCGGTAGGTGCAGTGTAAAGCGAATTCACACTGTATTTTTCGACTATCTGTGCAATTCGACGAACGTCCGGGTATGTTGGGACACCTTCAAAGAATACCTGTGAAGCACCATTGCTAAGAGGTCCATAAACCATGTAGCTATGGCCAGTTATCCACCCTACATCAGCCGAACACCAATAGATATCCTCTTCACGATAGTCAAACGCGTATTTGAATGTCATTGAGGTATACAACAAGTATCCGCCTGTGGTGTGCACAACCCCCTTCGGTTGACCTGTCGAACCAGATGTGTAAAGAATGAAAAGCGGATCTTCAGCATTCATCACTTCGGGCTCACATTGAGCAGAACAATCATCTATAAGCTCATGCCACCACACATCTACCTCGTTAAACGCTACATCACCACCGGTTAATCGATGTACGACGACTGCTTCAATTGATGGGCAGGCTCCATTAGCAAGCGCCTGATCAACGTTTGCTTTGAGTGGAACAGCTTTCCCTGCACGACGACCTTCATCACACGTGATAATGACCTTAGCTTCACTATCATTGATACGATCCGCAATTGCATTAGGAGAAAAACCACCGAAGATTACCGAGTGGATAGCACCGATACGGGCACAAGCCAACATAGCATACGCGGCATGCGGTACCATTGGCATATACAGCGCGACGCGGTCACCTTTTTTAACACCTAACTTTTTGAGGCCATTTGCAATTTTGCATACTTCGTAGTGTAACTCTTGATAAGTCACTTTTTCAGAGTGTTCGGGATTATCACCTTCCCAAAATAATGCCGTTTTCTTTGCACGAGTTGCTAAATGGCGGTCGATACAATTGTAACTTACATTCAACTCGCCATCTTCAAACCACTTAATCGATAAATTACTGGAATCAAACGATGTATTTTTGATTATACTTGGCTGCTTGTACCAGTCGACCGACGACATATGCTCTTTCCAAAAGCCTTCAGGATCACTGATAGACTGGGCATACATTTCATTGTATTGCTCTTGAGAGAGTAAACCATTCTTTTTGTAAGATTCTGGTACCGGATAAACTTTACTGGCTGACATGATAGTTGCCTCCGTTGAAAAATATCAAATGTGTAAAAATACTGTTACCAATACAATAGACCTTATCAGCAAAACAAAAATGAGACTTTGGTATTACCGCTTATAGC
The DNA here is from genome assembly GCF_003203515.1 of Glaciecola sp. KUL10. Lineage (GTDB taxonomy): Bacteria > Pseudomonadota > Gammaproteobacteria > Enterobacterales > Alteromonadaceae > Glaciecola. The sequence goes on along the minus strand of NZ_BGNG01000009.1, from coordinate 93 downwards.
AAAGCGAAATACTTTGATAGATACGTTGTTTTTTAAGGCTTTTTGAGAAATATAAATAAAATAACCGCAACAGATTTTTGATTATAAGGACTG
>NZ_BGNG01000008.1 GCF_003203515.1 Glaciecola sp. KUL10 | reverse complement strand
GTCACGATAGTGATTGAACCAAGGTTTACGTATTGCTAATAAATAAAGGGGGTGGTGGACGCTTCTGTGGCTCGTCACGATAGTGATTGAACCATGGGTTGCCGTATTGCTAATGCATAAAGGGGATGGTGGACGCTACTGTGGCTCGTCACGATAGTGATTGAACCATGGGTTGCCGTATTGCTAATGCATAAAATAAGTGGTGGACGCTACTGGGCTTGAACCAGTGACCCTCGCCTTGTAAGGGCGATGCTCTCCCAACTGAGCTAAGCGTCCTAAGATGTTGATACTTATGAGAAAAGAGTGGTGGACGCTACTGGGCTTGAACCAGTGACCCTCGCCTTGTAAGGGCGATGCTCTCCCAACTGAGCTAAGCGTCCGTTTCTTTCTTCCTAACCATGCGGTTAGTGGAGGCGTATTATAGAGAGGCGAAGAAAAGTGTCAACTGCAAAATTAAATAAATTGTTCGTTCGCTCAAATTTAAATCAAATCGCTTGCTTTTGTACATTTTGCGTTCAGTTTTCAGATAATTAAATCAGTAGATAGGTTTTGTCCTGTGACTTTAGGTTGTAAACTACGCGCAATTTAATGTTTAGGAAAAATTTCATGTCAGTTGTTACTCGTTTTGCACCTAGCCCTACTGGATACCTTCATGTAGGTGGCGCAAGAACCGCACTTTATTCTTGGTTGTATGCAAAAAGCCAAGGTGGCGAATTTGTATTGCGTATTGAAGATACCGATTTAGAGCGTTCAACTGAAGAAGCCAAACAAGCCATATTGGAAGGCATGGATTGGCTAGGCTTGTCTTATGATAAAGGGCCCTATTATCAAACAGAGCGTTTTGACCGTTACAATCAGTTGATTGATGAGTTGTTAGAAAAAGGCTTGGCTTATAAGTGTTTTATGACGGCTGAAGAACTCGACGTAATAAGAGAAGAGCAAAAAGCCAAGGGTGAAAAAATGCGTTACCCAGGCACATGGCGCGAGCGTACTGATCATCCTAGCGATAAGCCGTTTGTTATTCGATTTAAAAATCCGCTAGATGGCGAAGTGATCATTAATGACCATATACGCGGTGAGATTAAAATCGCTAATAGTGAATTGGATGATTTAATTATCAAACGCACTGACGGTGCGCCAACCTATAACTTCTGTGTCGTTGTTGACGATTGGGATATGGGCATTACGCATGTCGTGCGCGGTGAAGATCATATCAATAACACGCCACGCCAAATCAACATCCTAAATGCTTTAGACGCGCCAGTGCCAGAATATGCGCATGTTTCGATGATCTTAGGTGATGATGGTCAAAAACTTTCAAAGCGCCATGGTGCGGTATCGGTCATGCAATATCGCGATGAAGGTTATCTTCCTCAAGCGGTTTTAAATTATCTAGTGAGGCTAGGGTGGTCACATGGTGACCAAGAAGTATTTTCTGTAGAAGAAATGATAGAGCATTTCTCATTAGACTCTATTAGTAAATCAGCTAGCGCTTTTAATACCGAAAAGCTAAATTGGTTAAATGCGCACTATATTAAGACACTTCCACGCGAAGAAGTCGCAAAACATCTTCAGTGGCATCTAGAACATCAGAATTTAGATATTTCAAATGGGCCTGACATAAATGATGTTATTGCTGTGCAAGCAGAGCGAGTTGAAACGCTTGATAAATTGGTAGAAATCAGTCGCTACTTCTATGAAGACTTTGAAGAATTCGATCCAGCAGCGGCTAAAAAGCATTTAAGACCCGTCGCAAAAGATCCTCTTCTTGCGGTTCAAGCTAAATTAGATGAACTTGAAGAATGGAATCCAGAAACAATTCAAGCTGCTATTAACCAAACTGCTGAAGATTTGGGGGTAGGCATGGGGAAAATAGGGATGCCTTTGCGTGTTGCTGCGACGGGTTCTGGTAATTCACCTTCACTCGATGTCACCCTTAATCTTCTTGAAAAAAGCAAAGTTGTGCAAAGAATAAACAAGGCTGTTCAATTTATAGATAATCGCGCAAATTCTTAAAAAAAAGCGTTGACATCATCGGGGCACATCCCTAGAATGCGCCTCGCTGTCACGGAACTGAAGCGGATAAATAGCTCGGAAGTTCTTTAGGACACGGGGCTATAGCTCAGCTGGGAGAGCGCTTGCATGGCATGCAAGAGGTCGGCGGTTCGATCCCGCCTAGCTCCACCATGTAACGTGATAGTGAAATCCAGATACTTTGGTGTTTGGTCTAGGTTAAGGAAAAGGTCGTTCGGTTTTGCGGAGATTATCTTTCCTAACAGAGTAAAATCCAGATGCTGATTGTTGTGTTTGGTCTAGGTTAAGGAATATGGTCGTTCGGTTTCGCAGAGCTCACCTCTCCTTACAAAAAACTATCGAAGCTGTGCTTCGATGAGCAAGTTTTTTGTCCCCTTCGTCTAGAGGCCTAGGACACCGCCCTTTCACGGCGGTAACAGGGGTTCGAATCCCCTAGGGGACGCCATTTTCTCAGTGGTTAATGTGAGACGCTGATTAAGCGTAAAATATACTAGGTCATGTTAAGGTTACTTAGCAGGCAATATTGGACTTCGGTTCTGATGCTAGTTTTGTTTGGATGCTTTTTTTAAAGTATGTAGGTTTTGAGTAGAAACACGTTTTTAGGCATTAGAAACTATAATGTCGTTCGGTTTCGCGGAGCTCACCTCTCCTTACAATAAGAAAATCCACACATTGGCAATAGTGTTTGGTCTAGGTTAGGAAAAGGTCGCTCGGTTTCGCGGAGCTCACCTCTCCTTACAAAAAACTATCGAAGCTGTGCTTCGATGAACAAGTTTTTTGTCCCCTTCGTCTAGAGGCCTAGGACACCGCCCTTTCACGGCGGTAACAGGGGTTCGAATCCCCTAGGGGACGCCATATAAGAAAACCACTCTTTTGAGTGGTTTTTTTATGTCTGAAATTTATCGTGTATGCTCGTGTAAAAATACTAAGGTCTCACATTTGAAAATTATATTAGCCCCCATGGAAGGAGTCGTCGATCATTTAATGCGCGACATGCTTACCAAAGTCGGTGGCTTTGATATGTGTGTGACTGAATTTGTGAGAGTGGTTGAACAAGTCTTGCCAGCTCGCACTTTTTATCGTCTGTGTCCTGAGCTTCATCACGGTAGTAAAACACCAAATGGCACACCTGTTAGAGTGCAGTTGTTAGGGCAATACCCGCAGTGGTTAGCTGAAAATGCGGTGCGAGCGATTGAGCTAGGCTCATATGGTGTTGATTTAAACTTCGGTTGTCCTGCTAAAACAGTGAATAAGAGCAAGGGCGGGGCGGTATTGCTTCAAGAACCAGAAACGCTTTATCAAATTATTAAAGCTGTTCGGCAAGCTGTACCAGATGAACATGAGGTCAGTGCAAAAATTCGACTGGGCTATGAAGATACCTCATTAGCGCTTGAAAACGCCGATGCGATTACCCAAGCCGGTGCGAGTATGCTAACGATACATGCTCGAACAAAAGTCGATGGTTACAAACCACCTGCATATTGGGATTGGATCGCGAAGATTAAGCAAGTCACCGATATTCCTATCATTGCCAATGGCGAAATCTGGAATGCTAAAGACGCTTTAAAGTGCCAACAACAAAGCCAATGCGAAAATATAATGTTAGGCAGAGGGGCGCTTGCCTTACCGAATCTAGCAATGACCATTAAACATCAAGCCATCCCTATGACGTGGGAGGAAGTCAAAGACTTACTGATCAGTTATTCAGGTTATGAAATTTTTGGCGACAAAGGGCGTTACTACCCTAACCGCATCAAACAGTGGCTTGGTTACTTGAAAAGACAATTCATTGAGGCGGATGTTTTGTTTAATGAGATTAGAACAATGCGAGACTCCCAAGAAATTGTGGACCACTTATCATCTCGCTGATAGTCAATCTGTGTTGTCAGAAAATTTATGAAATAAGCCATTTAAAACGAATTTTCAATACAAATACCTTTACTGCCTCGATAAGCAACAAAACAAAATAATTCAAGCATACTTAACATTTCCCTCAAAACTAAATTACACTTAGTCCCGTAAACAAATCGTTGATTGGATGGTGAGGTTACATATTTCGTAAACCGCTGAGCCACTAAAATCATAAAGTTTCTACTCATTATAAGGACGGCTATGTTTAATAATAAAAAGCATAAGCTTGCGTTCGTCGCGATTGTCATTTCCAGTGCTTTCATAAGTGCTTGTAGCAACAACGACGAAGACGCAAAAGCAGATGCAAAACACTCTCTAAAAGACCCTTTCCCAAGCACCTATCAGGCTGTTGAATCACCGGCTATTGTGATCACTAATGTGACTATTTTAGATGGTTTAGGCGACAAGCTTGAAGCAGGAGAAATTTTACTAAAAGACGGTAAAATTGCTGAAATAGGAAAAAGTGTGAGTAGCCCACGAGGCGCAATAGAGATTGATGGCAGTGGCAAATGGGTGACACCAGGTATCATAGATAATCACAGTCATCTAGGTGTTTATCCGTCTCCAGGAACACGTTCTCATTCTGATGGAAATGAAATGACAGGACCTGTAACGGCCGAAGTGTGGGCAGAGCATAGTATCTGGCCGCAAGACCCCGGCTTTCAGCGTGCGCTTGCAGGTGGCGTGACTTCGCTGCAAATTTTGCCCGGCTCGGCTAACTTGTTTGGTGGACGCTCAGTTACGGTTAAAAACTTACCCAATCGTACGATTCAAGACATGAAATTTCCAGAAGCCCCTTATGGCATCAAAATGGCCTGTGGTGAAAATCCTAAACGCGTTTATGGGAGCAAAGGTGGCCCAATGACGCGCATGGCTAATGTAGCAGGATATCGAAGTGCTTGGATTGATGCGCAAGCATATCAAAAGAAATGGGCTGATTATCACGCAGAGGTAGAAGCAGGTGGCTCGCCAACAGCGCCTAAGCGCGATCTAAATCTTGAAACCTTAGCTGGCGTATTAGACGGCGAAATTTTGGTACATATGCATTGTTACCGCGCTGACGAAATGACAGTGATGATGGACGTGATGAAAGAGTTTGATTATCAAATTGGTACATTTCATCATGCGGTAGAGGCATACAAAATAGCGGATAAACTGGCCGAAAATAACGTTTGTTCTGCAATGTGGGCAGATTGGTGGGGCTTTAAAATGGAAGCTTACGACGGCATAAGAGAAAACGTACCCATGGTGCACGCTGCTAATGCCTGCGCCATCGTTCACTCTGACAGTGATCTGGGCATTCAAAGGCTTAATCAAGAAGCGGCTAAAGCGTGGGCAGATGGTCAACGAGCAGGTATCGACATCTCACAAGCTGAAGCATGGCAATGGCTCTCTGCCAACCCAGCTAAATCATTGGGTATCTTTGAACAAACTGGTTCGCTTGAAGAAGGTAAAAATGCGGATGTTGTTTTGTGGTCAACTGATCCGTTTTCAACTTATGCGCAAGCCGAAAAAGTATTTATTGATGGCGCCATGGTGTATGACAGAACTGCGCCTGAAACATGGCCTGTCAGCGATTTTGAATTGGGACAAGTAGGTGAAGGAGACGCAAAATGAGACGCATGATTAAATCTTCTGCAAAGTACTTATTAATAGCAATGAGTATCTCTGCGTTTCCGGTGCTGGCTGACGCTATCGCTGTCACAGGCGCAAAAATACACACGATGACATCTGTAGGGACTATCGACGAAGGGACGGTTCTGATTAAAGACGGTAAAATTCAACAGGTGATCGAGGGCAAATCCGTTCCATCTGGATTCACTGAATTTGATGCTGCAGGTAAGGTAATTACACCCGGCTTAATAGGTGCATACACTCAATTAGGTCTCGAAGAAGTCAGTCTGTCAGCTGGAACGGTTGATGCTCGTGCAGACCAGCATCCCATTTCTACTGTTGGGGCTGCGTATGACACCCAATTTGCAATTAATGCAGACTCTTCAATCATCCCGATTTCACGCGTAGAAGGCTTCACTTCAGCGGCAACTACCTTATCTAGCAGTGAAATGCTGTTCCAAGGTCAAGGCTCTATTATCACCTTAGATGATGGATTTGATTCAGTAATCAAACCGCAAGCTTTTATGTCAATTGATGTGAGCAATGGTGGCGCAGATGAAAATGGTGGAAGCAGGGCGGCGCTTTGGGTCGCGTTGAACAGCGTATTTGAAGAAGCACAATTTGCCAGAGGGTTAGACTTAAGCCCGACTGAAGATTGGAACGGCTTATCGACTAAGCAAGATGTCGCTGCTTTGCGAAAGGTTATTAATGGCGATATGCCTTTGTTAGTCAGCGCAGATCGCGCCTCTGATATTCAACAAGTAGTTAAGCTTAAAGACAGGTTCACTGATTTGAACATTGTACTTGTCAGCGGAACTGATGCTTGGAGAATTGCAGACAAATTAGCGCAAAGCGATATTCCTGTAATTTTAAATCCAGAATATAATTTGCCCGGTGGTTTTGACCAACTAGGCGCCACTTTGGAAAACGCAGCGCGTCTTCACAAGGCAGGTGTCATGGTCGCAATTGGCATGGAAACACACAATATTCGACTGGCGACTCAACATGCAGGTAACGCCGTGGCAAACGGTTTACCCCATAGTATAGGTCTTGCTGCGCTCACTATTAATCCCGCTAAAATCTTTGGAATGGATAAAGAAATAGGCAGCCTAGCGTCTGGTAAACGCGCGGATTTAGTGGTCTGGAGTGGCGATCCCTTAGAAGTGACGCAGACTGCGGAGCAGGTGTTTATACACGGTAAAGCAATCGAAATGACTAGTCGTCAAATCAAATTGCGTGACCGTTACCTCAACCGTGATAAAGCAAAACCGGTTGCTTATACAAGGCCATAAAGAATAAACTTTAAACTTATTTATCAATCAGTTAACAGGGTAAGTGATTTAAAAAATTGCTTACCCTGTATACTTTGAAATACCCACTTATACCTCTAAATATCAATTCAAAATCCGATCTGAGTTACTCTAAAGCTAAGAAATTAGCAAATAAAAAAGAGTGACAAATGTCTGCCCTAAGCCAAAGTGTTGAAAGTAAATTTAGACTGGTAACCCGAAGCGATTTTGATGGGTTGGTATGCGCTGTTCTATTGAAAGAGCTCGCGCTGATTGATGACATAAAATTTGTGCATCCCAAAGATATGCAAGACGGTATCATCGAAATTACGCCAAACGACATTACCACCAACTTACCTTACGTTCCCAATTGTAACCTTGCGTTCGATCACCACTTGAGTGAAGTGAGCAGACGCGGAGACGTAGAAAAGGCAAATCATATTATAGACCCAAATGCGCCGTCAGCCGCTCGTGTAGTGTATGACTATTATGGTGGCAAAGATGTTTTTCCTGAAGCTTGGGACGGTATGATGGAAGCGGTCGACAAGGCCGATGCTGCGCAATTTAGTAAAGATGAAATTTTAAACCCAACAGGTTGGGTGCTTCTAAACTACCTAATGGACAGCCGAACAGGTTTGGGTCGATTTAGAGAGTTTAGAATTTCAAACTACCATTTGATGATGGATCTAATCGATTATTGTCGTGACCATACGATTGAAGAAATTTTAGCATTGCCCGATGTACAAGAACGTGTTGAGCTTTATGAATCGCATGCTGAAAAATTTAAGCAGCAACTACTAGATTGCTCAACAGTTTACGACAACTTGGTGATACTAGATTTAAAAGATCAAGAAACGATTTACGCAGGTAATCGCTTTATGATTTATGCGTTGTTCCCTCAGTGCAATATCTCAATCCATTTGATGTGGGGCATGAAAAAGCGCAACACTGTTTTTGCGATAGGCAAATCTATACTTAACAGAAGCTCAAACACAAATGTCGGAGAGCTATGCCTGAAGTACGGCGGAGGCGGCCACATGGCTGCAGGAACATGTCAAGTTGGCAATTACAACTACGAAGAAATAAAGCAAGAGTTGATCGACCAAATCAATAAAGACGGTTAATTACTCAAAATTAAAGCGTGCTCTTACAAGGCTAAGAACACGCAATTTTCAAAAATGACTCTTCCGTCGAATTGCTTTATCCTATGAAGCAATAAAATCTGAATTTTGCAGTTTTTCAAATGAACACATCAAAAAAGCTGCTTCGGATCAGAGCAAGTAATAAAACGGATTGATGTTAAAGATGGCAAGCTACAAATACCTTTTCATATCTCGAAAATCGTCACACTTTAAGTATTACAAAAAGGTAGTTAAGTATATCGGCGACAGCGCAAAACTAATTTGCATTAAAAAATTCCCGTTTCCAAGGGTAAGATACTGGTCCAGAGTCAATGAACTGGATATCAATGACTTAACGAAAACCCATTTACAACGAAAACTCATTCGTCATCCTAGCCTTCAATCGTCACGTTTATTTTCAAATCTAATCTACTTATTTTATTGCTTTCGAGAAAAATGCCGCGCCAGTTACTATTTTGCATATTTTGATACAACCCAAATAGACAACCTTGTTGTCTGGAATGGTATGAAACAACCTAATCGCACGCCCTATTTAGTTGCAAAAGCAATGGGTATTAAAACATTTGTGTTTGAAAACGGCTTGTTACCACACACCACTACGCTGGACCCCAAAGGCGTGAATGCACATAATTCGCTGCCTCGTGAAGCCTCTTTTTACCATCAATGGCAGCCTAAGAATAAGCTTCTTGATAATGTTAGTCTTGAAGTCAGACAGGCTAAAAATAAGGCTTGCCGAGAATCACAACACGTAGAATTACCAGACACTTTTATCTTTGTGCCATTTCAAGTGCCCAATGACACTCAAATTATTTGCCACTCGCCATGGTTAAAAACTATGGAGGCGCTTTTTAGTGCAGTGAGCGAGGCTTTAGAGCATGCAAGAGCATCGACAGGAAAAGGCATAAAGGTGGTCATGAAAGAGCATCCCAGTTGGCCTAAAAACTTTGAACACTTATATCAGGCCAACCCAAATATCGTCTTTTTAAATGGCATGAATACGCAGTCCTTGATTGAATCATCAACTGCGGTCGCCACGATCAATTCAACAGTGGGTATCGAAGCGTTATTGTTGAATAAACAAGTTATTACTATGGGCGATTGCTGTTTTAATATTGACGGTATAGTGACAAATTGTTTGACCCAAAGCACCTTAAATAACGCATTTGAAGCGTGTTTGGATGACAAATTCAACCCAGAGCTAACTCACAAATTCTTGAGTTATTTAAAAGAAGTTTATTTGTTGCCTTGGACATGGAGCAAAGTCGACAAGCTCGAAGTAGAAGATTATCGGAGTCACTTTGACGCGGTCCTGCAAGTTTTAGAGTCTTAAAACGTGAGCATCAGGCGTTTTCAAATTAGATAACTCGAATCTATGTCTATAAAACGAGAAGCGCTTTTAATTAAGCCATTTGCGGTGAGTTGATTGACGCCATAAACAGTGCTTGAACATTCATATTTGCTTGAGACTTTGTCTAACAAAATTGCAAAGTCACCGTCTCCAGACAACAGTATAACCTCATCTAATTCTGGTGCGTGTTCAAGAATATCAATCGTAATACCCACATCCCAATCACCTTTGGCTGAGCCGTCACTTCGCTCGATAAAAGGTTTTAATTTAACTTCAAACCCAATATGCCTGAGTGCACTTTGAAATTTTTGCTGTTGCTGATCACCTTTGTCTATCGCATAAGCATACGCACAAACGATCTTATTTTTAGTCGCTAAATTTGCGTAAAATTGGCGATAATTGAAAGGACGTGAAAAAGCGTCTCTTGTGGTGTAGTAAATGTTTTGGACATCAACAAAAATGCCGATTTTATGCGCTGGGGAAGTCATGTTTCCTCTGGTGTAAGTAAGTCGGATTTGGACTCCGTTGAATAAAACAAAGATTAACAGATTCTATCAATTTATTGCTTATTAAAAATCGAAGTGAATACATTACCTAATACTCACGATACAACCAGACAAGCTGTTAAAACTCTAATTAAGCTTTGATACTGCTTTGGCAACTTCGTTTAATGCGTTAACAGAAAAGCCTCGATCATAGAAATGCGTCACAACGCCATTTTCGTTCAACAGCACCACTCTTGCATTTTTAGGTGACTCATTTCCAGTAAAATGCTGGACTCTGTCACCGTCTTCATAGACGGTTATCACATCTGCCCACAACTCTCTTGGAATACCTTCACGCATAGAGTCATCAAAACGAGTACTGAGCAGTCTTGGTATGAATCCTTGTATGGCAGGGATTTCAAACACAGCAACATCGACTTGGATTTGATTTAAGCCGATTAGCCAGCGATCAATATCAAATTGAGATTTATGGATGTAGCCAAACAAGAGTAATGCTTTTTTGCCTTGCAGCGCCACGGGCAATTCGTAAGGAGTACCATCTAGGCTTTGCCCTTCAAAATTAAGTAATGGTTCACCTAACTTAACTTGCGGTTTGTAGTCATAATTTGCACAAGCGCTTAGACTGAAAATTACGAATAAGCTAAGTAGAAACTTTGTCACGTAGTTACTTCCTCAATATTTAGTACGACAGCCATTTGGCTGGTTCTGATTTAATATCAATAGATACTCATAAAAGTGGAAATGGGTTTTAAGGTGTTAGGGCTATTTGCATTCTAGGGTTGGCAATCAAAAAATCTAAGTTACTAGCCAAAATCATCTGTTGGTTGAGCACCACTATCCAGCATTTAAGGAGATGCTTTCACGGCAAGGTAAATCGCTGCCATATCATGTTGAAAAGGAATTTGGTGAATTTCTCAAATGTGGTCGACTTGAGCATGGATTTTTGCGCGTAGTTTGTGACGATTGCAAACGTGAGAGACTAGTAGCGTTAATTCGTCTTATGCTCAGTGCAGTGATACGGTGACTTGTAGTGAGTGCCTATAGATGTGCACTACGACGGAGGCTTTGCCGTTCAACGCGACTTTGATTTTTGAACATGAACTAGTAGTCAAACACAACATGCTAATAAATAGGCTATTTCAAGTTGTGAGCATTGAAATATTTGTATACTAATACTGCAGATTGTTTTAACCAGATTTTTTTAGAGGCCTTTCAAACAATATCGATACTTGACCGGCACCACCATGAACGCTACTACCATGAGTTAGCGTATGAACCCGCCAACCCTCTACAGCGTAGGTATTAATCTCATCATCCAGTTGGTATTGCGACGGCTGCTTTTTCTTGCCCCAACTTGATAGCCAGTTAACATCATTTTTGAAAACCACTGACTTGTATTCGAAACATAGCACAGGCTCAGTGTAATCAAGATCTTCTATATCGAGACTAAAGACAGAAGCTAGCGCCTTTTTGGATTGCAGTGAGATACTACCTTCTTTTTCGATGCGCTGAATGGTCCGTAAGTTCAATCCTGACGCAACAGCAAGCTCTTCTTGTGACCAAGCTTGCTTATTACGTAATTGCTTAACAAATTCTGTATCTATTTTCATGATAATAAATGTATTAAAAATTCTCGTTAGTCGCTTGGTCTTTGGTATAGCGCGATACCCAATGGGAACATAATAAGCATCCCAATTAAGTAACTTCCCATAATAGAACCGATAGCGACACCAATACCAATTGTTAACGCTACAGATACTGCAAATTCTTTCTGTTTAGATTTCTTTGTACTCATCATATTAATCTCTTTGTTGTTTAATGACAGTACTGTTATATTTTTATTAGCAGTATAGCATCACGGCGTTATTATGACAGAAATACGACAGTAAAAATAACGTCATAAAAAACAATATGTTATATATTAACTATAGGATGGATTAATTCAATTTTGACGGTGTTGACATCAAGTTAACTCTCAAGAATCTATAGTTCACGAGTGAACATGTAGTTTGACCGTTCATATCCCTATTATTGCTAGAATGATTGATAAAGTTAGTAGGAGCGCCATAAACATATTAATCTTTTTAATATGATTACTATTGGTGAGGTGTTGATTCAAAAAGGCCTCAAACAAACACCCAAATACCTACACATAATGGTCCAACTATTAAAAAATCACAGGCTAGTAGGTAATATTTGACCGACGTATGAATAGCCGGGGGTGGTAAATGTTGAAACGGCACTCATGCATACAACCCAAGCTTTTGGATTTACCCATTGAAACAAAACTCCTTTTTAAGCTCGCCACTGCTTGCAATTAGATACGCTAAATAAAGTAGATAAACAATACCAATAACCTTCATGTTTATGGTTAGTTGAGGAAACAATACAAAAATTTGTCCAATGCCTATACCTATAAAAAATAGCATTAAGGAGAAACCTACACATATCGCCCAAAGCAATGGCAGGCTTCTATGTACGCCAAAATTGAAAACAGATGACATGGCCACCCCAATAGTCATTTGGTTCAATTTGAGAAGGCATCAATGGAATGTTCTCGCTGTCTAAAAAACCTTCCTACTTTATGGTGTGACTGCTAATACTGAGAGGATCCATCATAAACTCGATGTTTCCAATCTGTTAAGTGACGAAAACTCAACATTAACCAGTACATTAAAGCGAATACCAATAATTTTATGAGACACGCCAGTGGCATTGGTTACTACTTTACACCTTTTCAGATGGACAATGATCTAGCTAGAGTTACCAGAAGCAAAGATAACCTGAATGTATTAGATAACTCTGAAGTCTATGAAAAAATGCCGGTATATAATGGCTAAATGGATAGCTAGTTCTTTATATTTAACCGAGGAACAATCTCTCAAATATACCTATCCTGGAATAAATCAGAAACCACTAAGCAAGTTTCCTTTTTTATAAGGAATTTGAATGAGGGGGGATGAACTGGAAACCCTACTCAATATTCTGGATCTGTTTATTGATTACTGCTGTAGCCCACTGAAATTAAAAGACTTAGCATTGTAGTGGTCAAAATCTGTCATACTTTCTGTCAAACTATTTCTTACCATACAATTCTTCAACTAGCTTATTAACCCTTTGTTTGCTGAGTTTAAGCTTTCTAGCAATTGCCGCTTGATTGGCTTTTTTATTATGGGTTTTGGCTAAATCCAGCTCTTTTTGTATTTCAATGCGCAGTTCACCTTTCTTATCTTTTCTGGGCTTTCGATTTGCGCATTGCTCCTCGATAACTCTCATGCATTCATGTCGAGCGACAGTAGATAATAGCTGAGTGAACCATACTTTACTCGTCTTTTTTAAATCATAGACACTGATTTCACGGTTCAAATCTTCTACTCTTTTCGAGCCCATAACAAAATGAGTCGCTAAAAGAAGCTTACGAACTGATATGCGCTTTTGACTTGTTGACTGCTTTAGCTCCCGTAAACACGAAAAGGTCATCGGATAGTATTGCTCTGTCACTTCCAGAAGAACCTCTAAGAGGGACCCAGCATCGTTTATATCTCGAAACTCGATTGATTTTGGATCAGTCACGAGTTCTGCAAGTAACTCGCTAAGATGTATCGATTTACTATTATTAGGAACTGCACAATCAGCACTACTGCGATGCATGATTATCCACTTCTTCATAAGTCTTTTAGCTCGCATGTAGTCTTTTTTACTTGTCCCTTTCGGTTCATGAGAAGAGCAGAAGGTCGCCGGTAGACCATATTTATTTTTATGGGCTATTGGACGCCAGCAGCATTGGCAGTGCCGCGGCAAAGTTATTTGAATTCGTGTTGTCATCGCTTAACCTTACCGACACTGAATATTAAGTCAATAGATAAGCGTGTAAACATTGCGGATTGATTTGCTTGTAACACTAATATGTGGAGTGCATTGAATTTTAAAAGGAGATTATTTTATGCACTTTAAACAGCCTTTTGTGCGTCAGAATGAATTAGCAAAATATCTAGGCGTTAGTGTTGTAACACTATGGAACTGGCGAAAAAACGGTTATTTACCAGAGCCTATTACTTTGGGGCCCCGTTTCGTAGGTTGGAAGCGTGAAGTGATAAATAGCTGGCTCGAAGAGCGATGACTATGAAGCGGTGCACAACACGCTTTTCGCAAAAGACACGAACACTAAATTATGTTGTTCGTTCGACTAAGCAAATTGTCGTCTAATATGGAGAATCGGCCGATGACGAATAAGACACAAAACTTAAAAGAGCAGGTATTTGCTGTTTGTAATAGATTGCATGAAAATGGCGAAAATTGCTCTGTAAGAAGAGTGCTCAGTGAGATAGATAGTCATTCATCAACTAGCAGTATTCACCCTTACGTAAAGGAGTGGCAACAGCGTCGGCTTGAAGAGGTTGAGAACAAGACAAAGCAATTCCAGCTTTCTGAACGACTTCTTGGAGCACTTGTAGAAGAGGCTGAAATTATGAATGATAAAGCGCTTAAACATGAGAAAGATAAAACGTCAACGTTCGAGTTATTACTTGAAGATGCTGAGGCCAATGTGCAAATGCTTCAAAAAAAATTAACATCAAGCTCAGTTCAGGTTGATGACCTTCAAACTAGCAATGTGTCGCTGAAAAATGAAGTGGAAGTCATGAAGCAGGCTCAAGATGCATATAAACAAAAGATCGATGCAAAATCTGCGGTACTTATTAATAAATACAGGCAAGAGTTAGAAGTTGCAAATAAGGTCAGTGCAACACAAGTGACCGAGCTAACTTCACTACGTGTGGCCAATGCTGAATTGAGGGCATCATTAAGTCAATTGGAAAAGCAACTTATTGCGCAGCAGCAACAGCAAAGAAGTATTTTTGACAAAAATCAGCTCTTACAGAATGAAAAAACAGAGCTTGCTAAGAATGTTGCCGTTCTTCTAGCCAGGGTAGAAGAACTTGACAAATTTAATGGCAGTATTGAGCTGTTGCAGCAGAGCTTTAAGAAGCACATATCGACTAAAAATAAAACTGATATGTAGTAGCCCAAATTTAATCTGACAGGTAGCATCAGACAAGGAGAGGATATTCGGAAACGATGAGCTAAGCTACTGGTTTGTTCGCAGAAGCTGAACGCTATTCAAATTCTGATACTAAATCCAGTAGCTGAACGTTAACATTACCAGCACAATAAACAAAAATATTATTGGCAAGGACGCCATTGCTAGAGAATCACTCTTATACCTATAAACGTCACCGACCAGAGCATACATTGCTTTATCAATTGGTTGAGCAATACTACCCAGACTTTATAGAGCTCCTTTCGCATCAAGGAAAGTCACTACCTCGGCATGTGGAAAAAGAGTTTGAAGAGTTTCTTAAGTGTGGTCGTCTTGAGAATGGATTTCTTCGTGTAGTCTGTGACGATTGCAAACACTAAAAGCTAGTCGCGTTTAGTTGTAAACGTAGGGGATTTTACTCCGGGCTTCCTGCCCTGCGCCCTTCGGGCCAACCTTCGGTTGTTCAAAATCGTTCCAGACGATTTTGTGCCCGAGTTGCGGTGCAAGCCGCATGGCTGAAAGTGCAAAATTACTTGTTGATGATGTGCTACAGGGCTACCCAGTTCGTCAATGGGTGTTGAGTTTACCCATCCCTCTGCGTTTATTACTCGCTCGGTATCCAAAAGAGCTTAGCAAAGTCATGCAAATCATTCATCGCGCTATTGCGACAGCTATTATCCACCGAGCAGGCTGTCTAAAAAAGCAGGCTAACACAGGTGCGGTGACTTACATTCAGCGCTTTGGTAGTGCACTCAATCTCAATATTCATTTGTATTCAGGTACATCCATGTACCTGACCCCTTCGGGCAACATCCGTTGTACAAATCCACTATCCTGTGGATTTGTCATATGCTGTTTTTAGAAGGAGTGATCAAACAAGAAAACGGAAAAACGAAGTTCAGTCGAGTCAAGGCCCCCAGCCATAGCGACATGGAGCGGCTAGTTAACACTATCAGCCATCGCATAGCACAATACCTAGAAAAAACAGGTCTCATCCAACGCGATACAGAGAACACCTATCTAGAATTGCCGATGGATGATGAAGATAGCTTACTACCACTTCATGGGGTATTTGCCCCTAATGCTAATGTACGAGCCGAAGTGACTGCTTCACAACGCGGCAAGAATAGTCCTCGTTTAGTTGAGCGTTTGAAAGATTCAGATAAACCATACCACGCCCGCAGTATGTCGTGGGCACAAAGATTGAAGCGAGTTTTCAATATCAATATTACCGTTTGCGAAGCGTGCAAAAAGACGAATGTAAAAATAATCGCATGCATTACAGAGCCTGCCGTCATCCAAAAGATATTAACGCATTTGGATAAACAAGGTTCACCGATTACCGCCAACTCAAGCAGAGCATCACCACTAAATGAGTCAGTGCAACCAACGCTGCTTGATGATTTCGTCATTCAGCGCGATTTTGACTTTGGAGCTTAATCGCCCCACCATCAACATAGCTTGAACATTAACTTGTTGAGGCACTACCTTCCTTGCATCACAAATCAGTTTTCGATCCTAATGGCCAGCCTATTTTCTTATCTTGACTAAATTTACTCGGTAAATGCCGGCTGTTTTTGAATCTGTAACGCATGAAACAAGCCCCAGAGCCAGCTGTCATGAGGGGTAGTAAATAGTGTTTGTTTTACTTATACTCTTCACGAATCATTTCGCACCATGCAAGACAAATACAAAACTGAAAAGCCTATTGGCCGACCAGAGGCCTTAAAAAAAGGCTTTAACGCCGCTGCCGCGTTAGTCGAATCTGGCATCAGCTCTGACTTATTAGCTAAGCGAGTCGTTGAAGCATTAAACAACAAACAAATGTACATCTTCACACATCCAAACTATCGCGAGTCAGTGCAAAAACGCTCTGCTTATTTAGATATGGCTTTTGCAGATGCTGAAAACAGCCCGCTTGTTGGTCATTTGAAAGACGATGAAATTGCTATGCTGTGATAATGTGAGCGCTTGTCTTGCATCACTCTTTTTGCAACGTCAGATGATAGGCTCCCACTCCAGAGCTGCCTTCAATGCGAATAGTATGCTCGCCTGCATCAACTGTGCCAAACCCTAAATATTCGTCGTTTTTAGTCTGAAATGAGCCGAGTTGCCCTAACTTTTTACCGCTAGGGCTATAAACATAGATATTTACTCGCGCATTCATGCTTTGACGTTTGTGTGTGAGCTTAAATGCCGTATTACCACGAGTAACGAACTTATATTCTGCATATGTATTCTGGGCAACGAAACCAGTAACACTATCACCGTCTCCAATAATATTTTGCTCTCCTATAAGTTGCTCAGGAGATGCCATCTCTTCAAGGGTCAGATGATATGATCCTACCCAAGCACTACCCTCAATGCGAATAGTATGCTCGCCTGCGTCAACTGTGCCAAACCCTAAATATTCGTCGTTTTTAGTTTGTAATGAGCCGAGTTGCCCTAGCTTTTTACCGCTAGGGCTATAAACATAGATATTTACTCGCGCATTCATACTTTGTCGTTTGTGTGTGAGTTTAAATGCTGTATGCCCTCTAGTAACAAATCTATGCTCTACTACTTGACCTTGCGCGATTTCGCCCCTAAAAGCATTGTTGGAAAGTGATGGTTGATGCTCGACCGACTTTTTCTGTTTGTTTAAAGAAGGAAAAGCAGATTTATCGACTGAGGTGCTTGCAATCTTTTCTAATTCTGTTGCATAACCATCAAGTACCGTTTTTGAAATATTGGCGATAGTATCGATACGTAACACTTTTCCAATGCCATCTAAAACAGAA
Organism: Glaciecola sp. KUL10; assembly: GCF_003203515.1. Lineage (GTDB taxonomy): Bacteria > Pseudomonadota > Gammaproteobacteria > Enterobacterales > Alteromonadaceae > Glaciecola. The sequence continues at coordinate 174,462 of NZ_BGNG01000008.1, read as the reverse complement.
ACGAGCATACCAACAGGATAAGTTCCAACGTAAATAATACTTCCGCTCATACCCTGCAGAATCTGTTGTGAGGAATTATCGGGTTGAATGTAAAAATACGAATGAAGTTCCTTGCGTGTAAAACGAACGGCGATTTCGCTTAGCCCGCCAAATTTCTCACGTAGACTTAGAATACCCTCTTTTTGTACTCCTAAGATTGAGTTCACCCTATTCCCTTCATCTTGCCAGCTGCTTTTACTGCACATCTCTCTATTTTCGTTAGGCAGTTTTAGCAGAGCTAAATCTACTGGGAAATAAGTAAGTACTGAAGCTTCTGCATTCCTGACTTGTGGCGAACTTACATAAACAAAACCATCTGAATTTTCGGCTACATGTTGGGGGGTATATACAAAACAAGTACTTCCGATTTCTCGAAGCAAGCCTCTGCCAATTTCTGCATCGGTCTCTACAAATACATCTGTTGCAATTGTTTTGTAGCTTGTCATGGAAATCATTAGAGCAAAAATGACGTAGAAAAGTTTAGAAGCTTGCTTTGAGGGTTTAGACATTAAATATTTTCCCTGTGAATCTTTCTTCGCCTCGCTTTTTTACTTGGTGCTAAGTTTGACTGTATTTGATGCGTGGTAGTATTGATAAATTTTAGTCTCATTAGAAAAGCAATAATGGCACTTAAAAATTGAATAAGAATAATAAGCGATGAAAAACCGATTACTGCTTCATTGTCGCTACTTAATCGATTGATAAAACTGATCTTTAATGGTCGAGGTTTCTCGCGGTATAGTTGAATATGTAGCTCGCCACCGTAGACCATTATTGAACTCTCAATGGCCTTAGAATCCATGCTTGCCCGAAGGACACCAGATGTGGCTGGCAATGCTTGAAGTTTGTCTTTATTAGGCAAGTGAGACGTAATGATTGCGCCTCTAGGAACGAATATTGGCTCATAACTGAATCGAGATTTAGATATAGCAGATTTTCCCTCAATCATAATATTGGCATTTAAAAGCATTTGGCTATATTTATCAGGAGCATCGGTAATTTCCTGTCCAATTGCTGTTTCGCCTAACAGGTTCATGGTGAACACAGGGTTGTTGTCTGATAACGATATTTCAATCGATACACAATCGTAGAATTCTTCCCCCTCTATGTCAGCCGCTAGCTTTTCGGAAGAGCCTTGTTGAGTGGTATTTTTAAATCTATACCTTAATTCTTCACTCATAATATCAAGCCTCACAGAAGATGTGCTGAACCGCGAAACCGTGACCTCGCTTCCTGTAGCGAAACGTAAAAATAATTTTTCTGGATCTGCTTCACCTTCAAAGTCGCCGCACCCTTCAGATATTCGGAAATTTTGAATCAACACTAAAGATGCACTCGCTCCTACAGGATAATATTTGTAGGTTTCGGATATCGCATTTATATAATATTTCGTATCTTCATCAAGCTTGGTGCTTACTACAGACACAAAGAATGCGACAAAAGCAAAAGTAAGCAAGATCAAAAAGACAATTAATGTTCGAGTGAATCCTCGCAGTCGATCTAGTTCTAGATTTCGTACGATGTCGATATAAAAACCTTTGAATGCATTAATCATTCAGGTCGCCAAACCAAAAACTTTCTTTGCACTCCAGTTTTAAGAAATACTAGATTGTCGCCTGGGCTAAAAGAATCATTTAATACACAAAACTTATTGAACGCAGTATTAACATCAGCGTCTGTAGCGGCGCATTTATATGATTTTTTATTAAGCGTGTACTTGGGTAAACCAATACCGCTAATAACATAGAATCGTCCTACAAATTCATCAGGTTGTTTGGGGCTGCCCCAAGACGTGGGATAAATCTTGTGAAAAGTTCTTTTCCTTTTACTGCGCTCATCAACAATCTCTGTGTAAGCATATGCTACAAGCTCGTTTGTTGAGTAGTTTTTGAGCTCTTCTTTTCGTTCACTAGGTATTGATACCTCAACCCAAGTTGATTTTGACTCACCAAAATCTAATACCATTTCCGCTTTATACTTACCATCCATGGAAGTAAGACTTAAATTGACATGCATAAGACTAGCGGGGCGAGCAATATATAGTTGGTTTAAGTCTGGCTTTGGAATGCTTCCTGTGAGTTGAAAGCCAATAAGCACTCCGCCAGATACTTTAACTTCTGGATTAAACTCTTCTTTGAAGTCTTGGATGGTAACCTTTGGTGGGTCATCAGCATAAATCGCAGACGCAGTCAGGAATAATATGAAAACTAGTAGGGTTTTTCGCACTTTTGCTTCCTTATGCAGCAATCAAGAACAATAATGATGGTCGCGATCTATTGCGAGTCGTCCATTTCCTACTTTTAAATATTACCCATAGTATTGATGTCTGTCTATTAATTCACCAACAAAAACTCGCCGAAGTATCTTAAGGGCATTCCTTAAAACGAACCGAGTACCTACACAGCACTCGCAACACGATACTCGTCGCTCAAGCGACTCACGCCTGCTCCCGATTCACTTGAAACTTTTATTTGAGTCGGGATTCGCTCTTTTAAAGCATCGACGTGACTAATGACCCCAATTAACTTGCCACTTGCATTTAAGCGCTCCAGCGCACTTAAGGCCATATCTAGCGTATTGCTGTCGAGGGTCCCAAAGCCTTCATCAAGGAACAATGAGTCTATGCTAATTTTGTTACTCACCAAATCACTGAGTGCAAGTGCTAGTGCAAGGCTTACTAGAAAGCTTTCGCCGCCAGACAGCGTTTTGGTATCGCGCTGCAAATCGCCTTGCCATGTGTCGCATACCGATAATTCCAAATTTGCATCGTCTGTTCTTTTTAATTGATATCTAGCGTGAAGTTGCGACAGTCGTTGATTGGCTAGATAAGTTAGATGATCAAGCGTTAAACCTTGTGCAAACTTTCTGAAAGTATCGCCTTTTTTGGAGCCAATGAGTTTATTTAACAGTCCGATTTGATCACACTCTTGTTGCAGCTTATAAATTTTTTGCAAGGCCGCAACGTGGCGTTGCCTCTTTTGTTCATCGGCGCTTAAGTGCTCTTGCAATCGAGCTTGCTGTCCGACTAGCTGATCTCTTTCCAGACGCGCTTGCTCTAGTTCTGTTGTCAAACTTACTAAGTCCAATGAATGATATTCGCGGTACTTTTCGTCTTGTAAATATTCAGAGTAATCATCGTTAACACTTTGAAGGTTTACATGCGCACTTTGTTGAATTTGCTCTAATTGGTTGATCTTGTCAGATAGTATTTTTATCTCTGGCTGAGGTAGCTTTGCTTTTAAAAATGCTTGTTCGTCTTCGAAGCTTGAATCGATGAGGAGCGCTAACCATTTTTTGGATTCTTCTTGCAGCTCCTTACTCAAGGCCTGCAACTGACTTTTTTGCTCATATAGACCGGCAGATTGAGCAGAAAACTCATTGCGCATTGTTTGTAATTGCTCAGAATTTTCTTGAAGTGTATCTCGCATCTGCTTTTGCTAGTTGAGCGTTTGAAAGATTCAGATAAACCATACCATGCCCGCAGTATGTCGTGGGCACAAAGATTGAAGCGGGTTTTCAATATCGATATTACCGTTTGCGAAGCGTGCAAAAAGACGAATGTAAAAATAATCGCATGCATTACAGAGCCTGCCGTCATCGAAAAAATACTCAGGCATTTGGATAAACTCGACTCATCGATTAGTTCCAACTCATGCAGAGCATCACCACTAAATGAGTCAGTGCAACCAACGCTGCTTGATGATTTCGTCATTCAGCGCGATTTTGACTTTGGAGCTTAATCGCCCCACCATCAACATAGCTTGAACATTAACTTGTTGAGGCACTACCTTCCTTGCATCACAAATAAGTTTTCGATCCTAATGGCCAGCCTATTTTCTTATCTTGACTAAATTTACTCGGTAAATGCCGGCTGTTTTTGAATCTGTAACGCATGAAACAAGCCCCAGAGCCAGCTGTCATGAGGGGTAGTAAATAGCGTTTGTTTTACTTATACTCCATAAAAACGGAATATTGTGAGCGCACACTTAGGAGTTATCATTCGTTTCTAGAGCTAGCAACTGAAAACAAAGGGAGCCACTAGATTTGCAATCTTCTCCAGCAAAAGCTTCAATCGGCCACTTTTGTAATGAAAGAAGGCATGGTGTATAAGCATAAAGCTGGATGGAAAAGGGTAGAGTAAATGATAATCAATAAATCCGACGCTTTTAGGTGTAAATAACGAATATGAAACGATCATATTTACCGCTGCTCATCCTCATTGTCCTTTGCAATCCGGCTTTCGGGAAATGGCCAATGTCGAACGATCCTGAGTTTAATGCAGAGGTCAACGCCACTGCATACGAATTGGGGAAAGGTCCAAAAATACTATTAGACGGTGCTCATCATAATTTTTTCATTCAATGGGATTTCATTAAACCGTTCTCGATGCTTGCAAAAGCCGATGGCTATAAACCCGTAGTCGGTCATTCAACATTTACAGCTGAATACTTGGCAGGCTTTGACATTGTCATGATTGTTACGGCTTTACCTTTCGATTTTACCACTAAAAATGAAGTAACGGATGAAGTGACATTTAGCCAAGATGAGATTAATCATTTGTACAATTGGGTGAGCAACGGCGGCTCGCTTTTGGTTTTCAGTGAGCACGCGCCTTTCGACCAAGCTATTAATCCATTGCTAAGAAAGTTTGGGATTGAATCTAGTGTGGGAACAACAATTGATGAGCTGAATTACAATAAAGAATTTGGCCGCAAAGGATGGATTGAATTTTCAAATAAAAACGGAGGGCTTGCCAATCATCACCCAATTATAAAGGGTAGAACTAAAGAATCTCAGATAACAAGGCTTCTAACCTTTGGAGGCAGTGCACTGAGCGGTTCAAACTATACCAACTTGCTTGCGTTGTCAGATAAATCCGAAAACATAATGCATCACACGGGTGTCGGACCTATTGGTCGCGGGAATTCTCAAGGACTGGTGGGAAAGGTTGGGAAAGGAAAATTCGTGGTTCTTGGTGATTCAAATGGATTCACCGCTATGGTCGTTGAAGAGCAAGACGGTTCAAAACAGTCCTTAGGAATGAATCTTCAGGGATATGACTGGAAACAATTTGTTTTGAACACTTTGTATTGGTTATCGGTTGAATAACTCATGTGTGGAAAGGAGCTAGATTTCTGCGTTTTGTAGGAGCTTATTCGCTAACAAAAAAACCACTTATATCAGCGCTACCATCTACTAAATTACTGGCTACTTGATATAAACCAAGAAAAGGATCTATACCTAGATTCCAAAAAAAGTAATATCCGGGGATAGGCAGCAAAAACAATAGCGCTGCAATAACGATTAAAATGCGGTCGGTAAACTCGGCAGTTTTGCAAGTGCCTCTCGTTTCATTTCAATGTCAGCTTGCATATATTGGTGAGTTGTTTCGAGTTTTGCGTGTCCAAGCCATAGTGCTATCACCGTCATATCAACACCAGATTGCAATAAATGCATGGCAGTGGTGTGCCGAATCGAGTGCGGTGATATGTGCCTGTTTTTCAGCGAAGGACATGCTTGGCGTGCTTTCTTAACTGCGCAATCCAAACGCTGTTTGACACCGAACCTAGTAATAGCTGCCCCATGGCGATTGGGGATCAAGGCAGCAGTTGGACTGTGCGGTAACTCTAGCAACCATCGCTTTAATTCGGTGATTGTTTGCGACCACATAGGCACAATGCGCTCATTACGACCTTTACCAAAAAAGTGAATGGCCTGTTGTCGTGCTAAATCCACATCTTGTACTTGTAGCTTAACCAGTTCCGATACTCTTACTCCGGTACTGTATTATTTGTATTCTAGGGTTGTAAACAGGAATTTTAAGTATAGTGGTAATGTATCTACATTGTGAAAAATCAGGTTGGATTTTTAGATATCTTTATTAAACTAAACGTCTGGCTCGTTCGCAAAGCAGACCCTTAGACATTTTATGAATTTAAAAATTTACAGCTACGATATTGGTCCGATTTAGACAAATTGCGGACATTTATATGGAAACGGACAGAAACCTATATTTTTTCATCGAATGTAAAGTATTGTGAACCTTTACTAAATCCATGAACGTACTAAGGTGATTACATCAAAACTTAATAATCATGTTTGTGGCACTTTCCAAAGGTTCTTAAATGAAAAAAATATTAAAACTATCTTTGATAATGCTTATGCAGCTTTCTGTCTTAAGTCTCGTATCAGCTCAAACGAATGAGGCTGCTCTAGTTCCTTTACCCTCAGTGGACGACTTTACAAGAGGGCAAGATGGTTGGGCATTTGGGCTAGGTTTGGGAATTGAGTATGAGACCGAATACGAGGGTTCTGACGAGTTTGGGTTTGAGTCTCAACCTGCTGGCGCAATACAGTGGCGTGATGGTGATAATATCTATTATTTTGCCGGAGAAGCACTTGGGTGGCGTGGAAAACGCTCTGAGACTTGGCTTTTTGATGTATTACTCGGCTTTGATGAAGGTCGAGAAGAGGCTGATTCTGACGATGGTTTTCTTGATGGTCTTGGAGACCAAGAAGAAGGTTTTGAATTAGTTATTCAAGCTCGCTATTCACTCACTTCAGATTGGCGATATTGGGTTGTGAGCCGTTTGGTTGTTGGGGATGAAGGGAATCTTGGCCTACTTGGAATGGGGTATCGCTTTGGTGAGCAATTAGATGGTACTGGTTCAGAAATAAATTTGGTTGCAGTTTTCCATGATAGTGATTACGCCAACAAAGGGTTTGGTATCAATGCCTTGCAAGCTGAAGCTTCAGGGTTGCAGGAGACGAGTTTGAGCGGCGGACTACGCTCCATCGGTATTGATTACAACTTGCGATACAACATCAACGAAAATTGGCAGTTCTTTGGTGAAGCACTCTTTGAATATTTCAATAGTGAAGTTAGAGACAGCCCAATTGCTAGAAGTAGCTATGAAGCAGAAGTCGGTATTGGAGTCATCTATATATTTTAGACTCCCCAATCTCCAAAAAATTGCAATCTTATGGGTAACCCTTAATGTCCGCTTCACGTACAAACTAGAAGTTTAATTTGATTTAGACGAGAAAAAATCCAACCTGCTTTTGCACAAAACAGACATATTGAACTGGTACTTAAAATTGCTATTTCCAACCTCATTTTGCAAATAACCGTTATTAAAACCTGCTCATTCTGTCCGATTCGGACACATCAAAGTGTCCGCGGACACTTTTCATAAATCCAAAATATAAATATGGCAATAAAAACAATGGTTTATGATTGGCATGCGCCTAGCATTACTCAATCATCACTCACTATTTTATGGATTGAATATGTTGGTTTATCTATTTCTAATTTCTCCGCTGACGATGTTGCTATGTGCCAGCTTATGCCGTGTTTTCGAACATGATTTTAAACAGTCTAATTCAACTAGTGCAGGTCAATCATCATGATTCAAGATACCAGCGCACAGGATATTCAAGTTAGCTCTAACACTCGTAGTAAACGCAAGTTTGTGGTGTTGGGTGTGGTGTTAATCGTACTGTTTGTCATGGCATATAGTTTGTTAAGTGCACCGACCGCCAACCGTTCAATTGACAAAGATTCTGTTCAAATCGCAACACTTGAAGTAGGTGATTTGGTTCGCGATATCGTTGCTAACGGTAAAATTGTAGCCGCCAATGCACCGCAGGTATACAGCCCAGAGCAAGGGTTTGTAAACCTTAATGTAAAAGCAGGGGATCACGTTCAAATTGGCCAAGTAATTGCCGAAGTTGAATCGCCAGAGTTAGAAAACAGGCTGATGCAAGAACGCAGTGAAATGGCGCGCTTAGACGGTGAATTAGCTCGCCAAAGACTAGATGCACGCAGTCAGAAACTTCAACTGACCAAGCTCTTAGATCTGGCTAAAGTCGACCTGGAAGCAGCAGAGCGAGAAAATCGCCGTGCCCAAGCTTCAATCAAAAATAACTTAATTAGCCAGATTGACTTAGAGCAAGCTGTCGATGAACTTGCACGCGCCAAGCTTACCTTTAAACACGCAAAAGAAGAGGTTGCCATTGCAAATGATCGCCTTGCGTTTGAACTAGAAAGTGCCAAAAGTGTCGTGCAAAGACAAGCTTTGGTGGTTGAAGAACTAGAACGTAAGATCACGGAATTAACGATCGTAGCAAGTGTAGACGGTGTCGTGGGTAACTTACTTGTGCAAGCGCGCAGTTTGGTCAACAAAAATGATGCGTTGATGACATTGGTTGACCTAAGCGCCTATGAAGCCGAGTTAAACGTTGCCGAAAGCTACGCAAATGACATTGGCGTGGGCATGCCAGTAGAAATGACTTTATCGGGTAAAACGGTATTAGGCACGCTTTCAGCCATCTCACCAGAGGTAAACAACCGACAAGTTAAAACGCGTGTGCGTTTTGATCAAGCGGACCTTGGGTCAATTAGACAAAATCAACAAGTGTCTGCACGTGTGCTACTTGAAAACAAATCACAAGTCTTGAAAGTGCGCAGAGGCACCTTTTTAGACGCGGGTGGCTTTATCGCTTACAAGATTGAAAATGGTGTTGCCGTCAAAACAGATATCCAAATCGGCGCAACAAGCATGCGAGAAGTCGAGATTTTAAGCGGCTTAAACCCGAACGACCAAATCATTATTTCAAATTACGAATCGTTTATAGAAAACGATTCAGTGCTGTTGAACTAACAGTCACACTCAATTCTAAATTAAGGAAAAATACTATGTTAACAATGAATAATATCAGCAAGGTGTACCAAACCGAAAAAGTACAAACACATGCGCTTCGCAATTTTGATTTAAACGTCAAAGAGGGTGAGTTTATTGCGGTGACTGGGCCTTCAGGTTCTGGGAAAACGACGTTCTTAAATATTGCAGGCATGCTTGAGCCATTCTCTTCGGGTCAATACACATTAGACGGTGTCGATGTGGGCGGCTTATCTGATAACGAGCGAGCTGATTTAAGAAATCAGAAAATCGGATTCATCTTTCAAGGGTTTAATTTAATACCTGACCTTAACCTTTATGAAAATATTGAAGTACCACTTCGCTATCGTGGCATTAAATCAGGTGAGCGCAAGCGCAGAATTGAAGAGTGTCTTGAAAAAGTGGGTTTGGCGAGCAGGGCGAAACACTTGCCACAACAACTTTCAGGTGGCCAGCAACAGCGAGTTGCCATCGCGAGAGCTTTAGCAGGCGAGCCGCGTTTTTTACTAGCAGATGAGCCAACAGGAAACTTAGACAGCTTAATGGCACGTCAAGTCATGGAGATTTTAGAATCAATCAACCGCGAGGGTTCGACTATTATAATGGTCACACACGATCCCGAACTGGCAAGACGTGCACCTCGCAATATTCAGGTGGTAGACGGACAGCTGGCTGACTTTACGCTTTATCAAAACAAACAATTTGAAAAAGCCAATAAACTTGCGACCGCGGGGGCTTAAACATGTTTCTTCATTACATAGATTTAGCTTGGCGCAGTTTTAAGCGCACACCACTGGTATCCATTTTAATGGTCAGTGCAATTGCTGTCGGCATTGGGATTACGATGACCAGTTTATCGGTTTATCACATGATGTCGATGGACCCGATTCCAAACAAAAGCGACCAGCTTTTCGCTGTTCAAATCAATACTATGGATGACGGTGAAACGTGGTGGACAAGCGATGACTTGGCATTGCAGATGACATACAAAGACGCCTTAGCTCTTTATGAATCTGACATTCCTAAACGCAAAGTAGCCCAAGTCAGAACGGGTTTTTCAGTTCATATGAACAACGATACCGTCAAGCCATTTGTTGAAGCCGCGCGTGTCACAGGACCAGATTTTTTTGACATGTTTGACCTTGAGTTTTTATATGGTGGCGTTTGGTCAGACGCACAACATTCTAATGCAAACAAAGTAGTTGTGATCAGTGAAGAGCTTAACGATAAACTATTTGGTGGTGCTGATTCAGTAGGTCAACAAGTCATGCTTGACGAACATGCATTTCAAATCGTTGGTGTGATTAAAGACTGGAACATTCATACAAAATACTACGATTTAACCAATGGTGCGTTTAACAGCCCTGAAAACCTATTCATTCCATTTAGCCTGATTCCTGTCATGGAGCTTCCAACTTGGGGCAATACAAATGGTTGGCGTTATGAAGAAATAAATTCTTATCAAGATAGGCTACAAGCTGAATTATTTTGGATTCAGTTTTGGGTTGAAATTGATAACCCAACATCACTTCAAGAATTCAAAGACTTTATACATGCCTACTTGATTGACCAAGCTGAAAACGGTCGCTTTGAAAGAGAAACACCAAAATACGAAGTGCGTAATGTTAATGAGTGGATTGAATACAATGGCGTTGTTTCTGATGATAATCGGATTCTGGTAGGACTCAGTTTTATGTTCTTAGTTGTTTGTCTTGCCAACATATTAGGTTTGTTGCTGGGTAAGTTTTTGCGAAGAGCACCCGAAATTGGTGTGCGCAGGGCACTCGGAGCAAGTAAGTCACAGGTATTTGCTCAGCACCTCGTTGAAGTAGGCATGCTTGGTTTGTTTGGTGGATTACTCGGTATTGTCATTGCGCAGTTAGGTTTGTGGGGCGTTAGACAAACATATAGTTATTACAGCGCACTTGCATCGATGGATTTGACGATGCTGTTTTCTGCGCCCGCAATATCAATTGTTGCTTGCATGGTCGCAGGCTTATATCCCGCATGGTTAGTCTGTCGCACTACGCCAGCTATTTATCTTAAAACGCAATAAGGAGATCATCATGTTAGAAATAAAACCCATTATAAATGCTTTATTTCGCTCAAAAGCGGGTGCCATGATGTTGTTGGTGCAAATAGCAGTAACAGTAGCAATTGTCAGTAACGCCACCTTTATTATTCAAGACCGAGTGGCTTACCTAAATCAAGAAACGGGTTATCCTGAAGAAGAAGTCTTTAGCTTTAGTATCATGAGTTTTGCAGAAGATACTAATTTACTAGAACAGGCAGAGCTAGACGAGCAAACCCTCAGAAATATCCCTGGCGTGATCAATGCCGTCAATGCTAGTGAAGTACCGCTATCTGGAAGTGGCTCAGCGAGTAGCTTTTTTCTAGTCCCTAATCCAGATGGTGAACGCGGTGTTCGAGCTGCTTACACCATGGGTGATGAAAACATTATTGACACGCTTGGTGTCAAAATTGTTGCTGGCCGAAGCTTCACTGCAGATGACGTGGTTGTTCAAGAAGAAGGAATGGATACAGTCCCAAGCGTCGGTATCGCAAGCCAAGCCTTTCTCGATGAAATGTTCCCAGAAGGTGATGGTATTGGAAAGACACTGTATTTTGGTCCTTTCCCAATGCAGATTGTGGGTGTGGTAGATAAAATGAAAGGGCCATGGTTAAAAGACAGCCGAGCTGATAATTTAGTGATCATTCCGTTAGTGCGCTCTCACACCTTTCAGAAAATGATTGTCAGAACTGAACCCGGTCAACGCGCTTCTATCATGGCACAGGTTGAAGACTTAATGCTTGAGAACAGCAATGAGCGTGTCATCATGAGAGTTAGAGGCATGGATGAGTCTAAGCAAAACTACAATGCTGAAGATATACTGATGATGCGTATGCTAATTACGCTAGTGGTTGTGCTTGTGTCAGTTACCGCTTTAGGAATATTTGGCTTAACAGTATTTAATATCAACAAACGTACGAAACAAATCGGCACTCGTAGAGCCCTAGGTGCGCGCAAGTCAGATATTGTGCGTTATTTCTTAGTCGAAAATGCGTTGATCTGTACGCTTGGTTTAATTATCGGCGGAGTTGCTGCTGTTTACTTAGGTCAAACCTTGTTACAACATTACGAAGTCCCTGCACTTGATCTGACATACGTTATCATCACCATGTTGTCTGTGCTTGTGATCAGTTTATTGTCCGTGCTAATGCCGGCCAATAAAGCCGCAAATATTTCGCCAAGCATCGCAACGCGCAGTATTTAGATTATTAGAGTTATGCTTAAAATTGCCTTGAAGCATCGGCTCAAGGCAATTAGTCTTATCAAGCTTTCATAAAATCTTTTTAATAAAAGGTGGAACACGCTTCAATGGGAAAATGCAAAGGAACGCAAAGTGCATAAAAACGCGGATAAAATACTAATAGTCGATGATACCCCAGCGGTTTTACAAGCAATATCCTTGCTGCTTGAAATTCATGGTTATGATGTCATTACTACCACTTCCCCTGAAGAGGCACTTCAATACGTTAATCAACTGCGTGTGTCCTTAGTGATTCAAGATATGAATTTTACGGCTGACACTACCTCTGGCGAAGAAGGCAAAACGCTTTTTTATCAATTACGAGAACTCAATCCGCACTTACCCGTGATTTTAATCACGGCTTGGACTGATTTAGAGCAGGCTATCGAGCTGGTTAAAGCCGGCGCAGTGGACTATATCGCCAAGCCATGGGATGACCAAAAGCTCGTGAACACGGTGCAAAATCTGGTTGCACTGGGCAAGGCTTCTGCAGATGCAGATATTCTCAAAAAACAACAAGCGCAACGGCAACCTGCTCAGCACACTGCGCAAAGTGTTGGTCTAGTCTATGCCAGCAACGCTATGCAACGTTTGGTTGATATGGCGATTCAAGTCGCCAAGTCTGATATATCAGTGTTAATTACTGGCCCCAACGGAAGCGGTAAAGAAAAAATCGCCGAGTTGGTACAAGCTAATTCATTACTTGCTGATAAACCCTTTATCAAAATTAATTGTGGAGCGTTGCCTGCAGATTTAATCGAAGCTGAATTATTTGGCGCGGAAGCAGGGGCGTATACAGGTGCAAACAAACAGCGTATTGGTTTGTTTGAAGCGGCTGATGGCGGCACTTTATTTTTGGATGAAATCGGCAATTTGCCATATTCTGGGCAAACCAAACTGCTAAGAGTTTTACAAACTGGCGAGTTTCAAAGGCTTGGCTCAGTAAAAACCTTGAGAACTGATGTCAGGGTCATATCAGCTACAAATGCCAGCCTAGTTGAACAGATTCAAACAGGTCAGTTTAGAGAAGATTTGTACTATCGACTTAACGTTATTGAGCTCTCTCTACAACCGCTCAATCAAAGGTTGGATGATATCGTGCCTTTGGTATCGCACTTTTTACCAGACAGACAACTTAGTCTGTCGGCTGAAAAAGCCTTATTAGCTCACGACTGGGCAGGTAATGTGCGCGAATTAGAAAATACCTGTAAACGGGTTGGGGTGTTAAAACCCGAAGGGGTGATTGAAGCTGAGGACTTTGCGTTTGTATCGGTACACACCACTTCGAATACGCTTCAAAGTAATACAAACACGGCTAAAACAACTCACGAACCAAGCAAACAAGAACTTGAAGAAGCAATGCGTATTCATCAGGGTGTCATTGCTAGAGTGGCGAGGGAATTCGGCATGACCCGACAAGCCCTTTATAGACGTTTGGATAAACATGGTGTTGAATACTAATGAATCTGTCGATCAGTAAAAAGCTACCGTTGTTAACGGGGGTTGTTAGCCTTGTTGCAAGCTTACCTATTTTATTGCTTGAGGCACTCTCGCTGGATTTAAAACTTTTTATCATTTTATGCTTGGTGACGATGACTATCGTGCTGACACGATACTTAATTAGTGATATCACCGATGGTTTATCAGCTTTAGAGACGGGTTTACTTAATCTAAAAGATGGTGAGTTTGCTTCAACGCTTGCATTTAAAAAGGGCGATGAAATAGGGCGCTTGTGCGAAATATACAACGAAACAGTCATTCATCTGCGAGACGAAAAACACTGGCTGTATCAGCGTGAGTTACTGCTTGATAAGGTCACTCAAAGCTCACCTGAAGTGCTTTTCTTAATTGATGATAAAGGCCAAGTCATATTCAGCAACATTTCCGCTCGCCAGTTTTTCGGGCAACATCAAGGCATTGAGGGGATGTTTATTGATGAGCTTGTCACTTTCGCCGAAAACGGGGCGAAACAGGCTATTTTAGAGCGAGCAACAGGCTTATTTTCAATGACACTTGATGATGGTGATGTGCAAACATGGCACATGTCATTAGGACAATTTTTGTTGAATAACCAAACTCACCATTTATTTATACTCAAGCAAATGACACGTGAATTAAGTCGTCAAGAAGTCGCTGTTTGGAAAAAAGTGATCCGCGTCATTAGCCATGAGTTAAATAACTCGCTAGGGCCTATATCTTCAATGCTTCATAGCGGCAAAATATTATCTGAAAACCTGAGTGAAACGCGTTTAGCCAGGGTGTTTGAGACAATTGATGAGCGAATTGTCCACTTAACAAGTTTTGTACAAGGCTATGGTAAATTTGCAAAACTACCCGAGCCTCAAATAAAAACGCTTAACTGGATGCATCTCAGCGAACAATTGGCTGAGCAGTGGCAATTCCAAGACCTCAGCGAAGAAGATGTTGCATTCCAAGCTGACCCCGTTCAAATTGAACAACTACTCATTAACTTACTTAAAAATGCACACGAATCTGAGGGCAAGGTTGAAGACATCAGCATGTCAATCAAGCAACTTAACCAAGAAGTATGCATAACGGTAACTGACCGAGGTAAAGGGATATCCGATACGGTGATGGCAAATGCGCTGGTGCCATTTTATTCAACAAAACCTTCTGGAACGGGCTTGGGTTTGGCTTTGTGTCGGGAAATTGTGGATTCACATCATGGGCGTATTGCCTTGCGCAATAATGCGCAAGGCGGCCTTTCAGTGATAGTCACTTTACCCAACTTGACTCCTGTGGGGTAAAGTATCACCTGTACATTTATTGTAGAAGGCGATGACTCACTAAAATATTTACCGCACGCTTCCTGCCACGTACTACTTATTTAAATCGGTAAGTTTTGAATAATATTGAGCTATTAGGCGTAAGTATCGATGGAGCCACCAATTCGAGTGGTACCGGGAATTGCACTGGGCTCAGAACTGCCTTGAGGAGCTGATTCTAATGAGGCTTGTGGTGTATTGGATACAGTTGCGGAACCACCAGCCTTGCCTTGTTTTGAATCTGCTTGGCTATATTGCATAGTTTGCTGTTGAATTAACGCATTACTGCTTGAAGAAGCGACTTCCATTAAATTCCTCGGCTTTATTTACTAACTTGTTCGTTAGTTTACGCCTCTTGCTTGTTAAGTCTAGGCTCTATTTGAAATGATATTTAATGAATGGATGATATTTAAGTTATTGAAAATAAATGATTTAATTGAAAGTAGTCAGTAAGATAAAATCAAAGTTCATACCTAGGTATGAACTTTGATAAGTATGTTTGAGAGAGCTTGTACTAAATCATAGTTTAGAATTTTTAATCGAAGCCTTACGATTTCTAACAATCAAAAATGGCAGCGCAAATGCTAAAAAATAAAATGCAGTAGGACTATTTATTTCTCTAAAATCTTCTTCTGAATTAATACCAAATAACTCGATGCGAAAGTTTACAAAACGCCTGTAAATTGTCCCACCTCTCGATGGACTAGGACCAAAAAATTCAGCAGATTCAATGACAAATTCGATACTGTCTATTTGTGTAAATAAAGTGTGGTCAAAATCACCAAATTGCAGCGCTAAGTCACCTGCGCGAGAACTGGTGCCCGTCCAAAGTCGAAATCCATTTTCTCCTTGATCTTCTAATATTCGAGCTGCATTTTCGAATTCAGTGCCTGAGTCAAAAACAATTCGTTGGCCACTTAGCTCTTCAGTTATATCTACAGATAGTGTGGAAGCTAGCAAACCATCTTCGAACGGGCCATCGAACAACTCCAATGAAAGAAGCACTGTATAGGCAGAATCTTCATCAAAGGTTCCTCCTCCAATCTGTCCGTTTTCAAATGCACCTATGAGTGCAGCGTTACCAAAAGCACTGACTACCAAACAGGGCAATACGATAAAAGAAGCCTTAATACTTCTAAATTTCTGTCGCCAAAACTTCATGACTTAATCCATAATTCACAATCGTGTGGTTATGGTACCAAGCCAAGCTTTGTGCAAATGTGCAAATAATATGGATTCTGAGTGTTACTCAGCTAACATCAATGCTTCAAATTGAGGTTTCATGAACTCAACAATCATAGGTTGAGCCTCGGCGGTCGGATGAATACCGTCTTGTTGCATTAACGAAGTGTCAAGTGCGATATCGGCAAGAAAAAACGGAATAAGTGGTACGTCATTTTTATCTGCAACATCAGCAAACAGCTTGGTGAACATTTGGGTGTAACGTCTGCCATAATTAGTGGGTATCTGCATTTCTTGAATCATGACCTTAACATCAGCCGCTTTCGCCAATTCAACCATGCTCTGAATATTCTGTTCTATCTTACGTGGGTTATGGCCTTGCAAGGCATCATTTCCTCCCAATTCAATAAGCAAGTGGGTGGGCTGATGTAAACTCAACAAGCGCGGTAATCTGGCGAGCCCTCCATCGGTTGTATCACCGCTAATCGCCGCGTTAACCACTTCAATATTAGCACCGTCACGCTTCCACGCATCTTGTAACAAATAAACCCAACCTTGTTCTTGCGTTAGCCCATAAGCAGCACTTAAGCTATCCCCCAGTATTAACAACTTGTATTCTTGCCCTTTTGTCTGATCTGAATGACTTGAAAAAGGGAATAAAAACACCAAGACCAGTAATAAGATTAATGACTTAAGGTTGGTAACACTGCAAGCCTTAACCCTATTAGAAGAAATACTAAACACGATGACAAAATCCTCAATGATGATACAAACAAAAAGCGTAACTAAAAAAGTAACTACGAGTGAAGGCGAACTCCAGATCCTTAATCCAATCAGCTTTGATGTGGAGGCTGGTCAATCTGTTGCCATTATAGGCGCATCTGGCTCCGGCAAGTCAACCCTACTTGGTTTATTAGCTGGCTTAGATGAAGTATCAGACGGTGAAATTTTGTTAGATGGTGAAGCTTTACATTCGATGGATGAAGAGCAGAGAGCAAGACTGAGGGGAGATAAGGTCGGTTTTATCTTTCAAAGCTTTATGTTGGTTCAGAGCTTGAGTGCCTTAGAAAATGTAATGTTACCCGCGGAAATTGCTGGTTTGGATAACCCCAAAAAGCGCGCTCAAAAAATTCTAGAGCAGGTGGGCCTTGAACATCGTGCAACACACTTTCCAAATCAGTTATCGGGTGGTGAGCAGCAACGTGTTGCTATCGCGAGAGCATTCATCACCAATCCGAAAATACTATTTGCTGACGAACCAACAGGCAATTTAGATTCTAAAAATTCAACTAAAATCGAAGATTTATTGTTTGATCTAAACCGCGAGTCTAACACCACGTTGGTGCTTGTCACGCATGATGACGAGCTCGCGTCTCGTTGCCAGCGTCAGCTTCGTATGACGGCAGGGGAGCTGCGAGAAGAAAATTTAAGAGCAGTGGATAGTGCTATACACGCTAAAATGAACGCTAGCGAGGAGAGCTAACCCATGGTGATAAATTTAGCATGGCGTTTGTTTAAACACGAAGCAAAACGCGGTGAACTCAGTATAATATTACTGGCAATTATTTTGTCAGTCGCATCTGTATTATCACTTTCTCTGTTTAGTGAGCGATTGCAGTCAGCGCTAACCGATAGGTCAGCGGAGTTTATTGCTGCTGACCGTCAACTGAGGTCTCGAAATGTCGTTGATGATACTTGGATAAATCAAGCGAAGGAACAAGGCTTAGGCACAGCATATCAGGTCAGTACTCGTTCGATGGTATTTGGCAAAGAAGAATTGTCTCTCGCTGATCTAAGAGCCGTAGACCAAGATTACCCACTAAAAGGGCAAATCAAAATAGCGCAGCAGCCATTCGGAGAGGCCGAAGCAACAGAAGAGTCAGTAAAGCCGGGGGAAGCATGGTTAGACTCCCGCCTGTTTCAGCTACTTGATGTCGAAATCGGTGAGAGTGTTGAAATTGGCGATGCTAGTTTTACAGTCGCTAAGGTACTAAGAGAGATTCCCGATGCTGGCTTCAGTGTGTTTAATACCGACCCATTGGTACTTATTTCTACTGACGATCTCGCGAAGACAAATATTACTGGTCCTGGAAGTCGCGTGAGTTACAAGCATTATTTCACAGGTGAATCAGCGCAATTAGAAGACTACTACGATTGGTTGAGGCCTCAACTTAATCGTGAAGTGCATCGCTGGACCTCTATTGAAGATGATGAAAGTGCAATAGGGCAAGCAATTAAACGCGCTGAACAGTATTTTTTATTGGCGAGTTTATTAGCAATTGTCCTAGCGGCAGTTTCAATTGCTGTGGCAGCCCAACGTTACAGTCAACGTCATTTTGACCCCGTTGCAATTATGAAAACCTTAGGTGCAGCGAAGCAACAAGTTCAAAAAATCTATCTGTTGCAAATCAGTTTCATCACTGCTTTGGGTATAACTTTAGGCATAATTATAGGGTTTGTGTTGCAGCAAGCTGTTGTGAGTTTGCTTTCTCAAACCGTCGAAGTTTCGCTAGATGTGTGGCATTGGCGACCTTTATTGATCGCGGTATTTACAGGCGTCGTGTGTGCATTGTTGTTTTCTTTGTATCCTTTGATGCAACTATTTTCAGTTCCACCATTACGGGTACTGCGCAAAGACATCGAATCAACCTTGTCTTCGCGAGCATTGCAGTATGCTACGTCTGGCATCGCCGTGTTCTTGTTGATGTGGATTTACTCTCAAAACCTAATGATCAGCGCCATCCTATTTGTGTCTGGTATTATATTGGTCGCTTTATTGCTTTTAGTGACCTTTGGCATGATTGTTATTGGGCGCAAACTAGGCAGTGGTTCAATGGGGGCGTGGACCTTAGCCTGGGCACGAATTCGTCGTCGAGCAATGGGCAACAGTGTTCAACTGATTAGCTTTGCCATTACCATTATGCTTTTGCTTGTGGTGCTCGTAATGAGAAACGATATGGTAAAACAATGGCGGGATCAATTGCCTGAAGGAACGCCAAACTACTTTATGTCCAACATTACCGAAGTGCAAAAAGAGCAGGTTCGCGCTCATTTTACACTCAACGATGTTGAACCTGAGAAGTTTTATCCCGTGGCTAGAGGGCGCTTTGTCGCTATTAATGATGAAAAAATCAGAACTCAAGTCACTAAAGAAGATGAAGACGTTGCTGACGAAGGGCGACAAGGTTTAGGCCGAGAGGCAAATCTCACATGGAGTTTGGATTTGCAAATGGGCAATGTGATCACTGAAGGACAGTGGCTAGATACATGGCAAGAGGGAGAGCCTTACCCAGTTTCACTGGAAGAAGAAATAGCTACGCGTTTGGATATCGAACTAGGTGACATGCTGACGTTTAATATTGGTAGTGAAATTATCAAGGTAAAAGTTACCAGTATGCGAGAGGTTGATTGGCAAACCATGCAACCTAACTTCTTTTTTGTGTTGCACCCCAAAGCGATGGAAAATTTTAGTGCGACTTACATAACTAGCTTTAACTTAGAGCAATCACGCAAGTCTGACATTACCACCCTCATGTCACCTTTTGCGAGTGTTACCTTGTTCGACGTAGACGCGCGCATTAATCAACTTCGTGAGATTATCGAACAAGTTTCGATGGCAGTTGAGTTTATTCTGGTGTTAGTGCTGATTGCTGGTGCACTCGTTCTAATCGCACAAGTACAAGCCAGTATGGATGAGCGCCTTCAAGAACTGGCGATATTGCGAACCTTGGGCGCAAAAGGCAGCACGATTCGTTTCAGTGTCATCAATGAGTTTATTATTGTTGGCTTAGTGGCAGGCTTTATGGCGGCAGTATCCAATGAATTCAGTTTGTTTATGCTACAAACACGCGTTTTTCAAATGGATCCCGGTTTACATTTAGACTACTGGTTGATTGCACCTTCCGCTGGGGCAATTGTTGTTGGTTTGTTGGGTGCAATAGGGTGTTGGCGTTTATTATCGCTCAATACTGCAAGCTTACTCAGAAAAATGGTTTAAACAAAAATGCTAATAAATAAAGGTTTGAACGTTTAACAGGTTCAAACCTTTTTGTTAGCAGCGAGCAGCGAGCAGAGAGCAGAGAGCACGAAATACTCACTTACATTTGATTCTTTAGCGTTTAATCGTGATTTTTATAGCCGTCTTGTAGCTGAACATCGATTGCTTTTAAAACATCAGAGCGACTAATTGTGCCAAGCAAATAACCGCCGTCATCAGTTACTGGATAAATCTTGGGTTTCTCTTTAAGCATACGTTGGGCTAATTCTAAAATAGAATCATAAGGCTTTACCGTCAGTACATCTTTCATCATAATCTCGTCTACTCGTGCCGCTCTTTCTCGGTAATAACTAGACACGATCATTTTTTCGATACAGTCTTGTTCTGATAAAAAGCCGACGACTTTCTGCGAGGCATCAAGCACAGGACCGCCCGTTTGCGAGCTAAATAGTAATCGTTCAACAGCTTCAGCAACGGGCATAGGCGCAGTAAACGTCACGGGTCTCTTATTCATATAGTCCTGAATTTTCAATGATTCCATCTGTTTTCCTTATTATCCATTCAGCTTTACGCAAGCAGAATACTGTTTATTGACCTTCGTTGATTAGCTTTACATCTATTGATAATGAAGCGCAATCATTAATCAAACAACTACAACGAAGGTCTTAGAAACTTTGATACTTTATTAATATAAGTCGATTTACTTTAAAAAATAAACTTATATTTTTATATATCGAGCGCTTTGAGTGCATCCTTTAATTCAGGGTACGAGAATTTAAATCCAGTTTGCTCTAATTTTTTCGGAAGCGCTTTTTGACCATACAGCACCAAGTCTGATGATTCACCCATCGCGGCTTTTAATACAAGCGCTGGAATTGTAAAAAATAATGGTCTTTCTAAACGTCGCGCTAACGCCAATGAAAAAAAGTGATTGGTGTTAGGATTAGGTGACGTAAAGTTAAACGGGCCCTGACAATTATCATTCTTAATTAAGTGAAGTATGCCAGCAACCATATCTTCAATATGGATCCAAGGCATAAACTGTTTTCCTGAAGATATTTTTCCACCAAGTCCGAGCCTAAAAGGCATCAACATTTTTGCCAGTGCGCCACCATCTTCAGCTAATACAATCCCCGTTCTCAATATGCAGGTGCGTACGTCAATCGCTTCTTGGGCTTTTTTTTCCCATGTGGCGCACACTTCTGAACTAAATTCATCATAAAAATCAGTAAAAGATTCGTCTATTGGTGTATCACTTTGACGGCCATAAACGCCCACAGCAGAGCCGCTAATAAATACGCGAGGTTTATTATGAGCCTGATTAATTAGCCTTACTAATGTGTCTGTTGTATCCCAACGACTATCACAAATACGCTTTTTTTGAGCGTTACTCCATCGCCTTTCAGCAATCGGTTCGCCCGCTAGGTTAATCACAATATTTATATCATTTAGGTGTTCTATTGAATCTAGTGTCAATGGCTTAACTGCGTCACCCAATAAACGTGAGGCTCGGGCGGGGTCACGAGAGACAACAGTAATATCGTAGTCAGGGCTTAACTTGGCGATTAGGTATCGCCCAATTAAACCAGTACCGCCAGTCAGCAATACTGTAGGTTTCATATCTATCTACCCTTTAGTGCAAGATAATGCCAATGAGACCGAGTCTGAAAATCGTAAAGCATGAGGTTTATCTACCTCTGCTTCAGCAAACGTGACCCACGGATGTTCTGCCGCGATAGCGAGCACGTCGGCAGTAAGTTTTTCTAATAAATAGAAGCGGTTGTCCTCTACTAGCCTAATAATAGCTTTAGTGATTGTTTTATAGTTTAGCGCATCGTCCATTTGATCAGTTGCCGTTGCTTTAACCGCGTCATAATGAATCAATACATTAATGATAACGTCTTGCTGATTTTTAATTTCATCTTCATTGATACCGATATACGTGCGTAAACGTAAATTTTTTATTCTTATCGTTGCTTGGTTTAGTTTCATTAAATCTAAACTTCCTTCTGTGTTTATTGTAGTTATAAGGCATGATGCCTCTGGTACATAAGACGCTAATTTATAACTCTTCTTTTTTATCCCTCTGTTTTTAACTATAGTAGTCGAAATACAAAAGTAAAAATCAAATCGGAATCTTACATACAAATATGGATATTAAATCACCTAGTGCAAAAGTACTCTTAGTGAGCGCATGCTTAATTATCGTTTTCGCTGGCATCAAAGCGGCTAGCGTTATCATGGTGCCATTTTTATTATCTGCATTTATAGCAATTGCGTGCAGCCCCTTAATAAACTGGGCAAGCCGTTATAAAATCCCGCGCGCACTAAGTGTCACCTTAGTAATACTGTTTATTTTGATAATAGGATTCATGCTTGCCGGTTTGGTCACGCAATCTTTAACAGAATTTAGGCAAAATATGCCTCAATACACCACTCAGTTATCTGGTGAATTTGCTTGGATACTCGAAAAGTTAGCAGTGTTGAACATTAACGTTGATCAAAGTTTAATCTTGTCCTATCTCGATCCGGGCATGGCTATGTCCATGGCAACTAATTTTTTGGCCGGCATGGGTAACGTGTTATCTAATCTCTTTTTAATACTACTAACGGTTATTTTTATGCTGTTTGATGCGGAGTCCATGCCCAAACGTATACATGTTGCGTTGGCTGACCCTGAGATGCAAATGACGCACATCGACCGATTTTTAAAGTCAGTAAATAGCTATTTGGCGATAAAGACGCTAGTGAGTATTGGGACAGGCACTTTCATCGGGGTTTGGCTATATGTGTTAGGCGTCGATCATTTTCTTCTTTGGGCGGTATTATCATTTTTATTGAATTACATTCCAAATATTGGTTCTATTATCGCAGCCATTCCTGCCGTTTTAATGGCATTCGTTGAGTTTGGCTTCGCTACTGCTGGGCTAGCAGGTCTTGGTTTTTTAGTGGTAAATACTGTTATGGGCAATATGATTGAACCAAGATTTATGGGTAAAGGGCTAGGTTTGTCCACACTCGTGGTGTTTTTGTCATTAATATTTTGGGGTTGGCTGTTGGGGTCTGTTGGAATGTTGTTATCAGTTCCCTTAACAATGGTTGTCAAAATTGCTCTTGAATCAAGAGAAGAATCAAAGTGGATTGCAATTTTGCTATCTAGTGATGTCGACAAGCCGCTTTATAATAGTGTTAGTGAAAAGGTGTGACTCTTCTAATTAATTGGAATTAGTGCTAAACGCTTGAAAAAATGTGCCGATATATCGAGATACGATCGCGCTTTAAGTAAATCAAGCGTTTAAATTGCCACGGACAGCCCAATTTAGGATACCCTTTATCTATGGCAGCGCAGCTATCAAAATTCTCAATTGTCAGCCTCACACTATTAAGTGTGCTCCTTTCTTTTATTGCGCTTTTAAGCTTTGCAGGAATCAACCTAAAGTATTCCGCCACTAGTAGCAGTAACGCAAGCAAAGATTTTGCAATTACCGAATTGATGTTTGCGCTTGACAATGTTGCTCATCAACATGCTGTTGAACGAGGATTGACGGCGGGCTTTTTAGGGAAACCAAGTGAGCAAGCAAAGGCAAAAGTTGATGCTCAGCGCATCAAAGCTGATAGCGCAATTTCAAACTTGAAAAAACTGCTTAACTCAGATAATCAAACTGGGGTCGATCTGCGTCAGACACTCTCTGCATTGCTTTCACATATAGACGGAAAAGAAAGGGTGAGGCGCCAAGTTGATCAAAGAAACGGTGCCAATGCCTTTGCTTTTTACAGCAAGCTTAATCGACTTGCATTGGATGCAATTAACATGCTCCGTGCGGGCATAAATTCATCCCAACAACAAATCGGAGTTGGAGTTGCAACAAATTATGCGTGGTTTAAAGAGAGAGCTGGACAAGCGCGAGGAAAAATCAACGGAGTACTTGCACGAAATAATTTAAGTGAAAGCGCACGAAAAGATATAGAACTGTATGTCAATGAGATGTCGGCGATAGGTGATATGCTAAAAAGCAGTTTAAGCGGCGCAGAAGCTTCCGCTTTTAATGCATTGATCAGTAACGATACCGCAGACAAGATAAAGCAAGTTCACAGCTTTGTGTTAAATCAAGAAATTGCATTTGACGCAAGCAATAGTCCGGTCCAAGCTGCCGACTGGTTTGGTGTAGCGACTACTCAGATTGCGGGTGTTAAAAAGTTAGTGGATGCACAATGGACACAAAACTTATCTCTTGCTGAGAGTGAAAAATCTTCCGCAAGTCTATGGATGCTAGTTAAGATTGTTTTTACTTCATTGGTACTTTTGGGTTTAGGTTCGATAAGTTTTTACTTGGTGTCGACTTTGCGCAATGAGTTAAAGGCACTTCGCGATAATTTAGACAATATTATTAGCCACAAAGACCTGCGCTCAGATTGCACTATCGATAGCAACGATGAATTGGGCGATATCTCAAAAGATATTGAGGCTAGCATTGATGTGCTTCGCAGATGCATCCAAAAAATAACATCAGCAATAGGAAACAGCGATCAACTAAACCATGAATTTAATGCTGCAAAGGCGACAGTCATTGACGATGCAAATGGTACTCAATTAATGGTCAATAATATCGTAGTTGCAGTTGATGAGATGTCTCAGACGAGTCTTGAAATTGCCAGAGCGGCAAGTGAAACTAAAGATACTAGTCAGAAGCTAAATGAAAAGATTAGGCAAAGTGACGCATTAACATTACAAAATAAAAGTGCTATCAGTGGCTTAGCGTCCAATATGACAGACATAACCGATAAGGCTTCTTCTACCAATGAGCAAGTTGCTGAAATAAATAATATTTTGGTCAGTATTAATGCAATCTCTGAGCAAACCAATTTGTTAGCTCTCAATGCCGCAATAGAAGCCGCGAGAGCCGGTGAACATGGACGAGGATTTGCTGTGGTAGCAGATGAGGTGAGAAATCTTGCATCAAACAGTCAAAAGGCGACGGAGCAAATTGCAGCTCTATTGCAAAACCTGCAACAAGCAAGTGGTGAAGTAGTTGAGGCAGTTGATAGCGGTAAGCAATCGATTGATCTTGCAATGAGTGCTTGTGATGGTGTGAAAGCACTTAGTGATGAACTAATGAGTTTGGCCAATGCAGTTGATCTTAATTCAGCTCAGTTTGCCAGTGCATCTGAAGAACAAACACATACCGCTGCCAATATATCAAATGAAGCAAAAATGGTGCTAGAAGCAGCAACCAGAGAGCTTGGGGCGATCAACACCATGAATGATTTGTTCGCGCAAATCGAAAATAACGGTAAAACGCTTCATGCTTCAGTGTCTCAGTACAAAGTGTAATACTTGCAAATATAACTCAGTCAAACGAGACGTTTTTTCGCAAATGTTTTTTAGTACTGTGTTTTGTCTTACTGTCGAGACGCTTTTTCACGCTTGTTCTCGTCGGTTTTGTTGCTTTTCTTTCTGCTGGAATAAAGCTAGCGTCCTGAATTAGCTTTTTAAATCTATCGATTGCGTCGCGTCTATTGAGTTCTTGTGTTCTATGATTTTGAGCTTTGATAAGTACTTCACCGTCTTTAGTGACGTTCGCTTGCTTTGTGTTCAACAATTTTTCCTTTACTCTTAAAGGTAGCAATGAGGCCTTAATGTTGAATCGCAGATAAATAGCTGTAGAAACCTTGTTAACGTGTTGGCCTCCCGCGCCCTGAGCCCTTGTTGCGCTGAACTCCAATTGTGAGATGGGAATGCTGATACTTCGGCTAATATATAAGCTGTCTTCATTCATGTTCATTCCCTTTATTCTTCGATTGGTTATTTTGGCAATACTACAAGATAAGGTTTAACGATAACCGAACTAAATAACCCCGCTAACGCATATGGGTCGTTTGCCGCCCAGTCTTGAGCTTCTTGTAATGAGTCAAATTCTGCGATTATTAATGAACCGCTCACACCCAATTTGCCTGTATTTTCTGGATCATAGAATGGGGTCGGTCCTGCACACAATAACCGAGATTCATTCACCAGTGGTTGAATGTAGTCAAGATGGGCAGGGCGCGTCTGCATGCGAAGCTCCATACTGTTGGGCTTATCTTCACAAAAAATCATAAATAACATGGTGATTTCGCTTCTTTTAATTATTTGGTTAAAGAATTTTGTCTAGATGGATTATATCCACTTAGCGTTTTGCTTGATTGAATTAAGGACGAAATTAAGCAAAAAAACAGCCACTATAGCGTGGCTGCTTTCATCGATGCGACAAAACTACCCAAATCGTTGAGCATGGCTGTTTTATCGTTCAAGTTTTTCTCAATTAAATTCACTGTTGCAGAACCAGAAATTGCACCTGCAGCGCCCGATTCAATTGCAGATTTTACTTGTTCAGGTGTTGAAATCCCAAAGCCTAATAGTGGTGGCGCTACTTTGTATTGATTTAACTTATCCACTAACTCAGACGCAGGAATTTCTACTGCTGTTTCTGCACCGGTTACACCTGCGCGGCCCAACAAGTAAGTATAGCCAGATGATTTTTCACCAATCTGCTGAAGTGTCTCATCAGATGCATTGGGAGGAGCAATTAAAATCTGCTGCACATTGTTGTGTTTGGCTATTTCAATAAAACGATCGGCTTCTCTTAGTGGCACGTCAGCTATTAATATTGAGTCTACTCCTGCTGCATTTGCTTTTGCATAAAACTCATCAATTCCTTGTGCGAGGACAAGGTTAGAATACAACAGCAGGCCAATGGGGATATCAGGATAGGCAGCTCTAATTTCGGTAAGTATATCAAAACAGTCACTCGGCCTTATCCCGTTACCCAATGCACGGATACTTGCTTTTTGAATGGTGGGGCCATCGGCAATAGGATCTGAATAGGGAATGCCAAGTTCTAGTGCATCTGCGCCATTTTCAATAAGCGTTTTGATAATTTCCAGTGAGCTTTGTTTATCAGGGTCACCTAACATCACAAACGGAACAAAAGCACCCTGATTTTTTGTTTTTAGGCTTGTAAACATATCTGCGTAACGAGTAGTCATGCTCATAGCTTGTCTCCCAAAATACTGGTTACGTGCGCTAGGTCTTTATCCCCACGACCAGATAAATTAACCACGATGATTGTTTCTTCGGTTGCTTCATCGGCCATATTAAGCGCGTGGGCAAGGGCGTGTGACGTTTCTAAAGCCGGGATAATCCCTTCTTTTTTCGCCAATAGTTGAAACGCATTAAGTGCTTCATCATCGGTAACAGCATGATATTCGGCACGCCCGGTTTCTGCTAGGTATGCATGTTGAGGACCGACAGCTGGATAGTCTAAGCCAGCAGATACCGAATAAGACTCTTCGATTTGGCCGTCTTGATCTTGCATAATAAACGTATAAGCACCGTGCAAAATGCCTTTTGTGCCTGTGCAAATAGTCGCACCGTGTTCTTTGGTATGAACACCTTTACCGGCAGGTTCAACACCGACTAATTTAACACTTGGCTCGTCGATAAAATCGGCAAACATACCAATTGCGTTCGATCCACCGCCGACACAAGCAACAACAGCATCTGGCAAGCGACCTTCTTTTTCCATGATTTGTGCACGTGTTTCTTCGCCGATCATGCGGTGGTATTCACGTACTATGGTTGGGAAAGGGTGAGGGCCAGCAGCAGTGCCCAACAAGTAGTGCGCTTTATCGTAGTTAGCGGACCAATCTCGCATCGCCTCGTTAACGGCATCCTTTAGTGTACCCGAGCCAGAGTCAACAGGAATGACCTCAGCGCCCATTAAACGCATTCTAAACACGTTAGGACTTTGGCGTTCAACGTCTTTTGCACCCATATAAATACGCGCTTTTAAACCTAATAGTGCGCAGGCTAGTGCAGTGGCTACACCGTGTTGTCCGGCGCCCGTTTCAGCGATGACTTCGGTTTTACCCATGCGCTTGGTCAATAGCGCTTGACCTAGTACTTGGTTTGTTTTGTGCGCACCGCCGTGCAATAAGTCTTCGCGTTTTAAATACAGTTTTACCAATGGGTTAGACACGATATTGCGTGTCAGTGTCATTGAAGTTGGCCTGCCTGCGTAGTCTTTTAATAGTGATAAAAATTCGTCTTGAAAGCTAGGGTCGTCTTTGGCATCTAAAAAAGCTTGTTCCAACTGGTCTAGTGCTGGGATCAGCAATTCTGGGACATACATGCCACCAAAATCACCAAATTTGGTATTCAACTCTTTGTTTATTGCGTTCATTTTCGCGTTACCTTTACTAGTATTCTCTAATTGCATCAAACAGCGCATCTAACTTAGCAGGGTCTTTGACCCCTTTTTGTGACTCTATGCCGCTGTTTACATCTATAATCTGTGCTTTACTTAATCTGGCTTTATTTGCATTGTCAGGACTAATACCGCCTGCTAACGCAATGCGTGTTGTTTCGCAAATCTGCGATAACCATCGCCAATCAAAAGTTTGGCCCGTACCACCTGATTGCGCGCCGATTTTGGTATCCAATAAGAGTCTGTCGACATTTTGAAAGCGTGACTCTAACCCTTCTAAGTCAAGTTCGTTTTCAACGCCCACTGCTTTCCATATTTGGCAGTTTTCAGGCAAATCACCTTTTAATGTCGAAATATAATTTTCGCATTCATCGCCATGTAATTGCACTATCGCTAGTCCAAAACGTTTGACCTTTTCACATATGAATTCAATTTTGTGATTCTGGAAAACACCCACTAATGGCTTATCAATATGCTGAGAAATAGTAAGCGCTGTTGCGTCGTCTACAAAGCGAGGGGACTGTTCGACAAAAATTAGCCCTAAATAAGAACTTGGGTATTTTGAAATCAACCGAGCTTGATCTAGTGACGTAACACCACATACTTTTACTTCGCCATACAGTAAAGTTTGAATAGCAAGTTCAAGTTTGTCTTGCGCCATTAACGCGCTACCCACTAAAAATGCATCAACAAAAGGGCTTAAACGTCGAACTTCTTGATGGGTATAGATACCCGATTCTGAAATAATCGCGCCTTTAAAGCCACTTTCTCTAATAATTGGAACCAAGCGTTCTGTTGTGGCTAAATCCGTGCTTAGGTCACGCAAGTTACGGTTGTTGATACCGATGATGTTGGCCTTTAGTTTTAATGCTCTATGCACTTCTTCTTCATTACTGACTTCTGTTAAAACTGCCAGTGACAAGCTCTCTGCAAGTGCTGACAATTCTGCATATTCATGATCATTAAGAACTGAAAGCATCAGCAAGACCGCATCGGCATTATAATATCTAGCGAGGTAAATCTGATACGGGTCGACAAAAAAGTCTTTATTTATGACGGGCTGTTCAACTCTTTCGGTCACATACTGCAAGTATTCAAACTTACCTTGAAAGTACTTTTCATCGGTCAGTACTGAAATACAAGAAGCGTACTTTGAGTAGGCATCAATAATTTCATCTAAGTCAAAGTGTTCTCTAATCAACCCTTTTGAAGGAGATGCCTTCTTGCACTCTAAGATAAAGCTAGCATTTGGGGCTTTGAGTGCGCCATAAAAGTCTTTTTTGCTAGGCGTTAATTGGTCTTTGAAGTCAGACAAGGGAAAATCAATTTTGCGTTGAGCAATTTCCGCTTTTTTATCAATGACAATCTTTTCTAATACGTTGGCCAAGACTCTTCCTCGTTATGCTTGTTGTGACTGACTGAGTTCAGCCGCTTCGTTAATGACTTGCATGGGTTTCTTTAAAGCGATAGCTTGCATAGCGATATCACATGCTTCTTTGAAGTCCTTACTTTTTCCGTTTAGGTGTATTAGTGCCGCTGCATTCATGGCAATTGCACTTGTATGTGCGTCAGCACCTTCACCATTAAAAACAGCTTCTATCAGCTGCTTGTTTTCACTGGGGTCACCACCTTGAATATCGACCAAAGAAAATTCTTTGAGGTTAAAATCACTTGGACTAACAGTAAAGCTTTCGATAGCGCCGTCTTTTACGTGTCTTATTTGACTAGGGCCGTGCAACGCGAGCTCGTCCAATCCATCTCCATGTACAACAAACGCATTGTTTCTATTCAAGCTCACAAGAATGTTCGCGTATATATCTAAAAGCGCTGGCGTGTAAACACCTAACATGTGATGAGTAGGCTTCGCTGGGTTCGCTAATGGCCCTAATATATTAAACAAAGTTCGGGTTTTTAGCGCAGTCCTAATTGGCATAACATATTTCATCCCCAAGTGATATTTAGGGGCAGCCAAAAAGCACAAACCTGCATGATCTAAGCAAGTGCGGGCAACGGTGGGTGACATGTTTAAATCTATGCCAAACGCATTGAACAAATCAGATGAACCCGATTTGCTCGACACACTTCTATTGCCGTGTTTTGCTACTTTTATCCCACAACTTGCAGCGACTACCGCAGCGGCAGAGCTTATGTTAATTGTATTATGGCCGTCACCACCCGTACCCACAATGTCACTGAATTCGTAGTTGGGTCTTGGAAATTCAAGCGCTGAATCGGTCATGGCTTGTGCTGCACCTGCGATTTCATCGTTTGTTTCTGTTTTCATTTTGAGTGCAATCAAAGCTGCGGTCGTTTCGACTTCGCTTAAGTCGCCCGATAGCACTCGCGTAAACAGTTGTTTTGATTTTTTAAAATCTAATGCGCCACCGTCAAAGAGTTGTCCAAGTAGGGCGCTGGTTTCAATCGATGAAGACATCTTAGCTGTGCTCCTTTTCAGCATTTAAAACGCTTGAATTTAATAGATATTCAGCGCTTTGTTTTAGTAATCGGCTTCCATCACACGTCAGTATGGATTCGGGGTGAAACTGAAAGCCCAGCATATTATCATCGGCATGCAAAACTGCCATAGGCAAACCATCTATATCTGCAATTACCTGTAAACTATCAGGCATTTGCTTAGCGGCGAGCGAGTGATAACGCGCTATCGATAAAGGGTTGCTCAAGTCTTTAAATATAGTCTGATTGGCTTTGTGGTCACTGTAGTGCATTAACGAGGACTTGCCGTGCATCACATGCGGAGCACGACCGACTTTGCCATTGTAGCTTTCAACAATCGCTTGATGTCCAAGGCAAATACCCAGCACTGCAAAACGGCCTCTCACTTTTTTGAGAAGCTCAGGCACGCAGCCCGCTTGCGATGGTGCGCCAGGGCCTGGTGAGATAACTAATAGTACCTTGTTTGAAGCAGATTTTTCTTCTAGTACCCTAAGCACCTCTTGTGCTGATACTGTATTGCGGTAGATCGTAAGTTCAGCGCCGAGGGTCCTGAGTTCATCAACTAGGTTGTAAGAAAACGAATCTAGGTTATCAATCAGTACTATTTGTGCACCTTCGATTTGTGAGCTTTGGTTTATATTTGTGTTTTTCATCCTAAGCTCCCGTCTTCGTTGAGTTATCGGTTGTGTGCGCAGTCTTTATCGCCGAAATAACCGCTTGTGCTTTGGCGCGTGTTTCATCTGCTTCAGATTGTGGAATGGAGTCATTCACTACACCTGCACCTGCTTGTATGTAGGCAGTTCCATTTTTAACAAATGCTGATCTGATTACGATACAGGTATCCATGTCTCCATTGCCATTGATATAACCTACCGCGCCACCGTAGCTGCCACGTTTTTGCTTTTCGACTTGTCTCACTAAGCTTGCCGCACTGATTTTGGGCGCACCGACCAAGGTGCCCATATTCATGCAGGCTTGATACGCGTGAAGGGCATCAAGGTCGGGTCTTAATTGACCGACTACCCGTGATACCAAATGCATTACATGCGAATATCGATCAACTTTTAGCAGTTCTTTTACGTGTCGAGTGCCAGAAATACTGACCCTAGCGACATCGTTTCTGGCAAGATCTACCAGCATAAGATGTTCTGATTTTTCTTTTTCGTCTTCTCTAAGATTTAGCTCTAGGCGACTGTCTAAATCAAAGTCGATCTGGCCATTCGCTCTTTTTCCGCGCGGACGTGTGCCTGCGATGGGATAAACCTCAACTTGATTGGTACTTTTTTCATATTTCAGCGCTGACTCTGGAGAAGCGCCAAAAATCACAAAATCCTGGTCTTGCAAATAAAACATATAAGGTGAAGGATTCGATTGTTTAAGTGCTTGATAAGCTGCAAGTGGTGACGGGCAGGATAGACTGAATGCGCGTGATGGCACGACTTGAAAAATATCACCGTCTAATATGTTTTCTTTTAGTTTTAGCACATCTGCACAATATTCTTCATCGGATTTTGAAACAGACAATGGGTGCGCTTCAAGCGCTTGTGCAGCTTCAATTTGTGTCGGCAACGCGTTGAGCGCTTTGTTGATTGCTTCAATGCGTTGATGAATACCAAAGTAGTGATTTCCGACGTTTTCACAACTGAACACCGAACCAATTATTTCGCTTTTTTGCTGTTGATGATCAATTAACAATAGGGTTTCGGCAAGATAAAAAACATATTCAGGGCAATCGTTTACACCATTGGGTACAGCGGGCAAGTCTTCAAAGGTTTCAATCAAATCGTAAGAGAGCACCCCTCCTAGAAATACTGCATGGGCATGGTCTCTGATTGTCGTTATTTCATCTTTTATACTACGCAACACATCAAATACACTTGCTTGTTTGAGTCGCTTGTCTTCATCGAGCATTGCGTGTTCTGTGTGATTAAAATCGAAACGAAGTTCATTTGTTTCAGATGATGCTACTAAGAACGTATTTAAGGCATTTTCTATTACAGGCAATACGGCTTGTCCATTATCAGTCAGTGCTTTGACACTTACTGACTCCCCATCGCATTGAATCCTTAAAGCTGCATCAATTAGCAACAGCGTTTTGAGATCTGCTTTACTGTCAATTTCTGCAGATTCCAATAAAAGACTATTGGTTTTGCCGAGGGTTTGATATGCGATCAACGGATCTGCAACATATGGACTTTCAACGATGATAGATTCGACTTGTCCAGGTGTTTTACCCAGTTGTGCTAAACTCATGATTTCCTACTTACTTGTTTTAATAATTTTTTTATATCGTTTTTAAACCCAATATTTACTGGGTTTGGGCTTATCATTGTGTAAATTTTTGCCATAAAAAAAGCCCGAAAAAACGGGCTTTTTGCGAGACATAACAATGCAACACAGCCCTAATTTGGGATGTGCCACCACCAGATGTTTGCTTTGATGTTAGTTAATGTATTAATCATTTTAGTTGATGTCTTCGCTTTTGTTTGTTTACTTTTTTACTAACTACTTAACGACTAGTTGCTTCGTGTGAATAAATTCATGCGACTACTTAGTATGCAAAATACTTTAAAAAGTAATCTTAGGACGACCGACACGAATGCGATATACTGCATAGAAGAAAACAAAATGCTTCCTAAGTCAACCGTTTTTTAGCAAAACCTGATCTGCTACTTTTATTCTTACAAGAGAGTTTATTACGCAGAACAGTCCCTACAAAACTTGGTTATTGAGGCGAGTAAAAAGAATTTTAAAGTATAAATATGAGTTTAATCATAGATTTACATAGCCACACAACACACTCTGATGGCGCTTTAAGCCCGCAGGAGTTAGTGATGCGTGCCCAACAAATGCAGATTGATGTTCTTGCAATTACTGACCACGATACGGTTAGCGCTATTTCGGTTGCTAAAGAATTCGCACAGAAAAATGATATTAAGCTTGAAATAGTAACGGGCGTAGAGCTTTCAACGAGTTGGCATGGCTTTGATATCCATATTTTGGGCTATAACATGGATATCGACGATCCCGTGTTACTTAAACGCCTAGCAGCGCAATTGCAGGAACGAGACGAACGCGCCAAACGTATTTGCGATAAACTTGCGAAGTGCGGAATTGAAAATGTATATGAAGATGCTCTGAATCATGCAAATGGTGCACAAATATCTCGCAATCACATAGCTAATGTCCTTGTCGATAGACAAGTTTGTGCGACTCATCAATTAGCGTTCTCAAAGTATCTTGGCAAAGGCAAACGAGCCTATGCAACGCCAAAGTGGATCACTATCCAAACCGCGGTTGAATGGATTACGCAAGCTGGTGGTCAGGCTGTTATCGCGCATCCTAGTCATTATGATATGAGCACAAAGTGGTTAAGAAGATTGACCACTGAATTTAAAGCAGCAGGGGGCGTAGCAATGGAAGTGACGCATCCGAATATGCAGAAACAAACCAAATCATTATTATTAGAAGTTGCATTAAGCAGTGAGTTATTAGGCTCTGCCGGATCTGATTTTCACGCACCGGGACGTTGGACTGAGCTAGGTCGACGCTTAGATATTTCCGAACAAGTAAAACCTATTTGGCACAATTGGCCAGTGGTTTTAAATCATCACAAAATTCATCAGCGAATAGCTTAAGAAGAACATTAATGAGTCAGTTTTTTTATATTCACCCCGATAATCCTCAAGCTAGGCTAGTCAAACAGACATGCGAGCTGATTAATGCAGGCGAAGTGGTTGTGTACCCGACAGATAGTGGTTATGCGATTGGTTGCCAAATGGAGAACAAAAAGGCCTTAGACCAGATTTGTCGTATTCGGGATATCGGTAAGGACCATAATTTCACGTTGATGTGCCGTGACATGTCCGAGTTATCCGTTTACGCCCGCGTCGATAATACTGCGTTTAGACAGATTAAAAACAACACGCCAGGGCCTTATACATTTATTCTTAAAGCCACAAAAGAAGTCCCTAAACGCTTGCAAAACCCAAAGCGTAAGACAATTGGTATTCGAGTACCAGACAATGCAATTGCGTTGGCTATTTTAGAAGAGTTAGGTGAGCCTTTGATGTCAACAACATTAATTTTACCCAATGCAGAAATGGCAGAATCTGATCCAGAAGATATTCGTGATAAATTAGAAAAACTTGTCGGTCTGATTATTCATGGTGGTTATTTAGGGGAGCAACCCACCACAGTGATTGATATGTCAGAAGGTGAGACAACTGTTATTCGACACGGTAGTGGCGATCCGAGCCCATTTGAATAATAAAAATTGAAACGGCTGATGCGATTCTGATGAACGATGAAACATTTGACAATGACAACAATCAAGCTGTTTCGCTTGAACAGTCAAGTGCGCAAATCACCGAACAACAACCGCTTGCATTGGCCTTTGTTAATGGTGAGGCGGTTGTTGAAAAGCCCGAAGACTTATACATTCCACCAGATGCGCTTGAAGTTATTCTTGAGCGCTTCGAAGGTCCGCTTGACCTGTTGCTTTACCTGATCAGAAGACAAAAATTCGACATCGTAGACTTACCTGTTTTACAAATAACTAAGCAATACATGGCATACGTCGAGGTTATGACGGATATTAAGTTAGAGCTTGCCGGTGAATATCTGTTGATGGCAGCCATGCTCGCAGAAATAAAGTCTCGCTTGTTATTGCCAAAACTAAATGAAGATGACGAAGAAGAGTTAGATCCTCGCGCAGAACTCATTCGTCGATTAAAAGCCTACGAACAAATTAAAAAAGCGGCTGAAGAACTTGATGCAGCTCCGCGCAAAGAGCGTGACTTTTTTGTGGCGAAAGCAGAGACGAGTGATAACGTACAACCGATTAAACACTTACCACAGGTCACACTAAAAGAAGTTGCATTTGCATTTGCGCAAGCGATGAAACGTGCGGATGCATTTGAGCATCATCAAATCGAAAAAGAAGTGCTGTCAACGCGAGAACGCATGTCACAGGTATTAGCACAACTAAATAGTTACACGTTTATGCGACTAGAAGATTTGTTGACGCCTGAGCAGGGCAAAGCAGGAGTGGTGGTCACATTTATTGCTATTTTAGAGCTAAGCAAAGAAGGATTAGTCGTGTTTGAGCAAGAAAAAGCATTTTCTGCTTTGCATGTTAAGCTGGGTGAATATGAACAAAATCAATGACACACAATTAAAACAGTTAGTTGAAGCCGCTATTTTTGCAGCTGACCATCCAGTGACTATCGATAAACTAAGAGAAACAGTATTAGACGGCTTTGATGTCGCAAAGAAACAAATCAATAAAGTCTTGGGCGAATTAGTGTTAGACTATGCGCCGCGAGGAATCAAGCTTGTTGAGTTAGCGTCGGGCTACCGTTTTCAAACCGACCCTGCATTGGGTCATCAGCTCAGTAAGTTGTGGCAAGAAAATGCACCTAAATACAGTCGGGCAATGTTAGAAACGCTATCGCTGATCGCATATAAACAGCCAATTACACGCGGTGAAATTGAAGAAATTAGAGGTGTCAGTGTCAGCAGCCATATTATTAAATCACTGACTGAGCGCGATTGGATTGCTGCGATTGGACACAAAGAGGTCCCAGGCAGACCTGCCTTATTTGCAACCACCAAAACATTTTTGGATTACTTTGGTTTAAATTCACTGGACCAACTGCCGTCTGCTGAGATGTTTAACGAAGAGTTGGATTGGGTGGCAGATGATTTTGAGCAAAACGCCTCAAATACAGAAACAACTATATCAGCTGATGACGCCAAGATTGAAGAGCAAGACCAAAGCGATCAGCAAACAGGACCATTACACTAATGAAGCAAGATAAAAAAAGCAGTGCCAAAAAGAACAGTGCTTTCAAAAAGGGCAATTCCACAAATAGAGGCGCTGCTTCTGACCTAAAACCATTTGCTAAATCGACAAAAACCAATTCAAAATCGGCGAAGCCGAAAGCCGCTAAAGCTGAATCAGCTGAACTCAAAACAAGCGCTTCAACAAAAATATCGGCAAAAGAGTTAAGTAAGCAAAAAGACGACACCGGCGAAAAGCTTCAAAAAGTACTTGCCAATAACGGCGTCGGTTCACGTCGTGAGATGGAACGTTGGATCGAAGCCGGTCGGGTTTCAATAAACGGTAAACTTGCTAAATTAGGCGATAGAGTCATGGCTGCCGATCAACTTCGAGTCGATGGTCACATTGTATCCAGAAGTAAAGAAAACTCCGCCTGTCGAGTATTAATGTACAACAAACCAGAGGGCGAGCTTTGCTCACGAAACGACCCTGAAGGTCGCCCGACCGTATTTGACCGTTTACCTAAAATAGATAATGACCGTTGGATCGCAGTAGGGCGTTTGGACATTAACACGGGTGGCTTACTGCTGTTTACCAATGACGGTGAGTTAGCCAACCGTTTAATGCATCCTCGCCATGAAGTCGAGCGCGAGTACGCGGTGAGAATTTTTGGCGAAGTCACGCCTGCCATGCTTCGTAGCCTACAAAAAGGCGTTGAACTAGACGACGGCATGGCTAAATTCAATAACATTCACGTGAGGCCTTCAGAAGAAGAAAGCCAAAATCAATGGTTTAATGTCACGCTTAGTGAAGGTAAAAACCGTGAAGTGAGACGACTTTGGGAGTCGCAGGGCGTGCAAGTTAGTCGTTTGATGCGTGTTCGATACGGACCACTTGAACTCCAAAAAAGGCTACCTCAAGGTGCATGGATAGAGCTAGAGTTGAGTCGTATCAACCAATTGAGATCACTTGTTCAATTAGACAAAGAAACCGTAACCAAGATCCATACGCCACAAGATAAGCTTGATCATACTCAACTAAGCCGTATGCGTCGTTCGGTAAAAAAACACAAGACAACAAAATCAAATCAACGTCAGCGCAATGCTAGTATTGCGCGCAAGAGATAAACAGAACTCAGATTTATGCGAATTGCTTTATGTATTGAATACGATGGCGCAAGTTATTCAGGTTGGCAACGTCAAAGCCATCGACTATGCGTGCAAGAGTGCGTTGAAACAGCCATCGAGAAAGTCTCAGAAAAACACCACGATATTACCTGCGCAGGCAGGACCGATGCGGGTGTGCATGCAACCTATCAAGTCGTTCATTTTGATACCGATGTGGTGCGTCCTTTAACAGCATGGACAAGAGGGCTAAATAGTAATCTGCCTGATACAGTTTGCGTGCGGTGGGCAAAAGAAATGAACGATGATTTTCATGCGCGTTTTTCTGCAACCGCAAGGCGTTATCGTTATATTATTTTTAACGATGAACTTCGTCCCGGGATTTTAAAAGGCGGTGTCTCTCACGTTTATTACCCATTAAATGCGGAATTAATGAATCAAGCCGCTCAATGTTTGGTGGGTGAGCATGATTTCACTTCGTTTAGAGCAGCCAATTGTCAATCAAAAACACCCTTTAGAACGGTTAAAAAAATACACGTTTATCGCCAAGGGAAATACATCATTATGGATGTCGAAGCTAACGCGTTTCTGCATCATATGGTAAGAAACTTTATTGGTACTTTAATGGTCGTAGGGCGTGAACTCGAACCTGTTTCATGGGTAGAGCACGTATTAAAACTCAAAAATAGAGTAGAGGCTGGGATCACTGCTAAGCCAAATGGCCTTTACCTGATAGACGTTGAATACCCAGCGCACTTTGAATTGCCAAAAAGCGATCTTGGGCCTTTGTTTTTGCAGTCATATACAGCTTCTTAGACCAGTTTTGTTTTCGGTTTATGCTCAGAATATGATTTAATGCACGGCAATGAGTCAACGTTAAAACAAAATGTTGAAAAACAAACTAAAATAACAAGCATTTGTTGATAGGAATTTGAAATGAGTTGGATTGGAAAGATACTTCCACGCACACAGTCAGGCACTAAAAGTAATGTACCTGAAGGAATATGGACTAAATGTGGTGCGTGTAATGCTGTACTTTATAAAACTGAACTCGAAAAACAGTTAGAAGTTTGCCCTAAATGTGATCATCACATGCGCATTACCGCCCGCGCTCGTATCAATGCATTTTTGGACAGTACAGATCGCGAGGAAATCGGTTCAGACCTTGAGCCTCAAGATGTATTAAAGTTTAAAGACTCAAAAAAATACAAAGACCGTATCACATCCGCGCAAAAAGCAACCAACGAGAAAGATGCCCTAGTCGTCATGAAAGGCAAACTCAATGGCATGCCGGTGGTAGTCGCTTCATTTGAATTTGCCTTTATGGGAGGTTCAATGGCCTCTGTTGTAGGTGCAAGGTTTGTCGCGGCCGTGAATGCGTGTTTAGAAAATAATTGCCCATTAGTCTGCTTTTCTACAAGTGGTGGCGCTCGTATGCAAGAAGCATTGTTGTCGCTGATGCAAATGGCAAAAACCAGCGCGGCGCTCGCTAAAATGAGTAAAAAAGGCTTACCCTACATCTCAGTGCTTACAGACCCAACGATGGGTGGTGTATCCGCAAGCTTAGCGATGCTAGGTGATGTTAATGTCGCTGAACCTAAAGCGTTGATTGGCTTTGCAGGTCCTCGTGTTATCGAGCAAACGGTGCGAGAAAAGCTGCCTGCAGGCTTTCAACGCAGCGAGTTCTTACTTGAAAAAGGGGCAATCGATATGATCGTAGATCGCCGTCAAATGCGTGATAAGCTTTATTCTGTATTGAGTAAGCTCCACTTTCATCACCTGAAAGAAGCATAATTTTTATAAGTAATTTGCGCATGGGCTGATTTATCAACGAATCAAGATAAAAAATCGCATGCGCTAGCAGGAAACTAAATTGGCAGACAAGTCTCTCGACCAATGGCTTCAAGAAATTGAATCAAACCATCCGGTAGGCATCGATATGGGGCTCAGCCGATGTGCTCAAGTCCTTTCACACCTCAATATTAACTTTGATAAAAAATTAGTCATTACTGTTGCGGGGACTAATGGCAAAGGCACCACTTGCGCGTTTATCGAACAATACTGCTTGCTCGCTGGTTTAAGTGTGGGTGTGTTTTCATCTCCGCACATTCTTTCTTTTTGTGAACGCATCCGACTCAATGGTGAAAATATCAGTGAAGAAGCGCTTTGTAGCGTTTTTGAGCACATAAACCAAAGCAAAAAAGAGACTACCCTTACTTATTTTGAATATGCCACTCTTGCGGCCTTTGAGGCTTTCAATCGTGAGCAGCCCGACGTCCTTATATTAGAAGTCGGATTGGGCGGGCGAT
The DNA here is from genome assembly GCF_003203515.1 of Glaciecola sp. KUL10. Taxonomy (GTDB): domain Bacteria; phylum Pseudomonadota; class Gammaproteobacteria; order Enterobacterales; family Alteromonadaceae; genus Glaciecola. Next base: position 134,548 of record NZ_BGNG01000008.1, on the reverse strand, counting down.
TAGACGCTGTAAATATCGTTGATCCTGATATCGCTGTGATTACTAGTATTGGGCTTGATCATCAAGATTGGTTGGGTGATACGCGTGAAGAAATTGGTTTTGAAAAGGCTGGTATTTTTCGCTCAAATGCATATACAGTCATTGGTGAGCCTGATTGCCCAAAGAGTATCTTGTCACATGCTGAAACCTTAGGTGTTTCGCCAATGCTCCGTGGCCGCGACTTCCACTATTGCGAAGTCAATCAAGAAGCCCGCGTGGGTGAGTATAAATTTGATGTGAGTCTAGCCAATATTCCTAAACAGAATGTGGCGACAGGTTTGGCTGCCATTGCGTTAATGAACAAGCATCAAAAGCTAAAAATAGCTGTTGAGCAAAAAGGCCTAGAGACGATCGACTTAGCAGATTTATTTGCCAATAAAGCGCGCTTTGATAGTTTGTTGTGCTCAACCCAACTAGCGGGAAGGCATCAGGTTATTCAGCCAAGAATCAACGGGCAACAAGCCTTGATAATTGCCGATGTCGCTCACAATGAAGACTCTGCCGTGCAACTTCGTAAAATGATAGCGTGCAATCTTCAAGGAAAATGTCACATTGTTATTGGCATGCTAAAAGACAAGAATATAGAAGTCAGCATCAAAGCCTTTGAGGGTTTAAATACGATTTGGTACTGCGTCACTTTACCCAGTGAACGCGGTGAATCAGCGGCTCGACTCGTCAAAGCTGCCTCAAAGTTATCTGATACTTCAAACACCCTTGCATCATCTGACGGTTTTGATACTGTAGAGCAGGCGTTTTTAAAAGCGAAAACAGAGGCTTATCCTCAAGATACGATTTTGGTCATGGGCTCTTTTTTAACTGTTTCGGCTGTTATGTCCTTGTTGTCTGATGCATAATCTCATAATCAGCCTTGAGCGCATCTTGTAAGTAGCTTTTTAATCGTGGTCCTTTTAACTATATGACAGCTTGGAGTCAGTTTTTTGTCTAGCGCACTGCAAAATAGATTGGTCGGTACAATAATCATTGTCGCGTTGGTAGTTATTTTTCTACCTGACTTACTTGATGGTGAAAAGCAGTCAAATAACGCTACTTTTGTTGATGTGCCTGTCAATAATTTAGAAATTGAAGTTGAAGCTCCTGATGAGTTTCCCGCCGAAGCGGTAATCAATGCAACGCGTCGCCCAGTTGAAATTATCGATGAATCTGATGTAACAGATTCTGAACTTTCTCAGTCGAGTTTATCAAACGAAATTGATTCCACTATCCCAGATTCACAAGCTGAAGAGCAAACTGTCGTTAAGGAAACCCTTGAGTCAGCTGTTGATATTGCTCAGGCAACTCAAGCAACTGGCACAACGGATGATAGCCTTGCCAAGCAAACAGTTACCACCCCTCAAAGTATTAGAGACGATGCTGGCTGGGTTGTGCAGTTAGGCAGTTTCAGACACCAAAAAAATGTGAATGAACTTTTGGATAAGCTCGACGCTGCCGGGTATCGAGCATTCAGTCGAAGAGTTGATACTAGTGCAGGGCGCTTGACCAAGGTTTTCGTTGGTCCTGAGCTTACTAGAGAGACGCTTGATAACGCGCTTCCTCATCTTAATGAAGCAACGGGACTTAAAGGTAAAGTTACCTCGTTTGCTGAAGCAACAAATTGAAATGCGATAAATAGCTAAATAAACGGTTTTATTATTGGCGCGGAATAAGCCTTCTGTTAGAATGCGCGCCATTGTCAAGAGTTGGTGTGTTTCAGGCACATACAGGCGAAAAGTCTTCTATGAATTGGTTTGATTTTGCCATTATTGGTGTGATTGCTTTTTCTGCTCTCATCAGTATTGTCCGCGGTTTTATGAAAGAAGCCATCTCATTAGTGGTTTGGTTTTCTGCGCTTTTTATTGCCAGCCAATTTTATCCCCAACTCGCCAGTTTTCTTACTCAAATCTCAGACACTCTAGTACGTAATGGGGTGGCTATCGCCATTTTGTTTATTGCGACGCTTATTGCAGGAGCAATGTTAAACTTTATTATTTCAAAGCTTGTTCAAGCGACAGGTTTAAGCGGAACAGACCGCGTTTTAGGTGCTGTGTTTGGTGCGCTCAGAGGCGTGCTAGTGGTTAGCGCATTGTTATTTTTTATGGATACCTTTACACCCGCTTCAAAAAGCCAGTGGTGGTCTGATTCTGTTCTACTCCCAGAGTTTGCAATTATCATTGATTGGTTTTTTGAGTATGTAAAAGGCAGTTCAAGTTTTATCTCTCCAAGCAATTAAAAAGGGTTAGCTTATATGTGTGGTATTGTTGGTATCGTGGGTAAAGGGCCAGTCAACCAAGACTTGTACGATGCACTAATTGTGTTGCAGCATCGTGGTCAAGATGCTGCGGGGATCATGACTATCAACGATGGTATGTTCCACCTTCGTAAAGAGAATGGCTTGGTGCGCGACGTATTTCGGACACGTCACATGAAACGTTTGTCTGGGAATTTTGGTATCGGTCATTGTCGTTATCCTACCGCCGGCTCTTCTAGCTCTGCCGAGGCACAACCTTTTTACGTAAACTCACCATTTGGTATTGCTTTTGCTCATAACGGCAACCTTACCAATGCGTTTGAATTACAAGATGAGGTATATCGAATTGCCCGTCGCCACATTAATACCACTTCAGACTCTGAGCTCTTGTTAAATATTTTTGCTCATTCTTTGCAAAATACCGGCACGATGGAAGTCCAGCCACAAGAAATCTTTGATGCAGTCAAAACTGTGCATCAAAAAATCAAAGGCGCATATGCGGTGGTGGCAGCTATCATTGGGCAGGGAATGGTAGCGTTTCGTGACCCCCACGGTATTCGTCCTTTGGTGCTAGGCAAACGTACTACTGAAAGCGGTGACGAGTACATGGTCGCTTCTGAGAGTGTGGCGCTTAACGCGGTAGGGTTTAAGTTCATTCGTGATGTGGCGCCTGGCGAAGCAGTTTATGTGAGCGAAAAAGGGGAGCTATTTACTCAACAATGCGCCGAAAACCCAGCCTGTACTCCTTGCATATTTGAATTCGTTTACTTCGCAAGACCTGACTCGGAAATTGATGGCATTTCGGTTTACGCCTCGCGCGTTAACATGGGGCGCAAATTAGGCGAAAAGATTGCACGTGAATGGGCAGATAAAGACATTGATGTGGTTATTCCGATTCCAGAAACATCTATGGATGTTGCCTTACAAATTGCGAACACATTGGATAAGCCTTACCGCCAGGGGTTTGTAAAAAATCGTTATATAGGCCGAACCTTTATTATGCCAGGCCAAAAAATGCGCAGAAAATCTGTGCGCAGAAAACTTAATGCGATTGGATCTGAGTTTAAAGGTAAAAATGTGCTGCTTGTAGATGATTCTATTGTACGCGGAACGACATCAGAACAAATTATTGAAATGGCCAGAGAGTCGGGCGCGAAAAAAGTATATTTTGCTTCAGCCGCACCAGAAATTCGTTTCCCAAATGTTTACGGAATTGATATGCCATCTGCTAATGAACTCATTGCTTATGGCAGAGAAATCGAACAGATAAGTGAGTGCATCAAGTCAGATGGGTTGATTTTTCAGGATATAAGCGATTTAGTGGAAGCCGTAAAAGAAGAAAACCCAAATCTTAAAGGCTTTGAAACCTCAGTGTTTGACGGAAATTATATCACTGGTGACGTTGATCAGGCCTATTTAGAGCGAATTGATTCAGCGAGAAGTGAAAAAGCGAAGGCAAACCCTAAGGTTCAAACTGAATTGAGCAACTTAGAAATGCACAATATGGATTCATAAGTTATTGGTTCATATTGCGCCGGAAGTGAAATCAAATGATTGACATTAGAAAGCCCCAATAAAATGGGGCTTTTTGCTATTCAAAGATAATGCGGTATCCTTGTGCTCAATACCGCTAAGCGTATTGAGGGCCTAAACCAACGCTCCATAAAATCACAGACAATGCCATAAGAATGACAAGAAGGACTAGCCCACAGGTTACAACCGAACTTGAAAAGATAAACCCTTTTTCTTCTGGTATATGCAACATAATCGGCACACCAGAGTAGAGCAGATAAACTGAGTAAGATAAGCCAACTAGGCCAATCGTCATAATGAACCACAGCTCAGGATAAAACGCGCTAAATCCAGTCATAAATAGTGGAGTTGCTGTATAGGCTGCTATTTCTAAAGATTGAGTGTAATTGGGGTGGGTGTCAAACGACTTTGCTAATTCATGGATTAATATCGCAAGCGCTATCACACCAACAATAAGGCCAAAATACATAGCCACAGCCATGCTCATTGCACTTGTCTGGGTGAGTTTAATGACATCTGCCGTAGGACCTGCGCCAATATCCCAACCCAAATATGCCGAGGCATAATAAGCCATACCAGCGGGTATAAGTGCAATCACCATGATATGGCTTAATGCATAAAAATAACTTTCGTGTTGTCTATCAATGGTTGCCCATTCTTCTTTTGGGTGAGTGTAAATACCCCATAAATGATTCAATATCATTTGTTGCTCCTAATGTGATGAGTCAAACTCATTCTCTGTCTTACCCTGATGAAGCTCGATCCGCATTAAGAGCCATATGTCAGGTCTTTTGTTTGACCGTAAATCCTTATAATTTTTACGGTTAATTCTATTCCGTCTTTACTTGTACAATATTTATTCTCAAATGTCACTATATTGTTACAGTGTTAACTCTTTAGTTAACAGCTTATTTACATTTAGTGTGGTTGTGCTCATGCGATTTTGCAAATATTAATTTGCTATAGGCTTTTCGAAGGCATTCACTATACGAATGATGCCCTCCCAATTGTGTGTACACGTCAGTATTATCAAATCAGAAAACTGATTTGATAATACTGATTACCGCTAACCCGTTCCGATACCTGTTAAATTATTACTTTATGGAAATGTGTGATTTTGGTATTTCATGGTAAACTCTGTGGGTGTTTTGTAATGTAAGCAGTTTTAGTCGTGTCTTATTCTGAACTATTAAGTCCAATAAAATCCTTTCTTAAATGTGACACCCCAGACAAATGGATTGAACAAGCTAAAAAGCCAGAGAATTTACCTGTGATTTTAAGGGACCATCTCGCGTGTGAATTAAAAGCAGGGCAGACTGCACTTTTTCTTATTCGAAAATATGCGGTGGATAAAGAGAGTGGTAAAGCACTTATTGAGTGGCTTGAACCCTACGAAGATTTTTTGTATCGGAAACAGGGCGACTTACATTCTTTAGCCAAAAAGAATAACTTATCAAAATCTATCCAGCCAAAAAAGAATTCGCCTTATGGTAAAGACCTTATTGATAAAATGGTGTTACTGATAAAAGAAGAATTACATCATTTTTATCAGGTGTTAGAGATTATGGTAGAGCGTGATATTCCTTTTGATGGGATAACTGCGGGACGTTATGCCAAAGGCATGATGAAGAACGTCAAAACGCATGAACCTGACGCTCTAATTGATAAATTGATTATTGGTGCTTACATTGAAGCTCGTTCATGTGAACGGTTTGCAAAGTTAGCTCCGCACCTTGATGATGAACTATGTAAATTCTATGTGTCATTATTGCGCTCGGAAGCCCGACATTATCAAGACTACCTAGCGTTAGCTCAAAAAATAGCAGGTAAAGACATAACTGAACGAATTACTTTTTTTGGTCAAATTGAGGCTGAACTAATATCTACTCCCGATACTGATTTTAAGTTTCACAGTGGTGTCCCCCTAATCGTCTAGTTATCAAACAATAAAAGCTACAATTGTTAGGCTGTTTTACTTTCTGGGCTTTCCCAATAAAGCTTCAGTTTCAAGGAAGAAAACCTTTTTCAGTTTTTTATTCCCTCTTGTTTAATTTTTTCAGGATAGGTTCTATATTGCCTATTCGCACTTGTAACCTCAACTTAATGAAATACTACGTTACTAATGCCTGCTCAATGGCGACTGAATCAAGTTTATAAAGTTGCATTCTATGGCTTCGGGGTATTGAATGTTAAATAGCTTGGGTTCGATGCAATTGTGCTCCTTTATTGGTGTAAATCTCGAAACATAAATGGTTAATAATGGGAAAAGGAAGTTTATTGATATGAAAATACTTTTGAGTAACGACGATGGTGTGTTTGCACTGGGATTAAACACACTCTATCAGTACTTGAGTCAACAACATGATGTGACTGTGATAGCGCCTGATCGGAACTGTAGCGGAATGAGCAATGCTCTTTCCTTGCATTCACCCTTAAGAATACAAAAGATGGATAACGGGTTTTACTCAGTAAATGGTACCCCTTCAGATTGTGTACAGGTTGGCATAAATTGCTTTTTAAAAGAAGAGCCTCACTTGGTTATTTCAGGCATCAATCACGGTCCAAATCTTGGAGATGACATCATTTATTCTGGGACAGTCGCTGCCGCATTTGAGGGGCGTCACATGGGGCTTCCTGCAATAGCTGTATCGACATGCAGTAAAGAAGTTAAACACTTAGAAAGTGCTGCACAAATTGTTTGTGACTTAGTTTCCAAAATTCAGGAACATCCCCTCAGACCAAACGAAATTTTAAATGTCAATGTGCCAGATATTCCACTTGCGAAAATTAAAGGAATTAAAGCAACCCGCTCAGGAAGAAGGCATCGTGCAGACACAATGATTAAAGATATCGACCCATTCGGAAAAGAAATATTTTGGTATGGAAAGATAGGGATGGAATCAGATGCTGGTGAAGGGACGGACTTTGATGCTGTCAACAATAACTATTGTTCAGTAACCCCGTTGTCTGTAGACATGACGGTGCATGACCATATTGAAAATATGAATTCATGGTTGAAAGATTAAATTCTGCCTCATAATAAAAAAATAATGTAAAAAAAATATGTGTCTGCAACTTTCTTAAATTACCGGCGTAAATGGATATATGACAATAAAAAATTAGTGTGAAAATAATGGTAGAGAAAACCGGTCTATCATTAATTCAACAAAAAGGAACTTTCATGCCAAACCCTCACGACTTATATGAATATGTCAGTAGTGCGAAACTCCCGACTCGCTTTGGTGAGTTTCGTATCCATGGATTCGTAGAAAAACAAACTCAGAAAGAACATATCGCATTGTCTTTCGGAAAGTGGGGACCCAATGATGTTTTACAAATCCGAATACACTCTGAATGTTTGACCGGAGACGCCTTATTTAGCACAAAATGCGACTGCGGGTTCCAGCTTGAAAAAGCTTTGCAAAATGTAGTCGCTGACTCAAGAGGTATTATTTTATACCTTCGTCAAGAAGGCCGTGGGATCGGCCTAATCAATAAGATAAAAGCGTATCAGCTTCAAGATCAAGGTTTTGATACTGTCGAAGCTAATAATCATTTGGGGTTTGATGCAGATTTAAGATCATATGATATTTGCAAGTTTATGCTTGAATCATTGGATGTAAAAAATGTGTACTTGATGACGAATAATCCCAAAAAGGTTCGAGCACTAGAAAAGTTAGGGGTAAATATACTTGCTCGCCATCCGATTGATCATGGCATGACAAAAGATAATGTGGGGTATTTAAGAACGAAGACAGAAAAATTAGGCCATCATTTTGATGTCGCTAAATTAAAGTAGGTCATCGACTAAAATGAACGAATTTTCAGTTGATCACGCATTAGTGAATAAAGACAGACTGCTTCCATCATTCTTGATAATAGGCGGTATCAAATGCGGGACATCTTCACTCTATCGTTATTTGAGTGAGCACCCGAACGTGCTGCCATCAATGGAGAAAGAGCCAGGTTATTTTTCACATGCTTCTCTACCGAAGTTGATAGCAAACTTTGATAAATACTGCTCATTATTTCCAGAACGCAGCCATGAAGGCGCTATCAAAACTAATTGGGTTGACTTAGCAGCTAATCAAACGTTTTCAGAATCGTCCTTATCCTTTATTAAAAAAGCAAATACGCATTACATCAGTTTCGAAGCTACTGCTAACACCTATTTCAGTGCAAAACCAGGTCTTGTTAAAACAGTGCTTCCGAACGCCAAAATAATAATGTTGGTGAGAGACCCAGCTTTGCGTTTTATATCGCACTACCGAATGTTTAAACGCTTTAACAGGGAAGGTCGAGAGGGTTTTGATATGCCCCCTCTTTTAGCGTTTGTTAATCAAGAAATAAGAGCATTTAAAGAAAAAAAATCCACACGCATATTACATCAAGGACGCTATATTGACTATCTAAGAAGATGGAGGGCTGTCTACGGTTCCGAACGTTTGTTAGTGCTGCCAACCGGGATATTTGAAAACCCTTTGATAGGCAATAATGCATTGGCTCAAATTACCGACTTTCTTGATTTACCACGCCATGATTTTTCTTCTCATTTAAAGGTGAAACACAACCAGGCTCAAAAGATCCCTATGAATGAAAGGGTGCTTGAGCGGTTAAATCATTTTTACAAGCGTTCTAATCAACAGTTGAATAGCGAGTTTGGTATTAGCTTTGATAGCAAATATGATGAAACTGCATCTTCAATGAGGGGAGCATGATGCAGAAAGTGAGTCATTATGCTAAGTCTTGTTCATTAGAGCTGTGGTCCAATTACCATGCTCTATTCACATTACTCGCGACAATTGCAGCTACTGCGCTTCATTCGTTTATTCCATTAATACTAATAAGTATCTTATCGTTTGCTTATCTAGTTTTTAATCAGTCGAGAGCAATTACTGACGCTAAGCCATTAAATAGTCCAGCAAATTATGTCACTGCAATACGATGTTTAATAGTCGTCTATTGTTTCATGAATTTCCAATGGATATCAGTAAGTTGGCTCTTTACACTGTTACTTTGCAATGTGTTTCTAGATGTTTTGGACGGTTACATCGCAAGAAAAACTGGCCAAACGAGCGAATTTGGACGCGTGTTTGATATGGAAGTAGATGCTTTTTTTGTAAATAGTATGGGCCTCTATTTTCTGTTTACCACCAATGTCGGCTATTTAATGCTTTTACCAGGAGTATTGCGTTACTTATACCGTCTAGCCGTTTGGTCTCTTCCACAACCTGATTATCAAGAAACCAAAAAGTTTTATGCAGCGGCACTAGCCGGTATTAATTTTGTATTAATTGTACTCGCGGTTATCGCACCCAACCCTGCACAAATTTACATATTGTTTCTTAGCATCATTTTGGTATCCCTATCTTTTACGATTTCATTTTATGAGTTTTTCCGACATGCAAGCAGACATTAGACCCAATAGAGCAAAACAAAAAGCCATTAGTTTTGTGTGTGAAAGTGCTGAAAACCGGATTTCAGGTGGCTACATTTACAACCAGCAAGTTTTTAAATATTTGACTCAAATCGGCTGGTCAATCACAACGTATACACCTGAGCAATCACTACTGATCGATCCGTCAAACCTTATCATCATAGACAGCATAGCCATTGAAGAATTTGCGACGAGATGGGGGGCACGCCCATTGCCATCTGCACCTATTCTCTTGTGTCACTTACCACCCGAAAAGCAAGTAAAGACTGAAACTGAAGCTTTAGAAAGTGTCGCTTACCTTAAAAGTATGATTGAAAAGTCTCATGTCATCACCACAGGCTCAGCTTGCTCTAGTTACATGATGCAAAATTACAACTTGCTTCAGGAGCAGATCTTCGAGGTTAAGCCCGGGCTAAAGGAAAATTGGCAGTGTAAAACGAGTTACTCGCCACTCCCTTCAAAACTACTAGTAGTGGCAAATCTTATCCCTAATAAAGGCTATGAAATACTGCTGAACTCACTCAGCCAGTTATTAGAATTACCGTGGACGCTTGATATATATGGTGACGAAGGTTTTGCACCACATTATGCACAAGAGATTTTGGCTTCGATAAAATCTAAGCGGTTGAGTGATAGGATTCGCTATCATGGAACAGCTGATCAAGCAGCAATCAATGCAGCAATGGTCAATGCAGATTTGTTCGTTCAATTATCTCCTTATGAACCATATTCGATGGTCAGTTTAGAAGCAATTGCCTCAGGTTTACCTATGCTATCTGCTCAAAGTGGGGAAGTATCTGATTTCATCGAATCAAAAAGCGTAAGGTATTTAAAAACGCATACAATCAATAGCGTTGTCGAAGATCTGAATGATCTGATGACACGCGCAAGTGCTTATTTTGCAATCACGCCAAAGCAAAAGATTGAGGTAAGAAATTGGGAGCAGGTGGGCAGGGAGTTTGCCAATGTTATTGGGCCATTTCATGAATAGCCTTGTCGATATGGAATTTTTGGTAAGTAGCATTATTCTGCTTGCTTACTTTAGTCTTGGCTTAGAGCTTTTGTTTGCTCATGTTCCAAGCATTGCATCTAACAAAGCGATTTGGAAAGCTTCGCCGAAAGTAGTTAATGCTTACCCTTCTGCATATCAGTGGATATTTAAACTACCTAAGCTGAGTAAAGTATTTCTTTTCCTATTGCCCTTGGGGCTTCTTTACGGCGTGTTTTTAATGCCAATCATGATCATATTGGGGTGGGCACCTTGGCTGGCATTGAATACTGCTATTTCAATCTATTTACAGATAATAGGGATTGTACTTATTGTCCTAGGCCGAATTATCACGCTTGTCTCTGTGCGAAATATGATACGTAATCGCGACAAAAGTGGTGAGCAAGGTTTGGTGAAAAAACAAGGGGCTTTTGGTTACTCGCGAAACCCAATTCAAGTGGGAATGTATATGTTTTTAATTGGAGTAAGTTTAAGCCTAGTATCATTTTGGTTGTTTTTGGGTGTTATTTATTATGTTGGCTATATGCACTTTAAAATAAAAATGGAAGAGCAGTATTTATCCAAACAATACGGCGAAAAGTATCTAGAGTACATGCGTTATACAAGGAGGTATTTATAATGAAATCATCAAGTGAACAGCAACAAATTACAAATTGGTTCGATCAAACCTATCGCAAAAAGGGAGACAGATACTTAAGAGATGTTCGCGCTTACCGTTTTTTTCCATCAGTCCTTCGACTTAGCGAAACTGACTCGCTGTTGGATGTTGCATGCGGTTTAGGACGCTTATTACAAGCTGCTAAGGAAACTGGGTGCAGTATTAGTGGCGTGGATATTTCTTCAGTTGCTGTAGAAAAAACCAAGAAGCTCTTTCCAAACGATGATATTCGCGTTGCAAATGCTGAGGCGTTGCCCTTTGAGACAGGTTCTTTTTCGGCAGTCAGTTGCTTGGGGTCATTGGAGCGCATGATCGACCTGTCGGCAGTGCTAGATGAACTACATCGAGTTGGTAACGCAAATGCTCGATATTGTTTTTTGGTGCGCAATTCAGAAACATTGATATGGAAGTGGTTTAAACAACGTTTGGGGATGCGCAATCATGCGGGTCATCAAGGTGCTAAATCCTTTCATGAATGGAATGCTATCTTTATTAGTCATGGTTTTAAGATAGAAAAAGTATTACACGATCAATATCCATTACAGAGACTAAGGAAAATACTAAGTTTTGGATTACTTCAGGTCGATCCCTGCAAGGTACTAGAAAGCCGAATTCCGATTCAACGAACCGGTAAATTTATCTATGTGTTGAGTAAGGTAACCTAATGTCAAAGCAAAATGTATCTGGACTATATGATCAGCTCTCAAGCATGGAGCATCTTATTAAATCTGCGAGCACCTATCCAATCCACAAGCGCTTAAATTTTGCTTCAGAGCCAAGCAACGATATTTATGAATGGATAGTAAATGTCATTGGCCTTCCGAATCAGGGTTTAATAATTGATGCAGGATGTGGAACGGGTTGGGGCTGTCAGTTCATCAGCAAACATTCGAAAGCAGCTATACTTGGTGTAAGCCTTAGTGAACAAGAAATTGAGTTGGCTGATAAGGCCTTAAAAACCAATGAGAACACATTAAAAAATATTCACTTTAAGCAACAGTCGTTTGATGAATTAGCGACTGATAGTGCAGATTTGATCATAGCTGTTGAATCAATAAAACATAGCCAGGATATACGGCTGAGTATCGAAAATATGTTAGCTGCGCTAAGACCAAACGGTAAGTTGATTATTGTCGATGACTTTTATTGCGAGCAAACATTTTCGCAAGATGCCACACAATATATGCAAGACTGGCATCTATATGAAATGTTAAGTGTCCAACATATTCAGGCGTTAAAAAATTCGCTAATACCCATAAAAATACCGCCCCAAATTTTTGACCATACATTCAAAATGCATATCCCAATGAGGGCATGGTCGAGCATGAAGACATTCGTTTGCAACGCAATATTGAGGTTTCGGAAAAATGATTTAGCGCTAAGAGCATTCAAGGGTGGATTTATTCTGGATAAGTTATACGCAGAGCAAAAAATGAAGTACTTAGCTGTTGTGCTTGTGCGTCAATAATAAGGTGAAATTATTATGTTTTGGTTATGCTTGATCCTAGTTAATTTTGCGAGTTTTCTTCCCTTTTATTTGCTTAATTCTCGCCAGCAGCCAAATCCAATTGGATTTGTTTACGAAAGAAGGTTACGCCACCGCCATATAAAAGACTTACTGTTTAGCAAACTTGAGTTTTCTGACCCGTTTAGAGTTAATGTAGAGTTTACGCTTGTTTTGCTATTGTCACTCAGTCTTGCATTACCAACGCTGTTAATCGAATGGTTAGTATCAGGTATCCTACTTGTCTCCTGGGTTTATTCGATTTACCTCTCTATCATGCTGTTTGTTTTTAGCCGCACCCCTGCTTTTTTTAGCGACTATTCGCTGATCAAAACAGGGTTCGTGGTTTTCAAAGGGCGGGCAACATTACTTACGCTGTCAGTATTTGTGGTTGTACTAGCGCTATCCAGTGTCGCCATGTCTATTACACAATGGCTTATTAGTCTTTATCAAGAGAATATAGTGATAAACCTACTAATGGTTAGTTGCATATTATTTATCAGTTTGGGCGATTGGAAAAAGCAGAAAATTTGTCGATTTGATTGGCGAAACACTAAATACAAAGATCTACATTGGAGAAATTGCTTCTCAACACTGCTACATGCTTATCGTAACTATCTATTCTGTCAGAAATATAAACCAATTTTATTAATGTCTGAACAAGACTTTGAAAACAAAAACACCTTTAAACCCCTGTGCTTGTCAAAAAAACCAAACTTTGTATTTCTTTGCATTGAGTCTTACGGCGCAAGAATCTACAAGGACCCAAAGCTTGCCGTGCATTTAGAATCTGTATTTGAGGCCTACAAAGAAAAGTTGATTGAATCTAATTTTCATATCAGCTCTCACTTTTCGACTGCTCCAATTTATTCGGGGGGATCTTGGCTAAGCTACTGTTCATTTATGTATGGCACAAAGATTGAAAATACTTGCTTGTACGAGACAATGTTTGAAGCTTCGGGTAACTTTTCAGTCTACGAATCTCTTTTTCATATATTGCATCGCAATGGGTACCAGAACGTCTTAAGTTCACCAATGGGCGGTGTTGATGACAAAGACATTAACTGGGACTCAATAGAGCGCTGCTTTCAATCCGATCACATCGTTAATTGGGAAAAATTAAACTTTCAAGGCAATACACTTCCTTTCTTTGGGTTAAAGAAACGTTATTGTGCTCCTGATCAGTACGTCATCAATCACGCTTATGAAGAGGCTAAGAACAAAACTGATGGCCCCTTTTCTGTTTTTTATTGCACGATGAATTCTCATATTCCTTGGATATCCCCATTGCATGTGGAAGAGGAATGGAAAACTCTGAATCAGAGAGAGCATAAAGTAGCGATCACAACTGATAATCTTTCTTCGAATCACGATAAATATATCGCTTCAATAAAATATCAACTCGAGTGTGTACTGGATTTCGCAATAAGGACTAAGGATGACAATCTAGTGCTTGTTGTTTTTGGTGACCACCAACCTCCACTTATTTCAATACCTCGAATGGGACTAGAAACCCCTATTCATATCATTAGTAAACATAAAGGCTTTGTCGAGTATTTCCATCAACATGGATTCAAGAAGGGAATAAATTTGCGCGGACACGGACAAAAAAAAGACCATACACCAATTAAACATGAAGGTTTTATGAGTCTTTTTGTCAACGCTTGCAGCGCAAACTTTACAGATGAAAAACATGAGTTTCAAATCTACCCCAATGGTATGGCACTAGTTGAAAATGAGCCATCAGTGCAACAAATCGACCCACAAGAAATAAAAAACAGTAATGGAAACTAAGGTTATGGATATAGAATTAAACTACTGGGATCAACTGCTTAGGTTGAGAGAATTATGTAAAGAAAACATAGAAAGCCAGTTCATCGCCTTATCGCTAGACACCATTGAGTTTGTATTTCCACATGACAACCTCGACGTTTTATCAGCATTGCTAAATGAAAGAAAAGTTGATGTTTTATTGAGTAAAGCTAGCTTCGAAATAGACGGCCGGTTTTCGAGTGTGATGCTAACAGATAAGTTACACGCTTACTTTCCCGAGCACATAGATATACGCTCTAAAAATGCGCTTACTTTATATGCTCCTCTCGCAGTTGCTCAATGGTTGCAACAAGATTTACCGTTCATTCTCGTTCATATGGCGCAGAGCCTAGACGGAAAGGTATGTACCAAATCTGGTTCAAGTAAATGGATTGGAAACCAAGAGAATTTAATCCATGCACATCGTATTCGAGCACTTGTAGATGGTGTTTTAGTTGGGGCTAAAACTGCTCGTTCCGAAAAACCTAGCTTAAATGTCAGACATGTAAAAGGACCTAATCCAGCTCGCATTATTTTATGCAACTCACCAACGCATTTAGACGAATTACCTAATATAGAAAACATGAAAAATTATCTAATATGTAACGCACTTCACAAAAACAAAATGCATAGAGAAAGGCTAGCTTTTAAGCATGTAAAACAAATTTGTTATCACGAAATAGCAAGCAACACTGGCATGTCAGATTGTCTAGTGCAGTTAAAACGAGAAGGTATTCATTCTATATTGGTAGAGGGTGGGCCTACGACTGTAAAAACGTTCATGCAAACAAATACAATCAATTGGTTACAATTGCATATCGCGCCAATGGTGTTTGGTTCCGGTCAGGCTTTTGTCGATTTGCCTGAAATATCTAGTGTTAATCAAGCCTGCGAAATGAGAAATGTCTACTACTCACAAATGGGTGACGCGATTATGGTGACAGGTGAGTTATGAGTAATTTAAGCTTATGGCACATGACTCACGACCGTTCAATGTGGCTTGAAGATAAGAATGTGCCAGGCGTTATTTCAGATAACATGAATAATAAATCACAGGTTAAAGTCAAAACACTTTTTTCTCTGATCTCAACTGGTACAGAACGTTTAGTATGTTCTGGGCAGGTACCCAATAAGCTTCAAGCTCATATGGCAGTTCCGTACATGCAGGGCTCTTTTGGACTTCCGTTAAAATATGGATATTCTTTAGTTGGCACTGTTACAACACAAAAAGCAAAACAACAATTGGTGCATGTACTTCACCCCCATCAACAAACAGCGCTTGTAGATGAGGCCGCATTATTTACGCCATCTAAAGAACTCCCAGCAAGACGCATGACACTGCTTTCCAATATGGAAACCATTATCAATGCAATTTGGGATAGTGAATCACTATTAACCGAACATATTCGTAATAATGGCAATATCGCTATATGCGGCTTTGGTAATATAGGCGCGCTACTTGCCATTACGCTTCAAGAAAAGGGCGCTAAAAACCTTATTATCATTGAAGAAAACAAATGGCGCAGGAATAAAGCTAAAAGTCTTGGGTTTGAATGTATCAAGGGCAGCGATACAACTGATTCCTTCCAGCTCATTTATCATACTTCAAGTTCGCAAAATGGCCTTCAATGGTGTTTCGAACACGCGTCTCTAGAGGCAAATATCATCGAGCTAAGCTGGTATGGGGACGTTTCATTAAGCCTTAAACTTGGACATTCATTTCACTATCGCCGGGTCAGACTGATTGCATCTCAAGTGTCTAGCATCCCTTTGAATAAGCCACTGGAAAGCTTCAAGAGCAGGAAGGAGTTAGCCTGTGAATACCTGCAGAGCGATTTATATGACAAGCTTTTTGCGGATAACATTCCGATAGATCAAGTGCCAAGTTTTTTTGCTTCATTGAGAGCCGGTGAATTACCCAATGGCCTTATATGGTGCATAGAGTATTGAATCGATTCGATTCAGTCGAGATCAAAAAATCAAACAAGAACTAAGGAGTAAGGATGTTCAGTGTAAAAATAAGAGAGTCAATAATGATTGCGCACTCGTTACCAGACCCGTTTTTTGGGCCTGCACAAAACATGCATGGTGCTACGTACGTAGTTGATGTGAGTTTTCAATCGAAAACAGTAAATGCTCAAAATGTAGTGATAGATATTGGTGAAGCCAAAACAATTACAAAAGAGGTATTGTCGTGTCTTAACTATAAGAATTTGGACGAACTAGACATATTTAAAGGCCATTTAACCACGACAGAGTTTTTAGCCAAATACATCCATGATGAAATAAAAGCGAAGGCAGAGTTCACGGGAAGCTTATTGGTTTGCTTGGGTGAGACGCACGACGCGTGGGCTAGTTATCAAGGCGACTCTTAATACGATGAGCATTAAGACTAAGTTAGGCTGGTTATTATCTAACATTTTGTATCAGTGGAACCCAATCAAAGCCAGACGAAAAAAACGGTTTTATGCTGAATTGCTAAACCCAAACGACTTATGCTTTGATGTAGGGGCCCATTTAGGCGATAGATGTCAGACATGGTTGTCTCTTGGGGCACGCGTGGTTGCTGTTGAACCGCAACCTGCTTTTGCAGAATATCTAGAAAGAAAGTATCAGTTTCAAACTGGTTTTTCGCTCGAAACTTATGCACTTGGTGCAAAAAAAGGAAACGCTAAGCTCGCTATTAGTCATTTATTTCCTACACTCTCTACCCTTTCAGGCTCAGAGTGGGAAGCCGAATTAAATCGAGCATCAAGTTTACCCATATATTTTGATGAACAAGTTACTGTAGAAGTCAGTACCTTGGATCTTATGATCGAACGACATGGGCAACCAAAATTTTGCAAAATCGATGTTGAGGGTTATGAACATGAGGTTCTTTTGGGGTTAACAACCCCCATACAATATTTGTCGTTTGAATTTTTAAGTTGTAGTTTAAAGCGAGCACAAGACTGTTTGACTCGACTAGAGAGTCTGGGGTACCAAAAGTTTAAGTGGTCATATAAAGAAGACTTTAAATTTGCTAACGAAAAATGGTTAAGTGCCCAAAATGTCATTGAGCACATAAAACAGCATCCTAATAAGCTCTTTTCTGGTGATATTTACTGTCAGTTTAAGCATTAACAAATAAGGTTAATGAGCATGATCATGTTGACCTCTAATCGCATGACCATCTTGATTATAAAAACCAGAATGCGCATGCTCAATAAAGCCTAGGTTTAACATTTGTGTTAAGAACGGGTCGGTATGATCATCACCTATGTCAGCAAAATCAGTGGACAGATAAGCATAGCGTTGTTCAAAAAAATTACTTATTTGTTGGTCGTTTTTATGGGTATTTAGCAACGTCCACTTTTCGATAGTGTTTTGCGTTTTATTATTGATAACTTCGAAATTGTGAATTAATTTTGTAGCGGGAGACCATGATAATTTCATAGTCACTTGCTTATCTACATATTCTTTTAACTGAAGTTTATCACAAGCTTTACCCGTGACTTCAACGAGCTTGAATTCGGTTAACATCTTATCGCTCATCAATTGATAGCGATATGACCAATCGCTTTCATTGCGACCGTGAACACTTTCACCAGGCTGATATTCGATAGCTCTGGCGTGTGCATCGAAAAAACGCGTTGGTTTTATTTTGTTGCTAGGGTTTAGCTCCCACGCTTCAGTTATATTAGTTTGCGGATATTGATGCGCCACTTGATGTTTGTCTCGCACCAAGTTGAGTTGTACTTTTTGTTGTGCTCTGTTGATTTCGTAGTGAGCAATTAGTTGATCAGCTTGTGAGCAAGCAATTTGCACTGGGTTAGCAGTGGCTAAATTACAAACTGAGATGAATAAAATCACAGTGATTAACATTATTCTGTTTTTCATTTTACTTCCTAGTGATTGATGTGCAGAGCACCTATAGCAGCTATGCAAAATACAAAAGTGTTAAACAAGAAAATCGCCTAAGTAAGTCACTTCAACTTAGGCGATTTATGCGCACTAATTTAAAGCTTGTCTTCAGCTTTTTGCTTTAAATCAGACGCATAATCCATGATGTGATAAATCATGTTTTGCTCATTTGTACCATTGACCAAAAACGCGCCAGGTCCTTTTGCATAGATACCGACATCTTCTCCAGAGTGTGTTTCTGAAGAGGTTGGAACCAATGCTTCTTGGTGAAAACCAGGCGATGTGGTGTCAACATCGGTCAAGTCTTTACGACCTGTATCTGGGTCAAATGCATAAGTAGCGTCAGCGTTTGTCACTTCATCGCCGAAGTCTCTAAATCCACGGCCATTTGTGTAACCCAAAGTCGTGTAGGGTAGGTCATCTGCAGCTAATGCAGGCTCAGTTTGGCCAACACCTACTACTTTGCCCAAGATTGGATTACCGCGTTTAGGGTAACCAGCGATAGTAAATACGTGACCGTGGTCGGCGGTAACGATAATCAAGGTATCAGAGTCGTTAGTTAAGTCATCCGCTACGGCTACTGCTTCTGCAAAGGCGATAGTGTCGGTTAAGGCACCGTAGGCACTGCCTGCGTGGTGAGAGTGATCAATACGTCCAGATTCAACCATTAAGAAGAAACCTTCAGGGTTGTTATCGAGTACTTTAATCGCTGTTTCAGTCATTTGCGCGACTGTTGGTTCACCTGCTACATCGTTAGGGCGATCCGCGTCGTATTGCATATGAGATTCATTGAATAGGCCGAAAACACGTTCTGTTGTTTCAGTATTGATTGTGTTGAAGCTTGCTTCGTCATACACATACATGCCAGCAGAGTATTTAGCTTGCCATTCAGCCGTTAAGTCACGTCCGTCTGTGCGATCGCCTTCTACGCCGCTGACTGCATCAGGGCTATTAAATGCTTCATCACGAGGTAAAAAGTGACGGCGGCCTCCGCCCATTGCAACTTCGATTCCGTCAACATCAAGTCCATCGAAACGCGCTTCAAGATAGTCTTCAAAATTGACCAGTTGGTCGGCAATGTCTTTACAACCCAGTGTTACTACTTCTTCAGGCATATCT
Organism: Glaciecola sp. KUL10; assembly: GCF_003203515.1. Classification (GTDB taxonomy): domain Bacteria; phylum Pseudomonadota; class Gammaproteobacteria; order Enterobacterales; family Alteromonadaceae; genus Glaciecola. Next base: position 115,289 of record NZ_BGNG01000008.1, on the reverse strand, counting down.
GAAATATCTTCCCAGTTGCGATCGGCTGACTTAGCGTAAGTCGCAGCAGGGGTTGCATGCGTGATACGCGCTGTTGAAATGATACCGGTTGATTTACCCGCTATCTCGGCCAACTCTAACGCAGTCACTAATTCGTTACCTGTCACCGTCGAACAGTCGCCACGAACAATATCTTCATCTACACCAATGACACCAACATCAGTTTTTACACCCGATACCATCGCTGTCATCGTGCCGGCTGAATCAGGTGTTTGTGCATCAACGTTATATGTTTTTGCTAAGCCTGAAAATGGGAAGGTATCAAACGACAAGTTATTCTCTTCACCTAATCCACCGTTCATTTGGCCTTCAAGAATACGGGCAGCCGTGACGGTTGAAATACCCATTCCATCACCGATAAACAAGATGACGTTTTTCGCTGAGCCTTTTAACTGAGCAATTAATGCTTGCTGCTCAACGCTTGACGAGGTTTGGTATTGCGTCACTTGAGCGCTTGATGCTGGAAGCGAAATACCAGATGTTGCTTCTAGCCATGTTTGTTTTGCCTGAGCGACTTCTTGTTGACCTTGAACAAACCAATTGTTGTTTAGACTCGTTAATATTTCAGCAGATTCAACACTCGTTGTGCCTGGTGCGCACACAAAAGAAGTACTAGTGACTTCTGAAGCAGCAAGTGTGCCGTCGGCATCACTGTCTAAGCCAGAATCAATTTGAACGCCACTATTTGGGCAGTTTGCGTTGCCAACCGGCAAATTAGTTTGCACGGTAAGGCTTGTTAGGCCGTTGCTGCCATCTTGTCCCGGCGCACCGTCTTGTCCATTAACACCATTTGTACCGTCATCACCGTCTAATGAACATGCATTTAAGCCAATAACAGCTGCGGCAATTAAACTAAGTTTGATTATTTTCATGATTATTCCCTTGATAATGCCTGTATTAGTCGTTAATCAGGTCAAGTGACTGATTGATGATGTGAAAAATAGTACTTTGCTCGACGACACCTTGAACAAGTTGTGCACCTGGACCGCTAGCATGAAGCGAAATATCTTCGCCACTGTGGGTTTCTGAGCTAGCAGGAATTAAGGCTTCTTGGTGATAACCAGGTAAGGTAGTGTCGATACCGCTAATGTCAAATCGGCCTGCGTTAATATCGACTGCGTAACCTGCATCAGCGTTGGTTTCGGTACCCAAGTCCATCATTCCGCGACCATTGGTATAACCGAGTGTGGTGTAGGGCAAACCGTTTACATCAGTGGCTGGATCTTCGCTGCCCACACTCACGACTTTACCCAAGATAGGGTTACCGCGTTTCGGATAACCAGCGATTGTGAAAACATGGCCGTGATCGGCTGTCACTAAGATCAAGGTTTCGGCTGGGTCAGTATTTTCATAGGCTGTTTTCACGGCTTCTGATAATTCGATAGCATCGTGAAGTGCGTTATATGCGTTGCCAGCGTGATGACCGTGGTCGATGCGGCCAGATTCAACCATCAGAAAGAAGCCCGCTTCGTTGTTATCCAATATATTAACCGCTTTGCCTGTCATTTCAGCTAGACTAGGTTCACCAGCAATATCATTAGCGCGATCTGCTTCGTATTGCATGTGAGACTCATTGAACAAGCCAAATACGCGCTCTACCGAGTCTGCATCGATTGCATCAAAGCCAGTTTGATCGTACACGTATTGCCCATTGGTGTATTTTTCCTGCCATTCAGCGGTGAGATCACGTTTGTCTGTGCGGTCACCTTCGACACTGCTTGATGCATCTGGGCTGTTGAATGCTTCGTCTCTTGGTAGAAAATGACGACGGCCACCTCCAAATGCGACTTCTATGCCATCAACATCTACACCCGTGTAACGCTGTTCTAAGTAAGTTTCGAAGTTGACTAATTGATCGGCAATATCAATACAGCCGGCCGCAATTGCATCTTCTGGCATATCAGAGATATCTTCCCAGTTGCGATCAGCTGATTTTGCATACGTGGCTGCAGGTGTGGCGTGCGTAATCCGCGCTGTTGATATAATTCCCGTAGAAAGCCCTTTTATTTCTGCTAACTCTAAGGCTGTGATCACCTCGTTGCCCGCAACAGTTGAGCAATCGCCTCTAGCAATGTCTTCGTCTACGCCGATCGTGCCTACATCTGTTTTAAGCCCAGACATCATTGCGGTCATCGTACCCGCTGAATCAGGAGTTTGTGCATCAACGTTGTATGTTTTGACAAGTGCCGTATGAGGAAATGTCTCGAAGCTCAAAAAATTCTCTTCGCCGTTTTGCCCATTCATTTGGCCTTCAAGAATACGCGCAGATGTGAGTGTTGAAACACCCATACCGTCACCTACAAATAATATGACATTCTTGGCTTTAAAACTGTTATTAGTTTGTAGCTTTTGCATCAATTTAGCTTGAGCATCTTGATACCAAATATTTGAAGTTTGGTGCGCTGGCAATGGATCAGCGCTGATTGTGCCTGACGTGCCGGCAGCAAGCGCAATCGTGATAGCGGTTGCTAGTTTTTTTATTGTCTTCATGTTGGTCCCTTTAAAGAATCCCGTAATTATAAAAGTCACGATAAAAGTCATAATGTGTCGTGCTCGGCGCAGTTTTGCTGTCGAGACGGGCATAGGCTAGAAAGGTAATGTGACAATCTGGGGACAGAAAAATGAAGGATTAATTTCAGACTTTTGACAGCGTTTTTACAGATTTGTGACTCTGAAATGTTATATTGTAACGCTTAATTTTACTGGGTTTAGGCATAAATTGGGTTAGGAGAGTAGGTGCATAAATAAAGGAGACTTAGTAGTAGTTTTGGTGTAAACAAATGTTTACTACTGTGTTGGGGTTTAAATGCTAAATAATTTCGATAAATGTTCCCAAATTATATGAATAGCTTGCTTTTTTCGACACAAACAACGCTCAAATGGAATTGCGAGACACAAAAAATGAAAGAAAAATGGAAGAAAAGCTATGTAAAAGTGTCTTTCTTCCGAGTCTTTATTCGAATTGAGTTATTTCAGTTTTACTAGCGCGTTTTTCTGCGCACTGATGAAAAAGCTAACAATCCAATTGACATTAAAATTAGTGCGTTTGGTTCTGATAAAACGCCATCAGGACTTGTGTTATCGGGTGGCGAAAGAGTACTCGTGACATCGCCGTCTCTTAATGCCCAAATCCCTAAGTTAGAAGCGCTAACAAACAAAGCAGTTTCACCTATGCTTACGTCTGAACTGGTTTTAAAATTAACACCCCACGCGGCGTTTACAAAAGGGGTATCTATAACGTCATTCCAGTAACTTGCAGCAATGTTTTCAAATGAATAAGTTAAACCAGACTCACCGTCAATAAAAGAAGCGTTAAATGCTGGATTAATGTTCCCTGCAAAAATACCGTTGGGATTAAAAACAGATGCATTCCCCAAGTTTATCTCAAACATATATAGCAACTCATTAGTATTGGGCGAAATATTATATCCTCTATCAGTGGTTCCATTGAATGAAAAGCCAGTATTAAAGCTTGAGCCGTTAATGGGGGTAATAGCAGGAAGTCGCCAATCTGAATAGCCACCAAAATTTAAGTTTTGTACCCAAGTATTGGCGCTTGTCCATGACACTAAACCATCAGAGTCAAAGCCACTTGTTCTTGCATAGTTGGCGTCTTGAAGCCAAGTCACATCTAAAACATCATCGTAGATCATTCCATTGCCACGATTGATCAGCGCAGCGTTTGTCATCATCGAGAAAAGGCATGAGGCCAACAATATAGATTTAAGTGATGAAGATAAATTAAATTTCATAGTTTTCCTTTTGTCTTGTTTTATATGTCAGAATTGACTTATACAAATGTGTATTTCACTTATGCGCAAGCCGGGTATTGTTAATCGCACTTACAAAAGGTTTTGTGTTCTGTTGACGTGACATCTCTCACTCTTTTTTAGTGTTTTTGTGAGCTATTTTTAGATGTAGTGAAGGCATATGAGTGCTGCTCACCGTGAATCCAACTTTGGGGAACTTATTGTGGTACCCACAATGTAAGGTGGTGACGTAAGGCTACATGCAAGACGGCAGAATAAATCAAAAAGTTTATTGATTTTCTTGTTCAGAATGGGTTGATAAATGTTATTCGAACCGAATGTTCATCAACTCTTTTTCATTTTCACTGACTTTAAGCACACTCCCTTGTTCATACCAATCACCTAAGACAATGCGTTTAGCAGTGTGGCCATTGACAGTGAAGTAATGAATATTAGGTCTGTGAGTGTGCCCGTGAATCATGGTGTAGGCACTGTGTTTAAGCAACGTAGCTTCGACTTCTGATTGAGTAACATCCATGATGTCGGCGCTGAGGTGTTTCTGATTGTTTTTTGAAACTTCACGCCCTTTTTCGGCAATCTTTTTGCGGTAGTAAAGCGGAATCGCTTTCATTAATCTAGGCCACCACCAACCGCGTGCTTTTTTTCGAAACTTCATATATTCAATGTCGCGTGTGCACATCTCGTCACCGTGTAAAATAACGACTTGCTCGTTGTACAACTCAATGACTTTTTGTTCAGGAAGTAGATTCATTCCTGCACTTTGTGCAAACCGCTTTCCTAGCGCAAAGTCTCGATTGCCATGGATAAAATAAATGGGGATTTGTTGACTTAACTTGTTAAGCGCACCTGCGATTTGAGTCGAAAATTGAGTAACGTTATCGTCGCCAATCCATACCTCGAACAAGTCTCCTAAAATATACAGCGCCTCGGCTTTGGGCGCGTCTTCTCTTAAGAATTGAAAAAAGCACTCGGTAATATCAGTGCGCTCTTCGCTTAGGTGAAGGTCGGATATAAAGTAGGTAAAAGGTGCGGCTTGTGTTTTTGGCATTAATGCTCTTTAGTTAAACGATAAATACAATGTTGTTTGTGACTTTTTAAAAGAACTTGGGGGAAGGCCGACTTCCCCCAAACAATTTGCCTTATTCGACGACTGTTGCTGATTCGATGACAACATCTTCAACCGGTACGTCTTGATGCATGCCAGCGTTACCTGTTTGTACACCCTTGATTTTTTCAACTACGTCCATGCCTTCAACCACTTGGGCAAACACGCAATAGCCATAGCCGTGGGCATTGGCGGCAGTGAAATCTAAGAAGTCATTGTCTTTAACGTTAATAAAGAACTGAGCAGTTGCTGAATGAGGATCATTTGTGCGCGCCATCGCAACAGCGCCGACTTTATTGCTTAAACCATTATCGGCTTCGTTTTCGATCGGTGCTTTCGTTTCTTTTTGCTCTAAACCCGCTTCAAACCCGCCGCCTTGAACCATAAAGTTGCTAATGACACGATGAAAAATCGTATTGTCGTAAAAGCCATCTTCTACGTAGCTTAAAAAATTAGCGACCGTTTTTGGTGCTTTGTCTGCGTGGAGTGCTAGTTTGATTTCGCCAAAGTTTGTTTTTAAAACAACCATGAGTATTCCTAATTTGTGTGAGAGTTTTAGTCAATACGATTACCACTTAGCAGCTAAAAAGCTGGACCAAGTAATGTTGACCTAAGGTTTGCGCGCAATGATAGACTAAAATGGCGCTTAACCCAAAATTTTGTCTAATTCATCTAAAGGTTTGGAAAAAATATGCACTTTAAGTGGCTAGGTGCTAAAATCCCGCCGCGTTTATGTTCGCTTAAATAGCGCTACAATTTTACATAGCTAGACGCAATTTTTTAAATCAATTTATACAGGAAAATCATGTTACAAATATTCGATACTCTAAGCCGTAAAAAGAAACCCTTTGTTCCTCTTGAAGCTAACAAAGTCGGTTTGTATGTGTGCGGAATTACGGTTTACGATGTTTGTCACATGGGGCACGCCCGCACTTATTTGAGCTTTGATACAGTTGTTAGATATCTTCGTCATCTTGGGTACGAAGTCAATTACGTCCGAAACATTACAGATGTTGATGATAAAATCATCCAACGCGCAAATGAAAACGGTGAGACGCCCGAGCAACTCACCGAACGCACTATTGCAATGATGCACGAAGACTTTAAAGCACTCAATTTACTTGAGCCAGACATCGAGCCGCGCGTTACTCAGCATATGAGTGAAATTATTGATGTTATTCAACGTTTGGTAGATAAAAACTATGCCTATCAAGCACCTTCAGGTGATGTGTTATTTGATGTGAGTGCTTATGAAAAGTATGGTGCCTTGAGTAAGCAAGATCTGGAGCAACTTCAAGTTGGAGCGCGTGTCGAGACTAGCGCTGATAAAGATGATCCACTCGATTTTGTATTATGGAAGTCTGCTAAGCCAGAAGAGCCAAGTTGGGATTCGCCTTGGGGTAAAGGGCGTCCGGGCTGGCATATAGAGTGTTCGGCGATGAATCACAAGCACTTAGGTGCTCACTTTGATATCCACGGTGGCGGTTCTGATTTAATGTTCCCGCATCACGAAAATGAAATCGCGCAGTCGTGCTGTGCATTCGACACGCCTTATGTAAACACTTGGATGCACGGGGGGATGGTGCAAGTTGATGACGTGAAGATGTCAAAGTCTTTGGGTAATTTCTTTACTTTAAGAGATGTGTTGGAAAAGCACGATCCCGAAACCTTGCGTTTCTTCTTAATGTCTGCTCATTACCGCAGCCAATTAAGCTATTCTCAAGATAGCATTAATCAAGCTAAGGCTGGATTAGAGCGTTTATATACAGCCTTGCGCGGTGCCCAGTTAGATGAGTCTGTTGAACTGGCTTACGGCGGTTATTTAGCGCGTTTTGAAGCGGCAATGAATGATGACTTCAATATGCCCGTTGCATTTTCGGTCTTGTTTGACGTTGCACGTGATATCAATAAACACAAAGACAATCTTGCTGAAGCAGGAAAGTTAGCAGGTGTACTGAAAAAGCTAGGCGCAATTGTTGGCTTGCTTCAAACCGATCCCAATGTATTTATGCAGGGCGGGGCAGATGCATCGGATGATTTTGCTGCGAAAGTTGAAGCTCTAATCGTCAAACGCAACACCGCTAGAGCTAATAAAAACTGGGCAGATGCTGATGCGGCTCGTGATGAATTAAATACCTTGGGTGTGGTATTGGAAGATAGCGCGCAAGGGACAACTTGGCGCAAGGCATAGTCCTCAATCGGCAATCATTCTAGATAAATAATATCTTGGCGGTGAGGCACCAACGTCGCCAAAATTTTATTTTGAGTCGTGTGTGGAATATCAGACCTATTCATGGCGTTGATCAGTAACTCAACGCCTAGATTGAAATCGTGTTCATTGATATTCATGCCTGTGTGCACATCAACCATATTATCGCCAGTGTATTTGCATGGCCCGCCTGACAGCATACAGATATGTTCACTGAATTTTTGTTTAAAGCGAACTACGTCAGAGCGCGCAAAATACTTAAATATTTCTTGGTTACGGCTGATTTCATCAACAAAGTTTTCAGTAAGCTTGGTGATCGTGCTGTGGCCACCCATTTCTTCAAATAAGCTTTGTTCGTGTTGGGTAAGTTTACATCCTGATAAGCTTATTATGACTAAGACGACAAACGCGATGCTGAGTAATCGTAAATTCAAAATTGTCCTCCAATCGAAATATAATATCCGCTTTGTGTGTCTGAACCTGCAATGCTGCCTAAATCAAGATAGGCAAGCGTTAAACTGATATGTTTGTTTGGAAAGTAGCTTATAAAAACGTCCATCCAGTCATCTTCATTTAAGCCGAGATTATCTGGTTTTTGTCTATACTCTACTCCAAACGCAATATGCCTAAGGACAACACCCGCAGTGGCTTCGAAATTCAGTTTATAGTTGTCATTATTAGCGCCACCAAAGCCAAGTAAGCCAAGTTCGTTAGCCTTGGAAGCGCGCAGTGTTGTATTCCACACAAGGTTATAACCAGCCAGTAAACCTAAATGCACCTTAGCAGCAGATATGTAAAAGTCTGTTCCTGAGTTTGTTTGTGTCGCCCCCAACGCGTCGGCGATAGCTGGCGTTTTTAATTTTTTATGCATTAGCCCAACACTAATTTGAGGCCATTTTGAATACACTATGTCGCCGTACACACGATACTTTACGCCATAAATATCCTGCTTAAGTTCAGTTTTAAGTGCATCTACTTCAAATTCATGTCGATTGATCGAGACTTCCAATTGGTCATAAAAAGAGCCCGATATGCCGTATGATTTTAATGAGTAATCCTGAACGCTGACATAGCTCACAAAAGGGCTGAAAGAAACTTCTGAATCGCTATCAAGCCCCGAGAGTGTTGCCCATGGGACAAGTCCTCCGCCACCTGAACCTTCAATTTGAACCAGTCCGCTTGTGCCTAAAAGCTTGCCATCTGCGCCGTAAGCGAATGAAGCTGTAAAAATAAGTAAAAAGATGAGTGATTTAATCATAATGTTAGACGCTGTTCTTGGCATAGTGATGATTAGTTGGTTTGATTAAACTTTGGCTTAAAACCACGGTCGGGTTTTACCACCTGCGCTTCAGGAATATCAATTTGAAGTTCATAGGTGTTTGCGCCTGTTTGTCTAAGCCTTTTAGTCTGCTTTTTATTCAATGGATAAAAGCTTTCATGCCAAACTTCTACATTTAAATCACCTAATGCCTGCGTCACCGCTGAAAGTGCTAATTCGGCGCGACCAGACACGTCAGTTTGCAGAGTAAGTGAGCCATCTGATACAAATAAATATGCCAGCATATCGTCGTGGATATTGCAGCCCAACTCTACTATTCCTGGCGTTTCCATCTGTATCGGCTGGGTTTCTCTTCCTCGATATAGCTTTAATTCAAAAGATTTTGCTGATGAAAAGCTATAAACATGATGACGAATATCATCGCTGTTTGGAAAGCTGACATGTTGGTTTTGCTGAACAATTAATAAGCGTGGTTGAAATGTCATATTAATCTGGTCCATTACTACGACTTTTGATGTCTCGTCGCTAGTTGCACTAACATCAGGAAAGGTAAGTATTGCATTGCTTACTGGTTTAGAATCCTGGTCGAGGACTTGTATGGTAGTGACGGCACTTTGAGCGCTTGAGCAAAGTATCACGAACAAAAGCACAAATGAGTATTTGAAATGCATTAAAAAGAAAACCGAATTTAGCAAACCTGTTGTTATTTGTTATCGGCTGTAAACGCATATACCTAATCGATTTAGGGGTTTTAAAGTAAATATCTGTCACTTAGGTTCAAGCGGGTTTAGGCAACGCAATACTCGCTCTTGCACCTCTACTTTTGCCCTGTTGAGTGTCGGCATCACCCATGGCTAGGTTAGTTAAGGTCAATTCTCCACCGTGATTCAGCAAAATTTGTCGACTAAGTGTGAGACCAATACCGCTTCCTTGTTTTTTAGTTGTATAAAATGGCACAAAAATATTTTCGCTGTTTCTAATCCCGCCACCATGATCGTCAATATGCAGCTTATGAAGTTGTTTATCAGATTGCCAAGCGATCACGATTTCAGACTGACTACTTTGAGTGACATTGGCTTCATGGGCATTTTTGATAAGGTTGACTAGCACTTGTTGAAGCTGTTCGGCATCAGCAAATACCTCTATTGTATTTTGCGGCAAAACAAAAACCGTATTCTCAAACAAAACAGTAATGTTTTTTGTAAAACTCAATAAATCAATGGGCGCTTTATTCGGCATTGGTAAGCGCGTCAGTTGCTGGTAGTCTTGAATAAAGTGGTTCAAGCTATGCGCTCTTTCTGTAATGACTGACAGCCCTTGATTTAAATTATCATAGTGATCAGCATTAAGAGGGTGCTGGTCATTGTGACCATTGATTATCTGCGTCAGGGTTTCGCTGATAGAGGCAATAGGGGTGAGCGAGTTGTTAATTTCATGACTTAGCACTCTTAATAATTTTTGCCATGCCAAGCGCTCTTCGTCTCTGAGTAAATGCTGAATATCAGTGATGAATATTAGTCGGTGGGTCTCGCCTTCTTCAAAATATGAATCGGTATGAACAAACACCTTGCGTTTATTGTGGGCTATTTCAAATTCGGTGACTTGTTTTGCGTGCTCGGCAATCACATTTTGTAAGCCGATACTTTTTATCGGCCATCCTTGCAACTCGTCAAAACGACGTTTAAATAACTGTTCAGCTGCTGGATTCATTAGATTGATATTATTGTTTTTATCACAGGCTATTACTGCAACATCTATTTGATCGGTAATTTTAGTGAGCAATATTTGTTTTTCTCTACTGATCAGGCTTTGCTTTGCGAGCGATTCTGCAAGTCGATTTAATAATTGGTTAAAGTCACTTAATGCGCCAGATACATTGTGATTGTTTGCTCGCAAGCTATAGTCGCCTGAAGACATGGCCTCTACGAGATTAGTTGAAGTGCGAAGTTGAAAAATAACTTGCTGTCTGATCGCAAACGCAGCGAAAAGGGTGATGACGAAGATAATAAAGACAAGCAATATTTTAAGATAAACACTAAAGCTACTAAATATTATAAATAAAATACTGACAAATAGTGGGATGCCACTGCCGAACAGTGCAATTCGAACAAGCTTGTCTTCAAATGCTAGCTTTGAGTTGATCAATCCTTGTCGCATATTGCTCAAGCTCCTTGAAGATGGTTAGTTTAAGCGAGTTTATATTTTTCTAATCGACGATAGTAGGCGCTTCTACTCAAACCAAGGCTATCAGCTGTAGTCTGTGGATGATAGTTAAAAGCCGCTAATCGAGACTTTATTATCTGCTTTTCTATATCTTCTAAAGTAAGCGTGTCGAACTGATGAGCTGAGTCTTCTTCGCTTGGTTGATTTTTGTTCGTCAAACTTGTGCTTTTCGGGAGCGCAATATCCTTTAATTCGATAGTAGTGTCTGTTCTTAAAAACATTGCCCGCTCAATAACATGCCCTAGCTCACGAATATTTCCTGGCCAATCATAGTGCTGTAGTGCTTGTAAAGCTTCATCACTGATGTCGCCCACCTCGAGTCTGTATTTTGAAGCGTGTTTTTGCATAAACGCATGTACGAGAGGAACAAGATCTTCTATTCGGTCACGTAGTGCAGGGATTTCGATTGCAACAGTGTTTAGTCGATAAAACAGGTCTTGTCTAAATTCACTGTTTTTAATCGCACCCTCAATGTCTGCATTTGTTGCGCTTAGCACTCTTACATTGACGTGTTGAGTTTTATTACTGCCAACTTTTTCAAATTGCCTCTCTTCTAAGACTCTTAACAGTTTTGCTTGTCCGTTCAAGCTAATATTAGCAATTTCATCGAGAAAAATAGTCCCGTTTTGAGCAAGCTCAAACCTGCCCATACGACTATCTTTGGCATCAGTAAACGCTCCTTTTACATGACCAAACATCTCACTTTCAAATAGATTGTCAGGAACCGCGCCCATATTGACGCTAATGAATGGTTGTTCAGTACGCATCGAATGTTGATGAATAAATTCAGCGAACATGCTTTTACCCGTTCCATTTTCACCAGTCAATAGGATACTCATGTCACTTTGCGCTAGCTTTTTAAGCTGAGCAAGAAGGGCGCGCATCTTGGATGAATTGACCACGATATCAGTCGAGTGATTGTTAATTTCAGATTTTAGAAGGTCATTTTCTTGTGCGAGTTTAGTGCCTTTTAAAGAGATATCTTTGAGTTGAATTTGAGTGCGTAAAATATGTAATAGGCGCTCATTGCTCCATGGTTTTTGGATGAAATCACCCGCGCCCAATTTCATTGCTTCGACTGCAATCTCGACGCTGCTGTAGCCACTCATGACAACGATGGGAAGCAGTTCATCAATGGACTTTAGTGTTTCGATTAACGCTAAGCCCTCTTTGCCTGAGGTGGTATCATTTTGGTAGTTTAGATCGATAAGCGCAGCGGCGAACTCCGTTTTTTCAACATGACTAATAATGGCTTCTGGGTTGGTCACGGCGACTACCTCAAATCCTTGCGACTTTAAAAGCATCTGCAAGGCAGAGATAACCGCGGTGTCATCGTCCGCTACAATGATCGTTTGTTTATTGGTATCGTGTTGTATCACGGACATTTTATTACCTTATTGTTTTTATCGAGAAAAACTTAATCCTTCGCCAATCAACTAATTATGATGTAAGGCATCGCTAGGTTCCATATTAACAACCTTTTTAGTGGGTAAATAGGTTGCTATTAATACCATTAAGGCGATCATAATAGGCATAGCAATTAAGCCAATGATATAGCTGGATTCGCTAAATATCATGGTCGACGACATTAAGTTAATCAACCATGCTGCAATGCCCAGTCCGCTTAACAAGCCAATCATTAATTGCCAGCTTGCTTGATTCATAAACAAGCGCATGATTTTGCCATCTGTCGACCCTAATGCGCGTCTAATCCCGATCTCTTGTGTGCGCTGTTGCACGCTATTTGCGGCGACGGCATAAATGCCTGAAGCGGCTAAAAAGGCAGCGACAACACCACAAATAAGGAATATTTTACTCACCGCCGCAATCAATAAGATTGGCTTTTCGATCAAAGCATCATAAGACTGTACATGAAAAACACCAATATCTGGGTCAATTTTGTTAACCGCGTCAAACAATGTTTGCCTTGCTTTTGCTTCAGAGCCCGTATAGTGAATTGCAGTCATTGCTCTGAACATCCCAGCATTATCCATTGAATGATAAGTATTGTAGGCTGCGCTTGAAAATTCCATTGTGCTGCCGTGATAGGTATCGGTGACAACGCCCACAATGGTATACCAGTCAGCCTCTGGGCGATTGGCTCTGCGCACTCGTTTACCGATTGCATCACCATTTGGAAAGAAGTCGCGGGCAATGGATTCGTTGACGATAATACTGCGAGCTTCAGGCGCTGCATCGCGATAATCAAAGTCTCTTCCTTGGATGATTTTCATACCTAGAGCATCCCAGCTGTCGGTGCCGGCTCCTTCATTATTACTGTAAGGGTTTTCTTCAATCACTTCCTTTTCTTGTCCTTCAATCACAAAAAAGCTTGTACCACCGCCTGTGCCGGGCAATTGAGACATATAGCCAACATCTAAAATATTGTCTCTGCTTTCAAGCTCGCGTTTTAAGTCATAATAGAATTTGGTGCGCGCAAGTCTATCGGCTGCTTCAAATTCTGTATCAAAACGAATAGGGTAAGTTGAGGGCGAAATTTGAAGTTGAGCGGTGAGTCTATTTTCAGTATCAATACCATAATCTGCATTGCCTGCAGAGTAACTTGAAACCAACAAAATGGTTGCCATGACAAGTACCACACACGAAAGGAGGATTTCAGAAATAACCAACACGCGCGTCGTTTTTGCAGCTTTTTTGCCAAGTGCACCACGTGTGCCATCTCTTAACACTGCATTAAAGTCACCAGTAAGTGCGCGCCATGCGGGGATTAAGCCAGTGATTAATATCATCGCAAAGATAGCGACGACTAGGACAATGATTGATTTTACATCTAGTCCAACTTGCCACCAAAATGGCTTTAAGTTGTCTACTTGATAGGTACTATCAAACACTTGGTTGGTTATTTCTAAGCCCCACCCAGCCAAAAGGAAAGCTAAAAAACCACCGATTGCACAAATGAAAATACTTTCCCACAGCATTTGCAGGATTAATCGTTTTTTGGGGACACCTAATGCGACTCGTATAGCGACTTCTTTGATGCGCTCGTTTACTCGTGCTAATAAAAGGTTGCCGACATTGATACAGGCTAGAATTAGGATAAGAAATACAACAATAAGTAAAGCGATAAACATGCCGTAGTACTGCGTGATATAGGCTTTTTTGAAAGGCTCAAGCGTAAAATATTCGCCACTGGGTCCTATCAACCAAGGGATTTCGTCACCAACGAGGTCATTTACTTCTTTGCTTTTTGTATCGATAAAAAGTCTAGCTTGTGCGAGTGAAACGCCATTTGCGAGTTTTGCAAATGCATGAACAAATACAAAATCGCGTTCTGAAGGAGAAACTGCTCGATGACTGAGTGGTTGCCAGATTTCAGCGACTGCTGGAAAAGCAAAATTTTCAGGCATCACACCTACAATGCGCGCAGGTTCAGAGCCGTCTATGGGTACTATTGTATCTATGACTTTGGGATCGCCAGCAAACTGGGTCTGCCAAGCTTTGTAACCCAACACAACGACAGATTCAGCGCCTTCAAAGTGGTCAGCTTCGACAAGTGTACGTCCTAAAATAGGTTGAACTGAGGTAAAACTAAACAGGTTATCACTCACATAACCTGAGTTATATTTGCGCAAGCCTTCATCTGTGCCACCAACAAAGGTTATTCCCATTTGATACATACCAATTTCGTCAAAAATATCGGTAAATTTTTGCAGGTTATACACATCGATGGCCATTAGGTCACGTCGTTCTAGGTGTGTGTGATCATATGGTCGCTCAAGCGCATAGACAGGTTTTCCGTCCGAAAAGCTCAAGGGTGTAAACAGTAAGTTATTAAGTAACGAGAAGGTATAAAGTGTTAATCCCAGACCAATTGCAACGATACTCACCGTTAAGGCTGTAAAACTGGGCTTTTTACTGAGTAGCCTAGCTGCATATTTAATATCTAATGAAAATGACATAAGAATTTCCTTGTTTGCTATAAAGCAAGCGCTGGTGTTTGTTCTGTGCTTTGATCCGATACAATCTTGCCGTCAAATACTTCAATACTGCGTTGTGCGCGTGCTGCTGATTTGGGATCGTGAGTGACCATGCATATTGTTGCGCCATCGGCGTGCAATTCATCTAATAAGCTCATAACAGACTGCGCATTTTTTGAGTCCAGATTACCCGTCGGCTCATCTGCGAGTATGATCGAGGGTTTACCAGAAATCGCGCGCGCGATCGCAACTCTTTGTTGTTGACCCCCTGATAATTGTGAAGGGTAGTGATTTGCACGATGCGACATATCAACCTTGTTCAGCGCTTCTTGCACCATTTGCTGTCGCTCTTCCTTTGATAAATCGCTGCGATAAGTTAATGGAAGCTCCACGTTTTCGGCAACCGTCATATCGCTGATCAAATTGAAGGCTTGAAATACAAAGCCGATTTCTTTATTTCTAATGCGTGCGCGCTCATCTCGGTCGAGATCAATTGCGTTGTGGCCTGCTAATTCATAGGTACCCGATGTTGATGTATCAAGTAAGCCTAACAGTGAGAGTAGGGTGGATTTGCCACATCCAGAAGGTCCTGTAATAGATATGAATTCGCCTTTGCGCAGTTGTAGATTGATTTCGTTAAGTGCGTGTGTTTCAACATCGTCGGTAAAAAATACCTTTTTGATATCTTTTAAATTAACTAGAATTTCATTGTTATTGGTAGTCATGATCAGTCCTTAATTTATGCGTATTTGTTGGTGGCTTTCCCAATCTGAGATATCAGAAATAATGATTTCTTGTCCCAGTGTTAGGCCTTGTTTAATTTCAATCAGTGCGCTTGAAGCTTTTCCGTAAGTTACAGCATGCTTACTTGCTTGCTTTCCTTGTTCATCAACAAGGTAGACAAAACCGTCAGCATAGCCTTTGGCAAACATAGGGCGCTTTACAAATAGTGTGTTAGCGATTCGCGTGACTTCGATTACACCTTCGACGGTTAGCTCAGGGCGCGCTTCTTTGGGTGTAGGGCCAGTTATTTCGACATCTACTTGCACCGCGCCATTAGTCACAATCGGATCGATGCGCTGCACTACGCCTTCTACTTGGCTATTACGGGTATCAAGCGTTACCCTTTGACCGATCGCAACGTCTTGAATTTGAATTTCTGGAATACGAAGCTCGGCAATAAACTCATCTCTTTTGGCTAACCTCGCTAAGTTTGCACCTGCGGTGACTTGTTGGCCCAATTCCATTGGCATTGCTTGCACAATCGCATCAATACTTGCAACAACATCTAGATTTTTTACTTGCTGAGAAACGCGCTCTAGGGTTTTGCGCATGCGATTGACTTTGGCAGAGTCGGCGAGCATTTGAGCAGCAACATTTTCTTTTTGTTTGGCTAAACGTTTTATTTCTAGCTCCCAACGCTGCTTATTTTGTGCGACTTCGATTTTGATAGCTTCATGGTCGATTTGTGACACTGCGTTTATGCCTTGCTCCATCAGTGTATTTTGCGCATTCAGTGTTAGAAGTGAGCGTTCGTAATTAAGCTTTGCTTCTATTACTGCGGACTCCTGATCAAGTACTTGGGATTCTAATGAGACTTTCAGTGCAACAGATTGCGCTTCAAGTTCATCCAATTCCCATTGTGTTTCTTCAAGACTCTGCTCAAGTTCAGGATTAGAGAGCTGCATAATCAAATCGCCTTTTTGAACAAGTGCGCCTGCTTTAGCAACAATACGCTCAACTTTACCGTTTACATTGGTCGCCAGCCACCTAACATCTTTGGGTGCAAGCACACCTATGCCTCGAATATTCACGGCTAACTCACCTTGTTCTACTTTTCCTGTCAGCAATAACTCACTGTTAACCGTTACATTCGAACCAGCTGGTCTAATAAACAAGTAAATCAGCAGTGCAAGGCTCAAAATACCTGCCGTGCCGATTCCAATTTGTTTGTATATAGGTTGTTTTTGCTTTTTCCTGACGATGTCCATACGACATGACCCTGAGTATTGCTATAAAGTAATAGTGTTTGTTCAGCAAAGCCTATGCCATTAAAAATGTGCATGTAAATCAATATCTTGTGATTTTGGTGTGGGCGTATGGCACGCGAGAGTTTCGAAATTGGGACTAAGCAATATCGAAAGAGTTTCGAATTTGGGATAGTGGGTGTGTTTGAGTTTTGTTGACAAGGTCTCGACTAGTTGAAGGTATCTTTGAACGCTTCGTCGTTTGAACAACAACAGGAATTAACAGTTTGTTGGAAGCCAATATTGGGGATGTGTGAAAAGGTGCTGATGAGATAAGGCGGAAATTGAGAGTATTTCTAGTTTGAACAACCTTGCAATGGTTCTTAGGCCTAGTTTACATACGTAAACCGGCCGTTCAAAGTATCAAACCAAACGATCAATCTGACTTAGTCTAGAAAACTCCATCCCGCTTTTGCACTATACAGGTATATTGAAACGGTACTTAAAAATGCTGTTTCAAACCTCATAATGCAAATCGCAATTAAAATTAAGTACGCGTCACATCAACATACAAACGAAGCTTTTGCCCAGGCTGTAAAAATTTCTTACTGTTTAAGCTATTCCACTTGGTAATATCACTTACTTTTACTTTAAATTTGTTTGCAATTCTTGAGAGCGAATCACCATTTCTAACGGTATAGGTTAGTGTACGCATCACTGAATTATCAGTTTGTTGACTGGAAATTTGGTTGACCCATACTACAAGATTTTTGCCGGGTATAAGCGGGTCGGTCGGCGCCATACCATTCCATTTAGCCAGTTTTCGCATATTGACTTTGTACTCACGAGACAAATCCCAAAACGTATCGCCTCGTTTGACTTTATGCGTCAATTTGTGAGCACCTTGCTGCTGAGCTTGCTTTCTTGCCAACCTTTGATCGGCAGATAATGAATAGTCTTCCAGACTTTTTAGTGCAATGGGTACTAGGATATGGTCGTTTGCATAGATAGTTGAATTGCGCATACCGTTTATCTTTTTAATGACATCAGTTGTCGTGTGGTATTTTCTGGCAATTACCCCAAGACTTTCACCTGATTTAACTTTATGTCGAACCCAGTTCAGTCGGTCTTTTTCAGACGTTTGTTTTAAGGCGAGTTTAAAGGTTTCTACCTCTGTAAGTGGCAATACTAACCTATGCGGCCCTTCGGGATCGGTTGCCCACCGATTGTAACCTGGGTTAAGTGCATGTAATTCTTCAGTCGTTAAACCTGCTAATTTCGCTGCCATGGCTAAATCAATTTGTGAACCAACGTCAACAACTTCTATCACTTGCTTATTTTGAATTTCAGGCCAATCAAAATCGTATTTTTCTTGATTTTTTAATATTTCTGCAAGGGCAAGTAATTTAGGAACATAGGCTTCGGTTTCGCGGGGTAAGTCGAGAGACCAAAAATCAGTAGGTTTACCTTGTCTTTTATTTTTTCGGATTGCACGCATCACTCTGCCTTCGCCACTGTTGTAAGAAGCTAATGCATGCAGCCAGTCTCCATCAAACATTTTATGCAGACGCTTTAGATACTTAATTGCACCCTCTGTAGAGGCAATTACATCTCTGCGACCGTCATACCACCATGTTTGCTTCATGCCATAATTCTTGCCTGTGCCAGGAATAAATTGCCACATACCAGCAGCGCGGCCGTGCGAATATGCAAACGGATCAAATGCACTCTCTACGATGGGTAATAACGCTAATTCAAGCGGCATATTATTTTTCTCTAACTCTTCTACGATGTAGTAAAGAAAAGGAGTCGCTCGCTTCGAAACTCGCTTCATATAAGACGGGTGTTTTAAATACCAATTTTTCTGAACGGTGACACGGCGCTGATCAGGGACTTCAAAATATAAGGACTCTCTGACACGTTCCCATACATCATCAATAGGTGCATCAATGACTTGTTCATCATCACCTAAAGGAATATCAACTACTTCTGTCGGATGAACAACTGCAACGACACCTTCCTGAGCTTGTGCACATGTTTCAGGATCATGTTCCGCATTGGATTGAATATCTGAGCAAGTTTCAGTGAAAGATTCATCGTTAGTCAAAGCACTTGATGGATTGCTTGTTTCTTGTGTTAAAGAGCAACCGCCAAGCAACGCGCAGGCGAATAATGCTGCAATATATTTCATTTTTTCTCTTTATTGTTTTCTTCGTTTGCCTTAGCTAGCTTAGCAAAAAAAGGCATGGTTTTCGATTGAGGTTTTAGTTATGTGTTCTCCAATATCCATTAGCACGCTAAAAGTTATCTTTTAAAGCACGCAACGAAGCAAAACAAGAGACACTATCTTGGATGCTTAAGTTCCCAGATGCTTGCAAAAAGCTTTGTATTTTGGGGTCGTTTGCTCTCAAAAATGGATTGATAAGCTTTTGGGTTTTAATATCGCTTGGTAGGGTTATTAGGCCTTCTTCTCTTTGTCTTTCTGCCCAGTTTGCGTATTCATGTAAATCGTTATTTGAAGCATCGACATGTTTTGCAAACGCTAAATTTGCAAGCGTATATTCGTGCGTACAGAAAACCTTCGTTTCTTCCGGAAGGTTCGCTAATTTATCAAGTGAATGCACGAACATTTCGGGCGTACCTTCAAACATCCTACCACAACCGGCTGAAAAGAGAGTATCGCCACAAAACACTTCTGTATCATTTGAAAATGCAATGTGATCAAGCGTATGGCCCGGAACACTAAGCACTGAATAAGCGATTCCAAGAGAGTCAATTGTGACGACGTCGTTCTCTGCTACCCTTTGAGTAATACCTTTGATGCGTTCGTTTTGGGGGCCAAAAACAGTTAACTCAGCATTATTATCAAGTAACGTGGAAATTCCGCCAGTGTGGTCATGATGATGATGAGTAATTAAAATATCAGTGAGTATTAGTTTGTTATTATTCAAAAACTCCATGACGGGCAATGCATCACCTGGGTCCACGACTGCAGCATGAGTTTGATTGTGAATGCACCAAATATAGTTATCTGTAAATGCTGGAATGGCAGTAATATTATATTGAGTCTTAGGCATCAAACGTTATCCCTGATAGGTTGAGAATATTGTTTATAATCATAACTAACATATTTGGCGTCAACAAATGCGTATCTTTTTCTTGTATTAAAGCTCGCATACTATATCGTTTGTTAAGTAGCATTGTGCACATATGTGATTTGTGTTGTTTTTTGCGACGTAAAGAAGATTATTGATCAATAATCCATAAAAGTAATAGGAGTCACTAGTATCCGATGTTGATGCGAGAAGCGCTCAGTGATAAAAAGCTTGTCTACCCCTCTTCTTGGCAGTCTATTAGCCAGGGGGAACTTATTAAGTCAGAATTAGAAAAAGCGTGCGAGCCTATCGTTGAGCGATTGTTTGGGTATCACTTTGTTCGCCTAGGAACGCTTAGTAGTGAAATAAGCCTAAAGCGTTGTCCGATAAAGCACGTTGTTAACATTACAGATGCTCCTTGTTTGCACGCAAGTTTACGAGGACTTTCTAGAGAGCTGCCGCTGCAACAAAATTCAGTGGACGCATTTTTACTCGCTGCTGAACTTGATTTTGCGCAAGACCCGCATCAAATTCTACGCGAGGTTGATCGTTCAATCACGGCCAATGGCCATGTCGTTATAGCAGGTTTCAATCCATTTAGTTTAGCCGGCCTAATGAAGTATCTTCCGATAAATAGGGGGAATCTTTTACATCAAGGACGTTTTTTTACATGCGCTCGCATCAAAGATTGGTTGAGTTTATTGGGCTTTGAAATCATTCAACATGACCACGTTATGTACTCTTCGCTCTTCACCGATAAGCGCTTTTTACCTGGTTCTCGGCTACAAACGCTGTGTCGTCGATACTTTCCTGCGTTCGCTTCCATGTATATCCTTGTCGCGAGGAAGCGAGAAATTCCTCTGTCAACCATCAAACCAAAGTGGAAAGTTAAAAAGCCTAGATTTGCGACAGCAAGCGCTTCAATGAGACAAGATTTAAATCGTTAATATTTCGCTCGTTTAGAAAAATCGTGCTAAATTTATACTTAAGTCTAAGGAGTGGGCAGCATTGGTATTGTTACATGAATCTTTCAAACTTTTTTAACATCAACATTATCCTCAAACTTTTGAATAGCTTAATGCTCTCTACAGCGTTTGTTTTATCATTGAATGCAAGTGCAACCGATATTGTAACGGTCAACGTTGGTGAATCTAAAGACGATATGAGGGTAATTTTCAAAAATGAATTGGTTCGTCAAGCCTTAGAGATAACGAGAGATAAATACGACGACTATGAAATTGTCGAAAATCCGCAAAGAATGAACATAGCTAGAGCGTTCCGAGAGCTTCAAAAAGGCGAAAGCCTCTCACTTACCTTTGCACATACGAGGCCTGAATTTGAAGAGATAGCGTTACCGATAAGAGTGTCTCTTCGCAAAGGTGTAGACTCTTATCGCCTATTGTTGGTGAGAAAGGGTGAAAAACACCGTTTCCAAAATGTTAAAGATACAGAGGGCTTGAAGGCATTTACTGTGGGGCTAAGCCCTAATTGGTCCACCTATAAAGTCATGAAGAAGCGTGATTTTGATATTGTGGATGCCCCTGATTATCAAAGCATGTTTAGGATGCTAGATTTAAAACGCTTTGACTTTATTCCTAGAGCTATCAACGAGGTTTATGACGAGGTTGAGCTTTACAAACCGGTAGGTGAAGGGCTTGAAATCGTCGATGGCATAGCGCTTTATATTCCTGCCGCAAGTTACATGTTCGTCAGCAAAAAACAACCACGTATATTTGAACGACTCAATTCAGGTCTCCATGCAATGAATATAAATGGCGAGCTGTCTGCGTTAACCGAAAAGTACTATCGCAAATCTGTCTTGAAAGCCAAACTGCAAGACAGAATTATCATTAGTATGGATGATTCACAGCTAGCTAATGCTGGTGCTAATTCAGATACCTTCTAATAATCAAGTAAAAGGCATTTAAATTACTCAATATTCTGTTACCTTACGATTATCAAGGATTAGAGAGCCTCACGATGGATATTATTAGTGCGCTTGGTTATACCGCTGCGTTTTTAACGACGTTTTCTTTTTTACCCCAAGCAATTCAGGTCATCAAAACTAAAAATACAGATGCACTTTCACTAACGATGTATTCAATGTTTACCGTAGGTGTAGCGATTTGGCTAGCATATGGTTTGTTAAAAGCAGACTATGCGATTGTAGCGGCAAATTTCGTGACGCTTTTATTTGCATTTACAATTTGGTTTATGAAAGCAAAAGATAAACTCAAACGGTCGTCGATTAGAGATGAGTAAACAATTAGAGAATAAGTCAACTTGAGATTTTGCTGCGCAATACTTCTAATGATGCATGTACTTCAGGGAGTGTAATGCGCGCAAGTGACTCGATAATAAGTTTGTAAGCGTCTTTATCAGCATTTTCAATTATATTTAATACATTTGAATATTGTGCTAACACAAATTGTTGTCCTTGCTTAGTTGTATCTTGAGAACTCACCAATTCTGCAGTGATGCAATCACGATAAGCCGCGAAAGCATCGACTGGAAAGCTTATTTGCTCGCTGTTCTTATTTGATGCATAACCTCTGCGGCGGTTTGATTTGATTGGTTGAAGGGCAGAGACTTGTTGCTCAGGGTTAGCTTTGCCTAAGCCGGCAACGAATTCAATTTGACTCCGGTACATTCTGTGCAAAATGAATGAAGATTTTAAAGGTTTATTTTTTTCATCTATGCTGATTTGTGCCATTCGTTCATTCATAGCAGACTCGCCCGCAATAAAAAGCGTCCCATCAGCGAGGCACTGTTTGAGGTTATTGTCTCTGATATTGTGAGGGTTCATTTTTTGAGGAGGGGTACTCGTGCACCTAATTATCGATTTAACATGTAATGCTCTTTCGTATGATAGTGTCTCTTGAATTGCATTTGTAAACGGCGTGTCGTCCTCAATTTTATTACACCATTCAAATGAAATACTGTCGAATTCGAGCATATCTACAATAGCTGAATAAATTGATTGTTTTAAATCTCTAGGTGTCCAAAATTCATCGATATCTAAGAACATTACGTGAGAATATTTATCTCGATACGCGCTAGCCAATATCTGTTTGTAAAGGACAATTTGAGGGTTAATTGCTGCCTCATAAAAGTACTCATCTGCATTGATGAATTTAACTGCTGTACTAGCCTTGTATCGCTCAACTAAATCAAGCGTATTATCCGAAGTACGATTATAGTGAACTTCAATATCATCGAATCCAAAATACAGGTGATGTGCTATCCATTCTGGCAGATATGCACATTCGTTCTTTGCGATTGCGGCCAGTTTGATTTTTATTTTGGGAGTGTTTCTATTCTTAATAGAATGAATCAGTTGATGTAAAAAATTCATTGAAATAGACTTATAAGCATCCTTTGTATTGAATAAATAAGATTACACGGCATTGAGACAGCCACATTAGCGTTATCGTTAACTAATTGACCGTCTCATTTTTCTATATATAGCTTTATTTCAGAAATAATTCAGTATTATTTAACCTTCATTCCAGCAACAGCACCTTCATGGGGTTCAAGGATATAGAGGTCTGAGCCACCAGGACCTGCTGCTAATACCATCCCTTCAGACATTCCAAAGCGCATCTTTCTTGGTGCTAAGTTTGCGACCATCACGGTAAATTTACCCTCTAAGTCTTCAGGTTGATAAGCCGACTTGATGCCTGCAAACACTTGTTTAGTTTCGCCACCTAAATCTAATTCAAGACGTAACAACTTATCTGCTTTTTCAACGTGTTCTGCTTTTGCAATGCGGGCGACGCGCAAGTCTACTTTGGCAAACTCTTCAAAGCTGATCGTCTCAGCAATGGGGTCTTGTTCAAGTGGAGTCCCAGTTTTTGCGACTTCTGGTTTAGCTTTTTCTTTCTTTTTCGGGCTTTCTTGCTTCTGCACTGAACCTAAGCTCTCTTTTGAAGCATCGATCATCGCGCTGACTTTATCCATTTCAACACGCTGAAGCATTGCTTTAAACTTATTGATGGGTTTACCTGCTAGTGAGGTTTGAGCGCTTTCCCAAGTGAATTCGTCATTTAAAAATGCTTGAGCTTGTTCTGAAAGTTTCGGAATTGCTGGCGTTAAATACACCATCAAAATACGGAATAAATGAATACCTAAAGAGCATACATCATGGGTAAACTGTTGTTTGTTTTCATCTTTGATAGTCACCCAAGGTGCTTGAGCATCAATATATTGATTGGCTTTGTCGGCAAGTGCCATGATGTCTCTAATCGCTTTGTGATACTGTCTGCTTTCATAGGCTTGTGCGATTGATTCGCTAGCGGCTGTAAACTCATCTAATAGGGCTTGATTTTCAATGCTTTCGGATAAAACGCCATCAAAGCGCTTGGTAATAAAGCTTGCACAACGACTAGCGATATTCACGACTTTACCAACTAAGTCTGAATTGACCTTTTGGACAAAATCTTCAAAATTCAAGTCAATATCAGTTACGCCACCATTTAATTTAGATGCAAAGTAATAACGCAAATACTCAGGGTTGAGGTGGTCTAGGTAAGTGCGGCCTTTGATGAAAGTACCACGTGACTTTGACATTTTTTCACCATTAACGGTGACAAATCCATGTATGTTGACACCGGTTGGCTTTCTGAAACCAGCCCCTTCAAGCATCGCAGGCCAGAACAAACAATGGAAGTATGTGATGTCTTTTCCAATAAAGTGATATAGCTCTGTATCTGTATTTTGTGCCCAAAATGGCGTGTCATCGATATCATTGGCCTCGCAGAAATTACGGAAACTAGCCATGTATCCTACTGGCGCATCCACCCAAACATAAAAGAACTTACCTGGGGCATTTGGGATTTCAAAACCGAAATACGGAGCATCCCGACTTATGTCCCATTGCTGAAGGCCTTGCTCAAACCACTCTTCGAGTTTATTGGCCATTTCTTCTTGAATCGCGCCAGAACGAATCCACTCTTTTAACATGCCTTCAAATTTCGGCAAGTCAAAGAAATAGTGCTCAGAGTCTTTTAGAATTGGTGTTGCACCCGATACGACTGACCGTGGATTTTTGACTTCGGTAGGACTATAAGTCGCCCCACATACATCACAACTGTCACCGTTTTGATCTTCGGCACCACAACTTGGACAAGTGCCTTTTACAAACCTGTCAGGCAAAAACATCTGCTTTTCTGGGTC
The DNA here is from genome assembly GCF_003203515.1 of Glaciecola sp. KUL10. GTDB lineage: Bacteria > Pseudomonadota > Gammaproteobacteria > Enterobacterales > Alteromonadaceae > Glaciecola. Next base: position 90,489 of record NZ_BGNG01000008.1, on the reverse strand, counting down.
AAACAGTTGATTGATTGTGCGTTTAGAGATGTACCCAGCATCGTTTAAACGGTTGTAAACTAACTCACAGGCTTCTTTGTTTTCTGGAGAGTGCGTAACATAATAGTTGTTGTAATCAACATAAAAGTCTTTTAAATCTTGATGATGTTCTGCGCGGGTTTGCTCAACCATTTGCTCTGGGGTAATCCCCAGTTCTTGTGCTTTTAACATCACTGGCGTGCCATGCGCATCATCCGCGCATACACTGTAACACTCATGCCCTCTTAAACGCTGAAAACGAGTCCAAATATCCGTTTGGATATGTTCTAGTAGATGACCTAAATGAATTGAACCATTTGCGTAGGGTAAAGCGCTCGTAACAAGGATTCTGCGCTTATTTGAGGATGTGTTCGCCATATGAATGTGCTGTCGTCTCGATGAGTTTAAAAATAGGCGCAAATATTAGCCCAAAGCTAGGTAATTTGCATTACGTAATTTACAATCAAGCGATATGCTTTAGGGGCTTTAAGGCTAATTGAACGCATGTGCGTATAAAAACAGGCGTAAACAAAACTATCACTTTAGGGAGTTTGAAGTGTTTTTTAATAAAAAACCGTCAAAAATTGCTGAATCGCTAAAAAAATCTGTCCTTGATTATTATCATCTATCGACATCGTCTCAGGCTGCCAATCGATTTAACGTAAATGCCGATGAATCAAGCTCAACGGTTAAATACAGCATCAGCCTGCCTTTTGCGAATAAGACTAAACAAGCAGATTTACAAGCCTTTCTATTGACCAAATTTGAGAAATTAAGTGCTGAGCAGCTCGTTTTTACACAAAACATTCCGATTACTGCAGCTAAAGTAGCCCCCATCCCAAATGTAAAAAATGTGATTGCCGTGTCTTCAGGCAAGGGTGGTGTTGGCAAATCTGCCACAGCAGTTAACTTAGCGTTTGCTTTGAAAGAGCAGGGCGCACGCGTGGGGATTCTCGATGCTGATATTTATGGTCCTTCAGTGCCCATCATGCTAGGTAACCCTGAAGCGCATCCAGAAAGTGAAGATCAAAAAATTATGCAACCCATTGAATCACAAGGCTTAGTGGCTAATTCTATTGGATATTTAGTATCCAGTGAAAGTGCGGCGATCTGGCGTGGTCCAATGGCAACTAAGGCGATAAAGCAACTGACATACGAAACCCAGTGGCCATTGCTTGACTATCTTATCGTCGATTTACCACCTGGCACTGGCGACATCCATTTAACGCTCTCTCAGTCTGTGCCGATCAGCGCAGCGGTCATTGTGACAACACCGCAAACTATCGCAACCGCTGATGCTAAAAAAGGTATCGCGATGTTTGAAAAGCTCGATATTCCAGTGTTAGGTATTGTCGAAAACATGAGTTATTTTGAGTGCAAGTGTGGTGAAAAGACCTATCCCTTTTCACAAGGGGGTAGCCAAGCACTGGCTGAACAATTTGACACCGAAGTGTTAGGTGAACTGCCTTTGAGTAATTACATCCGAGAGCGTGCTGACGAGGGTAGGTGTTTGTTGAAAATGGAAGGTGCTGAAGATATTAAATCAATTTATCTGGATATCGCAGAAAAGGTGTCGAGAGAATTAGGTTTATACGGCAAACTTCATCAAGTCGTGCATAAGGTAGGCAAGCCTGAATTAGGTATACCTGTGGTTAATCGTTAATTTTGGGGCATTGAAGCTGATCACTCTTAAGAACTAGCGGCAGCATAATTTATAAACAAAGGCTTATTGCATGCTTGCGCGCGGGCACACATAATACGGCAACAACATTTGGCTCACTTTTCACTGCTTTAAATGAGTATTAACAACACAAGAATCACCCTAAATAGGAAACAACATGCGCTTATGCGACAAAGATATTTATAAAGAATTACAAGCTGGCTCAATTAATATCGATCCCATGCCTGACTATGAGCAAATAAGCGGCGCGACTGTCGACGTGCGTTTAGGCAACAAGTTTAGGGTTTTTCAAGACTACGCTGCGCCATATATTGATTTAAGCGGAGCAAAAGAAGATGTTCAAAAAGCTTTAGATCGCGTAATGAGCGACGAAATTCACATCGATGACGAGGAATCTTTTTACTTACATCCCGGTCAATTAGCATTGGCCGTGACACATGAGTCAATTACCCTTCCAGGTAATATCATCGGGTGGTTGGATGGCCGTTCGTCACTCGCACGTTTAGGACTAATGGTGCACGTTACTGCGCATCGCATCGATCCGGGATGGTCTGGGCAGATCGTGCTAGAGTTCATCAATGCGGGTAAATTACCCTTAGCTTTAAAGCCTAAAATGAAAATTGGCGCGTTGAGTTTTGAAGTGCTCAGTGATTTTGCTGAAAAACCATATAATGCGCGAGTTGACGCAAAGTACAAGGGGCAGAGTGGGGCGATTGCGAGTCGTATTAGTTCTGATGATAAGCATGACATTTCTTAAAAGCGATACCTGAAGAAGTTTAACAACCACACTCAAAAGGGCTGTCTAACAGCCCTTTTAATCGATGATAACTTTTCTCCATTAATTCTGCACAATCATTCTTTATACTTAAGGTCATCAAGTTTTATTGGGTTTGCTCACGTGGCTGACGATCTTTGGGTACCGCGACAAGTATGTCATCAACGAACATGCACTGCGCGTCAATCGAATCGCCACGTCTGGTCTCAAAACTGACCGTGTCTCCTTCTTGTAGTGATTCACAAGCTTCTATAGCTTCTGGTGGTGGTCCCTTTCGGCGTTCGCCGCGTTGCTTTTCAGCTAATACGCCACTTGATAAGGAGACACAGAAAGCAAAAAATGCAATGCTTGATAAACGCTTAATTAATTTTGTAGTCATAATTTAACCTGTTTAGTTTATGTAATTTGCAGGAATAACAATACCAAGGGAAAATGCAGAAAATGTGCAAGACTAAGCTAGATATAATTGATTTATATGTGAGTCATTATGTCAATTTCTAATAAGCTAATGGTTGCGATGATTAGCTTGACGAGCTTAGTGCTTATCGCAACGCTTTCACTTGCAAGATGGAGTTTTGAGCAAGGGTTTAGTGACTTCCTGCAAGGTTTAGAAGAACAACGCCTAAATCGAATGGCACAAGATATCGTTGAGTATTATACGCAAAACGAGTTTTCACTTGAGGGTATTCAGTTTGGTAATGTAAATGCCTTTATCGATAGTAGTCGCAGGGCTGGTGCCAGAGGCCCAAGCCAAGGGCCTGGGCGTCGCCCGCCGCCGCATTTACGGCCAAAGCAAACGCTACATGCAGACAGAATCAATAACCAGCCCCCGCCATTTCCGAAGCAAAGAAATGCACCGCCTACGAGACTGATAGATAGCAAAGGTAATGTATTGCTGAGTGACACAATTAATGAAGAGTATTTTGAGCAGGCGATCAAAGTAGCCCTACCGATAGTGTTTGAAGGCCAAGAAATTGCACAATTAGAAAGCTACAACTTAAAGCCATTGCAATCGCAACTGGCAAGTGAATTTGCTAAGCAGCAAACAATCGCATCGGTGATCATTGGTTGCTTATCGCTCATTCTTGCAAGCCTTTTAGCGTTTTTAATTGGCAGAAAAATCATCAGTCCATTAAAAGTGATTTCATCAAGTGTGTCAGAACTCACAAAAGGTAATTATGAGCTAGCACTTAAAACCGAAGGTAAAGATGAATTAGCTAAACTTATGAAAGATATTGAGTTTTTGGCTAACACCTTGTCAAAAGCCAAAACTCAAAAAAGCCGCTGGTTTGCCGATATTTCACATGAGCTAAGAACACCCTTAACCATCCTATTGGGCGAAATAGAAGCGATGCAACTAGGTATAAGGTCTTTAGATAAACAACAGTTGGGTTCGCTTGAGCACGAAGTTAAGTTAATCAATCGGCTAGTTGATGACTTATATCAGTTATCACTTTCTGATCTGGGGGCTCTAAAATACGAATTTTCAACAGTCAACCTGAGTCTTTTGATAAAAAGTGTCGCAGAGAATTTCGCGGTTGCGTGTAATGAAAAATCTATTGATATGCAATTCCACATTGAACCTAATATTTATATTAATGCAGACGCCCAACGCATCAATCAATTGGTGATTAATCTAATCAATAATTCGCTAAAATACACAGACGATGGTGGGCTGATCCGAATCGGACTTGCATCTAAGCACAACACTTATGTGCTTGCCGTTGATGATTCATATCCTAGTGTACCCGAAGAAGACTGTATGCAACTATTTGAAACTTTGTATCAACGTAACGAGTCAAGAACAAGAGCAAATTCGGGTGCAGGCTTAGGACTTTCAATATGCAAGAATATCGCCGACAGTCACCAAGCCATAATCAATGCGAAACCTTCAGACTTGGGTGGTTTACAAATTAATGTCGCGTTTCCAAAAAGGTAGATTCAAAAAAGGTAGATTCAAAAAAGAGAGTTTGATTCAGCTTTAGTTAATCGTTGGAGACTGAACAATTAAAACAGTTAGGAATGAAATAGCTTATGAGTATAGCGGCACAAAAAATCTTGATCATCGAAGATGAACCTAAAATAGCCAATTTAGTTAAAGACTTCTTGAGTCTCGACGGCTATGAATCGCTGTTAGTACATGATGGTGCCTTAGCAATAGATTCGGTACGAAGCTACCAACCCGATTGTGTGATCCTAGATTTAATGCTGCCTAACGTTGATGGTTTGACTATTTGTAAAGAGATCAGAAGCTTTTCAAATGTACCCATCATAATGCTTACCGCTCGCGTTGACGAAATAGACCGTTTAAAAGGTTTAAAGTCCGGTGCAGATGATTATGTTTGCAAACCGTTTTCCGCAAAAGAAGTGGTCGCTCGCGTAGAATCTGTGTTGCGTCGAAGCGCGCTCAATTTCGCGACACAAAGTTCAGAAAATACATTTTCCTACAAAGATATCACCTTAAACCTCGACCAATTCACCTGTTTAGTCAATAAACAAGCGATTGAGTTAACGCCCGTCGAGTTCAGATTATTGCTTGCCATGATAAAAAAACCATCAGTTGTTTTTTCAAGAGAAACGCTAATGAATCATTGTTATGATGATCAGCGCATAGTCAGCGACAGAACCATCGATAGTCACATGAAAAACCTACGCCATAAGTTGACCGCACAAACCAACAATGAGCAGTTTATACAGGCGGTTTATGGGGTTGGTTATAAATTACAGTAAGCAGTACTTTTAAAAAGTCGATTGCAAAATCGACATATTTGCTCAACAAACATACAGATGACAAACAAGACAATTAAAAAACTAGATTTTTGAAGTGAGTCCCCTATAATGCGTCGCACGGTCGGTGTGTGGCGCAGCTTGGTAGCGCACTGTCATGGGGTGTCAGGGGTCGTTGGTTCGAATCCAATCACACCGACCAATTTTAAATTCATGTGTTTAATTGATTGCTTCCACGTAAAGACATACCCTTTCGTTTTATTTAGTTTTGATGCTTAAAGCTTATTTCTTATTGATAAGCAATGATAACCGCTAAGCTAACAGACAATATGGCGGTCGCAAACAAGATTAAAAATAACTTCCACGCAAATCGTACCCAGATAGACCAATCCAGTCTGGCGACTCCTAAGCATCCGATTAATGATGCTGATGTTGGAATAATGATGTTACTCAAACCATCGCCTAATTGAAAAGCAAGTACTGCAACTTGTCGAGTGATACCCACTAAATCAGCTAGCGGTGCCATCAGCGGCATGGTAATAGCCGCTTGCCCCGAGCCGCTTGCGACGAAAAAATTAAAACTCGTTTGAAAAATCAGCATAGCAATCGCACTTCCGATAGCACCTATTCCTTCGATGCTTTGACTGGCATAAAACAAAACAGTATTTAACGTCGAAGGCTGAGTGACATCATCACCGCCTAGTATAATAATGATGCCTTTTGCCATACCGACTATTAATGCTGCGGGTAATAGTTCCTTTGCCCCTTTTTGAAACGCTTCACTGACTTCATTCATGGATAGTCTTTTACAAAAAACTGAAATCGCACCAATACAAAGTCCAATTGTGAAAAACTGTGCAGCAATTTCGGGGATATAATAAGCATGGATAACAACGCCCCAGATAACCCATAAGATACCTAGTGCAAAGGTAATCAATACAAGGGTATCAAACCATGTGTAGTGAGCATTTAAAGTAAACTGTTTGTTTTTAAAGTATGCGTCACTATCAAACGCCAAACTCTTCTCAGGAGCGCGCTTAATGTTTAGGGCATACCGCCATGTAAATAATAGGCCAATGCTGGTAAACACTGCCCAAAGTATCATGCGGTAAGCTTGTCCAGACATAAGTGGAACGTCGGCTATCCCCTGAGCTATTGCGACTGAAAAAGGATTCATCCAGCTAGTTGCAAATCCTATTTGGGTTGCAACGTAAGTGATTAGCACTGCGGTAATACTGTCGTAGCCCATGGCAATCATCAGCGGTACCATAATTATGCAAAAGGCAATGGCCTCTTCACCCATGCCAAAGATCGCACCTGCAAGTGAAAACAATAAAAACATCAGTGGAATGATCACTTTATCAGCTTGTTGTGTTTTACTGATCAGTGCCATGATGCCATTGTTGATAGAGCCCGTGCCCATAATAATACCAAATGCACCACCAACGATAAGGATGAATGCCACCACACCGACTGCAGAGCCCCACTTGTCGCCCGACACTAAGCCTTCAAATGCATAATTTAATAAACCTGCATTGCCACCCGTTGCAAATACGGGCACCCCGCTTTGTGAGGACTCAACGATATGAAAACTGTCTTCAACAATTCGCGTTTTCTCAAGCACTTCGTCGCCGTTGAGCACTTGATAGGTTTCTGTGGCAAATTGACCCTGCGGCAAAATGTGACTGGCAGCAAATGCAGCGATCATGATGAAAAACAAAATCACGAATGCGTCAGGCATTGTGGCGGTCTTTTTACTGTTCACCGCTGGGTCATTACTTGTCATAAAAATTTAATTACCTGTCAGTTTTAGAAACGATAGTCTAGGCTAACTGTAAAACGTCTGCCAAATGGGTCATGATTAAACGCGTCATATCCTCTGGCACTGCTATAGGCAATAGGCGCATTTTCGTCTAATAGGTTTTCGATTCTCAGTTTTACGCTCAGTTTCTCAAAGTAGTAGCCGGCACTTAAATCGAGTGTTGTCCAACTTTTAACATCTCGTGTGCCATCTTGGTCGATTAACACGCCTAGATCGATAAGTTCGTCAATGTTGCGACCTCTTAAGTCTTCAATGTCATCTTGATAACTTGAAGTATAAAATGCTCTAGCGCCTATAAACCAATCGTCAGCGACAAAATATACGCCTATGTTGCCCACTGTTTCTGGATATGCAAATGTACCTTCTAGTGCCTCTATTTCATCAGAACCGGGTATATTTCTATCGAAACTTAAATAATGCGTGCCTTGAAGATCAACTTCTAGCTCACCTGAATCTAGTGAGAATGCTTGAAACACGTTAAAGTCGACGCCGCTGAGCTCTTGAGTGCCAGTGTTGTCTAATAATAGTATATGATCTCTAAACAAGGGGAGTTCCGCAAAGCGTGGATCCTCTCCAAGTACCCACTGTTGAAGTATTTGACTTAAATCAGCACCAGTGTCTTCAACGGTATTGCCATTTGCGTCTGTGTAATCACATAAAAACGGATCAAAACTGATACCTTGCTCACCTTGTGGCACTAGGCCGCAATGACGCAGAGAAGCATCATCAATTGCTCGTGCCAATACGCCCGTCATATTCGTGTCTACTAAGTCTTCATGCTCAAAGGCCCAATAATCGATTGTAATTTCGGTGTCTTTACTAGGAAAGAATGCAAGACCAAGATTATAGGATTCTGATTCTTCTGCTTTTAGGTTTGGGTTGCCAAGTTCGAGCACGTTATTACCGCGTAGTCCACTTTCACCCTCGCAGTATAAGTCAGCGACTGCTTGGTTTGCACCACAATCAAAGTCTGCACGCGTTGTTCTTAGTTGGACACCGGCTTGGTTAAGTGAAGGTGCTCTAAAGGCTGTCGACCAACTTCCTCTCAAAACAAGCTTCTGATTTGCTTGGAAAGTAAAGCCGACTCTTGGGTTAAATGAACTGCCAAAATCGTCATAATCATCAAAACGTCCAGCAAAATTAAATTCTAGTTTGTCATTGATAGGGACTAAAAATTCTGCAAACGCCCCAATCTGGCTTCGGCTTGCTTCTGATAAGCTTGAGCCGAAACCAAAAACATCCACTAGATAATCATTAGCGGCTCGCGCTCGCGCATCTAGTGATGGTATATCACTGATTTTTTCCTTGCGAACTTCAGCTCCAAATGCGGCACTGATCACGTTGCCATTAAACTCTAATAAGTCGCCTGTAATCAGGGCATCGAGTGCATAAAGTTCACTGGTTCCGTCTCTAGTCGGGCGTGCTTGTGCAACTTGTAATATGGCTAAATTTTCAGCTGTCGTGCTATCGAAGGGGTTGTAAAAGCCCAGTAGTGTTCCCGAGCCACATGCCAATGTGTTTGAAGAGGAATCGTAGTTTGCGATGCTGCCATCAGAACACAATTCTCCAGCAAGCGCCGCATGGTATTGGAATCGATTATATATCCCCGCTGTGGCGACCTGTTCAGATTCAGAACGAGAAATAACAAGACCCGTACGCCAATCCCAGTCTCCCATGAAGCCACTTAGTTGTGAAACCAGTCTATACGCATTTGTGTCGACCTCGACCGTTCGTGGATCAGAGAAACGCGCATCAAATCGAAAACCAAATAACCTTTGCCCGGCAGGTGTATCGAAGGGATCAATCCAAACGTCGTTGTTTACAATGTTTAATAGTTCATCAGAGAACTGGTTAAATACAGACTCGCTGACAAAAGGGCCCTCGCGGTCGTCTATTTGATTGATAGGCGAGGGAGATGAGAAGGATGTTGAACTAGTGGTACTGAATATGAAGTCGGTATTCCATGATATCTTGCCTATTTCAACACTATGAATAAAACCAACTGAAGCTGATTCAAAAGGTGTTTCAAGGTAATCATCTTCATTGCCATAGTAGGCACATATTGACTCTCCAAACTCAGTAGTGACAAGCTCAGTGTTGCAATTAGGGTTGCCGATTTCGTCGCCGGAAAAAGCAGAGTTAAAGTAAATATTGGGCGTGTTTTTTGCCAGATATGAATAGCTAGATTGTAAGATTGGCATCGCCGTTTCAGGCCGTGAAGTTGCGCGGATAGGTTTGCGGTCAAAGTAATCAGCGAACACTGAAAAATGCCCATTTTCTAGGGGCATACCATAAAACAACTGCAAGCCTAGTTCAGATTCATCTGCACTTTCTTGGCTTTGAGAGTATTGAGCGTTTAATTCAAGGCCTTCGAAATCCTTTTTCAAGATATAGTTGATAACACCTGCGACAGCGTCTGCCCCATATACAGCAGAAGCGCCAGTTGCAAGCACGTCAATGCGCTCTATTGCGGCGAGCGGAATGGCATTTACATCTACAAAGTTTTCTGTACCTGAAGCAAATGAGCTTGCAGCAATTCTTCGCCCGTTCACTAGCGTTAAAGTGGATGATGGCCCCATCCCTCGCAACGAAACTGCAGCTTGACCAGGCGGTGTGCTGGTTGATGTAGCCCCACTTTGACTGGTGTTGAAGGTACCGGTACCTCCGCGAGTTTGATTAACTAAACGCATTAACTCAGATAAGTTAGTTGCACCGCTGCGTGCGATGTCTTCACTGCTGATCGATATGAGCGGTTGAGCTTCTTCTAACGATGCTTTTTTAATGTTTGACCCAGTTATCTGAATAACTTCGACAGTGCTTTCTTGGTTTGTAGTTTGATTTTGTTGAGCTGATACATCGTTTAAATAGATTGCGTTTGTTAGTGTTAACGCTATGGAAAGCGCAAGGGTTGAGCGTTTCATGATGGAGTTTCCCCGACCGAATTCTGTAATCGACGCTTAGTTCGATTTAATTTTAGTACGCGCGCTGAGAGTGATTTACATGCGCGCAGAGTAATTTTTGTTGGGACACAGAAAGGTCGTGGTTATTCGTCGAACCACTCAGAGAGGTAGAAATTTTGGTAACGATAGTTACTCAGGTTAAGTGCTTTTTTCGTCATAGCCCGTTAGTTTGCGTCTGCATTTTCTAATTTTGTGCTCATCGACAGTAGCAGTTTGAATAAATGCTACTGGTCAATGCAAATCACAAAATTGTCATTGACTTGCTTATAGAATTATCACTAGTGTAAATATAAGTCAACAGCCGTCTTTGCAGATTTCATTTTAGAACTCGCTTAGTTTTGGCTTTAAAAAATCAAAAAAGGGAAGAGCTTAATGCGTAATTTAAGATTAGTTATTGTTTTGAAAATGTTGTTTTTTTCTGCATGGATAAACGCAAGCGATAACTATGATTTATTACTAGCCGGTGGAGCGCTAAAAGGCTGTAGTTCTTATTCAGTAGAGGCTTGCAAGCCAGGTATTAAATTTGAAAGTGCGAAAACCAACACGCTTTATTTATTTAGTGTGGATAGAATTGATTCATTACAAAATTTTATCAGTCAATTAGGTCTAAATGAATTCGAAGGTTTGCGTGAGCTACTCCCTGTATTAGCGGACTTTTCTAATCAAATGTCATTCGAGGAACCCTTAACTAGACGAGCACTATTTGACCTTTTTAAAGATATTGGCGTCGAAGACACGATTAGAAACCTGACAAATCAAGAATATTACGCACTGTTAGATTATCTGGAATTTTTTCAAAACGATGGTTCTGGTGGGCGACTTCGAGAAAAAGCCAATTTTAGCTTTACTAAAAGTGAAGCTAGCAAAGACATTTGGGAACACTTTTCTTCGTTGACAAAATACAAGCACACCTTACAAGAATTAAGCAATGAAAAGCCTTTAGTTTTGGTTGTCACGGCTAGTTCTAGAGACAATTTCGAAGCGGTCGACTTTTATGTAAGTGGATTACGCAGTTTAGGTCTAGATGCTAGGTGGCTACCCCTTAGCGCCGCGCTTTTAAAGGCGCTAGAGCAAAACAAAGTAGCTGGTTCAGCGGTCAAGGGAACTGTTGAAGACGCGTGCGTTAACCTAGACAAATATCGGCAAGAGTACAATCAATTTGATAGAGAAAGGGTGTATCCGGATTTAGCATCCATTCAGCTTGATTTTTGCAGAAACCCGCAAAGTATTAATCAACTTATTAGTCGAGCTTCAGCCATATTTTTTAATGGTGGTGACCAGTCAAAAACACTGAGTGCGTTTGTTTCAAATGGAAGCAAAAGTGAGTATTTGGTGGCATTAGAGAATAAGATGAAAAAGGGACATATTTTAGTAGCTGGCACGAGCGCAGGAACCGCAGTTCAATCTGGCGGTGTGTTTGCGCGATATCCAATTGCTATGGTTAGCAGTGGTAATAGCAAATCGGCGATATCTAGAGGTGCTTTTGCAGTCGAAGCACCGCCCGTCAGATGTGAGAGTGACGCGTGTGCGACCTTGTTGGAGCCAGGTGATTTGACTTATCGACAAAGTGGCGGGCTCGGTTTATTTAATAAAGGCGTCTTGGATACTCACTTTTCAGAACGTGACCGAGAAGCGCGCTTGATTGTTCTTGCGCAATCAACCAACGCCAAGTATGGGTTTGGTATTGATGAAACAACCGCTTTGTTAGTGAAATCAGACGAAAAATCTCTGCATTTTAGTGTAGTAGGGCAAGCGGGTGTATTTGTAGCAGACAATAGCGCTTCTGCTTATCAAAAAATACTTGCTAATAAGACTGTCTCACACTCATATTCTGGAAACGCACATTTCTTTCCGTCTGGTACCTCGGGAACACTCGTATTTGAAGAAAATCAATGGTCGCTAGATTTCGCCCGGCCAGCTTATGAAGCTCCAAAATCAAAGGGGGATTGGCGAGAGTTAAGTCGTGCAATATGTAAAGGAGCAAACCAAGTCAGTGGAGAGTTTGAAGGTGTTAGGGTTTTACTAAACAAACACCCAACGACAAAAACGTTTTCTGGAAAGGATCAAGATTTGTGCGGGTATTTGTTTATGCAATACGCGATAACGAACTATTAAAAATACCGTTAGTCACTTAAATAGGACAGTTTATCCACCAAAAAATCAATAAACACCCGTACTTTAGGGGTAATGACATTTGATTTTGGATATACCAGCCAAACAGCTGCATTGTCGTCAATGAAGTACTCCGGTAGGACGCGTACTAGTGAACCTGATTGTATTTCGGTATGAACATTCCAAATCGAACTCATACAAATTCCCGCGCCAGCTTTTGCGAGTAAGCGCATTGCTGAACCGTTATCACAAATCACTCTATGTTTGGCTTTATTCGGTGGGAATGTGCACGCTCTTTTTCCGTCGCTAGCGCTTAACTTCCGTGGCTTTGTATTCATAAACAGCAGTAGCTGCTGGTCTTCTAAATCTTCTGGTGTTTTAATTGCTGAGTGTTGGTTTAAGTAATCGGGGGATGCGCATAATATTCGTTTGTCCGCAAACAGCCTTCTACCAATAAGGCTGCTATCTTCTACTGCATAATTTCTCAGGGCTAAATCAAACCCGCCTTCTATTAAGTTTATCTGACTGTCCGAAAGTTTAAGCTCTAAATTTAAATCTGGATATTTTTCAAGAAACTCCGGTAATATCGGCGCAATATACCTTTCTGCAAAGGTACTGGAGGCAGCAAATCTTAGCGTGCCACTCACTTGAGGGTTTCTGCGCCCTAATGCTGCTAGTGAAGCCTCTTCTTGAGCAATGATTTCACGTGCAAAAGGCAAAAATTCTGCTCCCTCAATTGACAGCGTCACCTTTCTAGTTGAACGATGAAATAAGTCCGCTCCGACCTCTAGTTCTAATTTTGCCAAACGAGCACTTGCAACAGCAGGGCTAAAACCTAAGCGATTGCCAGCTGCGCCAATATTGAGTAAGTCTGCAGCCAATACGAATAGCTTGATGCTTTTGGTATCCATTGATTATCTCGTAAAACTAAAAACTGTATTTAAATTTTACTCATTTATACAGTAAAACAAAAATATTAATCTAGTCATCAATCTAAAGAAAATGTGAAGCTAATTATCGAGGCAGCGCAATTAAAAGCGACACACACGTAATCTAATTGAATCTAAGGAACAACAAATGAAAGCAATGATAGTCAATAAGTGTTGGTTCATGGTGGATCTGGTGGTGTTGGGCACATTGCATTGCAATTAGCCAAACAATTTGGTGCCAGTGTTTATTCCACGGGTGGCGGAGAGCAACAGCTGGCATTAATTAATCGTTTAGGCGCAACACCCATTAACTATATGACTGAATCCGTCGAGCAATATGTCGAAAAACATACAGATGGAAAGGGCTTCGATGTAGTGTTTGATTCAGTAGGTGGAGCAAATATGTTGAACTCATTTAACGCTGCTAAGCTAAATGGGCATGTGGCGTCTACTGTTTCACTTGTAGAAATTGATTTGTCAACCGCTCACTTTAAAGGTTTGTCATTACATGTAGTGTTTATGCTCATACCTATGCTGCACAATGTCAATCGTCAAGCACACGGTGAAATCTTAAAGAAAATAGCGCAGATAGTTGAAGATGGCGACCTGAAGCCGGTGTTAGATGAAACTTCATTTTCATTGGACGAAGTAGCAAAAGCACATCAAAGACTAGAAAGTGGAAAGGCAATGGGTAAGGTTGTTATTAGCCATTAAGTTGTCATTTAGAATTCAACAAATATAGGAATCAGTATGAAAACCATATTAATTACTGGCGCGACCGATGGGATAGGGTTTGAAACGGCTAAACTGTTTGCTGCAAATGAATATGCGTTAATTCTGCACGGCAGAAGTCAGCAGAAGATGGATGCGACACTGGAAAAAATAACACAGTCATTTCCAAACGCAAAAGTGGAAGGCGTGCTTGCTGATTTATCCAAATTTAGCGAAATCGCTTCGTTGATAAAAGAGATAAAAGCAAATTATCACAGTATTGATGCCATCATTAACAATGCTGGTGTCCTTAAGCTTCCCAAACCCATAACGGAAGATGGTCTAGATGCTCGCTATGTAGTTAACACTATCGCACCAATTTTGATTACACGTGGACTATTGCCTATGTTGAGTAAGCAGGGGCGGGTAGTTAATTTATCTTCTGCGGCGCAAGCCCCTGTTGTCAGTGAAGCGATTACCGGAGACGTCCAACTTCATGACGACATGCAAGCCTATGCTCAAAGTAAGCTTGCGTTGACAATGTGGGTCAAATATTCGACCCATGCGTTTGATTCGTCACAAGTCAATGTTGCTGTCAATCCTGGTTCATTACTGGCCTCAAAGATGGTGAAAGAAGGTTTTGGGGTAGCAGGAAACGACCTTAGTATCGGGGCTAAAGTACTCTTCGATGCAGCGGTATCTGAAAAATTTAAAGAGGCTTCTGGCATGTACTTTGATAACGACAATGGCGTATTTTCAGAGCCCCATCCATTTGCTTTGAAAAGCAGCCACTACGACGATATGATGCGCGCGATTGAGAAAGTCATTGATGAGCAAGCAATCTCGTTTACTTAAAACCGATAGTTGATCCCCAACTTCAATGCACTTCCTATGTCGCCCACTTTGGAATAAGAGGTATCGACATAGAAGTGCTCAAATACTTGCCAATCTAGACCCATTAAGTAACCCACCGCTTTTTCGCGCTGGAATCGGTTTTGGTTTGATGGATCGAATTACCGCGAAAAAATGGCCTGAGTTAATTGAGGTACCTTTACCTAACGGCAGTTTTACGGTTCCTACATGGTTGGTAACGACCAGAGCATTATACAGTACAAAGAGAATTAAATTTGTGTTTGATTTTTTTGCTGAACAATTGGTTGAATCGGAGCTATAACTAACTGACACATACGGCGATATTCTTAATCGCGCTATATTTGATTTCACTGTAACCAATAGAGTGGTTGTTAAATGAATCAAACATAGAACACACGCTACACCAAAATAAGCTTTCACATCTATTTCACTTAATTTCACATAACCTTACTTTCATTACGAGTAAGGAGTATGGGTTATGTCTTCACAACGCAATTCTGCGATCGAGTTAGACAACGTTGGTCAGTCGTTTGAGTCGCATCAACAACAAATAAATTTGTTTAAAGATGTACAATTTTTGATAGAGCAGGGGCAATCATATGCGATTACAGGCCCTTCTGGGTCGGGTAAATCGAGCTTATTAATGCTGGCATCTGGGCTTGAACAACCTACAACTGGGCAGGTTCGTCATGTAAATCAGGGGCAGTATCAAGCGATTAGCAGTTTACGTGCTGAAATTGGTTTTATTTTTCAACAATTCCATTTGTTAGCCGAATTAAGCGCACTGAACAATGTTGCCTTGCCATTAAAGTTACGCGGCGACAAACATGCATTGTCTACTGCAAAACAGTGGCTTGAACATGTTGGTTTAGGCCATAGACTTGATCATAAGCCCTCTCAACTTAGCGGTGGAGAGCAGCAACGAATAGCCATCGCCAGAGCGCTTGTTTTTAAACCTAAGTTTATCTTTGCTGACGAGCCGACCGGAAACCTTGATGCGAAAAGTGCGACCGGTATTGCTGAATTACTGTTTAAATGTTGCAGCGACAATGGTGCTGCTTTGGTATTGGTTACACATAGTCAAAAATTGGCAGCACGAGCTCAACACCAATTAAATTTCGAGCAAGGAAACTGTGTTTGGCTCAAGAATGAAAAACGGAGTGAAGGCCATGAATAAGCATAGTTTTCAACTAGCATGGCGTTTATTCATTGAAGACTGTCACAATACCAACCAACGAATCCTTCAAGCTACGCAAGTGATTTTGATGATGTTTATTGTGACGTTGAGTCTTACGAGTGAGTCTGTTCAGTCTCACCTCAAGCACAACTTATCTAATTTGTTAGGTGCTGACCTCGTGTTAAGCAATAAAGGTGCTCTTTCGGCTGCAGATCTTCAACAGCTTACAGAAAATAGTGATGACATTATTTTCACTCAAAGCTTAAAAACCACACTTACACATCAAGAACAATGGCAACGTGCCACGATAAAGGCCGTTTCGCAAGATTACCCGCTACAAGGCGAGCTTTTACTTTCTGATAGTATCGGGGGTGAGATATACGTTGCGACCACTTCGCCTGAAACAGGTTCGCTTTGGATAGACACGCGTTTAGCAGCAGGTTTAAATGTAAAAATTGGTGATACATTAACTATTGCATCAAGCCAGTTAACCATTACTCACATTCTTCAGCACGAGCCCGATAGGTTAATGGAAGGGCATAATGTAGATATGCGAGCGTTAATACATCGAGATGACTTCAATCAAATGGGGCTTGCAGATGACACGGTGACATATCGATACCTAGTTAACGCTAGCCAAGAGCAGGTAAATAACATCATTAATTGGCAAGAATCGCAATTGCCTTCTGCTCAGGTTAGGCACAAGAAAGGTGCGCATCCGCTGGCCTTATTTTGGCAAAGAACCGAAAACTTAATTGGCTTGGCATCTGTTATCTTGTTGTTTATGGCAGCCATTGCTATTTATCAAATTTCTAATATTCAAATCCGAAAAGAACAGCATTTTACAGCTGTGTGCATGAGTGTCGGTGCAACAAGATCTGAAGTGTTGTTTGTGTCTGTTATCAAGTGGTTGATACACCTTTTATTCTTATTTCCTGTGGTGATGATACTATCCAATATCCTTCATTTTATTATCGTTCACTGGCTATCATCAGCGTTACCAGATCTGGCTTGGGCCTTGGACACACAAACTGCGTTATTTGCATTTGCAGGCTGCTCGCTAATTCTTGCAGTTTTTCAAGTGCCAGTATGGCTAGCGCTTAAGCATGCTACGGTCAAACAATTGGTTCTCAATTTGCCGCAAGCACCGCGAACTATCGTCTCACTTTTAAGTGCGCTGAGTGTTTTATTTATGGTTACCGCTGTATATTCAGACAATGGTTTACTTACCACCATGGTACTCGGCTCCATGTTTGCTTGCGTAACACTTATCGCGGTGATTAGTTGGGTAAGCCTTACAGTGGGGGAAACACTGACGCAGAAACATTCTGGCTTAGTTCCTTTTGCTTTGTTTATGATGAAACAACGTTTGGTGAGTAAATCTACGCAAATTATGGGGGTGGGTTTGTGTACTTTTTTACTTCTATTCACCTTGATGTTAATGCACGATTTGGGCGCGACCATGCATCAATATCAACGGCAATTTGATGGCAATCTATTAGTTTCGCAGGCCGATAGTCAGCAGATGGATGCGCTTGAAGAATGGAGTGCAAGTCATCGAGGCGAGATACGTCAGCAAAAGCCATTTGTATATGCCAACGTCGTCAAGGTGAACGGTCAAGCAATTAATGATTTTTCATCAAGGCCGAGTGCTAGCCTAGCCACGCTTCAACAATCGATTAGACTGCATTGGACAGATAAGGTGCCTGCAAACAACAAACTGACTGCTGGGAAATGGTGGAAGGGTAAAGAAGATAACTGGCAACAGATTTCGATCGAAGAAGAGGTGATGACTGATATTGGCTTATCAATAGGTGATCGCTTAACGATTGTGGTTGCGCAAAAGCCTATCGAATTTACTATTGTTGCAAGTCATGTGTATAAACCAGGTGCAGGTTCAATCACTTTTTGGGTACAAATGCCAGCATCAGCTGTCAATTTTATAGATGCACCCCATTATTATATGGCAAGTATCGAAATAAATGACGATAGTGTTAAGCACCTAGGTAAATTGTGGCAACAGTATCCAACATTGCGCATGGTATCTATGCAGGAAATGATCGCTAGATTTGACGCCACACTGAAGCTAGTAACACAGGTTATCAGTGGCTTTTCTATATTAATTATAAGTTTGTCTGTCATCGTCATGATTGCGTCTGTACTTGCTTATGAGCCGCAAGAGCGTAAGAAAAATAGTGTGATCATGAGTTTTGGTCTACCCAAGCGTACATGTTTGTCGATTAACATGATTGAATGGGCTATGACAGGGGGGATTGCCTCTATTGGCGCGATGTTGGGTACATGGCTGGCAGGAGTCTTAATTTATCAATCGCAGTTTTCATTACCCTATGAGCCTGATTTTGTCTGGCTATTGTCTACCTTATTGCTAATCACATCTGCGGTGATGGTTATCGGCGTGTTTGTTAGCAGGCAGACCTTAAATAGCTCTATTCGAGACTTACTCGCTGAGTGACTCTGGTTTTAACGTTGCTGTTACTCGCATTAGATGATATCAATAATCCGAAGTACGACGTCATTATCTTTATGACTCAAGCGCAATTAAGGAATATTACAGATGAGCAGTCTGCACGTACTGTTAATTGAAGACGAAGCGAATATCGCTAAAAACATTGCTGAGTATATGGAACTCAAAGGCCATGTTTTCGATTTTGCGGTGCGAGGGGACCAAGGTCTCTCCTTGGCCTTAGAAGCATATTATGATCTCGTGATTCTTGATTTAAATTTACCTGTTATTGACGGCTTTGAAGTGTGTAGATTATTGCGAGAAAAAGCCTCTCGACATATCCCTATTTTGATGCTCACAGCCCGCGATAGTATTGATGATAAAGTCTCTGGGTTTAATATGGGCGCTGATGATTACTTAACTAAACCTTTTTCTTTGCAAGAGTTGGAGGTGCGTTGTTTGGCTCTATCTAGACGACACCGATTGAACACGGATACACAAATAAAGTTAGGTCCATTGCTGATTGATAGAAGAAGAAATCGAGTGACTCGAGATAATATCATCATAGATGTTAGTGCCATGGGCTTTAAAATATTGACAGTTGTTGCTGAAGCTTATCCACAAATAGTCAGCCGAAGTGAATTAACACAAAAACTTTGGGGTGACGAGCCGACCGAATCTGATGCGCTTCGCTCGCACGTTTATCAGCTAAGGGGAGTACTCGACAAGCCCTTTGACAAACCTCTATTAAAAACTGTCTTCGGAGCAGGCTTCACACTTGATATTGATTAGCATGAATTACGAGAAAGAAACGTCAAATGCCAAGTAAATTCCATAGTTTAAGCAGCAGGATTATCGCTCGATTTTGCCTGTTTACCATATTCATTTCAGTAATATACGGCATTATCGCGCTTGCGCTCATGTATACGTTGGAAGATAACTTTATCGAACGCACGGTGCACCAAGAAGCACAATTTCTGAAGGCGTCCTTTGAATCGACTGGGCAATGGCCTAAGCCTCGTGTTGATAATATGCAATTGCTCTTCTCAGAGAAAGATTTGCCAGATGACTTTAGAGATACAGCCATTGAAGAGCCACATCGCAAGGAGTTCTTTGGTAGACAGAATCGCCATTATCATTTGTATCGCTTTTCACAATTCCCTGATGTGTTTCTGGTGGCAGAGGTAAGTGAACAATTGTTAGTTAGACCATCAAGAGGTGGAACGATTCAGTTTTTGGTTATAAGCGGCCTATTGGTCACTATTGTTGCTTGTTTGATTGCATGGATGATTGGTCGTCACACTACGCGCCCCTTAAATCAATTAGTCGAGTTGGTGGATAGTGTTGCGCTTGATAGCCTACCTAAGGCATTTGCAGACGGCTTTCCAAACAATGAAGTAGGCATGCTCGCGCAGGTACTTGAAAATGCGTTAAAACGCATCGCCGACGCGGTTGAACGAGAGCGCAGTTTCACTATGGATGTAAGCCATGAGCTTAGAACCCCATTAGCGGTTATCAAAAACGCGGTTGAGGTGCTTCAAGTTGAACGGGATAAGCCCAGTGGTTCCCATCAAGAGCACCTTACCTTAGATAGAATTTTGCACGCTGGTGAACAAATGGAACAAACTGTGCAGACACTGCTAATGTTAGCCCGAGAAGAGCATAGTTCGGAATACTCAGAACCAACTGATTTAATGGCGCTTATTGAACGTTCTGTAATAGATAATCGCTTATTGCTAAGCAATAAGCCTATTGAGGTTTATATAGATGATTCATGCGCAGTGAGTGTATTTACAGAGCCAAATGTGCTTAAAGTCGTTCTCGACAATCTAATAAGCAATGCATTCAAATATGTTGAAATAGGGACGGTAAGTTTTAGCTTTGTCAATAATGCGTTAAGCATTGCCGATACTGGGCCAGGTATTCAGACTAATCTCCTCGAATCAGTCACTGAACGAGGCGTAAAGGGTGATCAAAGCACAGGTTTGGGCTTTGGCTTGTCTATCGTTAACCGCTTATGTGAGCATCAAGGATGGGGACTTTCAGTAAACAGTGGAGAGGGAACCACTGTCTCATTACTTTTTAGCAGTTAAACTTGCATTGCCCAACATATTGATAATTTGAATATATATCGGAAGAACGTTCGTCAAGTTTGCTAAAAATAGCGAAACGACCGGTCATCTCTAAATTCACTCTTTCGGTTAACACGGTGTCATTAATTTTAATAAAAGCAAGCTGCAAATTAATATTATCGAGCGTCGCGGCAAACATTGGTGAAAAGCTCTTGGTATTGGTGATCTCAATATCCGTAATATAAGCTTCTTGGCTATCGTAGGTAAGATAGCCTCGCAGGCTGTTAGAGGCCTTGCTTCCGAGTTGCTCTAAATAGACATCAAAAGTAGCGTAGACACTAGTTTGGCTTTGTTTTTCGACTGTGAGGCTGTCTGTTAATATTAAATCTCGTAGATTCATTGATATATTAGTGCCACTTTTGTTTTTATTACGCTTAAAGGTTTCCTGTTCCTTAGGAGTGGGCAGCCTCTGATTGATGCTGATGAGTTGCCATTTAGATGAATCGTCACCATGAGGTGAAAAACGCTCAATGCTGCTTGTTTCAGTGCCTTCTTCAAATTCATAACGTGAAACCTCAAATGCCCACTCATTGATGTTGGTTGTTTCATATTTAGTAATGGCTGTCAGTATCGTTTCTTTAAGCGCTTCGTTGATTGTACTGTCGTGTTTAGTCTCGGCTATACACTTTGCAGAAATACTTAAAAAGGCTAGCGTTGATATTAAAATAGGTTTAGATGCATTCACGCATTATTCTCATCAGTAAAAAAGAACAAAAGCTTAAACAACACTGTGTGAAAGAGATGTGAATTACATTCACCAAGAGGGCTGTACGTTTTTTGGTTTGTGATTAGCAAGACCTTGGCGTCGGGATGAGTTCAACGCAATAGTGGGCTTACGTTTGTATTAAAATCTCATTGTATGTTTTAACATACATTTTTTAGTTCTACTTTTGTTAGACTTTCGGCACTTTTCTTCAAGTAAAATTTGTTTAAATCACGCAGGGCCTTAAATTGCGCATATTATTGTTTGTTATTGTTTTGACTACTAAATTCGCGCATGCCTTCCAATCGTACGATGAACTAAACGCGCACGTTGATACATTAGACTCGCCGGCTGATAAATTAGCGTTTTTCCTCGAACAGCAAAAACTTATCGAACACTTTGAACCTGCCGACGTCGGCAACTTTTATTATCGTTTAGGTTTTTGGCAAATAGAGAATGGTTTGTATGACAATGCGCTAATTAGTTTGAACAAATCAATCGATATAAAAAAACAAGGATTGTTAAGCACTCAATATATAGATGCCTTATTAGAAAGATCTTATGTGCTATATATCAACTCAAATGACTTAGCCGTGTATTGTCCCGATCGTAAACTAGCGGTAGCGTTAGCAAGAGAGTTAAAAGAACCTGAGATTTTGGCAAAGTCGTTGAGTCAATACGCGTTTTGTTTTCAAGATCAACAAGGTTTTCTCAAAGCAATTGAACTGCTAAATGAAGCACTTCAAGTCACCAAAGAAGCGTCGTTATCGCCTTCTGGCTTATCTGTCATCCACAATGCGACGGGTTTGATTTATCAAAAAAACTTTATGTATGACAAAGCCTACGAGCATGTGTATAGAGCTTGGGAAATTTGGGATAACGAAGGCGATGTCTATGACGCTTTCAGTATGTTGCACAATCTAGTCGATTACGCATCTTCACTTGAGGATTACGAGCTTGCAAATCAGCACGTAGCTAAAATGTATAAAATGGCGGCAGAAAACCCAATTCATCAAGACTTTGTTTTCTTTGCCTCGTTCAATGAGGGGCTGGTGGCTTCTCGTCAAATGGACTATCCGTCAGCAATATTAGCCTTTGAAAAAGCCATCGAAAATGAAGATAAAACAAATGAAGTGTATTTCGTCAACCATGCGCGGCTTCTATTAAGTGAGGCGCTATTAACGACACAACAATATGAAAAGGCAGCTAAAGTAATCAGTACTTTAAATAACGAAAGCTTTACGCGAGAAATCAATAAAATTCGTTTCGATGCCCTTAAAGACTTTTCAAAACAAGACTATCGAAACATCACTGGTCATTTGTTAGCACTAGATAAAATTTGGAATAAGCGACTCGTTTCGTTTATTGAACAACAAAGAGTGATAACACTTCGAGAGCACGATGCTGAAATTACCCTTTACGAAAACAAGATATTGGCTCAAAAACTGGCTATTAGCGAGCTTGAATTAGAGCAAGAAACGGCAAAAAATAGGATTACCACTTTAACGATTATGCTTGGTCTTGTGGTTCTTGGATGCTTACTATTCTTAATCTATCAACTCATTAAGTCGAAAAGACTATTTAAATCTAAATCAGAAACTGATTTTTTAACAGGTATTGCTAACCGAACCTTTATGATTGAACAGGGCGAGCGACTGTTAAAAACAATATCAAAGCAGTCAAAATCTTTTTCAGTTATTCTGTTTGATTTGGATAATTTTAAAAGTATTAATGATACACATGGCCATGATGCAGGCGACACTGTCTTAAAGACAGTGACTAAAATCACTCAACAATTATTGAGAGAAAAAGATTTGTTCGGTCGGATAGGAGGAGAAGAGTTTTTAATATTACTTCCGGCAATCAATATGGAAGGAACAATCGATATTGCAAATCGAATAAGAACTGAGATATCAAATACTGATATTGTTGTCGCTAGTGCCTCGTTAAAATGCAGTGTTAGTGTAGGGGTAGCTTGTTTGAGGGAAGACAAATCATTAACTCAATTGATCACGGACGCAGACAAAGCACTTTATGAGGCAAAGAGAACGGGCAAAAACAAAGTGGTAACTGCGTAAACACAATCTTAACTATTACAGTATTTTAATTTCACTATATGACCCAAAGAAAGCGTTAACGCGTAATTCCATATATCTAGTCTAAATAACGACACAAATGAAAAATACAATTTTATTACTCTCTACTTTTGCGTTGGGAGCTTGTTCTATTTTGGGTGATAGCGGAGTAGAAAACGCTCCGTACACGTTGATACAACGAGATGAAGCAAAAAATATCGAAATTAGAAACTATGATTCTATGATTCTTGTCTCTACAAGCACACAAGATGATGGTCGCAACGGTGCGTTTAGAAGACTGTTTGCCTACATTACTGGCGATAATCAAGG
The DNA here is from genome assembly GCF_003203515.1 of Glaciecola sp. KUL10. Classification (GTDB taxonomy): domain Bacteria; phylum Pseudomonadota; class Gammaproteobacteria; order Enterobacterales; family Alteromonadaceae; genus Glaciecola. The sequence goes on along the minus strand of NZ_BGNG01000008.1, from coordinate 67,000 downwards.
GGCAGCTGAGATTGCGATGACTGCGCCGGTTTTTATGGACTCCAAAGCAGATAAAAATACTTTGCGCGGCAGTGAAATCGCGATGACAGCACCCGTATTTATGAATGAAGATGCAATGACGCCGACGATGGCGTTTGTTATGCCTGATTCTTTCACCTTGTTAACGACTCCCAAACCAAATAATCCTGCGGTATCGGTTAGTGAGGTTAACGATTATAAAGTCGCCGTTATTACATTTTCTTGGACGTTGAGCGATAGAAATGTTGAAAAACACACATCTATGCTTGAAGAATGGCTGGATTCGACGGATTACGAAATAGTCGGCCCTAAAGTGTTAGCGGGATATAATGGTCCCCTGACCCTGCCGATGATGCGACGTAACGAGATATTAATTCCTATCAAATAATACAGATGCCCCTTTTATACACAGGTATAGAATTACATATTATAAAGAGGGTTCACTTAAATACTTAAGCTACCAATTGTCGTAAACTAAGGGCAGTGCGACAAATGTCGTGACATTGACTGAGTTGTGTCGATTGGTGAGTAAAAGTGGAGTGATTGTATTAATCGTTCAAAGTTGAAACAAAGCGTCAGAAACGATGCCTGTAAGATGTTATACGACAATGCACTTGATGGCATTGCTGTCACATTTGTCTCGTTTGTTGCTTTGCAGTTGTGGTTCAACGATTATTCGAACGGGCTTGCGTTTGAGCGAATGCTACTTATCTTATCGATGGCAGCAATATGTGCTTATCGCATTATGGATACTCTGCATTGGAGGCGAAATAGTCCAAAAAATGAAAACGCCTCAAACATCGGTTTTACTCGCTTCTTCGTAGGTAATACTCTGTCATGCAGTGTTTGGTGCGTATATGTGTTCATGTTTCTTCCATCGATGTCTCGCGACGAAATCACGGCCTCTATTATCATTATTTCTGCATTGACTGGTGGTGCGACAACGGCGTTATCTAGCCATCTGAGCATTTGTGCAATTTATATCTTTCTAATGCTGTTTCCTTATTCAAGCTTGTTGGTGTTTTCATCTTCCCAAGAATTTACCTATTTATTGGGTACGTTAGGCTACATATTCCTTATTGTCATGATTTCGATTGCGGTCAAGTCTCACCGATTTACTAAAAATGCAATCAAACTAAAATGCAAAAACATGCAACTCGCGGATGAAAGCGAACGAAGCAAATTAATGATTGAACAAGTAAATTCTGACTTGGAGTTAAAAGTAAACGAGCGTACTAAGGAACTAGTAGATTTATCAAACAAAGATCCATTGACTCAGTTGTTTAACAGAAGCGGTTTTTTGTCTCAGTTAAAAGCAAAAATACAAAGTGCAAGCAGAGACAATCAAGAATTGGCGGTGCTGTTTATTGATATAGATGGATTTAAGGCGATAAATGATGGTCACGGTCATGAATTCGGTGACTTAGTTTTGGTTCAAGTTGCAAACCGGATCAGAGAATTTGCTGATTCGCAAAACAATGCTTGCCGCTGGGGCGGAGACGAATTCGTAATGGTACTTGAAGGGTGCAACGCAATTGAAGCTAAAGCAATGAGTGCATCGCTCATTTCTATTATCTCAGAACCTATTAGTTTGAGTAAATTTGATGCTCGTGTAAGTGCTACAGTCGGTATTTCAATGTATCCAGAACATAGTGATAGTAGTGATCTGCTAATCAATATGGCAGATACAGCAATGTTTTGCCAAAAGCAAAATGCGCGATCAAAGGCAGCTGTTTTCACTCAGTCAATGCGAGAAATGAAACTTCGTGAGTACTATTTAAAGGCTGCTTTGAGTTCAGCAATAGTGAATCAAGAATTAGCACTTGTTTATCAGCCTGTCGTGAACCAAATATCCCAAGAGGTTGAGTTCTGTGAGGTGCTATTGAGATGGACTCATCAAGGTGAAATTGTCTCGCCTGACGAGTTTATTCCGATTGCCGAGAATTATGGTTTAATTCACAGTATCGGTGAATGGGTGCTAACGACCGCGTTTAGAGAAACAACCAGTTGGGTGTTTGATAAAGATGTGGCGATATCGGTCAATGTATCGGTATTGCAACTAGAAGCAACCGGTTTTGTACAAAAGATAAGAGCGCTGTTAGAAAAAGAGCAATTCCCGGGCGAAAAATTACACATTGAGCTTACAGAGTCTGTTTTTACTAAGAATGTCGAATACCTTGCCAATCAAATTCGTCAATTGCAGGCAATGAAAATATCCGTCTCATTAGATGACTTTGGAACAGGATTTTCATCACTTGCACAACTGCAGTTTTTGGCGGCAGATACGGTTAAAATAGACAAGTCTTTTATCGACAATATTGAGTCAGGTGGACACTCCATTATCAAAGCCACTCAAGACATTGCAAAAGCATTGAATTACAGGGTGGTCGCAGAAGGCGTTGAGACAACTGAGCAGGCCGAGTTGCTCAACAAAATTGGAGTATCGAGCATTCAAGGCTATTTATATGCAAAACCCATGTCTCAAGATATGCTTGAGAGCTGGTATGATAGACACAAAAACACTAAGGATAATGATATTTAGTGGGATCGCTTACTTAACTTCAGGGCGATATTTCTTGACCATACCTTGCAAGAAATTTCGCAATAGTTGGTCGCCACATGGTTTATAACTGCGGTGATCTGTTTTACGAAACAATGCAGACAATTCACCTTTACTCAATTTAAAGTTAGCGTACTTTAAAATGTTAAGCATGTCGTCGTCGCGATAGTTCATTGCTATTCGAATTTTTCGCAGTACTTCGTTGTTCGAAAGTCGTTCGTCTTTACTCAAGATACGCGGTTCACTGCCTTCTTTTTTCCCCGTTTTTGAATGATTAAGCCATCTAAAAACAAGCTGATTATCTTGTCTCTGCAACGTATAAAACCCGGTTCCTCTTCTTTTTTCATAATGGCTTGAAGATATTCGGCTTCCATGGGGTAGTCAACTAGTTTGAATATTTCAATTGTTGCACCATCGTTCAATCTTAAGGCAAATCGAAGGCGTCTTAATACGTCATTATGAATCATCGTTGTCTTCTTTTGTATTTCGTGGTGTGCAGTATACTTTATGTTTATCAGTGTCCAAGAACATTTTGTAAAACAATTTTGCTTGCTTATTCTTCACATCAACTTGAATATAGCGGATGTAGAATAAAGTGAATGCAATACACGGAGTCGCATGCTTAATATTTCAGGAATTTCTAAAACCTATGACAATGGCGTAAAAGCACTTAACAAGGTTAACCTGAGTGTACCTAAGGGGCTATTTGGTTTGTTAGGGCCCAATGGTGCAGGTAAGTCTAGCTTAATGCGGACTATTGCTACCTTACAACAACCGGATACAGGCAGTATTAGCTTTGACAATATAGACGTGCTTTCTAATCCAATTGATTTGAGAAAACGCCTAGGGTATTTGCCGCAAGACTTTGGTGTCTATCCTAGGGTAAGCGCACAGGAGTTGCTTGATCACCTTGCGGTTTTAAAAGGCATCATTGATAAAGCCGAAAGAGCTGAGGTAGTTGAAGGCCTATTGGCTCACACCAACTTGTATCAACATAGAAAGCAATCGGTGAGTGGTTTTTCTGGTGGCATGCGGCAACGTTTCGGGATTGCCCAAGCCTTGATCGGCGATCCGGATTTACTGATTGTGGACGAACCGACTGCTGGCTTAGATCCAGAAGAGCGGAATCGGTTTCATAATTTATTGGTCACGCTTGGCCAAGACAAGGTGATAATCTTGTCCACACATATAGTCGATGATGTGTCTGAATTATGCGAGAACATGGCTGTATTGGGCGACGGAAAAATTTTATTGCAAGGCAATCCTTTAGAAGTCACCGAACAGCTGAGAGGTAAAGTGTGGCGCAAAATTATCAACTACTCAGAAACGGAGTCTTTTGAAGAAGACTATAATGTTATTTCGAAGCGTTTACTGGCCGGCAGAACGGTAATTCATGTTCTCGATGAAAACCCGCCAGAAGGCTTTGAACCTGCACCTACGTCATTGGAAGATGTATATTTTTCTACTCTTCACAGACATCAGTACCGTCAAGGTTTGAGTTTATAAGTATGTTGTTAACAGTTATGCGCTTTGAATGGCGCTATTTTACTCGTCAACCTTCTTTTATCGTCACTAGTTTGGTGTTTTTTGCGATGCCGTTTTTGGCGATGTCGATCGAAAATATACAAATTGGTGATACCGGTAACCTTAATTACAACAGCCCTCATTCTATCGCGACTTTTATTCTCATATTAGGCGTGTTTTCCATGTTTTTATGCGTTAATTTTGTAGCGAATTCAGCAATTAGGAATGAGCAAACTAAGATGCTGGAAATCATCGCTAGCAAGCCAATGCCACTTATCACTTATCGACTCGGAAGGTTTCTGGGCGCATATCTTGTGAGTTTAACGGTTTTTGCCCTTGTGCCCTTGGGAAGCTTTATCGGGGCATTGATGCCGTGGATAGATGCTCAGCGTATGGGTGACAATAAATTGCTAGCGTATATTGTGCCGTTTCTAACATTTTCGGTTGTGACTTTATTTGTGCTATCTGCAATTTTCTACACCTTAGCAATTCGCTTTAAGAGCATTATGGCGGTCTACCTAGCAGCACTGGGGTTATTTATTATTTACGTGTTGTCAGGGGCTTTGTTTGACAATCCACAGTATCGTAGCCTACTAGCGCTTTCAGATCCCTTTGGTTTAAGAGCATTCTCAGAGGTCGTCCGATATTGGACGCCCTCACAACGCAATACAGAAATCGTTGGTCTATCTGGTTTGGTATTTTACAATCGTTTAATTTGGCTGCTGGTCGGTCTATTTTTCCTATTTGTGTTAGCAAAGTTGAGTGCCCCGGTGAGCCTTACTCGCAAGTCATTTCAATTTGTCTCTCCTAAAATGCCACTCAGACAAAAGAAAGTAGAGAGTTATGACAAAGTAGCTAAATTATCTTCCAATATTCGATATAAATATGCAGAATCACCGGCTATTTTTCAATTTGTACATAGGTTGCATTTTGAAACTAAACAAATCATCTTCAGCCCTGCATTTCTAGTTTTGATGTTGTTTTGTAGCTTTAGTTTAGTGACTCGATTTATCGAGCCCAGTGGTGCTTATGGTGCGCCAGATTGGCCATTAACACAGGCCATGACTGAGTTAATTGCTCAGTCATTTAGTGCTGTCATCATTATTATTATTACCTATTACAGCGGTGAAGTGATTTGGAGAGAACGTGCCGCAGGTATGGGAGATATGATTGACAGTATGCCCGTTGGGAATATTGTTTTGTGGCTTGCAAAGTTTGTATCCGTGTGTGCCGTAATCGCCTGTGTTTTCATGGTGGCCATGGTATGCACGATACTCAATCAATTAGTTGTTGGGTATACCAATATCGATATTCCACAATACTTAACATCTATTTTGTATTTTTATACCGCGGATGCAGTTTTACTAATCGCATTGTCCTTTTTTATCCAAACATTAAGTCCCAATAAATATGTTGGTATGTTGGTATTTGTAGGGTTTACCTTCGCATCTGTTGCATTTTATGGCATGGGTTTAGAGCATGGTATGTTTAACTATTCAACGACGCCTAGCATGGTTTACTCGGACATGAATGGTTATGCTTGGTTTATTACTACGCAAAATTGGTATTTATTATATTGGGGAAGCTTTGCAGCTATTATGTGTGTGTTTAGCTACGGAATGCTGCAAAGAGGGAGTTTAAACACGCTTTCTGCGCGATTCTCGATGTTAGGCTATCAATTGCAAACAGTTGGCAAAAAGCTGGTAAGTATATTTGCACTTACATTTTTACTGTCGGGAATTGTCATTTACTACAATACGCGAGTAATTAACGAGTTTGTAAGTACGAATGACCAACTCGATATGCAAGAAGCATATGAGCGCAAATACAAACAGTTTGAAGATAGTCCACTGCCGTCAATGACGCGTTTAGATGTTGAATTGGCAATTTTCCCCGAGCAGAGACGAATCGAAAGTATGAGCACTTTTGAAGTGCAAAACAAAAGCAATCAGCCCATCACACAATTTTTAGTAAACTTACCTGAGTATACACCTGTCTCAAATTTACATATCGATGGCGGCCGATTGGTCTTTGATGACCCAAATTTACGCACTGCCATGTTTGAATTTGACCAAGCATTGCAAGTCGGAGAAATTCGCAGCGGTCGCTTAGAGGTGGTGCGAGAACACCACGGCTTTAAAGACCAAAACGAGGATTTTAGTTTAGTAGAAAATGGCACCTTTATAAGCAATTATGCTTTGTTTCCCAATTTTGGTGTTAATAAAGATAAGTACATAAGTGATCAGCATGAGCGTCGAAAAAGAGGTTTACCGCCTCCGCAGCGAGCATATCTATTGAATGATACATCTCGTTATGCAGAATCTATTTTTGGGAAGAATGAGACATGGATAGACTTTTCGATTTTAATCTCTACGAGTCAAGAACAAACAGCGATTGCGCCAGGTTATCTAGCAGCCCATTGGGTTGAAAATAATCGTGCATATTTTAAATATGAAATGGATGCGCCTATTCTCAACTTTCTATCTATTTTATCTGCTGAACTCGAGCAAAAAACAGTGATGCATGAAGGTATAGAGCTGTCAGTTTTTTATCATCATGAGCACGAGTGGAATGTGGATGTAATGCTAGCTTCAATGAGAGATTCATTGGACTATTTCCAAAATGCCTTTGGACCTTACCAGTTTCGGCAGTTGAGGGTCATTGAATTTCCGGGGTATAGAAATTTCGCTCAGAGCTTTGCAAATACGATTCCCTATTCAGAAAAACTAGGTTTTATTAGCAACCTCAGCGATGCATCAAAGATCGACCCAGTTTACTATGTGACCGCACATGAAGTGGCTCACCAGTGGTTTGGACATCAATTAGTTCCGGCAAATGTGCAAGGTGCGAATGTACTGTCTGAGTCACTGTCTCAATATGCAGCTTTAATGGTCATGAAGTCTAAGTTTGGTGAGACGAAGTTGAGGCACTTTTTAAACTATGAGTTAGATAGCTACTTGCGTGGCAGAACCACTGAATACCTAGAAGAAATGCCAATGTTACGGTCTGAGTCTCAACAGTACATTCATTACAGCAAAGGGTCTTTAGTAATGAATGCAATTAGAAACAAAATTGGCGAAGAGAATGTCAATAGTGCATTACGTGAGCTAATTAATGAGTTTGGACCAGGTAACGACACGTTTGCGACGACACTAAATTTAGTTGCCTCCTTAAAACTTCACGCCGACGAGCAATTTCATAATTTTATTGACCAACAATTCATGCAAATCACCCTGTACGATTTACGTGTTAGTAGCGTTACCGAAGTACTGTCTTCTGGCGGCGCGGCCTTGGAAATCGTGGTTGAAGCATCTCAATACTTAGCTGATGGAACCGGTGTTGAAACGGAAGAGCCATTTGAAGCGTTGGTTGACGTCGTCGTATTTGATGGGAATCCTGCAAACTTTGCAGATGTGCCAAATATTTTATATCAGCAAGAAGTTATGTTGAATACAGGGCAGAACACGCTTAACTTCCCAGTTTTTGAGAACGCAGAATTTATCGCTGTTGACCCTTTTGTAAAATTTATTGATCGAGATAGTCAAAATAATATTCGAAAAATAAAATAAAAACCTCAAATAATTGCATAGACAAAGCGGAATAAATAACCAGGTTTTGTCTATGCAAACGCAATATGCACGCAAACTAACAAATAATCATGACAGCACAGTTCAGGCGATGACAGAGGTGGCATTAGGCTTATCAATGGCCTTTTTTGCAATACTCATACTAGCGCTTATTTCAATGGGCGTGCCACAAGAAAAACATCAACCAAAGAACTTATCGAAGATTGATGATACTGAAAAACTCTTGATCGTTAATGCTGATGAGAGCAATGCTGATAAGAGTAATGAAGATGAACACTCAAAAAGCACTGATATGGTTGCTTATATTTTTTATTATCAATCACACTTTTACGACCAAGACCTCAAACCAATTGAAGCAAATGAATTACTGCCTGAACAACAATACGTGCTGGCGTTTCCTGCCAATACATCTTTAAGCGAGACCATTCAGGTAAAAGAACACCTAAAAAAATACAATGTGTTGGTGACTCAAATGAATGATGAATGGTCACAGGCTTTAGCCATGCGCACGCAGTGATTATTGTCAGAAACAACGGGGAATAATTGACATGTTAAACAAACAGTTGGCATTAAAGACGAAAGAGATGCAAAGAGAGCAGAATATGTTCAAGCGCGCTGTAATAAGTTTGATAGCGTGCTTGCTTATGGCTTTTATTTTTGTTTCGCACCTTGCTGTTTCAGCGACTGCAGATGCACTTATAGTTGACTCAACTCGTTTTCATTCAGATGCAGATGAAAAAAACTCGGACAAAACAAACGAGTTAATTGAAACGCTTCAACTGGTGCGTATGCATAATATCTCAAGACATCGCAAAGAAATGATGCAACCCAAGACCGACAAGCCGGAGCAAAGAGAGCTCAGTACAATCAAAAGTGAGATTGAAGAGTGGGAGAAGCGGTTTGCATATTTAGACTATTAGCAAAAAGCTAAGTTCTTGGTATTAATTTAAATTTTGCAAATAAAGGCTTATTTCTTGCAGTAAACTACTACTAATAACGCACATTATTTGAGGGTAGTGGGAAAGTCTTGAGCGATGAGTTTGGAAAATATAAAGTCATTAAGCAACTTGGTGAAGGGGCGAGCAGTTACGTCTATTTGGTAAAGTCACCACATTTAGATATACCCGTTGCTCTCAAAGTCTTTAAAAGCACTGATAATGCGCTAGAGACAGACTTTGAACAGTTTAAAGCAGAAGCAAATTTACTGCATCAACTCAATGGCCAACCCAACATTGTTAGCTTAATGGATGTCGAGCAGCTTGCAGATGGTCGTTGTTTCATCGTGATGCCGTATTACGTGTCAAATTTGTCGCAGTTACTGCAAAACGTCAACAAATTACCTTTATCCATTTTTATCAGTCTAATTGAACAAATATTGACAGGGCTTTCTAGTCTTCATAGACGGGGATGGGTTCATCAAGACATTAAACCCGCCAATCTATTGTTGGATGAACAAAATCGTGTTTATTTGGCCGATTTTGGTATTGCACAAACTATAACAACGCATTCAGCCGATACCAATCAATCTAAATCCCGTATTGGTACACCCGAGTACCTATGCCCTGAGTTATTTAATAATCCCACGCTGAAAGCAAGTCCAGTCAATGATATGTTTTCAGTTGGCGTCGTGCTTTCAAAGTTATTTAAAAAGATTGACATAAAAGACGAAGGGCTTAACGACGCGATTAAAGGGTTTATTGCTCACTGCATGTCGCCTAATATGAAAAATCGTGTAAAAGATGCTCAATCTGCGCTTTCTAGTTTCCAGCAAACAATTAGTACACATCAAAACTGTGGTGATATCTGCAGCACAAAAGAAGAAGTAACACAGGAAGTTAATCATCGTGAATATTTGAGTGAACACGCTAAGACATTGATTCAGATGATTAGAGGAGTGCTGATTAATGTGGGAACCATCACTAAAAAGGACCGAAGGAAATTCAAAGCTTCGTCTTATTTTAAAAGCTTGTTAATCGAAGGGGATCATTCTGCAGCTGCTTCGAAGCCCTTGAATGCAGATACATTGTTAGATGGACTGATTGACAAAGTGATAACAGAGCTTGATACCACTTCTCCAAACTGGCGAAATCTCGCTCGAAATGACTCAAAATTATCTAAGCAGTTAACTCGTCGATTTAAAAGAGGGGTTTGGGCAAGTATTGCTTTATTTCTAATTGTCATTTCAATGATATTGATAAACGACTTTTTTCAACAAGACAGCAAGATTGATTCAGGTTCAAAAGATAGTTTGTTGACGATAAAAGAATCTAAAGATCAAGCTAATGTAGAAAATAACATCACTTCAGAAAGTAAAATGCTTGAGAACCAAGATGTACCTATATTTTATTCTCAAATTTCTATTACAACGATGCCAAAAAATACAGATATCTTAATGTTCAATGAAGCATCACAAGTCGTGCCTCTCGATGAAAACAATAGTGCATTTCTCACGCGAGGTACATATACAGTTCGGGTCAGCAAAAATGGATATAACACGCTTAATCAAAGGATAGACTTAACACAAGACATGCATTCATTTGAGTTTGATTTGACGATTGGTGATACTCGTTACTTTATAGGCAACACAGATAAAACTGTTACTGATGGTATCCCCATTGAGTTTATTCTCATGCCAAAGGAGTCGGGGTTGAGTGATTCTATACGAATGATGTCTCACGAAGTGACAAACGCCCTATATCAACAGTGCATAAACGAAGGCGCTTGTCGGTCTTACAAAAAACTAACAACAGATCCTCGTCAATCATTTTTCGATAATCCAAAACATCCGGTAGTGAATATTAGTTGGTTTGATATTGTCGAACGCTTTATACCTTGGTTATCTAAACATACGCAGTCAACTCTTCGCTTGCCTAGCGAGCTTGAATGGCAGAATGCTGCTGCGGCTGGGAGTCAATCCCGCTTCAGTTGGGGGGATAGCATGCGCAACGGCCTTGCTCATTGCCGAAACTGCAATGCGATTAACAACCGCTATACAATGCCTGTTAGGCAGTTCCCACCTAATGCCTTGTCGTTGTTTGATATGTTAGGAAATGTACAAGAGTGGACCAACGATTGCTGGCAAGTATCAGCACAAACGCCGGTGAGATGCGATCAAGCAGTCGTGAAAGGTGGATCATGGTTAGATGGAAAGAGCGCATTGCAGTTAAATACTCGTACTTTTTTAAGTAAAACAGCGCGTTCGCATAGCACGGGATTTAGACTAGTCGAAGAAGTCGAATCGCGTGCCGCCGCTCCTATTGGTGAGCGATAAAATGACTTTTTTGATAGTTAAAAAACTTTTGCTATTACTCGCTATCGTGGTGAGTTTCAACACCGTAGCATCAAGCGAAAAGCATCGAGTTGTGGTATTAAATGGAAGTGTTAATTATGGAATATTTGAAAACAACAAAAAGACATTAAATGCATTAATACAGCAGACAGTGACAAGCATTGCGTTGCAAAACAATTTGAAAGTCGTTACGTGGGACTCAAGTTATGGCGCTTGCGAGAAAAGTTTTTGCGGATATCAAAATGCAGATAGATTAAACGATGCCCTACTTGAACAAGGATCAAAGCCTTCAATTTCGCTTTTAGTTCACGTCAATGATTTGTCATCTGTTGGTATTCAAGCCATCGATTTACTATCGAGAGAAATTGTTTCTAGCATCACACTAGACTTACCTAAAGAGTTATTAACTCGCCCGACCCAAAACCAATACACGGTTGCGTTGGAGCGAGTGGTTTCAGACGTAGGCTTGTTAGTGATACAGCAAATTCGCAATAGTAAGCACTTGTATAAATTTGAATTGAGCTTTGTTGATTTAACACAAACTGAAACTCAAGCGTTGCAGGCGAATCTAAATACCCTTGGCGAAAGAGTTGACTCAGATATAGATCTAATTAGAAGTGAAGTCGTCAGTGCCTGGTTAACTGATAATTGGTTTCTTTTATTTGATAGTACTTTTAGCGTGACGACGAGTATCTCACCTACCGAATTTTGGCAGTTGTTAGTGCCCATCACTGAAAAAAGTGCGCTTTCTATGACGTTTAACGATTCAAATATTACAGTTTCTAGAAAGGGGACTGCGTTTTTATTCCAAAAGATATTAATTTCGGTGGTGACGGTTGCCTCTGTTTATTTAATTATTAATTACCTGTGGTGGCAATTTATGAGCGCAAGGTTGCAAGTGCTCAGCGCTCAAAACAGAGTGAGTAAATGGCTTAGTATTTATCACCTATGGCATTATTCACCGTTTGTTTTACCTCAAGTAATAAAAACGCAAGCATATGATATAAAACAACAAAAAAAGCTTTGCGATCAGTACTCCTTAGAAATTCAAAAAGCAATAGATAGCCAACGTTGGCAGCAAGCAAATGATTGGTTATCTCAGTTGAAAACTATCGACAGAGAGCATTGGGAAATTTTTGAGTTGGAGCAAGTCATCAGTAATGGCATTCATTCCGAAAATAGTCTGAGTTTAAATACTTCTCAAGTTAAGCTTTCACTCTCTTCTGCGGTCAATGCACTCTCCCAAGGCAGCATTTACCATGCTTACTATTATTGTCATTCAGCAAAAAAGCAGTGTAATTCGACGCAATATCAAGAGTTGGCGGCAATAGATAAACTATTGGTAAAAGTATCTAAAGCAGTCACGGATCGACTTCTAAAACAAGACATTAATACGCATGCGGAGCTTCGGGTGGTTTCACAGAACATAAGCACCGGAATAAGTACTAAATTAGCTAACTTAAATTATGTGCTGTCCAACAAAAAGCGGATTCAATTGGGGAGAGGTCATCAAGCTTTGTCAGATTCATCTGCTTATCTGCCAGACACCTGCTTTTTTCAGATTAAACATAGCGCAGTGTCGAGTTTTCATAAGCATCTCCTTATTTCAAAGGAACATGGGGAGTTTTTTTGCAGTGACTTAGGCAGTAAAAATGGCACTTGGCTTAATCAATCTTTTTTAGATGAGCGCTTAACCCCCATTTTGCAAAATGACACCATCAGCCTGAGTGCAAAACAAGGAGCAACACCTGTTCAGTTTCTTATCAGCACAGATAAAGTCAATCAGAGCCTTTTATTGCAATTGGATAAAGCTAACGTTTCTTTATTTGATAAGGGGCAATTGACCAGTATTTGGAGAAACTTTAACGAAATAGAATCTACTGATTTTTGGTTGGTGGGAGAGGGTATTTATGTTTGCTTTGACGATACTGAAGGTTTGTATCTGTGTCATCTATATCAATTATCAAATGTAGATCTGGTCATTGCAAAAATTATACACGATGGTGCGTGGCACATCGTACCCGATGAAAATGAACAGCTTATTGAGTCACTTTATATTAATGATGCTTTACTGGTGGGTAAGGTGTGCCTTGAATCAAATGTGAGTATTCGTTACCGACACGCGACTTTAACCTTTAAATATGACACTCATCAGAAACTGACCGAGAGTGACCATGCCTAGTATAATTTCAGTGGGTATAAGCGAAAGTCTATTAGCTGATTTCGAAGCGCTCAGAGATACCTCCTCAGTAAGTGGCAAAAAATATCATACAAAAACAATTGATCGTTTATCGCAATACATATGTTGTCGTAACTATGCAAAATTGAGTTTAGAACTTTGTTACCTAGTTTGGGCCGTGGTTAACTACAAGCGCGATTCAGCTGCACTATTGAATTTCTTTTGGATTGATGAAGCGATAACACCTAGTGCTTTTAGAAAAGCGTTTGAGCACAGCCACCAGGCAGAATGGCTGCCGTCAGACTCCAAAATATATATTGATGAAATGGGCTTGTGTATTCAATTCAAGTACAGCAAGTTTGTAATTTCTGCAACACGTATTAGTTTGCTCTCTGCATTTTTAGAACTGCTTACGACTCATATTCACCATCTATTGGATGAACTGGAAGCAAACTTGATGGGGACAGATGAAAAGTCAATAAAACAACACGCCAACACTTTACAAAAACAAATATACGATTGGTTAAAAGCACATCTTCCGAGTGCAAAAGTCCAGCAAAGGTTTAGGCACATTGAACAATGGACCCAGAAACAAGCGCCAGCGGGTAAGTTCGATGATCATAAGGTAATAAGATTTTGGCAAGATAGTCGCGATATCGACGGCTATGTCAAATACACAAGTGCATTAGAAGATGTAATAGATTATGAGCTTGCAAAAAAGTCTTTGTTACAAGCTCACGAGGCTCAACATGCTTTGTCATTGGATGAATATGCACAAATCGTTAGCCAAGATGAAATTTCACTGTACGAAAGTGCATCAAACATTTTTGAGGCATTTGAAAAAACACCCTTGAGTTCGACGCCGAAATTTTTAAGTAGCAAGCAAATCGGGTTGGTTTTACCGCATATCACAGTTGCAAATCTAAATGACAGCCTACCGCTTAGTGCATGGCGAGCAAGCGTATTTGGTCAGTGGCAAAGTCAATTGATTCAGTTATCTCGTAGCACACAAATACAAGATAAAACACATGAACGCTCACATCCGATCGAAAGTTATGAAACACATTATCAACAACTAGTTAGCCTCAAGAAAGCAATTAAATTAACACTCTTGTCATGCGTAGCAGTCTTATACAACAAAAAAAGCCTTGCTTGTTTAAGTGTATTAGATTGGGTGTTACAAGACTTAATAGACGCCGCTCAGTTATCTGCACTTCGGTTGTTTTTTCAAGCCAATATCACCGAAGAATCGGCGAAGGGAACTAACGAATTGTTTGTCATGCTCAAGAGGTGGCAACTTGAAAAGCCTGTGTTGAACAAGGTGTTCAACTTGGCTCAAGATGCATTAAGAAAGAATAATAAACAAGGCTTTAAAGATTGGCACAAATACGATGAAGACGCATATCTAGAAGGCAGTCAACAATTAGTCAATTTGGATGTGTTAGTAACAAAAGCCATCAGTACTTTTGTTTCATCTGTTGGAGAAACCACCAAAGAAATATCAATTTTAGAGGCGTGCGTTGTAAATTTTAGCGCTGATCTTTGCATATTCACTGAAGAGTTAAAGCTACGCCACCGAGGGGCTATATGAATCAGTCAATAACAAGTGCACATGAACAATTATTCGCCATAGCAAAGGCGACGAGAAAACTGTCCGAGCAAGCACACAACGAAGTAACGACAAGTGTTAATAAGCAGCATAAAAAACCACTACTTTTCAACGACATTGTAAAAACAGCGTGTTTACCTCACTTAGCTGCATCAAAAGCTAATTTGGTGAGAATAAACAAATCATCTATACATATGCCTCAATATTTATGGGTTTTGAACAAAATAAGTTTGTCAATCAGTGACGCCCAAGCAGCTGCCAGTTCAGTTGTTGAGGCGCTTGTGCGGCAAACTGATAAATTTGAATTGCGAGTTAGGGATGTTGAACATGATGATTCATTGGCCAGCGTCAACCTGCTATTAAAAAACGCTTCATCAACGCAAACCCAGGTGGGTTGTCACCTGCATATGGTTTTAAACAATAAATGCTCTGTTTTGAGTTTTATGACGTTACAAGATAATAGAGCTGAACTAACATTAGCAAAGACATCCCAAGAGTACGGGGTTTTGATCAATGATGATACGTTTATTCATTTGAGTTAACAGTTTAGATAGTTGTGATTAAATTATAAGGAAAGCCATGCCAGTTAAGGTTCATATTTATGTGGCAACGACTCATGGGCTAGTGGCAGTTCAAAATATGACACTGCTAGAAGAGCAGGGTACGCGCTCAATCGTGACCATTGATGGCAGCGCTAAGTTAGCTGGAATCAGTGATGCTTATGATTTCTTTGTTAAATCTCCCACGGGCTTAATTCATAATCATTTTGGTGGGTCAGCATATAGAATAAATGTGGATAACGCGATCGACCAAGGAGAAAGCTGGCAATTAGGTTTTTATTTGGCGCATTTGCTGTATGCGAACAATCAACTTGCTCAAAGTGAAATAACACAAGGTGATATCGCTCTTTGCGTGACGGGTGCAGTATCAACATTTGATATGTCGGTTAAGAAAATCGAGGGCTTAGAAAAAAAGATAGTAAGTGCAAAAGGACAAATAATGCACTGGATGAGCAATGGGATTATGGTTCAATGGATAATGCCAAATGCCAATGACGTTGGACAGACACTCACTTTACCTTGTAGTGGTTTTGGGGCGAGTTCGCTGTTTGACTGTGCTAGCAAGCTTTTATCAAGGGGAGTGCTGAGAAGTATTCCAGAATGTTTATCAATTCAACTTGAGGAAGATAGCCCTCAGCTTGAAATGCTATTGCCATTAAAGAATACCCCGAGTATCTCTGATTATGAAGAACCGGAATTCGAAAAAAACGAAACGAAAATCACTAACCAAAATCAAAAACAAATCTATATTGTTTCTGGTGCATTGAGTTTGCTAGTCGTTAGTGTCTTAACGATTTTTTTATCCCATCATTATTTTTTAAATAGTCCGTCGCCAAGCATATTGAAATCAACATTGTCTGATAGCGGCATATGCGACCACACTAGTTTTCAACAATCTAACACATTGGATGATTTACCAATAGTGACGTTGCCTAAACTTTCCTTAAGCACATTATGTGAGCTCAAATTAGGATTGGACAATAAGATTAAAAGCGTATGGTTGGTATCAGATTCAGGGGCGCTCGTGAGACTAGCTAAGCTTGAAAATAGCTGGCAAATCCCACTGCCAGACAATAGGCGCATCACACGAAATTTCACCTTAGTACTTTCTGAGCGATATTTAGATGAAGCCGACCATCAATCGTTGAACACATATCTTAGGACTACGGCTAAAGGTTTTCAGCAAGTTGGTTTTGTCGACACCTCTGAGCGTTTTGACCTTGCAACAATATCTCCTTGGTTCTCACAACAATCATACAGCGTCAATTTTATTGTAGGGAAACTAAGTTTATAAAAAGTTTTTTTGAAAAAATTCTGTTATAGATAAAAAAACCTCCCAAAGTGTTTCATACCCAATCGTAACTCATGATTGGAGATGAATATGACCTCTAAATACACATCAAAAATAAAGCCTATCGCTATTTTGTGTTGCGCAATTACCTTGTCAGCTTGTTCGGCAACGTCTGGATTTAGCAATCAACAGCAAGATGAGCAATTTAATCAGTTGAAACGTGTTGATTTTGCCTGCGAGCAGCAAGTCAAACAAAGAGAGAGTGCGCTAGAAAGTGGAACAAATCTTGGTGCTTACATGGCCTTAGCCAATCATGCTGAACGTTGCATCAATGGTATCTCGTTTTTTCCTAAACACCCAGATAACCAAACTGCGATGCAATTTAATGCATTAAGCGTATTAAATTTTATTAAAGCGGGTGAACTAAAAAGTGCTAAACAAAGCCTTGAGCAATTTCGCAAACGTTTCCCAAGACAAGACTTAGTAATGCCTGATTACACTTCATTTGTTGATACTGCAACGGCATTGCTGGCTCGAGATGGTCTGACTGAGCGCCAACTTAACCTTCTAAATATCAACTCAACCTTAAAGTCAGAATTGGCTCGTCAGCAATATTGGTCAATCAATTAGGGAAACGGAGTATCTTCATGAACAAAAACTATCAACAATCATATACAAGCAGTTTGCTTACACCCAAGGTTTTTAAAATTGCATTGCTCACTGCTTCTATTGCGTTTACGAGCACTGTTTCTTTTGCTTCGACCCAAAACTGGCAACCAGTGGCTAGCGAATCATTAATTAAGCTGCCCGCTAATCTTATAGAAAAGCGTATTCAGCAAGATTTTGAAATGTCACCTATGGCGCAGTCATTATTATCCATTGAACAGGAGGTTTCTGCTGCGAGTGAGCAAATTAAAAACCTTCAAGCATTGGTTGTCGAAGCCCCTGAGGGAGAGTGGATTGAAGAGCGCGTGAATTTAGTTCAGCTAAAATCAAGCTATTTAGACCTGATGCAACAAAGCCAAAATCTCAGACAAGACGCATTAGATAGAAAGCAGGACTTGTACGAAGATGTTTTGACTAAGCTACATAAGCAGGCAAATCTGGACGCTAAACAAGCAACAGCCAAGCTTAAACAACAGCAGGAAAAAGCTCGTCAACGCATGGAGGCGGTAATGGCACAAGTTGATCAAACTTTGTTGCACGATGGTTATGACAAACCAAGTCCTTATGCAGATGAGTTTGCTCATAATCTTTCAAAAATCGAGCAGTTAAAGCAAGCTATTTCTGCGCACAAGGCTTCAGTTGCACCCACTATTGATGGTGTTGAGGTGAGCGCACAAGAATATGTTAGACAACTATTAATGCAGGCATCGACTGAACAGTCTTTGCTAGATCAGGAGTCTTTAATGCTTAGCTATATGGCAAAGTTGGTAGCCTTGGATGCTCAAGCGTTAGAGTATGAAATCGCTTACGAGCAAGAAGACGAAGGTTTCAACCAAGCTCAAATGACCAAACCTGCACAAGCTGTAGATTTGTTTTTATAGCCATAACTTCGTTCGTTTCTGGAGATAATCATGAAAAAATCAATAGTAAATACCCTCGCGTTGTCTTTGTTATGTGCATGCAGTTTTTCTGTGCTAGCAAAAGACCCTTTGTTCACACTTAAAAATTTAGAAAGAGAGCGCGCTGCGCTAATTAATGATTTGTTAGACACAGAGGCCGATGCACAGCAGCGACTATCTAAAATTAAGCTAAAACAACGGCAACTTAGTGACATGGAGCGCATGGTCCTTAGAGATGAGCGCCTCGTGCAATCAAATAGCCGATTGGCTCAAAAAGCGTTTGAAAACTATGACTTAACTTTTTTGGTTCATGCAGGCGCTGAACAAAAGAAGAGTGCTACCGAACAATGGTTGAACCAGGTCCGATTAACAAATAAACGAATTTTGAGCAGCAAAGCTGGGTTTAGATAATGAAAGCGGTGAGTGATATAGATGACAACCGATATTTCAAAGTTTCGGCGAAACGCAAGCTACCAGCAGAGCAAAAGTCGCACATTAATTTGTCTCAAGTTATCACGTTTGCAATAGCCACTATTGTCATCTTGCTAGCGATGGCAAGTTTTATTACCGACATGAATTTAGCGGATATTTTGACATGGGTTGAGGCTTATTTCGGGGTGTCATTTACGCTGATTTATTTTGTATTGATGGGCGTGGGGGCAATATCCTTTGTCAGAATTCATCATGATATAAAGCCAGAGTTCTGGTACGAGGTTGGCCAGCAAGCGGGCAACGGTATTTCGACACTTGCGTTAACGTTCACTTTGCTAGGGATAAGTTTAGGAATAGGAACCCTATCTGGTCAAGCTCTCACACCTGAAACAGTTGAACCGTTAATTGGTGAATTAACCGCACAATTCTCACTAGCGTTTATGACGACGGTAGTTGGGTTGCCAAGTGCAACTTTAGTACGCGCATCAATATCAATAAAGTTTGCTGCTCGTGTGAGCCAACAAGAGGCAGAATCTACGATATTTATCAATGGAGAAAATAAATGAAGACACTATTTTTTATTAGCGCCTTTGTCGGGTTTGTTTATTTGGTTGTCCAATCATCATTCGGTCAATCTTGGCTGTCGAAATTTGATAGCAATAGTAGAGTTACACCCATTAGTGTTACAAAAGAACAGCAATTTCTAGCGCGCGTAGTTGCGCTAGAAACTGAGATGAAGAAGCTAAGTCTGTTAGTCAATCAACAAGCTGAACTCGTAAAAAATAATCAAGCTAGAAACGCATTAATAGCCTCTGAACCTACAAAACGAATGGACAATCTTAACGAAGCATCAACAAATCAAACCGAATCCGCTGCAAATATTGAAGTTAGAGCTGCTAATCAGAATAAATTTCGACTTGCTAAGGAAGGGGGGCCAGATATAGATCAGCATGCGAGTGTAACTTCAGCAAATAATGAGCGAGCCAAACGCATTGAGCAGCAAGCTAAACTTAAGGATGTTATCAATAAAATGGAGCTAGCCTCTTTACATCTGCTAGCACAGTAAAATAAGTATTTGGGAAAAGTTGAAGTGATCATTGCTGATAATCAACGTTTAAACAATATCGTTCGAAAGCCGTCTTCTCTTGTGGCGCTAGTGATATGTGTTTGGTTACTTGATGTATTTCTAATACCGATATTTGACTCGCATAACGAAAACGACAAAGAAAACGACATCAAAGTAGAGAACCAGGTCGCTACACCCTCATTGGACGAGGAACTGATGGCAAAGGACTTGCCAAATGTAGTGCATTCAACTTATGTCAATTTACCACCCGCGCCGGTTGTGAAACAAGCTCCTAGTGAGACTTTTGTCCCAAGCTCGCCAACGCCAAGCCCGCAGCCATTGAAGACTAGTGAGGTGGTTTACTCTGAAGTCGAATTCTCTCAGCGTGTTGAACAAAACTATCAAAGATTACAACACTTAGATTCAAATTCACTTAGTTTAGTGTTGCCGGAGGGAGAACGCGAACGGAGCAAATTTCTTCAGTTTATGTATAGCTGTCAAGGGATGCAATTTGGAGCGCTCGTGGAAAACGATGGTCAGTCCTCCTTAATGGTTTTGAATGAAGTTAAGTCGGTTGGCAAAAGTGATTTGTTGAGAGTGGCACATGGCAGCTTAAGTGCAAAAGAAATGCGCTTGCTCAACGCATATGCACCCAACGCGTTACCGGTAAGAATCTTTCCAAGGCAGATTGATTTGAGGCTGAGTGCATTTATCGCTGCACAGCTAGATGGTGAGCCTTTAACCCAGTTTCAAGCGGTTTATGCTATGGCTCAAAATTCATTGCAACTGACGGATATTGTTGTAAATGAACGCTTCGTTAAGCAAACATGGGTGTTGGCAAAATCTAATTGTATTGTTTAGTAAGATTTTATATTACACTTAATAATCAACAAGATAGCTATCTCCAATAGTGTGGTGATTGTTCAATGATTTTAAGAAACTTGCTTTTCATAATTGGTTTGACATGCTTTATGTTTCTTAGCGCGCCGTGTTTTTCTCTAGAAACCGTTAATTCAAGCGATACCGTGCAAGAAAAACGCCTAAGCAACGACGCGATTATTATTAATCTTAGTGGCATTAATAATATTGAATATCTTCGCTTTCGTGAGTACTTAGTTCAGTATTCTGGCTTTAAAGAAATTGAGCTTGTTCAAAAGTCCGCTTCACGTGTGGTCATGACTTATGAAACGAATTCGTCAATCGCATTACTTGAAAACAATATCCGACAAACCGCGAAAACACTTGGGTTAGAGGTGTTTATTGAGGTGAAAGCGGCTGCCATTGATCTAAAAGTGATAGGACGAAGAAACACTGACTCACTGCGCTTTGGCGAATGGTAACAAGAAAAGTGCTACTCAATATTGCGTCAATCGCTGTGCAAAGCTTCTATTGGATTAAGCTTTGAAGCTTTAATGGCTGGGAACACACCAAAACCAACACCAACAATAATACAAATTGATAGCGACAAAAAAATCGCTGGAATCGACCAGCTAACAGCCCAGCCACTGTAAAAGCCTATGATTTCTGAAAGCATCAAACCAAAAAACACACCCAACAAGCCCCCCAGTATCGATATGGTAAAGCTCTCAGCCAAAAATTGTAATTTGATGTCTTTTTGAGTCGCGCCAATAGCTCTCAATAATCCAATTTCTGTGGTTCGCTCCATTACATTGGCAAGCATGATGTTCATAATACCAATACCGCCAACTAGTAAAGAAATACCTGCGACGCAAGCCATGACAATATTAAAAATTTGTTGAGTTTGTTTTTGTTGAGCTAATAGTGCCGCAGGAATAATTAGTTCATAGTCTTTCACACCACCGTGACGAAGGTGCATTAACTCTTCTACAGCTTTAGCTGCTATCAACGGATCTGAGGATTCATCGATCGCAAGTTTAATACTGTCTAATTCGCTCGATAAAGCGAAGCTGTAAAACTTTTGAACTGCGGTTTGTAATGGGAGAAATATTCGATATCGGTCGCCCCCTATCTGAACACCTTGAAACTCGTTTTTATCTCCAGCTGGCGCATTTAAAACACCGACAACTTTGGCCCAGACATGGTTGATTTTAACATGTTTATTTAAGATTAAACTAGGGTCTGTTATTTCGGGAAACAATTCATTGATGGCATCAGCACCGACTACCGCGACCTGAGCCATTCTTTTATTATCAGATTCATCCAAAAACCTGCCTGCTGCCAATTGCAGGTTTGCATGCTGAAAATAACTCGACGTCACGCCAATTGCTTGCGCATTACTTTTGGCGAAATCACTATAAACATCGTGCGTGTCGATATTCTTGCTTGCGCTAAATTCTTTTACAAAAGGAAGGGTAGCTAGGGCGGCATTAACGTCGCCCATATTCAGGCCCAGACTCTCTGCTCTTATTTCTCGTAATTCTTCACCATTGTACTGTTTGGCGTTAATAATAATGTTGTTAACCCCCATCGAATCGATCATCTTTAGCGCTTCTTTTTCAGCGCCTTCGCCAATATTGAGCATAGCAATTACGGCGCCAACACCAAATATCATGCCCAACAATGTCAAAAATGTGCGCAGCTTTTGGGCTGCTAATTCGTCGATAGCATCTTTAACGAGTAACCAGTATTTGTGGAATGTGTTTTTTTTATTCATTATTGGCTTAGTTATTATCGGGTATTTGTGTTGGCACACTGAGTGCGATTGTATCGCCCCTAGATAAGCCTTGTGTTATCTCGACTAAAAATTGATTTTTGATACCTGTGGAGACTGTACTCTTGAAAAAAACATCGCCACTTTGGAGGTAAACATAGCTTTGACCATTTTCATGATGAATTGACTGCAGTGGAATCACTAACCTTTCTGAAGCTGTTTTTACTTGAATATCGGCAATTAATTTGCGCCCAGGTTGCATTATTTCGCTGTCTTGTTGGTTGAGTTCGACGGTGATTTCGTAATAAGTCACAGGATTTCCACGTTCAATTGAACGCGGAAACGCAGAAACATTTGTAATATAGCCATCAAATTTTTTATCGGGAAATGCGTCAAGTCGTATATTAACAGGTAGATCATTTGTGAGATCAATTGCATCATTTGCAAGCACAAATACCTTGGCTTGTAAGTCATCTAGGTTAGGAATCTTTGCGATGGGACGACCAGGGAACACAGTTTGACCAACGCTGGGCTTTTCTCCTCGTCGATCTTTTTCATACACTAATAACCCGGAGTAAGGCGCAACAACTTCAAGCTGGGATAGCGCTGATTGAAAGCGCTCAAACTTTGTCTTATGGCTGTTTTTTTGAATATCTAACACCGCTATTTCACTTTCGTGTTGCTGAGTTAAACTGCCGCCTTTCCAGTCCAAGAATTCATCTTTTGCTTCTAAAAAGTCTCTATTTTGAAGCGTGTCTATAATCTCAAGCTGTGAATAAATGCGCAGATCATCAATTGCAAAACGGTCAACAAATGCAAACTCCTCCTGCACAAACACTTGATCTGAGACGACATCATTTTGCTGCTGTACCTGAACAGCTTCACTCCTGACGATATCGGCTTGAAGTTTTAGCATCTCCAATTCTTCGTTTCGACTGTCTCGAATAATCTGTTGGGCATCAAAACGAGCGATGACATCACCTTTTTGCACAATTGTGTTTTCAGGAGCAAGCCATGCAATTGCCATTGCTTGCGTACCAGGTGTTAAAATTCTTTGTGCATTAGCAGCCTCAATTTCCCCAAAGCCAGATACTCTTATTTCAAATTCAGTATCCTGAATCGAATAGGTCGGTATAGTTTCGATCTTATCTTCGCAAGCTGTAAGCAGGACTAAACACACCAATAAAAATAAGCTATAGCTTATGGTTTTCATTTGCCAACCTCATTTGTCAATGAGCGGTTATTAGTGTTTTCACTAGTGTCACTTAAAGAGATTGAGGCTTTCATTCCAGGACGCATAATATCTGTATCAAGTTTGTTAAGGCTGATATATGCATCAAAAACCACTTTTGGATTGCGCTGAGATTTTTGACGAAATGTTTTTCCTAGGTCTTCGATGACCCCTTGAAAAGAGCGTTCTGGAAATGCATCAAGGGTGACCTTAACGGGTTGACCAATAGACACTTTAGATATGTAGGACTCATCAAACTCTGCCTGCACAGCAATTTCGTTTAAAGAAGGGATTTTAAGCAGGCTTCTTCCCATATATACGGTATCTCCGACTGCCGGTTTATCATCGTTTCCGTCTGGTATATACAAAACGATTCCTGCTTTTGGCGATATTAGTGCAAGCTTTGCAAGGCTGTCATTGATTTCGTTGACGCGACTTTGCCTATTTTGAATCTTCGCATTTTGCACTTTTCTTCTTGCTTCGACTGACACTGAATGCTGTTTTAAACGCTGCTTTGCTTGGTTGTGTACTTCAGTCGCAATTTTAAATTCAGCAAGCTGTTTTTGCTTTTCTATCTGTGAACGCGAAACATCAGTAATCTCAACTTTTCGACGTGCTATTTCTTCATCTTTTTTCGCTTCTGCAAGCGCTAACTCAAGGTCTTGTTGCTTTGCCTCGTCTATCAACGTTTGTTTTTCGGCCTCTTTTTTCGCCGCAGCTAGTTGGCTACTGCGCGTAATCAACTCATCTTTCAACCTTTGACCGTCAAACCGCGCAAGCACATTTCCTTTTTTGACTATCGAATTCTCGCGAGCAAGGTATTCAATTTTGTATTGCCACATTTGCCTGATATTTGGGGGGCCGATCGTGGCTTCATCAAGAGATATAAGCTCGGCGGGCGCACTAATAATAAATTCTTGTTTACTGGCTTTGATCTCTGTGGGGGCTTTTGAACAAGATACTAGCGTTAATATAGATAACGCGCAGAAACATTTGATGTATGCTGTTTTCATTATTCAACCTTGTTTAATTTCCACTCTGACACTCATGCCTGGCATTAAATTAAATGGAATGTCACTATCGAAGGTAATCACCATAGGAAAATAGCTCGATTTACTCCATTGAGGATATTTTTCTGCTTGTGTGGATATTTTTTTAATGCTGCCTGATAACGCAGTCGAAGGGTAGGCATCAAAAAATAAAGATACGCTAGCATTTGAGTCCAAACCTACCGCGTCAACTTCGTGCACCCAAGTTTCTATTTGAAAGTTTTCAATGGCTTGCACATCAAGTATCTTCCAACTTGCATTGACATTTGCGCCAGCTGCGATTTTAGTCCCGTACCAAGGGTGTATAGCGTAATTTACCGGGCCAGTATGCTCAGCTCTGATATTCATCCGATTTAAGAGCTCTTTCAAATACGTTATTTGTTCCTTTGTTTTTAAAATATCCAAGGTTTTCTTTTTAATATTTGATGTACTCTCTTTTTTAGTCCGCGAGAGCGCATCTTCAGCTTTTACTTGTTCGAGCAGGGCTCGTTGTAAAGCGAGTTCAAATTGACCTTTCTCAAATTTACTGACTTCGGTTGGCGGTACTGATGCCTCAATTCTTGCTTTATCGACATTCATTTGAGCTATTCTTAATCGCCCTTCAGCGTCAATAAGTTGTTGCTCTTGCTCTAGTTTCATTTGCGCTAGTTCAAGTTCAAGGCGTTCAATTGTTTCTTCATTTTGGGATAGTTGAGTCTGTTCGAGTGCGCCATCGAACACAGCGACCAGCTCACCTTTTTTAACAATTTCACCTTCTTTCGCAAGCCACTGTATTGTGCTCTGCCATCGGCTGGTTTTGGGGGCATTGACGACCTGTTTAGCCGCACTGCTGACGACGCCAGTGAGTAATATTTCTTCTGAACCCACTTTGCATGATAGTGACATTAAACTGGCGAAGAAAAAATAAAAAGAAAAACGACCTGAACTTGCAAACACTTGGGACATTAGTTTTTCCTTTCTTCAATGATTTCGCCGTCTCGCATAACGATAACACGTTGAGCATATTCTGCGATTTCGTCTTCATGTGTCACCATAACGATAGTCTGCCCCGCCTTATGAAGTTCTGTCAGTAAATTCATAATATCCACAGATGTTTTAGAATCAAGGTTCCCAGTAGGTTCATCTGCTAATATCACGCTGGGACGATTGATGAGTGCCCTAGCAATAGCGACTCGCTGCCGTTGCCCGCCAGACATTTCGAAAGGTTTGTGATGTTTTCGATGGCTCAAGCCTACGCGCTCAATAAGGGTTTCAGACCTTGTTGTCGCTTCGCTTTCATCAACATCACTATATCGCAATGGCAATTTGATGTTTTCGCAGACATCTAGCTTTGGTAATAAGTGAAATGTTTGAAAAATGAAGCCTATGTGTTTATTGCGAATATCCGATAAATACTCGTCTTTCATACTGGCTACGTCTTCGTTATTCAAAAAGTAGCTACCACTATTTGGTGTATCTAGACAGCCCAATACGTTCATTAAGGTTGACTTGCCAGAACCTGAACTTCCCATAATTGCGACAAACTCGTTTTCTCTTATTTCTAGAGAAACCTTGTTAAGAGCGATAACCGTCTCGTCACCGTTTGAAAAACTACGGGTAATATCAGTCAGTTTAATCATGGCGATAAACAGAATTACGAATGACCATTTCTGGTTCAAACCTATTGTGAATGACATTTTTTTGGTCGTATGCAAGATTCAAAATCAACTTTGCTGCCATCTTACCCATTTTTCCAATCGGGTTTTCTACGGTAGTTAATTCGGGATGAAGGTACTTTGTAAAAGAGGTATTATCGTACCCGATGATGGATAACTCCTTTGGAATATCAATTTCTAATTCTCTTGCTCGCTTCATTGCGCCAGATGCCATTTCATCATTGGCGCAAATCAAGATACTGGGGCGATAGCCTTTTTCGATAAAGGCACTGATTGCGTCGCTTCCGCTTTTTTCGCTGTAATCACCCGTTTCGATATGTGAGTCTTCAAGTTCTATACCTAAATCCTTACATGCGGCTTTTACGCCTTGTAATCGTTCAAGCGAGTCTTTTTTATCGTGCGGGCCTGACACATAAGCAAGCTGAGTGTGTCCTTGAGCAACAGCGTATTGAGCTGCGATGTAGCCGCCTTTGAAGTTGTCTAGCGTGACGCATCTATCTTCAATCATCGGGATTTTTCTATTCACGATAACGACTGAAGTTTTACCTTTTGTTAAGCTGTGCATGTATTCGTCACTCGCTTGTTCGCAATGCACGATCAAGCCATCGCAATTTCTACTTTGCAAAAATTCAATGCTTTCTTTTTCCATCGATTCAAGATTGTGTCCAGCAGCAAACAATACCTGCTTACCTGCTTTTCGCATTTCATCTTCTATGCCCACCATCATTTCACCAAAGAAGGGGCTGTCTAATTGTGAAACAAGTACCCCAATACTGTTGCTGCGGTTAGATGCTAAGCTTTGAGCGATAGTATTTGGGCGATAACCCAATTGCTCCATTGCGATTTTTACTTTTTCTTTTGTTTTTTCACTGACAGCAGCATTTTTATTAATGACACGAGAAACTGTAGCAAGCGAAACACCTGCCAATTTTGATACTTCGTAGATTGTGCTCATAAGATTTCTAGATTCCTTTACTGCTTATTAATATAAACAATAGTGGCATTTTTGTCTTCTTGTAATTTTTTTGAAATTAACTTTGCATTTACATTTGAAAGCGCTTACATTTATATCCTAGTCGGTTTAATAAAAAAATAAAAGGAAGGTTTGCATGCAAGACGCAAATAAGCATCAGTTAACAATGACTGAAAAAGTAGGGTATGCCTGTGGTGATGTTGCTTCAAACTTTTACTGGCGTGTTTTCGATGTGTTTCTTTTTATCTTTTATACTGACGTGTTTGGCCTACATCCCGCTGTTGTTGGAACCATGATGTTGGTAACACGCATTATTGATGCTGTGTCTGATCCCGTTTTTGGGGCTATCGCGGATCGAACTCAAACCAGAATGGGTAAATTCAGGCCTTATTTGTTGTGGGGGATACTTCCAATTGCTGCTGCTGGCGTACTCACATTTACAGTGCCTGATGTAGGTGATACTGGCAAAATTATCTGGGCTTATGCGACCTATATTTTCATGATGCTCGCTTATACCTTTATCAACGTGCCTTATGGCGCATTGATGGGAGTCATGACCGCTGATTCCAAGCAAAGAACGACCTTAACTAGCTTTAGGTTTATCGGTGCATTCAGTGGTGGCAGTTTAGTCGCTTACATCACTCCAGAACTCGTTGCATATCTGGGCGCTGGAAATGAGCAGCTTGGTTGGCAGTTGACCATGGGCGTCTACGGGATTGCGGCAGCCTTATTGTTTGCAACTACGTTTGCTACTTCAAAAGAACGTATTCTACCCCCACAGAAAAAAGCGACACCCGTGTTAACTGATATTAAAGATTTATTCAGTAATAAGCCTTGGTTAGTGCTTTTTGTGCTAGCAATGGTAATCATGGTAACTATTTCACTTCGAGCTAGCAGCGGGACGTTTTACTTTAAATACTATGTTGAGCGAGAAGATTTAATCGGCTCATTCACGTTTGTGTACATGATAAGTTTAGCAATTGGTGCAGCTTTGACACCTTTATTAGTTAAATTTATGGACAAGCGACAATTGCTTATTGTCCTCATGTCAATTGTGGCCGCATTGTCTGCAGTATTCTATTTCATTCCAAAAGATAGTATTACTCTGATGTTTGTTTTTCAGGGAATCATTGGCTTGTGCTTAGGGCCGAAATCACCACTTGTGTTTTCAATGTATGCCGATACTGCTGATTATTCTCAATGGAAGACAGGTCGACGAGCAACCGCAATGATATTCAGTGCTGCGGCATTTTCACAGAAACTAGGCGGGGCACTTGCTGGGGCAGGCATAGGCTGGACACTCGCATATATGGGGTATTCAGCCAATACCACGCAAACGGCCGATTCTCAGTTGGGTATTGTCCTACTGATGACACTTATTCCTGCCGTTTTTGCTGCATGCGCCGTATTTTGTATCAAACTTTATCCACTTAGTGCTCAGCAATTGGAAGAAATTCAAAAAGATATTTTACCAGATTCGACAATATCCGATTCGGATGAAGCAAGTCTATCTCCTAAAAAGGCGTAAGAAAATTCAATGAATATTATGAAACACCAAGTTTCAGCTAATAGCCCAATAACTAAACCCAATGCTTGTGGCTTTTTATGGAACGAAAAAATGATGATCAGTATGAATTGTCAGGGTTATGCCAATGCTCAATTTATGCAACCGGAACCTAGCAAATATGCTTTTTCGCCGAGTTTGGAGGCGAAGACGTTTATGCAACCAGAGCATCCTTATTTTGCTCATCATCCCGGACGGTTTTTTTATATAAAAAACGAAAAAACAAACGCATTGTTTTCTTTACCTTTTGCACCTTGCAAAATTTTACCTGAGTCCTTTTCATTTATTGTTGAAAGTGACTTAATCACATGGAAAGTGAAAAACGCCGGAATTGAAATTGAGCTTTGTTTGAGTTTGGCAGACGACCGCGCACTTGAAAAATGGTCTGTAAAGATTAAAAAGTCTCAAGCTTCAGCAGATGATAATTGGTCTATTTATGCTTACTTCCCATTGGGGTATATGTCTTGGATGAATCAAAGTGCAGATTTTGACCTTAAACAGCAAGCGGTTGTTGGCACTTACGTGACTCCGTATCAAAAGCTGGACGAATACCCAAGCTTGAAAAACACGGCTCAAAAAACATTTCTTTGCGCAGACCGAAGTTGTACATCATGGTGTGCTAGCCAAAATGCTTTTGAGGGACTCGGTGGTTTGCGTCAACCCGACGCTGTGCTTTCAGAACAACTGCCTTTCGCCTCAGCAATTTATGAAACACCCTGTGCGAGTCTGCAGCACCGCATTTGTTTGAGGCATGATGCACAAGAACAAATACAATACCTGTTTGGACCTATCTATCAAAATCAAGATATAGCGCTGATTAAACAACAGTACTTTACGACAGAAAACAATGATGCAGCTAAGCAAACTCTCGCCATTGAAAAGGGCTTCGGTAGTATTAGGTTAACGTCACCTGATCAGGCGTTCGATGACTTTGTAAATCATTGGCTACCAAGGCAAGTACAGTATCATTATGAAGTCAATCGATTGACAACTGATCCACAAACTCGAAATTATATTCAGGACAATATCGGCGCATGCTTTATTCAACCGAGTATGGCTAAGAAATGCCTGTTAACATCGCTTTCACAGCAACATTTTAGTGGTGAAATGCCAGATGGAATCTTGCTGCATCCAGATGCTGAACTTAAATATATCAACCAAATTCCCCATAGTGACCATTGTGTGTGGTTACCACTATTACTCCAAGTTTATCTAAATCAAACTAATGACACTGATTTATTAAGTGAAATGGTTGGTTTTCAAGATAGTGATGAACAAGCTTCCGTGTTCGAACATATTGAAAAGGCTTTATTGTATTTGCTTAAAAGGCGAGATTACCGAGGCTTATGCTTTATTGATCAGGGCGATTGGTGTGATCCAATGAACATGGTGGGTGCAAAAGGGAAAGGCGTTTCTGCTTGGCTAACTATGGCGAGTTCATACGCTATTCAAGTTTGGCAAACGATTCTAGTTGAGTATAGCAGTGTAAGCTCTGATATATCTTGGTCGACGCATATCACCGACTTGAATAAGGCTATCAATGAACACTGTTGGGATAAAGAATGGTTTGCAAGAGGTATCACTGATGACGGTGCATTATTTGGTGTATCGACAGAAGAAGAAGGCCGTATATATTTGAATCCTCAAAGTTGGTCTTTACTTTGTAAAGCAGCTGGTACTGAACAACAACAGTTACTCAAAAAGTCTGTGACTAAACACCTACAAACCCCATATGGAAATATGATGTTAGCACCTAGCTACACGCATATGCATGAACACATAGGCAGGCTGACTCAAAAACATATTGGATGTGCAGAAAACGGGTCTGTTTATAACCATGCCTTTGTATTTTGGATATTTTCTTTATTTGAATCTGGCAATGCGGAACAAGGTTTTTTATGTGTAGATGAGATGATAAAGGCCTGTCAAAGTGATGCTAGCGGTCAGTTACCTGTGTATGTTCCCAATTATTTTAGAGGCGCATTTTTTCAAGCACCTGAAGTTGCAGGTAAATCGAGCCATTTATTCAATACTGGCACAGCAGCTTGGTTGTATAGGATTGTGATCGAAAAGATTTGTGGCCTGCAAGGAAAGCAAAATAATCTCATTATAAACCCTAATTTACCGAGTGCATGGGGAAGCCTATACCTTGACTATAAGTTCAGAGACGCAACAATTTCGTTATCAATTGAAAAAACAGCGAATAACGAAAGTGAAATGCGCGTGAATGGTGTACTGCAAAATGATTTTGTGTTGCAAGATATAGAAATGGGAAAACATTACGAGGTATCACTTTCACTCCCTGTAGATAAGCCTAAAGTGTTGCCGGTACTCACTATTATTATGGGAGTGAGTGGCTCAGGTAAAACAAGCTTGGCTGAAAGCATTTCGCAATGCAATGACGCAATGTTCATCGAAGGTGATGATTTACATAGCGCTAAGTCAAAGCAAAAAATGGCGAACGGTATTCCTTTGGATGACACTGACCGTGAACCATGGATTGAGCGAATAGTGTTGTGTGTCAAGCAAAAGCTATTACATGGTTATGACGTTGTTTTATCGTTTTCTGGATTAAAACAAGTACATAGGCATTATCTGATTAGCGCGTTAAGTAAACACACATCTGTTATTCACCCATTGTTTCTAGATACAGACTTTAACACCATTGAAAAACGGATAGCGCAACGCAGTGGACATTTTTTTGACCCCTCACTATTGAAAAGCCAATTTGAAGCACTCGAAATGCCAAATGATGATGAGGCTACAATACTCTCGGCAAGCAGGTCAATTGACGAATTAACAAACGAAGCACTCAAATGTTTAAACTTTATAGCAGAACCGACGAGTGAATAAGGACGATAAAAAAATGCGTTTTAGACAAAAAAACCAAAGTAAATGCACAAAACAGTTAATCGTATGGGGTGGGGTATTGTCTTACCTGTTCAGCTACTCGGTTTATGCACAACTCCCTACAAAAGTCTTGGGTAGCGGGTCAAACATTACTATTGATGCACAAGCAAAAGAAGCCATTTGGGATAAAGTGGCGTGGCGTCAACTTGACCAAGTTTTGATTGGCGAAAACCTGTCGAATGACGATTTTTCAGGGCGCTATAAACTCACTTGGAATGCTGATGCACTTTATTTGTTAATAGAAGTTACTGACGATGTGTTAGCTGACACTCACCCAGATCCTACGGTTCAGTATTGGGATGACGACTGTGTGGAAGTATTTGTTGATCAAGATGCTTCAGGTGGAGACCATTTAAACGATTACAACGCATTTGCGTATCATGTTGGATTAGACCGTTTAGTGAGTGATATCGGGCCTTATGAAAAAGACGGTGCGGCATATGCTCAAACCTATAACAGCCATGTCAACAGCCAGTGGACCAGACTTGAGCATAAGAACAATACGGTTTTATGGGAACTCGAGATATTCACGTATGACGATACGTTCATGCCAGCAAATAAAGAATCTAAACCTTCTGCTCTGCGAGAGGGGCAAACGCTTGGCTTTATGTTGGCCTATTGTGACGCTGACTTGTCAGGAAGTAGGGAGCACTTTATTGGTTCTTACCCGATAGATGCAGTCAATGGCGATAAAAATCTGGGCTATAAAACAGCTGATGTGTTCGAAAAGATAATTTTGGTGAAGTGAGTTGAGGATGTTTATTGATAAATAGCTTTGGTTTTCACGGTAATGTTAGCTATACCCGACCAAAGGCTAAATAATCAATGCTTACTTTTGCACTTCTCGCTAGTTTCAAAACCGCAGGCAGGATTTATTTTTGTTTTTCAGGTTGACGAGTCTATCGGTGAGTAGTTCGCAAAACCCAGTGTGCTTAATCCTATTAACACTGCAGTGAGTGTTAATTTTGCAATACACTTCGTCTCTAAAATGCCTTTTCACGAAAATGTCTACATAGACTCCCCTTAACAATTCATCCCCCTTTCTTTGTATAAAGCTTAATCGATTAAGGCTTTTAAGGCTATGAATATATTAACTTTTAAAATTGCTAAATGATTGGTGGAAGCGCTTGCATCCCTCGATACTAGTGGTGTTGAGGTGAGTCATTCTTATGAATACGTATGCATAAAGTGTTAATGAAATTAGCAAAAATGTAACATTTGGCGAGATAAGAAAAATAGCACGTTAATGTTTTGTGACTAGAAATGTTTAATAAGTGCGATATTTTAGCAACCAAGGGACACACCTATGAAGAAATTTAAGCCTAGCTTGATTACCGCTGCAATTATTGCCAGCGGCATGATTCTCGGTAGTTCACCAGTTTATGCGCAAGAGCAAGATGATGAACTGTCGCGCCAAGAACAAGGCGAAGCCACTGTAGAACGAATTGAAGTGACAGGGTTTAGTACCAGCTTAATCAAATCGTTGAATCAAAAACGATTTAGCGATACCGTTTCTGAGCAAATATCTGCTGATGACCTTGGCGGTCTGCCAGATGTTTCGATGGCCGATGCATTAACGCGTTTACCCGGCATATCAGCGGTGCGCACCGGTGGTCAAGCAGCGGAAATAAATATTCGTGGTTTGTCAGGCGACTTTGTTTTTTCGACTTTAAATGGGCGTGAACAAGTTTCCACATCAGGAAGCCGTTCAATCGAGTTTGACCAATACCCATCGGAGCTGATTTCTTCTGCGGCGGTTTATAAGTCACCCAAAGCATCTCTGATCGAAGGTGGTGTCGCCGGTACGGTTGAGCTAAAAACGGCAAGCCCTCTTGCTAATAGCGAGCAGCACACATTTGGTGTAAATGTTCGCGGTATGTTTAATGATCGTGCAGACCAAGTTGACGGTGCGGATGAATATGGCCATAGACTGAGTTTTTCATATCAAGGTAAATATTTAGATGACACATTAGGTGTGGCACTTGGCTACGCTCGTTTGTTTCAGCCAGGGGTGGCAACGCAATTTGTTGGCTTAGCTTATAATGCAGAAGTGGACGTAGACGGTATCGCAGGTGATGAAGATAACTACGATCCTAATTCCAGTGTACCAAGAGACCAACAGTGTGTTGAGTGTGAATTGATAAGCGAAGGCTTTGAAATGCAACATTTGGGTGGTTCTGAAACGCGAAATGGTTATATGGCTGCACTTGAATGGGTACCGACTGATAACTTTACATTAAGAGCCGACGCGTTTATTTCAAAATTCGACTCCGAAGTGTTTGCGCGAGGCTTTCGTGTAAAACTAGGCGGTCCAACTGCATCAATTACCAATCCGGTTGTGGTTAATAACAGTGTCGTTGGCGGCACATTCAATCGCACTGACACTAGCTTCACACGCGTAGAATTAGTCAACGATAACAACAACGAAGTCGACGAAATCGAAAACTTTGGCGTTAATGCTGAGTGGTTAGTTACCGATGACCTTACGCTTTCATTTGATGTTTCTTTGTCTAAATCTAGTAGCGATTTCCGTAATGGACTGACGTGGTCCTTAGTGGGTGACGTTGATGAAAATGGCGTGCCTACATTCGACGAAAATGTATCGATTTCTTACTTATTAAACGGCCTAGATCTGCCAGATCTTGCATTTAATCAAAACGATGCATTTACCGATACTAGCCGCGTTTTCGTGAGTAAATACGGTATTTATCCTTTCCAGAATACTGATGAATTAGACGCTTACAGATTTGACGCACAGTACACCTTAGATAACGATTTTATTTCGTCGATTGAAGTGGGTTATCGTTATTCCGATAGAGAATACACTAACGATCGTTCGGTATTCGAGTACGGCAACGACGGGGCATTTTCAACCAGTGAGCCACCTTTGGCACTCAACAATAACTTAGTCAATGTTGTTAATTGGCAAGGTGAGTTTTCTTATTTCCCGAGTTATTTGTCAGTTGATTTAGATAGCACACTTGAAGCTTGGTTCCCTAACGGTGTACCTCAGCCAGTTCAAACGTGGGGACCGACGGCCGATGGCGTCATTAATGGCGCAGAAACAGGGCCAAGTACTGCTTGGTCAGTGCTTGAAAGCGGTGATGTGTTTGAAACAGTAAACGCAGCTTATTTCATGGCCAACATCGACATGGAGTTATTCGATATGCCGGTCACCGGTAATATTGGTGTACGTTATGTTGAATCGAAACAAGCATCGACGGCACTTGAGCGTGCAACGCGTCAATTAGTGATAGACACAGAAACCGGTGAAACAGAAGAAGTGAGTGACCCAACCTTGGGTGCGCAAAATATCACTGACGATGCAGGTTTAATCAATAACTTCTATCGTTCAACTATTATTACGCACGAATTTACTGATGTATTACCATCTTTAAACCTTAACTTCGCGCTCACTGATGACTCTTTAATAAGATTTGCAGCAGCCAAGGTAATGGGCAGAGCACCTATTAACCGTTTTGCTGCCAATACGTCAACGAACATCGCAGAAGTGACAGCGACTCAAGATCGCGATTCTGGCGTCATTACATTATCTGAGCAAACAGCTAGAATTTCGGGTAATTCACGAAACAGTCCAACGCTTGAACCTTTCTACGCTACCCAATATGACTTGTCTTACGAATATTATTTCTCAGAAACGGACGGTAACTTTGTAGCCGCGTTGTTCTATAAAGACATCGAATCGTTTATTGAAAACGTTGGTATTGAGCCATTTGACTTTGCTGCAAATGGTTTTTCAGTGCCTGATTCTCTGTCAGTACCTGTTTTCTTAGAAGCAGAATTTGCAGGGCAAGAGCCAGAACGAGCGCGTGATGCGCAAGGCGAACCCATTTTTGTAACGGTTCCAACTGAAAATGGTCGCTATGAGACTGCGGTGAATAATGCTAACGGCGGTTATATCCGAGGATTAGAGCTCAGCTACACGCAAATTTATAGCTTCTTACCTGATTTATGGTCTGGTTTAGGTGTGAGTGCGAGTTACTCATTTACTGAAAGTGAAATTCAAAGAACGACAGGCAATGGCGTATTTGCCAGTAGCCTGCCTGGGCTTTCTGAATCTGTTGCGACTGCAACGGTATTTTGGGAGTACGAGGGCTTTGAAACTCGCTTAAGCACGCGCTACAGAGATGCATTTGTGTCTGAGCAAGTCGCCATCAACGATCAAGTTGTTAATTTCGATTCTGAGATCGTTATCGACTATCAAGCGTCTTACCAAGTTAATGATAACACTAGTGTGTTGTTTCAAATCAACAACTTAACTGACGAACCAACGAGAAGTTTCTTTAGCTCAGAAGAGCAAACAGGCACCATTCAGTTCTTTGGAACGCAGTACTTCTTAGGGGTCACATACAAATTATGAAAATAACAAAAAATAAAATGCCCCGTGAACAACGTGCATTATCGCAAACCATAGCAACATCGGAGTATTTGCCCATGTTTAATCTACGAAAAGTCTTTGGTATTTTTGCCATTGTGCTATCTGCCTTGGTGTTATCTGCCTGTGGCGGTGGCTCGGATATCGAGTCTGGCACAAATCAACTTTTAACCTGTGATGTACCCAATGTGCCGGATTCAACAGGTACTTCTTGTGTACCACCGCCACCGATTGTGTGCCCGCCACCAACTGTGCCTAATGAAACCAACGATGCGTGTGTGGTGGGGGCTGATCCTACGCTTCCGCCTCCTGTTTTCTTTCCAGCGGAAGACCAAGCGGTACTATATTACAACCGTTTAACTGCAGGCGCGGATAACTCATCAAACGATGCTTCTTATGAAGGTTGGAGACTTCACACATGGAGCAATGATGAGTGTGATGCATATGCAGACTCAGATACAGAGTGGGCGAATGGACGTGTTCATACCGGTATCGATCCAAACTATGGTGCTTACTGGGTGCTAGATTTAAAACCCGGTTATGCTGACACTACAGGCGCTTGCCATAACTTCATCGTGCACATCGGTACTGATGACGCAGGTAAAGACTTAGGCGGTATCGATCAAAAGGGAAGCCTGACACAAGATGATCCTACGTTCACACGTATGAACTTCACCCTGACTGGCGAAACCACCATTTTTGAATTCCCGATTATTTCGCTTGGCCCTCAACCAGTTAAAATCGAAGGCATGGCGGCACACTGGCTAGATACCAACACCATTATGTGGAACCCAGTCAGTGACACTGTTGAAAGCGTCAAACTTCATTACTCTGCTAATGCTGATCTTGAGGCATCCTTAGAAAGCGGACTTAACGGCACTTCAGTAGACTTGGAGTCTGTTGTATTGACGGACGAGCAAGCTGCCATCGCGCCACACCTTGCTTCAATGCAAGCTTTCGCCGGTGAGTGGGAAGCCGCTGACGCAAAAGCAGTGATGAAAGGAATGGCCGTTTTGGGCGGTTACAACTCAGAAGGTACCTTAGTAGAGGCGACAGGTATTCAATTAGCGAATGGTCTAGACCAGCTTTATACAGCAGGCGAAAACGACGCTAATGAAGCTGCTTTAGGTGCTGTCTATGCTGACGGACAAATCAATTTATCGGTTTGGGCGCCAACTGCACAATCAGTAAATTTATTGCGCTACTCTGAAGCCAAAACGCTTTCTTCAAGTATTCCAATGACTGAAGATTCTGCAACAGGGATTTGGTCCTACTCTGCGTCAGAAGCAGAGCTAGACCGCACCTTATATCGTTATGAAGTAACGGTTTATCATCCAGTGAGCGGCAATATTGAAGTGTTAGAAGTGACTGACCCTTACTCTGTATCTTTATCTACCAATGGTCGTTTTTCACGCTTTGTTGATTTAACAGATGAAGACTTGAAGCCAGAGGGTTGGGATACGCATGAGATTCCTACTATCGAATACTTCGAAGATGCGGTGATTTACGAAGGTCATATTCGTGACTTTAGTATTCGTGACGAATCCGTATCTGCGGCTAATCGCGGTAAGTACTTAGCGTTTACAGAAGAAGGCAGTGTTCCAGTAGAGTATTTGCGTTCACTTGTTGAAGCGGGCGTGACTCACTTCCATATGCTGCCTGCAAATGATATCGCCACGATTGATGAAGACGTGTCAAAAACAGTTGATTTTGATAGCACGGTTGGTGAGCTTTGCTTACTGAATCGCAACGCATCGGTGTGTGAGTCAGAAGAAGAAAACATGACGCTAGGTGATTTGTTCGCAAGCTATAACGCTGTTCAAGAACCTACTAAAGCACAAGCGCTTGCTCAAGATATGCGCGGTGTTGACCAGTTTAACTGGGGTTATGATCCGCATCACTTTAATGCACCAGAAGGCAGCTACTCGTCTGATCCAGAAGGAGTTGCGCGTATTAAAGAAATGCGTGCGATGAACCAAGCACTTCACGAATTAGGCTTACGTGTTGCATTAGATGTTGTCTACAACCACACAAACGCATCGGGCTTGTTCTTTAAGTCTGTATTAGACAAAGTTGTACCAGGTTATTACCATCGATACGAAGTGGATTCAGGCGCAATTGTGCGTGAAACTTGCTGTGATGATACTGAACCACGCAACGTGATGTTTGAGAAGTTCATGGAAGACTCATTGGTGATGTGGACGCAAGAGTATAAGTTCGATTCGTTCCGTTTCGACATTATGTCTCAGGCGACCAAAGACACGATGGTTAAACTTGAAGAAGTTATCCAAGCGATTGACCCAGATAATTACTTCTATGGGGAAGGTTGGATTAAACAAGATCGTGGTTATGAGCAAGCGACCCAAGCGAACATGGCGGGTACTGAAATTGGTACATTTAATGACCGTATCCGCGAAGCTGTGCGTCAAGGTCAAATCTTTAAGCGTGAAGCTGACAACGGTCTGTTTGATGCACAAGATCGCGTGAAGATGAGCATGGCGGGTACCTTGAGCAACTACGTTTTAGAAACCTTTACAGGCACCGCAGTTGAAACAAGCGCACTAGGTGGTTATGCACAAGATCCTGCTGACATTATTAACTATGTGTCTAAGCATGATAATGAATCACTATGGGACCAATTTAACTACGTACTGCCTAGCGATTTAACGCTTGAAGAACGCGTAAGAGCCCAAAACATTGGTATGAACTTAACTGTAATGTCGCAAGGTATTCCGTTCTTACAAATGGGCGGTGAGTTACTGCGCTCTAAATCGATGGACCGCAACAGCTTTGATGCGGGTGATTGGTTCAACTTTGTAGACTTCACTAAAAATACCAACAACTGGAACGTCGGCTTGCCGTTGGCATCTGACAACCAAAATCGTTGGGACGAGCTAGCTACCTTCATTTATGCTCCAGAGCGTGCAGCAAGCATGACTGAAATTGAGTTTGCGGGTGAAGTGTTTAAAGAGTTTGTTTCAATCAGACAAGGTAGCCGTTTATTCAAACTAACAACTGCTCAAGACATCATTGATAGAGTGGGTTTCCACAACATTGGTGACCGTCAACAAGCCGGTTTAATTATGATGAGCATTGACGATGGCATTAACGCAGATCTTGAAACGCAACTTGCTGACCTTGATCCAATGTACGATGCGGTTGCCATTGTGGTGAACTCTGGTTACGAAGAAAAGTCGATTGAAGTGCGCACAGCTGCTGGTTTCGAACTTCATATGACCCAGCAAATGTCTGTTGACCCAACTGTTCGCGGGGCAAGCTTTACTGAAGCGGGCGAAGACCAAGAAGGCGGCACGTTTACAGTGCCTGCGTTAACCATGGCTGTGTTTGTTAAGCCTCAAGGTAGCGAGCGTGCTTATGGGCTGTCTGCATATGCAACAGCGGGTGCACCTGATGTGGTTCCTTATGGTGACGAAACAGTCTTCTTACGTGGTTCAATGAACGACTGGGGTGAGTCTACACCGTTTGAATATAAAGGTGATGGCATCTATGAGACGACTTATACCTTAACGGCTGATGTTAACTACGCATTCAAAGTAGCCTCATCTGATTGGAGTGCTGTGAACTTAGGTAATGATGCTGACCCAATCGTCATCGAAAACGAAGCGAAAACGCTAGTTCCGGGTGCGGGTGATAACTTAATGTTTATGCCTGCAGTTGATGCAACATTTGTGTTTACACTTGATGCACGTGATACGTCAGCACCAGTATTGACCGTGGTTAACGAAGAACCATTTGTTGGTACACCTGTATTCTTGCGAGGCGGTATGACAGATTGGGGCACAAGCCAAGAGTTTGAGTACCAAGGTGGCAGAATCTACACAACGACATTAGAAGTCGCTGCTTCAGCAGACCCATACTTCTTCAAGGTTGCGTCAGATGATTGGGCGACAGTAAACATGGGGGCAATCAGTGCTGATCCACTTGATGTGCAAGTCTCACTAGGCCAAAACCAAGCATTACTTCAAGGCTCTAATGACAACTTGAGTATTCAAATCGATGAAACAGCGGGCTATGCGTTTATCTTTGATGTGACGACCTTATCTGAGCCTAAGATACGTGTGTTTGCTGAAGAGTTCTTCGGCAACAATACGGTCTACATCCGCGGCGGTATGAACGGTTGGGGTGAAGTTGATGCGCTTTCTTACGCAGGTGAGGGTAGCTATTCAATTGATATTGAATTAGATGGCTCAGAGGTGCAGTTTAAAGTTGCAACAGGTGACTGGAGTACAGTTAACTTGGGTGCAGAGAATGCCGATAGCGCGATTGTTGACCTGGGTGTCTCTAAGCCACTGTTCTCGACTAATGACAACTTAATACTACCAGCGGGTGAAGCCGGGCTGTATGAGTTTAAAGTGACAGGTCCGGATGCTAGTGCGCCGACTGTGACGGTTATTAAGAAAGATTAGACTTTACAAGAATTGTTTAGTTAGGATTTTCTATAAGTAATTAATGTTCAAAAAGTATTTATAGAAGTGATAATAAAATCCCGCGATTAAAGTCGTGGGATTTTTTTTATCAAATTACTCTACAAAAAGATTTATTAAAGCGTTGGCTTACGTAAACCAGCTAACAAAATATTTTGTTTTTGCGGGGCTATTTATGCCGGGATTAAGTTTTATAGAGCGGTGTTGCTTATTTGAGCGAATGAAATGAGTCGCACACATAGAGATATTAACGAGGGATAACGCGCTTAAAAGCAATGCTAATTAAATTGAAACTAATGGAAAAAATTATGATTAAGACTGTTGAATAGTTCACATTGGCAGCGTCTTATTAAGCTGGATTGGTTATTTTCTATTTAGGTATTTATAAGAGGAGTAAGGTAAACACTATACGCTATGTTGCAAAGGACAGTTGCAAAAATTCCGATTGATAAACGAAGAACTAACCGCGATGTTAGCCCTTATGTTTATGGCGATTTTGAATTTAAGAAAAACGATTTAGTTTTCTTCGAAAGCTTAACAGCAAAAATATTGAGAGAGAGTAAAACATCAAGAACTCAGGCTCGCTTACACTTTGCCGAACTGTGCTCAATTGAAAGTTACCAAAGTATTCGTTGTCATTTGTACCGAAAGTTTCACGTATTTCTACGCGATTAAACAAGACATTTGAATACACGCCAACAAAACTTACAACCGAATCAGAAAACAAAGGGTCAAACGAGAAGGAACCAATAAGAGTATTGCTATCGAAAATTGAAAAACTAAAAACCGAATCAATGCAAGAATTTACATTACAGCCATTCGGCAGTGAGCTTGATTGCGGATCTGTGACATCAAATCCAAAGGCATACGCACCACCGCTAATATTTACGTTGAAATTCTCAATATCTGAAATGCCAAGCTCATTCTGTAAAAGGTTAGTGAAATTTCCAAAAACAATGCTTGCTGAGGGACCATTAGTAAAGGCCAGTGAGCCAGCGACAGTTCCATTTCCACCGCCTGAAGGAGTCGTAACAAAAGTGACAACATTATCATTTTGAAAAGCCGTTGCGTCCGTATAGATTACAATTGCGTTGGCCATAGAACCGCCCGATAAAGATGCTACAAGCATCAATCCTTGAATACATTTAGTTATTGTTATTTTCATACAGCCATTTTCCTTCTACAGCGAGCCATTTTATTTTAAGCAGTAATCAAGCCATATAATATTAGTTAATTAAAACAATAAGTTATAAGGTTTTTTTAACTTCAAAATGAATTCTGTAAAAATAGTTGACACTATTAATGCCAACCATTACGTCATCACGCAGTCATTCTGTTATTTGTTTTAAAGCTGTCTAACACACTCCATAATCCAAGCTTTCATCTGAGACGCGTTTAAGCCACCACTGACTCTATTGACCTCTTGCCCCTTATTGAAAAACACTAAAGTAGGTAACGAACGGATCATGGCTTCCGCCGATATTTGTTGTGCATCTTGAGTGTCGACTTTAGCAAATATAATGCCTTGTGATTCAGCGGCAACAGAGGAGAATACGGGGGCCATATTGCGACAAGGCGCACACCAATCAGCCCAAAAGTCCACGATGATTGGTGATTCGGTTTTTTCAATGAATCTAAAAAAGTTGTGGTCATTTAAGGTGACGGGGTGATGTTGATAAAGTGAATTTGCACATTTACCACACTTTGCTTCATTGAGCGGACGGTCGTCTGGTACGCGATTGATTGCTTCGCAGTGTATACACACAATTTGCATGTCATTTTTCCTGATTTGATTTTTGATTGTGACCCACTAAACGGGCTTTATCTTTCATGACTTTATCTTTTATGATGCTTGTTTGGTAAACTTGCTCTCTAAAAAAGAAATATTTGAATCAATCTTAGGTCCAATCGCACCGGCTAGCTTTGCTCGTCGATAATAGTGAAGTGATTCAGTAAAGCGTTTTTCTTTAAACATGATTTCTGCTGTTTGAAGATTATATAGCCCGTTGTGTGGAAGTGCATCAGCTAGTATTTGCAGGGTTTTATAGGCTTTGTCGAGTTGATTACTGGCACGATACCGTTCTAAACTTTTTTGCATCATGGTTAGCCAATCGATGCGCTTTTCATACAGCTGTTTGCCCAGTTGCTGTTGCCAATCAGCTGGTCGAGGTAATTTGGGCGTTTGTGGAGTATCCACAAATGGATAATCTGATTTCAGTTTTACGATACTCGCAAACCCATTGTACTCCTCTGCTGGAAGCACTAATCGTTGTTGCCAAGCAAGGTCGATGCTGACTTTCTTGAAGTTTTTTACTAATTGGCTTCGTGCAAAA
Source organism: Glaciecola sp. KUL10 (assembly GCF_003203515.1). GTDB lineage: Bacteria > Pseudomonadota > Gammaproteobacteria > Enterobacterales > Alteromonadaceae > Glaciecola. The sequence goes on along the minus strand of NZ_BGNG01000008.1, from coordinate 24,132 downwards.
GCTTCATAAAAGCTATTTGAAATCACGTAATACCCCGTGAGATTGGGATGCAAATGTTCAAGCATAAAGTTATTGCCAATAATTCTATTCGGGCTTCGTTGAACCAATGCTGCGTGCGCATCTACCAAGGTCACGTTTTTATATTTGGTGGCTAAATTTCTTATCGTTTCATTGATCTGTTCTGGTGCTCTAAACCGCAGTAAGTCATGCTCTTTTGCAAGCAAATAATGAGTTTTAGCCGTTTCGAATGCACCTAATTGATGAGCCAAGCTAGCAAAGTCGAAATGCAAATTCCCGCTGATAGAATTTTTTAAAGAAATCGAGAGGGTCTCAGCAGTTTGCTTCGCTTGCTGACTTGATAAGCTGCTTAAAGCGGATTTAAATTGAGCAAGCTTGCTAGCAAATTCAGGCTCTGCTTGGGCAGAAGCAAAAGGCGCTTGGTCTTTTAAGTTACTGGCAATGGTTGAAAGAAAAACAGGAATCTCAGCTTGCTCATATTTGTCTAACAATATGCTCATGTTCGTTTCAAACTGATTAATTCCCGCTTCAAACATACTTGAATCGCTGGCAATCTCTTTGTGTTTGGAGACTTTAGACATAAAAGTGCGCGAATCTTGATGAGTTTTTTCGAGCGAATGGTTTTCAGGAGATTGCTTAAACTTAAAAATAATAGACTGTACTAGTTGAAAAACCCGCAGATCTTTTAAACGAACAAACCACCGAGTGATCAAGCCCGAGCCCGCGACAGTGTATTGTGAGCCGATGCCCAAAAGCCCTAAGTATTCGTTGTGGCCCGCATAAATAAACACCGCGTCTGCTTGTTGTTCAATAATATCGTCTGCAATATCAAACAACATGTAAGAATTGACCGCAGACATTGCAGTGTTAACGACTTCTGTATGAACACCTGGCATGCTTTGCCTAATTCTTTGATCAAGCACACCGGCTATCGATGCGCCCAATCCATAGGGAAAGCCAGCTGCCGTGCTGCCGCCTTGCACAAAAATACGATATGCATTATCTGGCTTTTCGGCCAACAAAAAATTCGCTTCCATGGTGACTGAGGGCAAATCTGCATTGTCTGGAAAGTAGCGTTTAATAATATCAGGGCGGGGCAATACGTATGATTCGTGCGCTGGGTTGCTAATAAATAAAGGGTAGTCTTTTCCGTACCCAGTCACTCTTAGCCCCAGTTCTATTAACAGAAAAAATAAAACAGGGATAAAGACCGCAATCGCGTAAAAGATATAAATCTGAGGCTTGGATGTTTTATTCATAAATTAACTGACTTGTTGCCTAATGGCTTTGGCTTTTGCGTTGTTGGGATGCTCACTAATAATCTTGTCGAGTAAGCTAAGTGACTTTTCTTTCATGCCTAATCTAAACGTGACTTCAGCCAGTGTTAAACCATAGTTTGCGTCTTGTCGATTGAGTTCATACGCTCTTTGCGCGTAGTAGTAAGCAAAGGTGTATTGATTTGCTCGTAAATAAAATAGACTCGCTGCACGCGCAGATTGATGTTCAAAGGGCAGTGCATCAAATAACATACCTGCAGAAATGCCGGCATTGAGCCATTGTTGCTTGGATTGATAAAGTTCGATTAGCTGTTTTTGTGTTGCGATCCAGTTGGCATTATTAAGTCGTGCAATGGCGACTTTCTCTAACTGATTAGAGGCGACGGGTTCGTTTACTGTTTGTTTGCTTGCCACAAATGGGTAGTCAGATGTTAGCGTTTTGATTTTGTGTTGAGCACTAAAGTTATCGCTGTGTAGAATCGGATTGTTTTTAATACTAATTTGTTGACTTGATAATTTAGTTGTTTCAAAAAACGTCGCTTTTTCCAATACACTAAAAAAGCTTTGCGCAATAAGCAGGTAACCTGCTTCATTAGGGTGAAGGTGCTCAAACATTAACTTATTATTAATAATGCGGTTTTCACTTTGGGTTCTAAATGCACTCAATGAATCCACTAGGGTGACATGCTCTAGTTCAGCACTTAATGATTCTATGAGCTTATTAAATTCGCTTGGCGCTCTAAATCTTAATTCATCTAAATCATTAGCACGTACATACTGTGTTAGTGCAGCTTGTGGATAGTTAGCTTCAAGCTTTTGAGCTAGCATAAACGCTAAATTTGCGCTTTTTGCATCTGCATTGCTCAATAATGATGCTTGCTTAGGGTTGATATTATTAAGTTCAAATGACCTTTTTAATAAGGCGGTCGTGTTTGCCGTATCCGTTGATTCAAAAGGCCGCTGCCCAGCTTCATTGCTAGCAATTGTTGAAATATAGGTTGCGACACCTTGTTGATTAAGCGATGTCAAAATAGCCTTGAGGTTTTCTGAAAATTGGGTCTTTCCTGCCTCGTAAAGCGCTGAATTTAAAGGAATTGATTTTTCCTTCGCCACACTGGCCATAACTGTTCGATTGCCTTTATGTTCAAATGCCTGTTCGACAAAAAGGCCATAATAAATGTTTTGAGCAAGTTGGAATATTCGAGCGTCTTTTAGTTTTAAAAACGCTAAGTTGGCCGCGTGTCCACCTTTTGAAGCGAAGCTCGATCCAACGCCCATGACACCTAGATACTCATTGTGGCCGGCATAAATCAAGACGGCATCAGGCTCGATGGCCAACACTTCATCAACAAAATCGAGGATCGAATAGGTATTAATACTTGCCATAGCAACTGAGATAAATTCAATCTTTTCTTCTGGATAAGCCAGTTTCACTTGTTGGTGCAATAATCCTAAAGGAGAGCCGAAACGACCATAAGGAAACCCAGCAGCGGTAGAGCCGCCCATTAATACGATTCGCTTTGTATCTGACGACTTTTGTTTCTTGAATAATATGGTATCAGGCGCGACATTAGGGGCAGAAGCATGTTGATGAAAGAAGCGTTTTATTATTACAGGATTGGGTTGTAGATATTGTTCGAGCTTGGGAGCGGGCACAAACAGTGGGTAAGATTGACCATATCCGACTATACGTAATCCTAGCTCGAGTAAAGCAATGAAAACAAATGGGATTGCAATCGCAATAACGTAGAATGATAGCTTTCGAGCGGTCACAAGTTACGTGCCTTCCTTGATTAATTTCTGATTAGCGTTTTCGTTGGTCTTCATGCTACAGAGCCGTATTAAAGGCACATGTTAAAGGATCATGCTTAGGCTTGTCGATAAGTTAGCCTTCGTAATTCCACACTACATACGAATTCAGTCTATTTATTTGCGGCTTGCGCATAGACAGTCAAAGTCAATACGGTAAACTGCTGAGGTCTCGTTACAAAATTATAACAATTAAATTTAAGATGATGTAAATGGCGTTAGTGTTAGGAATTTCAGCATATTATCACGACAGTGCGGCCGCGCTTATCCAAGACGGTGAAATTATCGCAGCTGCACAAGAAGAACGGTATTCAAGAAAAAAACACGATGCTCGTTTTCCGTCCAATGCGATTCAATTCTGTCTGACGCGAGCGGATATCAGTGTGGATGAATTAGATGCGGTTGTATTTTATGACAAGCCGATGCTCAAATTTGAACGCCTGTTAGAAACCTATCTTGCTAATGCACCGTTTGGTTTTTTGTCGTTTATGCGCGCGATGCCCATTTGGTTGAAAGAAAAACTTTATTTAAAGTCACTGTTGCGTCGAGAGCTTAGAGAATTAATTCATCAAAGCAGAGCAAATCGCAATCAAACCAATATAGAACTTGAACGAGAAAAAGAAAAAAAGCCAAGACTGCCTGAATTATTGTTTTGTGAACATCATCAATCACATGCCGCTGCGGCTTTTTATCCTAGTCCTTTCCACCATGCTGCGATCCTCTGTTTAGACGGTGTAGGAGAGTGGGCAACTTCATCTGCTTGGATAGGGGAAGACAATCAGATAAAGCCGTTATTTGAAATTCAATTCCCTCATTCGCTTGGCTTGCTTTATTCCGCGTTTACTCAATATTGTGGGTTCAAAGTAAATTCTGGAGAGTATAAATTAATGGGCTTAGCGCCATACGGAGAGGACAAATATGTTGACCTGATTAAAGCGCATTTGGTCGACATAAAAGAAGATGGAAGCTTTTCTTTAGACATGTCGTATTTTGACTATGCAGCGGGTAGTACGATGACTAATACAAAGTTTCATCAGTTGTTTGGTCATAAGGCTTTTGACAGCGAGCAAACACCCGTGCAAATGCAGATGGACTTAGCAAAGTCGATTCAAGTGGTGACTGAAGATATTGTGTTAAAGATCGCTGATTTCATATTTCAACAAACGAAGATAGACAATCTTTGTTTAGCAGGCGGTGTCGCTTTAAATTGCGTGTCTAATGGTCGCTTAAAACGAGAAGGCCCGTTTAAAAATATTTGGATTCAACCCGCCGCAGGAGATGCTGGAAGTGCCATTGGTTGTGCGATGCAGGCGGACTATCAGTTTTTTTCAAGCAAGCGAAGCTTTACCCCAAACCAAGATAAAATGAAAGGAGCCTACTTAGGTGATGACTATACCACTGAGTCGGTAGTGAAAGCCTGTGAGCAAAAATCGTTGATATATACCCTTCATGACCAACATCAGGTGATTAATAAAGCCATAGATTATATCGAAGCTGGCAATGTAGTGGGGTGGTTTCAAGGCGCGATGGAATTTGGGCCAAGGGCATTGGGTAACCGCTCTATTATAGGCGACCCTCGCAATAGTGAGATGCAGGCTCAAATGAACCTGAAAATTAAACAACGCGAATCATTTAGGCCATTCGCACCCGCTGTATTAGCGGAGGATGTGTCGAAGTGGTTCGAGTTTTCCGATCAAAGCCCCTACATGTTGATGGTGGCAGGTGTCAAAAAAGAGCACCGACACTATCATTCCCAATCGTCAAAATTGACTGGTTTAGCAAAGCTAAATCAAATTAGAAGTATGGTGCCAGCCATTACTCATGTTGATTATTCAGCGCGGGTACAAACGGTTCACCAAGATACCAACCCATTGTTTCACCTACTACTAAGTGCTTTCAAACAACGTACTGGAGTGGGAATGTTGATCAATACATCTTTTAACGTGCGAGGCGAGCCACCGGTCAGAAGCCCTGATGATGCAATACGGTGTTTTTTGGCGACCGAAATGGATGTGTTGATAATGGAAAACGTGGTGCTCTTAAAAGCTCAACAGCCCAAAGAGCAAATTGAATTGGCGCAATCTATTCAATTTGAAAAGGATTAATATGTTTATCATCGCCATATTAATTTCACTGGACAAAGCCGAGAATGAACAATGAATAAGCCCGTGGATGTTGGTCCTAAATGGTTTCAAGCCATGATGCTTCCTATTGCTAGTAAGAGTGACGTGGGTGCGCTACGCTCATTTGCACTAACAATGGCGATCACCATTCCTTTGATTTTTATGCTGGTGCTGCCTTGGTTATTTGAAAGAAGTATCCCAAATTGGCCAATTGCAATGAGTATGGCGCTGGCGTTAACGCAAATATTCAAACCGAGTATACTGTATCCGATCTATTTAGTGTGGATGGTATTTGCGTCGGCCTTAGGATGGTTAAATACGCATTTAATCATGTTTGTTATCTTCTATTTTATCATTGTGCCCATTGGCTTATTTATGCGATTAATCAATAAATTGCAGTTTAAGCATAAGATTACTGAAAAAAGTGCTTGGGTCAAAAATCAAAAAATACCTAGCAAAGAGAATTTAAAGGAGCCTTTTTAATGGGGGAGTTTTTGCAAGACTTGTGGGCATTTCTGAAAGTCCGAAAGAAAATATGGTTGTTTCCTATTATTCTAATCATGGCAATGTTGGGTGCAATCGTTGTGGCCACTCAGCAAAGTTCGCTAGCCACGTTTATTTATACATTGTTTTAACATCTGAATACGTATGCATATGTTTTAACAATGTATTAACGGTTAACATACGACTTAGCATCGAAATAAATAGTATTTTAATCAAAGGAACTAATTATGCGTCTGCCTCGTTCGGCTAAATCGTTTGTGTTGCCAACTGTTGCCATGCTTTCTCTCGCAAGCTTGTTTTCCTTAAGTGCTTGCTCTGATAGTCATACCAAAAAGAGTGCTGAATCTATGTCTACTGCCACTGCTTTGGAAGTTCATCCTCATCACGCGCAGGGCCAAGGTAAGCCCGTTGTTTATCAAGTCTTTACGCGTTTGTTTGGCAATGAAAATACCACAAACAAACCTTGGGGAACGCTTGAAGAAAACGGCGTCGGCAAGTTCAGCGATTTTGACGAAACTGCATTAAAGAGCATCAAAGCGTTAGGCGCATCATATGTCTGGTACACCGGTATTCCCCATCATGCAGTGATTACAGATTACAAGGCCTTTGGAATTTCCGATGATGACCCTGATGTTGTAAAAGGCCGAGCGGGTTCTCCTTACGCTGTTAAAGACTATTATAACGTCAACCCAGACCTTGCAGATGATCCCGCTAACAGACTTCAAGAGTTTGAAGCATTGGTAAAACGAACGCATGCGCAAGATTTAAAGGTCATCATCGATATTGTCCCTAACCACGTTGCTCGCGCTTATGAGTCGCTAAGTGCGCCAGAAGGCGTCAGTGATTTTGGTGCAAATGATGATACGTCAGTTGAATATGCGCGCGATAACAACTTTTATTATGTAGTTGGCGAGTCTTTTGAAGTGCCTGCTTCAGTCAACGGTTATTTGCCGCTTGGGGGCGAAGCACACCCCCTAGCTGACGGTCAGTTTGAAGAAATACCTGCCAAATGGACAGGCAACGGTTCGCGCGCGCCGCAGCCAGATGCTAATGACTGGTACGAGACTGTAAAAGTTAACTACGGCGTCAGACCAGACGGTAGCTACGACTTTGAAAAACTACCTGAGGCATATCGTAATCAAGATTTACAAGCACATGCTGAGTTTTGGAAAGGCAAAGATGTGCCTGATTCATGGATTAAGTTTGAACAAATCGTTCATTACTGGTTGGATAAAGGCGTCGATGGATTTCGTTATGACATGGCCGAAATGGTGCCAGTTGAGTTTTGGTCTTACTTGAATTCTTCAATTAAGCAAAAAAATCCTGATGCGTTCTTACTTGCAGAAGTTTACAACCCAGATTTATACCGTGATTATTTGCAATTGGGCAAAATGGATTACTTGTACGACAAAGTAGAGTTTTATGATTCGCTTAAATTGCTAATGCAAGGCACGGGACCTGCTCAAGCACTAGAGGATATTCAAGCGAGCATGAAAGATATTGAATTGCACATGTTACATTTTCTAGAAAACCACGATGAACAGCGTATCGCAAGTCTAGACTTTGCAGGAGATGCTGATAAAGGCAAACCTGCGATGGTGGTATCGAGCCTAATCAGTCGCTCGCCGACGATGCTTTATTTTGCACAAGATGTGGGTGAAGACGGTTCAGAAGAAACTGGTTTTGGTGACCCAACACGCACCACTATTTTCGATTACGCGGGTGTGCCGGCTCATCAACGATTTATGAACGGTGGAGCCTTTGATGGTGGTCAATCCACGGCAAAAGAGAAAGCATTGCGTGCTTTTTATGAAAACTTAATGACTATTTCTGCTACCCACCCAACGATGCTTGGTGAGTATCAAAGTATCCATAGCTTTAATACTCAACAAGAAAGTGCGTATTCAGAGTCTCAGTATTCTTTTGTTCGATATACTAACGATAAAGCCTTAATTGTGGTCAGCAATTTTTCTGAACAGCAAGCGACTTTTAGTTTAAATCTGCCGATTGATTTGATTAGCAAATGGGCATTAAACCAAGGAAGTTATCAAACAACCGACCTATTAAACGGTATTGTCTATCCACTTAATATTGGTAAAAAACGCTCGTCTGCTAATCTTGATTTGATGCTACGCCCATTGGAGTCTGTCGTGCTCGAATTGGATATCAGCGCTGCTAAAGGAGCAAACTAAAAATGGGTTTTGTTTTTGGTAAACGTGGCAGTAGAGAACAAAGTCGTCGAAGTACTTCGATTGCGTTGATGTTTGTTTTTTCATTATTTTTTGCGCTGTTTTCGGCAGTTGCAAGCGCACAAGTTGACGCTCGAGTAGCACCAGTTAATGTGCACTTGTATGAAGGCATTGAGCAAACTCAAAATGCGGTCAATATAAGATTGAACGGGGCAAGTATTCGCTTTACTGCCTTAAATCAATCAACAATGGAAGTGTTTTTTCAGCCTGATGGCGTAAAACAACTTCCTTCATTTGCGATAGCTGAAGAGATTTTGGCTGCTGATAAAACCAATATTAAGGTGAGTGAGCAAGCAGACCAATTAACACTTGATGCGGGTAAGTTATCAGCCGTGATCACAAAAGTGCCTTTTAGTATTGCTTACTACAAAGACAGTGAATTTTTAGTTGCAGAAAATACGGGCGCATTTGCCTATGAAACCATGCGCGGAGTAAATTTTACCTTGCAAGATGATGAAAAAATCATGGGAGCAGGACAGCGTGTGTTAGGCATGGATAGGCGAGGGCACCGCTTACCTTTGTATAACAAAGCTCATTATGGCTACGAAACTGAATCAAGCCAAATGTACTACAGTTTGCCTGCGGTTATGTCGAACAAAATGTACGTTATTGGCTTTGACAACTCAGCATCAGGCTATTTGGATATCGGCCACACGCAAAAAGATGTTTTACAATTTGAAGCTGTTGCTGGGCGCACGTCTTATATTATCTCGACGGGTGATACCTACGCCGATTTGACCAAAAACTTTGTTGAAGTCACTGGAAAACAGCCACTTCCTCCGCGCTGGGCATTGGGTAATTACGCATCTCGTTTTGGCTACAAAACACAGCAACAGGTCTTGGATACCGTTGAGCTATTTAAACAGCAAGACTTTCCGCTCGATGCCATTGTATTAGATTTGTACTGGTTTGGTCCTGACATAAAAGGGCATATGGGCAATTTAGAGTGGGATTTAGAAAACTGGCCTGAACCAGAAAAAATGATCAAAGAATTAAAAGATCAAGGTGTGAAAACCATCATGATCACCGAGCCATTTATTTTAACAACGTCTAAACAATGGGATTCTGCAAATTCAAACGCCGTCCTTGCTAAGAATCTTCAAGGGCAACCTCGCACCTTTGATTTTTACTTTGGTAATACTGGTTTAGTGGATGTATTTGATCCCGTTGCACAAGATTGGTTTTGGCAGTTTTACGAGCGTTTAAATCAGCAAGGTGTCAGTGGTTGGTGGGGCGATTTAGGTGAGCCTGAAGTTCATCCTAGCGACAGTATTCACCGCTTAGAAAGTGGTTGGGCGACAGCAGATGAAGTGCATAATGCGTATGGGCACAAATGGGCTGAAATGGTTTATAAAAAGCAAAAGCTTTCCAGACCTGATGAACGTCCATTTGTCATGATGCGTGCAGGCTTTTTGGGATCACAACGTTACGGAATGATTCCATGGACAGGTGATGTAAGCCGCTCATGGGGTGGTTTAAAGCCACAAGTTGAGCTTGCCTTGCAAATGAGTCTATTCGGCCTTGCCTACACCCATTCTGACCTTGGCGGTTTTGCAGGCGGTGAAACCTTCGACGCTGAACTTTACACTAGATGGATGCAATACGGCGTTTTTCAGCCGGTATATCGTCCTCATGCACAAGACAATATTGCGCCAGAGCCTGTTTTTCATGATAAAGCGACACAAGATATCGTGCGTGAATACGTAAAACTTCGTTATCGTTTATTGCCTTATAATTACTCTTTGGCCTATGAAAATAGCTTAACGGGCTTATCAATGATGCGTCCCACTTTTATGCATACCGACAAAGCTGACATCGATGGCTCATTGAGTTACATGTGGGGTGATGCATTTTTGGTAACGCCTGTAGTTGAGCAAGGTCAAACAACACAACAAATCGACTTACCCGCTGGGGTGTGGTTTGATTTTTGGACGAGCCAAAAATATCAAGGTGGCGAAACAATTTCGGTTGATACGCCATTAGAAACAATGCCTGTACTAACAAAAGCAGGTAGTTTTATCCCCATGCTACAAAATGATATTCCACACACCGATACTTACAATACGCGTGAATTGGAAGTCCATTATTTCGCAGATAAATCAGTAGCTTCCTCTCGCTATGTGATGTTCGACGACGATGGAGTAGACCCAAACACCATAGAATCAGGCCAATATCAAAAACTAGTGTTTGAGGCACAACATCAAGCGCAATTAAATATTAGTTTGAGCCTAGAAGGGTGGTTCGACAGCGCGCCAAACAACCGCGAGGTCGAATTTATTATTCACGGTCAAACATCATTCCCGTCTGAAGTGAAATTAGATGGCAAAGTCGTTGAAGTCAGCAATAAACCTAAAAAACCAGAGGTGTATGCAGCTTGGTATAACAGTGAAGCAAAGCAACTCGTCGTTAAAGGCGTGTTGGGAAGCAAATTGACGGTTGATGTGCTGTAGACTTTGTCGATAAGTCGAGGTTTTCGTGCCCACGAAGACCTCGCTATCACCACGTCCTCGTCATCTCCTTGTATAAGGAGATCTCCCAAAAAGCCTACAATATGTAAACAACCTAAAAGACTTCAATGCCTGACTCTCAAGTTCTCCGCTCATGCGAAGATGACAAAAAGGAAAAACACCAAATAAACCCAACTAAACTGGAATAAACAATTCAGTTCGCGCAGCCAACATTTTCCGAAGCCCCTCAATTTGTGAAGCAGGCATTTTATTAGGCGCCGTAGCTTCAGGAAATCGCTGATAACCGGCTAACAAGCAATACCAAGAAACCACAGGGTAATATTGTGTCATATTTCGTGATTGTAAAACCGATGCAATATCTTCTGAATTATCCCAAGCTTCGAGTACTGCTTGTAAGTTCTCAGAGATACACGGGTTATCTCGGTTGTCTTGCCAGTATTGACTGTCCGTTCGGGTATTAACCTTATAATGGCAAACGATGTAGTCTCTTATACCTTCAAAACGCTCATTAATAGTTTGGTTAAATGCAGTTTTGTTTTCATCGATGAATTTGCCCTTATTAAAGTGTTTAATAAACTGCATCAAGCTTTCTTGAACAAGATGTAAAGCCGTAGCTTCTAGTGGTTCGATAAAGCCTTGTGACAGACCAATGGCGAGTACGTTTTTATGCCAGTGCTTTTCTACTTGGCCTACTTTCATTTTTAAGCGTCTAGCATTAACCTCAAGCTCACTTGCAATGCCTAAATGGGCTTTTAATTCACTTTCGGCTTGCTCAAAGTCTGTGTATCGACTGCTAAAGACGTAGCCGTTTCCATATCGATTAGTGAGCGGGATTTTCCAAGCCCATCCCGCGCTTAGGGCACTTGCTTCAGTTTGTGTGTTGTACTTTTCGGTTATTTCACTTGGAAATGCAATTGCAGAATCGTTAAACAAGTTGTCTGAATAAGAGTGGAATTTAACGCCCAACGCTTTTTGCAATAATTCACTATTAAAACCGCTGGCATCGACAAATAAATCGGCCTCAACAATGTCACCGTTATCTAAAGATATTGATTTGATGCCAATTGGTTCGTCAAGTTCAGAGGACTTAAGCGTTGCGATGGTATGTTTTACGCCTTTCTCTTTTGCAATTTTGGCAAGAAATTGACCCAATAAAACCGAGTCAAAATGATAGGCATAGTTGAGTTTGATCGGCGCTATACCCTCTTTGGTAATGGGTGTGTAGGCATATTCGGCCAGTTTTGCGGTTAAAAAGAATTGATTGGGTAAGCAATCAATATCCATTCCTTGATGCCTAAGTTTGCAATAGTATAAAAACGCGCCCAGCGTTTGCTGATCAAAAGGCGAGGGGAATGGGTGAAAGTAATGATTATGCCCCTCGCTGTTAGTCCAATCATTAAAACTGATACCATTTTTGTAAGTTGCATTACAGGCAGGCATCCATTGGGATTCATCGATATCTAAGTAAGCAAAAAATTGTTTTAATTGAGGCGTTGAACCTTCACCAACACCGATGATGCCGATTTGTTCAGATTCAATTAAATGAATTTCAAAGCCCTCGGCAGCCAAGGCTTTGTTCAGTATATTAGCGGCCATCCAGCCTGCGGTGCCGCCGCCTAAAATGACTATTTTTTTCATGCTTTCTCGATAAATTCAAAATCTATATTAATTGGCTTGTTACTTGGTGTAGCAATAGTAATTTCGCTTTTAAAAAGCCTTAGTATTTAGCCTAACATACATTCCAAGTTCAAATTATGCCGTAAATAAACTATTAAATAGGGCTTTTGCGTTGAATACGTATGCAGATTGATAGTCATTTAGGCCGACTCAGAGTAGAATTTCAGGCATTATTAACAAGTGTTTAACAATGGGATATTTTTATGCAAAAGCCTCAGCCCAAATTGAGTTTTTGGCAAATATGGACAGTTAGTTTTGGCTTTTTAGGTGTTCAGTTTGGTTTCGCGTTACAAAATGCAAACGTGAGTCGAATCATGACCGACCTCGGTGCTGATTTACATTCTTTGTCACTCATGTGGATTGTGGCGCCTTTGATGGGCTTAATAGTTCAACCTATCGTTGGTGCAGCATCAGATAGAACATGGAATGGCATCGGACGCAGAAAACCTTATATTTTAGCTGGCGCTCTAGCAGCAGCGCTTGGGATGTACCTCATGCCAAATGCACCGTTATTTGTTGCATTTATTGCACCTATGATTTTTGGCGTGTTTATGTTGGCACTAATGGATGCATCATTTAATGTATGTTTCCAACCGTTTCGTGCTTTGGTATCAGATATGGTGCCCGCAGAGCAGCGCAACGTAGGTTATTCGGTTCAGTCTTTATTGATTAATGTCGGCGCGGTTGTTGGTTCAATCTTACCGTTTTTACTAACCAATGTGATTGGCTTAGAAAACACTGCAAAAGCAGGCGAGGTTGCGCCTTCGGTTGTATGGGCGTTTTACATCGGTGCTACGGTCCTTTTAGGTTCAGTCCTTTGGACAGTCATCAGAACCAAAGAATACAAGCCCGAAGACTATTATGCTTATAAGGGCATGGATGCTAGCAAAGTGGCGGCTGAACAAGCTGTTAAAACAAGCATGTTTGAAAAACTAAGCGCATTTATTGGACTTATCAAAACGATGCCTTCTACCATGAAGCAATTAGCGGTGGTTCAATTTTTCTCATGGTTTGCTTTGTTCATTATGTGGGTGTACACCACGCCCGCTATTACCCAACATATTTGGGGTGTCGAAGTTAAGTGGTTTGATCCTGAGTACCTAGCGTCAGTCGCGCAGCCAGCTTCGGTTACCGCTGCAAAAGGTGCGGCAGGTGATTGGGTTGGAATATTGTTCGCAGGCTACTCATTGTTTGCTGCAATATTTTCAATTTTCTTGGCAAAGCTGGCTGATAAAGTAGGTCGTAGATTGGTTTACAGTGCGTCATTAATACTGGGTGGTGTTAGCTATATTAGTTTTCTATTTTTCCAAGACTTCACGCCAACCAATGTTAACTTGCTGATAACCGAAGTCACAGTGCCTGCTGGCGCAGTCAATCTTATGATTCCAATGATCGGTATCGGTATCGCGTGGGCGGCTATCTTAGCAATGCCATACGCCATTTTGGCAGGGTCTTTACCTGCAAATAAAACCGGCGTTTATATGGGAATATTCAACTTCACTATTGCAATGCCACAGATTATTTGTGCATTAACAGCGGGTTGGATCGTCAGCAGTATCTTTGATGACGTTGCAATTAACATTATAGTCGTTGCAGGTGTTGCCATGATTTTAGGCGGTCTGTCGGTCTTCTTAGTTAAAGAGAAGGAAGTGCAACAAGCCTAGCTTGATTTGTTTGCAATAAATAATTACTTAATAATTACAAAAGGTTAGCTAATTGGCTAACCTTTTTTGTTATCGTTCGACAGGCTGGTTAACACCACAAGATTCACGAACAATCAGTTCTGGTGGCATTAAATAATCAGATACGGGTTCTTGTTTGATCAGTTTTAGAAGGTTGGAAACCAGCAGTTCACCGGCTAATTGAGTATTTTGATACACCGTCGTTAAAGGCGTAGCAGCAAACTCACTCACTTGTATGTTGTCGTAGCCAACCACAGCGATATCTTTTGGTACTTTTAGACCTTTCGATCTTACTGCTCTTATCGCACCAAGTGCAATGAGATCTGACGCACATACCAATGCATCGGGTATGTTGTTTTCTAGCAGTGATTTAGCAGCTTCGAATCCCGCTTGCTCGGTCGAAATGGCGTCTTTTTGATTGTTATGGTCAAAACGGATACCGACATCATCTAATGCCTTATTAAATCCATCAAAGCGAGCTTTAAATTCGGGTGCAGCGTCTCCAACTTCGCCGATAAAACCAAAACTACGATGACCGACTTGTAATAGATGCTTGGTGACTTCAATGCCACCCTGATAATTGTCACAACCGATAGACACGCCAGGATGATTTTGATCAGGTGCGCCCCATCTTAAATAACGAGTTCCTTGTTCTTCAAGCTGATATAGTTTGTGTTCATAGTCTGTAAAAGAACCGTATCCCAATAGGATAATGCCATCTGCTTTATTTGAATCTTCATAATCGGCGTGCCAATCATCATTCAGGTTTTGAAATGAAACCAATAAATCATAACCTGCCGCAGAACTCGCTTTTGTGATGCTTCCCAACATTGAAATGAAAAAAGGGTTGATTAACGAATCATCTGAAGTCGGATCTTCAAAAAGCAACAACGCCAAGGTTTGGCTGTGTTGTTTACGAAGATTACTCGCATTTTTATCTACTTTGTAATTGAGCTCTTTTGCGATTTGCTTAATTTTGTCGCGAGTTTCTTTGTTTACTAAGGGGCTATCGCTCAATGCGCGTGAAACAGTTGATTGAGAAACACCCGCCATGTGTGCAATATCAAAAGATGTCGCTTTGTTTTTCATCTTGCAAAACCGCCTTAAATATAAGCTTGATAGAGGTCTTATCAGTTATTATATGTATCTTATACACTAGTCTGCTCAAATAATTCAATTACTTAGTGACATTGCAGTAGCAAAATACGTAATTGCCACTATTGTTGCAGTCTCAAAATGATATACTCTCAAAGTTTTTTGAACTGCTTTCAAATAAGGAATTTTTTATATGGCCGAGACTGAACTACGTCCGACCAATTTTATTCGTCAAATTATCGATAAAGATTTGAGCAATGGGTTACATGATTCTGTTGCTACTCGTTTTCCACCTGAACCGAACGGTTATTTACACATCGGTCATGCGAAGTCTATCTGCCTCAATTTTGGTATTGCTCAAGATTATAAAGGAACGTGTAATCTTCGCTTTGATGATACAAATCCAGAAAAAGAAGACATCGATTACGTCAATTCGATTAAAGAAGATGTCAGTTGGTTAGGTTTTGAGTGGGATGGGGAAGAAAGATACTCATCTAACTACTTTGATCAGCTTCATGGCTATGCAGTTGAGCTTATCGAAAAAGGCCTAGCATATGTTGACTTTAGCTCTCAGGAAAAAATGCGCGAAATGCGTGGAACGCTTACTGCACCGGGTACAAATAGTCCATACCGAGATACGAGTGTTGAAGAAAACTTAGCGCATTTCGAAAAAATGCGTCAGGGTGAATACAAAGAAGGTGAATGTAGCCTACGTGCAAAAATTGACATGACGTCTTCGTTTATGTGCATGCGCGACCCGGTAATTTACCGCGTCAAATTTGCACATCATCATCAAACAGGTGACAAGTGGTGCATTTATCCTATGTACGACTTTACTCACTGTATTTCTGATGCGATTGAAGGCATTAGCCATTCATTATGTACCTTGGAGTTCCAAGACAACCGCCGTTTATACGATTGGGTCATCGAAAATATCAGTATCGATTGCACACCACGTCAGTATGAATTTTCAAGGCTAAATCTTGAATACACCGTTTTGTCGAAACGTAAATTGATTCAACTCGTCGACGAAGCACATGTCTCTGGTTGGGATGATCCTCGTATGCCCACCATTGCAGGGATTAGACGCCGAGGTTACACACCATCAGCATTACGTGAGTTTTGTTTGCGTATCGGTGTGACCAAAATGGACAATATGGTTGAAATGGGAATGCTCGAAGCATGTATTCGCGACGAATTAAACCAAAGCGCCCCTCGACGCATGGCGGTACTTGAGCCGCTTAAGCTAGTCATCGAAAATTATCCGCAAGATAAAACAGAGATACTGGATGCACCCAATCATCCTAATGATGAGTCAATGAGCACTCGAAGCGTTCCGTTTACTAAAGAAATCTTTATTGAAAAAGAAGACTTTAGAATTGAAGCTAACAAAAAGTTCAAACGATTAGTGTTGAATAAAGAAGTGCGCCTTAGAAATGCTTATGTGGTGAGGGCTGATAGAGTTGACACTGATGAATCAGGCGAAGTGACCACTGTTTATTGTACTTATGACGAACAAACACTTGGTGTCGATCCTGCAGACGGAAGGAAGGTAAAAGGCGTGATTCATTGGGTAAGTGCAGAGCACGGCATAAATGCTGAAATCCGATTATATGACCGTTTATTTAATGTCCCAAATCCAGCAGCTGAAGAAGACTTCACTGCCGCAATTAACCCTGAGTCCTTGACCATTAAACAAGGTGTAGTTGAGCCGTCTTTGGCTGAAGCAGAACTTGCATCGGCGTTTCAATTTGAGCGCACTGGATATTTCTGTGTTGATAAAGACTCATCTGAACAACAGTTGGTTTTTAATAGAACAGTCGGCTTAAGAGATACTTGGGAAAGAAGCCAGTAATCATCTTTGATAACTGGTTTTGGCTGTTGCTACAATAATAGTAACAAAACGAAAAAAACGGGCTTCTAGAGCCCGTTTTTTATTATCTATTTTGGCTGGCAATCTAAACTCTGACCATTGACAGATTTGCTCGCATCGGCCATTAAATACAAATAAGAGGGCATAATATCTAAAGGTGTTTTTAAGCTCTCAGGCTTTTCTGCTGGATACGCTTTTGCTCTCATGTTGGTTCTTGTCGCACCTGGATTAATGCAGTTAAACCGTACTGATGACTTCTTATTTTCATCAGCAAGTATTTGCATCATTCCTTCGGTTGCAAATTTTGATATTGAATAAGTGCCCCAGAATGCACGGCCATTGCGCCCAACTGATGAGGTAGTGAAGATTACAGAAGCGGCATTACTCTCTTTCAAAACAGGTAAGAGCGCTTGCATGATATGAAATTTACTATTCACATTAACTTGCATGACTTCTTCATACTCAGATGCCTTTATCTGTTCAAATGGGCAAAGGTTGCCTAGCAAACTAGCGTTAAACAAAACACCATCTAAGCCGCCCAACTGAGATTTGATTGTGCTTGCCATGTCTTTGTAGTGCTGAGGTGTCGCGCCCATCAAATCGAGGGGGATAATCGAGGGCTCTACTAAACCTTGTGCCATTATTTCGTCATAAACCTGTTCTAATTTAGAAACAGTCTTTCCCAATAGTACAACATTTGCACCGGCTTGAGCGTAGCTTAGTGCTGCTTGTTTGCCAATGCCATCCCCAGCGCCTGTCACTAATATTACTTTGTTTTTTAATGTGTCTGCATTTGCAGAAAATTCTAAATGAAGCATGCTTTTGTATGAATGTTAATAAATAAAATCGAATACTTGAATATTAACGTACTATCATTTAATTCAACAGCTTGTATTTGTGCATGCATTGATGCAATGACTCAAAATCGCTGTTTATTTGAGCGCTTGAATCATAAATTGCTTACAAGCCGTTAACAAACCTTTGCATATTGCTAACAAAGCCAATACTATTAACAAAAATGAACTGGTCATACTTGTTGGAAAGACAGATGCAACAAGAAGTGATTTATCAATATGACTTAAAAATATAAAGCTCGCGTCATTATCTAGCGCAAGCAAGTGGGGAGAAAGAATGAAAAAACTGTTAGTGAGCACGAGTGTTGTAGCTGCTTTGGGTCTCGCAGGATGTGGTGGTGATGAATCAATCCAAGACCTCCGCGCGGAAACACCCATTCAAACACCAATCTCTCGTATCGTGTTCGATCCGGCCGCTGGTAACTTAAATATACCAAATGACCTTTTGATGTTGCCTGGTGATGATGGATTTTTTGACTACACACTTAATATCCCTGTCGCTGACCCAACTGACTTCGGCGATCCTCAAAATGCATTAAATGTCTTAGACGGTTGGTCAACTAACCAACCTTTCGTGATTGATGTCATTACTGCGCCGGGCGTTGCTCTTGATAGTGCAACACTTTCAGCTGGCGTTCACATATATGAAGCAACCTTAGGATTAGATATCAATGACCCAGAATGTTTGGCTGTTGCAATTCCAAGCGCGGGTTGTAAAGTTGGTGATAAACTAACGTTTGGTGTTGATTATGTGCTCAGCTTAGCTGATGAAAATACCATTACAGTGGTACCGCTTAAACCTTTCAAACCCGCTCAAGGACATGTGTTAGTAATGACCGATGACCTTCGAGATACTTCGGGCAAATCGGTTGAGGGGTCTACGACTTGGGATTTAGTTAAACAAGACATTACAACAAATCCATTGGCCTCGGAAAGTCAATTGAGTCTACAAACTCTTATCAATACTCACATAGACGCTTTATCAGCCGTCGGTCTAAATCGCGACCAAATAACTTACGTTTCTGCTTTTACAACACAGTCAACGACGACTGTTTTAGAAACGGTTAAGCAATTGATGATCGCTGGATTTGCTCAAAAAGCAGCGGTTGGTGACCCAACTGCTGGCCTCGAGCTTCCTGCAATCGTCGCAAGAGATGCAGCAGAAAAGCCAAATGCAATGGAATTATTGGGATTGGTCAGTGAGCAAACAGTGCAGGGTGCTGTCCAGTTTGGCATTAGCACACTTCCACCAGAAGCCGCACCGTTGGTTCCAGCCATTCAAGCAAGTGATTTTTCTGGATTTACAACTTGTAGCGGCTTGTTTACGGCCGCCGCGGGCGGTTTCGGCAGTCCAATTCCTCAAGTTAACGAATTTGCAGCAGGTGTTGCTACGGGTATTATTCAACAAGCAGGTGCTTTCTGTGCAGCAAACCGTTTAGAGGGAAGTATAACACTCCCGTACTATTCTCCTGTACCTAGTTTAGACAATCCACTTGCACCTATTAATGAATTTTGGACAGCTGCTTGTGACAGCGGAATTGTCTTGCAAGGTGCTGCTGCAGTGTTACCTGCAACTGAAGCAGGTCCAAACGCCGCGCTTTGTCAGCAAGTTGGATTAAATGATGTCCGCTTAAATGGAGAGCTACTTGATAAAGACAGAAACCTCACTAAGTTTAGCCCTATCCCTCAACCTAAAGGGCGTGTTGCGGGTTTCGAGACATTAGATGTACAAATTACGATGCCTAATCCTGCTATTGCTGCTGCTTTAGGTTTTCAAATAAGCATGCCGGATGGCGGTTGGCCCGTTGTCGTGCTTGCGCATGGTATTACATCTAACAAAGAGTCAATGTTAGCCATTAGCGGAACGCTCTCTTTGGCAGGGTTTGCAACTGTCGCGATTGACCAACCGATTCATGGTTCAAGAGGGTTTGACCTAAATGGTGACGGCATTGATGAGTTAAATGCTACGACCGTTAGCGCGACTCATTATTTAAATCTTGCTAGCTTGCCGACAGCGAGAGATAACTTACGACAAAGTGTTTCTGACCTTTTAGGTTTGCGTTTAGGTTTGAATGCTTTTGTCGACGCAACATTAGGTCAAATGGCAAGTGTAAACGCTCAAAACGTTTCTGTTATGGGGGTTTCTTTAGGTGCAATTACAGGTGGTAATTTTGCCTCTGTTGCAAACACTAGTTTCGAAGGGCAATTAGCTGCGTTCAATCCAATGTTCGAGATTAAAGCGGCTTCGGTAGAGTCTCCTGGCGGCGGCACAGCAACCTTCTTGTTGGAGTCACCTGCGTTTGGACCTTTGATCAAGTCATTGTTGCTTTCTCAAGGTTTACCAGAATTTCAAGCTGCTGTTGCTGCTCGATTCGCAGATGGAGCACCCACAGAAGCTGAGTTGATTGCCTTCTCAAACGCGTTTCTAGAAGGGCTTACTGCCGAACAGAGCGCAGCTGTCAATGCAATTTTTAATCAGTTTGCGTTTGCCGCTCAAACGGTTGTCGATGCAGGTGATTCAATCAATTACTACGGTAACCTTGGTCAAAATACGCCAGTTCATATGATGACTGTGGTTGGAAATGGCGCTGATAAATTTCCTGATTTAGTTATCCCGCCAACAACGGCATTGCCGCTCAGTGGTCAAGAAGCGTTAGTTTCTGTTTTAGGGGCACAAAGCGTAGTCAGCACCGTTCAGGGAACCGATGCTCTTAATGCGATTGTCAGATTTAATTCTGGTGCGCATGCGAGTAGCCTCAGTCCTGCCAGTGACCCTCTAGTTACGGTAGAGATGCAGAGTCAAGTTGCAAGTTTCCTTGCTTCTCAGGGGCGCGCGATTGTTATAAACAACGAATCTGTTGTTGCTAATTAAAAAATCGTTAAAAGAGTAGGATATACCTAAAAGGGCCTTTTTGGCCCTTTTGTTTTTTCTCTTTGCCCCAATTGTTAGCTGTGAAGCCGAAGAAGGAGTAAATGTTTGGAATTTTTATTTGAATATGGTGTGTTTTTAGCTAAAGCCATTACCATCGTAGTTGCTATCGTTGCAGTAGTCGCATTCATTGTGGGACTGAGCAGCAAGCAAAAGCAACCTGCTGGAAATTTAGAGTTTGACTCAATATCTGACCATATTGACGATCTGAAGTTGCAAGCTAAGCAAGTTCTTTTAACTAAGGATGAATTAAAGCAACTTGAGAAAGAAGAAAAAGAAGCGAAAAAGAAAGAGAAAAAAGAAAAAAAGAAAAAAACGAAAGACGATACAAGCGCTGATGCATCTAAAAAAGATAAGAAACCAAATTTGTTTGTCCTTGAGTTCAATGGGTCAATGCAAGCAAATGAGGTTGAACAACTTCGCGAAGAAATCACCGCTGTACTTTGTGTCGCGGAAAAAGACGACGAAGTATTAGTAAAAGTAGAAAGTGGAGGTGGGGTAGTTCATGGCTATGGATTAGCGGCTTCACAGTTACAGCGAATAAAAGAGAAAGGTTTAAAGCTGACGATAAGTGTCGATAAGGTTGCTGCCAGTGGCGGTTACATGATGGCGTGTGTCGCAGATGAACTCATTGCTGCGCCGTTTGCTATCATTGGCTCAATTGGCGTAATAGCCCAGCTTCCAAACTTTAACAAGCTATTGAAGAAAAACGATATTGAGTTTGAGCAGCATACAGCTGGTGCATTTAAACGTACACTTACGATACTCGGCGAAAACACTGATGAAGGACGCGAAAAATTCAAAGAAGAACTCGAAGATGTACATGTCTTATTTAAAGACTTTGTTTCCGCCAATCGCAATTTAGACATAAACAAAGTTGCTACTGGTGAATATTGGTATGGACAACGTGCGCTTGAGCTTGATTTGGTCGACAAGCTTCAGACATCAGATGACTATTTAATGAACGCAAACGACCAATTCAAGTTGTTCAAAATTAAATATGCACAAAAGAAAACGCTAGCTCAAAAATTGGGCTTTGCTGCATCCATCGCCATGCAGTCCACCTTGGAACGGTTCATTGAATTAGGTAATAGAAGTTATCGTTAATGGTTAGAACAATTCCTATCGCTGTGAGTACTTTATTCTTATTCGGACAACACTCTATTGCAGCTGAACGAGCATTGCGCACATAGTAAAAACCCCTTGCTCAAAACATTTGTACAAGGGGTTTTTTGTCTAATTCAACTCAATCATTTAGCGAGGTGCTTTGACGCCAGGATTAGCTTCTTTAATTTGTTGAGTATAGAAGTCTTTTACCGAAAAACCAGAAGAAGATTTAACAGCTTTCTTAGCTTTTGGTTTTGCAGCTGGTTTCTTAGGTGCTACTTCTTTTTTGGCATTTGACGATTCCGTTTTGGCAGGTGCACTTCCAGCACCCAAACTGTCAGCTAGTTCATCTAACTGTGCTAAACGCACGTTTTTTCCGCCATCAACGCTATACCATCCGCCTTTAGCTTCAATTTCAGGCGCTTTACCGTTGGCATTTTGATAGGCTTCGGTAAACTTAGCAATAACTGCGTCTTTATCTAGTTTGCTCATGGTTTGTAATTAACCTTTTTTGTTGTGGTTTTGTTAATATAACAACAGTTTATACTGGTTTTTGTGCAAATGTCTAATTTCAGTTTAATCAAATAATATTTCAGAGGTTTATGTGCTAAGAAACGAGCTAGAGCAAGCGTTGAATCAACTATTACGACCAGATTTGGTCAATGATTATTGTCCAAATGGCCTACAAGTCGAGGGTTCGATAGAAATCAACAGAATTGTCACAGGTGTTACAGCATCGATGCAGCTTATCGAGAGCGCAATTAAATGTAACGCTGACACGATTTTGGTCCATCACGGTTATTTTTGGAAAAATGAAAGTGCTCAAATAATAGGCATGAAAAAAGCACGCATCAAAACGCTTTTAAAACATGACATCAATCTTTTTGCATATCATTTACCAATCGATATTCATCCAACGCTGGGGAATAATGCACAACTCGGATGCCTACTATCGCTGAACAATATAAAAGCGCTTGAAGGATTTAAGCCTAATGGAATTGTAATGTCGGGAGAGCTAACTGACACTTTATCGCTTGCGAGCTTTGCAAACAAAATAGAAATGAAACTAGCGAGAAAGCCCACAGTAATAGAGAGTCCATATGCAAACAAGTCTATCAAGAAAGTTGCATGGTGCACTGGAGGGGGACAGGGCTACATAGATGATGTGGTAGGTAAAGACATTGATGTCTTTATTAGTGGAGAAATCTCCGAGCAAACAGTGCATAGCGCACAAGAACAAAATATTCACTTTATTGCTGCAGGACATCACGCCACAGAACGTTATGGTGCAAAAGCTGTAGGCGAGTACTTGGCAAACGAATTTGGTTTGGACGTTACATTTATTGATTGTGACAACCCAGCATGACGAGTATTTAAGTTTGGGTAAAAAGAAAAAGCGTCCAATAGCATTATCTCGTCATAACTTTGATGGGATCGCAAATAAGTTCGATAAAAATATTTACGGCACGAGTAAAGGGCAATTGCGGCATAGGCTATTACTGGGTTACTTGTCCAAATATCTAGATTGTGAACATGCTTTGACTGTCCTAGATGCTGGCGGTGGAACAGGCATGATGAGCCGAGATTTTGCACAAAGAGATCATAAAGTCACATTGATTGATTCATCAAACGATGTGTTAGATATTGCAAGGGAGCGACTCAAAGGGTTTGATAATTGTTCTATTATTCAAACTGGTATCTTAGATATTGATACTGCAGTGGCAACGCAAACAAACTTTGATCTTGTTTTATGTCATGCCGTTCTTGAGTGGTTACCAAACCCCTTCGAAGTCATTCAGTTTATAATTGACAAGCTATTAAAGCCAAGTGGGATACTTTCTCTCAGCTTTTTTAATTATGACGCTATGCTACTGAATAATGTATTGTACGGGAATTTTGACTACGTCAAATCAGGTTTAAAAGTACGTAATACAGTCAGGCTTAATCCTCATAACCCACAAAAACCGCAAGAAGTAATTCAATTCATCAAACAAAACACAAATGCTGAAGTAATACATCATGCTGGTATCCGCTGTTTTCATGATTACATGTTAGATAAATCAAAAGTCGAACATGAATTTGAAGCGTTGTATGAAATGGAAAAGACCTACGGGAGCAAAGCACCTTATAAATGGATTGGAAAATATTGTCATTTGTTGATTAAAAAAACTGAATTGAAAAACTAATAGTGAGAGAGCTGACTGTCTTCACACTATACCACATCTGATGACTTGCTAAACCGCAAAGTGGAATGCATGAATATTTATAAAAATCAGTTACTTAAAAGTAAAAGTGTACATAGCGAGAAAACCCGCTTTACCCAGGCTCGCTAAATACAGGCCTGTTTAAGCTTTGATTCATTGGTATTGTTGATTTAAACGTTGTATAACAAGGTTTTAGGATACATAGGTTGGTGAGATGAAACAGCTGTACGATTGTGTATATTCGGCATTCTTGCTAATAAGTT
>NZ_BGNG01000007.1 GCF_003203515.1 Glaciecola sp. KUL10 | reverse complement strand
AGCGTCCACCACTCCTTTTATGCATTAGCAATACGGCAACTCATGGTTCAATCACTATCGTGACGAGCCTCAGTAGCGTCCACCACTCCTTTTATGCATTAGCAATACGGCAACCCATGGTTCAATCACTATCGTGACGAGCCACAGCTTTGATTTATATATTTATGCATTCGTATTCAAATCTGTAATTGTGGTTATTTGATTTTATATGTGTGAGCCTAAAGTGTTAAAAACTTTTACATTCGAATTTTATAGGTATTTCCTAATTCAAAAATGTATCTGTTTAATTCCAATATTAATTGATGGGCTCTATTTAAGGCTCAAAAAATTCAGCTAAGGAAAGAAGTGTGTCTACGAAGAAACTAGCAGGAATTTGTGTTTCCTCTCTAATTTTTAATATGAGCTCATTTGGTGCGGCAGCAAGCACTAAAGCAGATGAAACAGAATTACAGAGTAGCGAATCAAGACTGTTACTACACGTCCCCTCTCCTGATTGGCAAGACCAAGTAATTTATTTTCTGATGACAGACCGTTTTGACGATGGCGATTCAACAAACAACGACCAAGGTCATCAAGAGTACAATCCTAATAAAGGAAGCTATTTTAGTGGCGGTGATATCCAAGGCGTTATTGACCAACTAGACTATATTCAAAACCTAGGGGCAACGGCTGTCTGGACGACTCCAGTAGTCGCTAATCAATGGCGCTCATCATCTAGTAATTATGGCGGTTATCACGGATATTGGGCGGTTGACTTTAGTAGTGTCGATGCTCACTTAGGGGACATGAAAACCTATCAGCAACTGTCTGATAACCTGCACAGACGTGGTATGTATCTGATAAAAGATATTGTCGTAAATCACACCGGCAGTTTTTTCAATTATAAAGGTGGAATAGAAGGTTACGATCCTCAAAATACGGCTAAAAATTTCTATTTAACTGAATCAATGCAATCTGCTCAACCTTATCCTACGCAAGTACCGTTTAACTTGATTGATAGGAACAACCCAGAGCACAACAAAGCAAATATCTATAATTGGACGCCTTCAATTATGGATTATGATGATTTGTCTCAGCAATACACTTACCAGTTAGCAGGACTGGCGGACATAAATACTAAAAACCCAGTTGTAATTAATAGATTTAAACAAATTTATGGTGACTGGATAAAAAACGCTGGGGTCGACTCATTTAGAATCGATACCGTAAGATACGTCGAGAATGAATTTTTTCATCATTTTATGCATGACCAAGACGGCATTCATGCTGCTGCAAAATCGACCGGACGAGAGGACTTCTTAGTTTTCGGTGAAGTATTCGACACCTCTGAACCTTATAAAAATGACGCTGAGCATAGAGTCGCAAGTTATCATGGAAGTGCAGACAAGCCAGAATTAAACTCATTGATTTCATTTCCATTGCACAAGGATCTTAAAACAGTATTTGCTCAAGGGTTTCCAACAGATCATTTGGCTTATCGAATTGAGCAACACATGACTGTTTACGAAAACCCCTACATTATTCCAACATTTATAGACAATCATGATATGAGCCGATTTTTAGCCAGTGGAAATGTACATGGCTTCAAGCAAGCTTTGATGACTATTTTTACTATTCCTGGCATTCCCACCATATACCAAGGCTCCGAGCAGAGTTTCACCGAAACTCGTCAAGCTATGTTTAAAGGTGGATTTATGGCGAACAAAGACCACTTTAATCAAACGTCTGAGCTATATAAATTCATTTCGAAATTGGCAAAGTTAAGAACAAGTGACCGATTATTTACCAGAGGTAGTTTTGAAGTTGTTGCGTCTAATAAAACTGGTCCCGGATTACTGGCCTACAAACGCGAATATCAGGGGCGGACGGTATTGGTAATGTTGAACACATCACCTCAATCAATCTTAGTTAACAACATTAAAGTTGCAGACTATCCGGCAACATTGCGGAATATATTTGGTGAACAAGTAGACATGTCACTCAACAATCAAGGTTACCTGACCACGCAACTCCCAAGCCGCAGCATGATAATAGCAGAACTGGAACCAAACGAAATCAGTCATAACTTGCTAGCGAGCAAAATCATCAATGAGACACCAAACGTTACAGAACCGGTATTAACCCCCCTCGAACTAACAGGTAAATCTGACTTGCCAAATAGCTCACTCTTGATCGTCAAAAACACAACGTTAAATAAACCCAATAGAATTCATACTGATGCCCAAGGCAATTGGCAATATACTTACCCTGTTGAAAATTTGGGTAGTGAACAGATCTCACTTGTCGTTTACCACCCTGAAACAGGCACAACAAGTAAACCGTTTACCTTCAACACATCTGTCGCGCGTGCTCAGCATAGCTTTTTCTTTAAAGACGCCAAGGGTGACGATAATGGTTTAACAGGCGGGCTGACTCCCCCTACTCACAGCCAGAGTATTGGTCAGCAAGATATTTTATCCGCCAAAGCTGAAATTGGTGGGGAAGTATTGAGATTAACACTTACAATGAAACAGCTAACAAATGATTGGATTCCTGCTAATGGGTTTGACAATGTCGCATTTAGTATATTCTTTGATTTAGAAAATGTGAGCGGAAGTAACATACTGCCGATGCTAAATGCTGACATGCCAGAAGCTTGGAACTGGGACCTTGGGAATGTCATATACGGATGGGGGAATACTGTATTTTCCAACAAAGGTGCGGATGCGCATATTCAAGGTGAGAGATTAGGTATCGCGCCCTTGGTTACGGTAAATAAAGAAGCCAAAACCATCACTTTTTCATATCGTGCCAGTGATTTTGACGTAGACTCATGGATAAATACCAATATTTATATTACTACGTGGGATATCACCGGAGAAGGTGCATACAGAGACCTGAACCCTAGCGCAAGTGCTTGGAGTTTTGGCGGCGGTAAACCTGATCAAGCTAAAATATTGGACTATATGAAAATCAGTTTAAGAAACAATGGAAAACAATAATGAAAATCTATTTAGCTATTATTTTCTGCTTAGTGAACACCGCATTTAATGCACAGGCAGCCGAATACTACACATTTTATCTTGGTGGTCAGTCAAATATGGATGGATATGGCTATAACAAGGACTTACCTACCGACTTATCGAGCACCCAAGACGTCATGATTTTTCATGGTAACGGCGTATTCGACAATCAAAAAGGAGGTGGCGATGGCGTATGGAGTAAACTCAAACCAGGCCACGGCACGGGATTTAAATCAAATGGCGAGAAAAACCAATATTCAAATAGGTTTGGCGCTGAACTAAGTTTTGCAAAGCAACTCAGTGAAGTAATGGGCGACAAGAAAATAGCTATCATCAAATACTCTGTCGGTGGAACCGGTTTAGCCTTGAAAAGTGGCTACGGAAACTGGTCACCTGACTTTGCAGAAGGTGACGGCAAAAACCAGTACGACTTTGCATTAAAAACCATTGAAAATGCGTTTAATCAACATGATAAAGATGGCGATGGAGAGCCCGATAAACTTATACCGGCAGGGATAATTTGGATGCAAGGAGAGGCAGATGCGCATACAAGCGTTCATACTGCTAATGCTTACTTAGATAACCTCAAGCGCCTTATGTCTCTCATGAGAGCATCACTAAGAAATGACGATTTACCAATCGTCATTGGCAAAATCACCAATTCAAAGCTTGAAAAAGACATGATGCCCTATGACCAACGAGTTCAATCTGCACAGCACCTGTTTACCATGCAAGACACATGTGCCGCATTTATGACGAAGACAAGTAGCTATAAATATACCGAGGCTGACGCTTGGCACTATACCAGTGATTCTTATGTCAGTATGGGAGAAGACTTTGCTGCATCGTTTGTTGAGTTATCAAAAGAATGTGGTGTTGAGTAACAAGAAAAATCCGAGAGTAGTAGGATTGTTGTGTGATTGCAACAATACATCGTTTTACTTTTCTAACAAATGACATTAAGTCTGGAGTCATAAATGTATAACAAATTTAAGTTAATCGTTGTTTTAGTATTGTTGCCAGCAATTTCTATGGCTACAGAAAAATCATCTAGAATAGTCACCATAAATGACATCGAGTGGGGGTATCTTAATCCGTTAAGAGGTGATCTCAGCCCAGGCGCCGCAAATCTGTGGGGTGACAGAACAAAAGATGTCTCTACAGGAATGCTTGTTCGATTTAAGAAAGGTTTTCAATCTCCTCCTCATATTCACAACATTACATACAGAGGCGTTGTTATAACCGGCTTATTGCATAATGATGACCCAGAAGCTGAAAAACTCTGGATGCCCACAGGGTCTTTTTGGACACAGCCAGCTGGCGAAAACCATATCACTGCAGCGAATGGAGAAGCCAACCTCATATATCTAGAAATCGATTCTGGCCCTTACTTAGTTAAGCCGGCTGATCAGGCTTTTGATGATGGCAGCTTCTTCGAGTCATCTGGAAAGTTCGAACATGACCTTGAAAACACTAGTATAAATGAAGTAATCATTTATATTCGCTCCAACAAAGAATATTTGGTCAAATAACAATAATAAGCAGGTTAAGTTTAATATTTTTAACCAGCTCTTTGAGTTTATCAAGACATTGATACAAGCAAAATTTAAATCCAACAACAAAAAAATCAGCTGTAAATGCGAAAATTGTCTAAGTTTCAAAACATGTAATTTATCCGAATTACAATACTAAACGTTCAACTTCCTTTGTTTTTCTGCAATAATAAAAATCAACTTAAATCATTATCGATTAATTTCAATCAATAATTGTTAGTGAACTATAAAAAATGCACGAATATTAGTTACATTGACCTTAGTCAAATGTTAATAATATGTTTTCATACATACTTGCGCATTGCAGTGCTTGCCTATATTACTTTGAGAAACACACATGCTTAACGACTCTACAAATCTCAGTGACGACTCTTCAGACAACAGCGATCAGAAAAAAATACCTTGCGTCAACGTTGGTGAAAAGCGTGTTGGTCTATTTGTAACTTGCTTAGTAAATACTATGCGCCCGTCAGTCGGATTTGCATCTTTAAGTCTTCTCGAACAAGCTGGGTGCAAGGTAGAAGTACCCGAAGCTCAGTCCTGTTGTGGACAGCCTGCGTTTAATTCTGGCGATGATGAAGGGACCCGTCAAATCGCATATCAAACAATTGCTCAATTTGAGGGCTTTGACTACGTTGTGGTGCCCTCTGGCTCTTGTGCAGCGATGATTAAGAAGAGTTTTATAGAGGTGCTCAAAGAGCAACCCGAGTGGCTAGCTAGAGCAAAAAGATTAGCTAATGTTACCTATGAGTTACTTTCGTTCTTAGTTGACGTCTGCGACTTCGTGCCAGAAGGCGTCGAGCTAAACGGTTCATATACGTATCACGACAGCTGCTCTGGTTATCGCTCATTAGGTGTATATGAGCAGCCGCGTAAAATGCTGGCGAAAGTATCAGGGCTATCTCATAAACCGCTAAATGGCCACTCAGAGTGCTGCGGCTTTGGTGGTACTTTCTGCGTTAAATATTCAGATATTTCAAATGAAATTGTGACCGAAAAAGCCGACAACATCCTAGACAGTAATGTAGATTTTCTTTTAGGAGGTGATATGGGGTGTTTGATGAACATGGCAGGCAAGCTCAACAGAGACGGCCACACTGAGATAAAGGCACTGCACACCGCTGAAGTATTGGCAGGGATGACACAAGGAGTAATCGAGGTGAAGAATGCAGGCAAGTAAACCCGAGCATTTTAATCTCAATGTAAAAAAGGCGCTTGCACAGCCTGATTTAAAAGGCATCATTCGTCGTACAACGGACAAAGCCGATGCTAAGCGAGCCGAAGCTGTTGTCAACTTTCCCGAATTCGAAAAGGCGCGTCTACAAGGCCAAAAAATAAAGGACCATACCATCAAGCATATGGCTCATTATTTGGCGGAGTTTGAAAAAAACGCCTCGGCACAAGGTGCGATCGTACATTGGGCCAGTACTGGCGAAGAGGCATCTCGCATCGTCATGGATATATGCAAGCAACACAATGCTAAAAAAGTGACGCGAAGCAAATCAATGTTAGGAGAAGAAATAGGACTGACACACAGTCTTGATAACTCGGATATTGAGCGAATTGAAACAGATTTAGCTGAGCATATCATTCAACTTGCAGGTGACCCACCTTCACACATTGTCTGGCCTGCGATGCATCGGAGTCGAGAGGATGTCATTAAATTGTTTAGGCAATTTCATAAGGACCCGACTTCGTCCGAAGAAATTATTGACTTAGTTGATAGTGCCAGACGCGACTTAAGGACAAAATTCTTAGCTGCGGATATCGGCATAAGCGGCGCTAACTTTTTGTTAGCAGATAGTGGTTCAACCTGCACTGTAACAAATGAAGGCAATGCTGAACTTACCACTACACCTCCAAAAGTACATATCATTACGGCCGGAATTGAAAAACTAGTCCCTTCGATGGCACATGCTGTGCCATTGCTCAGGTTATTGACTCGTTCTGCAACGGGTGCAGAGATCACTCAGTATATTACTTTCCACAATGGTCCCAAGCGAATAAACGATGCAGATGGACCTGAAGAGTGCCATATTGTATTAGTCGATAATGGTCGAACTAAAATGTTGGCTGATGATATGAAAGAAATGCTTCGCTGTATCCGCTGTGGAGCATGCATGAATCACTGTGTCGTATATAAACATATAGGTGGTCACGCCTATGGTTCAGTGTACCCTGGTCCCATGGGTTCGGTGCTAACGCCCCATTTAAATAGTTTAGAAGTAGCAAATAAACAAACGCATGCCTGCACCATGAATGGTAGGTGCGAGGAAGTTTGCCCAGTCAATATTCCGCTTCCCAAGCTACTTCGCTCTTTGCGAGCTCAATCATGGGAGAAGAAGTTTGAGCCCCTGACCAATCGCTTATTTGTCAAAATATTCGCTCAACTGGCCAAGAGACCTAAACTATTTCAATTCACAAGCAGCTGTAGTGTTTTATTTATGAGGGTATTTAGCAAAAACGGTTGGATAAGATTTCTTCCTCTAGCCGCAGGGTGGACTAAAAACCGTGATTTAATTGCGCCAAATTCACAAACATTTATGCAACAGTACAAGAAACACCAAAAACCTAAGAGCAACAGGAGCGCATAAATGCAAAAATATAAAAGCAGTGAATTGAGCAGAGCACGTATTTTTAAAGCAATACATGAAGCCGCTCCTGAAAATCAGGCAAGTAAAAGTGATATAGCGACGGAAGCCCTCGCCTTATTGAGTTTAAGTGAAGGTGCTAGACCTGAACTATTATCAAGTGATGCTGCTGAGGCTATGATAATGAGAATCCAAGCTGGTTTAGTAATAGGCACGACGATTGAGAAAATCAAAACCTTAGATAGTCTGCCAACGACCGTGCAATCATTTCTGGATAAATACGCGTTGCCACCTTGCATAAAAATCCAAGACCTTAGCGATTTTCAATCACTCGACTGGGGCGTCATATCTACCAATTCGGATGTGAGAGAAGATAATTCGGTTGGGCTTTGTTTGGCTGAGTATGGGGTAGCTGAAACAGGGTCGTTCGTCGTTCATTCGAGTCCTGAGATGCCTATTCTCATCAATTTTTTACCTCTTTATTTACTGGCTGTTGTTCCAAAGTCAAAGATCTTACATTACATGGATGATTATGCGTTGATCGCAAACGATATCGCTAAACATGCAAAAACACCTCGCAATATGTGTCTCATATCAGGCGTAAGCGGAACAACCGATATAGAGGGAGTACTAGTGCAAGGTGCGCATGGACCAAAGATACTTCATATTATCGTTGTGGAAGATATTTGATTTGGTGGTAAAAGTCGCTAAGTATAGTTAGTTTGGCTCATTCATTTATTGACGTTCAAACCAAACAAAATCCTCTCTTGAACCATTTTTTTGAGCTAAGTAAAGTCCAAGTTGCACAAGGTTTTGATTGTCATGCGTGTATTTTGACATTAGCGCTTTCAATTCACGCATTGCCTGTTTAGGTTGCCCTAGCCCATCTAAGGCTAGTATATAGGTATAAGCAAAAATAGAATTGTTAGGCGCAAGCTTCATACTTTTAGCGAATAAAGCAATCGCTTTTTTCAATTCTTTTTGTCGTACTTTATGCAGCCCGTATGCATATGCGACATCAGCAGATTTAGAGTTATTTTGTATACCTTTTTCGAGTATGTCGGCGACAAGTTCCTCTTTAACTTGGGTGCGGTAAATATCAGCCAAATTGACATATGCTGTAGGGAAAAATGGATCAAGCTTAGTCGATGCTTCTAGCTCGCGTTTTGCTTTGTCTTGCTCACCTGTTTGAATCCAAATATTGGATAAATTCACTTTACCTTCTCCGCGCCATGCAGAGTTATCTAACGCTTCAATTAATTCCTCAAATGCTTGTTTAAAGATCTCGGTATCGGTTGTTGCAAGGTTTAATGAGACAAGATGTCTTGCTGCTTCAACACGAATAGCTCTTTTGTTGTCATTCAACAAAGGCGAAAGTAACGACACGCGCTGCGTTTCTGGCACCAAATCGCCCACACGTGCGGCAGCTAATCTAATTAAATCATTAGTGTCAGAAATAAACGCTTCTAGATTACTGGCCAATAGTCCTTCAGTGCTTTGCCTAAGCATTTCAATCGCACTTGCTCTGTTAATCACTTCAATACTATTGTCATATGCAATCAGTAAATGATCTTGTAGGTTTAGGCCTTGCCCATGTCTAAGTTTAAGTAAATTACTACGATTTCTGCTTAATTCGTCGGGCTTTCCATACCAATTTTCTAAAACCGTTGCGGCCCATTTATTGGATTTTTCTTCATGGCAATCCATGCAAGCGTTAGGGGTGTCAAATTTTTCAGAAAGATCGGGGCGAGGAATTTTAAAACTGTGGTCGCGACGTGCATCTACCCCCATATATATTTCATCCGGCATATGGCAATTTACGCATTTTGCTCCTTCAGTATTGATTGGGTGTCGATGATGTTTCGGCGTATCAAAGGTATCTGAAACATGACATTGTAAGCACAAACCGTTGCCTTCCACTTTTAATTTCATAGTATGAGGGTCATGGCAATCTAAGCAGTTCACGCCTTCGTTATACATTTTGCTTTGCAAGAATGAGCCAAATACATAGACCTCTTCTTTAATTTGGCCATCGGCATGGTATGCAGGTGGAGTAATGAATTGTGGACTAAAATTATCCAAAAACGGTGTATTTGCTTTAAAACCGTCAGTGAGTGGTGTCCTGAGTGAATGACACGCAAAACAAGTATCCATAAATGCATTGTCTCGCTTAGCTCCTGTCCACGAGACTGTACTTTTTCCTTCCTGTAATCGCCAATAGCCCGCTTTTTGTTCTTCAACAGAAGTTTGCACCATACTAGATTCTTCTTTTGCGTTCGTTAGGCCGTTACCCTTGACTGGGTGATCACTTCCCCAAGAATCTGGATCGCTTCCATGACATGAGATACAACCCACATTGATCCCACTGAAGCGTGTATCAAAAGTATCTTCAAGTGGCTTATAATTTCGCTCAAGTTCGTCAGAGTGGCAATCTGCGCACATACCATTCCAATTTTGCAAGGGTTGTCGCCAATGCAAACGATCCTGCTGTGTCACCTCATGAGTATATAAGTGATACCATCTTTGTCCCCCCACATTGATAGCACGAGTATCCCAAGCAAAAGGCAGCACATGCAGACGCCCTGCTTTCGTTTCAACTAGGTATTGTTGAAGTGGATCATGTCCAAAGGTGTATTTAACGGTGAACGTTTCTCCTTCGTCATCATCGCTGTCTTTTATCGTTGCCTTGTATTGATTGTCTTGAATAAAAAAGAAAGCCGCTTGCTGAAAATGCTTTGCGCTTCGATTATTAAAATCACCTAATACTGTATTTTTATTGGGCAAACTCATTGCTTTGGCGTGATCTGACATTTGCCAGTGTTTGGTTTGAGACTGATGACATGCAATACAGTCTCGACTGATAAACGTTTGATTGTCATAAGATGCACTAGCTGTTACATCAGTACTCAATGACGAATAGTGCTCTTGTGTAGAAACATGACTATCACTTTGTACCGAAACGCTAAATACAGTGATTAGGCAAATCAAAAAACACTTAATAAATACCCAAGTTTGAAATCGGATATGTTGCTTATAAACTGACTCATCGACATATATGCAGTTAAATAACAAGCGGCATGTTCCTTAAAATGATTGGTAATTAAGCAATAGGACTCCTCTTACAGAAGAATCCTAATATAACACTAAGTATAAGGTGATCACTCTCAATTTTATTTGCTAGAAACCTCATGTAGTAGCATCACAGTTGGCTCAGGGATAAACATGTGGGCCTTGTCTCTGTTGCCAGGTTGACCATAAAACGATAAGTAATAAGCGGTATTATTAGGCCCTAAATCACCCACCCCAGGCAAAACCCTCAGCTCTATAGGAAGTGTGGTAGAAGTAAAAATATTATGGTTGGCTTCTTTTGCAATTTGCTCAATCGGCGTTGGATACAAGCTAGTATTTTCAACTCTCACCGTTTTTAACGTATCAGCGTCCAACACAAATCGAATAATGTCCTCATTTCGTCGCACATTTACACTAATGTGCTGTTCATCGTGTATCGACGGAGCAAATGGCTCAATTGGAAACCTACCCAGTGAACCACCACCACCAAATTCCCATCTAAAATTCTTCCAATCGCTTATTCTTACGGATTTCCAGCTACCAGCCTCTTTGCGAGCAACATACATTTGAGTATTACCATTCTCATCGTATTTGTGGTACGAAATTACCTGACGCTTTTGCTGATCAAAGCCTATTTTAACATTGTTATTTATCATGCCTCCTTTTGGTGGGACCGGATCAACAATTTCAGTGTGCTTTAAGGTCAAAGGTAAACTAATCGGCTGACCATTAGAGTCTTCCCAATTCACTAAATCAGAGCTTTTCGCATATGAAAGACTATGATTTGTAGACGCATCGGGGGTATTTCGCCAGACCCAAATCAGATGAAAATTTCCATCTGGACCATAAATTGGTCCCTCAAAATAGCCGCTCATTTTACCTTCACCATCTAAAAATTGATGTCGATGCAGGCGTGACCACGTTTTACTATCCGTATCATAAATATTGTAAATTTCATTGCCATTGCCACTACCACCGTCGCGGTATTTCATCACTAATTCGTTGTTTTTATTTAACATAAAGACTGGATAAGTCATTCTACGTTCAAGACTTTTGTCGACCATTATGTCAATACGTTCAAGTGAGCGTACATTGAATGGCTCACTCATTCTAAAGTATTCGATCGGGTCCCCATGCATATTACCCGTTACATGAAGATGGCCTGTACTGTCTAGTTCCATCGTCACATAATTATGGCTATCCCATCCTAAATAACTATCTACTTTAAAATAGCGCCAAGGCTTACCAATCACACGATGCGCGATACTCATTTGCCTGTTGGCATCAAAGTATGCGACAAACTGATGCTGCCCTCTTGTCAGTAAATAAGGCTTTATTCTATGCCCAGCCCAAGCAGTATCAATTGCAGCGGAGATAATATTGACTGATTTTTCATCTTTTGCATGTGCTTTACTCACATCCAACACATTTGACGATAGCAGGCAAAACATCGCCCCCAATAACAAACTTTGCAGTTTATTTACTGGGCTTTTTTAGACTTTTTATATATTGAAACCATGCATTTTGTTCCTTACCGATAAAATACTATTGCTTAATTTTCAGAGTTTTTGCCTAAATAACTTCCAACTAGCGCTCAAAACACTGCATTTTTACGTGTTTAATTATTGTTTAAGCATTTAACAAATAACTTACACTAAGTTTGCACATTTAATCACAATAGTGCAATATCAATCAATTATGTACATTGTAGAAAATAAGACTTAAATAAGGGGGGGTAGATATGTATCAAGTGTCAACAGAGCGGAATAGAACATTTCTATTTCATCTAAAAAATATATTCCTTATTAAAATATATTCGCTTTCATTTGTGGCTTTCGGTGTTTTGATAATGCTTGTTTGGCAGGACCCGCAAATCATCTCGGCCAAGGCGACAAAAGCCAAAAAAGTGGAAATTTATGTTCAAAGCAATTCCGAGACGCCAAGTACAAATAGCAAATACATAAGTGAAACGCATTAGTAAAACTCCTGATTAGTAAGCAATTTTTAATTTTTGAAATAAGGGTAAAAAATGAAAAAGACTTTTTATTTATCAACCAAAGCAGTACTTATTGCATTATCAAGCTTAGCCTTAACAGCTTGTAACGATAGTCAACCAAAAACCACAACAGCACCGGATGTTGCATCGGTTCAGGCAGAGCCTAAAGTCATGGCATACGGTCGTTTTGTACCTGAACGCAATGATGATTTTGCATGGGAGAACGATAAAGTTGCATTTCGCGTGTATGGTCCTGCAGCTCCACTAAAAGGCCACTCAAGTGGGGTAGACGCGTGGTTTAAGAAGGTTGATTACTCGATAATTGATAAGTGGTATGCAGGGCATTTGAAGGGTATTTCCTATCATCAAGACCACGGCGAAGGTTATGATCCGTATCATACGGGAATTAGTCGTGGCGTTGGTTCAACTGCTATTTGGATAGATAACACACCTTATGCTGCACACAGTTTTAAGCGCTACACAATCAATGAAAGTGGTGGCAGCAATGTCTCATTTACTTTGGAATATGAATGGTATACACCCTTAGGTATCGTAAAAGAATTGAAAACGATTTCTATGCCACTTGGCACACAGGTCTTCACTGTTGATTCTGTCTTTACCTTAGATGGAGAGCCTGCAGTATTGCCAATTGCAATTGGTGTCGCGACACACGATGAAAAAGCAAAAGTATCTTACAACAAAGAAACAGGCAGAATTTCAGCTTGGGAAGTGATTCATGATTACGGCGTAGGCACAGGTGCATTGCTTGATCCCATGCGAGTTGAAGGGATTAAACACATTCCAAGTGAAGTAAAAGATGAAAGCCATATTTGGATGTTCACGTCGAGTGACACACAAGGAAAGGTAACCTATAAGGCAGGTTTTGCATGGCAAGGCGCCGGCGAAATCACCACTAATGAACAATGGCAAAGTTATTTAGATACGCTCTAAATTTCAACGTATCACTGACTAATATAACGAGTGAAAAACATGGAAAAAATAGCATTTGTGATGACTCTTCTGCCGGGTCACGAAGATGAGTATAAGAAACGTCACGACGAAATTTGGCCGGAGCTAGTAACTGCATTGAAGCAAGCGGGTGTTTCAGATTATTCAATATTTTACGAAAGTTCCTCTCACAAATTATTTGCTGTGCTCAAGCACACAGAGAATCACCAAATGGATCAACTTCCCCTTCAGCCTATCGTTAAAAAATGGTGGGCATTTATGGCTGATATTATGGAGACTCACGAGGATAACTCGCCAATAAGTACTCCTATCACACAAGTATTTCACATGGAATAAGCGCAAAACGATATGAATAATCTAGTATTACCCTCACTCTTTGCCTTGGCTTCATTGTGTTTAACAGGTTTCGTCATTGCCAAAACGCAAAGTTTAAGCACAATAGTCATGGACGCAACTAAAGACTTTCCTGTTATAGATGCCGGTGATGTCCCTTATTACACTGACAGGAAAAACTCGGCGCTAGGAATAGATGCTAGAAGGCTTGAATATCGAAGTCTTTTTGCTAAAGCAGAAACAACGTTTAACGGCGCGAATGGCGTCTATGATCTAACACTTGCGCCTATGACCGAAGAAGATGGTGAGCCACTTTATCGACTGTTACTTAACGGCAAGGTAGTGGGAACATACCGTGCATCCTACATCGGTAAAACGTCTCAGCGTGATCTTACTGCCGAAACACATACTTGGCAAAATATAGCGCTGTCAAAAAATGATATCATCAGTATTGAGTCGAATGCACACACAAATGGCGAAATACCTGAGAATGATGGCACTGCATGGGCTCGTGGTAGGTGGCAGTCGTTGACGATAACGCCGGCTGCAGGCAAATCGCAGCCGCCTAAAGCATTTAGCAAACACAAAGACTTATTAATATCTCAATTTGACTTTCAGCCCGATGCTGATGATGTGCATGCTGTTGCTGCACTTGGATCTATGTTGTTACACCCCGATTTAAAAGGTGTTAATCGAATGGCGGTTAACGGTACAACAGGACTGCAGGAAGGAGCATACATTGACGCTAGAGAGTTAATGTCGCTAGCATTTGGCAGAGAAAACTTGCATTGGGTAGATGCAAAGAAAAACCCTTATGACGCCGTCACCTTAATTAGAGATCGAGTAAAAGCAGTGCTTGCTCAAGGTGGGAATGTTTGGGTTCAAGAGGCCGGACAATCAGATTTTACAGCACGATGGATAGATGCTTTGTTAGTGTCAGGCGTGCACCCCTCTGTGATTAAAAATAATATTATTGTCGTGCAACATAGTGAATGGAACGAAACTAAAACGTCTCCAGATGCACTTGCATTTGTTAAAGATAAAGCAATATATCAAGCCATTACGGACGGAAACAAACCGAAAAAGGTCTACATGCGCAAGAATCGCAGAGGCCCGATGACCCCGATGTATGTCGATGAACATTCAAGGTGGCTTGCAGCAGCAACGTCTGAACTTAATTCAAATGAACAAGCCCGAAAGCTTTGGCAAATGGCGATTAGCACCATCAATAAACATGGCTTTGAAGCAGAATACTCTGTCATTCCCTCTGGTGGTGTCGATTTTTCAGATAATGTTGCGGTTTGGTGGATACTAGGTTTAGGCCAACCTGCTTCATCAGTGCATGCATTTTGGGAACGTTATGTGACTGATGTGCAACTAGATAGAGTAAATGCGCCAGATGGGCGGTTAGCAGTGGTTATTGATGGTAACTCTCCCGATCCTGATGACATTGGCGCGACACCGGTGATGTTTGGCTTGTTGCAACAAGCTGAGCTTTCAGAGCGCTTAGTACACGTTTCACATTCTTGTGACTTAGACCCCTTTCGCAATAAAGGTCGTCAAATAAATGCAGAAGACGAAGCCCGTAGACAGGCTGTATTGCACGAATTAAGTGGCAAAAGTATCGAATTTTTCGGACCGTTTAAGAACCTTCGTAATTACTACAACTGCCGAACAGACCAAGATGCCGCAAGAGATGATTTAGTTGAAGCAATTAATGCATCAACTGCATCTAATCCACTTTGGATAATAGAAGCTGGAGAACCTGACTTGATTGGTTTCGCGCTAGAAAAAGCCTCTGCTAAGGCAAGAAAATTCGTACATGTTGTATCGCATCACCCTGCAAACGATGATAGTGGCGACTATTTTGAGTGGCAGCAAATTTTGGACTTTGGTGTGACTGAGCACCAAATCGGTGATCAAAACCTTTCTCTGCAAACCCCAATAAGCAATTGGGATTGGGCGAAAAACCATGAAAATTCGGGCTATCGATTCATGTGGGAGATGCTTGCCTATGCCGAACAAGATGGTGTAGTGCCGTTTCAGGCAAATAAGTTCGATTGCTCAGACGCAGGAATGGTTTATTGGTGGATAACAGGCGCTGATAATGGTGGAAATAATTTCGCCAATACTTCAGATATCAAAGACATGTTGTTACAAGAAATGAGCAAATAAACGACTAGCCTGATTTCTACATTAGGCTTTTTTATATACGGAATTTAAAAATGCACCATAATCAAAGTTGTACACGCATCGCTAGAGCGTTACGTGTAAATTTATGTACAGGCACTCTAATACTATGTGCCGCTTTCGCAAATGCCAATGTAAGCTTAAAAACTCAAGTGAAAATTGCTGACAATGCATTGCACTTCAACGGCAAAGATTTAAATATCAAGAATCTAAATAGTGCCAATAAGTCACCTGATACTTATGATTTCTTTTTTGGGCGTAATATTTCTGCTCACGGTGACGCAGTCAAGACATATAAGCATTATGTGTTTATGACTTGGTATTTAGGCGGCAAAGAAAACCGTAATGTGATGCTCTCTCGCTACAACACATTAACAGGCGTGGTATCTACAATTAAGTTTCCTCACAAGCATACGGGGTTTCGCGGTGACCCTAATATAGGCGAGTCGCACAACACAATTGGTTTGGCGATAAGTCCACTGAACGGCACTATCCACATGGTTTATGACCTACATGCTTACGATGACAATAATCATGGTGGTAAGTTTAAAGATGACTTTTTTCGTTATTCATACAGCTTAAAAAATGCTGCTGACGCAGAAGATAAAGACTTTACATTAGATCTTTTTGTCAAAGATACAAGCCCTGTTAGTCAGGGTAAAGACGATTATAAACACCTCACAATGACGGGTGACTTAAATGATAGAGCGAATTTTGCTCGCTTGACCTACCCTAAGTTTTTCGAGACAGACGATGGCACCCTTTTGTTATACATGCGCCTTGGCGGCAACAATAATGGTGCTTATGTATTCAACCGTTATGATCAGTTAACTAATACTTGGTCACGATTCACTCACTTTAATTACAATAATCAGATAACAAAAGGAAATGAATACAACTGGGGGCTGTACGGAAGTATGAAATACCTTAACGGTAAACTTCGCGTAGGGTTTCAGCAGCGCTCGAACAATAAAAAAGACAAATTTATTTATCAAAATGGTGTGTATTACGCGTATTCAGACCATCCGCAAGGCTTCGGTGATTGGAAAAATCACAAAGGTGAAACGATGACTTGGCCATTAGTGCATTCTGACGAAATAAAAGTGTTTGAACCTGGTGATTATATTGATCATACCGAAGTGGATTCTGTTCATATCGTACAAGGTTTTGATTGGACAGTAACGGCCAGAGGTGATATTCACATCATGAGTAAAGTTCGCTCGACAAACCGAAAACATCCTGACTATAAAGAAATAAATATTCATTCATACAAGCCTGCTGATGCCAAAGATTTCATTATCTCTACAGACTTTGCTGGTGCGACTGCAATATACACTTCTGGAGATAACATTTACATCATTGGCTTGGACCAAGGCACACCTTTCGTTGAAAAAGCAGTTGGAGGTACCAACAACTTTACTCGAGTATACAAGGCAAAAGGCAAGAAGAAATTTGACCACGGCGTAGTGCATATCACAGGTGGTAAAGCATATTATTTTTTAATGGAGCGGTTACCCGGAGACCTGACGACTTCGCAACCTCTTTATTTACAGATTATTGATTTAGATATTTAAAGCGTCGAACGCCCCTTCAAAAAAGCCCCTTTAATTTAACAAATTTCAGGGGCTTTTTTAGTTTAGTTTATCTCACGCTATTCTTCATACACAATTCGATAATCACCTGCTTGATAGATTTTTACAGGTCTATTTGGTAATTGTACAAGTGCGCTTGTATTGTTTGGTACCGTAAAGTCCCAAGTTACCTTACCACCTTCTCGCTGCCATTGACTTTTAATCTTCCCGTAAGGTGTTGTATAAGACACATCAACCGATTCAAGTCCTTTAACAAAGACAGGCACCAATTCAAAGTCTTGAAAGCCAACACTATCAGATAGCGGACGGACCCCTCCTAACCCCTCGTAAAACCAACCATCATAACCGGAATGAAAGGGGTGGTTGAGTGAAAAACCGGGCGCCTTAGTGCCATCAGGATCTTGCTTGGGATCATAAAACCCCTTTCGCTCCCAAAGGGTTGTTGCATTTAACTCTTCAAACAAATATTGATATCCAGGATATCCCTCTGCCTTAAAGATATTAAATGCAGTATCCGCGAAGCCATAGTCGCTTAATGCTCTATACAAATAGGTTTGTCCAAGTGCACCAACTGATGCATGACCATTCCAATTATTAAGGACATCATCATTGATAGCTTTTGCAATTGCAGAACGCTTCCCAGGTGGCGCGATCTCAAACATAATCGCCATAGCGTTTGCAGTTTGGCTGCTATACGATTGAGTAATCGGGTCAAAGAGTTCTTTGTTAAACTGATTTTTTATTTGTTCAAATAACGCAGTATATAATTTCGCTTGCTGCGGCTTTTGTAATACGTTTGAGATTTTTGCCATCAAATTTGCTGTATGAGCGAACAAAGCAGAACTAGTCACCGTTGGCGATGTATGTTGAGGACTGCATCTTCCGTTAACTCTAGGTGTTCCTGGCACTTTAACAGGATCACACCAATCCCCGTATCCAATGCGCAACAACGAATTATCTAATTTCTTTTGAGCTGCATCCATGTACTCTTGCATACTCTCATATTGCTTACGCAATAGTTGCACATCACCATGATGACGATAATGTTCCCAGGCAATCATAATTTCTGCAGCTGCCCAATCATACTTGTCACCATGGGTGCGTTTACCTGGAACAACAGCTGGTGCAACAAATGTAGCGGTTTTGAAGTCGCCAAGGTATTTGCCCCAAAAATTATCCATATTGTAGTTGTAGTTACCAGTGATGAGAGCAGCATGAGCATCACCCGTCCACCCCGCACGTTCTCGGATAGGACAATCCATAGGGACCGCCATTAAATTACTTTCATAGCCCCACAGTGCCGTCTTATGAATTCGGTTGAGTAACTCATCCGAACTTTTAAACTGACCAGCAACTTTCACACTGCTCCTTAACAGGTGGGCTGAAAAAGCTGATACTGGAGGCTCTTGTTTAAGTCCTCTAATTTCGACATATCTAAAGCCATGCCAAGTAAATGTAGGCGTCCATGTTGTATTGACACTATTGGATTCATTACCCGTTGCAATATAAGTGTCCACTTGCTTCAGTAAAGGTGCGCCCCCACCTGACTTTTGGCTAATATTCCCTGCTTTGTCAACCCACTCAGCATATCTTAGGTGAATACTCTGATTTTCCTCCAATAAAAGCTTACTGAAATCGATAGTTGGGATACCAGTGAAATTTTGCCCAAAATCTAGCACCCACACATTTTCGTCAGGATGAAAAATATTGATTGGTTCAAGCTTTTTTATTGCTTTAATGGGATCGATCAATTGAGGCTCTAAACGCTCTGTTGGCCATGATTGAAGTACTTTCGCATTTTTCCACATGCTTAAAGTGTCAGACTCAGCATTAGTATTCCAGTTTTTTAATGTGCGTCGCGCATCAAACAACTCACCTGAAAACAGCCCCTCTTTGAGCACTGGAGAGGCATGCGTCAACCAATGTTCATTTGACGTAATCACTTGACTACTGCCATCTGTGAATTCAAGTTCCAACTGAGCGATAAATGCTGGCTGACCATAGGCCAATGATCTTGCCTTTGTATTTTTTGGGGAAGCATCAGGATTAGCCCAACGACTGAATGCAATATCTTCTGCATACCAACCACTCCCTAAATGCACCGCAATTGTATTTTGGCCACTATCTACCATTGAATATACATTGTCAGTGTTGTACAAAATGCGCTTGTCATAGTCAGTCTGCCCTGGATCCATTAAGCGTTCATCAACTTTGTCGCCATTTAAAAACACTTCGTAATATCCAGCAGCAGTGCTGTGTAAGCGAGCAGAGCGCAGCTTTTTGTGTTTTGGCACATTAAAGCTATAACGAAACATACTGGCAGTAGGCTGCTGTTTTAGTTGCTCAAGTACTCGTAACTGTGTGGCGCGTTTTGTTTGCGTAAGCTTAGCGTTGCTGTTTTGGTGAATATCTGCAGCAAATAACA
Organism: Glaciecola sp. KUL10; assembly: GCF_003203515.1. Classification (GTDB taxonomy): domain Bacteria; phylum Pseudomonadota; class Gammaproteobacteria; order Enterobacterales; family Alteromonadaceae; genus Glaciecola. The sequence continues at coordinate 192,861 of NZ_BGNG01000007.1, read as the reverse complement.
TCCAATCTTCGATGCCTTCTCCTTCGCTGACAATCGCTTGGTCTTCAACTTGTATCCATTTAGCTTGCCAGTCTTTTTTTTGTAAAAGACCCATTTGCCACGAACTGGGTTCACTCCAAGTCAAAGCCTTGTTCTGATCCTTGCTCCAAACGCGCACTCGCCAATATAAGGTATCGTTGACAGCCAATTCTTTGCCCCGATAGCTGATGTTAACAGAGCGTTTATCTAGTACTTTTCCGCTATCCCAAAAATCAGGCATTCCGTTTTTCAACTGCTCGATACTGCCTGCCACTTGAACTTGATATCCAACTTGTTGAGTGACATTTGCGTGCCATGAAAGACGGGGTGTTTGACTTTGCACGTTATTGGGACGCTCTAATCCCTCGACTAACAGGTTGGTAGGACGCTTAATATTGTCTATCTTTTCATCATGCTTGCTGACTAACATGCATGAATACAAGCAAAGTATAAGAATACTGCCAATACACAATTTGAGCTTGTTCATTATTTTGTAATTCTTTTGTTATTGATTTGTTCAAACATTAACAGAAATAATATCGTGGATGAAGATTTTTTGACACTTTTTGATCTATTATGATTAAATATGATTTTATTTTACTTAACAAACGTGTAACATCTAACAATCTTAAAAATCGGTGAATAACAGAATTGTCAGCCCAAACCTTTCGGTTAAAGGATAGTCATGAATACTAAATGCGCCCTATTTGTAATAGCGCTTTGCGGCATCTTTGCTATTACAAGTTGTTCGAGCGTAGTCAAATCAGAGCGAGCAGCAGAACAGACTTCATCACAAATTCAAACGACAGCATTTGATATTGGTTCAAAGGTTGCAAATTGGCAAATTGAACACTTAGACAACTTTGATTATCTTGAACCGAGATACCGAAAAGGAACCGCCGAACCGAGAAATTGGATTCAGGCTAGCTTTTATATCGGTCTAACTAAGTGGACTGAGACTGTTTCAGATTCAAAACTTCTAAATCATATTAAAGAAGTTGCCGAATCCGTAGACTACAGTTTTAGAACTAAACGAGACCGCCATGCCGATGACCACGCAATAGGTCAAACATATTTATGGTTAGCAGAACAAACTGGCAATCCTAAAACCTATGAATTCACTCAAAAAGAATTCGATAGAATTTTAGCGACCCCCTCATACGTTGATTTAGAACTAAAAGAAGTGACACCAAAAATCTGGGGTTATGAAGGTCCTTGTCAAGATCGCTGGTGTTGGGCAGACGCCTTATTTATGGCGCCTCGCACATGGTTAAAACTCAGCAATGTCACCGGTAACGATAAGTATTTTAAATTTGCTGATCAAGAGTTTTGGGCAACTGCCCAATACTTATTTTCAGACGAATATGGCTTGTTTTACCGAGACAGTCGTTATTTTGATTCTAAAAGTGACAATGGAAAACCGGTATTTTGGAGTCGCGGAAATGGATGGGTGTTTGCCGCGCTCCCCCTTATCATTGATGATTTACCTCAACACCACCCTTCTAGAGAACGCTACCTGACGCTATATAAGAAAAATGCAGCGGGTCTACAGCGCCTCCAAAATGACAATGGCTATTGGCCTGCATCTCTTCTTGATCCCGATAAAGTCAAATCACCAGAAATGAGCGGTACGGCCTTTATTACGTTTGGTCTCGCGTGGGGGGTTAACAATGGTGTGTTGAAAGATAAAAAGTATAAAGAAACCGTATTGAAAGGGTGGAAGGCGATAGAGCAAGGCATATCTGAAAATGGACGTGTTAATTATGTGCAACAAGTTGGAAAGTCGCCTGATCCTGTTAAAAAAGAAGATACTCAATTGTATGGTGTTGGCGCTGTCTTACTCGCGGCTTCAGAAATGACTAAATGGGCACAATGATATGGTCTTTTGCAGTCAACAAACCGTCTACTGTAAATTAATGGCCGAATGTATGTTCGCTCTTGTAACGCTTGTATTGGCTTTTCTGTCTTGGTCTAGTCACGCATCAAACAAAGCGTTTAAAGAAACCAATGGCATAGTAGTGGTAGAAGCAGAAAGTTTTGCAAGTCAACATAAAGACACTCTGCGCCGTTGGTTTATTATTGATAACGATAGCCAAGCCCTCCCCTATGCAGATTCGGACTTACCGCACGTTGGGAATGCGAGTGCCAATGCATACATTGAAATATTGCCCGACACACGCACAAATCATTTTGAACCGATCGTTCGGCAGGAAAACTTCAGTAATGTGCCCGGACAGGTCGCGATTTTATCTTACCCAGTCTACTTTGAAACACCTGGTACTTATATTGTTTGGGCGAGAGCATATAGTTCTGGAAGTGAGGACAATGGTGTTCATTTTGGCATAAACAACACTTGGCCCGTGAGTGCTCAAAGACTGCAACTTTGTAACGGAAAACACAAGTGGACATGGTCATCAGCCCAAAGGGTCAAACATAATCATTGTGGAACACCCAAAACCGTCACGCTTGAAGTGAAAAACGCAGGTGTTCATAACATTATGGTATCCATGCGCGAAGATGGTTTCGAACTTGATAAATTCATTTTAACCACTGATAAAAATTATGTACCTGAAGACAAGGCTGAAAATGAGACCTTAAGCGACAAACCCGAGCTTACGGTGAAAGATAGTCTTTTGGGGATAAATGAATATTCAAGAATTTTTTATGCTACGTCAGATTTTCACCTCTCTGACAAAAGTGAAATTCCACTCTACTCTGTCCCCGAACAACAAGCGCTGGCGATAGATACTAGTAACGTTAATCACCACAATTCTTTTGCTTGGGCGCAAGTAAAGGTGGATAAGCGAGATGTTGGAAACAGGAAAATTACCCTAGTAACGCTTGGTCAAAAAAACATGATATCTCGCTTTAAAGTGTTATTAAATGATCAAGAAATCGCAATCATTACCACAGAAAAAAGTAGTCAAGACATGCAGGAATTATACTTTGAAATAGGCAAGGTCAAATTGCAAAAGGGTGATGTATTAAGCGTTGCATCAATGGCCGTTGTGGATTCAAAGCAAGCTAATGAGACATCTCCCAAGGTCGGTGGATTGTGGCGTGCGCTAGTACTAAGTCGAGCCAGGTAAAATATAACATGACAATCAAAGAACAAATAAAAAGCCAATTCATGAAACGCGTACAAAATACCTTTAAAGCAACAGCTGTCATATTGGTTTGCACGTTGATGCTCAGTGCATGCCAAATTAAAGATGAAGATATAGTTGAAAAGTCCAAATCTCAACAACCAACATCTGCTTCACCCAACATTTTATTCATCTTGTCAGATGATCATCGTTGGGACTTGATTGGCAACACTCATCCTATAATAAAGACGCCCAATATAGATGAGCTAGCGAATAAGGGCACCGTATTTAATAATGCATTTGTGACCACGCCAATTTGTGCCGCAAGCAGAGTAAGTATTTTAACAGGCTTAACCGAGCGTACGCATGACTTTACCTTTGGTCGACCTAAAACAGGTAAACTCGAATCAGCAAATATGTATCCAAACATTATCAAACAAGCAGGGTACCGAACCGCTTTTGTGGGTAAATATGAGATTGGCATTTCAGGGGACAATAATGAAAGGTTTGATTTCTTCAGGCCCCTTCTTCAATCAAAAACAGAAGTTTACAATGGTGAGGAACTACCACAAACGTACTACATAGCGGCGCTTGCAAAAGAGTTTATTGAGCAATCAAAGCAATCAACTCAGCCTTGGGCAATGGCCGTTAATTTTTGGGACCCTCATGCACACGATAGAGATACAGTGGATCAATATCACTACCCCGATGAATTTGAAAATATGTACGAGGATGTCACCATTCCGCCAGCCAAACTATCAGACGATGCGAGCTTTGAAGCACTTCCTGATTTTTTAAAAACATCGATTGGACGAGTGAGATGGGAGTATCGTTACTCGTCCCCCGAAATGTACCAAAAAATGGTAAAGCGCTACTACCGAGCAATCAGTGGTGTCGACAAAGCCATCGGCATGATTTATGACAAGCTCGAGCAATTGGGCATGGCAGACAACACCATCGTTATATATATGAGCGACAATGGTTATAACGTCAATGAACGTCAACTAGCGGGTAAATGGTTTGGTTGGGAAGAAGACTTGAGAGTTCCTCTCATTATATATGATCCTCGAGTAAAGTCTTCACACGGCAAAAAAATCGAAAAAATTGTTCTTAACATTGATATTCCCTCAACAATCGTTGATTTAGCTGGTTTAACGCCCCCCGCAAGTTATCAAGGAAATAGCCTTGTGCCTCTTATTCAAAATAAAAAAGATATTGATTGGCGGGATGAATTCTTTTTCGAACATATGTATCAGCCTAAACGAGTGTCTATCCCACCAACCGTTGGATTGCGGACAGAACGTTGGAAGTATGTGGACTTTTATAAAAATGACTATCAACAGCTATACGATTTAATAGACGATCCAGAAGAAACGGTTAATTTAATTGAAAGCGAAGCACATAAATCGGTCAGAATTAAACTGGATAAAAGAGTTGACCACTATATTGAAAAATATGAACAACAAAGAAGCGAAGAAGTAAAAAATCGTGATGCATTTATCAACGTCCGACCATAGGAGCTAGCATTATGCACAGAAGAGATATACTCAAATATGCCACTGCATTGACCGGAGCAGCAATGCTATCTCCCCTTACAAGTTCATTGTTACATGCATCTGTTAAAGATGTCGCAGGAAAAAGTACTTTAAATAGTGCGCCTATGTTTTTCAGTAAGGATGTATTTGTGCAGCTTGTTCAGATAATGGATACCATTTTACCGCGCACTGATACGCCCTCCGCGTCAGATGTCAATGTACCTATTATTATGGATAACATGTTTGATAAGGTTTTTAAGGCGGACTACAAGGATAAATTCCTTAACAGATTCAATACTTTGCAAAACCATTTAAGTGAACACGGCTTTGCTAGCGCCACAGACGACGAAAAACTCAGTATTATCAAAAAAATAGAATCTAGGTCGATCGATAGAGCAGATCCTGTATATCGCGCTTACATCGACTTAAAACAACAAACAGTTTCTTACTACTTAGCAACTGAAGAAGTAGCAGAAAAACATTTAAACTACCTTCCTATTCCCATTCAATACATCCCTCGTATTAGTTTGAAAGATGTGGGCGGTAAGGCTTGGGCAGAATAATTATGAATACAAAGTTTGACGCCATTGTTATTGGTTCTGGTATCTCAGGTGGTTACAGCGCCATGGAACTTTGCAAAAAAGGTTATAAAACACTGATGCTAGAACGCGGTCGTATGGTTAAGCATGGCGACTATCCAACCGCCCATATGGATAAATGGGATTTGCCTAATCAAAATAACGTGAGTCTTGCGGAAAAAGAGAAGCACTACTTTAAGCAAGATAAACTCGCTTGGTGGGTAAAGGAAGATGTTAAACCCTTTATCAATAAGGATGACGAATACCCGTACGATGAAGTTGAACCGTTTGCTTGGATTCGCGGGCATCACGTGGGTGGCCGTTCTGTTATGTGGGGAAGACATTGTCCAAGGTGGAGCGACATTGACTTTGAAGCGAATAAAAAAGAAGGTATTGCGGTAGATTGGCCTATTCGCTACGCAGATATTGAATCTTGGTATGATTATGTCGAAACGTTCGTGGGCATTGCGGGCCAAGCTGAAGGACTAAAACAAGCGCCTGATGGGAAATTTATCGCTCCCTTCCCACTTAATGCCGCAGAAACCAAATTACGAGAAGCAGTTAGAAAAAAGTACCCAAATCGTGTCGTCACACCATGCAGAACTGCAAACTTAAGTGAATACAAACCAGATGTTCATTTAGGCACGCGCGGCCAGTGCATGGCTAGAAACCGATGTAAACGGGGATGTCCATTTGGCGCATATTTTAGCACTCAGTCTGCCACACTACCAGTTGCCCAAGATACCGGAAACCTAACGTTAAAGTCAGATGCTATCGTGATGGAGATCATTTACGACAGCGAACTCAAAAGAGCAAGCGGTGTTAAGGTAAAAGATGCTAATACTGGCAACGTCACAATTTATAACGCGCGCATTATATTTTGCAATGCAAGTACAGTTGGCACCGCAGCGATACTGCTAAATAGCCGTTCAGAGGCGTTCCCTAATGGATTGGGAAACAGCAGCGGTGAATTAGGTCATAATATAATGGATCACCATTACCGTATGGGTGCGTCTGGCACCCTAGAGGGACTCGAAGACGAGTACTACAAAGGCCGAAGACCGAAAGGATTTTTTATACCACCGTTCACTAATATTGATGACGATACTCGCGAAAAAGGCTACCTCCGGAATTTTAGTTACCAAGGAGGGGCAAGCCGCGCCACAAATATTCCTGAAGGTATAGTTGGAGCGGAGTTGAAAAACGAAATACTCAAGCCCGGCACTTGGCGAATAAACATGGAATGTTTCGGTGAAATCCTTCCCTATCACGATAACAAAATGTTCTTGAACTTTGATAAACGAGATAAGCATGGTATGCCAATTATTACGTTTGACGCCAAGATTCGTGAAAATGAAATTAAAATGCGTGAACATGCTGTTAAATGCGCTGTTGAAATGCTTGAAGCCGCGGGTTGTAAAAATATACGAGAGCGCAACCTTTTATCAGAATCGGCTATTGGTGCATGTATTCACGAGATGGGCACAGCAAGAATGGGACATGATCCTAAAACAAGTGTGTTGAATAAGTGGAATCAAATGCACGATGTTCCAAATGTGTTTGTTACCGATGGCGCTTGTATGACAAGTGCAGGAACGCAGAACCCAAGCCTCACCTATATGGCACTTTCGGCACGTGCTGTTGATTACGCTGACAAACAAATTAAAGCAAATAAATTATAAAAGGAGAAGCAAAACGGGAGTATTGAGTTAACACACATCACAAATACACCACTTTTAAAGAAACACTAAAAGAGGTATCAAAAGATACCCAACACAACAAATAAATAATGACGACAGAAAATGAGAGCAGTCCAACATTGGACTTGCATTGCTTGAAACCTTAAAACAAGGGAATTTATATGAGTAAACTCATATTCGTCAAAGAACAAGGTTTGCCAGAACAACGCTGCGCAATCCTACCTCAAAATGTAAAAAGTTATATTAGGTTAGGCGCTAAAATTGCGGTCGAATCTGGTATCGGTGCATCTATTTTTATAGAAGACCAAGAATATGTAGATGCTGGAGCAACCGTATTTTCTGGCGAAAAATCTGAAATGCAATTAGCATTTAGTGACGCCGACGCGATATTGTCAGTTGCGATGCTCGACGAAACTAAACTTCCTTTGCTCAATCCTGATGTCACCACTATTAGCTTTTTTGACCCCTTTAAACACAATAAAAGAGTAAATGAGTACATTTCACATAAAGTCTCAAGTGTGAGTATGGAGATGATCCCACGCTCTAGTAGATGCCAGAAAATGGATGCCTTAAGTTCCCAAGCTAGCCTTGCGGGTTACGTAATGGCATTGCAAGCCATGTCAGCATTAAACAAGTCGCTGCCCATGATGATGACGCCGGCAGGCACTTTAAAACCCGCTAAAGTATTTGTAATCGGTGCAGGTGTTGCAGGTTTACAAGCAATCGCTACCTTCAAGAGAATGGGCGCAAATGTAATTGCTTATGACACACGTCCAGAGGTTTCACAGCAAGTTGAGTCTTTAGGTGCCAAATTCCTAAACATAGATTTGGGTGAAACAGGTTCAACCGAGCAAGGGTACGCAAAAGCATTAACATCTGAACAACTAGCAAAACAGCAAAGCGCGCAAGCAACGTGCATCGCAGACTCTGATATTGTCGTTACGACCGCTCAGCTATTTGGAAGAACACCTCCTGTGTTAATTAAAAATGATGTACTTTCTCAAATGAAGCCAGGATCTGTTGTTGTCGATATGGCCGCACAAGATGGTGGAAATGTAGAAGCTTCTGTTGCCAACCAAACAATTATGTACGGAGGCATCAAAATAATTGGCACGGGTGATTGGGCCTCACAAGTTGGGCGCGACGCCAGTCAAATGTATGCCAATAACTTACAGGCCTTGATTGAAGATATTTGGTCTGAAGAGGATAAATGCTTGAAGGTGGATGAACAAGATGAAGTACTTGCTCAAGCACTAATCACGCACAAAGGGCAACTTATTAATCCAATCATTAAATCGCAATACAGCGCAAAGGAAGACTTACCTAAGCAAACCTTACACGAGCAAAGCAAGGAGCATGCATAATGTCATTTATTTACTTATCAATGATTCTCATTTTATCTATCTTTTTGGGCTTTGAACTAATTAGAAAAGTGCCTGCAACCCTCCACACGCCCCTTATGTCTGGCGCAAATGCAGTATCCGGTATTACCTTAGTTGGCGCAATCGTCTTTGCCGGCAACGATAACAATTTATGGGCTCAAGTTCTGGGCACAACAGCAGTTTTCCTTGCTGCAATTAATGTAGTCGGTGGCTACTTGGTAACCGATCGTATGCTGTCAAAGTTCAAAACCAAGGAGAAGCAAAATGCAAAATGAATTTATCATCAATGGCGTATACGTGCTCAGCGCTGTCATGTTTATCTTAGGTTTAAAGCTTTTAAGTCACCCTAGTACTGCTCGAAAAGGCAACTTAACCTCTGCAACAGGGATGCTACTTGCTATTGTAATCACACTCATTGACCAAAATATTATTGGCTATGAATGGATTGCAGTTGGTTTAGTTGCGGGCGCAGTAGTAGGTGCAGTCGTTGCGAAACGAGTTGAATTTACTTCCATGCCAGAATTAGTATCACTATTGAATGGCATTGGCGGCCTTTCTAGCCTCGTGGTATCGGTTGCGATGTTGGTCACTGTAGAAGTTGATTTAAGTATTGTGATGTTATTGTTAATTGCGATCTTAATTGGCTCAGTAACATTTTCAGGAAGCTTTATAGCATGGTCAAAACTAAGTGGAAATTTAAGTACCATCATTAAGGGCCGCCCAATGGTATTTAAAGGCCAAGCTTTTGTTAATATGATAATTATTTTCGCAATATTGGCGTTTGGCATACTCTTAGCTATCACTCCGTCTAATCCTCATTTTTTACATGCATTTTTAGCGTTAAGTGTGATCTTCGGTATCATGTTGGTTATTCCGATAGGCGGTGCTGACATGCCAGTGGTTATATCTCTTCTCAATAGTTATTCGGGCTTAGCTGCCTGTGGCGCTGGCTTAGCATTAGACAATAACCTACTGATTGTCGCGGGCGCTTTAGTAGGTGCAAGTGGGATAATTTTGACTAGCGTGATGTGCAAGGCGATGAATCGTTCATTATCAAACGTCTTATTCTCCGGCTTTCAAACCGTAAGCACTCAAGAGATGAAGATTGAAGGGGAAGTAAAAAGCATATCCAGTGAAGATGCATATTATGTGTTTGAAGCGGCTCAGTCTGTTCTGATTATTCCAGGGTATGGTATGGCAGTGGCACAAGCTCAACATGCAATGAAAGAACTTCAAACTCTACTGGAAGAAAATGGTGCTGAAGTTGTTTATGGCATTCACCCAGTCGCTGGGAGAATGCCCGGACACATGAATGTCTTATTAGCAGAAGCTGATGTTCCGTATGAACTTTTATTAGAAATGGATGAAGTCAACCCTAGAATGGAAAGCTATGACCTAGCGGTAGTGATTGGTGCCAATGACGTGGTTAATCCAGCTGCACGAGAAATGAAGGGCTCTCCGATCTATGGTATGCCGGTCATCAATGCGGACCTAGCCAAAAATGTCTTTGTGCTTAAGCGCGGTATGGCCTCTGGATTTGCGGGAATAGACAACCCTCTTTTCTTTAAAGAAAATACTCGGATGGTATTTGGTGATGCCAAGGACACTTTGAATTCAGTGATCAGACAGTTTTCTGACTAACGCATTGTTCGTTCTAGATTCTCGTTTTTTATCGCACTTCTTATTTTATTTAAAAGAAGTGCTCTTTGCTAAGGCTACTCTGGTCAAAATCTAGCAAAGATAACGAAACATCTGATACAGCACTAGGCTGCAGCAGTGCGGATTTCTTATCAATACACAGCGCCAACGCTTGATTAATTTACATCACACAAACAAACATGTAACATCATAAACAGTCAAAAAACGTCAAAATAAAGCTAATATGCAAAACAATCGACGACAGTTTTTAAAAAATTCATTTAGTACTTTTTTGGGTGCCTATACCGCATTAAACTCGCTCGGTCTTTCAGCGAAAACGACAAAAAAGAACAATATTTTGTTCATCACTATAGATGACTTAAATGCATGGATTATGGGCTCACAACGACATCCGCTGGTTAAATGCCCAAATTTAGATAAACTAATGCAAACGTCGATAAGTTTTACAAACGCTCATTGCGCGGCACCAGTTTGCGCGGCCTCGAGGGCGGCGTTGATGACAGGTGTAGCCCCCCATGAAAGCGGCATGTACACAAATGCGCAATCTGCTTCTACGGGAACTCGCAGAGCCAACGCGCATATCGTTATAAATGACGTACCTCACTTAACGACACTTTTTAAGGAAAACGGCTATCACAATGTTGGCGCCGGTAAAATCTATCATAGGTGGGTAAGTGATGAAGCTGAACATAGTAAGCATTATCACGATTTCATGCCTGAACTGGTTATTCCCGATAAAATAAAAGAACACGGAGATGGGTATGCTGGATATAAATTTTATCCCTTTCCCGTTGATAATCCTGTTGTTGACAACTTGGGCCACAAATCTGGTCAATCTTTGGTCGCGGGTGCCGTTGACCGCAATACCAATATGTTTGACAAAAAAATGCCTGATGAACTGATTGCCGATTGGTTATGTAATAAACTGCTAGAGTTAGGCAAGACAGTTAACCCGAAACCATTTTTTATGACGGCAGGATTCTTAAGGCCTCACGTACCTTATACCGCTCCCCAAGAATACTTCGATGCAATTGATAGAGACAAAATAACGCTTCCAAGTGTAGATGACATGCTTGATATTCCGGAATATGGAAAAGCAATGACAATGGGCCTAATACCAGGTGGTGATCACAAAGCAGTTTCTGATTTGGGAGAAGAGTATTGGAAGGACCTGATGCACGGATATCTAGCGAGTATTGCCTTTGTAGACGATCAGCTTGGCAAAGTATTAAGGGCACTAAATGACAGTGGTAACGCAGAAAATACTTGGATCTTTGTTATGTCAGACCATGGACAAAACTTTGGAGAAAAGCAAAATTGGCGTAAGATGTGTCTGTGGGATGAATCCACAAGAACACCACTTATAGTCAGTCCACCAAGAGGAGCCAAAAAGAAAGTAACAGTCGATCAAGTCGTTAGCCTATTGGATGTATACCCCACCCTTTGCTCCATTTCTAATCTTCCGCAACACAATAAAATTGCAGGCCAAAGTTTACTGCCTATTATTAATAATGCCCCCTATAGACGAAGTGAACGCACTGTCTTGATTTCTTGGCACTATAAAAATTATGCGGTAAAAGCTTCTCGCTACAAGTTAATTCAATATCGAGATGGCTCAGAAGAGCTATATGATACTCAGGAAGATCCCTTAGAGCGCACCAATTTAATTACGCAAAACAAGTTTCAACCTATCGTTGAAAGCTTGAGATCGCACATTCCATCGTCTCCTTCGTTGCCTGTGGGCATGAGTGAATGGAAAGGCGATTCTTTAGATGCCATCGTTGGAAAGGTAAATTCATGACTTCTATAGCGCTTACTTATACTATTTAAGAGCTATATCGAACTGCCCTGGGAATTTGAAATCAATTAGCCCCAAATGAGGTCACTTTTGATAAAGCTGTGCACTTCACAATTAATGATTTAAAGGCCGAAATGCACCCTCAAGCCATAAATATAATCTTTGTGAAGCACCTTTTCGAACATTTAGAATAAAGCCAATAGTCTCATCTAAGTTGTTCTTTACAGGTTCCATCTGAATGCGTGAACTTTGTAAACTCAGATGTGTCTTTGAGACAAACCAGTCGCTGCCATTTTTACTCGTAGCCTCTGCATAAACTGTTTGTTTATTTTTGTCGCGGTAAATGACCATTGCAGTTTGTTGGTCTGATTGAGTACCTAACTTTTCAAGCTTTAAAAGATTTTCTATTTTATGATTTTGCTTGTCATACAAAGTTGTATTGATTTTGCTCGGCGTGGGTAAACTGTGCGTCCACTGACCATTTATGAAAGCAGTCATTCGATGTTCGCGCATGTCTTTCGTTCGGGCTTCATAAATAACTGCCGGTGAACCGTCATCCAAAAGAATTGGCGTCGTAGTAAAAGGTGTTTCTTCTCTATCTGTCGAGTCAAATGCAAGCATATTAGTGTTTGCTTGAGCTAAGGTTATAGGTAGCGAAACGCTTTCACCTTGTGCGTTATAAAACGTTTCATTGCGCGTATCTAAACGAACATAGTATGCATTTATGCGTGAATAAGTACGCTTATCGTGATATTCAAGAAAGTTACACTCATGCCACAAGAAGCTAATTGCAATATCAGTATCTGATATTTTGACAGGATTAATATAAAACGTGTCTACATTTATTGGGTTATCTTTTTGTGGGGTCGGCCATGTGATAATAACCGGCGCCTCAAATCTTTGTTGTCCGGCTGTCATTTTGTAATAGACCCAAGGTGATTTGTGTGTACCTGCACGAGTGAACAAATATATATCTCCATTGCCCATTTTGTAGCTTTTGGTGTAAGAAGCAAAAGGAGAAATATCATCTATATACTCAAATTCACTAATGTCATATGGCCTTTTTGACATCAGGTGAAGCATCCGACCACCAGCATGCGGCGTGTCTATAGATAGTGGGTTAAGACCATCTTCTCGCTCGCCACCATGTCCGCCGTATACGATATGTATATGCCCAAGGGAATCAATTTCGATAATTGGACGACCATGACTATCGAACTTTCTATCATCTTTTGAAAGTGTACTTTCACCTGCTTTTAAAGGCCCTTCCCATACATTGGTTTTGAGATTAAAGCTTGCAATATAAGGATCAGAAAGCTGTCCTTGATATGTTATGTATAAGGTATCTCCAGATAGATAGTGCCACCCGCGGTGCGGATTGCCTTGTAAATTTTCGGTGAAGTGCCCTTTAGGTACTGATGGAAGCGTAGTTGGCATTGCCTTTTTGGGCCCCAAATTTTCATTTGGTAAATTATAAATATCAAGAAAGGTTTTGTTATTTCGGTACGCATCATAAATTGTTTGGAATTCAGGGTACTGTCCATACATGTATTGATCTATGCGCCACCTCCAATATTCCTGACTTTCAACATCTTGTGGATTAATTTGGGCCTGTAACGCTGAAAAAACAGGATCGTCTTTAGACAACACATCAATTAAAGCGTGTCTTTGTGCGTAAAATTGTTCACTTGTGATGGACTTTGGGCTCTGGTTTTGACTGATGATTGGTTGCATGCAACCCGTACTAAGAAAAAAAATAGCGGTGAGTAAAATCATCATGAAAAACGATTTAAGTGAATAAGCGTGAGTGGGTTGCTTGCATTTCATTTAAAAATATCTCTGTTCAAGTATAACCTTATGCCAAGAGATAACGAACACAAACTCTTAACAATTACTCAAACGAGTTTACATACTTTCACAAACAATCACAATAACTCAAATACGTTCATATTGTTTACTTATAAATAGTAGATTTTTTTATCAATGAGTATGTGAAACATTTCTTGTGAATAATACGCCTATGAAGCACGTCCTAAACGCTTATTTACCAGATTCTGGTACTCTTGCTTTGACAAGCACCCTTTATAGGTACCAGGTATCAATACGTAGTCAGGGTTAGCTTCTTCAGAGGTGTAATACACATGAAAAATCAACTCTTTAAGCTTTCTATAGTTTATTGAAATATCAGTATTGGGATTATCAAACGAGCGTTTGTCTAAAACAGTTAATAGCGATACTCGTTCAGGTTGTAACGATTCAAGATAGTTTTTTTTGTATGAATCCTGAGCTAGTTTTTCTACCTGTATTATTAACTGCCTGTATCGTTTTTTTGTATCATTTCCTGCCCAACTCAACATTAATGCATCTAAAACGGGAATTACTTGTGCCTCTGTAGCACCCGGAGTGTGTGTTTTTGGGATCATTATTTCAGCAATATCAGTTAACACTGTTAGTTCATGAGCATTGAAAAATTGACCATCTGCCAGTATTTTCTTTATTCCTACCGAGCTTTCAGTTTTAGGCAAACTGGCTAAGATTGGGGCCGATACAAAAAACGCTGCTGTGCCCAGAAACACTCTACGTGTTATTTTATTTTCTATCATATTGGTTTCCTAAAAATCGCGTAATATTTTCATACAGCCGAATGTTGGGCTTAGTTATAACGTACCTGCTTCCATCAATTTTGCAGCATAGTTAGCAGACCTAGCCGTAATCGCCATATAAGTTAACGATGGGTTTTGTGTTGCACATGAAGACATGCACGCGCCATCAGTAACAAATAGGTTGGCTACGTCATGACATTGTGCCCATTTATTTAAGACCGATGCTTTTGGGTCATCTCCCATACATGCGCCCCCCATTTCATGGATTCTATCGCCAATTTGGATATGCTGATCCTCAGCAACTTGATTAATGTTAATATTGGTGCATCCAGCAACCTCAAGCATCTCTTTAATATCGATAGCAGCTTGTTTAATCATTTTCCGCTCGTTCTCTTTAATTTGAGCATCGATATGTAATAAAGGAATGCCCCATTGATCTCGCTTATTGGCGTGTAAACTCGCTGCATTATCAAAATACGGCAGCATTTCACCATACATAAGCGTAATAAAACGCCAGACAGTTGGCACTTTACTATTATCTTTTACCTGCTTGCCCAAGCCCGCAGATTTAGCCTTTGTACCTGAGTGACGCCTTTGTTGCGCAGTGGCTTGGTAACCATAACCACGAACAAAATTGACCCCATCTTTTTGATCATGCCGATAATTGGGAATGTAGGTCGCAATCGGTCGCCTTCCAAAAGCCACTTTGTCTGAAAATCCAGGTACTATTGCATTTGTTTGCACACCAGAGAAATGGTCCATAATGTAATGACCAAGGACACCGCTAGAGTTAGCAATGCCATTTTTAAAGGTTTCAGACTTGGAGTTGAGCATAATTTGTATAGAAGCAAAGGCAGAAGCACATAAAAACACAACACGTGCATGATATTGGCGCTCTTGTTTGGTTTTTGCATCTATTACGGAAACACCCGATGCTTTGCGTGTCTTCGCGTCATAGTTTACCTTTGACACGATTGCATCGGTCACCACTGTTAGGTTACCTGTGCGCTTTGCCGCTGGCAAAGTAGCTGATAAAGAACTGAAATATGCACCAAAACTGCAACCTCTTTTGCAATATGCTCGCGCCTGACATTGCCCTCTACCCAAAGCACTTTGAACGGCATTGGGTTCTGTAATATTGGCGGCTCGGCCAATAATCAAACGTCTATCTTGATAGGCTTGTTCGAGCTTTTCTGATATGTGCGTTTCAGCACAACTCATTTCCCAAGGTTTTTGAAAGACCCCATCTGGTAACACATCTAAACCGTCTTTATTTGCAGAAATACCTACAAATTCTTCTACATAATCGTACCACGGTGCTAAATCTTGATAGCCTATCGGCCAAGGAACACCATGACCATCTTTAGCGTTGGCCTCAAAATCTTTTGGTCCCCACCTGAGTGACTGCCGCCCCCACGTTAATGAGCGTCCACCTAATTGATAACCACGAACCCACTTGGCTGGTCGATCTTTGGGGTATGAAAATGGATGCTCTTTGTTGTCCGTAAAAAACTGCTGAGTTGCTCCTTTAAAAAACCCCTTACCGCTGATGTCTGTATAACGACCGTCCTCGCCAAAACTCTCCGGCAGTAAATTTCTATTCTGTATTTTCCAAGGAGCTTGCATATCGGTATATTCAGTTCCACGATGATCGATGTTGCGACCGCGTTCGATCACCAAAGTCTTAAACCCCTTTTCACAAAACTCCTTGGCCGCCCACCCTCCGGTGATCCCTGATCCAACTACAATCACATCGTATTTTTCAGTCATAACATCCCTTCTAATCAAAAACATAAGATGATTAAATTTGAACAATCTTGCCTTTTTAAAATAAGAAAAATAAAAACGCATAAAAAAGAAGCGCAAAAAAAACAGGCTAACCCTCTAATTTTTAATACATTGTTATTTTATAGGACAACAATTCACAAATCATATACAATCATTTTCAATCAATATAACTTAAAAAATCAAGCAATGACTAACACAAAATACTTTTTTACTCGTTTTTTTGCACTGTCATGCATCTTGTTCACGCCATTTGAAGCTTACTCAAAAGCAGATTCCGCACCGATTCCGAAGCTCAGTGTGCAACTTCACTCAGTCAGAGGTGATGTATCAAAAGACTTTAAATCCACATTAAAGAAAATTGCTGAAATTGGCTTTAGCGGTATCGAGTTTGCAGGGCGTTACGGCCCGTATGATAATGATCCAATAGGATTAAAAAACTTCTTAAAGGAATTAGGTCTCGAAGTTAGCGGCGTTCATATCTCGCTTCGTCAACTTACCGGCAGTGACGCAGATAAACACCTAGCTTTTTTTAAAGCCTTAGGTACCGAGTTCATAATCATTCCCTTTGATAGTCGTGCTAGTCAGTCTGAGAATATAGATGAGTTCATCAATGAGTTGAAACAAGTGAATAAGCGCGTCAGAGCGATGGATATGTACATGGGTTACCATAACCATTCTTCGGAGTTCGAAACGTTCAAAGAGGAAAGTTTTTGGGACTATATAGCAATTAACACCCCCGATGACTTGATACTACAACTTGATGTTGGTTGGGCTACTTTCGCGGGTGTTGATCCAGTTGAATATGTAAAACGATTTCCTCAGCGAACGCTCACAACACACTTCAAAATAAGAACTTACAAAGGTAAACCTGGGGTTGTTTCAACTAGTCATCAGGTGATTTTAGGCGAAGATAACTTTGATTGGAAACGCTTGATAGAATCGAGCATTGAATTTGGCAATACTCGATGGATCGTGGTTGAACAAGAAGAATACCCAATCCCACTGAGTCCAATGCAGGCAGTCGAAGCATCGTTTAATGGTATAAACGCTATTCTCCATGAAGTTAAAAAAAATAGGGGCTAGTTTACACTTATTTCAACAGTCACACTTTCGTTGTACCCCAAGCGGTGCGCCACCACTTTATATTCAGTGTCTGTTTTGACTCGAATAGGGGCTTGATAAAGCTGCCATTCTGAGTTCCCTTTTTCGCTAACCTCTTGGTAAGAGATAACTGCACCTTTAGTTTCGCTACTCATATACAAATGGCCATCTTGAATACTTAAGTTAGGTGTTTGAGTGACTGGCTTGTCAGCGCTTCCTCCCCAAAGTGAATCTATCAATTGACGTTCTGGTTGATTGGGCAAGTCACCAATCTCATTTAGCCAGCGATTGTTTTCAGCCCGAAGCTCCTGCAAAATACCTAGGTACTCAGGTTTGCTCGCAAGATTGTTTAACTCATGAGGATCCAACAGTGTGTCAAATAGTTCTTCTTTGGGTTTTAACTGTCTAAACCACTGGGCTTGAATTTCATTTAATTTACCAGCTTCACGCAACCGCAGCAGCTCTTGCATCGTTGGGATCTTTTCTCGGTAGCTTACGGGTAGATAGTAGCCTTGTTGTGGACGATAGTTACGAATGTACTTAAATCGACTATTTTTTACCGCACGGATACTGTCGGTAAATCCATCAAAGCGGTCTGCTGCAGCATGAATATACTCTCTCTCACCATCGTCAATATCGGTCACTTTATCTAAAAAATTGACACCATGCATATGCTCAGGAATTGTCTGCCCTGCCAACGCCAGTGTAGAAGGTACAAAATCTACAAAACTAATTAATTGGTCATCAGTAGTACCTGCAAAATTACTATTTGGAAAGCGTATAATTAAAGGGACTCTTAAACCGCTATCGTAAATCAAACGTTTCTGTCGCGGCAGTGGTCCACCGTGATCTGCGTAAAACACAATCACGGTGTTTTCGTATAAGCCGTCATCTTTTAGCTGTCGGATTACAGCGGCAATTTGGCGATCTGTCTCTGCAAGATTGTTATACATTTTCCATAAATCGCGACGCACAAGTGGTGTATCAGGTAAATAAGGAGGAATGGGAAATTCCTTATTTTTATTCACGTGGATAGGCGTCTCTTGTTCGTTTGTTTTGACTGAGTGATGCTGCGGAAGTGCCCTTATCTTTGCCTCGTCATCAGAAAAATAATGTCTAGCCTCTATTTTTCTGATTCCGTAGGGCTCAAACAATCCCGACTCGTGTGTAGTAGTGAAATTTACAACTGAGAAAAAAGCCTGCCCTTCAGGTCTTTTACGCCAATGGGCGAGAGGTCCGCTTTCATTCCAAGCTGCCTTTGGATGTTTAAATTGATAATCAGTTTTGTAATTATTAGTGGTGTAATATCCGGCCTCTCGCATGTATTGACTCAGCATTTTAGCTTGGGAGGGTGGAACCGCCTCATATTTCGGTAAACCCGTTGTCTTTGTATCTGATGTTGTACGCATATGATTTGCACCAACGGCTGATGGATACATACCAAGTGCCAATGCCGCTCGACTTGGAGCGCAGACGCCAGAAGTCGAATAAACATTTGTGTATGTTACTCCCTCTTTAGCTAACTGAGTTATTGCAGGAGTAGCAATAGTGGGATCGCCATATACCGATAGAATTGGACTCATATCCTCTACAACTAACCAGAGAATATTTGGTTTACTTTTACCTGCATTAATAGCTCCCCCATTCACATTAGTGACTTCAGCCACGTTAGCTTTGCAAATAGAGGTAAAAATAAACAAACAAATTAATGTCGACAAAGGTGCATAGTCGAATATTGATGCTTTCATAACAAGGTAGGTCCTTAAACAGCAAGTCTTACAAATACAATACGTTGATTTATATAAATATAAGAAAACACTCAAACCAAACAAATGCAACAATTTTAGATCACATTAATTCATTTTAAATCACAAATTCAATTGGTTTTTTGAACAAACACACTGCTAATTTTATTTATAAACCTAAAACCATAGCCTTTACGAATAACTCTTTACGAAAATTTTACATAAAAACAGTTTCATATCATGTCAAATCTAAGCAATATACCCTATGATATTTAAGCCATATTAACTAAGGTAAATTGCTCAATGTACAAATCGTCACTTTTATTCTTACTTTTCTTTCTGCCAACCTTTGCAAAAGGAACAGATATTTTTTTAGCTGACAAATATTTTACTGAGCAAAAATATGCATTAGCAAAAAAGGAATACTTAGCCTCTGCAAAAGTCGGAAATCCTCATGCTTACTATCAGCTAGGTAATATGTATCATAAAGGTTTAGGTGGAGAAAAAGACGCTGTAAACGCTATGCTATATTTTTATTTGGCTGCTGAACAAAAATTTCATAACTCAGAACAAATAATCACAAATATCTTAGATTCGTTACCAAAAGAAAATCAACACTCTATATTGCAGGTACTTGAAGACTACAAAAAGAGTCACGGTATTGAGCGCAAAATCACTCAATACTTCCCTGTTCTCGAAACAGGCGACCCAATAGAGACAATTAAATTTAATGGCGAAGCTACACGAAAAACAGTTTACCACCCTCAAGATATAGAACTTGACGATTATCAGCCCAATACTTTTGGCGGTGACCTTTCATTTGATGCAAGTTCAGATGAGGCGTTTTCAGACGACTCAATTGAGTTAGTGAGATCGACGCCTCGAACCCCTTTTTTAATAATCGATCACGATATTGCCAGCGATGGTTCGATTCGCTATACAAGTGAAGTGCAAAAATTTGGCCACTATCAACCTTTGCTTGAACAATTCATTCTATTCCCAATTGAGGTGCCTATGCATGGCGAGCAAGCAGTTGACTTTGCAAGTCGGACTTATCTTGGAGCAGCGGCATTTAACAAATTTGCCTTGATTCGAGAAAATGAAAAAATGTATGAACAAGTTGTTCGCCAAACGCGGAAATTCAGAAAAGGTGGTACGGTTAATGATCAATTTAATCTGGCAATGTTAATGCTGAACTTTCCTTGGATAGAACAAGAAGACACTGAAGCGGAACAGATACTTCTTAGGCTTTCAGAAACCGGCCATTCGCCTGCTATGTATGAGTATGGATTCAAACTTTATCGCGAACAAAGAGACCTTGCGCAAGCCATACACTGGTTGTCTGAAGCAAGTAAATATGGTTTGGTGAGAGCTGAGTATCGATTAGCCAAAATTTTACAAACGAGCCCTTGGGTGATTAAAGATGAGAAAAAAGCACTGTTTTGGTTTGAGTCAGCTATGTCTAAAGGTGATATTGAGTCACATATTGCCGCAGTTGATATTTTATTTAATAGCAAAAATAAAGAAGTAGCTAACTATGACAAGGCCGTCAAGTACCTTTTAGCGTTGACAGAAACGGCTAACAACGACCCCCGCTATAACTACTTGCTAGCCTTGAAATACAGAACCGGTGCTAATCGCAATATTAAGTTAGCAGTAGAAAATTTAGAAACGGCTATACTTCGCGGACAAATGAAAAACTGGGACGTTTCAAGTTGGCAAGATCTGTTAACCAGAATTACAACCGGTAATATATTTGTTACTGATTATGAAAATTAAATTTAAAAATATAACAATTCAATCTCCGTTATTGAGCGAATGGCTCGCAATTAAAAATAACACCGCCACATCAAAATAAGTACATAATATTAATATGTGATAATTGTTTCACTTTTCTCTCAGCCCCAAACTTCTTGGGGCTTGCAGCCTTGCCTCTCATAATTCCCTATAATTTAACTTTAAACAATTCGCATTAAAATTAAGCAGATTTGCAAGTTAATGACGGTTAACAAATGTTGAATAATTCATTGTCATAAAAATTATTTATATTTATCTATTGGCATTAGTCTGCAATGAAAAACAAGCAAAAAAAACAATATAAATCTTTTAAATCAAACACTTAAATAAATCCAATCATTGATATAACCAAACAAACCACATCACACATTAAAACAACAAATATTTAACAACCCATTGCTTTAAACTTTACATCGTGTATATTTATGACTGTAAATGATTTCTTTTGAGTGATTAAGGCGTTTAGAGCATCATTCAAAGAATAATTTAATGACAATACAGCACACAATAAAACCTCTAAAATGCATGACCGCTGAATTAGAGGTTTTAAAGAATTAAGGTTTCACAATGAAAAAACCATTATCTAATAAGACACAACAAGCTCGTTCAACCCTAATATGCAGTGTTACTGGCATGTTATTAGCAGTCAGCGCGCCTTCACTAATAGCTCAAGAAGTTAATTCAGCGCTAGAAAATAAAAATGAAAGTACGTTAGAGGTAATCGAAGTAAAAGGCGTAAGGAGCTCTTTAGAAGCAGCTCTTGACGTAAAAAGAAACGCAAATTCAGTTGTTGATGCAATATCTGCTCAAGACATTGACTCTCTCCCAGCGCTTGACTTGGGAGAAGCCCTACAAGCATTGCCGGGCGTGCAACTAAATACCGAAGATGCTCAACGTAATTCGGAAATCAGTTTGCGAGGCCTTGGAAGTGGATTTGTAAAGACGACCGCAGAAGGTCAATCATTTGCAACACCTAGTCGCTCGACTAGCCAAGTTGGCAGCACAAACCCTTTTGGCTCCTTCGAAGCGAGTGTATTTGATGGTATTACAGTCATTAAAAGTCCAACCGCTGATATCCAAGAAGGCGGTATCGCGGGCGTAGTTGATAAGAAACTACAGCGAGCATTAAGTAAGTCCGACGGTCGCTATTCAGTTAGCCTAGGTAGTCGTTATGAAGAGCTATCGCAAGCTTGGGACACAGAGTTTCGCTTTTCAGGTACTAAGCATTTGATAAAAGATAAGCTTGCCATTGCTGGTAAAATTGCAGCTTCAGAACAAAACTTCCGCCGTGACACAGCAAACTGGGATCAGCGCGCCTTTGTTAATAATGACGTGGCCAATGTTGATGAATTTATCCAGCGCCATGGTCTTGAAGAAAATGCGAGTATTTATGCACCGATTCGTGCTCGCCAAATTACAGAGAATGCCAGAGGTGACAGAATCTCGGCTACTGGTAATATCGAATGGAAAGCAACTGATAATTTAAAGTTAGGCGCTAATGTTCTATATACCAAGCGTACGCTCGATGAAAGTAACATGGAAGACGTAAACTTTTCTATTCGTCGCCAACTTGATACTCGCTACACTCGGGGCGAAAACACTGGACAAGTCATTCAAGAAGTTGACCTAATCGGTAGCCCTGTTCGACTAAACGACGGTGCAGATGGCAATCCGATCTATTCTGTAGACCAAGTAAGGCTAACCAATGTTAGTTGGGCGCCAGCCAATCGATTGTTTTCATATATCGAAGAAGCGAAAGGTGTCTTTTTATACGGTAATTATGCTAACGAAAATTGGGTAATAGATAGCACAGTAAGTGCATCTAACGCATCAAATGAATTTGTTAATGAAGGCCTTGATGTTCGCCATCTAACCTCGCGTAACAACAATGGTTTTGAACCAACAGGTATCACTGGGTTTATCAATACAGGAAATGGTGACTTAGGTAGTGCATCCTCTTCTCTAACGGGAATCGATAACTTTACATATACTGGAAACTGGGGCAGCGTTCCGCTAACGCGCTTTGATACACGTTTAGATAAAGCTGTAAATGGCCGCAGAGATGTAAGACTTTACGTCAACGGTCGTGTTGACCGACCTGAGCGTGATTTTAATAGTTTTGAAGCTAACGCTAAGCGCTTTGTTGATTTTGGTGTTGATTCTGCAAAAATCACCTCTGTTAAGTTTGGTGTGCGTCAATCTAATGAAGAGCTTGTTAACGATGACTTCAGAATCGGTGCAGGTGGCATTAACACAAGCGGTTTATCTGACGAAACGATTTTTCGTGACTCATTAACATCAGATGGCCAGGCAGAATACTTTAATGGTGACTTCCCTGGTTATTACGATATTAATAACGGTTGGAGAGTCTTAGATTCAGAAAACCTTAAACGATTACTACAAGCAGACCGTGATATTCCTGAAGGTGCTGTATTAGCAGGAGATACGGGTTGGTTCATCAGAACGGCCGGTGGTCGAAATCAATTCTACGCGAATAACTTCTCTGTCGAGCAACAAATCAATGCGGCCTATATTATGGCTGATTTTGAAGGTGATATCGGTAATATGTTTTACTCGGGCAACATCGGTGTTCGTCACGTAGAAACCAAAAATGACCTAATCGGCTCCGGCTTTATTAACGGTGAGGACGTGCCATTTGTAACTGAAAACGATTATGATCACACCTTACCATCATTTAATATGGCGCTAGAAGTCAGTGACGATGTAGTGCTTCGTACTGCGTATGCAGAAGGTCTTGTGCGCCCAAATTTGAGGTCTCAAACACCTAGTGGCGAGATTGCTTCAAGTGTGAACAGTGTTCGTATCGACAATCCTAGAAGTGACGTAGAGCCCTATACCTCAACGAGTTACGACCTTTCTCTTGAATGGTATAACCGAGATGGTAGTGCGGTTTCTGTGGGCTATTTCAGAAAAGAAATTACAAACTTGTTTGATCGACAGACTATTTGTCCAGTTGGCAATGAAGCTCAGTTTGGTGGACTGGTTGGCGACCTTGAACAAATCGATCAACCAGATGGTGGTTTTATCTGTCAAGAAGTAGGCTCATTTACTGACCCAGAAACAGGTGAAACAACAGATAACCGTGCTGTAAACATCCGTGAATATACGAACATTGATGCAACAATTGATGTGAATGGCTTTGAACTTGCTATTCAGCAGAAATTAGATTTCCTTCCTTATCCATGGAACGGTTTTGGTGGTGTATTTAACTACACGTATGTTAAGACAGATGAAGGCCCAGATGCACCTCCAATGACGAGAATTGCACCTCGCTCATATAACCTGATTACATATTGGGAAAATGATGGCATCAGTATTCGTCTTGCGTACAACTGGCAGGATGAGAAGCTACTAAGTGCGGGTGGTGGTGATCCAACATTCTTAGGCAGTGACGCTCGCTCTCAAACTGCGGGTGGTCGTTTAGACTTATCTGCCTCTTACAGATGGAATAAAAACTTACGACTTAACCTACGTGCGTTTAACTTAAACAATCGTCAAGAATATGATTTTATTGGTGGAAACGAAGATGCGATTCATCGCGTTCGTTATGCAGGCCGTCAGTATCAAGTTTTCGCGACGTATTCATTTTAGAAACAAACTGTTCCTAAACTTTTAGGAACAGTCCAAATAACACAAAAAAGCTAACGTTTAGTTAAGCTTTTTTTATGCTTGGCAACTGAGCGATCTATTGCTACCAGGGGAGCACCAAACCTAAGGTTGTTTAGTTATGTAACTACTTAGAAGTTTATTTTGCTTTTAGGAGTTTTGGAGCGACCGTCTCATAGTTTGCGTTTTTTTCATCAGTCATTTTAATTTCATCTAAATACAAATAATGATCATTTTGCATAACACTTAAGTCGCCATTGAAATACATTCCCCAGGAAGGATATATGCCATTATCATCGTTGTATCCAAATTGAATATTATGCTTATTGAGTACCTTCTTCCCATCTACCCATAACTCAATTAATCCAGTCTTTGAATCGGAATAATCAACTCTCACATGAACGACAAAGTCAACCCATCGCCCAAGGTAATCGGATTTTTTACCAGGTACCCTATACGACTCGGTACCTTTTCCTGAGCGAGTAATACTTTTTTCATCAGGATCCCATTTCCAACTGCCAAATAGTCCCTTCTCGTCAAGAGAAATGTAAAAAGGCGGATTACGTGAGTGTTCATTCAATCGTTTATCCGCACTACCATGTATTTGAAAAAACAACCAATGATTAGGCTCATTTGCGGTTCCATCAGCGGGAAAGAAAAAGCTAAAACCATACCATGCTTCGGCACCCAATACTTTTTTAGTTTTAAAACCGTGAAACATTGCTTTACGGTCGACATTATCGACTTTACGTTCGTCACCATTAAACTTAGCGGGGTGCTTATGATACCAAACAAGCTTTGCTGAATAGTTTCCTTCACGGACGATTTTGTCTTCTAATTCAAATGAATGATTACCCTGAAGTTGATTAAACATAAACCCTTCGGGTATACCTTTGTTTAACCCTGGCGTAAATCCTCTTGAGTGAGGCGCGTTCCATCCACCATTTTCGAACCCTTCTGATATCATGTCAGCAGAACCCTCTTTGGGAGAAGCAACTGCACCTTCATTCGCGTGCGTATGGGCTGCGCCCACAAAGAACGCGAGTAATGAATAGCTAATAAAATGTTTGCTCATTTTCTTTCACCCTTATAGGCTTACGTTAGCTTCAATCTTATGTTTCCCTGGTGATAAATTTAAAAGTTTATCTAATGTCGCGTCGCTTCCATTCAAGGTGATACTCGATAAATCAACCGTTGGTAGCTTTACATCAGCAGTGGTGTTTTTAGGTACTGTCACTAACATCATTAACGCACCGCCTTGAATCTCCCAACTGACGCTGACTTCACCATGTGGCGTTTTGTAGCCACCCTTTGCATGCTGCAATTGCTGACCAAATTGTGGCTCAATATTAATTTTTTTGAAGCCGGGCATCGCTGCTGTGATGCCTAAGATCCCTTCATAAAACCATCTTGAAACTGTGCCATATGCATAATGATTTAAAGAGTTCATTCCTTGCGGATTGAAACCATCTTCTAAAGAGTAGCTATTCCATCTTTCCCATGTTGTTGTTGCACCATTATTGATTGAATAGAACCAAGAAGGGTAAGTTTCTTTAAATAGGAGTTCATAAACTAAGTCACTTCTCCCAAACTCTTGAAGCACTTGGGTCAACAAAGGGGTACCCAAAAAACCAGTGCGCAGATGGTTGTCTGCATCTGCGATTAAACCAATTAGTTTATTAAGCGCAAGTGGGGTTTTGTCTTCAGGAAATAAATCATAAGCTAATCCAAGAAGATAAGTCGTTTGCGTTGGTATTGCGCCAACAAGATTAAGTTGATCATCAAAAAATTCATTTAAAAATGCTTGTTTAATTTTTTGATGGAGTTCGGTCAACATTTGAATATCGCCTGTCTGATTAAGTACTTTTGCTGATTTAAGGGTTAATTCAACAGAACGAGCAAAATAAGCAGTGCCGATTAAGCTAAAACTCGTATTCCCTCTGTTTCCATTATCACCTTCTTTTAATATTTCAGGATAAGGCTGAAGCCAATCACCAAACGTGGTCATTTTAGAGATGTAGTTATTACTTTTCTTTTCATGGAAATTGAGCCACTTTTTCATCATCTCATAGTTATCTTCAAGGATAGTTTTATCACCCGTTAAGACATACAACTCCCAAGGTATAATGGTTACTGCATCCCCCCAACCAGAAGAGGCAAAATTAATCCATTCAACAAAAGGAATATAAACAGGAATTTTGCCATCCTCACCTTGCTCTTCCCGAACACTTTGTAACCATGCTGACCAAAAACCATAAACATCAGCCATGTACATTGAGGGCGTTACAAATACTTGTGCATCACCTGTCCAACCAAGCCTTTCATCACGCTGTGGGCAATCTAAAGGGATATCATAAAAATTACTGCGCATACCCCATATAATATTGCTAGTTAGTTGATTTAATTTTGGATGAGAACTTTCAAAGTTGGCATGTAAATCAATATCTGAATGCTGAATCATGGCAGTGACCCAATCTTTAGTTGCAGGTAATGATGTATCGTGACCAGAAATTTCGACATAACGATAACCGTGATAGGTGAAAGTAGGCTGATATTGAATGACACCTGTCACACTTGGTATAAAGTAATTAGTTGACTTGGCACTGCGATAATTGTCGGTATAAAACTCGCCTTTATGTAAAGCCTCTGCGAACCGAATTTTAACTTCTTGCCCTTTAACAACTGGCAAATTTAGTTTGGGTACACCCACCATATTTTGGCCAAAATCAAACACCACTTTACCATTTTCATCACTCACAATTTGAGAAACAGACATCTCTTCGATAATCCGAATTGGCTCGTGACGTTTTGGTTTAATAGCGATCACATCATCCATTTTTTCACTTATTGCTGGTTGCCATCCTTTCGGCTCAAATTGAGGGCTAGCCCATCCAAGCATTTCTTTATTTTGATCATATTTTTCGCCATCATAGATACTTGCAAAGCGGATGGGGCCATCCATGCTAGAAAGCCAAGTATCGTCAGTGACTATTGTTTCTATTCTACCGTCGGCATAAGTAATTTCTAACTGAGCGAGTAAACGCGCGGGAACCAAATGATCTTGTTCAATGTGGTTTGCCATTCGCATCGCATACCAACCACCCGCAATACTTGCTGCAAGCGAATTTTCACCTTGAACGAGTTGCTCAGTAAGATCGTAGCTCAAAGACTCTATACGCTTGGCATAGGGAGTCCAACCGGGTGTCATTACGTCCTGTTCTGATACTTTTTTCCCGTTAATTTGCGGTGCAAATAAGCCTTTAGCAGTAATATATAAACGCGCTTTTTTAACGTCTCCTGACACATTGAATAATTTTCTTAGATATTGAGGTGTTGCAAGTACTTGCTGCGAGGGCGCTTTATTTAGATCAGTGTCCGGATGGCCTATCCAATTTGCGTTCCAATCACTGTTATTTAATAAACCAAGCTCAATGGGTTGTGCCTCACTCCACTGAGAAACTATATTGTTTTCATCCCATACACGCACTCGCCAGTATAAAACTTGCCTAGACGCTAATGGAGCACCCTCAAAATGTAGCCAAGACGTCTTACTGGAAGTAACCTTCTGACTATCCCACAAGTCTGGCTCACTTTTGAGTAACTCAAGACTGCTCGCTGCTTGAATTTGGTAGGCACTTTGTGCGGTGATAGAAGATTGCGGATCCAACTTCCAAGAAAAGCGAGGAACTGACTCATAATAACCAATTGGGTTAACAAACCCTTCACCTACACTTAATGATCCAGGAGGCGATGGCGAGGCTGATTGCTCGGTTTTTGTGTTTTTCACACAAGATGAAAGCACTAATAACCCCATTACTAATGAGACGTACTTAATTACTTGCGATATACGGTATTGATTGAAAAACATGTTAACCTCTTTTTGATTATAGGCATGATACTGACTTTCAGCAGTGTTCACTTGACATGAAAAAAATAACGCTTGGTGAGTGTGCTACAGCTCTTTAATAAACACATTGCGAAACCTCACGACATTGTCGGTTCTACCGTTTTCAAGTAACTGTTTGCTGCCATGATGTTGAAAACCAATAACCCCCTCTTGATCAGTACTATCAAGCACATGCGTCGTTAAAGTATCGTTCACATAGATCTTAATTTCATTGCCACGACATTCAATTCTGTAGCGGTTCCACCTTAGGTGTTTATATGCATTAGATAGCTCATCAGTCCATGTTGGAATAAACGTCTTAATAAACTTTTCATCTGGTTTTGAGCGTTTGGCATGAAGCGGGTGTAGCCATAACCGGCGACCTTGGTCAAACAAACCACCGCTCCATTTTCTAGTACTTGGGTCAACTTCTGCTTGATAGCCCATTACTATTCGCCCCTCATCTGTCTGTTTTACTTGTCCTCGAAACAAAATTCCTGAGTTACTATATTCTTTAACATCAGGCAAACGAACTTCAGCAGTCAATACAAAATCTCGATAAGTGTCTTTTGTAGTGAGGAACCAGTTTTTTGTTGATGTTAGACTTAACTCTCCATTTTCAAACTTTGCGTCACCATGTGGGTAAATATTTTCGAATTTTGAAAGTGATGAATTAAGCAAATTTTGAGGAAGCGAGTCAGTACTTATGCAGCCAGCTAAAATAGATATAGCTACTACTATTACGAATTTAATAAACAATACTAACATTCAAGCATTTCCCACAAAGCCTAGTGACTGACAATGATTTATTATGATTGAATCTCGCTCTTTTTCCAAGCTATTAGTTCATTTTCGCAACATTAAATTAACGAATAAAAACCATAAATTTTAAATTAAATATCATAAACATAGAGAGGTTCAACGTTATTAAAGTCACGAGTTAGTTAACGTTTAATTATCAATTTTTTATTTCCCCGAGACCTGCACGTATAGTTTTGAGTAATTTTGATTGGTTGATGTATTTAAGTCTATGAAGGTTACGAAACTACTACTTGTTTATTAACTAAGCCGCTGAGAGTGTGAAAACGGAGTCACAAAGTATCAGTGCCTATCTGCCTCTCGTACTTCAATTCTTTGCACGCCAAATGACGTGATTTGACTAGGAATAATAAGCTGTGTCTGCCCAAGCTCACTTTTTTTAATACTTACCCTATGCCGTTCATTCCATTGCAACTGGTTACTTTTTCCGTATGCTTTTTTTGCTTTTTTAAATGCGTTTTGCCCAGCTTGGTTAAGCCGCTTGTTTGGTGCAGCGGTTGGGTGGATATCATGAATTAACCAACCTCCCTCTGTTTCTAAAGTCAACTTTTCAGCAAATTGCGCATAGAACATATCAATATGATTGTTACTAGCATCTATATTCGCAACTCGGTATAAAAGCTCACTTTCCATGGGTATATCAACATTCAGGACGATATTTACATGCTCGGAAGCCTGATAAGACAAATCATCTGCATTGAAATTAAATAGCAGAATATCGAAGCCTGCCTTATCAGGTGTTTGCGTAAAAATACCGTTTATATTGTTGCCCGCTATTTTTGATTCACCTAGCACGTGACTCCTAAATATTTGATTGCCAAGCATAGAGTGAAGTGCCAATTGTGTCATAGCCTCAGAGATATAATCACCATTTCTAGCATTGCCCCACTGAAAAATTTCAGACACTTTTTTTTCTAGTACTAATTTTGATAGCATCGCAAAAAACGCAGAACTATGGGAAGTCGATACACTAACAAAACCAGCTCGCTGCATCTTAGAGATAAGTTTAAATTCATGGATTTCAAAGCTAGCATCTAAGTTCCAATCAGGATGTTCTTTAATCGGTGCCATATCATGTTCATAAACATGCTCCATGTTAAGCTCTTTGGATTTATGAATATGTGGGTAATAAGATATCGCGACAAAGTCATAATGAATATTGTTAGCCTTTGCCCATTTTATAAAATGAGGAGCATACGCATCCTCCGTATTGCCCGTGTAATCAACATACCTGCCCTTAAACGACGCTTCCCGAAACTGAACCCCTACTTTTACGTTTGGTAAAACTGAATGTACGGCTTCTACAGTGTTTTTATAGTGTTCAAAAAACTCCTGTCGAGTTGCAGCCCAATGCTGTGGTCGCGTATCTATTTCAGAGCCAATCCGAAACCTCCAGCCCATGACGGTTTCTTTGCCATAAGTATCAATTAAATGTTGAATAAACGCTGAAATATAATTATTCCAAGCAATTGGGTCGTTTGGCGGCAACACGTTTCCATAAACACCACGAGCATCCTCTTGTAAGTAGTCCTTGCCATTTGCTTTAGCAACAAATTTATAGCCACGCTGAAAAGCCCACGGAGGATTATCAAGAACAATCTGAAATATATCCCAGTCTTTCTCAAGCCAAGTATCTATGCGTTTGGTAGCCTGAGCAAAATCGTATACATATTCTTTACCATTCCACTTATATGTATCCGCTTCCACGTCTCGATTGAAAAAGCCACCCAGCATTCTGACCGTATTAACTTTTGCTCGTCTCCCAAACTTAGCGGGAATAGAGTTGGCAGAAGCATTTTGAGTTCTGACACTTACATCAAAGAAATCAAAAACTTCGCCCACATGTTCGTTTTGATCAGTGAAGTCTGCACTCAAAACCAATGGCTCAGTTTTAGACGGATGTTCGTTTGCTATCGCGTTTGATAATTGCCACAAGAGTAAAAAAACAATTAAGCCAAAAGCCTTTATACTCATGATTGTTCTTTTTGCTAGCATGATATACATTGCGTTGCCGATTTCACCCATCTAACTATCCTTATACTTATTCCGCATTCAAGACTTTTCGGCTATTTACGAGATACCAATCGACTAGTTTATTGGATAGACGATTTACAAGTTCAGGGTATTCTTTTGCCAAATTGTTTTGCTCATGTTCATCATCAATTAAGTTATATAACCTCGGCGCGCCTAAAACCTCTTTATGATGCGCCTTATAACTTACATTCAATCCGTCATAACTTAAGATTAACTTCCATTCACCTTCAATTACCCATCGATACATGAGCGTAGATTCTGGATCATTTAAATCATCCATGTCGTGTGCAAACCCTTCACCAAAGATGGTATCCCGGCCTATTGGTGTTTCATTTTTCATATCCTCAAATAGATTTAATCCGGGCAAGTTATCAGGAATATCCACGCCGGCTGCACCAAGGATAGTAGGCACGATATCAATGCTACTTACCAGGTCAGTTCGCATTTGTGGACTCAGTTGGTTCGGCAGTGAAAACATGATCGGTGTACGTATACCACTTTCACCGGGGCTCTGCTTTGAATGTGGTAAAAAACGATTTAGTTGCGCTGGATTTGCAAGCCACCCATTGTCTGTGACATATACAATGAGTGTGTTATCTCTTAGGTTTTTATCCTCTAGATAGCTTATTAATTGGCCATTGGTTTCATCAAACCACTCAACATTTGCATAGTACTTCGCGACCGATTCTGGCAATCCTTTCCCTTGGTACTTCTTTAAAATTCGCTTTGGTGGGTTGTGTGGAGTATGAGGTAAATATGGAGCATACCAAATAAAAAATGGTGTATCTTCTGCGACAGTTTTATCAATAAAACGAGTGACAGTGTCTAAACCTTCTCGACCGATTTTTAACCCATGATCTCCGTGACGCCCTCCCTCTTGAGGAAATCCTCGCGTCATCCCTTCATCAAATCCTCCGCGAGTAAAATGACCTTCCCACCATTTGCCAGTCTGTAACGAGCGATATCCCTTTTCTTTAAGTAGATTAGGCAATGTGCGCACGTTATCTATCTTGGCTATAATTTCAGCGCGTTGCTGCTGATACAACTCTCCCGTTTTTCCACCGGGTAATTTTCTGGATGGATCGTTTCCGGTAATGCCGTGCTGCGAGGCATAAAGCCCTGAAACTATTGTCGCCAGTGACGGGCGACACAATGATGTTGGCACGTATCCTCTGGTAAAGGTGACCCCTTCAGCAGCCAACTTATCAAGTGATGGTGTTTAGATCACGTCATGCCCCATGAAACTATAATCATTCCAAGCTTGGTCATCAGACAATATCAAGACTATATTTGGAAGAGATTCATCTTTTAAGGTATGTTTAGCACTATTTTCTATAGCACTGTTTTGACTAACACAAGATCCTAAAGCGAATATTGCTATCAGCAATATGCTCTTAAAATGTGAACCGCAAGGTGATAAGAGGCTTTTATTAATGTATTGCTTTTTAAACATATTCAGCTCCTTTAGGCTAAAAATGACCGCGTTTATTTTGAAAACTCGCGTATTGATGATTCGAATTCACTCGGGAAGTCATTGGGAATTGTAAGTGTCACATTTCCTGTCGCAGCCCATTCTGCACCTCGAAGGAACGTGGTAATAAACCCCACACTCTCATATGATGTTTGTTGGTGACCTAATGTGGTGTGAAAAATACGTCCCTTTCCATATTCTAACACCATTAAAATTGGTTCATGCTTGCCTGTGCCCTTCTCTTCTTTAGGGCAAAGTGCTGATGCGATGACGACCATGTTTTCAGCCGGCCCACGTAAATTACCGTAACATTCATCTTTAGCATGCATCCAAGTATCTGGCATCCCATCTAATATCGGGTGCTCACTACGTTTTGTTATTTGAAACTCATGTTTGGTGCCATGAGCACCGCCTTCACCTTTACTGTGATCTCTTATCAGGTTACCGTTGTTATCAAAATAGACATAGGGTCCATTAGTTTCATTTCGGCCTCCCCAGCCCCCTAACCCAGTCATTTTTTGATATTCATGCCATTCAGGAAACGTATTATTTGCAGCGTGTACAGAAACAAATCCGCCACCATTTTGCATGTATTTTTCAAAAGCTAGCTGAGTATCCTGAGGCCAATCGGCGGCGCGATAACCAAAGTTAGACACGACTAGGTCATACTCGTCAAACCGCGGCTTAAATGATTCGTCGCTTGCGGGTTCTTTCACTAACTTGTGCTCGTCACTGTTGTAAGGCATTAAGTAGTCTAGCTCTGATTCCCCTCGCCAAACGAGCTTTGTGCGATACACATCAACACTAAACAAATTTGTTTCTTCTAAGTATGTTTTCATCATTACCGTAGCTTTTGGCCATACGGTGTGGTTGTTTTGCCCATCGACGATCAGTACTTTTATTTTTGGTATGTTAGTTGATGCTGGGTTTGTAGACGTCGGAAGTTGTGCACATGAAAAGATAAAGACAGTCAGAATTATAAATAAAATGACTTTCATTTTTTACCCCTTATAATAAAAAGGCTGAAATACAATCGTTGTATTTCAGCCTTAGTTTAGTGTTACTGCCACTTAGCCATTTCAGAGGCGGCTAGCAGAACGGCGCCTGTTCCGTATAGTTGTGAATCTGTCTTCTTAACAGGATCAGGTGATTTTCCTACATGCTGAACCCAGTTGACACGGCCATCGTCAGAAATTGCTCTTGTTAACGCTGCCCATCCTTTTTCGACAATTGTCTTGGCTTCTGGATCAGTTAACAAGCCATTATTTACTCCCCACGCAAGCCCGTAAGTAATGAAACCGGTACCACTCACTTCTGGTGTTTTGACTTTATTAGGGTCTCTTAACGAAGCTGGCCAATACCCCTCTGAAGTTTGTAACTTAAGTAAGGCAGCAGCGTTCTTTTTGTATAATTCAATGTAGCGAGGTCTTGAAGGATGATCTTCTGGTAAGTCATCGAGAATAAGGGGAATCGCTGCGAACACCCAGCCATTTCCGCGTCCCCAAAAGACGGGTTCACCGTTGTCGCTTTTCATATCAAAATAACGGCTATCGCGATAAAACAAACCATATTCGTCTGAAAATAAATAATCTGCAGCAGCCCAAAACTCAGCATCTGCATAGTCGAAATATTTAGGATCACCCGTTACATTTGAAAGCTTTAACCATGTGCGTGGGGCCATAAATAAGGCATCTGCCCAGCACCAACGCAATTGGCAGTTACCTTCGTTATGGACTTTGCCTGAGCCACTTGCAGTGCTGTCCAACAACTCAAGCCCCACATTTGGCTTATTTGCTAATATCCAATCAAAGTGCTGCTGAGTAGGCTTGTATGCATCCTGGTTTCCATTTTGTTCAGTTAACCATAAATAAGTCTGACCAATGGTGTGATCATCAGCATGATAAGGCCTATCAGTCAATAAAGCATATTCTTGCTCTTTTGCCATTTTCTCTAAATGATTCATAAATTCAGGGTTTTTCGATACTTCAACCCATTTTGTTAAACCTATATAGAGTGCAGCCTGAATCCAAAACTTAGGGTTTTCAGACTTTACACGGTGAGATTCAGGTATATAAGTCAAATTGCCCAATTGCTCTAATTGCCACGTACCACTGCGCGTTGCAATATCAAATGCAGACTCGCGAATTTCCTCAGCACTGCTTTGCTCATTGATTGCATTATTCACCGTAGCACTCTGTGCGGGCGTATTTGTTTTAGAAGCGCTACTTGTATCTTCCTTTTGCTGCGAACAAGCACCTAATGTCAAACTCATAGCTAGGGCTACTGAAATCATTTTTTTGTTCATATTACACCTCTAATATTTTATTAATTTTCAAACTGAATACTTTATTTGCTCTTAAACGTCGATGTGTCTTTTTGTAGGGTTGCATCACTAAACGGACGCTGAATAGGACCATTTTCTCCCACTAAATATATCTTACGATGGGGGGTAAGACTGGAGCGTTCCCCTACAATTACACGTGCGTCAGGATGCGAATTTTTGATGATCGCTGTCGTTGCAAAACTAGCCTTTGGTTTGCGCAATAACTCTTTAGTTTTGACAAATGATTTTCCACCATCATTACTCGTCCAAGTAGAAATCACACCATCCTTACCGTCCTGTTCAGATAAGAAATACTGGATGTTTTGATCGGGTGTAAACATAAAGTCTCCGCGAGAAATACCTGACTTTTGACCATTGATTTTTATACCATCAGACCATGTTTTGCCATCCCACTTGATATGATGAGTCAACTTAGGTCCTCCCGTTTTATGTCCTAAGTCTTTTCCGTAATTCATAGCAATATGCGGGTAGCCATTACTATCTAGATTAACAGTGCCGTTAAAAGTCCATGAGTCTCCGGTGTCTAGCGCCAGTGTCTTTTGCTCAGCTTGCTCTCGCGTGAGTGGCATTGTTAGCTGTTCTCCCTTCACATTTCGCCACACGCCAGTTTTTGTGTTAAAGACCATATAGTGTGCATCGTGCCGCTGTGTTGTGTGACCTCTTCCATTAACCCCTGCACCTCCATCCCAGCAAAGGTGATAATCAAAACCAACGATAATGTCGTCGCCTTGACCGCGTCTTGCCCACGCATACCAGCTGTCAACAGCTTTAAGATCGTCCCGCCGTTTATGTTTTAAAAACGAGACCGGTTCAGAATACGTGCGACCATTGTCTGTCGACAACTGATAAACCCAATCACTGCGATGAGCGCCATGACGGTAAAAAAGATAAATATCACCGTTGTCCATTTTCACAGCTTGGTTGTATGTACCGAACACGGAAATATTATCGACTTCTTCCCACTCTGAAATATCAAGTGGTCTCTTAGAAATTGAATTTTTATTAGCACCGTGATGAACATTTCCTAAAGGGTTGTCACCATGGTGTTTGTCGCCTCCGTGACCGCCATAAAAGATGTGAATATAACCTTCATCATCTATTAAAAGAGTGGGCTTACCATGATTATCAAACTTCGTTCTTCCTTCTCGACGCCCTAACTCGCTTGTTCCCGCTCTAAACGGACCTAACCATTCTTTCGATTCATGATTGTATGCAGCAACATAAGGGTCTTCAAAAGGACCTTGATAAGAAACATAAGTAATGCCATCGTGGTATTCACCAGCCGGATACTGAACAACTGCTAGCGGGTTGCCCGTTCCGTTATCAGCAAAGTGGTCGACTAAGTCAGTAGATATTGAGTGACTAGTTTTGGTTTCGCGGTCTAACTTTGCGCACGCGCCGAGCGTAAGAGTTAGCATTAAAAAAGCGCTAAGGTGGGCGACCTGCTTAAGCGTTGAATATCGATTTAAGGTATTTTTCATTAATACTGCACCTTCAAGATGGTATGTTGGAATACTAAATGGATGCGTTAGTATCCATTTAGTAAACAAAAATTGAGGACTAGAGCTTAGTTTTTATACTTTTCAAATAGCTTTAAAAACTCTTCGCTTAGTGCGGGCTTTGAGTTGACTAGGTTTTTAGATTCATTAGGATCTTTCGTTATGTTGTACAACTCAAGTGGTGCATCAAACCCATAACGAACTGCTTTCCAATCACCTCGTCTTGCCGCTTGATAAGTATCACCAATGACCCCAGAATTAGGGTCTCCGACTTGTTTAGAGAATTCCCAATAAAGCATGCGCTCTGGCATTTGGACCGGACTATCATTCAGTAAATCTTTGATCGATTCACCGTTAGTGCGCACACGCGGGACCATATCTAAATTTACGTCAGCGATATCTGCCAATGTTGGGAGCACATCATGAAAAGCCCAAGGGGTATTATCAACACGGCCTTTTTTAATTTTTTCGGGCCATTGGATAATCATCGGAACATGGATACCACCATCGTATAAGTCACGCTTTTGCCCTTTATAAGGAGAAGAAGCTTTAAAGAAGTCTGGATCTGCCCCGCCTTCATCATGAGGTCCATTGTCTGATGAGAAAATAATAATGGTATTGTCTAATTCCCCCGCCTCTTCAAGCGCTTTTATTATTTTTCCCACATAGTCATCAAGCGCACTAACCATTCCTGCCATTACTGCATTTGGTTTATCAACAGGCTCGGGGTAATACCAAGCGTACTTATCAGTTGGCTCACCATTTTGCATGCCCAAATACGGCGTTTCTTCCAAATCATACATATCACTGTATTTTTCTGGGACGGCTAAATCAGCATGGGGAATCGTATAGGCAAGCATTACAAAAAACGGATTGTCTCTTTCCTGATTTATGTAATCGATAGTCTCGTTAGTAAAAAGTTCAGGGGCATATGCACCTTTCTTGCCGCCTTCATTTTCTCTAATGCGTTCTTTAACTCCATCTCTCCAAAGTATATGAGGGTATTGTCTATGGCCTTCCAAAATTGAATACATTCCATACCAAGTATCAAAGCCCATAGCAAGAGGATCTGTCACGCCCATTTTTGAACCAATAGAGTATTTTCCGAATAGCGCTGTGTCATAGTTAGCATGTTTAAGCACATGTGCCATTGTGATATCAATTTCTTCCAACTGGACAGTATTTGAATTATTACTCATGTAACGGCCATCACGACCGGTAAAAAGAGAGACACGAGATGGAGAACACACAGTATTGCCAGAGTATGCTTGGTCAAACCGAATACCATTTTTTGCCATCTGATCTATATTGGGCGTTTTGATTACGGTATCCCCATACGCACCAACCTGATTGAACCCAAGGTCATCTGCAAGTATAAAAATGATATTGGGTTTCTCTTCTGCCAGAGAAGTTGCTGCTACAGAGATTAAGGCTAAAGAGGTGACTAAAGCACCGAATAGACGATAATTTTTGAACTTCATATTTATTGTTACCCTAAAGATACTAATTTTGCATTTTTAAACCGAAACATCTTGAATCAAGAGGCCGTAACCCCCTTGTAACGTTTTCATCTTTAAATTTAACAGTTAGTTTACATTAACTACCGCCGCTTCAAAAGACTTATTTTGATACTTTTTGATTTAATTTGACACATTATTTGCATTAATGACTAAAAACATAGTTTTTATTGAATAATCATCAGTTAAAAATTGATGAAGTGGTGATGAGGATGTGATTATGAAGTACTAAAGACAAAAAGTAGCAAAGTCGCCTCAATGGTATCAGCTTGAAACGACAAAGGGACGGGCCATGGTGCACCCTGGCCATTATTTAAGGTCAGAAACCTGAATGTGATCCATATCATCAAACTCTTGATTTTCGCCACCCATTGCCCACACAAAAGTGTAGTTGGTGGTGCCTACACCACTGTGAATTGACCACATGGGTGAAGCGATTGCGACTTCACTTGGAAGAGACAATGAACGCACCTCTGAAGGCTCACCCATTAAGTGAAAGACTCTTTCTTCTTTAGGTAAATCAAAATACATGTAAATTTCAGTACGTCTAAAATGCGTATGTGGCGGCTTTGTATTCCAAACGCTCCCAGGTTTTAGTTCAGTGATGCCCATTACAAGTTGGCAGCTATCCACAATGCCTGGTCGAATCGATTGGAATATTGTTCGCTCGTTGGACGTCTCTTGTGACCCAAGAGCGACTGTTTGCGCTTTGCTTTTAGGTACATGGACTGTTTTTGTCACTCTATGGGCCGGATATGACACAAGGTAAAATTTTGCGGGTTCTGACACATTATCAGATGAAAATTCAACTACCTTACTTTCTTTTGCGATATATAGACTGTCTTTGTTGAGCATGCTGTATGTTTCACCATCAACGGTAATACTGCCACTGCCGCCTATGTTGATAACACCCGCTTCTCGACGTTGGCAAAAGTAATCCGATGCAAGCTCTTTGTGAGTGGGCAATATAAGCTTTTCTTCGGTTGGCATTATTCCGCCTACTAATCCACGATCAACGTCTGTATAAGTCAGGTTGACCTTTCCTTCACTGAACAATGGAGCAGTGACGAACGCCTCGCGCAACTCATCGTTGCGCATATCTTTGTAACTTCTTTTATCTGCAGAAAACATGAATTCCATGCTTGTTCCTTACTTTAAATATGCTTTTTTATTGGCATTAGAATGAGCTTAACGGGCCATCCACCCGCCATCAACAAGCATGATATGACCGTTCATGTAATCAGATGCTTTACTAGACAGGAAAACTGTTGCACCAGCGAGATCTTCTGGCTTTCCCCACTCTCCGGTTGGAATTCTTGCGGTGATACTCGTATGTCTCTCGGTATCCTGACGCAAGTTATAGGTGTTGTCCGTTTCAAAATAGCCTGGCGCAATTGCATTTACCTGAACACCAGCACTGGCCCATTCATTTGCTAACGCTTTTGTTAACTGAGCGACACCGCCTTTGCTTGCTGCATAGGCAGGCACTGTGATACCGCCTGAAAAGCTTAGTAATGAAGCTATGTTTATAATCTTTCCAGATCCCTGTGTCAGCATATGTTTGCCGACTTCACGACAAAACTTGAATACACCGTTTAAATTCACATTGATGACTTCATCCCAGTCTTCGTCAGAAAACTCGTGGGCTGGAGAACGCTTGATCGTGCCAGCATTATTGACCAAAATATCGATCTTACCAAACTTAGCAATGCTATCGTTTACCACCTTAATGATTTGTTCACCGTCGCTTTGATTACACGCAAGTGCTAGAAAGGGGATATTTTTATCTTCTAATATATTAACGGTATCTGATAAGTTTTCTATTCTAGAACCTACGACCACAACTGTTGC
Organism: Glaciecola sp. KUL10; assembly: GCF_003203515.1. Classification (GTDB taxonomy): domain Bacteria; phylum Pseudomonadota; class Gammaproteobacteria; order Enterobacterales; family Alteromonadaceae; genus Glaciecola. The sequence goes on along the minus strand of NZ_BGNG01000007.1, from coordinate 153,023 downwards.
GCCAGCCTCTCCAAGTGCTATTGCCATTGCTTGACCGAGGCCTCGTGTCGCTCCTGTTACAATGGCAACTTTACCGCTTAAACCAAACTGCTTGACCAAATAATCCTGCATAATTTTTTCCGAAATTTAGTTAATTGTACTTGCGTACGTAAGATAGAAAATTCGAAGACTTACTGTTTATCTGTGTAAGATACTTAAAGCCTTACTTCTATTTTTCATAGGGCAATAGGTTAACCTTTTCAAAAATGATTGTAAATGAAGCATTAAGACTTAAATTGACCCAAAAAAGAGTGAAGCAGAAAAGCATAAAACATCTTAAAATCAAATCATTACACTCATGAAAGTTACATAAATGTTATCAAAATGCTAAAAACCCCTATAAAAAAACTGATTGAAAACAAACATCAACACTCACATTTAAACATTTTTTATCATTTTAGTTCAGATTGCGCTAAGATATATTAGAAGTGTACATATACAAAGTTGCCGACTAGAATAAGGTCAAGAAAATGAAAACAACAGTTAGTAGTATCTCAGAGAAAGGCTTACCAATGTTAGAGAAGCACAGGCAGCAATTGATCAAGGACATTCTAGATCAACAACAATTTGCGAGTGTACGCAGCTTAACCGAAAAACTAAATACTTCAGAAGCAACGATCAGACGCGACATCACAAAGATGGCTCAACGCAATGAAATCAACAAAATTCGCGGCGGAGCCGAATCTATCAATAGCAAGCCGAAAAAGAAACATATTGCCAGCTCAGCGTTTATGGTAGACAAAACGAAACGTTCCGAGACTAAAAAGCGCATAGCTGAGAGAGCAGTTGAGCTATGTTCTGATGGCGACTCAATCATCATAAATGGTGGCAGTTCGACTTACATGATGGGAGAGTTTTTACCTAAACTTGACTTAAACATCCTCACCAATTCCTTTGTGCTTGCTAACCATATAACAGAGAATAGCGATAACCAAGTAACCTTACCCGGCGGTGAAATATACAGAGAACAAGGCATTATTTTAAGTTCATACGACAATGACTGCACCGAGTATTATTACGGCAGTATGATGTTTATGGGAACGCCTGGCATAGGCAAGTTTGGGGTGATGGAGTCAGATCCATTGTTGATACGCTCAGAACAAAAACTAAAAAAACAAGCAGAGAAACTCGTCATTTTGGCTGATAGTTCTAAGTTTGGAAACAAGAGTAATTTTGTCTTTTGCCCATTGAGTGACGTAGACATTTTAATTACTGACTCTGATGCATCCAATGAAGACATTGCGTTTTTCGAAAGTAAAGGGGTCGAAGTCATCGTTGTTGAAGCAGTTGACAGCTAGGATGTTATATTTTAAGAGGGGATGTTTCCCCTTTTACACGGTTAAAATTTCGGTTTAGTGTTCAACAAGTCTAAGCCATTTCTTTCGATAATCATCCAAACCATTTAACTTGATAGGTTTTGATTCGCTGAGCTCGACATTCGTATCTAAATTACCCCAATCCGTTAAATAACCGGCTCCAACAACCGTACCAGTGGCATCTTTAGAAAGCAGAATTTTTTGCTCAGGCCGAAGTTGCCCCAGTGTCGCGCAAAGTAATGGATTCTTCAGAAAGGCCCCTTCAATAATTATATTTCCCTTGGCTTGGAGCGTATTAAGTTGATAATCGATCATCAGTGCGCAATACAGTGTTGCTAGTGCAATACCACTTACTTTATCAACCGCTCCAAGAATTGATGAAGCTTGGCCGCCAAATGGACCAGAGCCCCCACTAAAGTCTGGTAAAGCAAACACACCTTGGTCAATAACACCTTGCAACGATAAAACATCAAACTGTTCGCCAAGCCAAGACCCAGCTTGTTCACATATCAATTCAAACTCTCTCCCCCCCATAAACCTTGCACAAGCAATAGGGGTGCTTAGAGCGTCTACATTTGCTAGCATGTCTTTATTCGCACTCAAGTTACTTAACTTGACTTGAGATGCCATCAAAATTGTCCAAGTACCCGTAGAAATGACAATAAATGGTTTATCTCCGTTCGCCAAGCGATAGCGTAAGAAGCTAGCATTACTATCATGCAAACCACTGAAAAACTGGCAATCTTGATCAAGCCCAAGAGATTCACACAGTTCTGTATGAACTTTTCCGCAGTTTTGCCAAGCAGGTTGCAATTCAGGAAACATGTCTGTGCATTCAAGTTTTTTGACAAGTTTAGAGTAATCATTGTGCCTGACCGACCAAAGATCCGTGTGACAACCTAAAGATGTAATTTCGGACAAGCGCTGGCCGGTAAAGCGCCATGCCCAATACTGGGGATACATCAAAATATCGGTTGCTTGACTAAACTGCTGAGGATAGTTTTTCTTTAGCCAAAACAGCTGTCGCCCTAAATTCAAACCAGCCGGCAAAGAAGGAGAATATGTTTCTTCAAAGTCAGGCCGAAAGGCTTGATAATCTGGTGTTTCATCAAAAACTGCAGTGTGCTCATAATCAAGTATAGGTAACACTAAGCCATCAGTTTTTGATGATTCTCTGTCAATTAATGCTGCAGTAGCGCCATGTGTCGTAATGGTCATTTTAGCTATACAATATTCAGCGGTTAACACTTGGATGTTTTCACATAACCACTGCCAAAGTTTGCCTATATTCGCACTGGGATAAATATCTTCCAAATTAACCGTGTTCGTCATTTGCCTAGAATACACTGATTCCAAAATACTATTGAGTACGTGCAGCTTTACATGGGTTTTTCCGATATCGATAATTAAACTATATTGCTTGCCCGATGTGCATTTCTCTATATTATTCATTATACCGCTCTAAACGCCTTCTTCATCAGTCTGTGAATTACTCAGATAAGCGTAGGTAGCTGTCACAAAATAAACCAAGGTGGGGACGATTAGCCACGTGGTGATCGTTTTTGATTCTTGATTCAAATATGCCATTAACCCCATGTAAGCGCATGCGAGCAAAGCTAACCAAGACATATATTTTGCAATATTTGAATTAAGCGGTGTGTGTTTAACATTGGTAGCGTTATTTGACACTTCATTTGCCAAGAACACTTTTTCTTCGGCTTTGCGAGCCTCTTCAGCTTTTTCGGCGTCAACAGCTTGCGGGTATTTTTCTTTTGCACCCATTGCTGAGGCTAATACAATGTATAAAAGCGTAGAAAAGATCCATAGCGGAATCAGTATAAAGAACAAGTGTAACAAGCCAACTTGCTCAACTGCAATCCCCACGACCATTGATACTATCCAAGTGATAAATGCTGCCCAATTAGTTGTATTGCCTTTATACGAAGACCAGTATCGAGTTAATCCAATCCTACTAAAGAGCCAGTGCTCTGTGACAATTATTGCACCGACAGGGGCAAGTAATAATCCCATATAACCAACAAATCCCAGTAAACCAGAAAATACAAAAGGCGAGCAAGCAATGATGGTTGTTATGATGCCAACGACTATTGTAACGCGTGTCCTTCCCCAAGCGTGATTAAGAGAGCTAAACGCCAAACCAGCTCGGTAAATGGTTGGATTTGAAGTTGTCCAACCCGCGATAATGACAGCAAGAATACCAGATGCACCTAATGCAGTGAAAGCGACCGAACCAGGATCAATTGCGGTTATACTTGTATTGAGCATTATCGCCGCACCAGCCCCCATAATACCTGCACAAATCCAGGCCATATAATGACCAATGAACATGCCTAACGCTGAGAAGTAACCATATTTTGAGCTTTTCGCAAAGCGCAGCAAAGTCATATCACCTAAACTGCCATGCATTGCAAGATTGGCAACCCATGCAAATGCGATTACATGCCATATTCCAATATCACCTTCGGTATCTTTCCATATTGATTCGCTTGCAACAGTTAGAAAATCACTAAAGCTACTTATACCGTCAACGCCTGAGGTCGCGGCAACAGTCACGGGCATCATGACTAAAGCACCAACAACGAACATCAAAATCATCCAGGGTGCGCACACTTCTGCAAAGGCAGCTAATTTCTTAAAACCTTTGACCGCCATAAAAACAACAACGGCCCCTACCCCGAGAACAACGAGAACAAAACGCCAATCACTGGGTAAATAACCAACTTGGTCTTCAATACCGAACAAAATACGCACTGCTGAGGCAGAGACTGTTATCATGGCGCCAGCAAGTACACAAAATAATATTCCATTTACGACGCTATAGAGTTTTATCGTGCCGGGCCCAGCGATTTTTTCTAGATAAGCATATAGGGTGAGCCGCGTATCTGTAGCAATTGGCGCGGTTATCAGCCCCCAAGTTAACACTGCAAGTAAGTTTCCAAATAACAAACCGATAAGAATATCAGCAGCTCCGACACCCCATGAGACAAACAAAGCACCAATTACAAACTCTGTCCCCGCGACATGCTCCCCAGAGTAGCTTGCCGCAAAGGGTTTAGGCCCTTGCAGCTTATCTGGGGTAACGGGCGTAGTCTCAAATTCTTTTGCTGTTGACATGAATTTCTCCGTATTTGTTAATACTTATTGCGTATTAACTTTTTATTATTGTATGTCAGTTTAAATTAACGAAGTCAGTTTGTTTACACAATACCAGAGCCATTTCCGCCGCTGTTAGGACGAACTTTAGCAACTGATTGGCGATAACCTGATGCGCGATAAGTAGCAATAGGATCAATTGCTCCACCTTTGCGTATACGCGCCATTTGTAAAATTGGAGACACGTCAAGATTGAATGCATTTTTCAATGTATTGCTTGCCATGATCGCATCGTTATCGTTTTGATATTCGGTTAGTTTTTCACGATCGACAAGTAAAGCCGCTACGTAAGAACGTTGCACGCTTGCTGCAGAGTTCATCAAGCTCTCGATTGGATCAGTTACATTGTGAGATTGGTCTAACATGTAATTAGGGCCAAAGCCTTCTTGATTACGGTACTCTGCATCAACTAACTCATTGAAAATTAGAAACTGCTGATATGGATGCAAACTACCACTGTCTAAATCATCATCACCATATTTTGAGTCGTTGAAGTGGAAACCACCTAATTTCTTAAATTGAATCAAACGTGAGACGATCATTTCTATGTTCACGTTTGGTGCATGGTGTCCTAAATCAACCAATGATTTCGCCTGCGGACCAAGTTCCATTGCTGCAAGGATATTACTGCCCCAATCTTGGATAATGGTCGAGTAAAATGCAGGTTCAAACATTTTGTGTTCGATATGCAGCTCCCAATCACTAGGCAGTCCTGCATAAATCTCCTTCATACTCTCTAGATAGCGTTCAAATGCATGTTGAAAGTGTTGCTGCCCAGGGTGATTAGAGCCATCCCCGACCCACACTGTTAGTGTTTTCGAGCCAAGCGCTTGTCCCCATTCAATGCACTCTAAGTTGTGTGCAATCGCTAGGTCTCTGCTCGCTTTACTGGTATTACTTAGACTACCGTATTTAAAGCTATGTTCTTGTCCAGCTTGGTCTTGGAATGTATTTGAATTTATAGAGTCCCATTTAAGACCTAGATTATCTGAAAAAGCTTTGAGTTCACTAAAATCATCTACTTTATCCCAAGGAAAATGCGGAGACACGCGTTCAGTTGCCTGAGATAAATCATTAATAACGGCACTGTCTTCAAGTTTTTCGAAAATATTGCGAGGTTCGCCTTCACCTGGAAAACGAGCGAAACGGGTTCCGCCAGTGCCTGTGCCCCATGAAGGCACTGCGATCTGAAAAGACTCTGCTTTTGCTGTTATCTCATCAATATTGATATTGCTGCGCGCCAACTTACTACCTAAAGCGTCATAGTCCTCTTGAACATGTGTCTCGATTTTTGAATTCTGTTCTGCGATGAACGCCTTGTCGATGCGATTTTGAGTCATACTGTTTGTTCCTAACTAAAATTTTGATTTATCGGCGCGCAACTGCAATGCTGCGCGCGATTACTTGGCTACTTCTAACGCAAGAATGCTTCGTGTAAACCACCGTCCACACTAATAATTTGCCCAGTTGTTTTGCTTAATTGGCCGGACACCATTAAATATGCTGCTTCAGCTTGATCTGCAGGTGTTATAGGTTGTTTAGTTAACGTACGCTGGGCGTAAAACATTGCAAGCTTATCGCGTAACTCATCGTCAGAATCGCTGCTATTATGCTCAACATTGTATTTAACAAGAGAAGCAATGACACGATCACGTGGAAACATGGTGCTACCTTTGACAACTGTCGCTGGAGCAAGTCCATTAACGTTTACTAAAGGCGCCAACTCGACTGCAAGTTCACGGACTAAGTGATTCGCCGCGGCTTTGGAGGTATCGTAGGCTAGTGAGCCTTTCTTAGAAACTGCAGCATTAACACTTGTCGTCAATACCAACGCACCAGGAAGTTTCTGAGCCTGCCAAATCTTATTAGCTTCGGTACCAACTATATAACCCCCTTTAACGTTGACTGCAAAGCTTACGTCAAATTGTTGATCATTACTCATTCCTGCTTGCCCAGGTGCTAAGAACACACCAGCAGTTACAATTACTTTATCAATACCGCCGTAGGCCAAAGTGACTTGAGAAAACATCTCTTCAACGCTTTCTCTTTTGGTAATATCTACTTCGATCGCAATAGCAGGACCACAACCAGAAATACCAGTTCCCGCGACGCCGATGCCTTGTCCGTAAATAGACGTTAATTCGTCAGCCGTTGCTTTAGCTGCATCAATACGCAAGTCAGCACAAACCACGTGGGCACCTTCTCTAGCAACTCTCAGCGCAGTTTCTTTGCCAATTCCGTCACCAGCACCTACAACCACAACTACGTCACGAGCCAATGGCGCTTCTTTCGGCATACGCTGAAGCTTAGCTTCTTCAAGCGCCCAATATTCAATATCAAAGGCTTCTTGTTGTGGTAATGCAGTATACTCACTAATCGCTTCAGCCCCGCGCATTACTTCGATTGCACAATTATAGAACTCTGTTGTCACACGAGACTCAGACTTATTTTTTCCCCAGCCTATTATACCAACTCCCGGTATTAGTATGACTGTTGGGCTTGGATCACGCATAGCAGGCGAATCTTCACGTTTACAAGCGTTATAATACTCACTGTATTCAATTCGATACTGCTCAATACCAGCATTTAGCTTCGCGACTAGACTATCAAAGTCGTCATTGGCTGGATCGAAGTCCACATATAGTGGTTGAATTTTCGTGCGCAAGAAGTGATCAGGACATGAGGTCCCTAATTTTGCTAAACGAGGAGCATCCACACTGTTCACGAAACGAAGTGCCGTCTCGTCAGATTGAACTGTCGCTATGAACTTTACTTTGTTAGACAAAATACCGCGCGCAACCGGTAAGAATTCTGTTAAAAGTTCAGTGCGATCTTTTTCAGATAAACTGTCGACTTTTGGACCACCGAAGGTAAGCTCACCTTTATCGTGTTCTTCGATATACCTTGCCGCAGTTTCAATTACCCAAAGAGACGTTTCGTAGCAGCTTTTACTTTCAGATTCCCAATTGGTATGACCATGTTGGCCTAGCAAGATTCCAATACTATCAGGCTTATCAGCATAGGCTTGTTCGCAAACTAGTGCTGCTTCCCACCCTGGACGCATCCAAGGAACATATGCCATTTTACCGCCCCAAACCTTTTCGGTAAGGGCTTCTTGGTCTTTACATGAAGCAATTGCAATAACAGCATTTGGATGCAGGTGGTCAACGTGCTTATCAGCAATCATTGAGTGTAAAGGCGTATCAATTGATGATGCTCGTGGGTTCAAACAAAAATTACAATGTTTGTACATACCAATCATCGCATCCTCGCCTGCAGACTTGTAGCCTTTATCATCGCGCGCTTGATATGTTTCATCCAAAGCACTTAGCTTACCTTGATAGAGCGAAGAGAAGTTTTCTAGCTTTGCAGTTCTTAAGTCACCGCCTGAGCCTTTCACCCACAACACTTCAACTTGTTCACCTGTAAGAGGATCGGTTTCCATTATTTTTGCCGAGGTATTTCCTCCGCCCGTATTAGTAATCCTTTGGTCTGCGCCCAAAATATTTGAACGATAAACTAAGCTCTCAACTTCGCTTAGCCCCTTGGCAAACGTATCGTCCCAATGATAATCCACATGTTTGAAGTCTTCTTTTTTGCTAGACATTTATTGCGTCTCTCCGCTGTGTTACTACAGTTTCATTTACATTTGTAACGCCATATTAACGCCTAACAAAACATAGTCAAGCATTTCAAATCAAATTCAATCACGATGATTGCTTTTTAAACAATTTATATATAAACTTAAAAATCAGTTTTTTACCCTTATTATTCGTTTTTCAAAAGCATAAAAGCGTAAATCGATTTTTATGCAGTTTAGCAAGTTATTAAATTAATCAAATATCTTCAACGCTTTGTTTGATTTTTGTAAATTTTGCCTTTCACTTATCTCAATTGATAAACCAAAGCTTTAAAATTTACAATATTCCAAAAGTTCCGTTTATAAATCCATGATTGATTTTGATTGAAAAATTCGCCAGCGTATCGAAAATTTTAACTTTGAAAGCAATACAGTCTGTTCAGTTGAGCTAACAGCTAAGGATAGAGCATTGTGAGGAAAACCTTTTGGATATGGGTATTTGCGAAATTAAACGGCCTATCAATAGGCGCTTATAGTTTCTCATTTGACGGGTACCGCAATACTAAGCTCGACAAGGCCACTCTAGAGATGCCAAATATTGTTTTCTATATGGCAAGTGCCAAGCTTGACCTCTGTATGGTGGCAATAAGCCCATTCATTATTTTACAACCACAGGACTACTGCGTGATCGAACATTGGAAGTCTAGGTAAAACCCTTTTAGTTGTCAGGTATAAACGCTTCACTTTGGCGAATAAATTTATTTAACCTAGCTGACAAGTGATGTACATCATTTTTATATTCTGCTTTATGTGCAACATTTGTTGATTCTTGAGGATCATTTTGCAGATTAAAAAGCATTGACTCCTTTTTCCCTTGTTCAGTTAAATACTCAGTGTAAATAAATTTCGCAGCTCGGTAAGGTTTGAATTTCTGAGGTGTTTGCTTGGAAAAATTGGCAAGCGTTTAACATGAGTAAGCTAAATAGGATAACCAATAATTTATTGAATACAGCAACAGTTTTCATTGAGCGCATTTGACTTACTATGTAATAATTTGATTTTAAGTTATCAAATTTGCAACCCCGGGTAAAATTTATAAACATAATTTTAACTTTGTGAGCATTACAAAAATGCCATATTTCAAATAAGGAAATCCCATGAAACTAGGTATACTCCGCGTTGCTGCAATAATACTTCTAAGTGCCTGTGCAAGTGCTGCTCAACAGTCAGATAATCCCAATATTATTATGATTGTAGTGGATGACCTAGGTTGGGCTGATGTTGGTTACAACCAGACTACAGAGTTTTTTGAAACACCCAATATTGATGCGCTTGCGAGACAAAGTATTCGTTTTAGTAATGCCTATGCTGGTGCAGCGAATTGTGCGCCAAGTAGAGCGGTACTAATGACAGGTCAATACGGCCCACGTCATGGCATTTATACAGTATCTCCATCAACGAGAGGAGATGCCCAAACACGTAAATTAATTCCCGTAAAAAATGTGAGAGGACTGCCCCCCGAAGCCTACACTTTAGCAGAAGCCCTAAAGAAATCAGGCTACACTACAGGCCACTTTGGCAAGTGGCACTTAGGTATAGATCCCGATAGCCAAGGCTTTGATAAAAACGTAGCTGGGAGCGGCAATGGAATGACTTTTCACTACTATAGCCCTTACAAATTGCCAAACATAAAAGATGGTCCAAACGGAGAATACTTAACCCGTCGACTGACAAACGAAGTCATTGACTGGATAAGGTCTTCGAAAGACCAACCGTTCTTTGCATACGTTCCATACTACAGTGTGCACACTCCGTTTCAAGCAGATGAAGACTTGGTGCAAAAGTATGTAGAAAAGGGGGTAACGAATAAAAAGGAAGCAACTTATGCGGCAATGGTAGAGCATATGGATAAAAACGTAGGCCGAATACTAGAAATGTTGGAAACTGAAGGTTTAAGAAAAGACACGCTTGTTATTTTTACATCTGATAACGGTGGTTACAAGATGTCAAACTTCCCTTCTCCCCTAAGGGCCGGTAAGGGATCATACTATGAGGGAGGGTTGAGAGTACCATTATTGGTGAGTTGGCTAACCAAGATTAAACCAAGCGATAACGCGACACCTGTTATCAATGCCGATTTTTTTCCTACATTAATCAGCATCGCAAATAATTGGCAAACAGATATATTATTGGACGGCGTTGATATAAGTAAATTGTTACTGGCGCAAGAACCAGTCTTAAAACGAGATTTATTTTGGCACTTCCCTGTTTACCTTCAAGCGCATAATAGTAAAACAGATCAAGGACAAGACCCGTTATTTAGAACCCGTCCTGGAAGCGCAATGCGAAGCGAGAATTGGAAGTTGATTCATTACTTTGAAAATAATGAATACGAGCTATATGATCTTTCAAATGATGTTGGTGAAACTAATAATTTAGCTGCTACATTTCCCGCGCAACTAGATAGACTTAAAGCCAAATTAAACGAATGGCGGGACAGTGTTAATGCCCCTATTCCCACAAAGCTCAACCCAGAGTACGATGATGAAGTTAATCAAGCGTTGATAGAGGAAAAACTAAAAACAATAAACCCGCTTTAGACAATGATGATAAGCAAAGCTTTCTAAAAGATTGGTCATATTTACTGCTTTAAGGCCCATATAGAATATGATCAATTTTTTTCGATTCTGAGTCACTCAAGCTTGCAAACTTCAGAGTTTCTATCGAACTCAATATTTGTTCAACAGAGCTCGCCCCAACTAAACAAGAAGTAACAACCGTGTTTCTCAACGTCCAAGCTATTGCCATTTGCGCCAAGGTCTGACCGCGTTCTTGGGCAAGCTCATTAAGCGCAGTAATTTTATTTAGTTTATCTTGAGTAATGTTATCTTTTCCAAAATGCACAATGTTGTCATTGGCAGCACGAGACTCCTTTGGAATGCCATGCAAATACTTATCAGTGAGTAAGCCTTGTGCAAGCGGAGAAAACACAACTGAGCCAACGCCATTGGTTTGCAGAACATCAGTGAGACCGTTTTCGATCCATCGATCGAATAAGTTGTAGCGTGGCTGATGAACTAGCAACGGAGTACCTAAGGCATTTAAAATTTCAATCGCCTTTTGAGTTTCCTCGGCATGGTAGTTGGAAATACCAACGTAAAGTGCTCTGCCCGACCTTACGATATAATCAAGCGCGCGCATGGTTTCTTCAATCGGTGTTTCTGGGTCCATTCTGTGATGATAGAACACATCGAAATAGTCTAAACCACAACGCTTTAAGCTTTGATCACAACTCGCGATCAAGTATTTTCTAGAGCCACCATCTCCATACGGACCGGGCCACATGTCATAGCCGGCTTTACTTGAAATAAATAATTCATCACGGTAAGGCATTAGGTCTTTTTTCATTATTTGCCCAAAGGTTTCTTCGGCACTGCCATATGGAGGGCCGTAGTTATTTGCCAAATCAAAGTGAGTAATTCCATTATCGAATGCGGCATGAATCATATTGCGTGCATTCGAAAGCGCGTGCGTTTGGCTAAAGTTCTGCCATAAACCTAGTGAAATCTTAGGTAACTTAATACCGCTGTTACCGCAACGCTTATACTGCATGGATTGGTATCGTGTCTCATTTGCTCTATATAACGCATTTGTTTCGTGGGTAATCATGCTTGCTTCTTTTTTAATAGTGGGTTGTTAGCTAATTGAATTATCAAGTTTTAGTAAATTTGTTTCATCAATGTTAAACAGCTTTTTTATAGATACAGTGTGTGTTTAATGGGCTTTGCTTCGTGCTCATTTATACCTATTTTGATGCATTTATTTGAACTTAGCACAGACTAAACTGAAGGCGAACACACCAGAACGAGTCTAACTGATTATTGTATCTTTTCATCCACCGATGAAGAAAAAAGAAGTCGAGACAAACAAAACAATCTAAATTAAGCCATTAATGAAGCTATTGCCTGCTTTCAAAGAGCAAATCAGCAAATATATTATTTCACAAATTGAAATAATATATTTACGTTTAAAGCAATTATTAATTTTTTTATATCAATATACTTAACCTTATTAAAACTAATATTGATAGGAAAACATATGCCCAGAATAAAAACACCGCAAAACATACCATCGGCTCATGAAGCATCACAACAAGCTTTGAGAACCATAGAAGAGAGTTTAGGTAGCGTGCCAAATTTGTTTCGACTCATGTCAAATAGCCCAGAGAGTTTAATTGGCTTTCTGCAAATAAGCGCACAATTAAATAAAGGTACATTGTTGCCATCTATAAAAGAGCGCATCGCTCTAGCGGTAGCAGAAGTTAACCAGTGTGAATATTGTCTAGCTGCACATAGTTTTTTAGCTAAGTCTCAACTTAATTTTAGTGATGAAGAAATATGTATTAATCGAAGAGGTACTTCTTTAGACGCAAAAGCGGCTGTCGCTGTGGAGTTTGCAGTAACTGTTGCCAAGCAAAGAGGACATATATCCAAAGCAGATTTTACTACTGTTCGTTCAGCTGGTTTTTCAGACGCTCAAATCATCGAAATTATCACCCTTGTTGCAATTAACAGCCTGACTAATTATTTAAATTCCGCCCTGCAAACAGAAATTGATTTTCCAAGCGTTGACGACTTTTGTGCAGCTTAAATTAGTGACCAAATACCAAAACAAATTAAAGGAATAAAAGAATGACTAGACCCCCACTCCCCCCATTCAATAAAGCGTCAGCGATGGAAAAAATTCGCTTAGCCGAAGATGGATGGAATAGCAGAGATCCCAAACGTGTTGCACTTGCATACACCGAAAATTGCAGTTGGCGAAATCGTGCAGAATTTGTTCAAGGTAGAGAAGAAATTGAGGCACTGCTAACTCGAAAATGGACAAGAGAATTAGATTATCGATTAGTAAAAGAGCTTTGGGCATATACAGAAAACAGAATTGCGGTGCGCTTTGCCTATGAATATCACGATGATTCAGGTCAATGGTTTAGAGCATACGGAAATGAAAATTGGGAATTTGATGGAGACGGCCTCATGCAACGACGAATTGCGAGCATCAATGAGCACCCAATTTTAGATAAAGAGCGAAAATTTAAATGGCCTTTAGGAAGACGACCCGACGAAACACCAAGTTTAAGCGAATTAGGCTTATAAACAGCATTACCAATTTTAACCAATCAAGGAATAAACAATGAATACCAAGTTCTCGCAAAATAAAAGCACAATCAAACTATATAGAAACCCGCTGTCAGGTCACTGTCATCGAGCGGAATTAATGTTGGCATTCTTAGGCTTGCCTTACGAAACAATCGATCTTGATATGGCTAACGGTGCGCATAAAGCACCTGATTATTTAAAGATCAGTCCATTAGGGCAAGTGCCTGCAATTGATGACAATGGGTTTACACTGTCAGATTCGAACGCGATCATCATGTATCTTTTTAAAAAATATAACGATGACTATGAGTGGTATCCTGATCAGCCAGAAAAAGCAGCTGAAGTTCAACGTTGGTTATCCATCGCAGCTGGTGAGATTGCTTATGGTCCGTGCGCTGTGCGCCTAGTTAAACTATTCGGAATGGATTTAGACTACGAACTTGCCAAGCAAAAAACGATTTCACTATTTACAGTGTTAGAACCCTTGTTAACAAACCAAAGCTTTTTAGTCGGGAATACGATAACCATTGCTGATATTGCGGGCTATAGTTATATATCACACGTGCCAGAGGGTGGAGTTTCGCTTGAACCTTACCCCGCTATTAGAGCATGGTTAGCTAGAATTGAAGCGCATCCTAACTTTGTAGGTATGAAACGTTCAGCAGAGCTTGTAGCGTAAATCATATAGTTTAAATTAAGCAAGAAAAGGATAAACCGCCATGTCAGATAATAAAAAATCGCAATTTCATAGTGCCGAGATTGCTATCCAAGAGAAGCTTGGAATAGCTGACATGGTTGCAAAATACAGCGAAGGCTTCGTTCGACCAGCGATGCCCGAGCAGCATAGGGATTTTTTTAATAAGCTCATTTCTATTATTATGGGCGCAGTTGACCGTAATGGCTACCCGTGGACATTACCTCTATTCGGCGATCCTGGCTTTATTCAGTCACCAGATGAGAAAACCTTAAGCATCCAAAAGCTTCCCGACCTAGTTAAAATACTTGACCTTGATTTTACTGTGAACAAAAAAATCGGTTTATTGGGAATTGAGTTACACACCCGTCGTCGCAATCGCATGAATGGCATTATTAGCTCAATTGATGACGAGCAATTTAGCGTTTCTGTTGAGCAAAGTTTTGGGAATTGCCCCCAGTATATTCAAAAGCGCCAACTCGACTGGTCAGAAAACCGAAAGGCAATATCAGAATATAACTCCCTTGCACTAAGTTCGGATTTGTCTGAGGCTGCCAAAACCTTGATAAGCAATGCCGACACGTTTTTTATTGCGTCTCGGACCAAGCAGTTTACAAGCGATGAACGCTGCGGTATCGATGCATCTCATCGAGGAGGAAAGCCCGGCTTTGTCAAAGTAGAAGGAAGTACTCTTTATTTTCCTGACTTTAGTGGAAACCGCTTTTTCAATACATTAGGCAATATAAAATCTGATGGTAGAGTCGGTATTTATGTGCCAGATTTTTCGACAGGTAACGCAGTATTTCTCTGTGGAGACGCAGAAATAATTTGGGATGAGGAGATTGAGCATAAATTTGCGGGTGCTGAACGCGTCATCTCAGTAAATATTCGCAAAAGTATATACCTAGAAAATTACTTAGAGAAAGTCGGCGAATTGGTTGAAATGTCACCTTCATTAGACAGTACTGGCACTTGGTCGACTGCCGATGAAAAAACTGATAGACAACTACAATATCAAATTATAGATAAACAAAAAGAAAGTGAACAAATATCCTCGTTTTATTTAGCGCCTGTTGACAAAACAAAAAACATCAATCAATACACACCTGGACAATTTTTACCTATCAGTGTGTTTGATAAAACTAACAACATCATGCTGAGAAGGGCTTATACGCTATCTCGAGCGCATAAAAAAGACGCATACAGAATATCGGTTAAACGAGAAGAGCATGGCCTAGTTTCTCGCATATTGCATGATGAGTTAAAGATAGGTGACGTGATTGATGCTGGCGAACCCAATGGGCAGTTCACCATCGCTAAAAATAATCATACGGTCGTTTTGTTATCAGGTGGTGTTGGTATAACACCCATGTTTGCGATGTTAGAAGGGCTAGTCATTGAAAACGAAAACCAAGAGGATAAAAAAGACGTTTGGTTTATTCATTCAACTGCAAACGCAGAATCAATGATCTTTTCTAATGAATTATCCACGATGTCAAAATGCTATTCTTGGTTAAATGTGCACATTGCATATTCTCGTATACGTCCTATTGAGTGGGGCTTACCTGAAAATATCAGCGTGAGTAAAGGGCGAGTTAACATTACACTATTGAAAGAGCTCCTGCCATTTGATCAATATGATTTTTATCTATGTGGTTCAGAAGGTTTTATGCGCAGTATTTATAGTGATTTGATCAATACAGGCGTATCTAAATCAAATATATATTATGAGTTTTTTGGACAAGGTTCGATAACCGATGATAAAGCTAACAAACAGGATGTAGCTGAAAAAGCAACTGTCCATTTGACCAAAAGTGACATGACTTTGGAGTGGACACCAAGTGATGGGACACTTTTAGAATTAGCGAAGCAGAATGGCGTAAAAGCCATGTTTAGTTGTCGGGTTGGTAATTGTGGTTCGTGTGCTTGTAAGCTTAGCGCTGGAGAAGTCGCTTATAGTTCTCCGCCATCGTATACCCCTAATAAAGACGAAATATTATTATGTAGCGCTAGGCCGAGCGCAAACACAACTGTACTTAAGATAGACTTATAAAATGAATAATTAATATGCAGTATTAATAAACGGATTACTTCGCAAACGTTCAGCGGCTAAGTCAATAAAAGAGCGTATTTTAGCGTTTGCTCGTCTTCCTTCGACGTGAACAATACTTACAGGTAAGGGTTGACCTTCGTATGCAGTCAAAATTGGTTGCAGACTACCTTTTAATATTTCTTCTCCTACCTGATAGGACATCAAGCGAGTGATACCAAAACCATCAATTGCCGCATTGAGGGCTGCTGCATTTTGGTTGCATTGCAAACGTGGTGTCAGTTTGATGGTTTCCTTTTTACTATTATCGTGATTTTGAAATTCCCACTCTGTTTTACTTTCAAACGTGGCAGGGTAAACAATGTCGTGTTCACTTAATTCTGCGGGTGTTTTTGGTATTCCTTTTTGTTTCAAATAGCGCGGAGATGCACAAACAATTCGGCGAACCTCGCCAACTTGAACTGCATAAAGTGATGAATCTTTTAAATGGCCGATTCGAATAGCCACATCTAATTCTTCATCTAGCAAGTTAGTAACACGGTCGTAAAACATCGCTTTTACCGCAACTTTTGGATTGAGCCTCAGGTATTCCTCTATCACAGGCATTATATGTTTTTGACCAAACAAAATAGGCGCTGTCACCTTTAAAATACCCTTTGGTTTACTGTATACACCTGCTGCGGCTGCTTCAGCTTCGTTCAGTGCTTCGAGTACTTTTTCAGTGTCATGTAGAAAGCGAGCGCCGGGTTCTGTTAACTTAACGATACGAGTGGTACGATTAAATAACTTGATACCGAGCCTATCCTCAAGCGCTGCAACTGCTCGTGTAGTCGCGGGCGCCGACATATTAAGTACTTCAGCGGCTTTCGAAAAACTTTCCTGCTTAGCAACCTCAATAAACACTCTAATATTCTGTAACTTATCGATGCGAATACTCCTTAAAAATAAATCTATGTCCATCTTTTCCATAAACTCTAAGTGATAATTTCAATAAATGGAATTATAAATTGCAAACCTCGGTAAATACTTACATCTTAAACATGAGTACTATTCAGGAAGTACGCAAATTTACGTTATCTAAGATTAAAACCGAATTTCAAATTGAAAAATGGAGATGACAGAATGAGTAGTGTGAAAAAAGTAGATATTGCAATAATCGGTGCGGGAACAGCCGGAATGGGTGCCTACAGGGAGGCGCTCAAGCACACTGACAGTATGATGAGCATCACCTAAGAGCAACCCGAGATATCCCTAATGTACGCTTGGCTGTAATTGATATTGTATAAGCCAAACTATCAAAAGATGAAAACAATAGTAAATACATATTTATACGCAGAGCACATTTTTTGTCTTTAGGTATAAAATATCTATTATATAGCGCGGAATCTTTCAACTTTTCTGACGCAATAACAGCATCTCTTTGTTTACCTTTGGGGTGCTTCCCTCTGATTATAAGAACTATCTTTTAGTTTAAATTGTGCTCAGCTAATTATTTTAAAACCTGAAATAATTAATTTAAATCTTAGATAATTATTTCCAAATAAACTTAAATTATTATAAACACAACTTCAACAAATAAAGTGTTTTTGCACTCAAAAGGATAGCAACATGAAAATACACAACGAAGATATGACAACAAAAAGAAAAGCAGACAATGCAAGCGAAAAGCAAGAGCAAAGCTGTAATTACGATAACGATTATTATGGAGACCAACTTTGTTTGGATACTCACATCATTAGCGCAGTTGAACAAAGTCAATTTGCTTTAGCTAACTTACTTTCATTCTAAATACCTAAGCATTGATTGGCTCACATTGATTGTGTGAGCCAATCAACCTAGCTACAACAACGAATTAATTTTATTCGCTGTTTTTAAAAGTCCTTGAATTAAATCTTTTTCTTTCGAACCATTTTCAACCTTAGTAGAGTGTGTCTTATCGTTCAAATATGACATACCTAATGATGCTATGATTGCATTTTCAGAGTTACCAATTAAGGTAGCAAAGCTATACACTCCCTCACCGAATGCACCAATTGTTTTTGTATACCCCTCGGTCGAAATCTGATTCACTTTCTCCCTAAGAGTTGCCTGTTCGCGCTCATTCAGGCTGCGGTAATCAGAACTTCTGGCGTACAACATGTTTTGAACGCTAGGATGGGAATTTGCTAATAGTACATTGCCAGATGCTGTATTGACTGTCGATAATAATGCGCCTTCAGCGAGATTGAGTGACACAGGTAAAGACCCTCTCGCGTGAATAATCACCATTGTTTGTGATTGATATAGCATACACAGATAACAAGAAACGCCAAACTTGAAAGAAAATTCGTCCATAAATGGCATTGCAATTCTTCTGATTTGCTCAATTGGGTAAATGCTTCGTGATAGGTTGTATAATTTCAAAGATACTCGATAACTACCCGACACCTCGCGAACAATATACCCTCTAGCCTCGAGGCTGGTTAACACGCGATATATTTCATTGGGTGAACGATTAACAGCGTTCGCAATCTCTTTTTGATTTTTAGGTACTTGTTGACAGCTCAGATACTCCAAGACATCTAAACATTTTTCTACTGCAGGTGCTGAGTATTGTCGTTTTCTTTCCATTACCGCCTCACTAAATTTATATATAAATTTATCATACTTATATAAATAATAGATTGCCGAATTAAAACTCTTATTACAATATTGTTAACAAAATAAAGTTATACATTATTGACAAGTGAGACCGATTTATGGACTTAAAAGCCCTTACATATGAGCAACAACAAGACTTTCTAGACAATGGCTTCTTGATTATCAGAAATTATTACTCAGAAACTGAGATTGATAAATTACAGAAAAAAGCGTTTAACGATGACAATCTCTACAAAAATGCATGGGATAAAACCGATGCAAGTGGGACCATTAGTAAGGTCAGCTTATGGCAAGAGCTAGGGAATGACCTATACAGCATGTTTTCACGCGGCAGAAGACTAGTTGATGCTGCTACTGACCTTCTTGATGAGCAAGTCTTGCATACAACCACAAAAATAATGATTAAAGAACCGTTTGTTGGCGGCGCTTGGGAATGGCATCAGGACTACGGATATTGGGCAACAGATAATTATCATTTATATCCAAGGCTGGTCAGTTGTATGATCGCGATCAATGAGGCGACTGAAGAAAACGGTTGCTTGGAGGTATTAAAAGGCTCACATCATATAGGTCGAATTAATCATTTAAAAGCGGGCGACCAAAAAGGTGCCGATATGACTTTTGTCGAGGAAGCCCTCAAACATCACGAATTGGTTAAGGTGGAATTAAAACCGGGTGACACCTTGTTCTTTCACTGTAATTTACTCCACAAGTCTAATCAGAATAAGTCCAAGCACCCTAGATGGGCAATGATCGCCGCCTACTGTGCGCAAAGTGCCCTTCCTTTCAAAGACAATGAATTAAAAGTCTATCCACTAAACGTCGTGAATGATGATGCGATCTTAAACTGGAAAGAAACTTTGAATGCATAAACGCCGAATCTCATATTTTTATTATTAATAGATATCAAAATAGGATTTTAACCTGTGAAATCACAATAAACTATTAAACAAGTTGGGCTCAATTGCCTTTATATGTTTGATTAATTGCAGGTTAAGTAATGAAAGTAAGTAAACATAATGACGCATTTTCACAAGCTAGGCGAAATGTTGGCGTTGCTAAAGTGGATGATCAAGATGATCCAGCAACGATGGTGCTTGGCTTAAAGCAACTTAGAAAATGCGCTCATAATTGGCGTACCTTTCAGTCAGGTGCGATACCCGGCAGAATAGTCATCCCATCGGAAGTGAATATTCGCAGTATACGCCAAATCCCCTTTGAGCTTGATCCTCCCGAACATAAAGATTACCGGGCACTATTAGAGCCCTGGTTTAAAAGACCTAACGACGCAGACTATCAACAGGCCTTGCATTCACAAATAACAAGCACGCTAAAAAAAGTATCGGCACAATCTGTTATTGAAGTAGTAAGTGAACTAGCACTTGTTGTGCAATCTCAAGCGTTAACATTACTCTTAAATACGCCTTTCGAAGCCGCGCAAACATGGATAGATTGGGGGACTCATGTTTTTAGAAGTGAAGGACAAGACTTGGATGCCGACAAGGCCAATGTTTTGTACAAATACATTGATGATGAAATAGACCGAGCAATCCAATCACCTTCTGAAGACTTATATTCAGTTCTTCTTAGCTCACAAGTCAATGGTCAAGCTCTGACCAAAGAAGCGGTAAAAGGCATTTTAATTCTTACATTTGCGGGTGGCAGAGACACTGTTATCAATGCCATCAGTAGCGTGATAGCCTACTTGGCTGAAACCCCAGAGGCTTTGTTGCAACTAAAACAAGATGAATCCTTAAGAACAAATGCCATTGAAGAGTTTATTAGGTATTTCTCCCCCTTAACACATATGGGCAGAGTGGCTACCGAGGATACTGAGATTTGTGAGCATGCAATAAAGGCAAACTCTCGTATTTCATTATGTTGGGCATCAGCTAATCGTGATGAGCAAGTATTTGATAATCCAAATGAAATTATTCTCGACCGTAAATTGAACCCACACGTTGGTTTTGGCTTTGGTGTTCACAATTGCCTAGGTGCAACTCATGCACGTCAAGTTCTTTTAACCTTGGTAAACGTGCTATGCGAACAAGTCAGCAAAATCGAACTCATAAACGCCCAAGAACACATAGAAAAATGGAATGAGTTTGAACGAAAAAATGGCTTTAAAAGCCTACATGTCAAGTTTAATGGCCTTTAAGGCTGTCATACATAATCAAAAAGGAAATCTCAGAATGGCTAAAATCATTTTTACAACCGTAGAAAACGACCGTATTGAATTAGAAGCAACATCAGGCACCGTAATGTCACTCGCTGTCGACAATTTCGTCGAGGGCATCGAAGGTTCTTGCAAGGGCGTCTGTTCATGCGCTACATGTCATGTGTACGTAAAGCCGGAACAAATGGAATGGCTAGGACAACCGAGTGACATCGAACAAGACATGCTGGAGTTAAAAGAACATGCGACTGAATATAGCCGCTTGTGTTGCCAAATTGAAATCAATGATGGGCTTGATGGTTTAGAGTTGAGCGTTGCGGAGCATGATTAAGCTAGCACAGTTTAACTATGCAAAAAGTTAGTTTCTGTACAGCGTTTTGATCAAATGAAAGCCGAATTTAGTCTTAACAGGGCCATGAACTTTAAGCAATTCTCGTTTAAAAACGACATCGTCGAATGCTTTAAGCATTTGGCCCCTGCGGAACTCACCCAAGTCACCGCCTTTTTTCCCAGAAGGGCATTGAGAATGTTTTTTGGCTAATTGCCCGAAGTCCTTTCCTTTTTTTAATTCAACTAGAATCTTTTTTGCTTCTTTTTCGGTTTTTACCAAAATATGTAATGCACACGCGCTTGCCATTTAATTCTCAACTATTCTATTTCTGAGTCTAATGCGCTTAAGCGCATGTTCACGTGCATGATACCATCTTCATCATAAGGCTTGGAGCTTGTTTTAAATCCGAGCTTTTGATAAAAATTTTGCAAATAGCACTGCGCCCCGATTTCTATCGTGTCGCAAGCATACGCTTTAAAGGTAAACTTTATGCAGGTATTCATGATAGTTTCGGCAAATCCCCTACCACGAAATCCTTCGGCAACGAGCACTCTGCCAATACTAGGACTTTGATAACTCAATCCCGCAGGAAGAATACGTGCATACGCTGCTAGTTGATTATCGCAATACATGAGGGCGTGAAAGCTATTATCATCAATGTCTTTGTTATCTAACTCTGGATAAATGCACTTCTGCTCGCACACAAACACATCGCAACGAAGCTTCAAACATTCATACAACTGATAATTAGTTAGCTCAGAAAAGGCAAATATACTGACCATAAGACTCCTGTAATTGGCATAGAAAACAGCGCATCAGCACTGCTTAATCACTATGCCATATACGATATCACAAAGATGCTTTGATAAGTTTTTTCATGAAGAGATTGGCTTCTCGTTGATCACACGTTGGAGTTTGTGAGTGCGGCAGTGTCGGCATATAAGGTGGTGGCCCAAATTCAGTCATGAGCGTCATTTGCTTATCACCTCTTAGTTCGGCGGATTTTTTAATCATCTTCCACCAGCTAAGGTGTTGATTGAGAATATTTTCAAATTCAGATGCACTGGGATCAGACACTTGTGGACCTTCACTGAAGCCTACGCGCGTGTGAATATGACGCATATTGGGCATCATTTGCGCCATGAGAGGCTGTTGATCTTGCAACAGCGTCCCTGCTACACAGCACCAATGACTAAAATCTGCTGTTAATTTGATATTAGGCCTAGCATTTACGAATTGTTGGCAGACATGAGATGCAAATGAAAACCTTCCACGATGAGTTTCGTGAAGAATGTCTGTTGTGTGTTTTTCGCTTATTTCAGACGCCAAATCAATTAATTCAAGACTTTGCTCAAAACCGAAGAAATCTCTTCCGGTTTGGCTGTTGATAAACATCGGGGTTAATTGGCATAAAACTTCCAATCTCTCTGCAAAATCTTGTTTGTATTGCTCAAAATCAGTCGTGATAGTTTCATAGTGTTGAGCGATCAACAACAAACCTGACTGATTAATAAGTTCAACCTTTTTGTGTGCATCATCGACGGATTGTGAGTCTAAATTTTGCAAATGAAATGATAGCTCTATACCGTCGTAGCCATCGTTTAAGGTTTGTTCAACGAAGGCCTCAAATGACATGTCTTCGTAACCCCAGTGCGGAGCAAAAAAGATAGTTTTCATTGGGTACCCTAATTAGTATTTTGATAAGTGCCGCAATCTAGCACTTGCTTTCTGACGGTAAACTTACAAATAAAATTCCAGTTCCAAGAAGCATCGTACTTGTGACATAAGCCCCATGCTAAACCGGGTTCAGGTACTTCACTTTGATTATTAGGACGATATAAGCCGATAGCCTCTGGTGCGGTTTTGATGTGTGCTTTGATATCAAAATTAAGCCCATCGTCAGCAAATTGTATCGTATTTTTCTCTGGCCCATCGGTTGTTAAAAGGCTAGCAACGCCCCCTTTATAATTCCAAACCACGACTTCATGGCCACTGTTTGAAATGGGGTTGTATTCTGATTTTTGATATGGCCCAAGAGGGTTATCAGAAATAGCGACACCGTGCTTTATTTCGCGTCCACCAAAGTTCATTTCTTCACCCATGGTTTCGCCTTTGTAATACAAATGGTATTTGCCTTTGTACTTTAAAAGGCAAGGATCATGGACTTTATGCGAATCAAAACTGCCTTTACTCTTTACTGCAAAACGACTATCAATCTCTCCATCCCATTCTCCGTCTTGAGAGGGACCCAAAATAGGTGCTTTTGATTTTACCCATGGCCCAAACGGCGATGACGATTTTGCGATGGCGACTTGTTCGATTTGACGATTGTTGTAAGGAAATTGCACACTTTGATAAACCAAATACAATTCACCATCATCGTCTTTGAAGACTTCTGGGGTAAAAACTGCGCGGTCATCAAATTCTCCTGATGCGCCTCTTTCTATCGCAACACCTTGTTCTTTCCATGTTTCACCATCTTTAGAAGTCGCGTGCCACACTTCAGTTAAATCCCACGGAAACACTTTATCTTTTGGATCTTCGCTACCAAACCCAACGGTTTCCCCCTGCCCTTTTGTATACCAACAATGATATTCATTATTAATGTACAGCACCGAGGAAGGATCTCTTCTAATTACGCCTTCTTCAAATGCAAAGTCACCCTTTAACTCGTGCACATCAAATTCGGTCATCCATTCTGGGCCTTTTTGATCGTATCCGCGGGCTATCGCTCTTTGACTCGCTAAACTCAATTTTTTCATGGCGCTACTTCTTTATTGATTGTTGTTTTTACGTAATGTCTCATCATTTCAAATTATTGCTTTTTTACACTACTCAGCTATTTTTTGAATTCATTCAAATTGTGCTCAAGACATTAAATGAGGTTGTATACTAACCAAAACATTGTTAACAATATACAAATATAACATCATTAACAACCTCGAACGTTATCACTTATCGAAACCAAATTTACAGCTCGAATATCAAGATTTAATTTACCAATTGTCGATATCATCATCCCTGTTAGTTTTGATAAATCAATTTTGCTTTCACTGAAGCAAGACAAGGGAATAGGGATAGTTACCCACTCGCCACTTGGAGCATTTCGAAGTATTTGCTTCAAGGGATACGCATCACGACATTCCCAATTCCAATTACACTCTAAGGTAAAGTTAACCAGCTCTTTAGGAGGACGATTCACCCGTAGTTCAAGCATTATAGCCGCTTGTTGCTTTACGCTTTTCAAGTTTGCGTGCATCATCTTATTGATCAAATTAAACGTCAGAATATTTGTATCAATGGCTCCCCATTGGTTCTTAATTTTTTTGGGGTGCCATTTAAGATTAAAAAATCCGTCGTCACTTTCTTTAAAAACTAATGATTTTCGAATTGTACTGGCTTTACCATCCTTAATAGGCGATTTTTCAAAAGCTAAGCTTGCGCTCCAAGGATTCACCGCCTTACCTTGAGAAATGTAAAAGATATTAGGGTCTTTAGGGTTTGCGTGTGCGTTCAAAACACAAAGAAATAAAATAACAACTAGAAAATTAAAGCGCGTAAATTTCATTTTTCACTCCACAAATAAAAAACACCTTTACTGACAAAAGCAGTAAAGGTGTTTACTTTTAAAGATTAAGGAAGTTCGATTAATCGGATATTGTCAACTGTATAACGATTGCCTTGGCCCCAGACGTTAGTGCCAATATGCAACGAAATATCTCTTGTGTCCCAATCTGTTACACTACTGTATCGCGCTGGTTCTAGGACTGCAGCAAAGCTTTGTTGGGTTTGACGCAACCAATAAACCCCCCTAAATGCATTACCTACAAGCGCTGTTTCATTGCTAGGCTCGTTGGCATCTAACACAGACACTCTAAAAGTATGCGCACCATCATCACTCTCGCGGTGGACATCCATGGTGATCAAATAACGCTTACCATTTTTAATCACACCATTGCCAAGTGGAAGTATATGACGTGCGTCTCCTGCACCTCCTGAATATAGGGAACCAGTGCCACCTATCCCATCCGCTATGTGTTCACCATCTCCACCAAGTACCCAATCGCCGATACCATTATCAAACGTAGAATTACTCTCACTTAACAAGTTGTTGGCTTGATCAAAGTCGACTTTGTATAGTCTAAAATCATCCATATCGATCGCTTGTTCACCTTCAACCGTTAGATAGGCGTTGCTCGTAGCTTCGAATATTGCCGACCATGTTCTATCTGGCACACCATGACCATATGCCTGTACCTGAGTTAAAATAGCGTCGCTTTGCACGACACCATCTTCATCTGGTGCGTCACCAAACACAGTGATAATAGTTGCTCCACCCCAAGGGTCTGTATGACCAATACGGCCTTCAATGACGTAGACTGCTCCCTCTTCTAATTCACCTAAATTGGTTCTAACGGTATCAGGCGTTGCGAAATCCAAATAATTGCTACCTTCAACCGCTATCGTACCGCTAGCACCAGAAGCAACGTTGACGCCGTTTGCAAGAGAACTCCAACCATCCATACCCGCTTCAAAGTTACCATTAGTTAACGATTGCTCAGAACCATCATCGGTAATGTTAATTTCTACAGTGGCAGGGACGATAAATTCACCATCGGTGACTTCATAGTCGTATATAAAGCTCTTACGCTCTCCATCATCCAAATGAGGTGCAAATATCATGGGATCAAACACAACTACACTTTGATCGATATCCGATTCACCAAATGAAAATGCAGGTTCATCACCTCTTGGTACCAAAGTGGCGAAATCAACACTTAAAGCATCTCCATTCTCATCAACAATCGCTGGTTCAGACGTTAAAGCAATTGAAACACGCTCTCCAGAGGTATTAGTCTCTGCTGTTTGAGGGCCATTAACGATAGGAGGCACGGGTTCGATCCTCACGCCTCTTATATCAATAGTCATCGTCCTAGGCAGACTATTATTATGGTCTTGTACAAAGTATGTGATGTCAAAAGTAAGGCTGTCACCAATTTCTATACTGTCTGCTACGGAGGGAACATCTATTGTTAGTAAACTACCTTCCAAACTAAACAAACCAGCAGGCGCGTCGCTCGGGATAGCAACCTCACTTACGTTAAGAGGCTCTTCATCTTTATCCTCTACACCAAACAGAAGATCGACAGTTGTTATATCTGCAAACTTAGAGAGTACTTCACTTACATTCGCTTCAAACTCTGGTGCAAAGTCCTCCCCTTCAATTGAAATGGTTGCAGTGCGATTCACTGATGCTTGACCGTCGGTGATTTCGTATTGCACTTCTAATACGAGCGTTTGACCTGAGTCTAAATTAGGTGCAATCGCTAGTGGACGAACACCCAAGCGAGGCCCAGTCATCTCAAAACCAGTCATATCATCAAGATTGGTTTGAACATTGACGATTCTTAGAATATCACCATCGGCATCAACCGCGACACCTGTTCCGCTTGAGTTTCCTTCTGGCGTGCCTAACAGATGAATAACTTTAAAAGCATCCTTTTCTGCAAAGCTCGCTACTATACCGCCGCCGTGGGTAGGCGCTGTATTCGGTTGCATGGGTTCATTATTATTCGATGAACCTCCACAAGCAGTTAACACACTTGTGGCGAGTGCAGTTAACACGTATTTTTTTGTTTGACTTAATTTAATCATTTTTTTCACCATGTTCTTTATTAGCAGATCGGCTTTGCCTACCTGCTTCATTCCTTAAAAGTTAACGCGTACACCTAGACGATATGTGGTTCCGATTTTATATTCGGTGTATGTCCTAGACTTTGTCACTCCGCCATCAAGCGGATTGCCCTCTTCTAAGGCGATAAAGTCATAACCAACATCGTTATCAGCGAAAGTGCGTTGAACCTCTAATTCGCGACTTGTGAAATAAGTTCTAAATGCTTCATCAAGTAAGTTCACTGCTTGGAAAGTTACCAAGACGTTTTCGTTATATTTATAAGAAACCGATAGATCCAAGGCACCTCTGCCTTCATTCCATAATGAACCTTGATTCCAAGTTCTCCCTGTCAAACCAGTGTTATAATCTACACCTACTAACGAATCGCTGCTCCCTCGGTAGCTCAATCGAACCTGATGCCCATCTTGCTCCCAGAAAGTAGTAAAGTTGTAAGTATGTTCAGGTGTATCCGCCACGGGCAATGCTGGTAAAGTAATTGCTGGATTAATTGACGAAACGTCTGACTCGTATTCTGATTCTTGATATGTGTAGTTTGCTGATATTCCAAGACCACCGAGGATATAGCCTCCTAGGAAATCAAAAGATTGGACATAACCCAACTCAAGACCTGTTATTTCTGCTCCTTTACCGTTCACGATTTTACTCACCGAGTATTGGTTACATAAATCTCGTAAGTCATCAGTGAAACGATTAGGGTCACTTGCATTCCAACCAAAGTCAGCAGTAGCCCTTAAAGGTAAACATCCTGTTAGGCCAAAATCTGCTGCACTTTCATTTTCAGGTAAAATCAAGTCTTCTTCAGTCAGCACTTGACCGTCGTTGTTCCTAATATCCTGAAGATAACTGAGCACAGTTTCAGTTTCGGTGAAGTTGGTCATATCCTTATAAAACAATGCCGCACTAAGCAAAGACGTAGGGGCAAAGTACCATTCTAAGGATAAATCCAAGTTGTTAGATTCAAGCGGATCTAACTTAGGGTTGAATAAACGAATTCTGCTGCCATTGTTAGACAAACCCGTTCCCCAATAACCATTTTCATTAAGTTGGAATCCAGGTCGTAAATTATCAATTTCTGGACGAGTCATGGTTTTTGAAATAGCAAAACGACCAATTAAATCATCATTAATGATGTAACTCAGGTTTAAACTTGGCAGTATATTTTCGTATGTATGCGAGCCCGTAGTAGCAAAAGACTGTAAATTACGGTTGATAACACCATCAACAGTGAACTGATTCGCATCATTCCCAGAAGTTGGCGTACCATCATAAATATAGGGTGCGCTTGTTAATGTTGGATCCCAGTTTCCGCCACGCGTAGTGCTTACATCAGCATACTGCCACATCGTTAACCAGTTAATTGTAAAATCAGATTCGACGCCATTGATTTGATCTTGAACCCACTGCGCATATGCAGGATCGTGACAAGGGCCTTGATCAGGTATACGGGTCCACTGCGATGGATCTGGACCTGATGATGTATCCCAACCTAGGCCATCACTTCTTTGATATTTACGCTCATAACCTTGAGGATTAGCGGGATCTGCAAAGACCTGAGCGCGACACTGTGGAAGTGATGTATCACGCAACTCTCTGAGTTTAGTCAAACTAAATTCACGTTCTAGTGATTCAGTAAATTGGTGGAAATTAGCGCCGCCAAAACCTGAGGAGTTTACATCTGTTTTAACATACCTTACGCCTACATCACCCGAGAGTCTTCCATCTAAAAATTCAAAGTTAGCTTTTAGATAGAAAGATTCGGTATCTAAGCCTATATTGCGCGACTCAGTATTATCAGGCGTTCTAATGGTATTTTCATCGTCGAACAATATACTAGCAGCAAGGGTAGCATCAACTGGAGCAAAACGAGTATTTGGATTTGATGCAATGCCCAATGAATTCATAAAGTCAGAATATGGAAGACCGCCCTCGCGAGCAATCAGATTAGAACTAACATCCAACAAACTGCCACCTTGCACAGCGACCGGGTTACCAAATTCATCTTCAAAAACTTCAGTCGCAGTTACGGTATCAAATGTATAGTTTTGGTTATCAACAAACTTCTCTCTTTCGGTGATTTTAAAACCAAACTCAAGTGTTGTGATGCCAAACTTATCGAGATCATAATCAAAATCAAGTTTCGCTGTTTTAATTTCATCCTCAACCTTTACATCTTGCTCCCTAATAAATGCTAAGTGCAGCGAGCGAGCATCAAGTGGATTAAATGATGTATTAACTGAATTATCCTGGAATGCAGGAGTGAACACACCATCGACTGTTTGATCAACGAGGATTTCACCAAAATCTAGCTCGGATGTTCCACTTACAATCTGACAACGCCCTTGAGTACAGTCATAACCAACAGGTTGAATGTTACCCAACGCATCGTAAAGAAGTTGAGCAGGGCGTTGACGGAAATTCTGAAGCGCAGCAAAAGCACTCGGTAAACTTTCAGATTCACTTTTAGAATAACCAAGCGTCGCTTCGAATCTAAAAGTATCTGTTAACTCATGGTTGAGCTTAAATTGAGCACTTGCATTGTCTCTTTCATCTCCGCCTTGTGAGTTATATATGTCACCTGCTGCAAAACGATTTAGAAAGCGATCAAATGTCAGAGTTTCAGAATTTAAAATGTACCAATCTTCTTGTGGATCCGTGAATGGCGCGGGTGGACGCAGCGCATTTAGCGGACGTTCACCTTCAAAGAAGTTATCAGTGCCCGGAAAACGAGTTAGTACACCATCGTTAAGACGCGCAATCGTTTGCGTTGAATACGTCGCATCAAAGGTCACTTCGGTTACATCTCCTGGCAACCATTGCAAGCCAAGCGTCGCGCCTCGACGATCATTTGTATTTTGAAGCAACTCATAAACTGTGTTGGTATGCACAATGCCTCGCACCCCAGAAATGATTTCACCATTTTCGTCAGAGGCTAAATCGATTGTTCTTGAAGCTTGAAAGTTACCCACGCGGTATTGATCACGGCGCGTATAATTGGTCTCATCGTAGGCTGAAATGGCAACACCGAGTGTTTCATCTAAAAACGTCTCGGTCGCAGTGAAATTGATTTTATAATTAGTTTCTTCATCGGCAAAGTCGTTGTAACGGCCTTGGACAGTTAACGTTCGAATATCTTCACTTTGATTAAGCGGTTTTATCGTGACTAGATTAATCGTGGCACCCAATGAACCTTCGTCTTGATCAGCGCTTGGTGTTTTAACTACCTCAAGTTTAGATAATATATCAGCAGAGAAAGAGCTCAAATCTACCGCTTGATTAAAATCAGTACTTGCGAGTTGTTGGCCGTTTAAAGTGATTAAATTCTGGTTGGCGCCTGCACCACGCACAGTGACTTGAGAGCCTTCGCCGTCCCTAGTGATTATCGATACGCCGGTCACTCGTCCAAGCGCATCTGCAATATTTTGGTCTGTATTTTTACCTATGTCTTCGGCATTTATTGTGTCTTTTATAGTTTTAGAAAGGCGTTTGTCGTTAATTGATTTACTTAAACTACCTTTAAGTCCTTTTACCTCGATAACTTCCACATTAGTAGTCTCGTCTTTTTCTTCAGACTCTTGTGCGACCAAAGTAGTCGTTAACGTAGCTAACAAAGTCGCTGTAATAGCGTTGACTTTGAATTTGTGTGCTTTACGCATTGCGTTCCCCCAGATGATTTTAAAGAAAATTTAACATTTTCATCACCAATTATGCCCAACTGCGATTAAAACCGTCAAGTATTTTGTTAACAATTTTCAATTAACAAGCATTTTTTTAACAATATACTGTACCCAATATTACCAATTTACAGTATCGATTCAAATACTTACATGAATTAACAATTATCAATATTGTTAACAGTTTTATTTTAACAATTACTATGTTACTTTATTTAACAAATAACGTTTACAATAATCAGTCTTAAAAAAGGAAGCTAGTCATGAAGTATCAATGGAGAGCTAGTGTGGCGTTCGTCCCGCTTTGTTTATTAGCCGCATGTAGCAGCCCTCAAGTCGATCAAGCTGCCAATAAAATTCACAGCGCGACTAAACTTAAAGAAGAAGTGGTGTTGCTGACTTCACTCAGTGATATCTCTTTAATTAATGCAAGTATCGACCTCAAAAATGAGGAGCTTCCTTTGCATGTATCATTTCAATCCGCTGAACATCCTTATTCTGGTATTGTAATTTCACCAGAGCAACCTTGGGATTGGTCTAAAATAGACGACTTCAATATTGGGTTCACTATCTCCAACCCGGGCGAAAACTCTGTTCAGCTTTATCTTGATATCACCGACCGAAACGGCGCAAATTATACGCGCACGACTAGTGTAGGTCGAGGTGATATGAAGACTTATTATGCAAAAATGGCTGGTCATGACCTTGGCAAAGCAGGTGAAAAAGACAGCACTGACCTAAACTTTATTTCAGGCTTGCGCTCTAACCCTGATACATGGTCATCCAATGAAATTCAGTTTACGTCAATGTGGGGAACTAAAAACCTTGATCTCAGTGGTATTACTCGCATTTCTTTGAGTGTACAAAGTGCTCTATTTGATAAAGAAGTCGTTATTCATGACATATCACTGCGCCCAAATCCCGCTTTTGATACACAATACTTAAGTAATATAGTTGACCAATACGGTCAAAATGCAAAGGAAGATTTTAAGGGTAAGATCCACAACGACGAAGCATTAATTATTCAGCGAGATAAAGAACTAGCCAGTCTAAAAGATGAATTACCTGATCATCTTTCTAAATGGAGCGGTTGGAAAAATGGCCCTAAACTAAACTCAACGGGTTATTTTAGAACTGAAAAAGTAGACGGCAAATGGTACCTAGTCGATCCAGATGGATATCTGTATTTTGCTACGGGCATAGACATCATTCGACTATCAAATTCGACGACACTCACCGGCTATGATTTCCCACAAGTTATCTTTGAAAATGCTGCTGACAACGGTGTGACCCCAGAGGACTCGAAAGGCCTAAACAGAGTAGATCCTAAAATCGCTAATACACGTTACGTTTCATCAGGGATCCGAGCCAATATGTTTAACTGGCTTCCAGACTATAACGAACCACTTGGTAAACACTTTGGCTACAGAAACGGCGCACACTCGGGGCCTATCAAAAAAGGCGAAACATACAGTTTCTATTCTGCTAACTTAGACCGCAAGTATTCTAGCATTAACCCTGATTATCTAGCCGTTTGGCAAGACGTAACCATAGACCGCATGCGCAATTGGGGCTTCTCATCCTTAGGAAATTGGACTGACCCTGATTTTTACAGCAATACTAAAATTCCATTCTTTGCAAATGGCTGGGTCATTGGAGACTATAAAACAGTATCTAGTGGCAATGACTTTTGGTCTCCGATGCCAGATGTATTCGATCCTGAATTTGCTAACCGAGCAGAAATTACCGTTAAACAAGTAGCAAAAGAAGTCAACGGTACACCGTGGTGTGTAGGTGTCTTTATTGACAATGAAAAAAGCTTTGGACGATCTGAGACACCACAAGCGCATTACGGAATCGTTATCAACACATTGACGCGTGATGGCAAGAGTGTTCCCACGAAAGCCGCATTTACAAACGTAATGAAATCTCAATACGGCGATATTGATAATCTGAACAAGGCTTGGGACACAAAAATCGACTCATGGAAAGACTTTGACAAGGGCATCGACTCGATTATTAATACAGAACAACAACTCAAAGACTATGGAACATTGCTATATACATATGCCGATCGCTATTTCAGCGTGATTAGTTCGGCTATGGATAAGCACATGCCAAACCACATGTATTTGGGATCGCGTTTTCCTGATTGGGGAATGCCCATAGAAGTGGTCAAAGCCTCTGCAAAATATGTAGATGTGGTTAGCTACAATATTTATAAGGAAGGCGTCCACCCAAAAAAGTGGGAGTTTTTGTCTGAATTGGATATGCCCTCAATTATCGGCGAGTTTCATATGGGTGCACTTGATTCAGGGCTATATCACCCTGGGTTAATACACGCATCAAATCAAGAAGATCGCGCAAAAATGTATAGTGATTACATGAAATCTGTGATCGATAACCCTTACTTTGTTGGTGCTCATTGGTTTCAATACATCGACTCACCTATCACAGGTAGGGCTTATGATGGTGAAAACTACAATGTAGGTTTTGTCTCGGTGACTGACGTCCCCTATCAACCTATGGTAGATGCGGCTAAAAAGCTGCATAGCACTATGTACCAAGATAGATTCGAGAAAAAATAAAACACAAGGACGTTTATGAATACTTATATTAGGCTAATTGCATTAGCATTGGCTTTAGGCATACTTGCGTCTTGCAGAGGAGGTTCGAGTGAAGAAGTCACACCTCCTCAAACACCGCCGCAGGCACCCTTGACCGATACAAGACCTGACGCATTCTCTTTTGATGCGGTTGAAAATGCTGAGTTATCAAGCGTTATTGAATCAAACAGTATTACTGTTAAAGGAATAAATGCTCCTACTAGTATCACTATACAAGGCGGTGAGTACGCTATTGATGATGCAGGTTTTACTCAAAACCAAGCTACGATCTCACAGGATCAAAGCGTCAAGATTCGCATCACTAGTTCTGCAAATTACCAGACACCCGTTCAGGCCGATTTGACAATTGGTGGTATTACGACGAGTTTTATCGTCACTACTTTAGCAGCGGCTCAAACCCCAAGTGTGATTAGCGTCAACTTTGATCATGTTCATCTTGTACACGGCGTGAGTGACTTTGATAGAGAAAAGTTTATCACTATTCACGCATCTCATACCGAAAATGATTGGTACGTTGTGGGCGATAATGAACAAGAAGACTTAATCACCGATTTTGTTGAAACCTATGACGTTTATTTTGGGAGAGACACCGGTGCGATGGCATGGCAGTTAGGACTCTTGCCAGAGGATCCCGCTCGTAACGGTTTTATCGATAGGCAACAGGCTTCGGCTAATGGGCAATCGGTCAAAAGTCAGTACACAAATGGGACTTCAAACCGCAATCAACTGCAACGCAAACATGAACATCGCAACACTAATATGATCGTCGCAGCACAACAGCACCCTTACTATCCAGACGGCAAAGTTACTCGCGCTGGGTGGGCCTTTTCTACCAATGATACTCAAGACGAGCCTTTTGGCAGCGCGACAGGTGAGTACATGGCCGATTTTATCGCCAAATATTTTAAGCAAAGTAGCAATGACCCAATTGGCCAGCCTAAGCCCACCTTAGTTGAAGTAATGAATGAGCCACTGTATGAACTGGTGACCGTTGCTCAAGAGCCTGAAAATTTAACGAAAATATTTGAGTTCCACAATACCGTTGCCAACCAAATCAGAAATGTCGACGTCGAGGGCGTGCAACCCAATCAGGGTATCAAAATTGGAGGCTATACAGCGGCTTTCCCCAATTTTGAGGAAAATAATTTTGCACGGTGGATTGCACGCGACCAGCACTTTATTGATGTAGCAGGCGCTAATATGGATTTTCTATCAATACATTTGTATGACTTTCCTATCTTCGGCGCGCGCGAGCAATATCGTTCAGGCGCCAACGTTGAGGCCACCCTTGATATGCTAGAACAGTACACTCACATGAAGTTTGGCGAACCTATGCCGCTCGTCATTTCTGAATATGGTGCGCAAGCTCACAACTTAACCAATCAACCTTGGACACCCCAGCGAGACTGGTATTTTTTGCGCGCCATTAATAGCCTTAATTTTGCTTTCATGAGCCGTCCTCACTTAATAGAAAAACTGATTCCCTTTATTGTTGTAAAAGCGGAATGGGGGCGACTGGCAGAGACTGTTCCTTATGGTCCACGACTCATGAGACAACAGTTTGAAGCATCCGGAGAATCAGGTGATTTATGGGTCTATAGTGATCACATAAAATATTACGACTTATGGAAAAATATTAACGGTGAGCGAGTAGAAAGCCATTCGACTGATATAGATTTGCAGCACCTAAGCTATATAGATAAAAACAGAGCGTTTATTATTATCAATAATATAGGGGAGCAGCGTAAATCTTTTGATTTAAGCGCACTAGGACTCGATCAAGCGGTGAGTAATGTGCTTGTTCGTGAAATGTTTGCGATAAATGGCATAACACAACTCAATCACACACCTCTAACTGAGATACCAACTAGCTTAGAAATAGATAGTTTTGGCACCACTGTTTTAGAAATTACACTTGCCAATGATGACTTGCCAGTTGAAACAAGCGAAGAACATAAGTATTACGCTGATAAATATCTGCAGGAAATCAATGCCGGACAGGCAAATGTATTTAATATAGATGGTGTTGAAATCAATGAAAGCGCGTCAGCAATATTGCGAATCAGTTTGGGACGCGACTTTAATTCAAGCTTGTCTGGGGTACTGACTATAAACGGAATTCTCGTCGAAATACCTGAGAATTACAGAGGGATGGAACAAAGCCTAAACGGCAGAGGCAGAGACAGTTTTTATGGCACCTTAGAGGTCAACGTACCCTCACATTTGATAGCTCAAAACAACGAAATATCACTAAGCTTTCCTGACCAAGGTGGCCATATTGCGTCAATTACACTTCAATACATTGCCAATAGTGCATTTGCGAGCCAACCATGAAGAATATTGTGCAAAAGGGTAGAATCCGCTTTTCTCTAGCGCTATCGACATTTATTTGTTTGACGGGATGCTCGCAAGTCCCCAATAAATCGCAATCTCAGCAAACGGTCAAG
This sequence comes from Glaciecola sp. KUL10, assembly GCF_003203515.1. Lineage (GTDB taxonomy): Bacteria > Pseudomonadota > Gammaproteobacteria > Enterobacterales > Alteromonadaceae > Glaciecola. The sequence goes on along the minus strand of NZ_BGNG01000007.1, from coordinate 117,424 downwards.
TTTATAAACGTAACAACTGAGGTAGGCTTAGTAACACCAGCAACTTGGAAGTACGGTGGGCCAACCATAACAGACATTAACAGCGATGGTGAGTACGACTTAATTCTTGGTAGTCACCACGAAGAGCCCGCCTACACGTTCTTAAAACGCACTGACGGTACCTATGCTAAACAAGAACAACCTGCCGCAAAGTGGGATGTGCACGGTATTGCTGCAGGAGACTATGACAATGATGGCGACAACGACTTATTGGTTTCCTTGGGCGGCGGCAATGGATCTTCTCCTCAGCCTGCTCGCTTATTAAACAATCAAAAAGGCGAACTAGTCGATGTCACTGAACGAGCGGGTATCTCCGAGCTAGGTGCACGTGGACGCTCAGTTCGTTGGTTGGATATGGACAATGATGGCGATCTAGACATTTTGCATATTACTGCTATGCCAATCAAAGAGACTCAACAGCCAAGAAACGTGGTTTTTGAAAACTTAGGTAACGGTTGTTTTGCTTATAAGCAAACTAAGGTACTTGAAGATCTCGAAGCTGAGCGACTACTTATCAGCGATATAAATAACGATGGTAGGCTTGATTTAATTACATTTTCACCACTAAGTATCATTGTAAGAGGCGAATCTGCCTTTGAGTTTAAAGACTTTACCCAACAGTGGTTAACAGAATTTGAAGATAAACACATCGACTTTATCACGGCCGCAGCTGAAGCAGACTTTGATAACGATGGCGATATGGATATCTACTTAAGCCGAGGTAAAACGTATTATCAAATAGCAAATAACGCCATGTCATATGATCAGCCGACCAAGCGTCTTGATATTAGAGATGAAGGCAATAAGAGCAGTGATGGTTTTATTTTTGAAGCGGGTGATGAAGTTATCTTAAGTGACTTTTTCCGCTGGTTTAGAAATGTGGACAAGGACATGCCGCTATATGTCGGCGCGGCCCGCAAAAAATATGAAATGCCAAAAGCAGCATTAGTCATCAATGCAGAGGACGCCAAAGGCATACCTAAGCAATCAGAAACAGCCTGGTACCTTGGATACCTCGGCGACAACAAATGGCAACTGAGTTGGCAGCTGAATGAAAATTATGCATGGGACATTCGCGCAAGTATTACGGGTGTTCAATCACCGCCTGTTGATTGGAAAACACAAGACTTATCAGTACCCGATTTACTGCTTGAAAATCGTGGAAATCAGTTTATTGATAGTAGCCACAAACTGCCACCACTTAGCAACGACAATAATTGGGGCGTAATTAGCGCTGATTTCAACAATGACAGTTACAGCGACTTCTTTGTATACCGCTTTGGCGAATTAAGAAAAAGAGTCACTGATGTGCTGTTGTTAAATCAATTGGGGCAGTCGTTTGATCAACTAACGAATCACGATGCGACGGTAACTGGGACAAATGCGCACGGCGACATGGGAGCAGCATTTGATCACAACGACGATGGATTTGTAGACATACTGAGCGGAGACGATGATCAAGGTAAATGGTATTTATTTGAAAACACTGGCGTATCAAATACTAACTATGTAACGCTCGAAATTGCTCACAATGAAAACCGAGTAGGTCCGCAAAATGCATTGGTAGAGTTAGAACTGGATGATCGCACATTAACCAAGCGCGTTGGCTCTAGCGGCTCCGTACACTCACAAAGCCTACTCAATCAAGTCCATTTTGGTTTGGGCCAAAACACCCGTATAAAAAAAGTCACCGTGACTTACAGAGATGGCAGTCAGCTCATAAAAACAGACCTAGCTGCCAACCAGCGCTATACATTTGGAAGTTCATTATAATGAGCAATAAACACAATAAAAAGAGGCCGCTGTTATGGCAATAAACTATTCATCAAAACACCCCATTTACTTTGCATTAATTGTTACCATCGGTGGCTTTGTCTTTGGTTTTGATGCTGCGGTTATCTCAGGGACGCTTCGCTTTATCGCGACAGAATTTGCATTAACCGATGCTCAACTGGGTAGTGTCGTGAGCGCGCCAGCCCTTGGTGTATTGATTGCGCTAGTATTTACGGGTGCACTGTGTGACAAGATTGGTCGGAAAAACACACTTATTGTTATTGCTTTTCTGTATCTGGTTTCTGCCTTAGGTTCGGCATTTGCGAGCTCTTATGAAATGCTATTGGCTGCACGGTTTTTGGGTGGTTTAGCGTTTAGCTCACTGTCTTTGTCATCGATGTACATTGGAGAAATCGCCCCACCAAAGCAACGAGGCAAGTTAGTTTCACTCAACCAAATTATGATTGTAATTGGTTTAAGCGCAGCTTACTTCTCAAACTACTTTTTAGTCCTTCTCGTCGACTCAGCACCTAGTTGGATTAATCCAGAGTCTTTCGAGCAAAATGTATGGCGTTGGATGCTAGGGCTTGAAATCGTTCCTTGTCTATTATGGTTAGCATTGTTAACGATGATTCCCAAAAGCCCAAGGTGGTTAGTTTCTAAAAATAGAGTGGATGAAGCACGAGAAGCACTGTCTCAGCTCGTTCCTAAAGATGCTATTGAAAATGAAATAAAAGATATAGAGAACAGTCTTGTTAACGAAACAGCTAGTAGCAAAGGGTTTATTGGACAGCTCAAGGCACTAGGTTCAAAGCGTTTCCGCCTTGTATTGTTAGTCGGGTTTGTGTTTGCTGCCGTTCAACCACTAACAGGGGTTAATCCAATACTTTTTTATGCGCCGATGGTATTTGAGCAAACAGGGATCGGAACAAACGCTGCGTATGCGCAATCTTTGATCATTGGATTAGTCAGTCTTGTATTTACTGCAATCGCTGTTGCGTTAATCGACAAAGTGGGGCGTCGCCCATTAGTCAACATTGGCCTAGTTGCGTCAGTGTTCTTTTTATCATTGTGCGTATTCGCATTTAACAAAGCGACATACAGTATTGACAATCAAAGTATTGAACGCCTTGCAGTTGAACAGCCTGCTCTTATCAAGTTAATTGATTCTGATCTAACAAAACAAAAATATGACTCAGACATTGCCTTTAAAAATGACATGAAAGAAACCCTAGGTGCTGAACAGTGGCGTGTGAGCGAGAGTCAGATCATCACGGCCTCAATTGATATTCGAGCGGGCCTCGTACTGATTGGAATCATTGGTTTTATTGCCGCTTTTCACCTGTCGATAGGTCCAATTATGTGGGTTATTTTTTCTGAAATAGTACCTAATCAAATCCGCAGTGTAGCGATTCCTTCATTTGCGTTTTTTACCAGCTTAGTCAGTTTCTTTATGCAGAAGTACTTTCCTGTTTTTCTTAACTCTGCTGGTGCCACCACTGTCTTTTTATCGTACGCCATTTCAGGACTCATAGGCTTGTTCTTGTTGTATTGGCTTCTTCCTGAAACCAAGGGAAAGAGCTTAGAACAAATCGAGAAGATCATGTGCAACAAGACCAAATAAGTAAGGGAAAAACTATGTTTTCGGCAGATAAAAAATTATGTGCAGGCACTATGTTGTTGATAACGACAATGATCGCCGCTTGCAGTAAACCACAAGAGCAAGTCAATACTGAGTTTGAAGAGTCAAAACCTTTATTCGACTTTGAACAAGCTCAAATCACTGGTGATATAACCGCGCTGAATGCCGATTTATCTTTAGTGAAAACTGACAATGGCCAAGCACTTAAAGTGGAATTTAATGCTAAAGATAATTTTAAAAGTGCAGTAGCCTTTACAAATAATGTGGCGTGGGATTGGAGTCAAGAAGACAGTGTAAGTTTGAGCATGGATATCGAAAATCCGAGCAACGAGTCTGCTCATGTATTTTTTGCGTTAAAGCATGAATCGGGAGATTCACACAACAGTACAGCACTCGTACCTGCAAATTCTAAACATCGCTATTGGGTAACAATCACTGGTAATGACATGATGATTGAGACTGGGTTGCGAAGTAACCCAAAACCAAACGATGGATATAGACATTTTGTATGGCGTTGGGGGAATAAATGGATTGATCTATCCAAGGTATCAGAGCTCGAATTTAGCTTTACCAGTATGGCAAGAGATACCACGCTTATCATAGATGATTTAAGCGTACATCCGAGCAAACCGTTTGACGAGTCACTGTTAATTAACATCTCAGATCAATATGGTCAAAATATGAAGGCTGAATTTGCCGATAAAATCCATAATGACGAAGAGTTAAAGCAAAGAACGAAACAAGAATTAACAGAGCTAGATGGTAAGCTGATGAGCGACCGCAGCAAGTTTGGAGGATACAAAGATGGGCCCAAGCTAGCCGCTACTGGTTACTTCAGAACGCAAAAACACAATGGTAAATGGTGGCTAGTTGACCCAGAGGGACACCTATTCTATTCGCATGGTATTGCTAATATCAGAATGGCAAACACCTCTACTTTTACCGGATACGACTTTAAAGACGAATCTGTCAGACAAACGAATAGCGATGAGGTGACACCTGAAGACTCTAAAGGTCTTAATCGAGTCAAAGGCGAGGCGCTAGCGTCGCGATACGTTGCATCTGAATTGCGTAAACAAATGTTTAACTGGTTACCCAATTACGATAATGAGCTAGGAAATCACTATGGGTACCGTCAAAGTGCTCACATAGGTGTATTAGAGCATGGTGAGACGTACAGTCACTATCAAGCCAACTTGGAACGCAAATATGGCGAGACGTCACCGTATTCGTTTATTGATAAATGGAAAGATGTAACGCTTGATCGCATGCGCAATTGGGGCTTCACTTCATTTGGAAACTGGGTTGATCCCATGTTTTATCAGCAAGACAAAATGCCTTATTTTGCCAATGGTTGGATAATTGGAGACTTTAAAACGGTCAGTTCAGGTAACGATTATTGGTCTCCCCTACCCGACCCATTTGATCCTGAGTTTGCTAACCGAGCACGTATTACTATTGATATTATTGCTGAAGAAGTTAAAAATTCGCCATGGTGCGTAGGCGTGTTTATTGACAATGAAAAAAGCTGGGGTAATAAAAGCTCTCCCAAAGCGCACTATGCCATTGTGATTAACACGCTCACATTAGATGCTTCTCAAAGCCCAACCAAATCTAAGCTTGTTGAACTCATGCAGTCTAAATATAGTGAAATAGAGACATTAAACAAACAGTGGGAAACTCAAATCAGTGCGTGGTCTGAGTTTGCAAAGGGCGTTACTATCGAGCACCTTAATGATGCACTTTTAGAAGACTACTCTTTGATGCTTTATGAGTATGCCTCTAAATACTTTGAGGTTGTTCACGGGGAACTAGAACGGGCGATGCCAAACCATTTATACATGGGTGTAAGAATGGCTAATTGGGGCATGACGCCTGAGATTGTGAATGCCTCAGCTAAATATGTCGATGTAGTGAGTTATAATTATTACAAAGAAAGCCTGCAAAAAAACGAATGGGCATTTTTAAAAGAAGTGGATATGCCAAGTATTATCGGTGAATTTCATTTTGGTGCGTTTGATACAGGTTACTTTAATCCAGGGCTTGGTTTTGCTGAGACGCAAGCAGAGCGGGCTCGTATGTACACAGATTATATGGAGTCTGTGTTGGCACTAGATCATATGGTGGGCGCTCATTGGTTTCAATACATAGATTCTCCAATCACGGGGCGCGCTCACGATGGCGAGAACTACAATGTAGGCTTTGTATCGATTGCTGATGTCCCGCATACTGAAATGATCAAAGCTGCAAAACAGTTTAACGCTAAGATCTATACCAAACGACTCTCTCAATCCCATTAACTCACTAGTTATTGTTAGTGGTTGTTGCATGATTAGGCAGTAAGAAGTTATATCCGTAAGCTTATTTAAGATAAGATGTCGATATAGATTTCTACTGCCTTTTTAAATATGAGTATTCAACAACCCTTAGGTCCTAGACTACATAAAAGCCACATCAGCGTGGCACAAAATGCCTCTGGTCGGCACCTTAATGTGCCAATTTATGAGCTATCCGATGGGATAGATGGCCCTACCGTCTATATACAAAGCTCGATCCATGGCGCAGAAGTGCAAGGTAATGTCGTCATTTACCATTTAATTCAAGCACTAAAAAACATCACGATTAATGGCAAAATTATTTTGGTGCCTAACTGTAACCCTGTAGGCACTAACATTAAGGCGGGTGAATACACACTTGGTCGTTTCGATCCTGTTAACGGTACAAATTGGAACCGTGGTTATCACTTTGATAGTAAGCAAATTGAAGACTTCGCAGCTAAGGTATCCAAAAACGATAAGGTTGATTTGATTAAACACGAATTCAAAGCAGCTCTCAAAGCTTCTATTGATGAGAAGCTAAATCAAGCTTGGGGCCTAGGCTTAGCTCAACAACTTAACTTAAAACTTCAAAGAATTGCCGTTGATGCAGATTTTGTGCTCGATTTGCACAATGGACCTGTTTCTACGCGCCATATTTATATCCCTGAATACGCAAAAGAATCAGCTCAATTATTCTCAATACCTCATTGTATTTTCATCCCGAATATCTTTGCCGGCGCCCTAGATGAAGCGTGTTTCTGCACATGGTGGACACTCTCCGAGGAGCTTCTAAAGCGACACAACACACAATGTAACTTCGGTATAGAGGCATTTACTTTAGAGATGGGCAGTCAAGAAGTTATCGACTTTTCTGAGGGGCAAAAAGACGCTGATAGTATCTTAGGTTATTTAGCTAGCAAGTCCGTAATTGACACGAGCAAGTATCGTCCAGCGAAGATGCAGCGAATTGGTGTTTATTTAAAAGACTATAAAACCTTGTTTACTGACTTTGGTGGGATGGTTGAATACAGCGTTAAGCCAGGAGACTTTGTAAAAAAAGATGAGGTAATGGCTCGCGTGTTAAACATAGATGATTTGGACAATGAACAAGGCGTTGGCCAAGTATTAGCGCCTTGTGACTTAATCCCCATGCTACATTTCCCTTCTGCGTCAGTGTTAAGCGGTACGCAGCTGTTTAAATGTTTTACCAACTTTTTTGAAGTGTAAAAAAAAGGCTGAACACACACAGCCTTTTTGACACACACATACTAACAAGGAAAATTAGTATTTTTTACTCATATAGACGGTTTTCTTGTCGAAATACTGCTCTAAGCCGAATTCGCCATCTTCCCCACCCATACCAGATAGTTTCCAACCGTTATGGAAGCCTTGATGTTGTTCACCGATACCTCGGTTAACGTAGACTTCACCGACTTCCATTTCATCAATCGCTTGGTAGATATAATTTAGATTTTTGGTATACAAATATGCAGATAAACCATATTCGCAGTCATTCGTATTAGCTATTGCTTCGTCGATAGAAGCAATTTTGATCACAGGTAATATCGGCCCAAATGTTTCTTCATGAACAGCGATATTGCTTTGCTTTACATTACCTAATACGGTTGGCTCAAACCAAAATCCATCCTCAAAACCTTCAACTTTAGCAGGCTTACCGCCAGCAAGAAGTTCTGCACCTTGAGCAATGGATTCATTCATAATGTGGGTAATATTTTTGATTTCTGCTGCATTCACTTTAGGCCCCATTTCAGAGCTTGGATCAGCTGGGTTACCCACTTTAATTGCGTTTACCTTTGGTAAGAATTTCGTCATAAATGCATCGTATACACTTTCGTGCACATATAGGCGCTCTGCACACGTACACACTTGACCGCAGTTAGCAAACCTTGCAGTAACAGCATCCTCAACCGCTTTATCTAAATCAGCGTCTTCCATGACGATGAAAGGCGCTTTGCCACCTAACTCAAGCATCACAGGAATCATATGCTTTCCTGCTGCTTGGTAAATGGCTTGGCCAGCGCGAGTACTGCCAGTCATAGTAATCAATTTAGTCAAAGGATGCTGACAAAGGTGGGCCCCAATACCGCTGCCGGTGCCGTTGATGATATTTAGCACACCCGGTGGGATACCCGCTTGGTTTGCTAGCTCACCCAATGCAAGTGTTGTGAGCGGTGTTTCTTGGGTCGGCTTAATAACAATAGTATTACCGGTTATTAACGCTGGGCCAATTTTTCTACCCGCTAATGCCAATGGAAAGTTCCAAGCTGTGATCGCAAGCACTACCCCTCTTGGGACTTTGTGAATATATATATCTTCATCAGCGTTATCAGAAGGGTAAATACCTCCTTTTGCGCTCAATGCATGATCGCAGGCATATTCAATAAAGGTAATCGTCGCATTAACTTCGACTTCTGCCATGCCGATCAACTTACCTTGTTCTTCAACCAACATGTCCATAAGAGCTGGCTTATTCTGACGAATAATGTCGGCAAAATTGCGTAGTATCGCTGCACGTTCTCTGAAGGTCTTCTTAGCCCATTTCTTTTGTGCTTGATGCGCAGTTTCCATGGCTAGCTCAGCATCGTCTATCGCGCCGGCAGGGATTGTTGCAATGACTTTACCTGTGCTAGGAGAGAGTATATTGATTGTTTCATCTGAAGCAGAGTCTACGTACTCACCGTTGATATAGTGTTTATTGTTAATAAAATTCATTTTAACGTCCCATCCAACCGCCATCGACTAACATAACTGACCCGTTAACATAGTCTGAGGCTTTAGAAGCTAAGAAAACAATTGGTCCCTTAAAGTCATCGGGTTCACCCCAGCGACCTTGAGGAATTCGTTCTAAAATACTTTTGCTACGTACCGCATCATCTCTTAGCGCTTCAGTGTTGTCAGTAGCAATATAGCCAGGCGCAATGGCGTTTACATTGACGTTAGAACCTGCCCATTCATTTGCAAGTGCTTTAGTCAGCTGGCCAATTGCTCCTTTACTTGCTGCGTATCCTGGCACGGTGATTCCACCTTGAAACGTTAATAATGAGGCTGTGAATATCACTTTACCTTGTTTGCGAGTCAGCATCTCTTTACCAAACTCTCGTGCTAACACAAATTGAGAATTGAGGTTTATCTCAATAATCTTGTCAAACAACTCATCAGAGTGCTCAGCAGCAGGCGCACGTAAAATTGAGCCTGCATTATTGACCAAAATATCTACTCGCTTATGCTGTGACTTCACTTCTTCAATAAACCGATACAAATCGCTTCTTGAAGAAAAATCGCATTGATAAGCACTAAACTTGCGACCCAAGGCTGTCACTTCTTGTTCCACTTGTGAACCAGATTTTGCAAGACTCGCAGAGACACCAATGATGTCGGCACCGGCCTCAGCCAGTGCAACTGCCATTGCTTTTCCTATACCGCGACTACAACCTGTTACGAGTGCGACTTGTCCAGTTAAATCAAAATACGTCTGCATTTTACTACCCTTGTAAACTTACCAATGCTTTCATACCTGATGGGTTTCCATCCATTGCAGCAAAAGCATCTTTAATATTATCAATGTTACTCACGGATGTGATAAATGGTGCGATATCTAGCTTTTTATCTGCTAGCAAATTAATCGCCATTTCAAAGTCTTCACTTTCGTAAACGCGCGCACCTACCAACTCAAGTTCTTTCCAGAAGAACTTAAATAGGTCGACCTTTGGCTTTTCTGAATGTATTGCAACCATACAAATCCGGCCTCTTACCGCCGTGATTTCAGTCATCACATCGATTGCTGCCTGCACACCACTGACTTCAAACACAGCATCTGCGCCCTTCTTCCCAGTCCACTCATTTACGACCTGAGCGATATCATCTTTGATGGGATTGACGGTTTCAAAACCGTACTTTTTAGCAAAATCAAGGCGAGCATCACTGACTTCAGAAACCATGACTTCCGCCCCTAGAGTCTTAGCCACAAGTGCGACCAATTGACCGATCGGACCGCCACCTAATACAACGACCTTTTCACCTGCTTTGACTCTTGCTCGATTAATATCATGGCAAGCAACAGACAAAGGCTCAACCAGTGTGCCTTGTTGAAGAGAAACGTGGTCAGGAAGTTTATGTAGGGTACGAGCTTTAACCGTCCAGCTAGATTGAAACGCGCCAGGAGAGTCAATACCCATGAATTTAAGATGATGGCAAACATGCGAATTCCCAGACTTACAAGCGGGACATTCACCGCAATAGTCAAGTGGTCTCACAACAACTCTATCGCCAACGTTCACATTTGTCACGCCCTCTCCGAGCTCAGCAACAATACCAGACATTTCATGACCAATGATTTGTGGCGGAGCAACACGAGCATCCATCACGCCGTGATATATGTGCATATCAGTGCCGCAAATCCCTACAAACCCAACATCCAGCCTAACTTCACCACTTGCGGGTGCAATTTGTTGGCCTGCGCTAACCGAAAAAGACTTTTCGCCTACATACTGTGCAGCTAACATATTTATTCCTTATGATTCTATAACTAAATGAGGAGTGATTAATTCATCGACAAACACAACACCTGTGCCCGGCAGGTCTGGCGCTTGTGCCATCCCGTTAACCAGCCTTAGTGGCTGCGTTGTATATTCGTCGATTGGAAATGAGTGAACTTCCATACTGCAAGCATGTGGCTGAGATGCCATAAGTGATACGTGCAATTCATGCATGCCGTGAGTACAAATTGGAAGATTATTAGCGTATGCCAACTGAGCCACTTTTAGAAAGCCAGTCACCCCGCCGATATTTGAAGCGTCTGGTTGCAAAAAACCTAGTTTCGCGTGTTGTATTGCTTGGTTAAACTCGTAAACAGTATGAAGGTTTTCACCCATTGCAAGGGGGATAGATGTGCTTTCACTAATCTGTGCGTAGCCTTCTAGATCATCTGGAAGCGTGGGCTCTTCAAACCATCTAATATTGTATTGCTCAACACTTTTAGAGAGGCGTATTGCGTCAGAAGCTGATAACGAATAATTAGCATCGATCATAAACTCAACATCAGGGCCAATTAGCTCTCTAACAGCCTTAATTCTTGCAATGTCTTCTTTATAGTCTTTTTGACCCACCTTTATTTTGACTTGCGTAAAGCCTCTTTCAATATATGACTTGATATTTTTAAGTAACTTTTCCTTTGAAAAATTTAAATCTATACCACCTGCATAACACTGAGTTTCAAATGAATTACCACCAACAACTTGCCATAACGGCGCTTCTAGTCGTTTACACCTGATATCCCAAAGTGCGATATCAATAGCTGAAATGGCAAAACTTAATAACCCACCACGACCAACGTAATGAAGGTGGTACTGCATGTCTTCCCATATTTTTTCGATTCTATTTGGGTTTTGCTGTTTTACAAAAGGTACAAGTTCATCTACTAGTAAATGATAAATGGCACTTCCTCCCTTGCCACCTGTATATGTGTAGCCTGTGCCAGTTATGCCATCGTCACATTCAATAGTGCATGTAATGAGTTCGAAATGAGTATGGTCACCATGTTTAGCATCGGAGAGCACTTCTTTAAGTGGAATTTTGTAAAGTCCTACCTTTACATTCTGAATGCTCTTAACGTCGTTTAGCTGGATTATTTTTTCTTGTGCCAAACTCATAAATATACTCCGATTTTTCATTTCGAATAATTGTACTTTGTTAACAATTAAATGACAACTATTAAAAAATCATAATATTTAATTGACAAGAAATAAGGGCTAGCTAACATTAGGCATTATCAACGTAAAACAAGTAACAGTATGATTCGCAAAAAAATATTGTCGGTAAGAGAGCAAATAGCAGATGAACTGCGCTCAGACATCATTTCAGGTGTACTTGAGCCAGATACAAAATTAAACGAACATGCGCTAGCGGAGCGTTTTGGCACATCACGCGGCCCTATAAGAGATGTTCTGTTAAAGCTAACCAAAGAGGGCTTGTTAGTTAGCAGAAACAACGTGGGTTCTTCTGTTGCTAGTCCGTTATCTCCAGAAATCCAAAAGTTGAGTATTTCAATACGTCGAAAGATCGAAGAGTTTGCGATGAAGGAAATATCAGGCAAACTAACGGATGAACAACTTCAGCAAGCGAGTATGCTCATCGATGAAATGCAAATGCATTTTGATAATGAAGAGTTCACCGAATTAACCAAAGCCGATATGGCTTTCCACCAGTTTTTAATCGAGCAAGCAGGCGGTGAAGATTTAGTTAACATGTGGTATCCAATTACGATAAAAATGCGTATGAACTACAAACGTATCAATACCTCGGGAAAACTAGTCGACGAACATCGTGATATTCTCAATGCTATAAAAGATGGCGACGCCAAAGGAGCGATCAACGCAGTTCGCAAGAACATAAAATAAATTGATGGTTGTGTTGTCTCTGAGGCAGTATTAAACGCTATAGCGCTTTTGATACTGTTTTGGTGTTAAACCGAATTGGCGTTTAAACTGGTTAATAAAATGAGATGGATTAGCAAAGTTAAATTCATAACTCAAATCGGTAATTGAACAATTTCGATGCGCCATTTGGCGAGCTGCACAATAGACCCTCTGCTTGTTTTTAAATTCAGAATAACTCACTTTGTATACACTTTTAAACAAACGCGAAAAATGGGAAGGCGATAAGAAGCAAATTTCTGCAGCTTCTACCATGGTTAAGTTAATAGGGTCCGGCTGCTGTAGCAATTTCAAAAGCGGAGTGAGTCGAGAAAAGGCTGGTTTTAATTTAATTACATAGTCGTCTTTCATTGGCGCAACCGCGCCCTGCTCTGCGATAGTTGAAATAATCAGTTTTAGTAGGTAATTGGCTTGAATACATCCACTATCATTTTGATAACACTTACTAAGTTCTACACATAACGTTTTCAAAAAATCATAGGTTTCATTATCGAATGAAAAAACCGTACTTTTATCAAATTTGTTTGCAATTTTTCTCAACCCAGAATCACTTAATAGTGTTGGCACAAACTGTATTACTGTCCACGCTTTGTTTTCGCTAGTTACATCAAAAGTATGTACCTCATTTGCAGCGGTGAAAACGAGGTCACGTGGATTTACCTCTTGTATGCCATTAACGTGAGAATATGTACCAGTAACATCGTGAAAAAGAATAAGTTCGTGTACCTCATGAAAATGCACTAAACATTCATAAGGCTCGTTTTTTTCGTAGCGCACATTGTGCACCTCAAATATTTCTGACTTTTCTAGATGAAAGGGTTCACAATAGAAGTGATTAGGTTTCATGATATCTTCACTTTAAGGCTAACGCTTAAAAAGTAGGGTGTGCTTTGTTTATCAAATCGTTCACATGAATTCGTGAAGTTTCCATCAAGACAGAAGCTTCAAGTAAACCAAGCTGTTTACACTGAAGGAGTTGCTCAGCATTGAGGTTATCAATTTTCTCTGTTGATAAATCAAACATTCCACCCCGGATATAAGGCTGGTCATTTATTTCATATTCAATCGACACTGGCTGAATTAATCCCAGATTTTCTGCTAACGTTAGCATTTGCGCTGTATGTTTAGCGCCTTTCATTAATTCGGAGAACATAGCTTTGATTCGTTGAAAGAATTTTGTAGGGCTTCCATCATTATTAAAAAGCGAACTCCCTTTTTCTTCATTTACCATAGTGCTTTTGGTATCGATGGCTATCAATGCCTCTTCATCAAATGGATTATCTTTAATAATCAGATTAAAAGGCCTACGCAAGATGTCTAGCGGCAAGAATTTCGCTTTCCACTTTCCATTTTCGATATACAAATTTTGACCTGGCTCCAGCCCCAGTAAAATGGAAAATTGGAACTTTTTAGAGTTTGGAGACTGGGTAATGAAGATTGGGTACTCTAGCACTAGTTGTCGAAATTCAATCGGCATTGCAGATGCAATATTTGCATGGAACATTGCATCTGTATAATTTTGTGTACCCACCTTCACTGCAGAGTGTTTTCGTTTATCAAGTAATTCAATATGAGTTTGAGGAGCGTTCAATTTATCACCAATGCTTTGAGCCTTTATCTTATCAGTGTAAATTGTTAACAATAACTATTCAATAAGTATTTTTAGTCGTCTTCACTCTCATACTGTAAAGTATAATGCCGCTCGAATGCACTAGATACTTGTCCCCATGCAGACTTTTTCATCCGTTGCTGATGAAACTTAAATGCCGCCTCGTCTATAAATTCCTCATAGACATCAAATATATTTTTTTCCGACTTTCGCGCTTTGACATCAAAAACTAAACAGCCAACTTCGCTTCTTGTCTCTTGAATATGAGTCTCTAACGCACAACAGATATCCACTAATTGATCTGGCGGAACAATAATGTAACCGTGTTGAATCACTTTCATTTTTGAATTTACCTTAGGCACACATCACACAATAACTATACTAAAGTAGTACAAATTCTATGTAATTTAAAGAAAAACATTCAAAACCCGATACTAATAATATGCAAATTTCGGTATTACGCTAATGAACATAAAAGAAGCACATGGAAAACACGTACTGGTGATAGAAAACCCAGATCTTGTCAAAAGTTATATGCGCGTGCCACTAGAGCAAATGGGATTTGATAGTGTAAGCTTTGCAAACAACACAAGTGAAGCTGAAATTGCGCTTACAAAACGTGATTTCGATTTGATTTTATGTTCCTACAGCTTAAAAACTAGGCTAGACGGATATTATTTTTACATTGATTTAAAAACTAAGAATCGTTTACCACCTCATACTCCATTTATGTTTATGGGCGCAGAGGCTAGTGCAGATATTATTCAGAGCATAGTAGACTTCCCTGCAGATGGTTTTATTGTGAAACCATTCACAATTCAAGGTTTGCAAACAAATATCCAAAAATGCCTTAAACGAAACATAGCCTTTTTTAAAGCAACTGAATATTTCAGAAGCAACAAATATGATGATGCGCTAAGTGAAATAAGTAACATCATTAAGTTTCCAAAAGCAAAAGACCACGTCAGTTCTGCATTAAAAATGCGAGGTGACGTGATGCTAACTCAAAAAAACTATTTAGAAGCCAGTCGCTACTTCAAGGAAATGGCAGAAAAATATAAGTTTTCCTGGGCAATCAAAGGTCACATGAGAAGCGAACTAGCATTGGGAAATATAGAGTATGCCGAAAAACAGCTCATTGAACTTGCAGGAAATCCTCAAACTAAAATAACTGCATATGAGTTACTCACTGAATTACATGTAAAGCAAGCATGTTTTGAAGAGGCCCTAGAAAGCGCCCAAATTGCAGCAGAACTATCTCCTAATAACCTTCAACGGCAAGAAGTGGTGAGATTGATTGCGATTTTGGCAAAGGACTACAAGGTTGAAGAAAAAGTTGCTCGAAGAATATTGCGAAATGTGTTGGATACCGTAGCAGAAGTACCACAGCATTTTTTTAACGTCATCAGTGCTAGTATTAACGTCAGTATTACGCAAGAGACAGCTGAAGCTAGTGAAGCAATATCGATTGCAAGACGCAATTTATCTGAGCTAAATCGCCGTTTTCCGAACCTAGATTTAAGACAAGAGATTAACATCCTTGAAGCTCGCTTGCAGTGTGTTCAAAACAATGACGAGCGGGCATATGAAATACTTAAAAACAACATCGAATCTGCCGAATTTTTGGGTACACAAGCGAAAGTAGAAAAAGCAAAAATGCTCCACGAATTGGGTATCCACCGCGAGTCAATGACTCTATTTAGCCAGATTGAAACTGAACTGGCAGAGCAAATGACCAGATTAGATGACACCCTATCCCCTTTGCGCTTGCTAATGAAAACAGTAGAAGTGGAACATAAAACACGAGCCACAGTGTTAAAAACGCCACGAGAACTCAATAAACAAGCACTTTTTGCCTATGATGAGGGCAACTTTGATAAGGCGTTCGAGCTGTTCCGACAAGCCCAATTGATGGTTCCTAAGAGTGCGTCCATCGCATTAAATGTCATGCAAGTATTGGTTAAATTACAGATATCAAAGTGGATGGTAGACTTTTCAACAATCATCTATCATTGTATAGATATTATCGAACAACAACGCATAACAGACGCTCAAGCGCTTAAGTATTCGAAACTTAAACAAGCCTTAGTCGTATAACTGAAGTATTATATTTAAAATTAATACTTCAGTTCGGTTTTCATGCCTCGACAACGATTTCCTTTGCAAGATGACACCCCAATAAATTGGCGTGTATTTAAAAAACTGTGGCCATATTTACTAGAATATCGCTCACGCGTATTTTTAGCCTTAAGCTGTTTGATATTCGCCAAACTTGCCAGTATCGGCTTGCCTTTTGTCCTAAAGCATACGGTTGATAATCTTAACTTAGACACGGGTAAAGAAGCGATCATGGCTGCTACATTAGGGCTAGTAGTGGCTTATGGTGGTTTGCGTCTTGCCAATGTGCTATTTGGTGAAATCAGAGATACCCTATTTGGTAGAGTAACCGAAAGAGCCATGCGCCGCCTTGGCCTAACGGTGTTTAATCACTTGCATCGCTTGGATTTAGATTTTCATTTATCGCGTCAAACTGGCGGACTATCACGAGATATAGAACGCGGCACCAGCGGTATCAGCTTCTTAATGCGTTTTATGGTGTTTAACATTGGCCCGACCCTATTAGAGATTATCATGGTCGTAGGCATCCTATTTTTTAAATACGGCTTTGATTTTGCGGCCGTGATATTAGTGTCTGTTGTCTTGTATGTATTCTTTTCAATCAGAGCAACTGATTGGCGTACTAAATTTGTCAAGGAAGTCAATAAAGCGGACAACAGCAGTAGCTCTCGTGCGATTGACAGCCTTTTAAACTTTGAAACCGTTAAATACTTCAACAATGAAGAATTTGAGGCTAATCGCTACGATACAGACTTGGCAGCTTGGGAAACCGCTAGGCGTAAAAACCGTTTGTCTTTGTTTGCTCTAAACGGCGGTCAAGCATTTATAATCGCCGCCGCGATGACATCGATGCTGGCACTTGCTGCTATTAATGTCGCTCAGGGCAATATGACCATCGGTGACTTTGTATTGGTCAACGCGTTTACCATGCAAATTTTCATGCCACTCAATTTCTTGGGTTTTGTATATCGAGAAATACGCGGCTCTTTAGCTAATATACAAAACTTATTTGAATTACTTGAACGCAAGCCGATGGTCAACGATGAAAGCGAAGCGCAAACACTTGTTGTTAATCACGGCAGTATTAAATTTGAAAACGTTGACTTTGCCTACCACGAAAAGCGCCAAATTTTGAAGAATATCAGTTTTGAAATGGCAGCTGGCAGCAAAGTAGCCGTCGTCGGTGAAAGCGGTTCAGGTAAATCAACCTTGGTAAAACTTCTATTTCGATTCTATGACCCCAATAAGGGTACAATTAGCATCGACGGCATGGATATCAAGCGATGTACCCAAGATTCAGTCAGACAGCATATTGGGATTGTTCCGCAAGATACCGTTTTATTCAACGACACACTTTACGAGAATATTCGCTACGGTCGTCCAGACGCATCAATTGAAGACATTGAGCAAGCAATAAAAATGGCGCACCTAGATAAGTTTGTCGAAGCCTTGCCTTATAAGGGCGAAACGCAGGTAGGTGAGCGAGGTTTAAAATTGTCAGGTGGTGAAAAGCAAAGAGTCGCTATCGCACGAACAATCCTCAAACGACCTCCCATTATGGTATTTGATGAAGCCACTTCATCTTTAGATTCACAATCTGAACAAGCAATCCTCAAAGCACTAGGTGAAATAGCAAAAGGGCATACGAGTTTTGTGATTGCCCATCGCCTTTCAACAATTGTTGATGCAGATAAGATTTTAGTGATGCACAAGGGCAAATTAGCAGAACACGGTACACATGAACAATTGCTCGACCAAGATGGGCTGTATGCAAAATTATGGCGTGCCCAACAAAAAAATCGCACTGTCACTGACTTGCAATAAAAAAGCGATAGATTGAAGGATTGAGCAACTAAAAATACGCGTAATTTTTATGAAAAAGCTAAAGCGCTATCAATACGAGCGATACGCTATTTTATGCCAACTGGCTTATCCAGACGCGGCAACGCACTACGAAAAAACGCTTATTCCCTACAAACAAAGGCAACTTGTCGACAAGCATGGACGAATGAGTGTCAGATTACTTTGGTCTGATGACAAAAAAGAAGTTATTGTTGTGTTTAGAGGCTCCTTAGGGCTAAGAGACTGGTTGGCGAACCTTTGCTTTTTTCCTAGTTCATTAAAGCAAGTAGACACTCAATTCAGGGTGCACTGGGGTTTTAAACGACTTTTATTTCAGCCAATGTATTCAAGTACAAAAACGCGTGAACAAGCACTTCCACTTCAAGATTTATTGGTCAAAGTACTCAGTCCATTGCGACAACAGGGTAAAAGATTTACGTTTATTGGGCACTCTTCTGGTGGGGCGGTGGCAATATTGATGGCTGATTATTTTCAGCGCTTATTTCCTAAGTCAGTGAAAAGAGTCGTGACGTTTGGTCAACCTGCCGCTGGCTCAAGAACCTTTTATAAGCGCTATTGCTTGCATCACAAAACGTATAGAATTTGTTGCGACTTAGATATTGTGACATTTATGCCTTTGTTGCCTTATTATTTTTGGCACGTCGGTAAAATGCTTTGGCTACATGATGACCAAATATATGAAAACACACCGACACATGAACGATTCTTAAAGTCCCTAAAAAGCTGGATATTACGCCCTATTACTTATCATTTTATGCGAAAATATATTAGAAATAAGTCTTTGTTTGATGAGCATTGAAACGAGATCAAATTAGCATTTGGGTGCAGATTGATTTGAATATAAAAATATAGAGGCGAGGCAAATGAAATCTAATACAGAAAGCAAAGATACTTTCAGAGATCCCATTATTCTCAAAATGCTCGAACAGCCTACCTTACTTAAACAAACTATCAACTTGGAAATGCCTTTTGGTAAATACAAAGATACCAAGCTTTTAAATTTACCTGAGCCTTATCTTGTTTGGTTTCATCAGCAAGGCTTTCCAAAAGGAAAATTGGGCGAACAACTCGCCCTCATTTACGAAATCAAACTCAATGGTTTAGAGGCAATACTTAAACCTCTTATCGATAAAAAGGAAGTTTGACTGGCCAGCCTTCAAATTGAGAATCGACTAAGGGATCTGCATCGTGCTCCCAACATTCGAGTGTATACTGCTTCATTTGATGATTGACTTTAATCAAGCCATAACCTTCACTTTTGAGCTTTCTATCCGCTAAAAATTTACCCCATGATACCGTCGTGCCTTTTTGAAATTCGGCATGACTAAGTTTAGGGTTTGCGACAGCAAGCACTCGCATTTTATTTCCAAACGTATCAATGAAGTTTCCGGTATTTGCCCCGTTTTTGTACTGGTTATTTAGCTTACCCTCCCCTTCAAACCAGCGTTGCCAAAAAGCAGCTGCTGCTGGGCCAGCAAAGAAAGTAGCGCCATCATCATAGGTGTTGACACCTTGGTGAGTGACCATACCAAGGTGTTGATCACCAGCCAGAACTAGTGCATTTGCATCAGCGACTAGCTTAACTGCTCTTGTTCTTGCATCTTGCGGATAACCATTTGAATCATAGTCTACTAGTGGTTTTCCTTGATCATCTGTTTGCGGGTTTCCCCAAACAGAAGCAGTAACACAAATTTTTGGTAAACCTGGATTCATATCCTTCCAAGCAGATAAAAATGTTTCTTGCCGTTTACCGAGTAGCTCACCGGTTGTCTGACTGAGATCAGCCTTGTAATCAGGAGGTGTCTTAAACTTGCGATCCTCAACAACGGCAAAATCAACACCGCCGTATACAAAGTTGGCGTATGCCACCGGAATATTATGACGGATAGGCCTTGGATCATATGGATCAGGGTTATGACCGTGTTGACAACGGTACACCATGCGCACCAAGCTTTTATCCCATTTATATCCGCCGTCTTCTTCTTTTAGTGTATTAGAATCTAAGCCTTCATTTCCCCATAGGTTTCCTTGTAACACATCATGATCATCAGCAAGCATAATGCTTGGCCTATCTTTGATTGAGTCAGCATACGTCCAGTACCATAAATACCATCGGTAAAGCGTATCCAACTTTGCATCTTTGGTATGGTTGCCGTGGCGAGTGGGATAAGTTTCATAAAACTGATCGCCTACAAACAAATATATGTCGGGTTTATGACTATCGCAATTTTTGACCAACTCTTCATGAGGAAAGAGTATATTGTCCTTTGTATACCGCCCCAATAATCGCTCTCGCGGGTGGAGTTTATTATATTCAACTTGATCTAATGTCTTGGAAGTTGGCAGGATACATGAGTAAAGCGCAATTTTTAGTTCTTTGTTGGTTTCTGGATCTTTTACGATCCTCCCTTGATACAAAGTCACGTTATCATTTTCTGCAAACACGATTCTATAATCATAATTATGTTGATACTGCCAATCTTCTATGCGGAATAGCCCAACAAAACCGTCTTCGATACTACTGATAGGACCATGTTGCCAACTACTAGCGCCCTCAAGCCTATAATCTAGGCGTAGTTTTTGGTCGTTTGATAAGTCTACCGGCATTAACTGAGCCGTAAGCTTTAAGACGCTTCGATTAAGCGAATACATGCAGCCTATGACAGGGCCAAGTTCTGATGAGGAAACTTCTCCGAATTTTTCACCGGCCGTTTCGAGGTTTGAAAACCACCAGCGTCCACCAGCCTGTCGACTTGGTGGAGAGGATAGTAAGGAAACGCCTCCGATAAGTATGGATGCATCAACTTTGGGTAAGAGTGCGAAACTGATTTCTTTTTGTTGCTCATTCAAAAGGGATAGTCGAATATCATAACTATTTTTATTAACCGCTATCAGTTCACAGTCCAAATAAACTGCTGATTGAATAATACTATTTTGAGCGCGGGAACCTGACCGACTAAGTACCTTATAATTCAGCGTGCTTTTATTTGCACTAAAGTCTCTAAACGATAACGTTCCTGTTTCATCAACCACGGCCATTATACCGCCATTTTTACCCGAAGCCCGTTGAACAATTGAACAAGCCTTTTGGTCCAACTCGCCTTTACCCACGCCAAGTAAAAAACCTGCATAACTCGCTTTGTTTTTTTCAAGTTGGCCCATCTTAACTCTAATTCGACCATTGCTGAGTTGATTGGATAAGCGTCGCGTTAATATAGAAACCGTGCGGACTTCCCAAGATTTTTGACCGTTGAGGCATTCTATTCGGCCATTGTTGACCCTCCAATCTTGCAGTCTATTTCCCCAGTAAGACTTTCCAAGCCAATGTCGCGTTACTTGACTCGGAATATCTTCAACAGGTTTTAAACCTGATAACTTTGGCTGTTTATGCGCACACGCAACAAGCCAGTTTGAAATTGAAACAGCTCCAATCGCACTCGCGCTGTACTTCAAAAATTGTCTGCGTTTCATCCCATCCCACCCAAATGTAAACTGTTAACAATAATTAAACGTTATACAGAATTGTGCTGATGGTCGCAAGGTATTTTGACTAGACCTTTAAAAAGGCAAAGGTTTTACTAGAGGGTCTTTAAGTTAGGGGAAAAGCCACCCTAAAAAAGTGTTAACGTTTGATACGTTTGACCAAAAGCACTCACAAAGATTGTACTTAGTTAGACTAAGGTGGATTAGTTTTCAATTGGCTGACACCTTTAGAAATAGAGCCGAATTTGTATGTTCTACAGTGTTTAATTACAAAAACATCCTTGTTTGCTACGAAGAATAGTCATCAGCGAAGGCCACGACTTCCTTGGAACACAATAATTTCCACACAAACCAATACAAAGAAAGAGAGCGAAGAAGGCGCATTACAATTTACAATTCGAAAAAAGTTGTATACTGTCTGATGACATTTATTACGCACCTGCTAGGAATATCTTCACCGTGCATTTTGTTGTCATGCTTTTTACAGGAGATTAATGTGAGTTTTGATTATCAAGCACGGATAAATACCGAAATAACAGAATCAACTATTGGTCGCTTACTAGATAAGATGTCGTTAGAGACTATATTTTGCACTCACTCTCAATTTACAGTCCCGTGGGGTGTTGAGATGCCTTTGATGGACAATTGCATGATGTTTCATTTGGTTATAAGTGGAAGCGCCTCTCTTGTTGTCAATAATGAAGAATTCGAGTTGGAGAATGGTGAGTTTGCGCTGCTACCGAGGGGTGAGGGGCATATTTTGTCTTGTGGTACTTCTAGTTTTCATACAAATTTAGCGGATTTACCTATCGAAATAATAAATGATAGATATGAGCGCCTAAAGTTTGGTGGTGGCGGTAATAAAACAGAAATGCTTTGTGGTGCGATTGTTTTTAAACACCCACTTACACTGAGGTTGCTTGATATGCTTCCAGGTAGCATTTTGGTTAAACAAGAAAGCGCGAGATACAGTGCCATAAAATCAATAATAGACTTACTAGAATCAGAAACAAGAAAGGCAGAAGATGGCAGCACTGGGGCTATTTCTCGCTTAGCTGATTTACTCATTGTTACTAGTCTAAGAGAATATATCGGAAATAATAATAACGACAAACTCGTTTGGGTTGGCGCACTAGAAGACTCTAGAATAGCAAAAGCAATCGAATTGGTTCATCAACAACCATCAAGGCACTGGAATTTGGAGGACTTAAGTTCTGAAGTGGGTATGTCTAGAACTTCGTTCACCACCGAGTTTAAAAAACTAGTAGGTAATTCACCTATGGAGTATTTAACCGAGTGGCGAATGTCATTAGCCTATGGAGATTTGCAAAACACCAAATCATCGATATTACAAATAGCCCTTGATTATGGATATCAGTCAGAATCCGCATTTTCTAGAGCATTTAAGAGAACAATTGGCCACTCTCCTAGCACGATCAGAAAAGAATTACACTTTTAGTGAGAACGTTTGATTGGATTCGCTAAGCTGAAAGTACAGTCAAATTTCTTCACATGTCTTATAAGCCTTAAACAACCGCTCACAGTTTAAAGTCTATAAATCCATTTTAGAACCTTCAATCAATTATCTTGACCGATAAGTTAATTATTCACCCTCACTTACAAGAAGAATAAACATTATCGAGAATAATTATTGACCAAACACTAATGCCTTTTTTATCCCACTTAAATCAAAATAGTGACATTACCGATATTACTTGGAACAACAGACGACGGTTTGCGCCTATTGATAAGTTTTCAGAAAACATCATGCGGTGTCCTTCTGAGCTTTCAATTGAAACCAGAGAACTGCTCGCTGCCTACGTTTCGGCACTGAATGATTGCAGTTTCTGCACAGGCGCACATTTAGCGGTAGCAAAACAATTTAACGTACCTAGCAAGCTGCTTGATGAGCTACTTGAAGACATTGAATACTCCTCAATCGATGAGAATTTTCTCCCACTATTTTACTTCGCGCATAAGCTCACGAAAAGTCCAAGTAAGATAACTCAAAGTGATATCGATTCAATAAAACTAGCTAAGTGGTCTGAAAAAACCATTGAAGATTTAATATGTATCGTGAGCGCATTTAACTTTTTTAATCGGCTTTTGGATGGACATGGCATTAAAGGAAACGAGAAAGTTTACAGACTGGCTGGTAGACATCTAAGTGCAAAGGGTTACAAGGTTCCTTTTTTTACTAAATTAATTAAACCGCTTATTGATCGTCAAAAGAAAAAATATTTTAACGAGTAATTCGCTCCGACTAATAGGAGAATCATATTGAATGACATCAAAACAATACTAGTAATTGGGGCAAGTGGCAAAACAGGTAGCGCGGTATACAAACGTCTGTTGAAACAATTGCCGGAAGAAAAGCTAAAAGCAGCGAGCAGAAGTTCGAGTACCTTGTTCAATTGGAATGACTCAAGCACTTGGAAGTCAGCTTTAGAAGGCGTATCCCATGTTTATCTTACTTATTATCCTGATTTAGCTATAGAGGCTTCTGCTGCGCATATAACCGCATTTTGTAACTTAGCCAGCTCAAAGAACGTTAAGCACATTACCTTACTTTCTGGGCGCGGAGAGCCTGCAGCTCAAACATGTGAGGAAATTCTGATTAATTCTGGCCTTAGTTGGAACATTGTAAGAGCATCTTGGTTCAATCAAAACTTTTCTGACGGCTTTTTTAAAGGCTTTATCGATGCTGGAGTAATAGCACTTCCTGTTCAAGATGTTAAGGAGGCATTCATTGATATTGAAGACATCGCTGATGTAGTAGTAGAAACATTGCTTAATTCCAATCGACGGAATCAGCTTTTCGAAGTAACAGGACCTGAGCTACTCAGCTTTGATGACATAGCGGACCAATTTTCTGAGATATTAGGCAGAGACATTTCGTTTAGCACTGTCAGTAAAGCGGACTTTAACAATATGATGTTAGCCGAAGGTGTGCCAGCAGATGTCCTTTCACTTCTTAATTTTTTGTTTACCGAAGTGTTAGATGGTCGCAATGAATATGTAACGGGTGATGTAAATGATGTTCTTGGGCGCCCAGCGAAGGCATTCAAACAATACATTGCTCAAAATAAAGCGCGTTTTTAGTGATTAACAAATAAGTCGCTATAACGTTTAAAAGTGTGCAGAAGAGCAATGAATAATAGTACCTTCTGCACTTAGCGGATTCGACGTGATGGCGAGAACCATAGGTAATAGTAAAATGAAAAAATCAATAATGCTGTATTTGTTTTTAGGTGGACTAACACTAATAGCCGTTGGGTCTTTTATCAGTTTTACGCCCTCATTTTATTTGGCGCAATTTATCCAGACTTCTGAGCTTAGTGCAGATATCTTGAGCGAAATGAGGGGGATGGGAGGAACTATGTCGGTATTTGGCCTATTTATACTCGTGGGTTCTTTTAAAACAAAGTTGACAAAAACTGCACTAAGCATGTCCATATTAATATTTAGCTCTTTCTTTGTATTCCGCTGCGTGGGTATTGTTGTAGACGGTATGCCAAACAACGCTATCTTAGCCGCTTTAGGGTTGGAAATGGTCTTTGCTGGGCTTGGTATCACTCTATGGTTAAACCGCAGATTACCATAGCTTTTGCTTGTCAACCCAGCGCACCGCTAATATAAACCATGCGACGGCCGTTATATACAAACTCGCCCATATAAAAGTAGATATCCTGACGGGGCCGCCAAATCCAAGATTAAAATAGAAAGCAGCTCCACAAATAAGCAGCAAAGAAATGCTCAGTATGGCTTTTTTACGTTCTTTAATGCCCAATAAACCAAAAGAAACCCAGATCGGTGCGTTTTGCCAGTCTTCTGATGCCTTATCAATCACTTTTACTCTCTCTGTTAATTTTGAAACTTCAATTTCAAAAACTGAGGCTAGTGACTTAAGCGTTTCTTTACTGGCTGGGTTGCCTGCTTCTACTCTCTGAATCGTCCTTAAACTCAGCCCTGCCATAGTTGCCACTTGATCCTGTGACCATTGCTTTTCTTCTCTTAACTTCTTTACAATCATAAGTTTCCCATCTAAATCGAGCGACAGATTAGTGAAAATATAGTGCTGTCGGTGACGACTTCTTTACGTCATTTACATGACAGTTTATATAAATCAACAAGATACGATAAAAGATATTCTGCGGTTAACAGTTAATCAAGTAAAAAAATGAGAGCAAGAAAAATCGTATTGCGATATCCAACTCTGCTCTTGCGGTAAAGATTAAACGAATACCCTTACATTCGCTATCGTTGCTACTCTAATACTACCACGCAATTTATTCGGCAACTCAGCCGGCGACATTCTTGATGGACTCAACGCTTTCTTCTTTCTACATACTGTTTACTTGGTTAGCTAACAAACTGATTTTATTGAACTGTCGCAAAGATGGCATACTCCAGTCGTCACCGACTTTCTCTAGTCTGAGTATAGTGAACGCACAGAAATAAGTGCTTGCTATGAAACATGATAATTCGAGCCTTTACGTTTTCTGTTCATATTTTTGAAACTACGGAGAAATAAAAATGATAGATAAACAATCGCAAAAATGGCAGAACGCGCCGTTGTGGGTCACATGCGGGTTATGGGGTTTTAAAGAACGTAAACATTCTATAGTCACCATAGTGTTAATGCTTATATCTGGAGTTGGGTTTTATCTCAATGATGGTTGGGGCCAGCCAACTGAGCTCTCTTCTTTGTTGTGGTGCAGTGCATATTTATTAGCTGTTGCGTGGTTTGCAATGGCGGTGCGCTGGGCAGATAAAAAAGGAATGTGGCAATAAAGAACCTATTAGCTTGTGGGTTTAAAAACTAAGTCGAAAGTAATCTTCCAAGCTCAATAAATAAAGTGACAAGAGATAAATTATGACAAATTTCAAATTCATACAAAGTAAGCTATTAGCTTTGTTAGCCTCTATACTGCTTTTAGCAATAAATGTTACCGTTGCTCATGCCAACGAAGCTGAAAGCGAACGGTTAGAGGAAATCTCTAACACTTTTGAAAAATTGAGAAAAGATCTCAAAATTCCAGGAATGGCATTGGCCATTGTCAAAAACGACCGTGTAATAATGAGTAAAGGTTTTGGTTTTCGCGACATAGAAGGCCAATCACCCGTTACTTCAGACACCAATTTTGCTATCGGCTCTACTACAAAGGCCTTTACTTCAACATTGATTGGGATGCTTAATGACGAAAATAAAATGTCTTGGGACGCCAAGGTAACGGATTATATTGATTGGTTTGTGCCAAACCTTAATGATGAAACTGGCGCGCTGACCATTCGCGATATGCTATCAAATAGAAGTGGACTATCAAGAAATGACATCTTGTGGGCTAATGGGAAAGTCAGTCGCGAAGATATATTGAGAGAATCACTTGATTCAATCCCACTCGATAAATTCAGGGAAAAGTTCAATTATAACAACGTACTTTTTTTGGCTTCTGGAATGTCCGCAGCAAAAGCCGCTAATGCAGAAAGTTGGGATAGCCTTGTACAAGAAAAAATTTTTACACCACTTGGCATGTCAAGCACCAGCTCGATACACGATAAAGCTGAAAACATTGCGTTAGGTTATCGGTGGAATAGAGATGAATCCGCTTTCCAAAAGTTACAGCGAAAAAATCTAGATAACATAGCGCCAGCTGGTGGTATTTATTCAAACATATCAGATATGACTCAGTGGCTTCGTTTTAATTTAAACCAAGGAAAGCTAGATGGTAGTCCTTTGCTTAGTCAAAAGCAGTTCGAGCAACTTTGGAGCCCGGCAATATCGATAAAGCAGAATCTCCACTATGGTCTAGGCTGGTTCATTAGTCAGTGGAATGATAAAAAAGTGGTAGAGCACGGTGGAAGTATACTAGGGTTTTCTGCCCAAGTTGCCATGATGCCTGAAGAGAAATTGGGGTTTGTCCTTTTGACAAACACGACAAATACCCCATTACTGAAAGGGTCTATGGAGATTATTTGGAAAAACCTCTTAAGCGCAACTGAGGAAACTTCACAAACTACAAATCACAGAGAGCTGTCTGAATACACGGGTAGATTCGTGGCTAATTTTGGCTCATTTAAAGATTCCATATTCACGGTTTTAGTAAACCCGAAAGGTGAATTATCTCTCGATGTGCCCGGTCAACGCCTTTACGCGTTAAGAAGCCCAAATGAAGAGGGGAAGTGGTTCTTTAAAATGACCAATAAGGTAGCCATTTCATTTGAGCAATTTCGGCAAGGCAAACCAAATATTTTAAAGATGTATCAGAATGATATGGTGTTTGAGTTACCTAGGGAAGGCTACAAGATTGAGCCAGAGATGAGTCTTGCTCGACTGAAACCTTTGTTAGGGTCTTACGTCAATAAAGATCTACCTCGCCCTATTCAGGCTTTGATATCAAACAACCGCCTTGCGATTGATGTACCCGGAGAAATGGTCTACGAATTGAAACTTCCAGATAAAGACGGGCACCGAACTTTTCGAATCAACAGTAAACTATCAGCTAAATTCACAGTAAATGATAATGGAGATGGAACAGCGCTTAGTGTCTTTAAAAATCGACGTAAAGTGTTGAGTGCGAATCGAGTTCAAGCAAATGATATTAAGAGTTTACCGACTACAGATGAAATATTATCGCTGATTGGCTACGAGCAAAAAATAGCTGCATATAGAAAATGGGGCCCTAGTACGATAAAAGCAAAAATTTCAATGCTTCAAGCAGGCCTGCAAGGTGTGATGACCATGCATTATGACAATGACGACAAGTTCATACAGCACTTGGACTTCGGCGCATATGGCAAAATTAGCAATGTGTTAAATGGTGATTATGCAGCGACTATGGGGTTTGAACCCTTGTTTGAACTGAAAGGGCCTTTAATGGAGCAAGCCCGAGCTGAGCATCCCATGTCTATTATTGATTTGAAGTCGTTTTATGACAGCATCCAAGTTATTGGTCGACATCAAGTGGATGGTCTTGATACTTACTTAGTTGAACTCAAGCGAAAAGATTTACCTATAACAACTCTATCCATTGATGCAAAAACGGGTGATATTCTAGAGCGAAAAGTAAAACTTCTCGCAAGAGATGCGGGAGCCGTGCCTTTCGTTGTTAGTTATAGAAACTTTGTATTAAAAGATGGGGTACGAATTCCAAAAACAATAAATCTGTTTAATCCTATGAACGGCAATATGTTGATTGAGTATCAGTCTTTTGAGGTCAATGAAAAATTTAACGAATCTGTGTTTTCATTGGAGAGAGATTAAGGCTTTCATCTATAGTATCAAAGCCTGTTTAGACACTTTAGTAATGTACTAACGGTAGTGAAATTGGGTCAAATGGTAAAGTTATCTCTTTGTGCATTGAGTATTCTTTATCTATTCATTTAGGAGGACTTATGCCCGATTTCACACTTTGGTTACTGACGGAAACAATCATTAAACTGGCCATGATCACGATGATTGGTCTTTATTTCATTTTTAGCAACACCATCATGTATGCGTTGTCGAGCATAGATAATGGAGCTGATGTGATGGTTTTAATTAATAAAAAGATTTTGAACCCTCTGTTTCTTGGTTGTTTCTTTATTTCCGGCGTTGGTAGCCTGAGTTTATTTTTCATAAGCTCGGGGGTCACATCGGCCGCTGGTATTATCTTCTTTATTGGCACCGTTGCGGTAACCGTTGTGTTCAACGTACCGCTTAATGACAAGCTTAAAGGTGCACAAAAATCTGAAATAAAAGCCGTTTGGAAAGAATACCTTTCTAAATGGGTCGTTTGGAACCATGTGCGCACTGTTAGTGGTGTTACATCTGGTTTATTACTTTGCATGTAGTTACCTTTGATGCACCACCAACACCTATGGCGATACAGTATTTAGGCATAAATTTCTTCACAAACTGTAATGTTAAAGCCGGTCCCAGTGAGGAGTTTCGCCATATTATCTACTAATAAAGTCAATAAATGTCGGAGTTTGTTGCCCATCAAGTTTCGATGAGGGTAAACAACATATAAACCCATTGCGTCAGGTTCATACTCCTTCAATAAATACGTTCAAATTTTGAAGTCATATAAACAATAAGTTTTTTGCCTGATGGCGAAGCACATCAAAATATAGAGGAAATATCATGCTAGTTAACGGAAAATGGAAATCTAAATGGGATCCAGTACAGAAAAAAGACAGTGAAGGTCGCTTTGTTCGCCAAAGTAGTATCTTCACACAGAGAATTACTAATGCAGAGTCAGCAGTTGAACAAGGCCTTAGACTATACGTCGCTTATATTTGTCCTTGGGCCACTCGCACGCTAATCGCTCGCTCTTTACTAGGCTTGGAGCAAGCAATTGAGCTAAAAGTAGTTGAGCCTCAACTAGGAGATTTAGGGTGGAAATTTGGTTCATTTCCAGGGGCAACTAAAAGCGGTATTGAAGATGTCGAATTTGCCCATCAACTATATACCATTACTGATGACCAATATACAGGTCGCGCTACAGTACCAATCCTTTGGGACATGCAAAACAATAAGATCATTAACAATGAATCTTCCGACATTTTGCATATTTTTAATGAAGATTTAAGGTCTATACATCATTCAGATATTAATCTTTACCCAATAGAGCTCCAAGAAGATATTGACGCTTTTAACGATAGTATATATGAAAGCGTAAACAACGGCGTTTACCGAGCTGGATTTGCATCAAGTCAACAAGCTTATAACGAAGCTATCGTGTCTTTATTTGAACGATTAGAAGCCTTAGAGACGCATTTTCAAAACAATGATTATGCAGTGGGTAAGCAATTAACGGAGAGTGATATTCGATTGTTTGTTACGTTGACACGTTTTGATGTTGCTTATCATGGATTATTTAAAACAAATATTAAATCGATTGGCGAATTCCCAGCGATATCAGCTTATTTAGAGCGTTTGTTAAAAATTGAGGCGTTTGCAAAAAACACTCGCATAGATCATATCAAAGCCGGTTATTACTCAATTAAGGCTTTAAATCCATCACAGATTGTGCCGCAAGGCCCCGAGCTTGATTGGTTTAAATATCTATCGTAAGGAGTATGATACGGCACTATAATTTTTTATGTTCATAAGCATCTGTTATTCCAATGAATTCATTCGCTAATGATTAAATCGAGCTGACAAAGTATCAGCAGTCTCCAGAACAACTTCAGCAAACCATCACTTTGGCTATCAGAGAGTTTGAACTAACTCCTCGTCAAAATTGGTCTTACACAATATAAAAATCTCGACTTCGATAGACCGTTGCAATATTTATAGTAGCTTCGGCGCACTCACTTTGTCTAAAACGTATCACCTTCTGCGTGACTTTTTGCTGAGCGGATTACAAAAAACAGTCAATTCACATCAGTTTCACAACTACGCCAACAAAATAAGCAAAACTGATGACTATTATGAGAATTTTCTATGAGATCTTTACTTAAGCTTTTAGCTATAAATTTAATTATTGGAACGCTTGTTTTTGGAGTGGGTGCTTCAGCCGCTCAAAAACACTCCGTAGACCCAATACGATTTGCCCAGTTGAATGATGTAAGATTGGCATATAAAGATTCTGCGCACGGGGATGTTGTCGTTATTTTTGATGCTGGTTTTGGTACCGATCAAGAAGTTTGGGAACTGGTTATTGATTCACTGCCTGCAAGTATTCGCACGATAACCTATTCGAGAGCGGGCATAGGAAAGTCTTCAGCAGTTTCGAAGCCAAGAGATATTCCAAATCATCTTGAAGATCTAAAAGCCTTGAAAGCGTATCTAAACATAAATCAACCCTTTATTTATGTCACTCACTCATACAGCGGTTTAATCGCGAGTGAATACGCTGAAGCATATCCTAAAGAACTACAGGGCATGGTGATGGTAGAGCCTGCAACCCTGTCTCAGCGCCATCAGTTCAAGGCTATAGATGAGCAGTTTATAAAACGTGAAGATACTATGCTATTGAAATACATGCCTGAGCATTTAGTCGCAGACTATAAATTGCTCATTGAACAAATGGATAACGCATTAAAACACACTCGAGCGCTTCCCAAAAACATGTCAGTTCACGTACTAACAGCTGGTCGAGTTAGCAATCAACCTTTTGCTTTTAATGAAACAGAGAAAGGCAAAACCCTTTGGATCAGGCAACATAGTGAGTTAATTAGCAATCAGGAACGTCAAGTCCATCATATAATTGATTCGCCACATCACAATCTTCATAAAACGCACCCAGAACTGGTCGCGAAAAGCATTGTTGCAGTAATTAACTCTCGGAGTGATAAATAATGCCTTTATTTAGACATCATTGGCAGTATGTTTCTGCATTCTTTTTTATATCTTTACAGGGCTGCGCATCTGTACCCGGAACAATGGATGATAGAGCACAAATCGACTTAAAAAATACTCCATTAATGGTCGAAGTCGTAAATGAAGTGGGTCGCTATACCGTGAAAAATAATGAAAGTATGAATTACTTCATGGGCGTACTGACACCTTTTTATTTAGTAGGTGATAGATACATAAAGACAAACAAAGTCATGGCGATGATCAACTCTAGCGCCGATGATTTCTCAGAGCGACTTAGTAAAAGAGTCGCCCGAGTACTAACTGAACAAGGGCATATAGCACAACAACTAGCTCACAACAGCAGTTCTGCATCAAGCAGCTTATCTTTGACCTTAACTTTAGTGTCGATGGGCTTTAGTGACGATGACCAAGCAGGTGAATATGTTCCGTTTATGTATGTGCAAGCCAGTATAACTGACAAAAATAAGCGGCAAACGTATTATAATCAGTCATTCGCCATTGGCAATAAATCAGAGGCAGGACAATCATCGATCTATATTCCCAACAGCATTACATTTAATGGCTTTGAGGAATTAATCAAAAACCCTGAAAAAGCAAGACATTCTTTTGATGCACTTGTCGAACAAATGGCAATAGCAATTGCAATAACCATTGCCACTGACTAGTGGCTGTCAGCAGCAAGCTTGCGTCCAACTTCCAGCTCTGTTCCACTAGGTGATCATACTCCGCTCAGAAATGAATGAGCAGATTGTGTGACAAAGAATGACAACTCCCTATTTCCAAAATATTATTGGTAGAACGTCGTTGACAGTTAAGTAAACTGTGAACATCAATACAAGTAGAGTTATCAGCGCATCAAAGCTCTTGAGCTTCTTTGTTATTACATACAGCAGGGTAGCTATAAAGCAGGTGATGGGAAACATTGTACTGATCACGGCCAATGATATGCTTGCAGCAGTCTCTTCACCAAAGTCTAAGAAACTCTGTTGTGAATAAAGATATACGGGTATTACTGACAAGCACAACACTGAATAGGGCAATAAAATTGAATTTATACCTTGTTTGAAGCCATTTACAGCCACTACGGTGCCTCTGGCTATCAATGCTATCAAAGCCAGTCCCCCCAATATAAGCACAAACCAATTCAACAGCATGAAGCTCAAAGGTGATTTTTTGTAGGTATTAAGCCCGTCACTAATAAATCGGAGCTGACCGTCGCGATAATAAACGTGAGATGCATTTAATCTGCCATCTCGCCTGTAAAGGAATTGGCCTACATTCGAAATTTCAAACTCTTTCTGTTGAAGAGAATACACATTAAAACCTTTGTCTGTGGCACTTAGATAAATACTATTAAACATGAAGTCTAACCACTGGAATTCTTCCATGTTGTTTGGCGAGAGGATATATAGACCTGAAATATCCTGTTGCGGGTTATTGAAAGAACCAGCCTCATAGTTTTCAGTGGATTTTCTTACCTTGAGTTGATTGATTAACACACGATTGAAATCGTCATAGTGCGCGCTCTCATTGTCGGTGTTTATCGCAAAAAAATAACCTTTATTCTCCTCTGGAAAAAGACAAAGGTAAGCATAAAAACCGAACGTTTCACCCGGATGACAATAGCCTATAGCGCCATGTCTATCTCGTTTTGCTAGAGCAAGTCCATGCCCATGCTCAAGCCCAGAATCAAAAGCAAGCGTTCCTCTCGGGACGCCTAGTCTGTTCATTAGAACCGCTTGCACGATACGTTCACCTTCACTCATCCCGCTTCCCAACAGAAATTGGATCAATTGATTCATATCATTAATCGTTGTCGTAAATTGTCCCGCTGGTCTCAATAACATTGGAACCGCAATCTGGGGATTTGCATCCTCAAAATATCCCATGGCAAGGCGCGAGTCACTTTCTTGTGTGACGTAGTGAAATGTACTGTCATTCATGTTCAACTTTTCCAACATCGAGTCCATGTAATCTTCATAGTTCTTACCTGTAGCGGCTTGAATAATCATGCCAAGTAAGCCGTAACCTATGTTTGAATAAGAGTATTGAGTTCCTGGTTCAAAGCGAGGACTTAAAATATCCGGATCAGTATTTAAAAATGCTTCTTCTAAAGGTGTATCGGGTTTAGTGCTCGAATTGAGTAACTGCCACATTTTGATGTTATCCAGACCAGACGTATGTGCTAATAAATGCTCAATGGTTATTGGGGTATTGTCCGACCAATGATTTTGCCAGTCTAATGTAGGAAGCAAGTACTCAACTGAATCGTCTAAATGAATCTTCCCAGTGGTTATGAGGTGCAAAACACCGACAGCCAAAACAACTTTACCTACCGAGCCTACTTGCACCTTTGTGTCTAATTGCATGCGACGATTTGACTTAATATTTGCAAACCCGGAAAAAGAAAAATTTGTTTGGCCATCATCAAATGTCGTGTAAACAATACCCGCCAATTTATAGTCTGCGAGAAGCTGTTGTATTTCGGCTTTTTGTTCGTTTGCATTCGATGTCAATGACGTAAGACAAAACAGCAAGAATATGAGTGTGTATCGACTAAAACTTCTGAAGCAACGGCTAATATCACAAGAAAACATGTCTTCATAATACCTATTTTAAACGGACGGCCTGTTGCCATCTAAATAGCGGGTTAATTATAAGTTTCACCATTCCATTAATGTTGTGAAATAAACGTGAAAAACCTATAACAGCGGAATCACTTAAATTTCTGCACGTCAGAATTCTGTTTTTTCACGTCTTTTTCACAATGGGACGAGTATGGTTTGCTCTCAACTTAACTAGATACGGAGTTACTACAACAATGAATAAACTGTTTAAATTGGGCGCCTTGCTGTTTTCATTTGTGTCACAAAGCGTGTTTGCAGAAACCAATAAAAACCCCTTTCAAGACTTTTACTCTACCAATGGCACAGTAGCTAAGGTGGAACAGGTTGAATTAGAAAATGGGAGAACACAAATCAGCTATAAGAGCTTTGATGGTGACCAGGTTAACGGTCAAATAAGCTACCCTGAATCAAACTCAGATAAGCACCCTGTTCTAATTGCGCTGCACGCAATGGGAAGGAGCTACCCACGTTGGTGGAACGCCGAAATTAATGGCTCACCCACGATCACACAAGCGAACAAAATAACTCAAATGGCACATGAAAATGGATATGCAGTCGTGGCGCTCGATGCAAGGTATCATGGCTCACGGAAACTTGCAGATAAACCACTGCAACTCATCATGGGAAACATGAAATCCGGTGATCCAGAATTTTACTTGGACATGGTGCAAAGTAGTATCCGAGACTATAAGCTTCTATTGAACTGGGTTACAGAACAACCCCAGTTTAAAGGAATGCCAATACACGTTGTTGGGTATAGTATGGGAGCGCAAATGTCACTCCTCTTAGCTGCAGCCGATGACCGCATTGAAAAAATGATAATCATTGTTCCGCCCAATGTTGACGAGAAAATGGAGTATGTATCTCCCATCGATGCCGCTCAATTCATCAAACACCAAAATGTGTTATTGCTTAGCTCGAATCAAGATCAGTATTCGTCACAGTCTGAATTTTCAGAATTGTTCAATACCATGCCAACGAAGTCCAAGGTGCAAATAGTTTTTGATGCAGATCACATCTTGCCAGCGAACTATCCCGAGGTTCTGAATTTTTGGTTCAAATAAAGTTAATGAAGAGTCTGCCCCGCATCATCGTCATTCACTTGATATAATGAGCATTGCCAACAACTGGCGGGTTAATGGCACGATAATTAGACTGAATGGAAAGGCAACTAATAGTGCGATTAGCCAAGCTTTTGGCCACTTGACAACAGCTCCATATATAGTTGTTGATTCTAAAAATAACATGGTCGCTGACATGACGCCGGACATTAGAAATGACATTACAAATGAAAACGCAAGAGCTTCTAATTTACGGGGAATCATTAGAGTAATCTCCTTCAAAACTATTACTTGCTGCAAATGCTAAAACCTTCATTGTTATTTCCTCGATGGAGTGAAAATTAGTTTTTGGTAAACGGTGTAATCTGACCCAGTTTGCCTGCAGCATATGCTGCTTCAATCCTTGCTATTTCAGCCTCATTGCTCATTACAAAGGGGCCCTTTTGTACAAAACTCTCATTGACGGGGACAGAAGCAAACAAAACAAAGTGTGCTGTAGAGCTTGCTGTATTAGTTAACTCAATCAAATTAGTATTAACCTTAGATGTAGCTTCGATACTAAGCGCTTCACCGGCTTGCATAGCTACTTTCTTGTCTCCAGCATTTACTTCAATTTCGCCATTCAATAGATATATCCAGGCATTCTCTTTAGCTTGCAAGTCGTGAGTAAAATTACAACCCGCATCAAGTTCGGCATCTAGAATCGTCATAGGTAACGAAGGTGATACCGCCCCTTTAGTTTGATTACTGTTTCCAAGTACAACGCGAACCCGCATACCATCTTTTGCAATAGTTGGCATATCTTGAGCTTTCACATGCAGCGATTCTGGCGAATCATGTTTCATCAAATTTGGCAGATTGATAAATACCTGAAGACCATGAGTACTCGCTCCATCTCTAGGTTTCTCATCATGAACCGCACCTGACGCAGCTTTTAACCAATACAAGTCGCCAGGCATCAAATCAAAGTCATTGCCTAGTGAATCTTGGTTGTGAAATTTGCCAACGCTGTCTTCAAAAAGTACTGTGACTGCCGAAAGACCTGCATGAGGGTGCGCACCAAAAGTAGGTTTGCTCATCTGGTAATGGTCTACCATGACTAAAGGGTCCATTGCGCCAACGAAATTACTGTGGCGAAAAGTGCTTGCTGTAAAACCGGTGCCTATATTCAGTGCTTTACCTTTTTGTGGGGCGCTGATTGTAAGACTAGAAAGTGTTTCTACATTGGGGGTTTCTGCTACCACGGAAGCGCTATTCATTTTAAAGTCTCCTGTTCAAATATAGTAATTTGGGGTGCCACTGACGATTAGTTAAATGGTAGCGTTCAAAAAGAAGGACGTGTAGATTCAAAAAATGAAACCATCGTTCTATACTTGAAACGAACACAAGGAGCATAGATAGTTATGATCGATTTAAATGACTACTTCTATTTTGTACACGTCGTAGAAAAACGAGGATTTTCCTCTGCTGCAAAGGCATTAAATATGCCTAAATCACGCCTCAGCAGGCACGTAACCCAGTTAGAAGAAAGACTCGATACTCGACTGATACAAAGAACTTCTCGGCAGTTTAATGTAACCGAAGCCGGTCAAGTATTCTACGAGCATGCGCGCACGGTAATAGAGGACATGGAGGTTGCCGAAGCAGCGTTTCAAAGTCGACAAGCAACACTGAATGGTTGTGTAAACCTAAGTTGCTCAGTAGGCGTTGCACAATTTGCGATTCAGGAGTTAGTTTTCGAGTTTCTGGTGAAGTACCCAAATGTGGAACTTGTGCAACAGGTTACCAACCAAACTGTTGACCTTGTTGCTTCAGGCTTAGATATGGCAATAAGAGGCCATATGGATACAATGCCAGATTCGAGCATTATTCAACGACGCTTAGCGATGGTTTCTTGGCATTTGTTTGCGAGTCCTGAGTATCTCGATAAAACGGGTACGCCAAAGTCACCCGAAGATTTGCGAAATAAGCAAAGCTTGAAGGTGGGTTGGCAGCCTACACACGGTCTTTGGAACTTAGAAAACAGCACTGGAGTAAAGTCTTCAATTCCTTTTAGCCCTAAACTGTGTAGTGATGACATGGCTACCTTAAAACAAGCGGCAGCAAAAAGCTTGGGGATAGTAAACTTGCCCGCTTATACATGCAGAGCAGAAGTAGATAGTGGGACCTTGGTCAGAGTCTTACCTGACTGGACCGCTGGGCTCGCGCAATTAAGTTTAGTTACTCCTTCTCGGCTGGCCCAATCTCCGGCTGTTCGAGCGCTTATAGACCACTTACTAAACAACGTTCATTCTCGAGTTGGAGACAAATCGAGTTAGCGCCTCTTGAACCTTATATCACTCCTACAAATTATCTTTCGGCTATTTTAAAGCTCAATTGAATTGGACTTTTAGTTATAGTTTTCGCACTTTCTATCAAGAATGCTCCTCGAATAGCTACTAATGTTATTAATCTAAGAACAATTTACTTGTTGATAGTAGCCAATTTAATTAGGAGTGAGCCTTATGATAGATAAAAAACCTGAGAAAGAGCACAGTTCGTATGAATAAGTTTCAATCAATGATGATTGTAGTTTGTTGTACTTGCGTGCTTGCAGGTTGCGGTATTGTTAATAAAGTTCGTTTGATGAACGCCAATAATGGGATAGAACCTATATGGGAAAAAAATCAAACTATTGCAAGGCCTGAAGCTGATTATGTATATGCCAAGCCTTATATTTACGCTTCAATTAACGGCGTAGAAAAAGTGAAGCTACTGATTGATACAGGCTCATCAATTTCAATGCTATTCGATACACCTAAAGTCAAGCAATTAAAACTTAAGGAAGGATATGAGTTAATTGTAGGAGGTTTTGGTGGGCATGAACACACACCTGCTTTCCAAACTCAGATCAATACCTTAGCTATTGATTCTCTTGCTTTCGAAGATGTTAATTTTGGGTACATCCCGATATCTGAAACTCGGTTTTTTATCCGACCCGATC
Source organism: Glaciecola sp. KUL10 (assembly GCF_003203515.1). GTDB lineage: Bacteria > Pseudomonadota > Gammaproteobacteria > Enterobacterales > Alteromonadaceae > Glaciecola. The sequence continues at coordinate 79,147 of NZ_BGNG01000007.1, read as the reverse complement.
AAGCAGGGTTTGATGGTGTTATTGGTAACGACATATTGAAGGACCTCGTTTGGCATTTTAATCGCAACGCCAATCGGGTCACTGTTCACAAAACTATTCCTGAAGCAATCTCAAGCATGAAACCCGAGTGGGTCCCATTTTATACTTTTTTTGGCAAAATCAGCTTCCCTGCCAAAATCACATTCTCTGATCATGTGTTGGAGCGAGATATTATCTTGGACACTGGCAGCAGATATCACATGAGTATCAATGATGCTTACTTTGGTGACGACAAAGCATTTCCATCTCCTGCGATACGGTCAGCTGGATATAGTCTCAGTGGAATGGCAACCCATTTCAAAGCTAACACGCCACTCGTAGAAGTTGGAAACATACAGTTTGCAAATGTAGTAACCAACATTATCCAAGAAGATGAAGATGATTTTTGGACTTTAGGCAGTGCGCTATTGAGTCAGTATGAGATTGTCATCGACTACCCCAATATGAGATTAGGCTTTATACAGCGTAAGGGGCACTCTTTTAAAAGCCAGCATAATTTGCTGGGACTGGAATTAAGAAAGTTACAAAACGGTAACTTTGTCGTTGTATATAGTTCACCTGACTTACCGGCAAAAGAACTCAATTTTAAAATTGGCACCGAAATCAATAAAATTAATGGGATAAAAGCAGAGTTATATACCGTTGATGAGTGGCTAGATTTGGCTTCCAGAGAGGGGCTGTTTGAATTTTGCGTTCATGAGAGTGAGGTTTGTAAAGAAGTCAGCGCAACGCCAATTGTAGGCTTTTCAATATAATCTTGTATGAGTCTGCTTATCAAACTTTGGAAGCAGTATTTTAAGGCATAAAGTAGGTTCCGCATTGTTATATTGAATGCTAAATCATTACAGTGCGGCTTGCTTTTTAACCTATTATTCCCAATTATCCTGATTCACGGCGTCATTGATTCATCGGGCTTTTGAATGAACAGAATGAGGTAATCAAAGAGCTTGATGTAATTAGTTTTTCAGATCTCCTTCAGCGCTTGAATTGCGCTCTAAAGACATTTCATAAGGCGGAGTAAATGCAATAGGAATTGTAAATGTCACACTCGATGTTGAATAGCGATCATCGACGGGTGTTGCACTTTCGTTCGCCAATGGGTTGTGCACTATAGAAATCTCATGCATGCCTGGTCGTAATCCTGCCATAGGAACCAAGCCAATAAGACCTCGCATGTTTATATCGGCGCGCTCTGCGATAACAAAGTCGGCTATAGCTACATCTACTTCGTTTATGCTCACATTCCAAAGTTTGCGAAAGCAGTTTGAACGGCTCTCCGGCGTTTCAATATCTTTACAATACTCCTTCACTAACAGGTTGTCGCGCAGCGGCTGATAAGGCAAAAATAGACGCACATACGAATCGCTAGTGGTAAAACTTTCAACACGTGGCCACCCTCTTACCCCATCAAGTGAGCTGGGCATATCTTCATAGTGCGTACTTCTAAATCCTTTTTGAACCTGTTCGTCGTCAACATAAACATATTCATCGGAAATGGTAAAGTTCCTCCATGCTGCGGTACTAGTGTTGCCAATCACCACAATTGCAATGACGCCAAGAATCATTGCTAATGACACCAAAAATGGTTTGGTGTTACTTTGAAGAGTGAGTTGCACAGGCAATACCAAGCGCTGTGGATAAGCAAGTTCTGATAATTGCCTAAGCAAAGATATTAGTGCTTTTATAGTACGACTGTTACCAAGCTTTGGCAGTCGGGCAACGAGCTGTGCGTCTAGTAAATACAGCAATAAAGGGCAGACTAGTAGCAGCGTGCTCATAATGATCACACCAATGCCAATTCCAGCATTAGTTGCACCAAAGCTTGACCCAATGTAGGCAGTTATCACTAAGGTAACTAACAGAACAGTACCAAACCATAACACACTCAAGGTAAGCAAGCTGATAACTGCAAACAGAGAAGATGCAAGTTGGTCAGTTTTATTAATGACAGAGTCAACAGAAGGTAATATTCTTTGGTAATGTCGGCGAAGTATTGGCCCTAAACTTGGTGTTTTGTTCCAGTTTATACCCTTAGGAAAAGCGGATCTCAGACCTATTAGTCCTACCCAATAGGCCCGAGCCATTAAATGCACTATAAAGCAAGCTGCTAAAACATAGCATACACCCGAAAATATTGATGCACCCACGTTGGTTATGATCACCATACTAGTGGACAGATGCATAAAGATATTACCGACTTTGGCAAATAGCCAACCAGGTAACGTAAGCAGCGCAAACAGGGTTAAACTCGAAATTATTAACTCAAGTTCGTCAGTTCGGTCGCGCAATCTGTCCATAGTCTCAGTATGCTGGAGATCTTGTGCTTTTTTCTCGCGGTTGCTCATTGTCTCTATTACTCTGACACTATGAAACCAGAATAAAACATCGCTCTGCCCTATGCAACCATAGCTTGTAAAGGTTCAGTTAGCGCTAAATGTACTAACAACTTGTTTAGATATAAGACTATAAAGCTGATTTCTTTAATATAACTTCCGCGTTTTCCATCGTGAGCAAATCGACAATTGAACCACCATTTTCGACATATGCTTTAGCTATTTGATAGCCTACCCAGTAGCCCATATCTCTGGGCATCGAATCAACATCGGTGTAAAGCCATGGCGAAAAGTCTGACGATAGCATCGTCGCCTTAAAATCAGTGATGAGTTGCCTATTCTTACCTAAACCAAATTCAGCTCTATCATCGTTCAAGGTGTAAGCTGTACCTGCAATTAATTCAGCAATGTAATCAGCACTACCCTCAAGTAACGAAATCTCTAGTAAGTTAAAATTGAAATTTGTTCTTTTCGTTAAACGAAATTGCAAAACATGCACTAGCTCATGGGTGATGTAGTCCTCTAGTTTGCGCTTCATGCTTGTTTCTTGTGCGTCTTCTAAACAAATGAGTTCTAAGCCCAATACTACCCCAGTAGGGCTTGCCGTCGCTGCTGTGTTTCCAGCGCCCATAACACCATAAATTTTAACGCCTGATAATGACGTGTTCGACAGCTTCGCTAATTTAGACCTTATTGACGTCGCTTTTTCATCGAGGTCATTTAAATACGAAGCGCAATGCTGAATGTTAGACCAATCCTCTTCTTTTATAGACGAATAAAGTGACTTAAGGTTCTCAGGTGTGGTCAGCCTTGATCCAAGTATGGCCAGACCGCCAGTATCTTTGTCAATATAATGCTCCTCAAGAATGCTTGCTGAGAAAGCAGGGTTTGCTTGTACCAATGTTGTTAAAGCATTTACAGCACTTGTGTCAATACTTTTACTCTCCCACTGATTTGCATACAAAAGCCAATTGAATGAAATTAAAAGTAAAGCCAAGATGTTTTTCATTTTATTTCCCTTTAGAACCTTATTAATTTTACCGATTAAGCACTCTTTGTATTACTAAATCAGATGAAATTGGCTTTTCATTGCTTCTTCTCTCAATGGAATGATTGCCTGATATGCCTCACTTTTATACCAAGCTTTAGCGCTCTCGATATTAGGAAACTGTATAACTACTTTTAACTTATGTTGTACTTCACCGCTAAGCACATCAACTTCGCCTTTAGCAATGAAATTGCCATTAAATGGGGTCAGCGTTTCTGCTGCTAAGGCGCTATATTGAGCCATTTTATCTTTATCTATTGGTGTAAGGTCGACGACCACTAAATTTGTCATTTTTTTTCTCTCTTTCAATAAAAGTTAGTTTAAAGCAGCTGTTTACGCTTCGATTGCCAAATGCGAAATGCAATGACAAGTATCACAATCACAACAAAACCGAGTAGGACATCTTTAATTACTAAATCAATTCTGTTTTCCACAAGATAAATGTCGGGCTTTCCTGTTTTCCAAAGCGTCCATTGCGTTGCGATATCAGAAGCGAAGGCTTCCTCGTTACCCGTTTGAAACATAATAAAACCACTACCATTGCTTGGGTCAAATCGAACCGAAGCATTCAAAAATGGAGACTTTCCACCATGCCCAATGACATAACCTTTTTTGGTCGGAGCAAAAAGCATTACGCCTGCCCCCCAAATATATTGGCCACCAACGCTAGCGATTGGTGTTCGCATTTGACTTAAGCTTTGCTCGCTCAGTAAGTTCGGAAATCCGTCGATCCTATAGGTAGAATTAAGGTTTGCCTTCAGCAATTTATGCATATCAGTTATGTTTGTATAAAGGCCTGTAGCAGCAAGTGATGTATAATTAGGATAAACACGCAGTGTTTCGTTCTCACCAAAGTAGTCTGCTAGTAGTGGTTCATTCCTATCAACCTGGAATTGAGTATTAGTGAGCTTAAGGGGGGCAAAAACTTCTTCGTGCATAAAGTCTGAAAAAGTCTTCCCGCTCACATCTTCAATAATCAATTGAATTAGATTGTAACTTCCTCCTGAATAGTCCCACTGACTGCCAGGCTCTTGAGTCACAATAACACGGCCACTAACTTCTGGATCTGCATCAGCAGCTTTAGTTAGATGTTCGACTAGGGCTTGTATTTCTTCGTCAGGAGCAAAGCCATCATGACCTAAACCATCCTCAATTCCCGCAGTATGGCTAAGCAATAATCGTAAAGTAACCTTTTCATTATCAAAGTTACTCGCAGGTAATGCCCAACTTTTCAAATAGGTGCTGACGGGTGTATCTAAATCTAATTTGTCTTGTTCTACTAGGCGCATAACTCCCATCGCAGTCACCCACTTCCCGACGGAAGCGACACCGAATACTGACTGTTCATCAACAGGTTCGCCTTTTGAATAAAAATATGTATGTACTATTTCACCGTCTTCAATTAACGCTACAACTGCATTACCTTTTGTTTGTTCTTTGACTGTCGTATTTAGCGCATTTGTGAATCCGTTTCTATCATTGGTTTCACTCCATGGCGTTAACAACCAGCCCTGTATCAAAGCAGCAACACGAAACGTTCCCCAAGCTGTTGACAGCAACACGATTATCAACAGAGACACAATAAACTTTTTCATACATCCCCCCAGTACTTTTGCTTTATTCTAGTTAATGAAGAAACTCCAAAATTGATAATACGTTCAATAAGGATGACCGAACGCACATACCTCTTCAATCTAACTGAGTCTTATACTGTTCAAGAATTCTCTGAAAGTAATTTTTATTGTTTTGTGTAAGCGCGGAGGATAGTTATAGTGAATTATATTTGTTCTAGGAACTTTTCAAATTCCTAAAAGAATCGACGGACATCGCTATTAATGCAACGTATCTAGTGCTAATACTCTCGTGCATGGCTTATTTTCATGTCTTGTAAAAAGTATTTGATATAAGCATTAGTCAATAAATAACGTTTGAAGACATACTCGCTCCACCCATCAAGAATCCAGATATGCTTGTTATATTTTGTGTGATTATTATTCAGCTTTATGTTGCTGATGCTGGCAATCGATACAGAGCTAGACAAGAAATAAAATACGCTAATCAAAAAAAGCCTTTTTTATTGAAAATATTATTACCTCTTTTATGGGCCCCCAAAAAACGAAACCCCAATTTTTGTTTTCGCCTCGCACGAAGCCGAAGACTTAAAAAGTGGACAGGGTACAATAGTTGAAATTGCCTTAGCTGACGAAACAACACTTGATAATACGAAATTATTAGGCACCACTATCAATTATGTATTTACATTTAACTCTGATACAAAACAATCGGTTGTGTATGCAGTTGAGTCTATATAAACGATTAAAAAACTGCCGCGCCCGAAATCAAGAAAGGCACAACGGCAATAAAAGCAAATAAGAACTTTTCTATTGACCCTAACTAGCTTATTTATACACACTTGAATTAATCGAGTAATACTGATTTCTTGTCGGTCAATAAAATGGTCTTTCTTCTGGCCATACATTAATTTTCAGACTAAAAAGCATACATAAAAAACAACGATCGTATTTAGTGCAATTAAGCACATAGTTTCGAGTTCATCAAGCCTTGCCACTAAGTAAGTTTAGTTGCCATCGCATAGCTCGATATTTAAAAAAAAGTGAGGTTGGTGCAGCACGATATGGAAAGCAGCTATTCATCTACTTTTATTAATTTTGAATCATTTGAATCCATAGTTGCTTCCAAATTAGCCAGAGCGTCCTTAAACAAGTAATTCTATGATCTTTGTTTTCTTCGGCTAATTTCACGGATTTAATACGATAATTTAACTCTTGCTGTTTGTTGCCTTTAGCCTTGTGTAAATCAGTAAATGTATCATAGGCATTGGCAGAGAAAGGACAATAGGACAGCCAATAATGAATTATATTCTCTACTTCTGATTAGCGCTTTTCACTGCTCAAAACGTAGACAATGCGCTTTAATATTAGACAAGGCTGAGTATCTGCTCCTCATCTTGATCTGCCTATCGGCTCAAGTCGACACCTTCGATCAAATGTCTCAGACCAGATATGAGCTACTACAACTAAGGCACTCTTCGGGACTACCAACATTAATTGGTTGACAAGTGTTGCTCTAAGAACTCGCTCATCGCCTTCATCGCTTTGATTCTGTTTTCAGCCGTACTCAAGAAATGATCACCGTTATTTAGCTCGATGAAAGTGACGTCTTTGTCTTCATCTTTCATTTCTTCATACATATTTTTTGACTGCTTAAATGGCACGATTTCGTCGTACTCACCGTGTATTAGCAACACAGGTATTTTAATATCTGATACATAGTTAATGGGTGATACAGACTCTAAATAGTTTCTTTTATAATTTCCGTTTGCCATCACTTTGTCCCAATATGCTACGACCCAATGATTACTGCCATAATTACTCCGCTCAGTTTTCATCATGGCATCAAGGTCAGACACACCGTTTAGAGATATTGCGCATTTATACACATCTGGGGTCAATGTTGCGCCAGCTAATGCGGCATATCCGCCATAGCTGCCACCAACGATACATACATTTTGGGCGGTGATCTTACCATCCTTCGCTAAGGCCTTAACGGCGTCAGTAAGATCATCTTGCATAGTCTTTCCCCACTGCCCTCTGCCCTTCAAACGATGTTGAATACCAAAGCCTGTCGAGCCTCTAAACTGAGGTTGAATCACTAGATACCCTTTATGAGCGAAGTATTGCGCCATAAAGTCGAAACCAATACGATCGTAGGATTCAGGACCACCATGAGGCAATAATATGGCAGGAAGGTCTTTTACCTCTTTGTTTCTGGGTAACGTTAATAAAGTAGGGATAGTCAAGCCATCTCGTGCTTGGTACTTATATTCAATCACTTCGTTTACATGTTGAGCAGTAATCTCTGGGCGCTCAGCAGTGACTAAACTGAGCCCGCCATTACTATACATAATATAACTTCCCGAGTTTTCTGCGCTAAACGAATGAAGAATAATTTTTTTCCAATCAGGCGTATAACTTTGGATTTTTGAAGTGAACTCAGGAAGCGCTTGATTAATGCCTTTAATTCTTGCGTTCAATTTTTTATCAAAAAACTCATACGTTGGTTTAAAACCGGAATATTGAACGCCGTGTACGATTCTTTCTGAGTCAGTCATAGCCAGTTCAACATCACGATCCTCTTTGCTGAACAATGGCCCCTCTATCGTTCCGTCAGTTAGAGAAAGCGTATAATATTCCCAACGACCAGATTCTCCCATATCCGTCATCACTAAGTGCTGTTTATCGGGTGTCAAGCCAACGAAAGAATTGTTTGGAATTTCAGTTTCATTTTTAAAAATTTCGACCTGCTCGCCAGTGATATAAGAGTGGATAACATGTTTATTGCTTTTGTTATCAAATCGCTCACGGGCAATCACTTCGTCGCCATCCATAAAATAGTCGATGATGCCATGTGAGCCCCTTTTATGAATTCTTGGTGTAGCACTTTTATCAAGTCTGACTCTGTATAGGTTAAGTATATTTGCGTCGCCATATGCAGGCATATAAGCATATTTTTGGTCTGTTGAAATACCAACAATGCGTCCAATCTGAGACTGCCCCAGATAGATACCCTTACCCAAAGTTAATAATTGAAATAGTTTTCCTGTTTCTAAGTCGTAACTGAAAGCGGCGCTAATATCATGACGGCCTTTAAATCCAGGCAACTTTTTATTTTGTGTTACCAACATGATTAACCGGTCATCACCCACAAAGTATAAGCTGTTAGGTTTGACACTTGAAACGTTCACCGCATCTACAATCTCATTTTCAGCTATATCAACTACTGTAATAATATCCTTGCCGCCTTTGGTATCTCGATATGCCATTCGATTGCCAGAGGGGGATAGTATAAATGTGCTTTTTTCAGGGAGCTTGCCGAATGCTTCAACCGGCAGTGTTTGAGCTTGTACAAGGACTGAGTACGAACTTAACCCAATCCAAAAAGCAAGTGCAAAAATAATTTTTAGGGTATTAGAGTTAGCGTTCATGAAATTCCGTTTCCATTATTCTAATTATGCGGGTCTTGTGCTTCGATAATCGAAGCACATTTTATCTACTAGTTAGTTTGACTAACTTTCAAATGATCAGCAACTAAAAACGCCATTTCTAGTACTTGATCAGCATTTAGTCGAGGGTCACATTGAGTCTGATAAGCTTGAGCAAGGTCATCATCGCTAATCTGATAAGCACCTCCTGTACACTCAGTCACATGTTGCCCCGTCATTTCTAAGTGAATACCACCTGCGTGTGTTCCTTCCGAAGCATGCGCCTCAAAAAACTGTCTAATTTCACTTAAAATAGCATCAAAGTTTCGTGTTTTAAATCCGCTTGACGCTTTAAAGGTATTGCCATGCATCGGATCGGAGCTCCAAACTACATGCCTCCCTTCATCTTTGACTCGCTTAAGCAAGCGAGGCAAATTATCAGCTAGCGTATTTGCCCCCATTCGAGTAATCAAAGTCAAGCGACCAGGCGTGTTAGTTGGGTTTAGCGCATCAATTAAACGAATCAACTCATCCTCTTGCATGCTTGGGCCTACTTTCACGCCGATTGGGTTATTGATACCACTGAAAAACTCTACATGGGCATGGTCAAGCTGTCTTGTTCTCTCACCAATCCAAAGCATATGGGCAGAACAATTGTATGGCTTACCTGTCAATGTATCGATACGTGTTAATGCCTGCTCGTAATTCAGAAGCAACGCTTCATGAGACGTGAACAGCGAAGTTTCGTGCAGTGACGATGTATTCTCACTATTTACTCCGATTACATTCATAAACGCCAAAGTATCTTCTATCCGATTTGCAATATCTTGGTAGCGCTCTTTGAGTGGGTTATTTTCCAAAAAGGCCATATTCCAACGGTTGACTTGATGCAAGTCAGCTAAGCCGCCTTGTGCAAATGCCCGCAGTAAGTTCAGCGTTGACGCACTGCGGTGATAGGCATCCAGCATACGATTTGGATCAGGCATGCGCGCTGATTCAGTAAACTCAAAGCTGTTGATAATATCACCACGGTAACTTGGCAAAGACACACCATCTATCGTTTCAAAATCACCCGAGCGAGGCTTTGCATACTGCCCCGCCATACGCGCCACTTTAGTAACTGGGCATCGGCCTGCAAAGGTCAATACGATCGCCATTTGCAAAATAACTTTGAATGTATCTCTGATTTTCGGAGCGTTAAACTCATCAAAAGACTCAGCGCAATCACCACCTTGTAGCAAAAAACCCTTGCCTAAAGAAACATCACCCAGTTGCTTATATAATTGGCGTGTCTCCTCCGCAAAAACTAATGGTGGATAACTTGCGAGTTTCTCTTCAACTGCTTCTAGTTGTGCTTTATCACCATAAGTAGGTTGTTGAAGAATTGGTTTTTGTCTCCAACTATCGATTGTCCATTGACTCACTTTTGTTCCTTAATCTATGTTGTGTATGTGTAGTGTTTTCCTTTGCTTGAGCTTGAATATTTTGATATCACAGGCACCTGAAAATACCTCAAGCAACTCATACAATAACATATTGTCTCGCTAGGGTTTAAGCGCTTGTAAAGACTTTTTGGCTATTAGATGTGACCTCTGTACATGTGACCTTTTGATCAAATACTTTTTGAATAGCATCAATCGTTAACACGCTTGAGTTTTGGCCCGCATCGACTAATCGACGTTCTTTGAATAAAGCAATATGACTTGCATATCTAGCGCTAATATTAAGGTCGTGACATGATAGGACTACTAGGTTGCCCATCGCAGTTAAATCCGAACATAAATTCATCAAACTTACTTGGTATTTTAAATCTAAGGATGCGATAGGTTCGTCTAATAGAATAAGCGCATTGCCCTTCAAAATGCTTGACCACACCTGCAATAAGCAACGTGTAATTTGAACCCGTTGCTTTTCGCCACCCGATAGATGTTCAATTTGTTTTTTCAAGAAGGGGGTTATCCCAAGCGCATCTTCCAATAATTGAGGAATGCTGACAGAAGAAGGTTGAATATTGGTGCCTGTAGGCTTATAGAACGATAATAACTCCTCAACCGTTATTGAAAAAGGGCATAGATAAGACTGTTCGAGCAGGCAGCGCCTTTGCGCAAGCTCTATCAAGCTCAAGTTTTCAAATGGTTTTGATTCAAACGTCAATACACCTGTGTCTTGAGTTAATAAGCCAGCAACTAAACTCAAAAACGATGTTTTACCTGCGCCATTGGGGCCAAGAAGATGCCAACACTGCCCCCTTTCAAGCGCAATCTGATTAATAGATAAGCGAGCTTCAATTTCGATTTGTTGACACTGAAGCATACGTTAGCCTGTCCTAATTTAATGCGATTGAAGAGTCAATTAAACTCAGCGAAGTTCAAAATATCCCTAAAGATGATTACTGTATATTATCAATATATTCTTGTTTTTTCTGAGCAGCTTTATCACCAAATAGAATATCACAAGCTTCATCAATACCTGCGGTTGACACAATATCTTTTTTGCGCAACACCATCTCAATTTTTGAACGGCGTCTCAAAAAGTCTTCTAGTCGAGTGATCATTTCACGGCGAGCAGCATAGTGCAGCTCAGCTCTGATATATTCGGCATTTTCCATTAATTGTTCAGCTTGCGTTGGATCCCTTTGAATTTCGTCCAAAATTTGCAGAGCATGTATGTCATAACGACGCCACAATCTGGTTGTCAATTTTTCAGAAGAATAGCTAGGCGTCATCGAGTCTAAATCAATCAACTTAGCGCGGTACTCAAATTCTCGTTTAATACTTGCAGCCGATTCCCCGTACCAAATGGATTCAGCTTGCTTAAGTTCAATACCAACATCCTGTGCTATCTGTGCGACTTCTTCACCCACGTTTATACAATCAGTGAGCTTGCCACCAAAAATGCTGATGTATTTTTGTTCTTTATTAACATCGATTGCATGCTTTCTTGAAAGTTGAACCCAATCGGCTTTTCCTTTACCACCTTTTATCGCTAGTGGTCTCACCCCCCAACGTTCAGAGATAATATCGTCTCTGGTCAATGGTTTATCCAAGTCGAGTAATGCATTGGCATTGTTTAAGATAAAATCTCTGTCGTCTTCGGTCACGTCTGTTATCGGATTTTCTACTTGATTATCAGTGGTGCCGATACACGTCTTTTGGCCCATCGGAATAACAAAGAAAAGCCTGCCATCTGACGCAAAAAACGCGAGTACCTTGTCAACTTTTGTAAGCTTATCTACGATGAGGTGAACACCTTTAGAAAATAGATGGTTGTGCTCTGTTGTTTGTTCAACCGTGCTATTATATTTATCCACCATCGGTCCACAGGCATTTATGATTGCCTTAGACTTAATTGTAAACGTACTGCCAGTTTCTTGATCTTTGGCTTTTGTTGTCCACGCTCCGTTTTTAAACTCACTATCCTCACCACTCACATAATTAGCTACGATAGCTCCATTGTCCATCGATGAGCGGATGAAGTTATAAACAAATCGTGCGTCATTATCATGTAAAAAAGCATCCGAATACTCAAAGCCCCCCTGAGCATTCGAGACATCGATTGCAGGCTCTAAGGCTTTGATTTCGTTAGATGATAGAAAGTTAGGGCGTTGAGTAAAGAATCGTCCCATTAGCCAGTACAAAACAGTGCCAGCATAAACAAACCAAGCGGGAAACCTAAAGCCTTTTTGAAGTGTTGTTAAAAACCTAATTTCTCGTACCGTTGATGGATAACTCCGCATAAGGTGGTTGCGACTCTTACAGAGTTTATTAACCAAAAAATATTCGTGGTTTTCTAAATATTTAATCCCACCCCACGCTAGGTTTGATGAGTTACTTGAAGTATGGCCAGCGAAATCACCCTTATCAATTAGCGCTACTTTTGCTCCTTTGCGAGATAGTGATGCAGCGGCAACTGCGCCGTTAATTCCTGCACCCAAAATCAACACGTCGAATTCTTGGTTCGCAAGCTTGCTAATATTCGTTTCTCGTAAAATCATAATGGCCTTTTCATCGTTTGTTTTTTATCAGATCCGAGTGAATTGGATACGATAACGGAACGTTTTCTAGTCTAAATTAAATAGTAAGAATATGCTAAAATATGATATATATGATTAATACAAGACGCAAGATTATTTGTTAGTCTAGATCTTCATCGTTTTTTACACTAAATTAACATTAAGAAACCATCACGTTATGATGATTGCAAATGCAATTGCGACTAAAATAAAAGGTAATGTTTCATGCAGGATTCACAAAATGCCATTCTTTCTATTGACCAAGGCACAACATCTACGAGAGCGATTGTGTTCTCGCTTGTCGGTGAGAAAATCGCAAGTAGTCAGTTAGAATTTGAGCAACATTACCCAGATAATGGTTGGGTCGAACACGATCCGGAAGAGATCTGGAGTACGACGCTTGAAACCTGCAAAAGCGCACTTAGTAGCGCAAAGGATAAAGGTTATACCGTTAAAGGTATTGGCATCACAAATCAGCGTGAAACCACCCTAGTGTGGAATAAAAAAACAGGTAAGCCGGTTTATAATGCTATCGTTTGGCAAGATAGAAGAACGTCTGAATTTTGTAGCAGTATTGCCGACCAGCTAGATATGGTGAGAGCTAAAACAGGCCTCTTGTTAGACCCCTACTTTTCGGCAAGTAAGGTCAAATGGATACTGGACAATGTTGCGGGAGCTCGAGACGAGGCTAATGCCGGTAATCTTGCATTTGGCACAGTTGATAGCTTTCTTATTTGGCGTTTGACAGAAGGTCAATCACACTTTACCGATGTGACAAATGCATCTAGAACTAACTTGTTTAATATACATACCCTTCAATGGGATAAAGATTTACTAAGTCTATTCGATATACCTGAATCTATGCTCCCAGAAGTCAAACAATGTTCGGATGATTTTGGTGTTACTAGTGAAAAGGTTATTGGGCAGGCTTTGCCAATTTCAGGCGTAGCTGGTGATCAACAAGCAGCTTTGTTTGGGCAATGTTGTTTTGAACAAGGCGATTTAAAAAGCACCTATGGCACTGGATGCTTTGCGTTGTTAAATACGGGAGAGTCTGCACTTCAATCTACACATCAACTACTTACCACCATTGGATACCAAGTCAATGGCAAAACATACTATGCACTAGAGGGCTCTATTTTTACAGCGGGTGCAAACGTGCAATGGCTCCGAGATGGCATCAAAGTGATTCAAGATGCCAAACAAAGCCAAACGCTTGCTGAATCACTCGACTATGACCATGGGGTATTTTTAGTTCCAGGTTTTGCTGGATTAGGTGCGCCACATTGGCAGCCCAATGCCCGCGCTTCTCTATTTGGGATGACTCGAGGCACCTCTTCAGCTCACTTTGCAAGAGCTGCATTGGAAGCAGTATGCTATCAAACATTTGATCTTCAACAAGCGATGGCTGCTGATGGGGTAGAATCAGGAAAAGTACTGGTAGATGGTGGAATGGTTGCTAATGATTGGCTGTGTCAGTTCCTCTCAGACATCCTACAAGTCAATATCGAAAGACCAACCAACATGGAAACGACCGCAATTGGCGCAGCTTACTTAGCCGGTTTGCAGTTAGGCCTATATAAAGACTTGGCTCAAATAAAAGAAAGCAAACATATTGAACGCACCTTTACGCCTAGTATTAATGCTGATATCCGCAGAATATTATTGAACAAGTGGCAAAAGGCAGTATCCGCAACATTAGCATTCAGTGAATAAAATCTTTAGGTGGACTGTTACTTCTGCACGTTGCTAATGCCTTTGTTTTAAAAGCGCAAAGATAAATAAGGGGCCCCCTATCGATGCCGTTATCATCGATAGGGGGACGAGATTGACAAACAATAGCTCGTTAAACAGTGCAGTCATGATCAAAAACGTTGCACCTACAATAGACGATAGAACTAACACATGGCGATTATCGTGACCAATAACAGCCCTCACAAAATGCGGTACCAGCAAACCTAAGAACGCAATGCTACCCGCAATAGAAACACTGAGCCCAACAAGCATTGCTGAAATTACGAGTATTCTACGCTCAAACCTTTCGACATCTAAACCATTTAACCGGGCCGAGTTTGCATCCAAATATAGTAAATTTAAATATTTAGCTGAGTGCAAAAGATAAGCGCCGCCGATAGTAAAAACAGGACTTACAAGCATCAACATTTTCATATCGGTATTGTGCAAACTCCCCATCAACCAAAAGGTAAGTGATTTAATTGAAGAAGGCGGCGCAATAAGATAAAGCCAGCCAATAATTGCACCCGCAATCGTTGAAATGCCGATTCCCATTAATATAACCGCACTTTGAGTATTCATCATACGCTTAGCTAATTTCATGATTAAAAACGCACTCAATATAGCGCCAAGAAAACATGCAAATGCCAATATATAGGTCTGAAGAACACCCGAAAGAGTAGTAGAGTATCCAACTAGCCATTCAGAAATAACAGGTAACCCACCGATTAATATTAAACATGCCGCAACCAAACTTGCGCCGCTTGAGATACCAATGAGACCAGGATCAGCCAATGGATTGCGCAATAGCACTTGTAAACTAGCAGCACTCACACATATTGCAGCCCCAACCAGTATTGCGGTGAGTACGACCGGTAACTTAATGTTTAAAACGATATATCGCTCGATATCATCTTGCCACCACATTGGCGTAGGGAAAAATAAATATAAAACACACGCTCCCAATAAAATGATAAGCGCCAGAACGTATATTTTGCGCAATGCTTAGGTCGCTTTTATATATGAAATTAGGCCATCACTGGCTTTTTCTATGAGGTCTAAAACCAGTTCAAACCCACGTTTTCCACCATAATATGGATCGGGGACTTCGCTAAACTCTGTGTCCACAAACGTCAGAAATAGGCGGACTTTGTCCTGTAATTCTTCGGGACATTTTTTCAGTAAATCTCTCATATTGCTATCGTCCATGGCTATGATCAAATCAAAATCTTGAAAGTCGCGCTCAACTACACGACGACACTCAAGTTTGCTCAAGTCATAGCCCTTAGCATTTGCGGCCTGCTGAGAGCGCTTATCTGGCGCCGCCCCCTCATGAAAACCCGCCGTGCCGGCCGAATCAATCTTTACCCTTAAGCCTTGTTCCATAGCTTTCTTAGCAAAAACACCTTCAGCAGTCGGAGAACGACAGATATTGCCTAAGCAAACAAATAGTACGGACGTGATTTTCTTATCTTCAAGCACTGGGGTGAACTTCCTCTGTTTTAATTGTAGTGAATAGAAACTGACGTTTTACATCAAATCATTCGAAGACAAAGCACGTCTAGATATCGAAATAATGCCAGAACATCCGTGATAAATAAATGCCTAGGACATTAGAATACACCTGATATAAATTAAACAAAGTAAAGAAGTAATAAGCGCGTCTGTATTAACCCCCTCTATAAATAGATGCTTATCAGAGCATAGTTCTCGTGCTAACATTTTAAAAAAATAATGATGTAGCGCTTATAATGTCAATCAATGCTCTTTTGCTTAGCAGTTCTAAAGTAAACAATAACCCGTACTTACTTGAAGCCAAGCCGGCAATATACAACCTGCTCGACAACATCAAGGATGTAGTCTTCATTCCTTATGCAGGCGTAAGTGTGTCTTGGGATGATTACACACAAAAAGTATCTGACGCCCTCCCCGAACTAGGCATAAAAGGGCTTCATGAATATGATTGCGCAAAAACAGCCATCAATGAAGCAAAGGCAGTATTGGTTGGTGGCGGAAACACCTTTAACCTGTTAAGTAATTTGCAGGAAAAAGAGTTAATGCCGCTATTAAAAGCCAAGGTCACGCAAGGCTGTAAGTACATTGGTTGGAGCGCAGGCAGTAATATCACAGGGCTTTCTATTAAAACAACCAATGATATGCCAATCGTACAGCCACTTAGCTTCGATGGCTTAGCACTAATTAACGCGCAGTTAAATCCGCATTATACTGACTATGTAGCACCAAACCACAATGGTGAAACAAGAGACCAACGTATACAAGAGTTTTGCATTTTGTCCCCTCAAACTCCTGTCATCGGCCTAAAAGAAGGCTCAGCAATTTTGATAAATGGATTTAATGCAAAGCTAATTGGTGATTTAGAGGCCTACGTTTTTCAAGGAAAGCAAAAGCTCGAACTACCTGTCAATAGTGATCTAAGTGAATATTTGTTTACTCATTATTGATCTTCGAATAACACTTCCGCCAACATTGGTTTTGGTATTAGCGCCTTAAGACTATTTATGTTTTCTTTATAATAATCCATGTTTGGGTCGATTTGATTCGCAATCCAACCAATACACGAACACCCCGACGCATTGATCGCTTGATACGATAGTAAGGCGTGATTCAAGCAGCCTAGCTTCATACCGACGACCAAAATAACCGGCAGATCATGCGTTTTGACAAAATCTGGCATGTACCATTGTTCTTCTGTCAATTCACCGTTATTAACCACCTGCCCCAAGGGTAATTGCCATCCCCCAGCGCCTTCAACCAATAAGAAATCGAGCGCCCTTTCTGAAATCGCGTTGTAAGCCTCATTTACCGTATCAATGCTAATGGTTTGCTTAGCTTTTAGTGCTGCCAAATGCGGTGCGACAGGATCAAGGTATGCAATTGGGTTAACCAACTCATAAGGTAATTTAATTGAAGAAGCTTGGGTCAATCGTAATGCGTCGTCATTTCTGAGACCTTGATATGTTTGCTCGCACCCTGCTGAAATAGGCTTGAAACCTGCACATTTCTTCCCTTTTCGAGCAGCCAAACGCAGTAAACGTTCGCTAACATAGGTTTTACCAGCATCGGTGTCAGTTC
Source organism: Glaciecola sp. KUL10 (assembly GCF_003203515.1). Lineage (GTDB taxonomy): Bacteria > Pseudomonadota > Gammaproteobacteria > Enterobacterales > Alteromonadaceae > Glaciecola. Next base: position 61,886 of record NZ_BGNG01000007.1, on the reverse strand, counting down.
CCGTTATAAAAACTGCTGGTATCCCCTCTAAAACCGAAAAAACTGTATCAAGAGACATTGTTTATCCTTTCGTTATTCGTTGCTTCGAAAACTATTTATGAACGGTAAAGAAAGCTACTTTGTAAGTAAGTGCCAAGCTCTTTAATTTATCACTTTCGACACTTTCTTCACTCTCTGAATGCGCTATCGAAGGCTGTCGGTTGCGCATAAGTAAGTCTAGTTTTTTGAGTTCGCTTTTTGTGATCGCTGAGAACCGACTAGAGGACAATTGTGTATCCGCCCCGATCGACTTAAGCGATTTAAGCATGCCCAAACTATTGTCAAAGTATTGAAAAAAGTCTTGTTCCTCGACACTACATTGCAGCTTATTTTGCTTTATCGCATCTAACCAATTTTGCGTATTGGCAAAGCGATTGAGCCTTGATGGTATTGAAAGGTCAGCCCACGCACTTTCTAATTCATTAAATGAACCATCGACTAATATGGCTAACACTGCTCGACCACGAGTACGCAGTATACGTTTAATTTCTGCTATAACGTCATATTTGGCTTGACACCATTGCAGTGCCATCGAGGAAAACACAAGGTCGAAAGAGTTCGCCTGAAATGGCAATACTGCTGCATTCGCGTTAACAAAGTGCGCATTATCCACTTCATTTAATTTTGCGCTCATACGCGCTTTTTCAAGCATACCACTGGCTAAATCCAAACCAATGTAGCGTGAAGTGTTCGCTTTTATTTCCTTAAGCTTTAAAGAAGTACCGCACCCCAAGTCGACAATGGACTCGTCACTTGCCGCTCTTATTTGATTGAGTCTGTGAATGGCAAATTCCGCAATCGGCTTTTGAACTTTAGCTGATGCATTATAGGAATAGGCGGCTCTACTAAATCCGCGAGCAATTTCCGAACAACTAACATTGCATAACGCTTCATTGGCTTTGTGCGCAAAAGAGGATTGAATCGTCATAAAGTCGGCCCGTTTGTCTTGCTATTAAACCCATTTTGTTTGAGCGAGAGTTCTAAGGCATCAACAAGTGCGTTGATATCCTTTTCTTGATGCATAGCACTTAGAGTGATGCGTAAACGATCTGTATGTTTAGGAACAGTAGGTGTTCGTATGCAGCCCACCCAGATTCCAAGTGCTTTTAAAGATAAAGAGCAGTTCAAAGTCAATTCGGGATTGCCCAAAATAATTGGCTGAATAGCAGAAGCAGAGTCAGTTAATGGGATACCTCTAGATAAACATTTGTGCTTGAATAGTGCGATATTTTGATGAAGTAAATTTCTTGAGTCGCTATCTCTCATTAATTTGAAACTAGTCAGTGTTGCCTTAGCGACTGCCGCCGGAATAGCGGTTGAATAAACATAGTGACGCGCAAAATTAAGTAAGAAGTCTATCAATGCTTGGCTGCCCGCGACAAATGCTCCAGAGGTTCCAATTGCCTTGCCAAATGTTCCCATAACAATGTCTATTTGATCTCTATCCGGGTTACTTGCATCACAGCTGCCCATTCCGCTATTGCCCGTTACACCAATAGCATGTGCGTCGTCAACCATTAGCCAAGGTCTGTTGGTAAATGCAGATGTTTCTAGTAGATTAACCATGTCACTTAATGGCGCTTCGTCCCCGTCCATGCTGAACACACCTTCACTTGCTATGAGTGTATTAGAGGGGCAACTGTCTAATAGATACGCTAGATGCTCAAGATCATTATGTTTAAAGCGTTTAAAAGGAGTTTGTAACGAACTTGCCGCCTCTACGAAAGAAGCATGCATCCATTTATCACTGATCACTAGATTCTCTTGTGGCTTGGAAAAGCCCGAGGCAAACAAAGCATGACAAATAGCTTGATTTGCGGCGAATCCACTACTGAACAACAAAGCCGCTTCTTTGTTGGTATGCTCGCATATAAATGACTCAAGCGCTAAATGCTCTTTGTTATAGCCGGAGACGACTGAAGATGCGCCACTGCCCGCTCCGTGGAGACTTAATCCTTCAACGTAGCTTTGCAAAACATCCTGTTGCTGCCCTAAGCCCAAGTAGTCATTACTGGCAAAATTGAGGTAATAATTTCCCTCAACTTCCATCACCATTGATACATTGCTACTAACGACGGTACGCTTGCGAAAAAGATGCTGCGATTTGCGCTGGTCTACCGCTTTTTTGATATAGCTAAAAGATGACAATATACCGTACTCAATACTTGCTTAGCGCTAAGCTTCTGCCTTAGACGTTTTCGCATATTTAGCAGAGGCATCAATAAATTGTTCTGTTCCTTGTTGCTGAGTTATTTCATCAACAAGCGCCGCTTCATAAGCTTCGTCTGAGTATTGTCTGGTTTTTTCTGAATTGATGCCTAACTTTTTAAACAACATAACATCTTCATGCGTTTCAGGATTTGAAGTAGTCAGTAGTTTACAACCGTAAAAAATTGAATTTGCCCCCGCAAAAAAACATAACGCTTGGGTTTGTTCGTTCATTGATTCACGACCTGCAGATAATCGAACGTACGATTGCGGCATCATAATGCGCGCGACCGCGATTGTGCGTATGAACTCAAATTCATCTAAATCTTCAACTTTATCCAAGGGTGTACCCTTTACTTTCACCAACATATTGATGGGAACACTCTCTGGTTGTTGAGGGAGGTTAGCTAATTGAATGAGCAAGCTACTTCTGTCGTCGCCTGTTTCACCCATTCCGACAATCCCACCAGAACACACGTTCATTCCAGCTTCACGGACGTTGTTGAGAGTATCTAGACGATCTTGGTAAGTACGGGTAGTAATAATGTCACCGTAAAACTCTGGTGAAGTATCTAAATTATGATTGTAGTAATCCAATCCAGCTTGTTTGAGAGACAACGCCTGCTCACGCGAAAGCATTCCCAATGTCATGCAAGTTTCCATACCGAGCTTCTTAACTTCTCTAACCATATCTGTAACATAAGGCATATCACGGTCTTTTGGATTACGCCACGCAGCCCCCATACAAAAACGAGTAGAGCCAGCCGCTTTCGCTTCTTTTGCTCGCTCAATAACCTTTTTAATTTCCATTAAACGTTCTTTTTCGAGCCCCGTATCGTAACGTGCGCTCTGAGGACAGTACTTGCAATCTTCTGGACATGCGCCAGTTTTGATGGATAACAAAGTGCTTACTTGCACATGGTTGGGATCAAAGTTAGCGCGATGAATCGTTTGCGCTTTAAATAATAGATCATTAAACGGCATTGCAAAAAGTGTATTAACTTCCTCTAAGGTCCAATTATGTCTTGGATTAAGCAAAGTGCTAGTCTCGTTGGCTTGGTGCGCTAATTCAGTCATATTGTTGGTCTTTATAAATTCGAGTTTTAGCCATGATTGTATTTGCATCTTTGCAATTTACATCTTTACTGGGCTACTAATGTCGACTAGTCTATGCGCCGCGTCAAACTTGTCAATCTTAATTAAGATGCAAACTTTACTAAAGGTTATATTTTGAACAATATCGAATTTGATAAGCGTCATATCTGGCACCCCTACACTTCAGCAACCTCGCCACTTCCCTGCTATGAAGTGACTGCTGCAAGAGGTACTCGTCTGACCTTAGCCAGTGGAGAAGAAATCATCGATGGTATGTCTTCTTGGTGGGCAGCAATCCATGGTTACAACCACCCTGTATTAAACGACGCTGCACACAAACAAGTAGAAGCGTTTTCACACGTTATGTTTGGTGGATTGACACATCAACCCGCCATTGACCTTTGTAAATCCTTAATTGAAATGACACCTGAAGGTTTAAATAGAGTCTTTCTTGCTGATTCGGGATCGGTTGCCGTTGAAGTCGCGATTAAGATGGCACTTCAATATTGGGCTTGCCAAGGTCAGACAAGAAAAACTAAATTGCTTGCACCAAGAAATGGTTACCACGGCGACACATTCGCGGCAATGTCTGTGTGTGACCCCGTTAATGGCATGCACAGCCTATTTCAAAAGTCATTAATACAACACTATTTTGCACCGGCACCTCAAACACGATTTGATAGTACTTATAATCCAGACGATATTTTACCGATGCGTGAACTGCTTCACGAACATCATAATGAAATTGCAGCGATGATACTTGAACCCGTCGTGCAAGGTGCAGGTGGAATGCGAATCTATCATCCAGAATATTTGCGCGAGTGCAGGCAACTCTGTGATGAATACAACGTACTGCTTATCTGTGATGAAATCGCCACCGGCTTTGGCAGAACTGGGCAATTATTTGCTTGTAATCATGTTGATATCACGCCAGACATTATGTGTTTAGGCAAAGCTTTAACAGGCGGTTATATGACGCTTGCCGCCACACTATGTACAGATGAAGTGGCTATCGGCGCTTGTGCTGGCGAGCCAGGCGTTTTTATGCATGGGCCTACATATATGGGTAACCCTCTGGCATGTGCAGTTGCCAATGCTAGTTTAGGTTTAATCAAAACTAACGAATGGCAAGGGCAGGTTCAACAAATAGAAATACAGTTAAAAGCATTACTTACTCCGTTATTGTCCTACCAAAGCGTCTATGATGTTCGCGTACTTGGTGCCATTGGCGTAGTTGAAATGAAGCAACAAGTGAATGTTGCAGAAATACAAAAGGTATTTATAAAACATGGCGCATGGATTCGACCATTTGGAAAGTTAATATACGTTATGCCGCCGTTTATTTGCTCGCACGATGAAATTTTAACGATTTGCTCTGCAATCAAAGCGGGTATTGAAACACTTTACCCCGATTGAAGTGTAAGCATTGTTTTATTTTGTAGTTGCTTTACTCATTACAAAATATAGGGTGCCAGCAACAGCGATCGCATCAATTGAGGCGATACCACTGATAGTGGGTATATCACTAACAAAATCAGCTGAAGCTACCACAGCACCGCAAAACCAAGCAAACATAGCGGGTTTGTTTATATGCTTATCTTTATTTACCTGTTGATTCATCTACGCTGTGCGATTCACTAAGCAAAAATCGACAATTATAACACCTGCAACTGGAATAAAGATCGTGGCGAGAACAATCAAGAAAGTAATAAATACGTCCAAAATATTCGCAAGCGCCGCAACAAAACCGAGGCTCCCTAATAAAAAGGCATAACGCTTTCGAGTTAAGATATGCCATGTACGAGGTAGACTTGCCTCTAGCGATAACAATGTAGAGTAGAAATTCAAGGAATTTAAAATCCAGCTGCCAGCAATGACTACTATAAATGCTGCTAGCCCTAAGCCAAGCAAAAGCAATAACTTTAGAATTTCAAATTGTTGGTATGCAGCAGCGGCAAAGGCAGCGATCAACAAGACCAAACACTGCACAACCATATATGCTGTAAAAGCGGTATAAAGGCCGCCCTGCCAACTTTTACAGAACCTTGTAATATCGGGCAGAATGATAGTTCCGATAATTATTGCACCAACTATCGCAGCAACACCTTGGCTTGTATTCATTGAATGCGCTTTTTCGATTTGCAAATATTGTTCAATACTGAATGTATCGAATGCGCCAATGAGCATAAAACCAGTTACTATTATCAAAATAGGCATAAGTGCAGAGGCCAATGTATTTATTGCTTTAAATCCGATAACCGTCGTCAAAACCATTAGTGCCGCGGCTATTAGCTCAATTGGCCAACTGGGAATAATTATATTAAATTGCTGCAAGCTCAATTCAATAATCGCCGAGGCAAACAAATCAATATTCACGCCAAACCAACCCAATAGTGATATAGAAAACGCAATATTGACTACCCTTGCGCCAAGACGTCCAAACGCGATGTTAATCAATTGATAAGAATTTAAACGTGTGAGCGCGCCAATACTTCCCATTACACCACCGATGAGCGTTAAAACAATCGACGCAATAAGTATCACCCAAAGCCCATCTGCAATTGCCATCCCCTCATATATTTCAATACCGGTGATAAAAGTCGGCAGTGAAAACGCGACCATTGCTGAAACTGCGGCAACGCGAGGCCACGCTATTAGCTGTTCTTGCTTGATATGTGAGCCATCAACACTAGGCGGCATTTTAATCTGTCCTATTTAAGAAAGATTGGTAGGCTTGTGGTAAATCCAGATATTCTGGACCAAACACACTTAGGCCTTTTTCAGAGGTAAATGCATGGGGTGCTGGCAAAATCAAAACGGCAACCTGAGCATGATTTGGTATGATTGGATTCGTAAGCACACATTGATTTGTCAAATCGATACATGTAATCAGTTCAGGAATAGTGACGACTATTTCCCCATCAATTTTTACCCGCATATTTTCGTTTTTAACTTCAATTTCACAGGTTTCGGCTGATTGAGAAACCATTGAATTAATATCTTTAACATCAATACATATTGTTCCGGTGGTGAAGCCCTCATTCGACACAAAGCGACTCGTGTTTACAGTCCCTCTACAGAGGACTTTCCCGTTGCATGCGATGGCCAAAGCTTGCGCTATATCTTGCTTATTTTGAATCGCTTTCTCTAGCGCCTGACCTGCTTTTAACGCCATCGAAAGTGTTCCTTTTATCAGACTATGGCGCACGGCATAATGTGATCAATTACCGACAAATCGTTATTGCTAACGCCAGAAATCGCCCGTATGACTGACTCTGCTCTCATATCGTCTACGATATTTTCGATGACATAGGTTTCACCAAAGATATTACTCGCAATTGCAGACGATGCGGCAAGTCCATCTAAATAATAAGTAGAATGAGTAATTTCAGGCACTGCCCTACCTGCGGGATCTGCGTCAATAACGTAGCCTTCATTCATAGCTGCGATAAATAAAGCGACAGCAGTATTTGAACCACCAAGTTCACAGCATATAGCGCCTTCAATATGCCTCCCCATAAAAGACTGCGCCTTTTGCAAGGTCGCTAATATTGGGATGTTTTGAGTGCGCGGCATCGCTGAAAATTCAGGATTATTAATAGTCTCAAGTGTGTCTAACGCACCTAATAAATAGGGTGTACATAGTAAAGTATCATCTGAAACATCATCGATGTTCGCCAATAAAAAACGCTTACCTAACGCGTGAGCATGCTCGATGAAATCCCACCCTTCGGTTAATTCACCACCTCCCCCAGTGCCGAAAACGGTGCACCCAATAAGCAATCTGCGCACATCATCTAAGGACAGTTCTTTGCATCTCATTTAGCTTTCCTATTTGTTAGTAAAAGTTCCGACACTTTGTCAAAGTAAGACCGCAAGTTTAAAATTATAACCTATGAATCATAAACGCATTTTGATTGATGAGCTATATCTGAATAATCAGCGTATATTTCTGCAGTTTCAACGCTTTCAACAAACGCAATATTCTGTGACAAAGATTTATGCGCCAAGAAAGATAATCAGATACATGCATTAAAAAAGTTAATGGTTTAATTATGAGTTACTGTAAGTCGTCGTTAAATATTTAATTTAACGTTTATTAATAAAATGCATTGCAAACTTGCACATTATTTGCTCAGCTAATGACGTCACAAAGTAACTATAAAAAATTAGCTTTTAACAAAGGATTTAACGATTAAATGCAATTAAACCGTTGTTTTAAAGCAAGTAGCGTAGCCCTCTTATGTTTATTAGCGATTGTTGCAAGCTCAATATATGCTAAGCCCATGCTGTTTTTTCACCATGCGTTTGAGGAAGCAAGCTTTCTAGAAGTGCAAAAGCAGTTACAGTTAAGCATTGAACGCTCAACGAATAACAAAGATAAACTCGCGCAGCAATTTTCTTTATCAACATTGTATTTGACATATGGGCGTGCAGATTTATTGAGGCCACTTCTAGATCAAATCGAAGCTGAAACAATCGAACAGCCAATCGCTTTTGATTCAATAAAATGGCATTTTTTTAATGCATACTACTTCTTCTATCGCGGTCAATATGAAGACGCAGACAGTAGTTTTAGTGTCGCGTTAAACACCTTTGAAACATTATCAGAAGAACAACAGTATGTTGAGGAAGCTCAATACCTGTTAACTGTTTTAACGCTTTATTCCTCATTGAACCAAGCATACTTACAGCAATATTCGTTAGCGATCGATAGACTTACCTCATTACACCTTTTCGCTGACGAAAAAGAACTGGCGTTAATTGGTGGAATGAGTTTGTATCACCTTGCAATAATCAGTTATGAGCTCAAAAATTATGAACAAGCATTAGAATATTACCAACAAGCCCAATCATCGCTTCCGCAACAAGCAAAGCGATTTATCGCGCGAGCAAAAATGGGAGAGGCTCAAATGATTAATATTGTTGGCGAACGTCAGCATGCATTTGCTTTATTGGACGAGGTCATTGATGTGCTTTCTGAATTTCAGGATATTGACTCACTCGCATATGCTTATTTATTAAAGTCATATTTTTACAGTAAAGATGGAAATCAGCGCGAAACACTTACATGGATTGAAGAGTCAATAACACTGATGAAGCAATTGGGCAATGACATCGACATCGCCAATGCGTATGTGCATTACAGCTATACTTTGTTTGAACTTGGTGAATTAGATAAAGGATTGATCTATGGGAAAAGAGCAGTTGATTTGGTTGCGCCTACTGATGACTTGGCTGGTCAATGGGATGCTTACAATAATTATGGGACCATCTTAGCCGCAAAAGAAAGCTTCCAAGAGGCATTTTATTATATGTCGAAGGCAGAACGGGCCTTGTTAGCCAAAGCTAGATTGGATATTACGTCAGAAGCTGCTCGTTTAAATGCACACTTTAATTTAGAAAAAGAACAACTTACTAACCAATATTTAGACGAAAAAACAAACTTTTGCAAGACCAGTTAACTCAGGAAAAGCAAATGCAAGCTCGTCAAACGTACACGATCCTTGCACTTATAGTGTTTGTCGCAATGATCCTACTATTAATGTTAATAATTTATAGGCTTTATCTCACTAATAAGTCACTTGCGGTTAAGGACGCACTGACAGGTCTTTCAAATCGAAGAAGAATATTAGGCTTAGGAGAGCGACTATTTAAAATTAGTCAGCGAGATAAACAAAACCTATGCTTATTGATGATAGACATTGACAACTTTAAACAAGTAAACGACACCTATGGGCATGACGTCGGTGACAAAGTGCTTCTATTTTTAACCAAGGTGTTAACTAGCGTTGTGCGCAAACCCAATCTGGTAGGCCGCCTAGGCGGTGAAGAATTTATGATTGTTCTGCCAAATAGTAACGAGGAAGAAGGTCTTCAACTGGCTGAGCAATTAAGAGAAGAATGCAAGCTTAGGCTTGCGGAATCGAATACCTTTTCTGGTGATTTGACGTTCAGTGCAGGGCTCGCCAACAACAATAGTGATTTCACCTCTTTTGAAGCACTGAGTAAAGCCGCTGATATCGCGCTATATAAAGCAAAAAATAGCGGCCGTGACCAGCTGCAAATAGCGGATAACAATGTTGTGTTTAAGTAGAGAAAGTATGTTTGATGCATGTCACAAACTGGAATCGTTAACGCAACTTAATAATAATCTCGATCTCATTTAAATCACGACTGAAACTATTCCACAAAGTCAATTTCGTCTACTGCGCTCTTTGCCTGTGCAAAACTCATCTTGATTGCACGAAAAAAACGCAGTTTTCAAAAATAATGTTCAGTTGGACGCTGCTCTTTTTGCACTTACCACATAAATAAAACTCGCAAAGTACCTAATTAACAATCACTTACAAGCGCAAAACAAAACCTGTCCAATCGGTCAATAATTTGGCACTTATCGTGCTTTTTCACAAATAAGTCGACAAGACTGCTTGAGTTATTAGCGGGTAGATGCATTCAAAAATGCACACTTGTCGTGAAAATATTTTAATTCACGCTAGGAACAACAACACAATGAGAACAATCAACTTTAAGTTAAGTCCGCTCGCTGCAGCATTGGCAATAGCAACCTCACTAACGCAAATCGCACAAGCTCAAGAATCTGAAGCAACAAGTGATTCAAAGCGTGAAGTTGAACAGATAATAGTTACCGCTGAAAAACGAAATGAAAGTCTGCAAGATCTATCTCAAGCGGTGACAGCCATTACGGCAAATGATTTAGATAAAAAGTACATTTCTTCATTTGTTGATTTAAGCGCAATTGCACCGGGCGTAACAGTGGCCAAAAATGAGGGTTTTAAAACCATTATCTCTGTGAGAGGCGTTGGTAATGAAGCAAACCAGAATGCGACCGCTAATCCTTCGGTGTCTTATCACATGGATGGAATTTACATCGCATCACCTTATGCGCTGCAAACCGATTTTATCGACATCGAACGCATTGAGGTATTGAGAGGCCCACAAGGCACTTTGTTTGGCCAAAACTCAACGGGTGGTGCAATCAATATTATCAACACCTTACCAAGTGCAGATGAATTTTCAGGTAAAGCGGATTTAACAATTGGCAACTACAACATGCGCAAAGCGCGCGGTACTGTGAATGTGCCAATTTCAGACAACATTGCCATGCGCACCTCTTTCAGCGCGGTGAAACAAGATGGTTACACTCAAAACGTCTACAATGGCCCTAGTGTATCTGAGCCCGGCGAAACCTTCGTGGGCGAAGATATGGACGATATCGACAATTTGTCTTTTAGAACAGACTGGTTGTTTAACATAAGTGATACCTTCAATGTTCGCCTATTAGCTCAGCTGTTTTCAGGTGAATCGAATGGAGCGGGTATAAAAGGAATTGACGACCCTACTGAAGGCGCTAGAAACCTGTCGCAAGATACCCCTTCCTCATACGAACTGGATTCGGAAGTCTATGGACTCATAGCAGAATGGGACGCAGGTTTTGCAGTCATTAAATCACTAAGCAGCTATCAAAAAGATGATATTACCGTTGTACGTGATAACGACCGTCACTCGTTTTTAACTAACCCTGAAATTCAAATCAGCCAATTCAATCCAGAAAACAACGTACAAACTACCTTTACTCAAGAGCTGAACGTGATTTCAAATGAGCCATTGTTTGGTAAGTTGGACTGGTTAGTGGGTGTCTTTTACCTCGATACAGACATTGAAATTACTATCAGAGAAGAACTTGATACTGACCGAAATGGTTTCTTAGATGGCTATGCAACAACGTTTCCAGAAGTATTTGGCGGAGACCGCGGTTTTATCTCTGACTCTAACCCTAAGCGAGAGTCGATTTCTATCTATGGCCAAACTACTTACCCTTTGAGTGATGAATTACGCTTGATCACTGGACTTCGTTATACTGATGATGAAGTCAAAAGTACGGTGTCTAACTTCTTTAGCCCAACGCCTTCATTCATTAATCCGAAAACAACTGATTTGACGGGTCGCGTTGCAGTGGAGTGGGATCTAGCTACAGATGCAATGACTTACGCGTCATACACACGAGGGTTAAAGCCTGGCGGCAGCAACTTAACCTTTTCAGAAGGTGAGGATGCATTGGTAAGGGAAGCCTTTGAAGACGAAACGATTGACGCATACGAAATCGGCTATAAAGCTGATTTAATGAATAGCCAAGTCAGAACTAACTTTGCAGCTTTTTATTACGATTATGCAAACCTTCAGTTCCAAGCTTCAGACTTTAACGAGTTTGGCAGCGGTGTTTCGAATATTCCTGAGTCACAAATTTATGGTTTAGAATTTGAAATGACAGCATTAATCGGTGATAACTTCAGTCTTGATGTGAAACTTGGCGCAATGGAGTCTGAAGTCTCAGCTGACTACCTAGCACTGGATAATAGACTGTTAATCGAAGATGTATTTTTAGCTGACGGTGTTACGCCTGCCAAAGAAGAAATACACGGAGCAACAAGAGATGTCGCTGGCTTTTTACAAAATCTAAATGGCAATGAACTGGCAAAAACACCTGGATTGACAGCTGACATTACCTTTTCTTATGAAGATCAACTAAGTAATGGTGCATACATACTCGCTAGTATTCAGTATACGCATCGCGGCGATTTTGAACAGCGTGTGTTTAATAACCCCGAAGTAGACCCAGTGGACGCGTATAATTTATTTAACGTCAATCTGTCTTATGATTCTCCTGAAGAGACATGGGGCGCAGATTTAATGGTATACAACCTAACAGATCAAGATGGCGTAAACTCAGCAATGACTGACGTATTTGGTGTCAACGAAACAGGTTTTCAATATATACCGCCACGCATGGTTATGGCTCGCGTGAGATATAACTTTTAATATTGAGCATAAATACTATTAAGAATAGAAAAATGAAAGTCTGGCTGTTTAGCCAGACTTTTTTATGCTAGCTCTACATTGAGCATACCTGCTGAAAGCGTAGCACATCTAAAAAGGTCATAAAGGCACAAAAAATGATAAAACAACTAACATCACCTAGCCGCAGAAAACTGCTCCGCTTTGCAGGCGCATCAGCTATAGGCGTAGGCCTTTCCGGCATATTAATATCAAACGCAACAGCGGGTAAACAATCGAAACCCAAAAATCCACCGCCTGGTGACGATCCCACTACAGAACAGATGATTAAACACTTACGACGTGCAAATCAAGTCGCTAAAATAGCGATGGAAGCAGGACATCACCCTTTTGGTGCCGTATTAGTCGCTAAGGATAACGAAACAATACTGATGGAGCAGGGAAATATAAGTTCGGTTGCGCATGCCGAATCGACACTTGCTCAAAGAGCTGCACAAAAATATACGCCCGAGCAGCTATGGGGAACAACCCTGTATTCAACGGCAGAGCCTTGCGTAATGTGCGCTGGCACTCAATATTGGGCCAACATCGGCCGCTTGGTTTACGGTATGTCAGAACGTCAACTGCTGGACCTTACTGGTAACCATGACGAAAATCCAACACTTGATGTACCCAGCCGTTATGTCTTTTCCAAAGGTCAAAAGGCAATTAAAATATGGGGACCTGTTGAAGAGGTCGTGCAAGAAATTGCAGACTTACACAAAGCTTTTTGGACGTAGTAAAAAAACGCTTTTATTACCATCGCCCCCTAATCTATCTTCATTATAAATTGGAGTACCAATCAGCTAAGGCCTTCCTCTCTTCGTCTGTCATGTTCGTTTTGTTCATCAATGGCATATCTTTTGTGACGACGGTTCTATTGTATATTTTAGGGGCATTAGCCTGAATTTGTTGCCAACTATCAAGCTTCAGTCCTAAAGGCGCAACAGTGAATATTGCATCTTGTGGGTGTTGTGCATGACAACTCACGCAGTGCGTTTCAATAATCTTTGATACTCTCACTTGAGTATCAGTCAAAGGAGCTGTAAATACTTCTTCTGAAACAAGCCCTTTATCGTCAGGACTGGTGGCTTGGGGCCATGAAACCCATAGCGCAAGTAAAGCCATACCAATGAAACCGAATACTAATATGGATGGTTTGTGAACGTCATTGTGCTTTAAATTAAAGTAGTGGCGAATACCAGAAGATAAAGCGATGATCGCCACCAATACTAACCAGTTTAACTCATGCTGATACGTCATAGGATAATGGTTGCTAATCATGATAAAAAGCAAAGGCAAGGTAAAGTAGTTGTTGTGTACCGACCTTAATTTAGCGCCCGTGCCCCATGCTGGGTCAATAGGCAGTTTTTTAGTGACTGCATCTACCATTTTACGCTGAGCAGGCATGATATTTAAAAATACGTTGCCGACCATAATAGTGCCAATGAGTGCGCCAACATGTATATAAGCCCCTCGACCACTAAATAAATAAGTAGCAAGCCAGCATGCAAACACTATTAGACAAGACAAAAATACTGCGAATATTTTGGGTGATTTTCCAAGTTTACTTCGACAAGCCAGCTCATAAATCGCCATGCCGCCAAAGAGATAAAGCAAGCCATAAGTAATTGCTTCAAAAGGTGACAGTACCATTACACTCGGGTCAATTAAATACGAGGATGCTCCGTAGTAATATACAATAATAAGCAGTGCCATACCGCTTAGCCAAGTCGAATAAGCTTCCCACTTAAACCAATGCAAAGTACTTGGCATTTCCTCCGGCCCATAGCTGTATTTCGCGACTTCATAGAAGCCTCCGCCGTGTACTGCCCACAAATCACCTTTAATGCCTTTATCTTTTTTCCATTGGGGGGGAGAACGCAAACTATTGTCTAACCAGATGAAGTAAAAAGATGCGCCTATCCAAGCCACACCAGCTATCACATGAAACCACCTTACAAATAATGAAACCCACTCAAGCCAAGGCATACCTTTGCTCCTTTAATTGTTGTTTAAGGTCCACACCTGCCACATAGGTGGCTTCAATCGCTCTGTCATCACCAATAAACGCTAGGGCAAAGAGCATATCCTCGCTTAAGGCTATCCCTTCAGTAGTGTTTGCGGCTCCCTCTGAACGATATCTGCTTAGACTTTCAAAACGCAAATCACTCATTGCGTTAGAATACGGGTTGAGAACAACAAAGTCTGCGTATGTACCGGGATTCAAATTGCCGATTTCATGGTCTAGGTTGTAGGCACATGCCGGACCTTGCGACATCATATACAAACCTTGTATTGCACTAAGTGGGCACTGTTGCAGTTGACTTATCTTATATGCATCTCCATACGTCTTCAGCATGTTAAAACTGGTACCCGCCCCTACGTCAGTGGCAAGCGAGACATTTACTTTATATTTTTGTGCTTGCTCAAGAGAAAAAAGGCCACTGCCTAAGAAGAGGTTGGAACTTGGGCAAAAAATAGCACTTGCTCCAGTATCTGCTAGGCGCTCCCACTCTTGCTCATGTAAGTGCAAACAATGACCAAACAAAGATCGCGAATGCACCATGTTATATCTGTCATAAACATCTAAATAAGTATTGTGCTGTGGGAACAGGCTTTTTACCCATGCTATTTCACCGTGATTTTCTGACAAATGAGTTTGTAAAAATACACTGGGGTGCTGCTGGGATAGCTCACCTAATAAAGAAAGTTGTTTATCGGTGCTAGTAGGCGCAAAGCGTGGGGTAAGCGCATATAAATTGCGCCCCTTTTCATGCCACTTTTCAATTAATTCGTGGCTCAGTTGCTGCGCTGTTTCAGGCGTATCTTGCAGGAATTCCGGACAATTTCTATCCATGCACACTTTTCCGCTGATCATCGACATATTGTGCTTTGATGCTTGACTAAATAATGCATCAACAGACTGGGTGTGTACACTTGGAAATGCAAAAGCAGTCGTTGTGCCGTTGTTTATGAGCTGCGCGATAAAATGTTGGGCGATAAATTGACAGTAGGTCGGATCGTCAAACTTACGTTCAGTAGGAAAGGTATAAGTTTCCAACCAAGATAATAATTGTTCACCGTATTTTGCAATCATTTCTGTTTGCGGAAAGTGCAAGTGACTATCTATAAGTCCAGGAATAATTAATTTGCCACTAAAGTCATGCTCTAAACTACACTTATACTGCGCATTTAAAGCTTTAAAGTGCCCAACTGCGACTATTCGGTCGCCGCTGACAACCAAGGCTCCATCATCAAAGTAATCAGGGCTAACATTCGCACCATCCATGGCTTTGGAAAAGTGCAAAATACTTGCGCGAAAAATAGTTAAATCAGCCTTCACTAGCTTCCCCGATAGCTACTAAAGCTATATGGAGAAATAAGTAAGGGGACGTGGTAATGTCCGCCATTTTCTGTGATATCAAAATAGATATCCACGAATGGATAAAAGCTTTCTCCATGAACTGACTCCAAATACTCTCGACAGTGAAAGCGCAAACGGTAAGTTCCTGCAACAAAAACGGTATCCCCCCAATCTTTGCAACGCCCGTCTTTATCCGTTTCGCTTTCTATCTCAAGCCCACTAGGCAAGCTAAGCGTAATTTTTATCTTTCTTGCCGGCTTACCACAGGTTGTGTCGAGCACGTGACTGGATAAACTATTCATAGC
The DNA here is from genome assembly GCF_003203515.1 of Glaciecola sp. KUL10. GTDB lineage: Bacteria > Pseudomonadota > Gammaproteobacteria > Enterobacterales > Alteromonadaceae > Glaciecola. The sequence continues at coordinate 46,016 of NZ_BGNG01000007.1, read as the reverse complement.
GGTGTTCCTTTGTTTTGATGCTTGTTCTGATCTTTGATTTGAGTTCTAGTTAGCAAATTGCCCTCAAACGCTTTACTTATGCGCAACAGCGTTATTTTGAGTTGCTCACGAGCTGCGTTTTGTTCTTCTATGTGAGTGCTATTTTCTATTCTGTCATTTAAGGCTGCCAACATAGTTTCTGCAGATAAGCCACTAGCACAAATAATGAAGATAAAACCATGTTTTTCTAAATAATCTGCATTAGCCTGCTGCAGCGCTTTTAGCACTGACTCACTCGCAACTGCAGTGCCGGCTTGCTCATTGCCGGCCATTTTTTTTGTGGTAGCGTATTTCTCTCGCAAAGAATCAATATCGCCTATCATCGGATGCCCCTCGAAAGCCTCCCTATAATCGCTGCTTTGCATCTTCGCCCAATGCTGCGCAGCGCAATCACTGAGATGCTCAACAGACGTATATGGACGAGACTGTGTCATTAGCTCACACCATTGAGTCGCGGTACATGTTTGCATAAACCAAGCATGAGCGCCCTCTAGCGTCATTTCATTGAGTTGCTCAATAGTATTCATTGTGAATCCCCAGGTTGGCTTGCTAGCGCCTTGCTTTTTGAGTGTCTAGGTTGTAGGCGAGGCAAGTTTTGAACTGCTTTCACATTTAGCAAATTGATGAGTTGCGCGCTTATGGATACGGCGACTTCAACTGGGCGTTTACCCGTGATGCCAAGCTCGCCAATTGGGCTCACTAGGCTTGCTATTTGTTCAGGTAAAAAACCTCTATGGCAAAGCTTCGTCTGAAATCGCTTAGCTTTTGTTGAAGAGCCAATCATGCCAATGTAATTTAAGTGTTGATGTTTTAGCGCCGCCTCAACAAGTTCATAATCGAGTTGGTGATTGTGTGTCAGTATCACGACCCAAGCGTTGCAAGGTAACTCTTTAATAACATCAACAGGGGCATCGTTAGTAAAAGCCCTAACGTTTGAATATGCCCCCGATATTTCTCGTGCTTTATCCGAAAAGTCATGCCGCGTCTTCAGAAGTTCACTTGCTTGTTTAGCATCATCACCAAACATGCCTTCTCGACTATCTGTCCAGCTAATTTGAAGCGGCAACTGCGCTAATATAGGCACTAAGGCTTGTGCCACATGTCCAGCCCCAAATATAGCGACATGCTGCTGATGAGAACACATAACTTCAAACAATAGTTTTACGGCTCCTCCACAGCATTGTCCTAATTTACTCGACAACGGAAACGACTCTATTTCTTGGCAGCTTTGGCCTTTGACCAGCAATTTTCTGGCTGTTTTTATCGCTTGAAACTCTAAATGACCACCGCCAATAGTGTCGTATTGACTATCGCCAGTTACCAACATTTTACAGCCTGCGTCTCGTGGAGTAGAGCCTGCACTTTGCCATACCGTAATCAGTACATAGGCAGAGCCCTGCTTTTCACAAGATGAGATAGCTTCATACCAAGTGTTTATTTGCATGAGGTAACACCTTTTTGAGGGCTATTTGACGCCTTTTGGGTTTGCAGTGTATTGATCGCCCCCATGATCCGTTCAGGTGTCGCTGGCGTGCTTAAGTCTGGATCAGTTTGATAATCATCAAGACTAGATATAGCGTCCTTTATGGCGCACCAAACTGAGATTGCCAACATAAATGGCGGTTCACCCACCGCTTTTGAATGATAAATACTGTCTTCAGCATTCGCGCGGTCAAACAATTCAACATTAAACACCTCGGGCGTATCCCCAATAGACGGTATTTTGTAGGTCGCTAAGTTATTACTGCTAAGTCTACCTTTGCCATCCCACACTAAATCTTCTGTGGTTAACCAGCCCATACCTTGAATAAATCCGCCTTCTATTTGCCCAATATCGATAGCTGGGTTAATACTATTGCCAACATCGTGAAGTATGTCTACACGTGTGACTTTGTTTTCACCCGTCAGTGTGTCTACTATTACCTCGCTCGCAGCTGCCCCATAAGCAAAATAGAAAAAAGGTCTGCCTTTGGCGGTATCTCTGTCGTAGTCTAGTTTGGGTGTTTTATAAAAGCCGTTTGCCGACAAACTGATCCTTGCCATATAAGCTTGCTGAATAAGGTCTGCCCATGGCAGGGAATGCTGACCGCAATGTATGTGATTGTTTTCTAAATATGCTTCTCTGGTGGATTCACCAACCTGCTCTGCATAAAATTTAAGGAGACGCTGCTTTATTGCAATGCATGCATTTTGCGCGGCTTTTCCATTTAAATCTGTTCCACTTGAAGCTGCTGTTGGCGAAGTGTTGGGGACTTTGTCGGTTCGCGTAGAGGTAATTTCGACTTCATTCACGCTTACGCCAAATTCACGCGCCACAATTTGGCTAATTTTGGTATGTAGGCCTTGCCCCATTTCGGTGCCGCCATGGTTGGCCTGAATACTGCCATCAGTGTATATATGCACAAGCGCGCCTGCTTGATTCAAGTGTTTTGCAGTAAAAGAAATGCCAAATTTTACTGGGGTAAGCGCCAAGCCTTTTTTGATCACTGGACTGTTCGCATTGAAAGTTTTAATCGCATCTCGCCTCGACCAATAGTCACTGCTTTTGGCTAGTTGCGTCATGATTTCAGGCAATAGGTTATGCTCAATTTCCATACCATAGGGGGTGGTCATATTGTGTTTGTGGCTGTTTTTAGCGCCATACAAATTTAGCATGCGTATGCTTAAAGGATCTTGCCCCGTCGCGCGCGCCACTTTATCAAGCATGGCTTCAGCAACTATCATTCCTTGAGGACCACCAAATCCTCTAAACGCAGTGTGAGAAACTTGATGTGTTTTTAAACGATGCCCATGTATTTCACAATTTTTAAGATAATAAGCGTTATCAGCATGAAACATAGCTCTATCAACAATTGCATCAGATAAGTCTGGAGAATGTCCACAGTTACCGTTGATATCAATTTGCGCGGCACTGACCAGTCCATTTTCATCAAAACCAACCGAGTAGGTATTTTCAAAAGGGTGGCGTTTACCTGTAACCTGCATATCTTGCTGTCGGCTCAAGCGAATTTTTACTGCGCACTTTTGCCTTTGAGCAAATATCGCAGCAATACACGCCCACTGAGCGGCTTGTGTCTCCTTGCCGCCAAAACCACCACCCATTCGGCGCATATCAACAGTGACTCTATTGAGTTTTATATCAAGTACTTCGGCCACTAGCTTTTGCACTTCACTGGGGTGCTGACTTGACGAATATACTAACAAACGGTCTTCTTCATCGGGTACCACCATGGCGACCTGCCCCTCTAGGTACAAGTGCTCTTGACCGCCAATGCTCACATGACCCTTTTCACGGTATTGTGCGCTATCGATACTATGTTTCGGCTCACCGACAAGCATTGTGTGCGAAGGCCTGACAAATGATTCTTGTGCTTTTGCGTCTTCTACACTTAAAATTGCAGGCGTTTCAGATACTTTAATACGTGCTTTTTTTGCTGCTACTCTTGCTTGTTGTTGCGTGTTAGCAAGGACTGCAAAAATGGGCTGACAATGAAACTTAATTTGCACATCTGCTAATAATGGATCACCTTTGAACACCGGTCCAATATCGGTATGGCCAGGCACATCTTTAACCGTAATTACATCTACTACACCGTCGCTTTTGCTAACATCACTCAAATCTATCGATTCAATGATACCGCTACAACAATCACTTACCCCGACTGCTGCATATTTAATATTGGCGGCAACACTAATGTCATCAATATAATTTGCTGTGCCTCTGACTTGACGAACGGCGCTTTCGTGTTGTGTTTGTTTTTTAGGACTAGCGCTTTTGATATCTGAGTATGGCTTGTTGGTAAGTTTACGCATGATCAATCACTCGTGTGGGAATAGACAGTTCACTTGCTTGTGTTTCTAACCAAAACCGATGCCATAAATTTTGCAACATTTGTATCCGGTAATCTGCACTGGCGCGAACATCATCTATCGGAGTAAATGCGTGTTTAAGTATTTCTTTACCAATATTAACATTATTACTGTCATGCCAAACGTTACCTATTAATGCACATGCTAAATCTTCACAAATAGAAGGTATTGCAGCTACACCACCAAAGCCGGTTTTCAATGAGACAACTTTCCCCTTATCTAGGCCTATTGAAAGCGCCATGCATACCGCCGAAATATCGTCTTCCATGCGTTTAGATATTTTGTAAACTTTGAGGATATTGTTTGACGAAGGTAAAGGAATATCAACAAACCGAAGCCATTCATGTGTGCCAAGGCGAGTTTGCTTATAATCAACAAAAAAGTCTTCAAGTGCGATGCTTCGGCACTGATCGCCATTGTCGATAACAAGACTAGCATTTAAAGCCAGTAATACCGGTGGCATATCACCAATCGGCGAAGCATTGGCAATATTCCCTCCCACACTAGCTTGATTGCGAATAGGCAAGCTTGCAAAGCGTTCGAATACCTCTTTTAGGCTAGGAAAGTGCGTAAGTAGGATTGATTCAATTTGACTTAATGTGCACGCTGCACCTATTCGAATTTTTCCTTCTGTTTGCTCAATACTAGATAGTTCGGGCAAGTATCGAAGGCTAATCAATGTCGGTATCGATTGCAGCTGTTGCGTACTCAATAAAGCGAGATCAGTACTGCCTGCTACTAATTTAGCCTTTGGATGACTTTTAATATATTCAGCAAGCTGTTCTCTAGAAGTAGGTAACAATGAATGCTCACACGAACCCGAACTTATGTCTATCTGTTGGAGTTTTTGTATGACAGCATCCTGCTTTTTGTCTATCTCAGATGGCTTTTTCTCATCAGGCTTATTGTTATCTAGCGAACAAACACTAAGCGCAGCATTTATAATGGGCTGGTAACCTGTACAACGACATAGATTTCCCGAAAGAGCATTAATGACTTCGGTTCGGCCTGTAGCATGTTTCGACGTTTTATTTGTTTGATACAAAGCAAATATCGACATTACAAAGCCTGGTGTGCAAAAACCGCATTGGCTCGCATTGGCGTCAACCATTGCAGATTGCACTGGGTGCAGCTTAGCGCCACGCCCTAAGTGTTCAACCGTAATAATTTGCTTGCCATGCAACGCCGACAAGAACGTAATACAACTATTAATCGCTTCGTATTTGAGCCGTGGTTTGGCGTGTGATAACGAGGTGTGTTGTTGGTCTTCCTTCAGTAAACTTGCTGTCACGACTGTACACGCGCCGCAATCACCCGAGGCACAGCCTTCTTTAGTGCCACTTAACTGCTTATGCTCGCGCAAAAAATCTAGCAACGTCAGGTCAGCTGGTTCATTGTCAATCTGAATGAGCTCGTCGTTCACTAAAAACTGGATCATAATTGTTTACTAACCTAGAGTATTATTTAAGGCAATTGCATCCTTTTACCAATATTTAAGGGTGATGCAAAAAGCAGACCGATCGGTCAGCTTTTATCTTCTATAAATCAGTGCATTGGTACATTTATTGCTGTGTTATTCGTTCACAGGTATTGGTTTATCTAGTAATATTAATTGATTAAAGACAAAGGACGACTCACCTAAATGACACCGCGATCTAAACTGACTGGCGGAAAAGGCACGAAAAAACGCAATATTATATTGTCAGCTGCACTAAAATCGTTCGCAGAAAATGGCTATAAAGGTGCATCGATACAAAAAATAGCAGATGCTGCAAACTTGCCTAAAGCAAATATACTTTATTATTTCGCTTCCAAAAAAGCGCTTTATTCAGCTGTCATGCAATCTATATTGAGTATGTGGAATTCTAGCTTTGATGATGCAACAGTGGACGATTGCCCGTCAGAGACACTTGCTAAATATATCGCTGAAAAGATGGAGATTTCACGTTTACACCCCTATTCATCCAAGGCTTTTGCGATAGAAATAATAAACGGCGGCGAAAATTTAGACGCCTCATTTAAACGCGATCATAGCCAGTGGGTAAACTCCAGAATCGATGTCATCAATGGCTGGATTGAGACGGGTAAAATGGACAATATTAACGCTGAATATTTACTCTATCACATTTGGTCAACTACCCAGCACTATGCAGATTTTTCGTCTCAAATTAAACAGCTTCGAGGTAAAGCGATGAGGCAAAAGGAATATAAAGAAGCTACGCAAACGGTAGTAAATATCATTCTCAAAGGTTGTGGTTTGTCCATTCCAGAGCAGTACCTTGTTACCTCTGAGGTTATCAATAATAACGACAAAGGTAGTACACCGAAGGATGTGAAATGAGCTATTTGTCCAACACCTCTTACCCTCGAGACTTAGTCGGATACGGTGAAACCCCTCCAAAAGCTAATTGGCCCAGAAAAGCCAAGCTAGCAGTTCAGTTTGTGATTAATTACGAAGAAGGAGGCGAAAATTGCGTACTGCACGGGGATGAACACTCTGAAACATTTCTATCTGAAATAATTGGTGCGCAGGCCTTTAGTGAACGCCACATAAGCATGGAGTCTCTGTACGAATATGGCAGTCGTGCTGGCTTTTGGCGCTTGCATCGTTTGTTCACAAAGTACAATTTGCCAGTCACAGTATTTGGCGTCACCATGGCTATGCAACGCCATCCAGAAGTCGTTAAAGCAATGTTGCAGTCAGGTTGGGAGATTGCTTGTCATGCGATGCGCTGGATTCACTATCAGGAAATGCCTATTGAACAAGAGCGCGAACAAATCGAACAAGCTATTGAACTGCATAAAGCTCTCACCGGAACCAAGCCAAAAGGCTGGTATACCGGAAGAACCAGCCCAAATACGCTAGCGCTTATCGCCGAACGTGAAGATATTCTCTATTGCGCAGATTCATATGCTGACGACCTGCCCTATTACGATATGCACTATGAAAAGCCACTGCTAATGGTGCCTTACACCCTCGACACCAACGACATGCGCTTTGCATCGCCGCAAGGCTTTAATACTGGCGACGATTTTTACTGCTATCTAAAAGATGCATTTGACGTGTTATATGAAGAGGGTGAAACTCACCCTAAAATGCTATCTATAGGTTTGCACTGTCGTATCATTGGCCGCCCTGCCCGTTTAAAATCACTGGAACGCTTTATTCAATACATAAATACCCACAACGATGTGTGGGTCTGCACGCGACAAGAGATTGCTGAGCATTGGCAAAGCCGTTTTCCAACGCCTGCGAAATCGCCCTGCTGATCAAGAGGCCCTAAATAGCTATTTTAAATTAAGTAAATACCGAAGTAGAAACACGAGCGCCAATATGTAGGTGATCGCGCTTATTCGTCGATATTCGCCAACGCCAAGCTTCACAATGACATAAGTGATAAAACCTAGTGCGATACCTTCACTTATGCTAAATGTCAGTGGCATTGCCATTAAAGCAATGGTTGCCGTTGCGACGCTAGCCATGTCATCAAAATCTAAACTGCGAATCGATTCCATCATGTAAATACCAACCATAACCAGTGCAGGGGTTGTCGCCATAATTGGTATTACGACCATTAACGGCGTTAAAAACAAAGCAAGTAAAAAACAAATACCGACTACTACAGCTGTTAATCCAGTGCGCCCGCCCGCTGCAGCGCCGGTTGCAGATTCGACGTAACTTGTCACAGGTGATGTGCCTAATCCTGCACCCACAATACTCGCACCAGCATCAGCAGTCATCGCACGTCCCATTTTAGGTAGTTTACCGTTTGCATCGGTAAGGTTTGCGCGTTTAGAAACGCCAATAAGCGTACCGATGGTATCGAACATATTCACGAACATAAGTGCAAAAATAAGGTCCCATGTGCTTGCAAAGTTCACTATTGGGTAAACAAGATCCATAGCGAACAAAGTATTGCCGATAGGTTCAGGCATCCCAACTATGCCGCTTGGCGTTGAGGTTAAATAACCATTTTCGGTAGGAATAAAAATACCGATTACAGTTAGTGTAATGATGGATATTAAAATCGCACCAGTGACTTTTTTAACCACTAATATGACGGTGAATATAATGCCTAAAAAGGCGAGCATGACTGCAGGTTCAGATAAGTCACCTAAGGACACAAACGTTGCTGGATTATCGACGATTAAATTGGCATTTTTTAAACCGATAAAAGCAATAAACAAACCGATACCACACTGAACCCCTATTTTTAACGCGTCGGGGATCGCGTCCGCAATTTTTTTACGAATACCTGAAACCGTCAACAGCAAAAACAATATGCCATTGTAGAACACAATTCCCAAAGCTGCTTCCCATGGTATTTCACGTGACATGCAAATAGTAAACGCAAAAAAAGCGTTCAAGCCCATGCCTGGTGCCAACGCAATTGGATAGTTGGTTAACCATGCCATGAGCAAAGTACCAAGGCAGGCTGCGAGGGCAGTTACAGTAATTAAGCCCTCAATCGGCATACCACTTAAGCCTAAAATACTGGGGTTAACGATGAGTATGTATGACATTGCTGCAAAGGTGGTCAAGCCTGCAACAACTTCAGTTTTTATTGTTGTTTTGTGTTCTTTTAGTTGAAAAACTCTATCGATAAAAGCTACTAACATAAAACATCCTTATACTTAGGCGAATACTATTTTATTACGCTATCCAAACCTTCGGGCAGAGTCACAAAAATTGAATGACGAACCTCATTATTAAGGGCTCGACTGCAATGTCCTTGTCCATGTGTATCTTCTAGCAGCACTACACTGCCTGTACCAAACACTCGAGCGTCTCCACTTGAGACGGTAAATTCTGCACTGCCTTTTATGATAAACAAAAGTTGGCGAGCTGGTGCTGGGTGCCATTTGAAGTTGTAATCTGCAGGAGTTTCACGAAATATCACTGAGCCGGCTGGGAATTTTTCTGACAGTAAACCAATTGGTCCACCATCTGCTAAAGGCATATCTACCTCACCAAACAGGCTGTTGCCCTGCTCATCGGCGTATATACGTGGCACTATCATATTTTATCCTTGATTGATTTGGTTTAAATTATTGCCATTTATCACTTAGTCACGATGTCTGTGACTATTGAATACTTTGCTCAAAGTGCATCACAAACGCTTGTAATACCGCCAGTGTATCTTGCACATCACTTACTAAAATTGACTCTTTGGGATGATGACTAATTCCCTTATCGCAACGGACAAATAGCATGCCGACTTCACAAATCTCAGCCATCGCCATTGCATCATGCCCTGCCCCTGACAGTAATTGAAATGGTTCATCATTAGGTGCAACTTGTGCACTAACACAGGCTATACCCAGTTGCCTAATCAAGCTTTGAGAACATAAAATAGCGGGGGCTTGATGCGTTTCTGTAATCTCCAAACTCAATGCGCGATGTTTAGCGATATTTTCAAACACAGCGGTCATTTCGGTAATTGCAGCATCTCGACGTTGATCATTGTCGCTGCGAACATCAAGACTAAATTCACACATACCCGAAATCACATTAACCGCATTTGGAGAATTATTTATCTTTCCCACAGTTGCCACGACTTCATAATCGATGGCACATTGCTCTACCGCTAACACCATTTCACTTGCCCCCAAAAGCGCATCTTGACGATTCGCCATTGGCACTGTGCCTGCATGGCCAGCCATACCTTTTAGGCTTATATTAAAACGTTTTGCTCCTGTAATAGCGCTTACCACACCAACTGGCAGGTTTTTTTCTTCAAGCACTGGGCCTTGTTCAATATGGACTTCCACATATGAAAGTAAGGAATTCGAATCAAGCTTGGCGTCATCGACTGCGTCAAAATTTAAGCCAAAGTCTTGCATTGCTTGTCGCAGGCTTTTGCCATCGGCATCTTGTAAATTCGCCCATTCGCGCTGCCACTTGCCCGTTAATGCTCTACTGCCTAATAACGTCGAACCAAAGCGCGTGCCTTCTTCATCGCAAAAACCGACAATATCGATGTGAAAAGGAAATTCAGTACTATCTTCAAGTAGCAAGTCTACTAGCGCTAAGGGGGCTATAACGCCTAACATGCCATCATATTTACCGCCATTGACAACAGTATCCAAGTGACTGCCAAACAATAATGACTTCGCATTAGGGTTTTTGCTTTGTAAGCGTCCACACACATTGCCCACTGCGTCTTCCCATGTACGCATTGACCTCTCTTTCATCCAAGTCATTACAAGAGAGTTTGCTGCTTTGTGTTCTTTAGTTAAATAACGCCTATCCACATAGACAGGCGATTGACTAATCGCACCTAGATCTTCACAAGCTTGCATCACCCATTGAGCTCGTTCAAAGAGTAAGTGACTACGACTGGCTTGGCTCATAGTGCGTGACCCGAATATACTGCGTAAGCTGAGTCTACACCTTCCCCAAGTGAAAGCTTATGTCCGGCTCTTCTTAGGCAGGTTTCAAGGGATTGTAGCGTTTGATAAACGGCGTCTGGTCGCGCGTTATATCCCATCGTGCCAATACGCCAAATCTTACCGTGCAGAGGCCCAAAGCTAGTGCCAATTTCGATATTGAAATCGTGTAGCATAGTGTGGCGAATAGCTTCTCCGTTGATGCCCTCAGGGATGTAGACGCCTACAACATTGGTCATTTTATGACGCAAGTCGCCAAAGGGTTTTAAGTTTAACCCTTTAACACCAGCTAACATCGCATCGCCTACTAGTTGATGTCTAGCAATGCTCTTGTCGATGCCTTCTTCTAACAATTGCAAAGCACATTCTCTGGCACAATAAAGCATCGAAGATGCTTCTGTATGGTGGTTTAGGCGTTCTTCTCCCCAATAATCCATAATCATTGGAATATCAAAGTAGTTAGAGCGTATCCTAGATGCTTGACCATCAACATGCTGATTGTTTCGGATACCGGCTTCTACATGCCTGCGTTTATTGACGATATCTAAATAACGCTCACCAAAGGTCACGGGGGCGCTGCCTGATGGGCCCCCCAGACATTTTTGCAAACCAACTGACACAGCATCAAGTTGCCATAAATCAGTTTCAAAGGGATTTCCGCCAATAGATGCAGTGCCATCTGAATAAAATAAGGCATCATATCGACGGCAAATTGCTCCAATTTCATCGAGAGGTTGTAGCATCGTTGTTGAGGTATCGCCCTGTACAACAGCAACAACCTTTGGGCGAACCTGTTTAACGGCGTCTTCAATTTGTTGAGGCTCAAATACTTCGCCCCACGGTACTTCAATAGTGTGTACCTTTGCACCTGCTCGCTCGGCTATTTCTGCCAATAAATGACCGAAGCGTCCAAAAATAGGCACTAATACCTTGTCACCAGGTTCAACAATCGATACCAATACTGCTTCTATCCCTGCTCTAGACGTTCCGTCAATCAAAAATGTTTGCTTGTTTTCTGTTTTAAACACCTTGCGATAAAGTGACATGGTTTCATTCATGTAGCCAGTCATAACAGGGTCATATTGGCCTACTAATTGGGTCGACATTGCATTTAGCACACGCGGATAGCAATTGATCGGACCTGGACCCATTAGCAAACGAGGAGGTGGGGTAAGTAAAGACATCATGTAATCCTATAAGAAAACTTGTGAGAGCATACGAATGCCGGTGATCATTAGCACAACAGCAAAAACTTTCTTAAGTTTTGCTGCATCCATATTGTGCGCGAGGTTTGCCCCTATTGGCGCAAATAATACCGTCAATGGCACAATACAAACAAAGCCAACTAAATTGACCAAGCCAAATGTGCCGATTGGCGCATCTGCAGGCGTTACGCCAACTACGAGCATAGTAATTGCAGCAGGCAAAGAAATCAGTAAGCCGACAGCTGCTGCTGTACCGACAGCCTTGTGTGCAGGGTAGTTGCAAAAGGTCAGCATAGGCACAGTTAACGTACCTCCACCAATTCCGACGAGCGAACTAAACAGCCCGACACTGGTGCCCATGCCAGCTTGCCCCGCTTTATTCGGCAAGTCGTTAAACACTGCAGTTTTACTGCCAAATAACATATTTAGGGCGGACAAGGTGGCAATAATACCAAACAATATGCTGAGCCATTGACCATCTACTTTTGTCACTAAATAACTGCCAACTAACACACCTACAACGATAAAGCCGCTCCATAACTTCAAGAGCGCAAAATCGACATTTCCTTTTTTGTGGTGGGCGCGCATCGAAGTAACTGAAGTGGGTACGATGGTCGCTAAAGATGTTGCCGTGGCAATCACCATTGCAGAATCTGGTGAAACCCCAAAAGCTTGAAACAAAAAATAGAGTATCGGAACAATCACGATACCACCACCGACGCCCAGTAAACCGGCTAATAGACCTGCGACGACTCCTGTTGCAATAAGTGCGGCGATTGTCGGTAAGTTCGTTAATATTAAATCCATTATCTTGCCTTTTATTAAGTATCAACAGATTGAACAATGGCTTTGCCATCGCTTCTTGGATCAGTAGTGGCTTCACAGGTGCCATCTGTGTGCAAAACTACCGCGCCTGAGTGCCCCATGATTTCGCTCTTTGCTGGAACGCTCACCACGTCATGCCCCATGTTGACTAAACGACTCTCAATATCTTCACCAATATCACACTCTAGTTTTAAATTGTGTGAGTTTTCGCCCCAAGTTCGACCCAACAACCAGCGACCTTTAGAAAACGCATCTTGCAGAGGCATATTTTGATAAACGTAACGCGTAATTGTAGCTGCTTGAGTTTGTGGTTGTCCTTCTCCGCCCATTGTCCCGTATGCTATGCGCCTTCCGTCATTTAACTCAGCAAAAGCTGGGTTTAAGGTGTGAAAGGGTTGCAATCCTGGCGCCAATTGCCCAAGACTGTTTTTTTCTAAACTAAATGAAGTACCACGGTTGTTCCAAACAATACCTGTTGAAGGGCTCACTACGCCACTGCCAAACTCCCAATACAAACTCTGTATATAACTCACCATGCGACCTTGGTTATCGCAAGCACCCATCCAAACAGTATCGCCCTTGGCTGCTGCATGCGGCCATGGAGCAGCAGAAGTCATTGATATATTGTCAGCCATAGCTTTAATGCTGGCTTGATCGAGCAATTCATTTAGAGCTATGTCAAGCCTAGAGGGATCGGTCAGGTATTTATTTCTTTGAATAAAGGCTTGTTTTGTGCACTCAATCAGCAAGTGTGCATGACTAAGGTCGTCAGTAACGTGGTGCTGAAGCAGATCATACAAGGCTAGAATAATAAGCGAGGCAATACCTTGTGTGGGCGCAGGAAGATTGTAAAGCTTTCCTTTACTCACCTTAACGTTCAAAGGCTCGACGACTTCAGCTTGGTAGTCATGAAAGTCTTGAAGCTGTATGGGCGATCCTGCTGCGCAAAGATCATGGGCAAGTTGCGCTGCAACTTCGCCTTGATAAAAATCGCTTAGACCATTTTCAACAAGCTTTGTTAAGGTTTTGGATAAGAGTGGTAACTTAATTAACTCGCCTTTACTGAGTGGCTTACCGTCTGACAAAAACTGCGCAAAAGCCGCCGAACTTGACATATTTTCAAAGGTTTTATGACTAGCATCACACATACTTTGGGTGACCTTTACACCTGACTGCGCTTGCTCAATTGCATGACCTAATAGCAGAGACAATGACTTATTCTTTTGCCAGCTATCGCTAATTTCTAGGGCTTTTTGCCAACCAGAGACAGCGCCTGCCATTGTTAACGCCGCTTTAGGACCACTGCTGGGAATACTCGATAAACCATCATAAAAGGATAAGTCAGCTGCTTTTGCTGCAACACCTGCTGCATTTATTGCTATTGGAGGCTTTTCAGGTTCGCTAATTAACCAAAAACCATCACCACCTAAGCCGTTCATATGGGGGTAGTTAACTGCAATAGATGCTGCTGCTGCAACCATTGCTTCAATCGCAGTGCCTCCTTTATCCAGTATGTCGATGCCTGCATTCGTGGCAGCAAAATGTGGAGAGGTGAATGACGCTGTACTCATCCTCGATGTTTTCATTGAATATGCCTCTCTTTCGGCGCCAGTTTACTTGTATGTATAAGCTGCTTTGCTAGTTGAACCAATTTAAGATCTTCCCCCAGCTTACCAATTAAAGATAAACCGCAGGGCGCGTCATCTATCTTAAATAAAGGCAAGTGTATTTGCGGACGGCCACTTAGACCCGCTATTGCGGTTAAGGCCATGAGTTCTTCTCGGTAACTTGCCATTTCACTCGGTTCTTGACCAATCAGAGGGGCTAGTCCAGGTGTCGTTGGCAATAGTATTAGATCATGTTGCTCAAATATTTCATCGACATAGTGCTTAATGGTTTGTTGTTGCGATTTTGCCATTTCTTGCTGCGTTAGGCTTAAGCTTTTACACCATTTAAACCGTTGCTCAACATCGTCTGCAAATTTAGGTGAATTCGCAGAAATCCATTGCCCATGTTGCTGCCATATTTCAAAGCCCTGAAGTATTCGAAAGGTATTGCTCGTGTCCATCGCGATGACATCAAACTCCCCTTTTGTTATGGCTACTTTGCTCAAAGTGGTCAGCCAGTTTTGTATTTCCCTGCTTTGTTCTGATGCGGCTATTAAATTGCTCGCAACAAATATACGTATCTCGTTTGCTTGTGAATCGCTGGCTAGCATTTTGCTTTTAGGTAAAAGTACTTTGCCCACTTCTTCAAGTAACTCAATGCTTTTGCACATCCAACCGACTGTGTCGAAGCTTGGCGCCAGTGGAACCATGTTGTCCTTGGGTATTACTCCGTGTGTAGTTCGTAAGCCAAATAAACCGTTGTAGCTTGCTGGTACTCTAATTGAGCCGCCAGTATCTGTGCCCAAGCCTATATCGGCAATGTCACTAGATACAGCCGCTGCTGAACCACTTGATGAACCTCCTACTATCCTATCTGGTGTAACTGGGTTGTATAAGGCTGGATAGTGGATATTTTGACCATTTAGACTATACGCAAGCTCGTCTGTCAGCGTTTTGCCAACATAGCGCGCGCCGGCTTGAATAAGCGCCGACACACTTGAGTTAGTTGTGTCGGGTGTTGGATGTGTTTTCGCCCAAGTAGGATTGCCTGCTGCTGTAGACAGTCCGTCAATGTGAAAAAGGTCTTTAACCGCTAAGCGCATATTGGCAAGTGGACAAGCCAAAGTTACGTCGGAAAAATCTTTACTTGCCACTTTAATCTTATCCGTTTCTTTTGGCATAGATACAAAAGCGGCTGGCAAGGTGTTATTGGTAGAAAGTGATCTTGTCATAAATCTCTAAGCCGACTTAGCGTGAAGTTGTTTGGCTAGCTGAGTATGTTGATGCAATATTTGTTCACTTAGCGCGTTTGCATGTTGCTCATCTTCAATTACCAAATTGCCGCCAACCATTAATTTACTGGCTTTGTAAACACCACAGGTGACCAATGCCGCGATAGGATCGCCTGCACCTGAAAAACGTAATTCATTAAGATCAAAAAAAGCAATATCCGCCTGTTTCCCTGGCGCGAGTTCGCCAATGTCATTGCGGTGAAGAACGCTTGCAGAACCAGCAGTTGCCCAACCCAGTACTTTCTCAGCGGTGATCAACTCAGCTCCATACTTTAAACGTTGTTGCAGTAAAGACTGACGGACTTCTTGAGACAAATTAGAACAATCGTTAGACGCTGAACCGTCGACAGCCATGCCGATTTTACATCCCGCTTTTTCAAGTTCAAGCGTAGGGCAAATACCTGAGGCCAAGAGCATATTAGAACTAGGACAGTGCGCAATGCCCACTTTGTGTTTACCGAGTAAGGTAATTTCGTCAGCCGAAAAATGTATACCATGAGCAAGCCAAGTTTGCGGGCCTAACCAATTGCACTTATCTAAGTAAGCGAGAGGCCGCATACCGTACATGCGCTCACAAAATACGTTTTCATCCTCGGTTTCGGCTAAGTGGGTGTGCAATAAAACATTGTGTTTTTGGGCCACAGACGCTGTTTCTTGCATTAACTCGGTGGTCACAGAAAAAGGCGAACACGGCGCCAACGCAATATTTAAGTATGCACCCTCAAAGCTCTCATGGTGCTGCTTGATTACCCTTATACTGTCTTGAATAATTGTGTCTTGTGTTTGCACTACTGAATCAGGTGGCAAGCCACCATCTGATTCTCCCAAACTCATTGATCCGCGAGTTAGCATTGCACGACAACCTAGTTGTTTGAGTGCCTCAGCCTGAATGTCGATCGCATTATCTAAACCTTTAGGGAAAACATAGTGGTGATCGCAGACCATACTAGTTCCCGACAGCATTAGCTCTAAAGACGCCAACTGTGTTGCGCTATATAGCATTTCGTCATCAAGATGTTGCCAAACTTTATACAAGGTTTTTAGCCAAGGAAATAGTGGTTTGTTAATAGCTTGAGGTAAACAACGGGTAAGCGTTTGATAAAAATGATGATGTGTATTGATAAGTCCAGGAGTCAGCACGAAATTGCCGCATTCTATTACACTATCATATTCAGATTTTGGCGTTTGCCCCGCGGAAATGCATTCAATAATTTTATCGTCATGAACAACAAGTCCCCCGCTTGCATCTGAATTGCTTGCAGTAAATACAGCCAAAGGTGACTTTAACCAAATCTTTTGTGATGTCTTGTCGATGTTGGGTTTGGTGACGTGGTTCATGGAGCATCAGCTTCTTTTAGTTTTGTGTTATTTACCTCAGGGATAAACGAAGTTATTTGGTTATCAGGTAAAATTAAGGTCATTATAATAGCGGTAAACCCTGCGGTAGAGACAGCAGAAGAAAATATATTCTGCAGTAAACTTGGCAAATGCGACAACACATCAGGTACTAACATCGTACCAAAGCCCAGGCCAAAAGAGCTGGCAATGATCAAGCTGCTACGCCGATTGATGGGCTCGGAGCTCAGAATTTTAATGCCCGCCACTGCAATAGTGGCAAACATCACTAATGTAGCGCCACCTAAAACCGGCTTAGGAATGTTTTGTAGCACTACACCCAAAATTGGGAATAAGCCCAAGACTACCAAAATAAATGAAATAAAATACGCAATATAGCGACTTGTGACACCAGTAAGTTGTATCACTGCATTATTTTGCCCAAAAGTAGTATTAGGAAATGTATTAAATATGCCGGCAAGCATAGAGTTTATGCCATCAGCCAAAATACCACCTTTGATTCGACTAATGTATTGTTTGCCTTTTATGGGTAAACCACAAAACAGACTATTTGCCGTTAAATCGCCGGCTGTTTCGATAGTGCTTAAGCAATAGACTAAAGCAACTGGGATAAATACATCCCAACTAAAGGCAAAGCCATATTTAAATGGAATTGGGAAAGCAAGTAGCTCAATACTATCTGGACTTTTAAACACGCTCATTCCACTTGAATAAGCGATCAACGAACCAACGATAATACCAATAAAAATTGCGGATAAGCGCAATAAGGGGCGAGAAGAGTTGTTCAGACCAATAATAATAGCGAGCACTAATCCTCCTAGTGCAAGATTAGATAAACTACCAAAGTCTTGAGCGCCAAATCCACCAGCAATGTCAGTCATACCAACTTTGATTAATGACACGCCAATTGTTGTTATAACAACACCTGTTGTAAGCGGAGTGATGATCTTTTTAACGTAGCGGATAAAAAAGCTCATGAAGATTTCGATAAACGCACCTAGAAAGGTGATAGTGAACAACACCGCTAGTATTTCTTCGTTCGTGCCGCCTTTACTTTTTACAAGCAATCCACCTGTTATAAAAGCGGTCAAGAATGCAAAGCTAGTACCTTGCAAAGCTATCAACCCTGCACCTACACCTCGATACCGACGTGCCTGCACGGCAGTGCCCACACCCGATATGATAAGCGCCATGCTAATTAGATATGGGATTTCGTTATACAAACCTAGGCTCGAACCGATGACTAGGGTTGGTGTTACTATGCCAACAAAACTGGCAAGTACATGCTGGATGGCAGCGGTAAAGCTTTGACCGAAAGGCGGCTTGTCATCGAGACCATAAATTATTTCAGTATTTCCGCGCATGGTTTACCCTTTTATTAATTACTTTTATATTAAGTACACAGAGACTCTGGATATTCTTTTTATTCATATTTCTAAGGCCGCAAGATGATGAAGTTCGCGCAGCGATGGCAATGCATATTCGGGGTTGTAAAAAAGTCGGTTTAGCCGCCCTAATAAATTGATACTTCGGGTGTTATCACGGGGCTTTTTGCGGTACTCACTTTGAGTCTGTAAAAACTCCCAAGGTTTCAAGTTAAGCGCCTCAACTTCGTCAACCGTGGTACCACTTTCAAAAACAGCACTTAAAATACGTTCTGTTTTGCTTTCATCACTCGCCACAATATCGCGACTAAATGCTGTTTCGAGTGGTTCTGAGATTGCATCAATGGCTTTGTTAATCGCAGACCAGATTTGCTCCTGACTGGGTTGCACACTATCTGGACAGTAAAAACCTAATACTTCCCACTCAAACTCTGCACCACCACAAGCAATGGAGCTTTGAGTATTTTCTGAAAAGGATAAGTCTGGGCGAGCGCCGATATTGTATGAATCTAAAGATAGTGCGATGCATACCGCTATATCTCCTAAGCTAGGCTCCTGATAGATACCTTCAAACGCGCAACGCTTCACTCCCATCCAACCATGTACTAAAGGAGGCTGGCTAGCAAAGTCGAGTATAGCTTTCGGGAGATCTTCGGCGTATTTTTCAATAAATAAAGGACTTGGATCGTGGCTTAGCTTGTCCTCAGGTACCCATACCTCATATTCCTCACGATTATCGCTTTTACCTCTGCTTTTTATGCCATAGGACAAGTTTATGGGTCGGCAAATATCACGATGTTCGTCAACGCGGTGAAAATACTCTGATCTAAATCGCTTAATATAAGGAGCTTCTAGTCCAGCTAATGCAGCCGTTGGGTATCGAAAACCAATATCACTATCGGGAATGATACTAAAACCGGCTAATTGCTTGCATAAAATTGGCTTAACACCTGTCACAGCTTTGTAATCATGTATAACGATACTTCGTTCAGGCTCGATTGATAAACGCTGGCCTGATGGTGTTATTTGTTTTGGCGTTTTGTGAAAGCGATAGTCTTTTAGTCCCAAAGAAGCAATATAGTTATTTCGGATAAGCGCTAATTCACTGAACAAAGCATCGTGATTTCTAATATGTTTAAACAGTGGGCGTGTTTGCTCATCCATCCTAAAGCTTCCTAATGCAAAGTTAGTAATTTGTTGACGGATTCAAACCACAACAAATCACACGGTCTAAATACACAGAAATAATAAAAAACCAACATTCACTTTTTTGGTGCAGTTTTTTAATTATTTGCAATGTAATGGCGCAAATGTCTACAAAACTTGTAATTTTTACGCTTATGGATAAACCTTTGCATTAATGATGCCAGTAGAATTAAAAATCCCACAGTAAAAATTAAAAATCAATATATTCAACAATTTACACCCGCAAATAACTGACCACTTGGTAAGTTTTCTAAAATACAGATACATTACTTTGTTCGGTGAAATGGTGGTATGACTATTTTTTAAGTCACTGAGTACCTAGCGCTAAAATAAGCCTGAAGTTGACCGAATTTGAGAAGTGATAAGGGTTGTCACGATATTGTTTCGCAGTCATAGAGGGTTGAGCATCATCATCGTTTGAAAAAGCGATTTGAAGTCATCAATCAAGATAGTCATATGCCATTAATTCTTATGAGACTCATATTTTCAACGCGTCTATCTAGCTTTGACGGTTAAGCGATAACCATCTTGGATATCTCTACCGTAAAACCAATTAAAGCTAAAACTAGGCCAACACCACCGATAGCATTCCCTCTGCCAAGCACTATGCCTAGTCTTACAAAAACCTTGCTTATAAAGGTGACTATTCCAAAGAATATTGTAAAGATTGTAAAGGCAGCATTTGCAACGATACTCATCGAGGGCTCCATTATTGAGACGATAGCGACCGAAATTACCCAAATAGTAATATAGGCTCCAATTGCAACCCAGTGCCAGTCCTGTTTCTTCGCTGGTCTGCCAACAAATCGAAATTGAACTGTTTCTAAGAATACTTTAAGACGTTCCGCTAATTTCGGTAAATAAAGCTCAATCGCCACCAACAGCAAACCGAATACTTGTATCGTAACGCTAACCAAATCTATTACGCTGTCATTCAAAATTTATAAACCTCTCATTAAATTTTCGTGCTAATTTAGGCAATAATCTGACTTTAGCTGCTAGTTGTATTATCAAAAGCGAGGGGCCAATTAAGCTCCCCCACCGTTAAAAAATGTTGTGGCAATAAAGTTAATTAAAACACTCTTGATAGGCTGGCGTTTTCCAAGTTTTCAAGTTCATCCAACAAGTGAGTTAATCTTTCGCCCGATACTTCCTTAAACAGCCACCCAATTAATTTATTGTTTCTATTTTCTGGCTTAAGTTTATTAATTAAGTATACAACCAGTCCACCAGTCAATAATGAAACAGCAGCAAACACTGCCTGGGTTTGAGCTGACATTAGTGAGAATAAGTCTACGCTAAAAACTATGTCATAAGCTAAAAAGACATAAGCCATATATAGCGGAACTGAAAGGCTAATAAGCTTAAAGTTATTCAAATTATGCGAACGCACCGCAATAAGGTCTGTTACTGTTTCTTTAACAGGCTTGGAGAAATCAATATTGTTCAACAGCACTATTTGTCCAATGCTTCCCGCTAAGCCGACAATAGCAAATATATTCAGTATAAAGGCCGACACCACTGGCGCACTTAACTCCCAAGAAGAAACGATGTACTTCCATAGCAAAAAGACAACGACAAAAAACAACAAGCCTTCAATTGCTCTCGTAACCTTGAGCTTATTTAACTCATTTTTTTTACTTTCGAACTGCTTATCTACTAAATGGCTTTTATTGAGACTAATACACTCGTCTAATTTTGCGCTATGTGATTGCCACATGGTTTGCATTTGCTCTAAATTCATACTTATTACCTCTTTAATTTAAGCAGCCTTCTGCTCTAGTTTTTGCTTGATCCGACTGATTTTGGTTGAGACATTTGATACCGTGATATTTAAATTAGAAGCAATTTCAGACTGGTTTTCGCCTTCTAAGTACATCAATAGCACCGCTTTATCTATATCGTTCAGTTGGTTAATAAACTCATAAAGTTTGATCAAACCCTGTTCATTTTCGCTTTCTTTTTCCATATCATAGCTGAGTAGTTTATCTTCCATCTGCAGATGCTTGTATGCGACTGATTTGTCTTTCCTATAAAACGAAATTGCCACATTTAGTGCCACTCGATACATCCATGTCGTTATTTTGAATGTTTCTTGATACGTATCTAAAGAGCGCCAAATTTGAGCCAGTATTTCTTGAGCTAAGTCTTCTCTTTCAAACTCATTTCTACAGTAGGCACGAGTGATTTTGAAAACGATACCCTTGTGTTTTTCTATGATCTCAAGATACAGCGTTTGCTTGTCTGGGCACATTTCACTTTTCTTCGAAATTTGCACTTATCAGTCACCTTTTGTAAAGGGCTTATTGATTGATTTTGGATTCAATTCTTCGTGTGCGTGAATCCAAGCTAACATTAAATTCTTTACGCAATGGTGATTAATCACAACCATCATATCCTCGTTAACAAAACCTACTTAACTAATGATTCGCGCTAGCTAGAAAAATCTCACAACTTTTTTGAATTTATATTTTACGACAACGCTTGTTTAACTACCCCATGTCTTCAAGGCTCCGTCCTTTAATGATTTTTTACATCTCTTGGGTTGGTGCAGCTGCGCTGCCAGCGAGTATGCCGCCATCAATGTTAAGCTCGATACCAGTTACGTATTTAGACTCATTAGACGCCAGATATAATGCGGCATAAGCAACATCTTCTGGTGTTCCCATTGTGCCTAGTGGGATATCGGAAGCAACTGCCTTTATAGCAGCAATTCTGGCCTCACCTTCACCGAGCATGGCGTCCCACATTGGCGTTAATATCGCCCCAGGGTGAATTGAATTACACCTTATTGGGTAGCCTTTTTCGGCACAATAAAGTGCTACCGTTTTGGTGTGATTTCTGACAGCGGCCTTGCTTGCAGCATAAGCCGCTGCTGCTGGAATACCAACAATACCTGAGCGAGAAGAGATATTAACAATACTTGCAGCTGTTGATTTCTTCATCAATTTAATAGCTACTTGGCAGCCTAACACCACGCCATCAATGTTTACCGAATTTACTTTTTGCCAACTGACCAAGTCCAAATGCTCAGGGTCATGTGGTCCACTGGTTTCTAAAAAACCTGTTATGCCAGCATTGTTAACTAAAATATCGATACGACCATATTTAGCTAGGATACTTGCATGGACTCTTTGCCAATCCTCGGGTTTCGATACATCCAGGTGCAGATATTCACTTCGCTCAGCTAAACTACTAACAACTTCATTTCCCTGCTGATCATTAATATCGGTAATAATTACGTGGGCACCTTCTGCTGCAAAAGCCTTTGCTGTTGCTTCACCAATACCTCTGGCCCCTCCAGTAATAAGTGCTATTTTATTTGCTAATCGCATACAAATTCCTTACTGTTTTGTTTTAAACGCTTAATCAGTAACACAGTTTTATAGCTAGGGGCGAATATAACGGACGCTAACACCCCCCAAATTTTACGTAGGTTTATTCCGCAGCTTTTTGCTTTTTACGCCTCCATGGCTCTAATGGCTGTTTGAAATATCTCCACCATACATATTTCCAAGGGATAACTGTAGCGATTAAACAACTCCCAATTATTGATCCTTGAATACTTACAACACCCGGAATTTGCTCTCCAGCCATCCATAGCGGAAGCGCTACAGCAAGTAGCCATACAACTTTCCAAACGATTTCAAATATCATAATAGGTAATAAAGCCAATGGACGAAACATGCCGCCTATAGATAATATGGCTAGTGCAAATAGAAATGAATGCCCCACTCCACGCCAAGGCGTCCAATCTGAAGGCCCCTCTAAAATGTAGATTAACTGCCATCTCCCAATCACAAAAACTAAGCCCGCAAAAAACAGCCTTAGTCCCCAAGTTTTCCAGAGTGGAACTGCTGGGGCACCTTTTATAATTTCATTTTCGATAGTAATTTCATTTTTCATAACAACACCTCGTTTTTAAAATTTCTGCGTAATACTGCCACTACCAGATGTTGAAATAGGTTCAAATTTCAAATTTGATCCACGAAAAAACAAAATCGAACGTTCAGATCGAAAATAAACAGAACTAATGTAATATTACTCACAAGTGGAAAGGAGATGCGTATTGGAACTGCTTAAGATTTTGCAATTAATGGTTGTTTTTTTGTGTATTGGGCTCGCCATTATTCATTTTAAACGTCGAGATAAGCATGATCTGCATTTAGCCTTTGCATTTTTTTGCGCATCATCTTCAATGCATATGGCTTATGTATTCTCTGCTGAGTACTGCTCACCATACCATCATCTAATAGGTATATTTGGCTTCGCTACTTGCAGCGGCTACTGGTTATTTGCACGTACATTTTTCAGAAAATCCAATGCGATTAATCAGCACCACCTATTGTTCGTTGGCCTACTCGGCGCACTCTTAGTGCTGAGGCATTTGTTACGTTTTGCTGAAAAGATGTGGTTAGCCAATACAGAATGGCTGACAGTGACTAACACGATCTTATCCGAAGCAATCACTATTTTATCTTCAGGTATGCTCATTCTCGCTTTTTGGGAGGGCTACCGAGTTTTAAAACATGCAACGGCAATTCTGCGTAAGATATCAATTGTTTACTTGTCTTCTCTAATCACGGGCATCGTCAGTGTTATGTTAATTGCGGCAGCACTTCCAAGGGATTTATCAGAAGGAGTTGGGCGCGATTGGCTCGTAGTGTTCGCTTACACATTGATACTATCAATTTCACATGTACTCATTCACTTTCGACAATTTCAAATTGGAAAAAAGCTAAGAGAATCGAACTCAGTGACTCAAGAGGAGACCAACCTTGCCGAACACATACAGACGCTCTTAATTGAAGATAAGCGTTTTTTAGAACCTAATTTACGCGTTGCTGGTATTGCTCGCGAGTTAGACGTTCCTGAGTATCGTATTCGCACCATTATGCAAAACCATTTTAGCGCCAAAAACTTCAATCATTATATTAATCAAATGCGTGTTGAGCACGCTAAAAGTATTTTGAGTGCCCCTGACAAGCAGGATTGGTCAGTACTCGTTGTTGGCATAGAAAGTGGCTTTTCATCAGCTGCTCCGTTTACAAGAGTCTTCAAGGAGTTTACGGGGCTTACTCCTGGTCAATATCGCAAACAACTATCTGCAAACTAATATACATCAAGGGGTAGCAAGAACATGTACTCCATGTAATTGTCTTAACATAGTCCTTCTCGCGATTATCGTACAGGATAATTTCAATATTGAATGCTTGCTTTGCTTAGCAACTTATCTGTCTCTGTGTCCACAAGAAACTGTTTCGCTTCACTTAGTATTTTACAAATTTAACTGATTTTTTAAAGCTCAGACCAGTTAGTGCGTACCAGAAAAAATAAGGCCTCACCCGTTTCGTTCGGCCTAAACTGCAGATTTTCCCTCTAACAATCCATAGTAGCTTGCAACTTTCAATCAAACGCCGGCGTAACCTTGGTTATTGAAGGTACAAACCATCAATGTAGATATTGTTACTTAATCCCAAGGGAATACACATGAAAACTCACAAACGTTTGCTGAGCGTATTATTGACAGCACTTACCCTAGCAGGATGTAGTGCGGGCGATGGAGATGGACTCGATAACAATGGCCAGCCCATTGACCCTAACCAGCCTGTAACACCCGCTGATCCTCCTACCGAAACACCACCTGATGAGCCTGATGAGCCTGATGAGCCTGATGAGCCTGATGAGCCTGATGATGGTAGTATCAAACCCACATTAGCGTCTATTCAAGAAAAGGTTTTTACGCCAGTATGTGTTCAGTGTCATGCTGGAAGCAATGCGCCACTTGGGCTCGGCTTAGACGACCTTGAAACCTCACGGATCAACTTGATTGAGGTTGATTCGGCAACCAACCCGACTTTTAAACGAGTTCTTCCAGGGGATGCTGACAACAGTTTCTTATACTTAAAAATTTCAGGAGCTCCAATTGCTGGAAACCAAATGCCGTTAGGGCTTACCCCCTTAGATCAAGAAACTCAAGACACTATAAAGCAATGGATTAACGACGGTGCGCCCCTAGATTCAACGCAAGTCACCGCTGGAGTTAGTATAGACAAAATTGATGCTGGACAGATAATCGCCAACATTTCATTTAGTCAAGCAATGCAGACATCTACATTTGATGCCTCGAGCGCTCAGTTGGTAAACCCTGAAGATAACACTATCGTTCTGGCGAACAAATCATTTGTATGGCTAGATAAAAAAACGCTCAGCGTAAAATTTAGCCAGCTCGACAAACTCCCTACTCTACTCACTTTAACAATTAATCAACCGTCCTTATCCTCTATCACCAGTGAAAGCGGATATGTGCTAGATGGCGATATGGACGGATTTCAAGGAGGAGCTTTGATTCATGAAATATCTCATTAATTTATGTTTCGCATTAACGATTAGCGGACTATTGTTTATTGCAAAAAATGCCGTAGCTGAACCATATTTAGCGGTAAAAACTGGTGCAAAATGCAGTGCATGTCATATTAATCCACTAGGTGGTGGCCAAAGAACAAAATTTGGTAATGTTTATGGACATATTCAACTACCCAAGAGCATGTCGAATATGACAAATGCAGATATTGGAAAGTTAACAGATTATTTGAGTGTAGGAGGTAACTTTCGATATAACGCGCAAGCATCCCGCGATAATGCGGATACAAATTCATCTACTTTTAGAGTAGATTCAGCTCAGGTTTATGTAACTCTGCAACCCAAAGACTCAAAGTTCACCTTTTATATTGACCAACAAATTGCGCCGGGTGCAGCTATAAATCGTGAAGCTTTCGTCATGTACAAGTTTTCCGGAAATCACTATGTGAAAGCTGGGAAAATGTATGTCCCGTATGGGTGGAGACTTGAAGATGATACATCTTTTGTGCGCCAGGTAACGGGCTTTAATTTTGACAGCAGTGACAATGGTATTGAGCTTGGCCTTGAGTATGATAAAACTATCATCAACTTTTTTGTCACTAACGGCACTAGCTCAGTAGCAAACAATGATGACAATTTTCTGTATGGCGCTAAGTTTGAGCGACTCTTTGACGCTGCCAGGATAGGTTCCACGATTGTGGTAAATAGTGCCGATAGAAACGAACAACGCTTTTTGAACGTCTATGGCGGGTGGTCATGGAAGAAGTTGGCCTTATTAGCCGAAGCAAATATTATCCAAACATCACAAGATGCTGACGAAGACATAGAAGAGTTTGTCAGTTTGATTGAGGCAAATTATGAGGTAATGAAGGGTTTAAACCTTAAATTAACTGGGGAATATTACGACCCGGATCGCGACATTTCAAACAACGAAGAGACACGTTACTCTATTGTTGTTGAGTATGCGCCGATTTCTAACCTTCAATTACGCAGTGGAGTAAGAAGCTCTGAGGGTATTCCACAACAACCAAGCAGAACGAGTGACTTTGTTTTTTTTCAAACTCATGTTTACTTTTAATTACAATATTAGCTAGCTGTGGTTTATGAGCTCATGTAGTGCCGGTATAAATTCGGCAGACGTGGGTTCATGACCACTCATGAAGCTTTCGTCACGTCCACAATAGTATTCAAATTCAATTATTTCCAGTCGCAAATAAATACACATATTTACTAGGATTCAGCTTTTTTAGACTTTTGTATAGCCAATCACTGTTTGTATTTGTTAAGCTTTCGACCAAAGTTTAAGTTTTATGTTTTTTGTGAAATTAGTTTAAAAAACATTTAACAACTAAGCATTTGTTGCACAAAAAATACCTAAAGTTTTCTTGCTTTTTGCAGAGCATAGGTAACCCAATGAATTGGTTATGTTTTAATCGAACTGCTAACTATTCTCACCGCTAGTACTTTCTATACTTAAGTAGAATCAATCTAGTACATTACTAGTACTTTTTCATAGGTTACTGATTTCTAATATTTTTTACCCTCGATACAAAGGTATTTCAATTTATACCGCTTCAGCCGATTTCTTTTGATTAAATGCGTCTCAACCGAAAGGTCAAACACTCTTCACCGTGTTGGAATGTTTGAACTTACGGGGAAAACCAAGAATTTAATTTAAGGATAAATACACATGAAAAATTTCAAAATACTATCAATCGCTGCTTTAGTTTCTGTTTCTACTTTCAGCTTCGCTGCATCTGAAACCTTCCAAGCAACTGTAAACGCTGTATCTGATGCGACTATTACAAACACAACGCCACTTCACTTTGGTGCAATGCAAACTGCATCGGGTTCTGTTTGTACAATGGATAATGCTGGTGCCGTCACGGGTGCTTGTGATGCATCAAACGCAAACATTGCATTAGGTGTTGTTACTGTATCGGGCTTGCTTGCTAATACTGCCGTAGATGTAACAGTTAACGGTAGTAGCGGTTCAAACGTTACGTTTGTATCAACCGTTGATATTCAAAACGCAACAGGCACTCACAACGCAGTATCAGACAACACTACAACTGCTGTGACTACAAACGGCTCTGGTGATGACTTGGCTATTAATGTATACGGAACAATGACAGTTGATAGTGACTTGACCGCTGGTCAAGCTTATACAGCTGACTATGTTGTTGACGTCACTTTCCAATAACAACAAAAGTGTTTTAACGCCTCATCGGATGATGTTTTTGACGTCATCCGATTTCCTTGTTTGAAAATAATAAAATACCATGTTGAGAACTTATTATCATGAACAGAGTATTAGTTGCCCTTTTTACTTTCTGCTTTAGCGTTCACACTTTTGCAAATATAACGCTATCTCAAAATCGCATTTATTTTGGCCCAAATGATCGAGCAAACGCTGTACAACTGCGCAATACAGGCGGCAATGCGATGGAATACAAAACCTCAATCCACTTCGTTAAGATGACCGAGCAAGGTCAAATAATAAAAGTCGCAGCTCCCCAAGAATCGAAAGATGAGTTAGCGGCTAAAATGCTGCGTTTTTCACCAAAACGAGGGGTAGTACCTGCGGGCGGAAAGCAAGTTATTCGTTTTTCATTGCGCCGTCCTAGAGACTTAGAAGTAGGTGAGTATCGAGCCGTTTTGTCAATTGCGACGTCAATCGCAACAGAAAAGCCAGAAGACGTTACTCTAAAACCGACGTTGGCGTACAACATGCCAGTCATCATGCGACACGGTGATACTAAAGCAAGTACTGAGCTACAAAACTCAAGACTGGTAATGCTTGACCAACACCCTCATATAGAATTGACTCAAACACTCGATGGGAACCGATCACTTTATGGCAATTACACTGTCGTCGACAAGCGTGGCGATGTAATGGGATTGCTCAATGGTGTGGCGGTGTATACGCCTCTATCTCAACGTAAAGTACTGATTCCGCTCAACCAAGTACCTTCAGGAGATTTGATTGTGAAATATCAAGAAGTCTCTTCATTTGGCGGTCGCGAAGAAGCTGAAGCTAGCATTACGCTCTAATTGTTTTGATTCCAAATTTAAGACTAAAGAAGTTGCGCTTTTTTAGTCTTCTTTTAGCGTTTTTGTTTCATCCCGTATTTGCAGATTCTTGCGAAGATATCGTCGATCCTAAACAAGTTATTGTGAGTGATGACGACTATTTCATTGCTGTTCTTAGAATCAATAACCGTCCCGTCGCAGAAAGTATCGATGTTTATCGATATAAAAATACCCACTTAATCCCTGTGACTGAAATCGGTAAGCATTTTGGCCTTTCATGGCAGTATCAAGCAGTCACTAACACATTGCAGTCAGATGCAAAAGCAAGTGCGGATGCGGGTTTGTGTAATTTTGAAGTCAACCTTAATGATGAAAGTTCAGAGTCGAATTTTGTCTGGGCAGAAGATGATTACGGTACTTATATTGACGTTAATTTAGTCGCTGCTTTTATACGTGGCAGTGCCGAGTTTAATGTCGAATTGCAGCAAATGAACTTTACAAGCCAATATGAAAATTTGGGCTTAGCCAATATAAGTACTTCACGAGAGGCCTTTTTCAACGAAATAGAAATAAAAGATTATCCCATCGTCAGGACAAATTATCGTCTATTCTCTTCGCCTATTGTTAATTACAATATTGTGGCGAGTCAAAATCATTTAAATAAAAACAATATTCGACTCTCTTCAAACATCTATTCAGATATTTTGGGATTATCAGGTGAATATCGAGTCAATCACACTAGCGCCAATACGGACCAATTTATTAAGTTCAGTCGCAATATTCTCTTTGACGATGCTCAAAATATCAAAATGGGTAACATTCAAACACTTGAGGACAGGGCCAATAAGCTTGAACTAGGTGATATTAGCCTACAAGGTGATGAGCTATTGTTTGAAACCAAGCAAGGTATAGGAGTCAACCTTTACAGCTACTCACAAAATCAGCGCAGTAATTTTTCAAATATTAGAATTGAAGAAACGGCTCTTCCTGGTTGGAGAGCACTATTATTCAGAAATGGTGAGTTTTTGCGCGAAGAATTGGTAAATGAGAACAATCAGATTGTATTTGATGATGTCCCAACCTTTTTTGGTGTTAATTCGTTTTCGATATCATTATTCGGTCCAGAGGGACAAAAGCGTACCCGTACAAAAATTGTAAGGGTTGGCGACGGACAGCAAGAACGCGGTCGTTTCGATTATCAATTCAGCGCGATCAATGCCAGCGAAAGCTTGATCAATGGCAGCCATCACGCGCGAGACTTCGACAAGCGCATAGCAGGCGTCGCTCGCTATGGTCTGAGCGATCAGTTAACACTAAGTGCCGAGTCTCACGCAACCAAGTTACTCAATGGACAACACAAAAATTTGTTTGCTTATGCAATCGATTACTCAAACACTAATAGCGTATTTCGTTTTAAATATGCCGACAATTTACACGCTGGAAGCGCTTGGTTTGCGGGTTTAAACGCCAGTATAAGTGAAGACTTTACAGGCAATCTAAGCGTAAGAAAGATAAAGGATATCCAAAGTGAAATTTATGATCAACAGCAAGATCTCAACACTGAATTTAAATTAAGAGTTAACGGTAGATTGCAATACCCCTTCACTACAAGCTTTAATGTGAGTGCCACGCAAAAAGACTTTAATGATGGTGAACGACATCGCTCCATATCGATACAACAGAGTCAAAACCTTGCATTTGGTACCTACTCAAATAGCCTATCATATTCGTCAATAAAGAATTCTGAACAAATCAATCATCGTTTTTTTTATTCCGCTTTTTTCGGTGCTTGGCAGTTGCGTCAGAGCCTAGCTTGGCAACCCTTTGAAAAACAGAGCATTAGAAAATACACAGCGAATTTACGCTGGCCTAACCTGCACGGTGTTTATAACGAAACGACTTTCGACTACTCAAACCAAGCCAAGGAAATATTTGAATTGAGACATCAAGTTAATTGGCGCTCCCCGCGCTTTAATTTCCAGTTTGGCGGCAGTGTCAACAACCAAGGCGTATGGAGTATTCGCTTAGGTGTATCTGGCAGCTTTTACCAGAATCAGAATACGCGTGAGTTGAATTTCACACAAGCTAAAGGCACCACTAGTCGACGAATATTAGCGGAAGCATTTATCGATGCTGACCGCAATGGCATTCGATCTGAAGAAGAAGCATTACTGCAAAATATTGAATTTTCAGGAAGGCCCAATTGGAAAGGAAAAGAAACGAAGGCAAACGGGCGAATTGAGTTATTCACTCAATCCGACTATCAATCAATTGGTATTGACGAAACCTCATTACAAGATCCATTCTTAGCCCCTTCAATGGATACGAAAATAGTCAATGTGCATCCTGGCGGCCAAGCCCGAGTGTCTTTCGCACTTGCACCCGTCAATGATATTGAAGGCAGTATCGTTTTTTATAAAGCAGGAAGCGAAAAAACAAATGGTATTTTTGGTTTAGAACTTGAACTTACCCATATTGAATCAAATAAACAGTATCAAAGTTCAACCGAAGGTGATGGTTATTTCTTCTTCAGTCAAGTTCCGCCAGGTATCTATCGTCTGACAATTGGCGAGGATCAATTGTCTGAATTGGGTTTTACCGCTTTTGAGCCTATCGAAATCAAAGCACCAAGTGTTGGTGATATCGTCAGCTTAGAAGAAATTATCTTACAGCCTCTCTTAGAATAAAAACGATATTTTTAGCTAAACAACAAGTCTAATATTCAATCAACAAATCCACATTATTTGCACATTGTTTAATTATCATTGAGCAAACAATAGGGAGATAAGGCTATGCGTTTAAATTTGCGTAAATATGGTGTACTGGCGTGTGCGTTGTTGAGCTTCAATTCATTTGCTTCAATTCAGTATATATTCGATTTTGTAAATGACGACGAACCGACGATTTCACACGAACTTGACTTCATAGAGCAAGATTTATTGTTATCGATATCAGCATGGACAACTAGCCACAACTCGGAACAGGAAGAACTTGAACCTTGGCAACAAGTTCTCACTGATGAAAATGGTATTTTTTATGCTGATCGAGGATTAGGTTTATTTTCACATCTTGAAGATAGTCCATTCATTGATGGTGGTTCTTCATCTGATTATAGTGAAGATCCCGACGAAGGTTTTTTACTTCAGTTCAATAAAGAAGTGTCGTTATTTGGTATATCCTTTGATTTTATTACCGAAGGCGAGGATGATATTAACATTTCAATGGTAGATTTTGCTTCAGACGGTTCATTAGTCCTAACACAAACGCTATTTGATGTTGAATTATTCAGTCCATTTGATGAGATTGGCTTTATTATTTTGGATGCCTTTGAAATGTCATTCACGGGCACTAATTTCATGATTTGGGTGGATGGCGACGACGACAGCTTATCGCTTTTAGATGTGGTTGTGACCCGTGTTTCTGCTCCTCAAAATACACTACTATGCTGTTTAGCTTTATGTATGTTCGGAATTCGTCGCGCTTCAAAATAATTCATAAAAGGTGAGGCTAAGGACAGTCTTAGACTCACCTCGAAAGTCGCTTATCAACTGACATTATTATTTCTAAACTCAGCCGCAATTAAGCCGTGCTTTTTCATTAATTTGTGTAAGTCTGTTCGATTCCTTCCTGCGATCTCTGAAGCTCTCGTTACGTTTCCGTCCGTGGCCTTTAAGATTCGACTTAAATATTGATGTTCAAAATCGTCTCTGGCTTCTGTCAATGTCGGCCATGTTTTTGACTGCTCAGCTAAGGCCTCTTCCACTAAATTTTTAGAGATAATAGGTGTAGAAGTAAGCGCAACACACTGTTCAACAACATTAAACAGTTGTCTCACATTACCGGGCCAATCAAAGGTTGAAAGAAGATTTAAAGCATCATCAGAAAAGTGGCTGACATTGACTTGGTGTTTATTGGCGCTGACGTTCAATAGATGATCTGCTAATAAAGGCACATCTTCAAAACGTTCTTTTAGACGTGGTAATTTTAAATTCACAACATTTAAGCGGTAATACAAGTCCTCTCTGAATGTTTTATCTACCATCTCTTTTTTCAAGTCTTTATGAGTAGCAGATATGATACGTACATCAACTTTAACGTCCGAAGTTGACCCAACAGGGCGAACTACCTGCTCTTGAATAGCCCTTAAGACTTTAGCTTGCAATGAAAGCGGCATATCCCCTATTTCATCTAAAAACAGTGTGCCACCATCTGCTTGTCTGAAGAGACCCAAATTAGACTGAATAGCGCCAGTAAAGGCACCTTTTGTATGCCCAAACAATTCAGATTCAAGTAAATTTTCTGGAATTGATGCACAGTTAATGGTGACAAAAGGCTTATCAGATCTAGGACTGGCCTTATGAATGGCACTGGCAAACAACTCTTTTCCAGTTCCACTTGCTCCATTAATCAACACATTTACGTTTTTTGAAGCGATGCGATGGGCTTGATTAAGCAAACGCAGCATCTCAGGTGAGCGCGTTACAATTGCGCTTGACCATTCGCCTGATTCTATCTTTTGGTTACTCTCAATTGCACGCTCAATTAACTTGTTTAGCTTGTCGTGATCTAATGGTTTTGTCAAAAAACCAAAGACGCCCTTTTGTGTCGCAAGCACCGCATCTTGGATTGTGCCGTGGGCAGTCATGAGAATGAGAGGAATACCGTCATATCTGTTCATCACTTCATCAAAAAATGCAAGCCCATCCATTCCGGGCATGCGAATATCACTTAAGATCAAATCAAATTGCGCATTGTACATTAAACGCAAAGCTTGGTTGGCGCTGCTTGCTGCACTAACCTTGTAACCTTGAGACTCTAAACGAAGCGTCACTAGCCGCAATAAGCTGTCATCATCATCTACCAGCAAAATATGATACTGTGTGTTGTGTATAGACTTTTCAGGTTTTTGTAGTGTTACCGCGCCCATATTATTGTTCCTCTCGCTCTTTGTTCACCAATGAAGCTTCGATATTTAGCAATTGTTCAACTTGTCTCTGCTGGGTGTTTATGATGTTTTCTTTTTCAGCTAGTAACGCTTCTTGATTTTCGATGGCTTTTGATTGTCGCGAGTTGACTCGACTTAATATTGTAATCGCAGATTCCAATTCTAGGAGTTGTTGGTTAGCTTGATAAAACAAAATATCTAGCAGTTGAGTCATGGTCTTATCCGATAGTGTTTGGAGTGTCGAAATCCAAGACTGGGCGCGCAGCCGACTAGCATAGGGTGTATCGTTTCCGTGAGACAAAAGTACTTTCTGAAGTAAGTCGACAGGTTTGTCGCTTAAGGATTTGATTTTAGTGTTTCGTTCTGGCCAAGAAATTTCGCTATATTCAATTAATTCATTATGCCAATGATTAACTTGACAAAAATCACCAAATTCAATACTCGTTAGCTCAGATTCACAGAGCTCACCCGCACTCACCACTGGTGCAGGGACTTTATTTTGCTCTAATAAATTACAAGCACTCAATAGTTGTAATAAAAACACTATTAACAGGCTTTTACTCAAAAGGGTTGCTCTCATAAATTTTCTCTTCTTTTAAGTTTCACTCTAAAACACACATCTGCACCTTCAACTTCCATAATAGTGACATCTCCCCCTAAAAGACTCGCACAATCACTGACAATAGACAGCCCTAAACCTGCACCAATCACGCGATCATTTCGTTCACTATGCCCTCTTTTAAAAGGTTCAAATATTGTTGCTCTATCATCTTCTGAAATAGGAGAGCCTTGGTTTGAAACTTCTAAGAATGTATTGTGATTATTTTGGCTGATTGTTATTTTGATCGGTGTATTCTCACGACCATGTGCGATGGCATTCGACAAAAGATTATCGATTATGCGTCTAAACAGTTCAGCATCGCTGACGATTGAGCTTTCACTTAGCTGTATGTCTATGTCAACGACTCGATTACTTTGACTCAAGGCTAAGCGGTTGTCTCGGATTGCCTCATCAAACACCTGACTTACATCGATTTGAACGTAAACTGGTTCAGCTTGTTGTAAAAGGCTATTGTAATCTAGTAATTTAATTATCAGTGTTTCTAAGCGCTCAGTTGATTTATTTACCAAACCTAATACTTCAGTTTGAGCACTGTTCAAATCACCTAAGGCATGATCACTCAATAAAGCGCAGCCTTCTTTCATGCTAGCAAGGGGCGTTTTCAATTCATGAGATGCATGGCGTAACAATGCCATTCTCACTTTTTCTAATTGTTGTATACGATTGTGTAGGTTATATAAGTCGCGCTCAACGGTTAACAACTCTTTAGGAGAGTTAGAAGACTTTGCTGGCAGGCGATTATCGTTGTTTGCAATTGCTTGAATAATGTCTTTCAACTTTTTAACGGGCTTAACAATCAGTTGTGCAGCAAACAAAATTAGGAGAAGCGAAACAAAAGTCAACACTGCTGTTAACCAGGCTTGCCTCTTTTGCATATATGACATCGACATTTGCTGCTCGATCACCGCTTGATCAATTTGCTTATCTACATCACCTCGCAGTGTTTCCATGGCGCTTTTAAAGCTAGCTAATTGAGCATCAACGATACTTCGCTCAGACATATGCGAATAATTTCCCAACTGATCTAATTGCTCAATTAAACTAGCACATGCATAAGAATCGATGTTATGCATGCACAAAATTGCCAATCTTTCTTTAAATAATGAAATAGTTTGATCGTTTAGTTGTTTTAAAGTGTCATTGGGAAGAACAAAATGCTGAAGTGTTAACCTTTCAATATCCAGTGCGATACGTCCAAGCGTTTGCATACTGCCAGACGTGTTGACGAAAAAGTCGGTATTTTTCTCAGTATATGCTCGCAATTTCGCGATATCACTTTGACTCAACCAAAGCAGCACAAATAAAGGAATAAGGGCAAGTAAAAAACTTCCCAGTATCAATTGACGTAACGAACGTATTTTCAATTCTGACTCAAGCATCCAAGATGACTTTGGTCAGAATGACACAAGCATTATTCGACTTCAACAAAGCAATCCTAGGCGTGGCTGCGTAACATAAACGAAAACTCTTCTTTGCTTATAAGACCATCTTCATTCAAATCGATCTTATTGAAGTTTTCCAATAAATAGC
The DNA here is from genome assembly GCF_003203515.1 of Glaciecola sp. KUL10. Lineage (GTDB taxonomy): Bacteria > Pseudomonadota > Gammaproteobacteria > Enterobacterales > Alteromonadaceae > Glaciecola. The sequence goes on along the minus strand of NZ_BGNG01000007.1, from coordinate 10,348 downwards.
GACTGACCGCTGCTTCACGAAGCGATAAAAATCCGTCTTGGTCGATATCTAAATCATCCACTACTTGCTGTTCTGCATACACAATGGTGGCTGCCAGTAGGCCTTGAACGAGCATAATTGCGCCTGCCACGATTATCATTTTTTTTATATTCGACATTGTCATAATAAGTACCCCGTTTGCTGTTGCTCAACGTGGTATATCAAAAACCAAGCCAAATAAATAAACCTTTAAATTCAAATACTTAAGGAATTAAAAAATAAATAATGTCGCATATTGGCAACACGTAAAACATATATAGAAATACGACCCTCTACAACCATTGTGCAGCGAGCGCCAAATAGAAAAATCAAGAGTGTCGCAGTTTGAAGACAGTTTAAGAAAGAGGTGTAAGCCCTTGTTTTCACTCGACAATAGATGTGTACAACGTGACTAGACTAAGAAATGATATCGCAAGTAAGATAAATAGGTTCACGCCAAAATTATCGGTTTTTCTTCTATTTCGCCTGCTTCTCATAAGCGTGGATGCCAATCCAAGACCCAAACAGATTTGGAGCATCGTCAACAGACTGGAAACATGCTCTTTAGACCAATAGATGCGCCCTTCAATTCCCCAATATTTCTGAACCCCAGAAATAAACTCCGGCCTTGCAAAATGAAACAACACTAGGGCAATAAATAATGACAACCAGGCCGATAAGTTAAGAATTACAACAATACGAAAAAAAGGATCCTGCGCTCGCTTTTTCAACCGACGCTCGATATTCGTCATTGTGCTTTGTCGAGTTGGACCTAAATCTAAGTTTTTTTCTGAATTTTGCTGCATATTCGCGTTGAGTAATGGTATCTAGCGCCTATATAAGTATACTTGGCACACTACGAGTTAGTTCAGTAGATATTAACAGAACACCAATACAAAATCCGTGCAAATACAGTGATTAAATCAATAAGCCAAATAGCTAGTTTTCGCACGCAATAATTTTACAATGGAGAACAATATGTCATATACACCAGTCGCCGACGTTTTGGCTGGAAAACATGATGTGGGTGCACAAGTCACCTTAAAGGGTTGGGTAAGAACCAAACGAGATTCTAAAGCAGGTCTTTCTTTCGTGGCATTGCACGATGGAAGTTGCTTCGACCCAATTCAAGTTGTTGCTCTTAATACTTTAGAAAATTATGACGAAGTGACCAAACTCACCACCAGCTGTTCTTTAGAAGTATTGGGCACGCTAAAAGCGTCTGAAGGTAAAGGGCAATCATTAGAGATTGAAGCTGACAGCATTAAGGTTTTGGGTTGGGTTGAAAACCCCGATACATACCCGATGGCGGCGAAACGTCATTCGATTGAGTATCTTCGAGAACATGCGCATCTTCGTCCACGCACCAATATTATCGGTGCAGTGACAAGGGTTAGAAACTGCCTGTCGCAAGCGATTCACAGGTTTTTCCATGAACAAGGTTACTTCTGGATCAGCACGCCCATCCTAACAGCCTCAGACACTGAGGGTGCCGGTGAAATGTTCCGTGTATCTACGCTTGATATGATGAACATCCCCAGAGATGAAAAAGGTAACGTAGACTACAAAGAAGACTTTTTCGGCAAAGAGACGTTTTTAACGGTTTCAGGTCAATTAAATGTAGAAACATACTGTACAGCGATGTCCAAAGTTTATACCTTTGGCCCTACGTTCAGAGCAGAAAACTCAAATACAAGCCGTCATTTAGCTGAATTTTGGATGATCGAACCTGAAGTAGCGTTTGCTGAGTTATCAGATGTCGCACAACTTGCTGAAGACATGCTTAAGTACGTTTTCAAAGCTGTTTTAGCTGAGCGTCCAGATGATATGGCATTTTTTGAGCAACGCGTGAATAAAGAAGTCGTTACCAGAATGAAGTCAGTGATCGACTCTCCTTTTGTTCGTATGGACTACACTGATGCCATTGATATCTTGCAAAAAAGCGGTAAGAAATTCGAATTCCCTGTTGAATGGGGCGTGGATTTATCTTCAGAGCACGAGCGATATCTCGCTGAAGAACACGTCGGTGCGCCTATTATCATGCAAAACTACCCTAAAGACATCAAAGCCTTTTATATGCGCATTAACGACGATAATAAAACCGTTGCCGCGATGGACGTGCTTGCACCGGGTATCGGCGAAATCATCGGCGGTTCACAACGTGAAGAACGCCTTGATGTATTTGACCAAAGACTTGAGGAAATGGGCTTAGACAAAGAAGACTACAGCTGGTATCGCGACTTAAGACGCTACGGCTCAGTCCCCCACTCTGGCTTTGGCTTAGGTTTCGAACGTTTAGTTGCCTATGTAACCGGTATGCAAAATGTAAGGGACGTAATTCCATTCCCTCGCACGCCAGGTAACGCTCAGTATTAAGCATTTCCTTTCGTTTATTACTAATCAAAATATTTAAGCCATCGCAATGATGGCTTTTTATTGTCTGTTTCAGCTTAGATATTTTTGATAGCGCGAAGGTATTGTTGCAATTACATTTTCAAACATTTGCTAAACTTTTCCTTACAGTATTTTCGAGGGTAGTTAGAGATAATTGTTGTTATTGAATCTCGCGAAAAACCAAAGGTCAAGAAAATGAGCCTTGCGGAATCCATGAAAGATACTAACGGTTGGGTACTTGGAAAAAATGTCAATAAGTGGTAACGGTATGATTTTATCAAATATTCATCGCTCTCACCGCGGGCGGTACGCATGTTACGAAGCTCACCTAATAATACCGGGCAAGATCGATGTGTGTGGGGGATTTGCACCATGCTTTTGACCACATTTTTCGGTTTCAATAGCCTATTTGCATGGACTCATACTTGGTCTGTTGCTTCGACTGGCTTAATTTACCTATTGACTCCCGTGCCCAACGTTTCCATTGTGTATAGCGGGCTCTCTTGAGACTGGTATGCATTAGATGTTGGAAGCGGATTTATTCTTGTTGCTAAATTTAATATTCAAGGAATAAATACTAAGCGTGTTTCAACTTACAGTCAGTCAAATAACCCTGATTCTTCTCATTATTTTGACCTAGCAGTTTTGATAGAAAGCGTGAATTACAAAATGGTCTAATTTACTGAGGACGATATAGAAGCTGATGCTTTTTACAGATCTGAAGTGATATCAATAGGAAGGTAGTGAATCTACGTCAAAGTAACACGAATATGAAATCTGTTTCTTTATTGTAACTATTTAAACTAGCGCATTCGCCATTACAAAATAACGTTCATCTAAATTTCAACTGAATTCAAGGACACTTTATATCCGCTGGATATTGGTGTCTTTAAGACTGTTACAGATAAGTGAGTAAACCAAAATGAAGCGATACACTATTATTTTTTTTTGTATATTATTTTTTCTGTTCTTTATTTACTCATGGTTTGCTATCCCCCAAACTATGAGTAGATTCTTACTTTTATTGAACAACACTTCTGCTGGATTATCTTCCAAGTCCATGAAAACGCCTTTAGGGAATATTCATTACTTGGAAGGAGGCAAGAAAGGTGTGCATACAGAAACTATTGTTCTTTTACACGGTATATTTGCTAGGAAAGAGCACTGGGTTGATTTGGCTCGTGAGCTTACTCCTTATTTTAGGGTAATCGCGTTGGATTTACCTGGTTTCGGTGATAACAAGCAACTCGGTTTTGAACACTATCTACTGTCTCATCAGAAGCAGAACTTATTGATTGTCTTGGATGCACTAGAAATCGAATCTGCTCATTTTGGTGCGAACTCAATGGGCGCAGCTGTTGCAGCTTTAATGGCGGCAACTAGACCAGATTTACTCAGATCACTAACATTTATTGGTAGTCCTCTCGGTGTGGACTCATTAATTCAAAGTGATATGCAAGTTGCTATTGCAAATGGGCAATATCCACTTTTAGTTGAGTCTGAAAAAGAATTTGAAATCCGCAATCAATGGCTTTTTCCCAAAACACCCGCTATTCCGTCGCCAATATTAAGAACTTGGATGAAACAGGAATTAAAAACCGTCGATCATAATAAACAAATTTGGTTAGCAGCAAATAGTTTTGTAAGTACACCAAAATTGCTTGATTTGGCACCTACTTTAGAGCTCCCGACACTTATACTTTGGTGTCAAGAAGACCGTATTTTTCATGTAAGCGGAGCAGATTTATTACATGAAGCGTTACCCAATTCACAACGTGAAATTCTTAATAATTCTGGGCACATTCCAATGCTAGATAAGCCTAAACAAATAGCAGATTTATACTTGGACTTCTTGCTGAGGCCATAAAGAGATTAAATTGAAAGTCCATTTTCTTTGCCTAATTACGAAGAAATATTGTTTCAATTTAAGATGTAACATTTGATTCTCAATTTGTCACCGAGTTTCTTTTTGATTATGTTTTTTTCAATAAATAAAGTGTCATTATTTTAATTCCGTTGACATTTAAATTAGCTTTCCTCGCCGTTTTAGAAATAGCTTCAAAGCAATTCCTATCGCACTCTCAACTAGCTAAGTCTATATCTTGTAATTTCCAGATTTGCGCTAGTAACAACATGAAACGATTTCGTCTTTGTTTAGAAAGTGTAAGAAACTCTCCTCAATAACGAACAATTCAACAACAGAGTTAAATTATTTGATTTGCTAAATTTTACCCCTCTTGTTAAGTCAATATTTAAGGGAAAATAATGCATAATAAAAGAATCCTCATCGCCAAAGCGTCGATGCTTATTTCGTTACTAATATCAAATCAGTCAATTGCCGTGAGCAATGCTACTAACGAAAATGAGCTGGAAATACTTACCGTAAAGGGGCAACGTAACAAGCTTAATTCTGAACCAAGTGAAGAAACAGTTAAACTCTTAAATATAGCTGGTATCGATGGTGATCCATTAGCTGCGGTATTTTCTTTACCAGGTGTTTTATATGCTGGCGGTGACGAAGGTGGTGCGCCTGCGGTGCGTGGTTCTTCGCCGCAGGACAACGCTTTTTTTATCGATGGGATGCCTACAGGTTATATATATCACCTATTTGGAGACAGCATCTTTAACAAGAATATTGTACAGGATTTTAACTTTCATGCCTCTTCATTTGGCGCACAATATGGCGGAGCCACAGGAGGTGTCTTTGATGTGAAATTAAGAGATCCTCGGCAACAAGACATTAAATTCACATTAGATGCCAGCCTTATCAAAACAGGTATCTTTGCTGAAGGAAGTTTAGCTGAAGACCATGCTTTTTATGCTAGTTATCGGCGCTCACTTATTCATTTGTTTCTATCTGAAGGGACAGAAGAAAGTGATGGTATTACTATTATTGATGCACCAATAAGTGATGACTATCAAATGAAGTACCAATGGCAGATTGGAAAAAATCAAAAATTGACAATAGCTGCCCTAGGTGCAAGTGATAAAGGAGGCGCTAATATATCTGAGCTTTCAGAAGATGGAAGAATAAACCCTGACCTTGTAGGTAATGAACGAGTCAAGTCGTCTACACATTCACAGTCGTTTATTTATGAGCACTTTGGCAATAAAAGCTTCTCATCTCTAGGCTTTAACCAAGTCATTACAACAGACAGAAACAATTTTGGTGCTGGGCAATTTACACATGGTAAAAACACACAAAATAATTTTAGAGCTAGCGTAACAAGCGATATAGTGCCTAATCACACTATAATGATTGGAGCGGACGCTCAAATCAATAGGTTTGAATATACCTATGATATTATCAATTATACTTGCACAGAAATTACCTCTGATTGTGAAAGTCAAAGAGGTGATAGGGTTCAAGGAGACGATGCGATAGATATTGACGTAATCGGCGTGTACCTAGTTGATAGTTGGCATTTGTCAAAAAAGGCGTTGGTTGAAATTGGTACGAGATTTGAAAAAGACAGCTACACCGATAAGTCTTTTATTCATCCACGTATTAGCCTGTCTTGGATGTTAAGTAACTCAAATACAATTTTCGCAAAAGGAGGAGTCTACTCGCGCTTTCCAAATAGTGGACAAATCTTACCGACAATAGGCAATCCAAATTTAAAACCTTTTTTATCAAATCATTATTCTGCCGGTACCGAAACGCAGTGGAACAATTTATGGTCAACTAAATTTGAAGTTTATTTTAAGCAGTTAGATGATTTACCTCGTGCCACTGACGAGCTTAGTCAGACTCCAAGCTTAAATTATACAAATGATGTTAGTGGGGAGTCCTATGGTGCAGAACTGCTAATCGAACGGCAAAAGCAAAATGGATGGTATGCTTGGGCCAGTTTTAGCTACGCGAAGAGTGAACGTACCGATGAGCTGAGTAAACAAACCACTCCATATTGGCTAGATACACCTTGGGTAGTGAATATTGTCACTAATTACGAATATTCTGATTATTGGGAGTTCGGAGCGCGATTTACGGCAAGAGCAGGTGCGAAGTATACTCCTATCGTTGGGTTGAGAGTCAATCCAAATTTTCCAGATAATTTTTTACCAAACTATGGAGAGCTTAACAGCGAAACTCTGCCAAACTATGTTCGCTTAGACTTACAAGCAAAGTATTCTAACTTACCCTTTGGCCTAGATGGCTCGATAACATTTGCGCTTTTAAATGCTTTGGCTGGTGATAATGTATCTGGTTACTATTACTCTCCAAATGGTTCTGAAAGTTTGACTAATGTACCTTTAACCGCAGAAAAAGGTCTAGAGGTCTTTCCTTCTATAGGTATAGAGCTCAATTTTTAAGACCATTGACTCCACTTCTTAGCAGTTGCAATAATTTAAAGTGTTAAAATAAACACGAAAAACTAACGAAGCCCGCTAATTTAGTGGGTTTTTATTTTTATACGTGACAGCTTGTGAAGTCCAATTTATTTTATACTTGGTGTAATGTGAAAATGTTAAATTAAAACAACTGGTGGTTAAACTTGGAAAGCGTAGATGAAGCTAAAACGGGTTAAATTTGCACTCAACCAAAATCCTGCACTCAGAAGAACGCTTAAGACGCTTGAGGACAACTTGCGTGAGAGGCGTGTCCTGCCGCCCCTGACCGAATCCGCAAAGATGAATGCTGATAACCCAAAACAATATGACAACACTACTAGCCATAAGATGCTCGTATCGAAACGTGCGTCTGCCTTAGAGGTTGAAAACATTGCTCTGAAAGCCAAGGTTAAAGAATTAGAGAGTAAGCTGGAGCGATTTAGGGAGCTGTCTGAAACCTTATCAGAAATGGGATTCATGCCACGATGAATTTAGCCGTACATGAAGAACAAATGCGTGTAACGAGCATTCCATATAAATCGCCCAGTATGGTGATAATCAGCGGTGTTCCGCTTAAGAAAAACTCCTATAAAGCCAATAGCAGCAGATATTACATCACCATTAAAATTAATCCTGACTCTATTCCAGTACACCCAGTGCAAGGTCAACATTGGTTAGTCAAGGGGAAACGGGTAATTGAAGAAATGGAGAGTGATGATTATGTCATGCAACAGCATACCTATGAATCACCTCAACGCGTCGCATGCAGATTGCCCGAAACAGGCGAGCAACTAATTCATCTTCTTGCATAAGAAAGTGACTTCAAAGGTATCGGTGACAGCAAAGCACAATACATCCTGAATTCAGACTCTGGCACCTACCATCCAACTGCACAATTGTTGATGGAAAATGTAATAGCGAAGCGACTTAAGGCTCTAGCGCGCCAAAAAGATTTGTATGGCGACAATGCAAACTCTGCATATTGCTCTGTGGTGTCTGACTTGCCTTATGATTTGACCAAAAAGCAAAGTGAAGCTGTGGCGATGTGTTTAGACAATTCAGTAAGCTGCATCACTGGCGGTGCTGATACTGGCAAAACGACAGTACTTAGAACAGCTCTTAACGCATTTCATCGAATGGGGTTTGAAATACACGCAGTGGCGCTGAGTGGAAGAGCTGCCATGAGGTTGCATGAATCTATTGGCCGTATGACCTCAACCATTGCCAAGCTGTTGCGTGGAGAGCCTATCGCACCTACACCAGAGCAACAAAAGCACCATCTGGTAATTGATGAGGCCAGCATGATTGCTCTACCGACCATGTACCGCCCAATAAACCATACGCATCCTTCAGTACGTTTCGTCTTTACTGGAGATCCAGATCAGTTGCCGCCTTTTGGTTGCGGTAAGGTACTTTATGATATTGTCCGCTCAAAGGCTGTTGACTATACCAAACTGGATATTGTGAAACATCAGGATGGCTCAACAGGCATTCCAGAATATTCAAGCTCGTTAACCAAGGTAACGTCGCAGAACAGTTGAGCATCGGAGCGATCCATTTCCATGAAACGAAAAGGAGCACTATAGCGAAAGTATGTTGTGACCTTTATCAGCAATCACCTGCTGATACTCGTGTCATGGCTCCGAGCAAAGCACTTGTCGCAGACATCAACAAACAAATAAAAGAGGCTGTTAATTCTGATGGCAGCAGGCTTGAGTTTGAAATGCACGGTGAACAATTTTTTCAAAATCTTAGGCTTAATGACGCCATCTTATTTACCCAAAATCATTATGACAGAGGTATTCAAAATGGTTCGCTTGGCACATTGACAAATGTTTCATCATCGAGCCACAGCTTCGGCGAAGTCACACTCGATTCGGGTGAGAAAATCGAAATAACGCCATCTTTATTGGATTGCATGGTGTTGGGTTACGCGATAACACTCCACAAAGCACAAGGCTCTCAGTTTCCTAGAGTTATTATTGCTCTGCAAAAAGGGCGTATTGTAGACAGAGCATGGTTATACATTGCCATTACTAGAGCCGCGACAGAAATTCATATAGTCGGTTGTGAAGAGGATTTCAGGCAAATCACTGAAATGCCCAGCCAAGCCCATAAAAGAAACAGTTATCTTACTAATTTACTTCTTTAGAGTAAGAAACAACCCTCTGCAAAAAGATTGATACATTACCTATGATTTGGAAGTTTTTTATGCTAACGATATACCAATCCTAAGTGGATATAACTAAAAGGAAGTGTAATGAAATATCCTCTCATTGTTTTGATGCTGTTCTCAACCTTACTTGGCTATGCGCCACAATCTCTAGGTAAACTAATAGACTCTGAAATTTTTAAAGAAGAGTTTGGCGACTATGAAGATTATGCAATTTATAAAGAGTTCAACGAATCTCACAACATTGATGACTATACTTTTTGTGAATTTGATCGAGGCGAGGAGCTTTGTTTAATTGGCCTAAAGGCACAAAAATATGCTGTAGATTTCAAGAACTTTGATGCAAGAAGAATCATATGGGAAGAGGATAGCCAAGGCATATCTAAGCCTGTTCGATTGGAAAATTTGGATAGAATGGAGTATGAAATACTTGTATTTTTTGCAGTGTACGTAGACCAATCTATTACTGAGTTAAAAAACTCAACCTTAACTTTCCAACCCGAGAGTAAATCCTTGCAACTGCGCCGCAGTCAACTAGATGGAACCCTAAACTCGCAATCAAGCTCAATTGCCAACGGATGCGGTACCCCTAACCATGGGAGTTACCCTTATATTCCTGATTACCCTTTCCTTAGAGCATGCAATAACCATGATATTTGTTATGCGTCATTCAGAAATAAGTCTTGGTGCGATTCGATGTTTTTGACCGATATGCGTTGGCTTGCGCAATATGAAGCTAGAATCATTGCAATTGATTTTCCTGTGCCAGAGTCAATCGCTTTCGGTCAGCTAATGGCAATTGCTTATAGTTATCATGCAGCAGTTGCTTATACTGATATAGGGTTAGATGCATATTGTGCCAATAAAGGTACAAGCTGCAAAGATAAAAAAGGTGAGTTGAATGTAGTAAGCGGTACCGGCTCAACAAACAGCGGATCAGGGGACGGTGGATCAGGTGAAATATTCCCATTAGAACTATATAACGGCGGTATTTGTCTTATGCCTGTTCAATATCGAATATGTGCATATGGCGTTTGCATTCGCGGTTTGACACACGTACCTTGTCCTTGAGGTTTTTATGAACTTTCTTATCCCAACCATAATTGGAGTTTTATTTGGGCTAGCCTTAATTCATATTAAAAAAGTGTGGTTAAAGCTAAGCCTGTTGTTCTTTATTCCACCAATTTCGCTAACAATATTTGATGCTATGGTGTGGTCAGCAGATTTTCAAGCAAATGACGCTCCAATGGCACTAATAGGGATTATTGTTCTGTCTGGATATTGGATATTAGTTAGTGGGGTAACCATCACAATAATAAGTGTTTTGGGGAAGATTAGAAAAAATAAGACTCACGCTAATTCGCGTGACCTATGAGATGTAATAGCTCTTATATTAATTGTATTATCGCGGTCTGCCAGTATCATTAAAAC
>NZ_BGNG01000006.1 GCF_003203515.1 Glaciecola sp. KUL10 | reverse complement strand
GGCGTATTGCGTCCAGACTTTCTAAGCCGCCTATGCGGCGGTGAACCCCCGTCAAATGTACCGCCTGTGGGGGTGGCTTTTCTAAGCCGCCTATGCGGCGGTGAACTATCTTACATTAGATACCAAGCTAATAACTTTTTTCTAAGCCGCCTATGCGGCGGTGAACAATCGTTTTAAGGCTCGTGAAGCGCTTGCTAATTTCTAAGCCGCCTATGCGGCGGTGAACGGTATTCAAACAATGAACAAAGGCACTATTAATTTCTAAGCCGCCTATGCGGCGGTGAACGAATCGGCAAGGTGTGACATTTGAAGTCGTTGTTTCTAAGCCGCCTATGCGGCGGTGAACAATACAATAACAAAAATAAAATAAGCTACAACTTGAACTTAGGTCATTTTTATCGAAATAACCTAATTTTTCACAAGTTTTGTAGCTTATTGAAATATTTACTAATTTTTAAAGAACACAAGTATAGGGTTAAAACATGGGTACCGTTGCGTAAGTTCCCTTTGGATTGCGTTTTGCACTTAAACCGTAACAATCAAAAACACCGTTTGATTTCGTTATCTTGGTGATTTGTTCAATAAAAATTGGGAACTTACCGTTTGAGGTATTATCCCGCTTTTTAGTTTCTTGACTGTACATATAAACAAACGGCAATCTTGACGACGCAGTTGGCTTGCTCTTCTCAAGATGCTCTAAAGCTTCGTCAATACCAATTCCAGATTTCGAAGCCCAGAGTCTTGCTTTTTGATGCATCTCTTGTTCAATTCTATGTGCGGTTTTTACATGCTTTCTACTAAAACAAACGTATTCTGAAACTTCTGGAACAACTTGAACAGACTTAATATGCGTGTAATCTGAAAGCTTGTTTAGCCATTTGGAAATATCCAAACAGTCAAGCTTTTCGTGGGAATCCGCAAATAAGCGCAACTTCTTTCCAAGCGGAAACCCTTTCGTAGAGTACTCTGGAAATCCGACCGCAATCTCTGATAAATTTTCATCCGTTTTGTTATCGACGAGCGCAATGTGAACTTGTTGATATACCTTTTGCCATAAAAAACCCAATGAAATGTCACTATCGGGTAAAAGAGTAATTTCTTGATAGTAGTTCATTCTACCTACCCCTTATCACTCTCTCCGAAAACACCACCTCTGACCAAAACTGCCATCACGTAATGCTCGTCTTCTGCTCTATCAAGCAATTCGCCTCTCGCCCATTTGTCAAAGTGTGTATAAAAATCCTGTTTTTCTTTTGGTGTTCGGTAGGCTTTTCCCATATTGGTCACAGCTCCGTAAGGCTCAATCGCAATTGGACCTGTACCTGAAACGGGATCATCAAATTCGGGATACCATGTATCAATTGAGCGAAGTGCATTACCCACTTTTTGTGAGTGCATAGCTGCTTGACCATTAACTTCATAGAGTATTTTACTTTTTTTACCTGCTCCCTTATCAAGGACAAGCTCCTCCGATGGGTAGACTTCTTGTCCCTGCCCAATTAGTGCATAACAGTCTATTGTAAGTAACAAATTCCCGTCTTCACTTGCCAACGTATTGGCTATCAATAAGGTCAATTCATCGATACGAGCATCAGTTGAATCAAAATGTTTTGTACTAAATTCAAAGGCATCAAACGAGAATTTTGAGTCTTTTCCGTCATGTCTTGCCGTTATCTCAACCAGTATTTTTTCCGCTCCAACTCTGTTTCTCCACAAAAAGCGTGCATTCGCAAGATTTAGCGCGTACCTTCTCGCTAACTCGGTAAAAGCATATTTATCGATATAAGTTTGGACCGCCTGCTGATATGTCTGTTTGAAAAGCGCATTGTTGCATGCGGAGGGCTCTGCAATGTTACCTAAAACCTTAAGCGTAAAACTAACACGCAGAGTATCGTGCTCTATTCCCAAAGAGCACGAATCAACCGTTTGAAGGTTAGGTTTTTCTACCTCTGCATTTAACTTTGCCGGATCCTTTTCTAGTGCAGGCTTTAAGCGATTTGAAATCGTTCCCCTAACAGATTTTTCAAACAGTTGTAATTGAGATGAATCATTTTTCTTTTCCCAACTTGTTCCGTAAAACTGCGCATCTGAAGGGACAAGTTTCTTTTCAAACGCCAATACAGACGCGATGTTTTCTTTTTTAGCCATAATTATATGCTCCTATAAACTCTCTACTTTTAAAACGGGCTCACAAATGTACAAATTATCAATTGGTTCAGTTGAATAACGCCATAACACCTTGTCTAATGACTTTACGCGGTGGGCCATCACAAACTCACCGAGCGTAACGATCGACTCAACAAAGCGGTGAGGATATCGCTCATCTCTTTGGTTTTTAGCTTTTCCTAAGTCAGAAACAGCGTGAAAGCCTGTCGAGATAGGAACAATCCAACCTTTGTTCAACTTATTACTTGTCCAATTGACCTCTTCAGTGTCACTGTCTTTGACACACCTATTGTGAATAGCTGTGTTTTCTATCAAAGCATCCAACGCATCTGCACCATCGGCCATCGATTTCTGCATAAGATCTCTTCTTTCAATCAAAAAATACGCTGGCATACATTTTCTGAGCAGTTTTTTAACTTCAAGGTCATCTTCTAAGTCAACATCCAGTAATTCAGGCTTTTCATAGTTCAAAATGTCACCGCCTGCTAATTTAAGTCTTGGTAAAACGTCATCTAAAAGTTCAGCTACGTAATTGTCGTTCAACTGCTCGGTTTCATCTTCTAATTCTATCAATAGCGTTACGGTAAGGTGGCAACGTGCCTCTTCAATAAATGCAGGACGTTTACCATCTTTATCTAAGGGGTTCGCCGTTCCAATTATTGAATTAACGTAGTCGCCGACTCCTCGGTGAACCTGTAGGTCAAACTTGTGATTTGCAACGGCGATGCTATTCAGCAAAATCTTATCGTATCCCTTTGCGTGTATTTTTAACTCGAGCGCACGCATAAAACCTAGCCAACTAGTCATAGCAGGAAAACCGATTGTGAGCGGACTGCTTAGGGCGTTCGCGTTTTGAATTTGGATTCGTGGAATTTTTAGTATTGACGTCATAGGAGAAGCTCCTTGTTCTCATTTACCCATTCGATAACAGCACTTAGTTCAAAATCACTCATCGTGACAGCCTCTTTTGCTAAAACCTTTTTATAACTAGTAAAAAAGTATCGTGCTAATTGCTTTATAACTTCGTCGATTACTGCTTTTTCTAGCTCTGAGTCATCAGTTGTTTTTTGTAACCACTTTTTTTGATTGCTTTCTAGGTTTGAAATATCAAAATTTGGATGTTCCGCTAATGACAGTCTGACTTTCCACATTTGTTCAATAACGAAATCTACAAACTCCGCGACACGTCGTTTTATCGCCGATCGAATAGTTTGATTTGTGTAATCTTGCCGAAACAACTGGTGCAGTTTCAAAAAGCTTTCTTTAAATTGATAAGGATTAATGCACTCTGTAAAAAAGTCGCTTTTGGGAAGGCGCTGCCTTTGTCCACTGAGTGTTGGTGGAATTGATGGCAGTAAATAAGCTTTTCCTGCGAATTTATTATTTAAGGTGCTTATATTTTGAGGCTTTGTACCGCCGTAACCGATCATTGTAAGATTTGGAAGTTCAAGAAAGCTAGTAGCGCTATAAGTATTGTCTTTTTTTGCTTTTCTAGCATCTTTCGATTCATCTGAGTATCTAATATGATCAATACGCTCACGCAGTTTGTAGATGATTCCTGATGGTGTAAGCACCGACAATAAATGGTAGTCATCGTTATCAAGAGAAATAGGAAAATAGACTTGTTTTACTTTTGAACTAGTTATTTGCTGTTCGCTTGTTTCTAGCATTTCTAAAAATTGAGACCTACTATCTTCATAACCAATTTCAGAGTGAGTAAGCAAACTTTTAGCGGCATCAGAGTTACTTTCGATATGCTCAATTAAAGTTCTACCGTCACTCATGCAAAGTGTTAAAAACCGATACACATCTAACGCTGCGGCATTTCCTAGTGCATCCAAATCAACTTCAACATTGCCTGTTCGCACAAAACCATCAGTACCTCTGTTAGCTTTAGCAATTACTGCAGACACCTTTCCATTTTTGTTTTTGTTTGCGCTCGGGTGAGAAAACGTACACGGGTGACTGGATATTTTTATTTGACCTGCACGTTTTGAAGCATTAGGTAACCAGTCTTTCAAGTCAAAAATCTGCTCACACTGAATTTCCAGCGTGCGAATGTCAGATTCATCCATGTTTGGCTTGATTTTACCTTTGAGCCACTTTTCTTTTTGCCCTTCAAAAAAAGCATTAATTTCTGGTTCGTTAAACATTTTTATTTCCACCTTTACTGCTATACAAGCAGCTTAATTAATCTTTAGGTTCTCTAAACAAGCCCAATTGGTCGTTATAAAACAATCGACCACCATTTGAGCTTGAGGGAATAAAACTTACTTCACCAAATTTGATTGAATTTAGCGTTGTTGAATTGTGTTTTAGTTTTTCATTTTTGAGCGTACTTACGTAATCACGCTTCAACCAAAGACGTCGTAGCTCATGTTCGTTCAGTTCTATATGTTGTAGTTGATGAAGTCCCTCGATCGGAATAAGTTGTGATTTATCCAGAGCATCGCAAAAAACTAGATCTCCATCCTGATATCTTAGGTAAATTAGCGTGTTAGCTTGCCCTGTTCGGAAAGACTTAAAGTGCTGAGGTAGCCCTGTTAACAACCAAAAATTGTTAATGTGACCAACTAAACTAGAACTCCAATTATCTGACGAAGCGCGTGACCGCCCTCGCACAGGTCGCTCAGCTGTAGTGACTATTTGTTCAAAAATGTTTAGTTTATCGATACCGAGTGTTTTGCCGATTGAATAGTGTTCCAAATGCACCAAGTTGATTTTGTGCTTTAATTCTTGAACTATTTCTATTCTTGGTGTTGCATCGATTTTTTGCGTTACAAGGCTTTCATCGATTATCTTCGTTAAATCGTGATCGATTAATGTTGTATCTTCATTAACTTCATAGCCCGGTCGACAAAATACTTTTCCTTCTTTGCCCTCGAAACCGAGCCAGTTGTATTGCATTAACGCTATATTTGGCTGTCTAACGGCTTCGTCTCTATGCCGTCTTACACGCCCCGCCATTTGAACTATCGAACGAAATGAAGACGGCTCTATAACCGACCAATCAAAATCGTGATCACGCCCCACTTCTTCAACAGGCGTCGCCACCAAGATGAAAATAAGGTTTGTTTTTTCGCTTTTCCCAATATGATCAGCGATTGTTGATTGCTCAAAGGCTGCGGGTGGCTCACCTACTCCTTCTTTCCTTTTTAAAACAGCGTCGAGGTGCAATTCCTGAATCTGACGAAGCAATAGGGTTTGTTGGCTATGATAAGCCATGCATCTAATGTCAGTTTCACTTGGCAAACAGCAGTTAAGTAAGTATCGAGTCAACTCAACACATATTGAGATATTTGCAACACGCACTACACCAAACGAAATTAACCTGGACTGATACTCAATATTGTTGTCTTTGTGCAAACTGAAACACGCTTCGACCACATTTTCAAAATAGCTTTGCTTATTTCTTGTTACAGCATCTAAAGGCAAATGATGGATCTTTCCTTTTCGCTTGACTACTTGCTTATCAAGTTTTTTGACTCTGTTTTTTAAGAACAAATCTTGTAGTGATATGAACTTCTTCACCCCACTCTCACTTCGTGAAATGTTTTCCACTGGAGATGAAAATTCGTCGATAAATGCCACATTTACGGAGTCTTCTCTGTCTCGGCTTGCAGCGAACAAGGCCCAGCCTTTTTGATATGCGTAAAAGTAACCTTGAGCTAATGACGGTGGAATGGTCGCAGATGAAATCATTACTTTTCGACCTAACATACCGCATAAGTGGACCAAACGTCCTATAGCAATAAGATCGTCTCCACTGAAATCATCTATTTCATCTATGACTAAGTCTGACGATAAAAGTCGTAAAGCGGGCAGTATATATCGACCTCCGCGCTTTGTTTCAGTGGCAGTTATAATGTGCTCGATCGTGCATACAAGTAGTGGAGCGTAAAGCAGTTGTCTATTTTTTTGGTTATGATTTCCTTCGACGGTGCCCAAAATAGTTGAAAGCTCATCGTCTGGAAGCTCTCCTTCCCATTCCACATGATCCATTTCGTCTAAAAGGGGTAAATCAGACTCAGAACCGAATAGTTCACTTTGTTCATCACTTGAGCTAGTAGCACTTTCAATTGAATGAAGCTCGCGCACTGAACTGGAACCCACTAAAACAGCAATATCTTGTTTGCTAAGCGTTAATCGTGACCGATATTCATCACCAGTTTGCAAGGTCAATGACCGCAGCCCTAAGGCAAGAATGTAACGAAGGCTTTGACTGTCATCTGATAAAGCTTGCATAAATTTTGCGTTTGCAAGCGTTTTTCCTTTGCCTGTGCTTGCCATATTTACTATGAAATATCCTTCACTCATTCTTTGATTGGAATGATGAAACTGTTGTAGGGCTTTTGCAGACTTGTCTTGCCATTTAAACTGACTAGGGGTGTTTGCTTTTGGTTGAAGTGCCTTTTGTGCGTCAACCGTGGCTAAGTTTGATTCAATTTCAGGTAGTAAGCGCACGACTTTGTTTGCGTAATTAGCAACACCTACCAAATGTTCATCAAGTTTTTGCTTGAGCTGATTAGTGTTTCGGTCACTGTTTGCAAACAACACACTACCAGATTCCCACGAGGCATTTGCTGGCAACGAGGAATACTTGTGATCACCAAGCATAAGTGATAAGCGCGAATGATGGAGGATAACTTGCCAACTGCCATTTTCGATACACTCATTAAAAGCCGAGAGTTGCTTGATTAGCATGTTTGCCCGTTGTTTGAGCTGATTAGCCCATTGCTTTCGTTCAAACATAAGTCCTTTGCTAAAGCTAAAACATTTGTTTACAAACTTTTCATACTCATCGTATTTGTTTTCATAGCTCCACGATTGATTTATTCGTCGACACAACTGTGCAAAATCAATGTTTCTTTTGGTTCGAAGACCATTGCAATCAATTTCATTGTTTGGGAGTGGTAAGCGATGATGTGAAACGATTAGATACGCAATCATCATTGCAAGCTTCGGAAGGCCATCAAACGGTGTTTCATTTTCGCTAATATGTAGGCCGCTAGAATGTGAGTCCGATAGTTTTGATAGCTCCTCGAGCCAAGAAATATCAGTTACTAGCTCTGTTGTTGCAGCGCTACTTTTTACAAGCTTGCTGAATAGAAGAAGTGAAATCCATTCATGACGAATAGGATCGCCTTTATGTTTAGTTTTTACTGTAGGATTAAGCTTATCTTGAAAAAGTTCTGACGCTTTACCCCAATCATGAAGTAAAGCCGCCATAGTAGTGATCGACTGAATTAAAGGTAAGTATCTCCAATCGTTTTCGAGCTGGTTATTCATTAAGTCCTTTTCTGTCCAGTTTACTGCAACAATCCCTTGCTCGTTAAACTTACGCTTATTTCCAACGATCCACAATAGTTGTGTTCGTGATCTCGAACGAATCCAATGACAACTTACTGCGGTGCTTCTACTTGCGCTTTGCCTGAGCATTTTCTTGACGGTTAGCAGTCCGTCTTCAGTAATGATCGTTTGCCATGTGTTGTCTCCAATCCGATTTGCAAAAGCATCGAGGACACGACGTGTTTTCTTAAGAGCATTTTTTTTACATTGGCTTATAAAAGTGACGATCATGATTATTCACCGTTTTCAATTTTGGCTTTTTCTTCGTCTGAATAGTCTTGCAACGCAATGACTTTTACTTGCTCAAACATAAATCCTAAAGCCTTATGATCGGTGAATTTTTGCAGTATTTGTTGCCTAAACTCTTGCTCTGTTGCATTTTCGCTTGCGCTTACAAATGCCCATGGTAGGACAATCGCATCCTTGATTAAGTCAGCAACATCAAAAACTAATGCACCACGTCTAGTCTTTCCGTGCATCACAGCAAAACCATGTGGAATCCCCAACACCCAAAGCGTTGTTGCGGCCAAGCCATAAGCAAGATAATTCCCATGATTGAGAAAATCATTTGCTTTGGAAATATAGTCTTTTTGTTGTGACTTACTTTTTGAATTATGGTCGCGTTTGAAGTCAGATAAACCTGTTTGAGTTGCGCAGTATTTGTAGAGAGTCTTTGTTAGTTGTGCCTCTGTTAGCAGTAAATCACTTGGTTTACTTGCTTGATTTGTGCGCTCTTCGAAAACCTGAAACGCTTTTTTCAGTAACTCTTCATTTGTATTGAAACCAAATGGTTTCAATTCGTTGTCTTTTCCCCAGATTCTCGTTACATAGTCAAGCCTTGCCTTTTGAAACACTTTTGCCGCGTCAAGTCGTCTATTTTCATCAAACCAAAATCCCATCCAACCTTGAACATATTCAGTTGGGCGATATTCGCTTTGTGGACTTAACCACTCAATCTCACACGCAGAATACAATGGTGTGCTGCCGCCACCGCAAAACCCCACAAGTACGCCCGCTTGAGTGAGCATGCGCATCGCCGCTTGAGTGATAGATGTGCCATTGCCGAGCAGAATTGCCGTAGTATTTGCAATGGGGATGTTGTAATACAAATTCTCTTTGCTGCTTTCAGTCAAATACAACACGCGACCGTCTTTTTGCATTACGCGGCAGTATTCTAGGTAGAATAGATTTGCGCGTTTAGAGTGCAAAATCGCCTTCATATCAGAGGGTGACAACTGTTCCATTTAACCCTCCAGCAAATAAACAGCGAATTTGACTTCTCGATAATAGGTGCTGTTATCAGCATCTATAATAAAAGCGCTGAGTTCGCGTTTGTCATCAAGCAACTTCGCTGATGCAACATTGTTGACTTTGGGCACATAGCCAAGTTTTGTGTTTTTGTAGAAGATCTCTATTGCATTTTTATCGTGTGGATTACTTGCTTCTCGTCTAAGGGAAATTGAAGCTTCGTTTACTAGTTCATCAACAACCTCATTGGATTGATAATAAGGCAAACCTGCAATGTAGCTTTCTAGGATATTGGTTTGTTGCTCAAGCTTTAGCTTGTGGTGTTGCGCTGACTCTGCAAGCGCCTTACCTGTAACCAACCAAGGGAGGCTATTCGCCAAAAGCTTGAGTACTTTTCTTCGTTCCATTTACCACTCCGATTTGATACAAGTGGCACGAAGATCGCCTATTTATCAACCATCAACAATACGGTAAATAACACCAGTGAACTTTGTTTACTGGTATCAACAATAGCTGAGTGACAAAACACCTAGGCTAAACCTATCCGATTTAGTCTCTGTGCTTATTCTCAACTAAAACAACAACGCTTTAACTTCATCATAGTTTTTGAGTATAAGTTGCTGCCCCTCGGGAGACATATGGACGGTATTTGGATTTATCTGCATTTCTTGTAGCACATACTGCACTAATGCTTGGTTTGTTTTTATAATGAGTTGTCCATTTTGCATAGAGTAATCACTTTCAATCACCCTTTTTTTGTCATCTGATAAACGAGAGTCTGGCTCGAAAATCAAAACCTGCTCGGTACACCATCTTTCATCATCACTGGGCGACACTGTTTGTTTGTCCATTAACTCTGGCCTGCCTTTAAACCGACTCAATACAAAGTCACGAAATTCTTGATTCTTCTCATCAAATGCTCTTAGATGCCATCGCACACCGGTTTTTACCATGCACAAAGGTTGAATGACCCTTCCTTCGGTATTTGGATTGGATAGTGAAACGTAGTCAACATCCAAACGCAGTTTCTTTTGAATGGCCGTCACTATTCCTTGTATCACTAAATGAGAAACATCACGTTGTGGAGCATCGACAATATGAGACCGGATTGGCGACTGATGGTTGATAAAAAGAGAATTTGGATGATGAAGCCAATCGAGATATTCATTCGCATTTTTTGATAAATAATTGAGTGAATATGACTGACTAAGCACAAACTTTTTCAACGATGCGTCATATTTGATGTTTTGATTGTGCTTGGATTTGTATTCGCTAATCTTGTCTTTCGCATACTTTGCAGAAATATCAAATTGTCGAACAAGTTCAGTAGAGTTTACACCGCCCTGCCAATAAGCTAATAACTCAATAAATTTAAAGTATAGATTTTGCTTGTCAGTGTCCATTTGCTTTACCTTCCATGATCTAAAGCAGAGCTATTCCAAATGCTCATAGCACCAAACTAGCGACAAAACACACTCAAAGCAAGGTAAAGCTTGAATAGCTTCAAAAAATAACATAGTTTGCACGCGATCATATCAAGAACCAACGCATCGGCGAAGCAAATAACGGGGCAATACCATGAATACAGTTTTAAACCTACTCGATCGAAAACTATATTTAGAGCGCTATCCCGTTAAGCATCAGCACAAAAGCCTGCAAGCTTGGGATGCGGCGGATGAGTATGCGATGAAGTACCTTGACGAGCTTATTTCAAATGATGAAATCAAAGCGCTTGAAGGACGAACCCTAGTTTTAAATGACGACTTTGGTGCTTTAAGTATATGGTTGCATGAATACAAACCCTACAGTCTATCGGATTCTTGGGTGTCACATAAAAGTGCGAAGGTAAATTTAAAACACAACGAATTAAGCATTGATGATGTAACCTTTGTCACGAGTACCGATGAATTAAGCACACTTGTCAATCAGCCTTTGAAGCTAGTGGTGCTCAAGCTGCCACGCTCAATGGCATATTTACAACATCAATTGATTCAACTTCAGCAAGTGATTGACTCGGATACGACCATTATTGCCTGCGGCAAAGTAAAATCAGTGACCAGTTCGGTCATTAAATTATTTGAAAAACACTTGGGCCCAGTAAAAACATCCCTAGCTCAAAAGAAAGCACGACTGATGTTTTGCCAATATCAGGGCTTAAAAGAGTCGCTGCCTGATCCTACGCTTATTGAAGATTCTGCGGTTAGTTTTAAGCTACTCAACCTTGCCAACGTATTCAGTCGAGAGCAAGTTGATGTGGGCGCTCGCTTACTTTTAAAGCAGCTACCAGATTGTAATCAACAACAGGTTATCGATTTAGGGTGTGGTAACGGGATTCTGGGTATTCAGACCTTATTGAACAATCCAGAAGCGCATCTCACTTTTGTCGATGAGTCTTACATGGCGGTAGAATCAGCTCGACAAAATTTAATGAACGCACAAGGCCACACTGATAATGCAAGTTTCGTGGTCAGTAATTGTCTTGATGAAGTGCTAATGAAACA
The DNA here is from genome assembly GCF_003203515.1 of Glaciecola sp. KUL10. Lineage (GTDB taxonomy): Bacteria > Pseudomonadota > Gammaproteobacteria > Enterobacterales > Alteromonadaceae > Glaciecola. Next base: position 310,245 of record NZ_BGNG01000006.1, on the reverse strand, counting down.
ACGAAGCTTTGCTGATCATATTCTTTGCAACCCACCTTTTCATCAGCAAAATGTGATCACTGATCACATTGCATATCAAATGTTTAACGACAGCAAAAAAGCACTAAAACCTGGCGGGCAGGTTCGCATTGTTGCTAACAGACACCTTGATTACCCGCACAAGTTAAATAGACTTTTCGACGGTCACGATGTTTTAGCTAGCAATAGTAAGTTTAGCGTGATGGCTTGTATTAACTAAATTCAAAATTGAGTTTTGGTTTGTAAATTAAGCGGAAGTTGCATATCAAGAAACGAGAATATTTACTTCGAAGAATCGTCATCGTGGCGAACGTCACGACCTCCTTGGAATGTATCAAAACGAGTCATTGGAGTACTTATGCTCGGAAATGAACCCACACACTTTGGTAATTAACAACTACTGCCTAATTTTCGCACTCACCTACACATTCAGTGACATTTTAAACGAGTGCGATTATCGACATAAAGACCGCAATACATTACCTTATTAAATAATCAAATCAAAAGGATCTTTGAATGTTTCCCTTGCGCAAAACCCTTACATTTCCGGTCATTGTTGGTCTGTCTATTTTCGCCCTTGCTTCATGCAGTAAGAATGGTGGCGAATCTGTTACAGAAAAAGTACCTGAACAAGCCCAATCAGCAACACTGCCCTCTTTAGATTTTGAAAAAATAACCTTAGACAACGGCTTAGAAGTGGTGCTTCATATTGACCGTTCTGATCCCTTAGTTGCTATTAATCTCGCGGTTCACGTGGGATCAGGAAGAGAAAATGTTGGCAAAACCGGCTTTGCGCATTTATTCGAACACTTATTGTTTATGGACTCTGAAAATTTGGGTTACGGCGGCCTTGACGAAATGAACACACGTATTGGTGGAGAAGGTACCAACGGCTTTACCACCAACGACATGACACAGTATTTTCAGGCGGTACCCAAAGATGCGCTTGAAAAAGTTATATGGGCTGAGGCTGACAAGCTTGGCTACTTCATCAAAACGGTCAATCAAAACATTATTGACCGTGAAAAGCAGGTGGTTAAAAACGAAAAGCGTCAGCGGGTTGATAACCGTCCTTATGGCCACAATTTTTATGTGATTGGGCAAGCAATTTACCCTGAAGGACATCCCTATCATCATCAAGTCATTGGCTCGCTTGAAGATTTAGAGAATGCCACATTGGAAGATACAAAAGCGTTCTTCAATCAATGGTATCGCCCTGATAATGTCACAGTGACGTTAGCAGGTGATTTTGAATTAGAAGAAGCCAAAACCCTGATTAAAAAGTATTTTGGTGAAATCCCAAGCGGTGAAAAACCGACGCCAGCAACAAAGGCACAGCCAGTTACATTAAGTGAAACTAAGCATTTTGTGCATGAAGATAACTTTGCCACACTACCACAACTCACATTAACTTGGCCGGCGGTACCCGAGTACCACCCAGATTCTTATGCATTGAACGTACTTATGTCCTACTTGGTTGACGGCAAAGAAGCGCCAATGAATCAAGTATTGATAGATGAAAAGCAGCTTACTACAAGTGTTTCAGGCTTTAATTACACCAAAGAACTGGCGGGTGAAGTGTATTTATTCATCAATCCAAAACCAAACGAAGACATTGATAACTTGCTACCCGCTGTATGGGAAGCCTTTGCTCGCTTTGAAAAAGACGGTATTCCAGAAGAAGCCTTAACACGCATTAAAACAGAGTCTGAAGTGGGTATTTTTGACAGTATCCAAAGCGCATTGGGCAAAGCTATTGCCATGGGTGAATACAACATATTCACCGGTGACCCCGGTTTTCTCACCACTGACATTAAAAACTTGCAAGCCGTTAGCGCAGAAGATGTCATGAATGTGTACAACAAATATATCAAAGACCAACATTACGTCTCTACTAGCTTTACACCCAAAGGCCAAAAAGACTTGGCATTAGACGGTGCGCAAATAGCTAAAGTGGTTGAGGAAGTTGTTATTCAAGGCGCAGAGAAAGACGTGCCGTACGACCCGACTGCGCGCGTTTTTGAACCTACTGCTTCGTCATTCGACCGCAGTGTCGAGCCACCTTTCGGAGATTCATTTGTGTTACCAAGCCCGACTCTTTGGGACGCCCAAGGTAGCAACGGTCTGAAAATGCTTGGTATTCAGTCTGATGAAGTGCCATTGATTGAATTCTCATTGGAGTTTGATGCAGGAAAAATGCGTTCACCTCTCGATAAGCCTGGCCTCGCATCAATAACCGGTAATATGCTAACTAAAGGTGCTGGCGACTTGGATGTTGCTGCGTTTGAGAAAGCGCTAGGCGCATTAGGCTCAAGCTTGACGACGCAAACAAGAGACCAATACACGCTTATCCGTGGCAAAACCTTGGCTCGTAACCTTGATGAGACTGTCACGCTGCTACAAACTATGATCAAGGCGCCACGATTTGATGAAAATGAATTCAAGCTCATGCAAGAAAGCTATAGCCAAAATGCGGTTTCTCAGTTGGCGAACCCTGATTTTATCGCCGCGCGTGAAATGGCTAATATTAAATATGCAGAGCCCACGCCATTAGCAACCGCTGGCGCAGGCAGTGAAGCACAAATTAAAGCAATTGAATTGGATGATGTAAAAGCCTTCCATAAGAAGCATTATGCAATTTCATCGGCCAAATTGAATATTGTAGGTAACTTTGATGAAGAGCAAACGCTGAACCTATTCTCTTCACTTGAGGGGCCTGCTAAAGAAGCATTAGCCGCATTATCAGTACCAAAATTAGCCACTGTTGAGCAGACTCAAGTTTACTTCTATGACGTGCCTGAGTCTAAGCAGTCGGTGCTGCAAATGCGTCGCCCTGCATTACCTGTCAACAACGAAGACTTTGCAAAACTAGAGGCGCTTAACTTCCCCCTAGGGAGCATCTATACATCGAAGCTGATGACCGAGCTTCGCGTTAACAAGGGATATACCTATGGTATTCGGTCGTTTGCTACTGGTAACGCTGAACAGGGAGAATTTGGCGTAGGTACGTCAGTAAGGACTAACGTAACCTTAGAAAGCTTAAGTTTAATCAGCGAAATTTTGGGGCGTTACAGCGAAGAAATGACGGAAGCAGAACTGGCGCAAACCAAAGATGCCTTGCTTCGAGGCCAGGCGCTTAAAAACGAAACCTTGAGTGACAAGCTAGGCTTGGTTCAGGAAATTACTCGCTTTAACTTACCCTATGATGCGAAAAGCAAAAACATGGATATTGTTCAAGCGATGACCTTGGAAGAGGCAAAAACAGTCTTAAATAGCCACGTGCGTCCTGATGCCATGAATATTGTCGTGGTGGGAGACGCAGCAACGCAACTAGAGAGGCTTGAAAAGCTCGGTTTTGGAAAGCCTATACGACTCAATTAAGAGTATTAGAGGGATAAACGATACTTACCACGCTGTGATGCTGTAAATTTTGCTCCTACATTGTCCGGGCGATAGAGCGAGTGCAGCAAGCTTACCAATGGAGTCAAGCTGAAACTCGCCTATGCTAAAGGGGAAGTGAATTATGCTTCTCTTAGTAACGCAAGTTTTAGCTCTGACTGCCTAGTTTGTATAAATCGCCTTATCAAACGGTGCTACCCATACTTGTAAAATCCCTTCAGATTGCCCTTTGATAGGCCGATTTGAGGAAAACACAATTTGCGTTTCATCTGGGCTTAATTTAGCGCCAAAATCCGAATAAGGTGAGTTAACCGATGCGCCGACGTTTTTTGGCGTTTGCCACTGTTCGTCAATAAACTGCGAAACAAAAATATCAGCCGAACCCTCACCGCCTCTATTTTCGTAAGTGAGCAACATAAGTGTACTCGTAGGGTTTACCCATACGCCATCATCTCGCTGCGCAGAATTCACTGGCGCATTCAAGGGGAATGCTGTTTGCAAGATTCCGTCTGCGTTAGCAGGTGCTACATATATGTCTCGCTCGCCTATGCCATCTAGGCGCTCAGTCATAAAATAAAGATCACCACTGCTGGTAAAGCTTGGATATCCTTCATTGTGAACATAGCGCAACGTCTTAAACGCGCCGGATCGCGGCCGATTAATATCATTGCCTTGAATGGGAACTGGCTGCGCATTAGCATCTGTTAAATCAAGCGTGTACAAATCAAAATTCTCACGGATATCCAAGTTTTTATAATCGCTTCGCGGCGCCGACCAAGAGAATACCAAGGTATTTCCATCTGGGCTTACCGATGGCCAATCCACTCTCGCATCGATTGGTAGCTCAACTAAGGACGGCGTTGTCCAGCCATCAACAGTGCGTTTTGAGATTTTGAGTCTTTGAGGGCATTGCCATATGGGCGAACATTCAGATTGCGCAAAATAAATAGTATTACCATCTGGTGTAAAACCTGGAGTTAAGGTGATTTTGCCGTCTTGTTGCAATGCTATGGGTGCAAATCGAACCGCTTCTGCAAACGCTACGGGGTGATAGATTACTACTAGACAACAGAATGAAATAATTTTGATTGGGATATTCATGGTCAAATGCTAAATCATTTTTAGTGGTGTTTATTAATAGTCTGGTTAGCGAATAAAAAGACCATTAATTACACAAAGTTAATTGTGTAAGTGCATCTTCTTAAATTGCAGCGTTCTTTTTAAGCTATAGCACCGCGCATCACATTGTAGCGAGGCAGTTGATTATTCCGACAACAAACTTTGCAGTTCATTGAGGTGTGTAATGTTATAAGTCGGCCTAATATTTGGATCAGCACTCACCCCAGGGTGTTGAAGCCAACAGGTGTCGATTCCTGCATTGATTCCGCCTAAGACATCGCTGCTTAGAGTGTCACCAACCATTAAAATTTGGTTTTTTGGAGGCTTGCCGAGCAGTTCAAAGGTATATTCAAAAATGGCAGGGCTGGGTTTCGCTTGCCCAAACTCTTCAGAAATCACTAAACAAGCAAACCGCCCCTCTAGGCCCGTATGTTTAATTCGCTTATGTTGCAATCGAGCTAAGCCGTTGGTAATGATACCAAGGGTTGCCTTGCCTTTAAGTGCATTTAACAATTCGATAGCACCGGGTAGTGGTTCGCATATCGCCGCCATTGCGTCTAAAAATTCATCGTTAAGTGTTTGCGGGCTTACCTTGACTTGTTTTGCGAGTTCAGCAAAGCGCTCGGTTTGCAGATATTGTGCATCAATTTTGTGGTTTTGATATTGCAGCCACAGTTGTTTGTTGTATTTTTGATAAATATCAAAATCGGCTTGGGTAAAGGTTTTTCCATACTTTTGGAGTGCTTTCTTAATACCCGCAAAATTATCAAAGGTGAACAACGTTTCGTCGGCATCAAAGAGGATGGTTTTATACTTCATATAATATGTGGGCACTCAAAAACAAAGGTTGGACAAAGGGATACTTTTAAGCACTTTAAAAGTAGCACCCTAACTAAACGAATCAGCAGTATAAGTCTTAAACTTGAGATAGCGAAACAATAGTGTTGAAAATATAGTTTTACATTGTATGACGAAAACACCCGCATAAACCTACAATTACTCTGCGAACAAACAATACTCCGGATACGCGTTGTGCGAAGCATCAAATTTATATATTAAAACAAAAAGACATTGTGTTAGCGGTGTAAACCATTTTGCATAAAAAAGCGCACACTCAAATTTGCAAATAGTGCCGCTATTTACTAGCCTTAAATGCTCAAAAGTCACAACAATTCAAATAACTAGAAGTGTTAACTTAAAAGGATTCCAATGAAAGCTGTTCTTCCTTCCCTTATTTTCATTTTGTCTTTATCGCTTTTCAGCGGCCTAGCAAACGCGAATAAAAAACCGAGTATGCCGGGCGAAAACATCCAAAAAGACAATTTTTATCCGCGCGTGAAATTTGAAACGACGATGGGAAATATCGTCATCGAACTTGAAAGACGGCGCGCCCCTATCACCGTGAACAACTTCTTAAGTTACGTAGTAAGAGGTGAATACGACAACACCGTTTTTCATCGCATTGTGCCCAATTACATCGTGCAAGGTGGGGGATACGATGCAGATTACAAAGAGCGTAAATCCAAGCGTACCATTTACAACGAGTCGGGCAATGGCCTGAAAAATGATGCCTACACTATTTCAATGGCACGTAAAGGCGACCCGCATTCGGCAATCAGGCAGTTCTTTTTTAATGCAAAAGACAATGATAATTTAAACCCAGGTAGAGATTGGGGGTACACTGTGTTTGGTAGCGTAATTGAGGGCACTGAAGTAATTGATGCCATGTCGATGGTCGAGACTGAATACAAAGCGGTGGTGGGATTTAGAGATGCACCGGTAGAAAACATCATGTTAAAAAAAGCCAGCTTGTTACCAGAAGCTTAATGTTACAAAGAAATCTTGAGGAACGTTTCACTTTAACTAAAAAAATTAACCAATAGAAAATCAACCAAAGAGCAGGAGTGTTATGAAAGCATCAGATTTGATGGTCAAGGCATTAGAAGCAGAAGGCGTGGAGTACATTTTTGGTATTCCTGGTGAAGAGAACTTAGACTTACTCGAATCACTGCGGCATTCCTCAATCAAGTTGATTTTGACCCGTCATGAACAAGGCGCAGGCTTTATGGCCGCCACTTATGGTCGACTCACAGGTAAAGTCGGCGTTTGCCTGTCCACTTTAGGGCCCGGTGCAACTAACTTAGTTACTCCAGCTGCTTACGCTCAACTTGGTGCGATGCCGATGTTGATGATTACTGGGCAAAAACCAATCAAAACCAGTAAGCAAGGGCGTTTTCAGGTGATTGACGTGGTTGATATGATGCGACCTATCACCAAATATACATCTCAAATAGTCAGCGGAGATCGCATTCCTTCGGTTGTTCGCGAAGCCTTTAGACTGGCCTCGGAAGAACGCCCCGGCGCTTCGCATATCGAACTTCCCGAAGATATCGCAGCTGAGAACACCTCTGCCCCACTGATAAAATCCAGCTCAAGTCGAAGACCGATCGCAGAATACAAATCGATCAAAGCAGCTGTTGAAATGATACAGGCAGCCAATTCTCCTATTTTGTTAATCGGAGCGGGCGCGAATCGCAAGCTCACGGCCAAAATGTTAAAGGAGTTTGTTGATAAAACCCAAATTCCTTATGTCACCACCCAAATGGGCAAAGGCGTACTTGATGAGAATGGCGAGTTGTTTATGGGCAACACAGCTTTATCATCTGGCGATTTTGTGCACCGAGCAATTGCTAGAGCCGACTTGATTATAAACGTTGGCCATGACGTCGTCGAAAAGCCACCTTTCTTTATGGAAGACGGCGGTCAACAGGTTATTCATATCAATTTTGAAACAGCCGCGGTTGACCCTGTTTATTTTCCGCAGCTTGAAGTCATCGGTGATATCGCTAACAGTATCTGGCAGATAAAAGAGCAAATCAGCGCCAAAGTTGAATGGCAATCGGGCTTTCATCAAGATGTTCATAATGCTTATATTGAACACAGAGAAGCCTCGGAAGATGATGATCGCTTTCCTATATTACCCGAGCGTTTTGTGCGTGAAATCAGAAAAGCGATGCCCGAAGATGGCATCGTTACGCTTGATAATGGTGTATATAAAATTTGGTTTGCTCGCAATTATCCCGCTTTTCACCCTAACACGCTTTTACTGGACAACGCACTGGCCACAATGGGCGCGGGCTTGCCATCTGCTATGGCTGCAAAACTAGTTTATCCCGAGCGCAAAGTCATTACAGTGTGCGGTGATGGTGGCTTTATGATGAACAGTCAAGAAATAGAAACCGCTGTGCGCCTTAATCTAAACATAGTTGTGATTATTTTACGTGACGATGCCTATGGCATGATCAAGTGGAAGCAAGCGAACATGGAATTTGAAAACTACGGGCTTGATTATTCAAACCCCGATTTTGTGATGTACGCGCAAAGTTATGGTGCTAAGGGTTGGCGTGTCAGTAACAGCGAAGAATTATTGCCGATGGTCGAAAACTGTTTAAATGATCCTGCCGTTCATATCATTGATGTGCCGGTTGATTACAGTTTGAACGACGAAACGCTCAATAAAACTATTCGTGAACTAAGCGCAAAGCTTTAAGGATTGAACATGCTAGCCAAACAATACCCCTATTTTTTAGCGAATGAAGCGGTCTTTGCCAATCAAGACTTAACGGTCACCAATAAATATACTGGCGAAGCAGCCACTCAGGTCGCGCTTGCTGATGCTAAGGTGATTGACCAAGCAATTGCGGCAGCCGAAGCATCTCAACCAACGCTCAACAAAATGCCAGCTTATGAGCGACAAGCGATATTAGAACATTGTGTAAAGCGCTTTAGAGAGCGCTTTGACGAACTCGCATATGCGCTTTGTATCGAAGCGGGCAAACCGATTAAAGATGCAAAAGGTGAAGTCACTCGCCTCATAGATACATTTAAAATAGCGGCTGAAGAATCCGTCAGAATTAACGGCGAGGTGATGAATTTAGAAATCACTGAACGCGCCAAGGGATACCAAGGCATGTATAAAAAGGTACCAATTGGTCCTTGCTCGTTTATCTCACCGTTCAACTTTCCACTGAACCTAGCGGCGCATAAAGTCGCCCCCGCGATTGCAGCAGGTTGTACATTTGTTTTAAAGCCAGCGAGCAGAACACCTATTGGTGCATTGATCATAGGCGAAGTACTAGCCGAAACAAATTTACCAAAAGGTGCATTTTCGATATTGCCCTGTTCTCGCGATGGTGCCGATTTATTTACAACCGATGAGCGTTTTAAATTACTCAGTTTTACGGGTTCGCCTGATGTGGGTTGGCAACTCAAAGCAAAAGCGGGTAAAAAACCCGTCATACTTGAGCTAGGCGGAAACGCAGGCTGTATTGTTGATGCAGACGCTGATATTGAAGACGCAATCGAACGTATTGTATTTGGTGCATATTACCAATCAGGCCAAAGCTGTATAAGCGTTCAACGAATATTTATCCACGATGCCATCTATGACGAGTTCAAAACGAAATACGTTGAAAAAGTCAGTCAACTAGTACATGGCGACCCTCTAAATGAAGACACCTTTATTGGGCCAATGATTTCTGAAAGCGAAGCGAAACGATTGGCTTCTTGGATAGCGTCGGCAGAAAAAGGCGGTGCCGAAATCTTGTGCGGAGGTCAACGAGATGGTGCAATGTTACAAGCCACTATTCTCGAAAACGTCAATGATGAGAGCGAAGTCAATGCTGAAGAAGCATTTGGGCCAGTTTCGATTATTGCTTCGTTTAGCGACTTTGACGATGCATTAACAATGGTCAACGACAGTCAATTCGGCCTTCAAGCAGGCATATTCACACGCGATATCTACAAAGCCCATAAAGCATGGGACGAGTTAGATGTAGGTGGTGTCGTGATTGGCGATGTGCCTAGCTGGCGTGTTGATAATATGCCCTACGGCGGCGTTAAAGAGTCGGGCTTGGGCAGAGAAGGGATTAAGTTTGCCATTGAAGACATGACTGAACTAAGGTTGATGGTATTAAGAACACCGAGCGTGTAAACAGAAGCTCCAAATACTAAGCCAAATAAATAGACTTATCTCTTCCTGTTTGTTTGGCTTGATAAAGTGCTTTGTCAGCTCTATTCAAAACTGACTCCCACGTTGAATCCACAGCTGAACTAGTCGCAACGCCAACACTCACCGTCATTGACAGAGTTCCATTTTCAGTTTCAATTTGCTGCGCTTTGACAAGCAGTCTTATCCGTTCAGCGATTTGTTGGATCGCATGCTCTGAAGTGTCGCTAACCAGTAAAGCAAATTCCTCACCTCCGAGTCTAAACTCGTAATCATACTGACGGTTCACTTCCTCTATTGTTCGACAAAAATGCACTAATGCATTATCACCGGCCTTGTGGCCAAAGTTATCATTAATCTGTTTAAAGTGGTCTATATCTAACAACACAAAACCAAATACATTACTGTTGCGTTTAGCGCGTTCGAATTCTTTTGATGCGTGAATATCTAGCGCTCTGCGATTGCTCCAATTAGTCAAGCTGTCAGTCATTGTGATTTTCTTCAATTTCACTTCTTTCTTCCAATTGACAATGACTGTCATACTCAAGGTAATGAGAAAAATAAAAGCAATCAGTGATAAAGTGCCCGAAAATTTAACTACATCAGGACTTACTAATGGCAATTGAGCGTCAGGGAATAAGGATGCAACGCCTCTTATAAGGTTTTGAATGACGAACAGGCTTATCGCTGCGCCAAGTAAAATGAATGACTTTGAATAATCCAAATGGCGAGCGTCCCATAGTTTTTTAATTACTAATAAATTGAAGAAAGTGATCAGAGGATAAAAAATAAGGATGCGAGCCTGAATCGACTCTTTTAAGACCGGTAAATGTTGAACTAACAAGATCAGAAGAAACAACAATGCAACCATTCGCAGCTTGTGCTTACTCTGCGATAACTTACTAGCACCGGTGTAGAGTAAAGCGTGTGCGCACAAATAAAATGCATTATTCATACTGGGAAATATCAAACTAGAAAGCTCAAAAATTGTCCCGTATAGCCCCAAAAAGCTTGAGATAAAGAAAAAGAAGCTAGCAAGCACCCAATCTAATAAAAAAGACTCTTCTTTACTCGTGACAAATAAAGCACTCATAAATAAGGCCATTATCCCGCTGACTAATGCAGAACAAATTAAGAGGGTGACAACATCCATGGATACACACTATGGTCAAAAAATCGACCGATAGAATACAGTAATGAAGGGAATAAATCTTATACTTAAGTATTATAAAAATACGCTACTTAATCCGATTTAACACTAAAAGGCTGGTTAACCAGCCTTTTAGCATAAGGTAACTTAATGATATGAAGCGCTATTTAGCAATTTTTCTTCTAAACACAATTGCCATCATCACCAACGCAGCAAATCCTAGCGAGCCACCTGAACTACCTTGCTCTGAAGGTGGTGTAGTAGGCGTCGCATCGATTCTTGTATTAGGGACAGGGTTGAGACCTGGGTTGGTCACAACTGCGCTATCAATCACAACAATGTCAGTGATCAACACAACATTATCACGCGTTATTTCCACGCCACTTTGAGCATCTGTAGCTGTATAGTTTTGCAGTGGGATTTCATTAAAAGGACTGGCAAAGCCAAAACGATCAAGGGCAGCTATTTGATTAACGACTGCCATACCATCACCAATAACTTGTCCAAACACCGAAAATCCGCTGTTTGAGGTATCCAAGTTTTGAGAATTATCTGATAGGTTGATAAAAAATTGTGATGTTGCGGAGTCAGGCTGGTTACTTAATTTAGCCATCGCAACGGTAGCAATAACATTTGAAAGCTCTGGCTCATTTTGAACTGGTGATGCTGTGGCAATTGCGTCAGGTGGAAAACTATCATTAAATTGAAAACCACCCATTTGTACGACAAATCCTGGAACCGAACGATGCACAACATTGTTAGCGTAAGCACCGGCGTTTACATACGATAAGAAGTTTTCAACGGTTCTAGGTGTATCTTCATCGAATAAATTAATCTGGAAGTTACCAACATTGGTTCTTACTTCTACCACAGTTGCTGATGCGTGATGGGAAATCATTGCAAGTGCGCAAAGACAAACTGCAAATTTTTGTTTTAAGGTCTTAAAAAACATAATCTCGAATACATAAAATATCTGTTAAAACGCTAGTTTAGCAGGCAAATATCCCAATCTCATCACAAAACTTTATTTCTTGAGTCATTGAGGTCATAAAATTAACGCATTGAAAGCACGCCAACAGTTTTTAAGCATTTTCAATAGAGAAACTGATAACTTTTCGGATATCGGTGAAACCGAGTTTAAGCATGAGCAGACGATCGACTCCTAATGCTACTCCTGAACATTTAGGAAGACCGATCATCAATGCATCTAGAAACAAATCATCTATTGGCTTTTTTTCTCTTCCTATCGCATTACGTATCCGGTTATCTTCTTCCATTCTTTGCTTTTGAATTTGAGCATCTTGCAACTCTTCATACCCATTAGCTAACTCAATACCCTTATAATAAACTTCGAATCTAAGCGCAGTATCTGGAAGCATAGGACATAATTTAGCCAGCGCAGCTTGGCTCTTTGGAAAATGGGAAATTGAAACAGGACTATCACCTACCAACCGAGGCTCAATACAATGGCTAAACAAGAGTTGTAGCATCATATCAACATCTGTTTGTTGATTATTCTCAAGATTGACACTCTCTACTATATTTTCAAAACCATGTTTAATACATTCATGTACAAGCGTGTCAATAGAGAGGCTGAGCGGATCAATTCCCAAATACTCAACAAAGGCTTGCTGATAAGTCATTTGACGCATAGCAGAAGTACCGATTGTTTCCCTTAATAACAAATCGACTTCATCTATTAGCGACTGCATATCAAAACCAACGCGATACCACTCAAGCATGGTAAACTCTGGATTGTGTTTTTTTCCTAGCTCATCATCTCGAATGCTTTTGCAGATTTGATAAATACATCCAGAACCAGCACACAACAAACGCTTCATCGCAAACTCTGGCGAAGTCTGCATCCACAGTTTTGATTGCTTGTTGTCCATCGGGTTGGTGTGTATTGTTGACATTGCTTCTAGGTGCACGTCGGTTACTGTTGAGCGAGCTAGGATTGGCGTCTCAACTTCAAGTACATTACGTACATCAAAAAAATAACGTATGGTTTTAAGTAACTGCGCTCGTTCGCGCAGTGTATTAATAGATGCAGTAGGTCGCCAATTTATTTGCATAAAAAGCCTAGATACTATTCGAGAAAATAAAAAAGGCGCCCATAAGAAGACGCCTGATATGCACGTAAGTACTCAATCGCTTACTTTTGCACGCGAGAAGAATACTCACCAGTACGTGTATCTACTTTAATCACCTCACCAGTTTGCACAAATAATGGAACACGCACTACTGCACCAGTCGATAAGGTGGCTGGTTTGCCGCCTGTACCGGCCGTATCCCCTTTAAGACCGGGGTCAGTCTCAGTGATTTCAAGTTCAACAAAATTTGGTGGAGTTACAACTATCGGTGAGCCATTCCACAAAGTAATGACGCATGTGTCGTTTTCAACTAACCACTTGACCGATTCACCTACTGCTTTTTCGTCGGCGGCGATTTGTTCAAAGGTTTCATTGTTCATAAAGTGCCAAAACTCACCATCGGTATATAAGTAAGCTAGTTCAGTATCCATTACATCCGCGCCTTCGACTGAATCGCCAGATTTAAATGTTTTTTCCAACACTTTGTTAGATAATAGTTTACGAATTTTTACGCGGTTAAATGCTTGACCTTTACCAGGCTTAACATATTCGTTTTCTAAAATGTTACATGGTTCACCGTCAAGCATGATTTTTAAACCGGCTTTGAACTCATTGGTGCTGAAATTAGGCATAATCCCTCTAATAAAATAACGTTGTGAGCAGTTTGTGACGCAAATAATACCTAAAAAACCGATTGCTGTAGAGTCTAAGTGGCAAAAAGAGTTAGCAAATAGTTTTACCACACTAGAATCACTACTAGATTATTTGCAAATCCCACTAGAAAAAGCACTTGAACACAATCCAGCACGAAAGCTATTTCCAATGCGTGTACCTCGTCCCTTTGCTGACTTAATGAAACTTGGCGACTATAATGACCCACTATTAAAACAGGTATTACCTTCAAAAGATGAGTTCGTCGAGCATACCGATTTTGTCATGGACCCTTTGCAAGAGCAGAAGAATCATCAAAAAGGGATCTTACACAAATACCTTAATCGTGCATTGCTCATTGTAAAGAGCGGATGTGCAGTCAATTGCCGTTACTGCTTTCGAAGACACTTCCCGTATCAAGAAAATTCTATAAACAAACAAGAATGGAACTCCGTTCTAGGCTATATAAAAGAACACAAAGACCTAGATGAAATAATATTGTCAGGCGGTGACCCATTAATGGCAAAAGACGAATTTTTGCGATGGCTATGCAACGAAATTGTTAACATAAAGCATATTAAAAGAATTAGGATACATTCACGTTTCCCAGTGGTTATTCCAAGTCGCTTGGATACTGGTTTTTTAATTGGTTTGCAAAATTACCGATTCAATCCATCTTAGTAACGCATATAAATCACGCAAATGAAGTGAGCGCCCACTTGAAATCCAGGCTCTTATCGCTAAAAAGCGAGGGGGTCACCTTATTAAACCAAGCTGTGCTTCTGAGGGGCATAAATGATAGCGTGTCTTCACAAATAGAGTTAAACGAGGTTTTGTTTGATGCTGGTATTTTACCATATTATTTACATCTGTTAGATAAAGTAAAAGGCGCCAGTCACTTTGATGTGGCTAAAGAAGAAGGCATCACCATCATGCGTGAAGTAATGAAACGCCAGCCAGGATTTCTTGTCCCCAAACTCGTACGAGAAATTGGGGGACAACCCGGTAAAACGCCAATCGATCTAGGGCTTGAACCGCAGAATGAGTTACGCGTACGTATTGATAATTGACCCTACACTGCTACTTGACGAGGCGGCGGGCGCTTCAGCTGCTTCAAGTAATTGCAGTGCTGCTTGACCCTCTTGCTCTTGTTGACTTTTCGCCAACTGGGCAGATTTTACTTCTAATGCCTGAGCGACACCTGTACTTGCGCCGGATATTTCCATCAGGATTTCCTTTTTTCGCTTGTTGTTAACGACAAAAGTGGGCAATATTGCGCACCTTAGAAGGTTATCGGCTGATGGCTTTATTTCTTTAATTAATTTGAGTGTGCTAAATCATGTTACAAGTGTTTCAAAAACTCGCCGAAAATATGCAATTAATCTATCGCAAAGCCATTGATGCTGATGCTGCACTTGATGCCCTTCAAAAAAGCGGGAAAGGTAAGTTTGAAACAGTGTTCAGTGAAGAGCATGGCTTCAATGTCTCATCGAAGCGTTTTCTTCCCTATGTTGAAGAACTAGCGTTAGAGATTGCTAAATTATCTGAAGGTGATGAAGAAGCTGCTAAGGCAGCATTGCCCGCTGTAGTGAAGAAGATGGAGTTGTTACTATCAACCTTAGGACAATTTAAAAAGACCTTGTAAGCAACATACAATCACTACTGGCCGCTTATTGGCAGAGAATTAAGCCTTGCTTCGATATCGGCCACTACGGCTTTATATCTTGGACTGTCGACCTCTCCATATTTCGCTTTGAACTGAGCCTTGTTCATTCCTTCTTCCAAACCTTCAACACTGGGAAAAAATAAAGACTCATTAGCACGGTTAGCTAAAACAGCTTGCAAACGCTGTGCATAGTTTGGCTCCATCGCCATCGCTGCAAAATGCGCGCCCGCCATATCAGCGGCTAAATCAACAAAAGAGTATCCAGACCCACCTCTTCGTCTATCCATTAGTTCTTTAAACTCACCCACAGCAATACTGATTCCTTGCTCAGACAATAACTTAATTGCGGCAGAGAAAATAAAATGTAGGCTTAAATCTTCTCTGTCGAACAAAGATGGGCGCTTCTTCGCCTGCGGAATGACATCAAATGAAAAAGAAAAGTCACCTACAAAGTTGGCAAATTGTCGATGCCCCGCAAAAGCAGCTAACGCAAGAATAGCGGCTTCATTTTCTTGTGTTGCAGAGACACCCTCGGCAGTGCTTCTTATTTTAGCCTCCTCCATCAAGCCTTGAATATAATGGCTCAAAGAGGGCGAAGCTTGCTGGCCTGTTGCAGGTGGGATATACATGCCATCAAGTAACCGTATATAGTGCGCGATTCTTATATTTCGGCTGACAGCCTCTTTTTGGTCACCGCCGGTTTCTACCTTTTTAGCTTCATTGAGAAAACTATCCATGGGGTAAAGCGAAATTTGTATATTACGTGAATTCATGTCTATCGTATCGATTTGAGCAATTGCAACCGTTGCGATTTCACTATTCGTGTAGGTATTGGCCGCATATTCGGCAATACCTAGTGCCCACTTACCGGGAATGGTCAATGCGCCCACGCGCACGGTTTCCAATTGCAAACCTTCACCCGGCAGAATAATCGCGGTAAGGTTAATGTATCGATTGAGTAGCCAACTAGGTAATTGGTACGAAAAACTTGCGATTGCTTTCGTATCATCAAAATCAAATTCTGCTTTAATATTCGGCAATGCTCGTTGAACGAAGCCAACTAAACTTTCCGCTTGTTTATGTGAGACCTTGAGTGTTTTAGCTTGATAACGGTATCTAAGTGAAAAACGCAAATCGTGAAATAAGCTAAGCACTTGGTCTGCATTTTCTACTTGCTGACTTCCCTGCGCCTTTACAATTGGATTAGGTTGAACGAACAAAAACCATCCACCAACGAGTAAAATCAACAATAAACCGAGTATTATTTTAAAAAATAAACGCATATATAAACTAATGAGCTTCCTTAGGGCTAGATGATATCATCTTTTTTTAATACATTGAGTTTGGCGTGCTATCCGGATTAATGTCACCGTGCAAGACTTATACTTTGACTCCATGAGCAAGCAATTGAAATGCCATTTCTTGAGCATAGTCTTTTAATCGACCGTATCTTCCGCTGTTTGCGAAATGCCCTGCGCCCATATTCATTCGCATAATCAACAAATTGCCATCTGTTTTTGTTGCACGCATTTTAGCTGTCCATTTTGCGGGTTCCCAATACGTGACACGTGGATCGTTTAGCCCACCGGTCACTAGCATTGGCGGGTATTCTTTTGCTTCTATATTGTCATAAGGTGAGTAAGACTTAATTAGATCAAATGCTTTGGGATCAGTAATGGGATTGCCCCACTCTTCCCATTCGGGCGGCGTCAGTGGAAGTGTTTCATCGAGCATCGTATTGAGTACATCAACAAATGGCACGCCCAATATTACGCTTCGCCAATACTCAGGTGCCCGAGTGACCATCACGCCCATCATTTCACCACCAGCACTTCTTCCACTGATCGATATATTGCCTTTTGAAACATATTTTTGTTCAATCAAATAATCAGCAACATCAATAAAATCGTTAAACGCGTTGTTTCTTTTATCTAATTTACCATCTAGATACCACTGATAGCCCATTTCGTCACCGCCACGAACATGAGCAATCGCAAAACTAAAGCCTCTATTTAACAGACTCAAGTCCATGGTGGAAAAATCAGGCGTCATGCCGATACCATAAGCCCCGTAGGCATACAAATGCATCGGATGAGTCGCGTCTTTGGTAAAGCCCTTTCTATAGACAATTGAAATCGGAATATCTTCGCCATCACGCGACTTAGCCATGAGTCGCTCAGTAATGTACTGAGATTTATCATAACCACTGGGTATCGCTTTTTGTTTTTTAAGCGTTAGTTCAAGCGTATTTAGGTTGAGATCGTAGACAGTACTAGGGGTGACCATCGATTCATAATGCACTCTCACAAAACCTTGTGACATTTCGCTATTGTGGCCAAGCGAGATGCTATACAAGGTTTCAGGAAATAGGGCTTCACTGCTTTTATTCTGACCGTCACTTTGTGTTTCAGTCCCTTTGATAATTCTGAGTCTATCCTGCCCAAGTTCGCTGAGTTGAATCGCAATATGTTCATCAAACAGAGCAAAGTTCTTTAGATATTGAGCATCGCTGCCCGCAATAATTGTTTCCCAGTTTTTAAAGTTTGCATGCTTATCACTCACACTTACAAATCGAGCGTTAACATGCGTATCATTTGCTAAAAAATAGAATTTATTATGGGCATGGTCAGCTGTCACAATCATCTTTTGTTCACGTTTAACTAAGGTAATTGGCTTTGCTGAAACAAGCGATGATGGCAGTGCATGGATTTCATTTGCACTGCTGTTTCCAGAAGAAATAATGATAAATTCTTCACTAGAGGATAAGCCTGCCGCCATAAAGAAACTATCATCAGCTTCTTCGATCACTATGTGTTCTTCAATTTTGTTTGATTCGTCGGGCATAGTTGCCGCTATATCGTTTAGTAGGCAATAAACAATAAACTGAGTTTTCCAGCTATCTTTGTTTAACTTAGCAAACACAATCGCGCTACTTTCATTGTTGAAAATCAAACTACCCGCGACATCGGTAATACAGTTTGGAAGTATAGTATCGGTGACTAGATCTTTGATATAAAGCGTATATCGTTCGTCACCATTGGTATCAATCGCATAAGCTAAAAAACGATTATCTGGACTAATCGTCCAATCACCCAAAACAAAATAGTCGTGGCCTTTAGCCATGCTCTCTTGGTCTAGAAATAAGGTTTCGACATCCGTTTCTAAATGCCTTCGATAATATTGACGATACTCCCCACCTTTGTTGAACGCCCAACGATATTCATATCCCCGATACACAAAAGGCACCGATGACTCGCTTTCCTCTTCGCGCCCTTTAAACTCTTCAAAAAGCGTATCTACCAGCGTTTGGTGAGGTGCTAAAAACGCTTCAAAGTAGCGATTTTCTTGCCTTAAATAATCTAAGATTTCAGGATCGTTGCATTCTGGGTAATTTGGATCGCGCAACCAATGATACTCATCAGATAAGGTCTGATTGTGAAAATCTAGGTTGTGCGGCTTTGCATCAGCCTTGGGCGCGGGAACATTGAGCTGTTCTAGGCGCTTAAATTTTGAATTCATTGTTTAGCACCCACTAGACGAAGATGGATTTAATATATTGACCTTATGCCGCAATGCCACTTAAAGAAATTTGACCTAGGTCTGTTCACTGACTTGCGTGCTCTAGCGTAATTGCAACAATTTCACCAGTAGCATCAAGGTCGAGTGTAGTTCTCTCATCGAGATCTTTGGTTTCAGCTACCTTGGTTGATGAAAACTCTACATATAAAGTATCTGTATCATCAAAATAACTCATTTTCATGGCGTTATTCTCCTGTCGAAAAAAGCATTATGCACCGTGACTCCATCCGCTAGCAATACAACTCTTAAGTATTTACTGTTCATGTCAGTAATCTTGGCCCATCGCCTGATACGCCCATCTGACTAAATAGACTCTAACTCTGGGAATTCAATTACATATTGAATCCATTCTAAACGAATAATAGCTCGATCTGGTCGAGAGCGGGTGGTTTCGAAATACTTAGTAAATTTCATCAAGTCCATTGATTACAATATCCATATTTAATCAACGATCGCTAGATTACCCTTACTCTCCAGCCAAGCTTTACGATCGCCTGCACGCTTTTTAGACAGCAACATGTCCATCAACTCCATCATACGCTCTGCATCTGAGCTTGTAAGCTGTACCAAGCGGCGAGTATTTGGGTCCATCGTGGTTTCGCGAAGTTGCAGAGGATTCATTTCACCCAAACCTTTAAAACGTTGCACGTTCACTTTGCCGCGTTTCTTTTCAGCTTCTATTTTATCTAAAATACTTTGGCGTTCGCTTTCATCGAGTGCGTAGAAAACTTCTTTACCAATATCGATTCTAAAGAGCGGTGGCATCGCGACAAATACATGTCCTTGATCCACGAGGGTTCTAAAATGCTTAACAAAGAGTGCGCACAACAAGGTTGCAATATGCAAACCATCAGAGTCAGCGTCTGCCAAAATACAGATTTTGCCGTAGCGCAAGCCTGACAAATCGTCTGAATCAGGGTCGATACCTAACGCAACTGAGATATCGTGAATCTCTTGAGAAGCAAGTACTTGAGAAGAGTCGACTTCCCAGCTGTTTAAGATTTTACCGCGCAAAGGCATGATGGCTTGAAATTCGCGGTCTCTTGCTTGTTTTGCTGAGCCACCCGCAGAATCACCTTCGACCAAAAACAATTCGCCTTTAGAAGGATCGGCGCCGCTACAATCGGTCAATTTACCCGGTAATGCAGGCCCTTGTGTTATTTTTTTGCGTGCGACTTTTTTGCTTTGACGCAAACGCCTTTGTGCATTTGAAATACACATTTCAGCAAGTAATTCAGCCACATCAGTGTGTTGATTTAGCCATAGACTAAACGAATCTTTTACGCAGTTTGAAACAAAACCGGCAGCCTGTCTGGAAGATAGACGCTCTTTTGTTTGCCCTGCAAATTGTGGATCGTGCATTTTGGTTGATAAAATATACGCACAGCGATCCCAAATATCCTCTGCGCTGATTTTCACTCCGCGAGGCAACAGGTTTCTGAACTCACAAAACTCACGCATTGAATCTAGTAGACCTTGACGTAACCCATTAACGTGCGTTCCGCCTTGTGCAGTAGGTATTAGGTTTACATAACTTTCGGTAACCATGTCGCCGCCCTCGGGTAGCCACATAACTGCCCAATCGGCCGCTTCTCCGTTGCCCGAAAACTGTCCAACAAACGGCGTGTCATCCGGCAAGGTGACGAATTCTTTGACCGATTGATAAAGATAATCCCTGAGCCCATCTTCGTAATACCATTCAGTGCTTTCTTTGGTAATTTTATTGTCGAATTTAATTTTTAAACCCGGACATAACACCGCTTTAGCGCGCAAAACATGTAATAGCTTTGAATTAGAAAACTTGTCGCTATCAAAATAACTAGGGTCAGGCCAAAAATGAACGCGTGTGCCCGTGTTGCGTTTACCGCAAGTATCGACGACTTTTAAATCTTCGACTTTGTCACCATTTTCAAAAGCAATTGCATACACTTCTCCGCCACGTCTAATACTGACTTCAACGCGCTTTGATAATGCATTAACCACTGAAATACCCACGCCGTGCAGACCACCTGAGTACTCGTAATTTTTGTTTGAGAACTTACCGCCAGCATGTAGCTTGGTCATGATCAATTCAACACCTGACATTTTTTCTTCAGGGTGAATATCGACAGGCATACCACGGCCATCATCAATGACTTCTAGTGAATTATCGGTATGCAAGATGACTTTAATGCTTGAAGCATGACCGGCTAGCGCCTCATCCACACTGTTGTCGATGACTTCTTGACTGAGGTGGTTTGGACGAGTCGTATCGGTGTACATACCCGGTCGACGTTTGACGGGTTCGAGGCCATTTAAGACCTCGATAGCATCTGAATTATATTGAGTAGACATACAATGCGCGCTTCATTTTTTGACTGTTATTATATACAGCAGTCTAGCAAGGCTGATGCGCTTGAGCAACGCATTAAATGGGGATTTCACGATTTATATAACGGTAATAATTTAATCCGCAAATGACTCACAAATTATCGCGTTTTTCAGCTTAGTCTTTGCTCAAAAAATCTTTGATGGTAGCCAAATGTTTATCGTAATCGACAAAGCTATGATCACCGCCCTGTTCTATCACCAATTGCGCCCCTTGGTATTTCTCTTCAGCCTGTTTGTAGTCTAACGTTTCATCTTCAGTTTGCAGCAATACCATGTAGCTTTCAGGTGTTTTAATAACGGGCGTGTCTAACGAGCGAAGATATTCAATAGTCGTTTGATTGACTTCAAAGGTCTCTCCAGTATTTGGGTTGACGTGCTCACCTTGATAATCATCTAACAATTCAAAGGGTCTGACGGCTGGATTGACAATAACCGCTTTTCCGCCGTATTTCTCGACAAAATAAGAGGATAAAAACCCGCCCATAGAGCTGCCGATAAAGCGCAAATCTTGATGACCTATATTTTTTATGATTAATTCGACCGTGCTGACCGCTTTGTCTGGATAACCAGGAAGAGTAGGAAAATGCATCTCAAGCTGCGGCATATGCTCTTTAAAATAAGCTTGGGTTTGCTGCGCTTTTACTGAGGCAGGCGAGCTCAAAAAGCCGTGTAAATAAATCAGATGTTTCATGTTGAAAGTCTCAATATCTAGATAGAGCTGGTTTGTTTAACCTGCTGTTGTAAACAGAAATGAAGCCACTCAGCTAAAAAAACATTCACCATTTGTTTTTCATTGCGCTGATGCATTTTTAAGTTTGGATAATCATAAGAGGGTTTAAGTTTAGCCATTCGTTGACTGGCGAGTACTTCTGCCATTTTGGCATCGTGGTATAAACGAATCTCCATTACCGGACACAAAAACTTCGGAGTATTTTTTTGTACTTGCGACATTTCGAGCGTACTGGTGTAGCGCGAAGAATCCAAAATGCTAATTTTGTATTCCAACTCTTCGTTAATCACAAAGCGATAACTGAGATCTTCGGTATCACAATCTGGAAGCAGTTTCATTAAGCACGCGTAGTTATTCTCGCATGTTGCAAGAATACTGGGCAAATGAGGTACGTACTTCTTTTTTATCAAGGAATGACTCTTTATCTAATTTTTGTTTAGTTACTGTTATTCCAACCAATCTTCAATCAGTTTAGACTTGTTCAGCATAAACCATTGAAGCGCAATTATAGCAGCTGCGTTATCAATAGTACCGTCGTGTAACCACTTTATCGCCTGCGCTTCGGGAACTCTTAACACGCGAATATCTTCTGATTCAGATGCTAAACCATGGATCCCTTGAGCGGTCGTTGAGTCTACCTTAGCCAAATAAATATGCAAACGTTCGGTGGTGCCACCTGGGCTTGATAAATAACTCAAGACTTTGGTTAAACACTCCAACTCGATGCCGGCCTCTTCTTTAGCCTCGCGCTTGCATACTTCATCAGGTGTTTGGTCTTTGTCAATCATGCCGGCAATGACTTCGACTAACCACGGAGTTTGACTTGTCGCCATCGCACCAAATCTAAACTGCTCTATTAACACAAACTCTTCTTGAATGGGATCATACGGCAACACCGCAACAGCATGTCCTCTTTCAAAGATTTCTCGCCTAACTGTTTCACTCCATTCACCATTGAATAGTTTGTGTGTAAAGTGATACTCCTGCATTTTGAAAAAGCCGTCGTACACCACTTTCTCTTTTGTGACATTTACATCAGAATTGTCTAACCCACTCAGCGCACTATCTTGACTTTGAAAGCTCAAACTACCCACCCCTTTGCAATTAATTATGTCTAAACGAACGAAGACTTAGAATCAGTCAATATAAAAAACAATAAACCTATCACTTTATAGCATGACACGCATATATTAAAAGAATGTAATTAAAAATCCCGATCCCAAACATTCTGTTACACTTATACTATTGTTGTAACAACCAATTGCTGTGCTTGAGCGCAATTTTTAATCTAAAATAAGCACAACTTAATTTGCGTTTAGTCAGTACTAAACACCTGAAACAAAATGCAAACTATATATCACTCAGAAATTACAAAGGCTCTTTTATGAAGAAAACGTTTCTTTCAATCATGCTTGGTGCTTGCTTATCGACAGCTGCACTTGCAGATGACTTGTCTACTGTCTATCAGCTTGCACTCGAAAACGATCCCGTGGTTAACCGTGCAAAAGCGGAAAAAGAGTTAGCATATAGCGGAATTAAGCTTAGCCGAGCAGCGCTGCTACCCACTATCTCAGGCAGCATTTCATATTCAACCGGTGCTCGCGACAACGTAGATTTTACTGATACGGGTATCAATGTAATTACGACCGACAATGAAAGTACGCGTATGGGACTAAGCTTAAACATGTCGCTTTATGATCATGCAAACTGGATCGGAATGGACCGTGCTGAAAAAGCGGCGCAACAGGGAGATGCCAACCTTGGTGCAGCACTTCAGCAATTAATAGTTAGAAGTACTAATGCCTATCTTGCCGTTTTGCGCGAACAAGACAATGTAGAATTTGTAAAAGCAGAGCTTCGAGCGATTGAGCGTCAATTAGAGCAAACCAAACAACGCTTTGAAGTTGGCCTAACCGCTATTACTGATGTTCACGAAGCACAAGCTAATTTTGATAATACAAATGCGCAGCTAATCCTTGCTGAAAATACGCTTGAACTACGCTTGGAAGAGTTAAGAGAAATCACCGGTCAATATCATGCAGATATCGCTGAACTAGACACTGATTTGTTTTCTGCAACGCAACCTAATCCAGCTAAAGTAGATGAGTGGCTAGAACTAGCAAAAGACTCGAACTTAACTCTGTTAGCACAGCGTTTATCAAAAGACATTGCCAAAGAAGATATAGACGCTGCAACTGCAGGGCACTATCCCACCTTGTCTTTGAATGCTTCAATGGACCAGACTGACAATACGTTTAACGATTTTGACTTGCCAACAACCGATTCAGAATCAATCGGCATCACCTTGAATATTCCAATCTATGAAGGTGGTCGCACACAAACGGGTGTCGAACGCGCGCGCTCAAACTATGTGATTGCTAGCGAAAACCTAGAACTCACCTACCGCCAAACAGTGCGCTCTGTCAGAAGCTCATTTAACGCAGTAAAAGCGTCTATCTCACGTATTCGTGCACTAGAGCAATCAGTTGTTTCAGCTGACAGTGCGTTAAAAGCAACAGAAGCGGGTTTTGATGTTGGTACAAGAACCATTGTGGATGTATTAAACTCAACAAGAAATTTGTTTGATGCACGTCGTAATTTAGCGGATGCACGCTACGGGTTTATCTCTGCAATTGTTAACTTAAAGGCTTCTGCAGGCACGTTGACTGAGCAAGACTTGCAAGATATTAATAGAGTATTGAAGCCAGCAACTTAGCTCTATTCTTACATTACAAAAAGGCAGCTATGGTAATACATAGCTGCCTTTTTTGTATTTCTAGTAGGGTAACATTTGCACAACTAGCAGTAATAACGACTAAAAAAGCTAAGCATAAAAAAACCGATTATTCCCAAAGGAATAAACGGTTTTTTTCAATTAATCAGCGTGTTTAAAGAGTTGCTAACCAACACCTAAATGTTGGCTAGGCAAGCAGCAATTAAAACGTGTAAACACCTTTCAAGTAGTAGAATCCACCATTAATACCGATAGGTGAAGTTGTTGGGTATTGTGAACCCGCCACTTCAGTATCGTATAATGTGTTTTCATCAGGTGTGTTATCAAAGGCATTACGAGCACCGACGGTTAGCGTTAGCGCTTCGGTAACGTTGTAACCTAACTCAACATCAACCGTGTATTCTGCGCTGACTTCTTCAATTGGTAGACCTGCATCAATGTGGTCTTCAAACACTTCGCCAAAGTAGTTCAAACGCACTAACGCACGCAAATCACCGTTTGTGTGGTTAGCCGTTAAGCTGTAACGATACTCTGGTAAGTTGTCTTCAATCATGCGGATACGCGTTGCAGAGATATTCTGAACTTGTTCACCACCAACGTTGAAGGTTTTAACATCATCAACTTCAGTGTCTGTCCAGTTTGCTGCTAATGAGAATAAAGTCTCGCCGCCTAACATTTCAGCACTGTAATTAGCAACCACATCAATACCCTGCGTACTGGTTGCAAAGTCATTGGTAAAGAAGCTTACTTCGCTGAAACTTGAAGCGTCTGTCACGCCTTGCGCTAGCAACGCAGTGATATCAGCATCGGTTAACTGAATACCAGATGTAGTACTGATTCTGTCTTCAACTTCGATATTGAAGTAATCAACCGTTACAAACAGACCATTATCAAACTCACCCACAATACCAAAGCTATAAGAAGTAGATTCTTCAGGCTGAAGCGGTGTCGCTCCTTTTTGAATGGCAATTGGATCAGACGGTGGCAGCGTCGCACGGTCAACAAGACCTGCTGGGCTAAACGCAGTCGTTACGTTACGCACATTTGATTGACCGATTGTAGGTGCTTTAAAGCCTGTGGCAATTGCACCACGAACTGCCAACGTATCGCTCATTTGATAACGTGCAGAGATCTTACCTTTTGTCGTGTTACCAAAATCAGTAAAGTCTTCATAACGAATCGCAGCACCGATCATAAAGTCATCGGTGATATACGCTTCTGAGTCTAAGTACAAGCCCATTGAATTACGGCTATTCTTACCTTGGAAGCGCGCTGCTAAACCTGGGAAACCATTTGAACCGATACCAAAACCTTGTGATGCTAATGGACCCACTTCATATGATTGAGGATCACCTGCGATCGCTTCGAAAGACTCATAGCGATACTCAAAACCACCTGATACATATAAGCTTTCAGCAAAATCGACACTGATTTCTTGACTTAAATCAATATTAAAACTCGCTTCTTCTTGGATATACGTTCCCGGCTTAAAGTCACGTGGCGTATCTGGGCCTAAAGATGGGTTAATCGTGTTTGAAATTGCGTATTCGATCTCGTTTGAACCATAGTAGCTGCTCACGTCGTAAGTCATACCGTTGTCTAGCTCGCCCTTGGTGCCCACCGCTAGTGAAGCATCAGTCACGATACCGCCAAATTTAGGTGTAAAACCACCTGGTAACAGTTCATTGAATGCAAAACAGTCTGGATTGTTTGCCACTTCGTCAAGGTAACGTTGATTAGTTAATACGTTAGCACCCACCGCAATATCTGTTGGGCAGTTGCCGCTCATATCACCAGTAAGATCGCCAACTAAGAGCAACTGTTCGCCCGCGTCGTTTGTTCCACCGTCGTTCACACCACCGCGGTTATGCGGGTTACGGAAGTAAAAACCACCCTCAACTTCACGTTTGGCAAAGTTACCGAATAAGTATGCTTCGCTGCTATCTGATAACTCCAAACCTAAGTTAGCGAAAAACTTAAGGTCACTCTTGATTTCAGGTGAGCCCCAAACTTGTGCAGGGTCGGCAACAAACGTATTGCCTGCAGCAATTAACGCGGCTGCGTCATCACGCTGAACACTGCGCGAAGTTGGATCGCTTTCACGATATTCAACCGAGAAGTTAGCAAACCCTCTTTCAGTAAAAGGAAGACCGATGTTACCCGCGATTTGAGTCGCATCGCCGTCGCCTTCAAAATATTGCCCCGTGTTAAACTCTAAAGAGCCGCCCTCAGAGTCATCTTTAAGTGCAAAGTTAATGACACCCGCAATTGCATCTGAACCGTATTGTGCAGCAGCACCGTCTCGCAACACTTCAACTTGCTTAAGTGCAATAGACGGAATAGTTGAAATATCAGGTCCTTGTGCACCATCAGAGATTTGACCACCTAGAAAGGTAATAACCGCTGAACGATGACGGCGCTTGCCGTTAACCAGTATCAAGGTGTGGTCTGGCGCTAGGCCGCGTAAGTTAGCTGGACGAACCAACGTTGACGCGTCGTTGATTGGTTGGTCATTGACATTAAACGAAGGCACAGCAGCCTGCATCATGGTCGTAATGTCAGTAGAACCTTGGCTCTTGAATTCATCCGCACTGATAATATCAACAGGTACAGCTGAATCACCGATAGAGCGAGGAGCAACACGCGATCCGACAACAGCAATTTTTTCAACTGATGCATCTGCGTTTTGTGATTGACTATCTTGAGCAAGTGCTGGCGCGGACACCATGACACCAGCGGTTGCAGTAGCCGCAATTATCTTGCGAACACTGACCGCTAATTTTGATTGATTAGCTATCATATTTTGACGTTCCCATTATGTTTATTTGTATGTTTATTTTTGTGCGTGCTTTCTTGCACGCTGTGTACATCGAAACATTTCTTCAGTTTTGGTTAGTTAAGCTAACTCTTGTGTGTTTAAAGAAATATTTGTTTCGAGATATCCCTGTTTTTATTACAAACTTGTTATTATGTTATGGCGCTTATGATCAGCGACACTAAGATACTAATACATTTATCATATAATTCACAATAATTAATAAACAATAAATTTCAATGGCTTAGGTAGGTTTTCGTCAATTGTTACAAAAAAAGCGCAGTAATCGGCGCTTCTTGTTTTTGACGAAATTATAAGATTCATAGATAAAACGTTTCTACTTCTAATTAAATCACTTACTTCCTTGGCGTTCATGCTGAGCCTGAAGCTGGCTTAACTGCTCACTCAATTGTGCAATCTGCTGCTGGATGTCAGTTAAACTTGGCTCGACCTTTTCTCGCTCAGCCTTGTTCTCGGACTCCATTACACCCACTACGATACCAATCACCATATTAAGAAACGCAAAGGCTGTTAGGAAAATAAAAGTCAGGTAGTAAATCCAACTCATTTTATAAACCGCCATGGTTTCGTATTGAATGTCTGTCCAATCTTCAAAGGTCATGACCCTAAACAAGGTGAGCATGGAGATTCCAATATCCCCCCACAGCACAGGGTTAATGTCTTTGAATAAAAAGCTTCCGATAGCTGCGTAGATATAAAATATGATAAACAACAGCAGCATTACATAGCCAAGTTGAGGCATTGCTTTTAGCAAGGAGTTTATTAATACCCGTAACTCCGGAATGATCGAGATCATTCTTAATACTCTGAAAATTCTAACCAAACGAGCCAGTAACGCCATTTCAGATTCGTCAATTGGTATTAAGCTGATGATCACAACCAGTGTATCGAAGACATTCCAACCTGATTTAAAAAAGCTCTTTTTGTCCTCTTCCGCAACAAAGCGTATCGTGATTTCAAACAAAAAGAAGAGGGTAATGAATAAATCCATGTACTGTGTAATCAGTAAGCCAATTTCGCCAAGTTCATATGTCTTTGCGCCGATTTCCAGCGCAGAGACAATAATTACAGCGATCACAAAAGCCTCAAACGCTTTGTTTTGTTTTAGCTTGAAAAGGCGCAGACGTAGACTCTCAAACATCTGATATCACTCTAGTAATCAACGGATCTTCCCTTTTTAAATACTGTAGTCACTTCTTAACTTAGCAGCACGCTTGATTGACTCTGGTTGTTTAAACTCTTTGTCATCTAAGCGCCTTGTTGCCATTACTTTGTCATCGTTAAGCAACAAAGCTTCAACATAATTTAGGTATATCTCTTCATTTTCAGTCGTGCTTGTACGTACTTTTTGATAGACCTCTACAGCATCGTCAATTTTGCTTTGCTTGATAAATACTTGTGCAAGTGTGTCGGCAATTGCAACGTTATCCGGTCTAAGTTCGTAAGCTCTGTTTGCGTAAGTAGATGCTTCAGTTAACCTGCCTTTTTCCAGCAGTATGTAAGCTAAGTTATTGAGTACAATGAAGTTGTTCTCGTTAACCGAAAGGGCCTTTTCATAGGTAGCAATAGACGCATCTATGTCGACATCGATTTGCTTTTCGCCTTTTAACATCAGCGCTCGGAGATCATCTGGGTTATTTTGAATGTATTGACCCAAGAAGTCGTATGAGTTTTGGCTCTCACCAGCGAGATCATATGATTGGACAACTAACAACATATTCTTCGAAGATGGGTTCGCTTCGTAGGCAATAATGGCATCCGCTATAGCGTCTTTGGGTCGATTTTCTAAAAGCGCTACGCGTGCAAATACACCTCGCAAAAAGGGTAGCGGTTGAATGTTTTCCTCAAAGCTATTTAGAAGCTCCTTGGCACTATTGGCATCACGTGTCATCGCAAATAAATAAGCCTGCATTATCTTAATCTGAACGTCATCTCTTTCAGTTAAGAAGTCTTTTGTCATATTTAAGGCGTCTTCGAACTTATTTTGAGCATCCAATATAAGCAACTTTCCTAATAAGGCATCACGCTGATTGGGATAAAGCTTTATCCAATTATCATAGTGAGCTTCTGCTTCTTTTAGCTTATTACTTCTTAATAAAAGTGCACCGTTGAGAGGCCAATATGCGAGAGGTGCATCAGCGTTCGGTTCTACTTCTGCTAACACATCAATGGCTTGACCAAATTGTTGCTCGTTTGCATGCACTCTAGCTAGTAGGAGCCTTAAATCTTGGTTTTCTGGAAATTGGCTTTGTGCGTCTGCAATTTTTCGCAAACCACTGTCCGTTTTATCCAACTCTTTGTTGATCCCAAAATTTGCAATTAACGCAGGTACAAAGTCAGGATGTTTTGACAATAGCTCGTTTAAATCGGCTTGAGCTTTAGCAAAATCTTTCGCTCTTATGTCTAAGCCAATCAAGGCTAATTCTGCTCTTGGATTATTGGGCTCAAGTGTTGCAGCTTTCTTAAATGCAACTGCCGCTTTGTCGACACTTCCGTTGCGCAATTCAACTTCACCTTCCAGCATATAAGGCCCAGCACTAAGCGGATCATTTTGCTGCCATTGCTGTGCTAAGCTAGCCGCTTTGTCGAGTTGATTTGTCGCCAGATAAGCGGTTGCTAACGTGGTGTTTGCAGTGACCGATTGCGGAGTTTTGACAACCGCTTTTTCTAAATCAAGAAGTCCTTCGACATTGTTCAAAGATAGTTTAAGTACACCCAAGCGAGTTAAGTCATCCGCTGTTTCGCTTATATTTCCTGCACGCTCAACTAGGGCTTCTGCTGCATTTAAGTCACCTGACTGCAAGAGTTCATAACCCGCCTTAGAAAACAAGGTCGCATCCTGAGCACTGAGATTACCCATACGAGTCAAAACATCTGAAGCCTCATCTGCCTTACCCGTTTGAAGTTGTGCAGCGGCAAGTAAACGCAAGCCGGGATGATTGTCAGGCAATAATGTTGCGATTTGAGAGAGGTGGCGTTCAGTGTCAACGAAGTCACCTTGTTCGAAGGCAGAATAACCCGCGACTAACCTAACGATCGCATCAGTACGACCATTTTGAATAGCAATTTCAGAATGTCTTTGTGCACCCGCAAAATCGTTTTCAGCAGCTCGGATAATCCCCTTAAGCTGATTTAATAATCCATTTTGATCATTTATTTCAAGTAGCTTATCAACATGAGGTTCCGCTTCTTTTGTGCGCCTTTGTTCAACTAACAAATTGGCAAGCGCAAAGCGAGTTTCGATATCTTCAGGAGCCGCTTTTACATATTCTGCATAAACGTCTGCTGCTTTTTCAGTTTGTTGGTTTAATAAGTACAAACGCGCAGTTAAATTTAGCACATCTTTATTTAGCGGGGCTTGTTTTTGCAGTTCGACTGCTTGTGCAAGCGCTGTTTCGTAGTCTTCAGATAGAATAGTATTCATCGCACCGACCAGCCCCTTGTAGACTGACGTGGTATCGATTAATAAGAGCTCAGCAATTAAACTTTCGGCTTCGTCACGCCTCTCTAGTTGAACCAAAGATTGTAGCTTATAAAAGCCAACTTCTATGCGCTCAACGGCAGTCATTGCTTCATCATTGTGGTCGATTTCGATGAGCGCGGCATTAGCACCCGTTTTTTGATAGGCGCGGGATAACAATGGAATAACATCAGAAGAATCATAGCCTAGTTCCAAGGCACGACTAAGTTCTTTCTCTGCCGCTTCATATGCATTTAACGATAAGTAAAGACCGCCAAGCTCAAACCGTGCTTGAGCTGATGAAGGTTCTAGTTGAATCGCATTTTTTAACTCAACGATCGCTGCTTGGTTGTTGCCTTCTTGCACAAAATCTTTAGCAGCCTCAAGGTGATCTTCACTTGTTTGTTGTTGGCAGCCGCTTAAAAGTAATGCTGAGCTAACACCAAGCGCCAACAAGGTTTTCTTTATTGTTTTACTTACCGTTCTTGCTAACTTAGCATTCACTTTTGAAGGTGTAAGGCTTTGATTCATGTTTTCCATACCTATTTTAATTTATCAATCAGCCAAAGCTGACACTTAAACGTAATGAACTCAGATGGTTACAAAGTAATCAAAAGATAGATAGTAACCTTGCTAAATTTCCATTATAATGCCGCCTTTACGAAGGCTCTCGCATCCTCTCTGCTTTGCCCCTTATCATCAGTCTATCAGGATACCCGATGACCGACACAGTCGATGTTACATTTAAAGAACTCAATCTACCAACGCCAATTTTACAGGCATTGGAAAAAGTTGGCTATGAAAAGCCGTCTCCCATTCAAGCTCAAAGTATTCCATTACTTTTAGATGGCCATGATTTATTAGGCCAAGCACAAACAGGTACAGGTAAAACTGCCGCGTTTGCACTCCCAATGTTGGCTAATATTGATCCAGAAGAAAACTTCACTCAATTATTAGTATTAGCACCAACTCGCGAACTTGCCATACAAGTAGCCGAAGCTTTTCAAGTATATGCTAGTTTCTCAAAGAAAATTCGCGTACTCCCCGTTTATGGTGGTCAATCTTACGACAACCAAATTAGACAATTGAAACGAGGCGTGCAAGTAGTCGTAGGTACGCCAGGTCGTATTATTGACCATATCAAACGCAAGACACTTAAACTAGATAAACTAAAGTTTTTAGTGCTAGATGAAGCAGATGAGATGCTTCGCATGGGCTTTATTGACGATGTAGAGCTTATTTTGAGTCACGCACCGGAGCAAAAGCAAACTGCACTTTTCTCTGCGACTATGCCTGAGGCTATCAGAAAAATTACTAAGCGCTATTTGAATGATCCCAAGCACGTTCAAATTAAGTCAAAAGTGAGTACTGCAAGCACTATTAAACAGCGCTATTGCTTAGTCCCAGGACACCACAAATTAGAAGCCCTGACGCGCATCATGGAAGTTGAAGAGTTTGACGGTGTTATCATTTTTGTGAGAACAAAAACAGCAACTGTTGAGCTAGCAGATAAATTGACTGCGCGCGGTTACGATGTAGAGCCCCTCAATGGCGATATACCACAGAATGCCCGCGAAAGAACCGTAGACAAATTAAAGCAAGGTACAATTGATATCTTGGTTGCCACTGACGTGGTCGCGCGTGGACTAGACGTAGAACGCGTGAGTCACGTAATCAACTATGATATTCCATACGATACAGAATCATACGTTCACCGAATCGGTCGTACTGGCCGTGCTGGCAGAAGTGGTGACGCGATACTATTTATTTCTCATCGCGAAAAACGTTTATTGTTTTCAATTGAAAAAGCAACAAAACAGAGCATTGAGTTGATGGAGATACCTTCAATCTCACAACTAAATGAATCCCGTTTAGAGCGTTTCAAAGAAAGCATTAAAGAAGCTATCAAAGATGAATCAATCGAGTCTTATATTCCAATTGTTGAATCTATCATGGAAGAGACCGAAGCATCCCCCGACATCATTATGGCTGCACTCGCCAAGGTTGCACAAGGTGATGAACCTCTATTATTGAAAGAGTCAGACCGCCCTGATCTTCATTCAAAGCCAAATTTTGACCGTGAAAATGGCAGACGCCAAGGTCGAAATGAACGCAATGATCGTGGTCGTGGTGAACGTGGAGATAGAGGTGGTAAACGTGGCCCTCGTCAACGCAGCACGCCTGATGAGAACATGCAACGCTTTAGAATTGAAGTAGGTCATACGCATGGTGCAAAACCAGGAAACATCGTAGGTGCTATCGCTAACGAAGCGAACATCAGTTCCAAGAATATTGGTGCAATTGAGATCTATGACAATTTTACAACTGTTGATTTACCTAAAGGTATGCCAAAAGAAACAAAGGACACTCTTTCGAAAACCAGAGTGGCTGGCCAACGCTTAAATATAAGAGAGTGGTCGGACACGCCTCCTAAACGAAAAAAGCGTGACTAAATAATAATTAAAATTCCCGCTTTCAGCGGGAATTTTTTTGGATAATTTAACCTTATTCATCAACTATTTAGACAAGCTCACATGTTCTCAAATTATTTTCATGCCTTTTAGTTATATAATTTAGAAATAAATTGCTGTAAATGAATAAAACATAGCCGCATAATGCGTCCATAAAGTCCAAAGGTTCAGCAATCATGAAGTACTTCCCAATTTTTGTAGATGCCCAGCACATCCACTGCCTAGTCGTAGGAGCAGGGGAAGTAGCAGCGAGAAAAACAGAGTTACTGCTAAAAACGCCTGCAAAAATTACAATTGTGTCACCTTGGGTGAGTGATACGGTTCAGCGCCTAGCAGATGAATCATCACAAATAACACTGATCAATCGAAAATTCGAAGATACTGATATTACTCACAAACAAATGATATTTGTCGCCACTGATGATGAAAACGTTAACCAACATGTACATGACATCGCACATGCAGCCGGAATTCTTGTAAACGTGGTCGACAACACGCCATTGTGTAAATTCATTACCCCTTCAATTGTAGACCGTTCTCCCATCATTATAGCGATGAGCAGCGGAGGCGTTGCACCGGTGCTCTTGCGCTACATTCGTCAAAAACTTGAAAGTGTGCTGCCTGCCAATCTGAAGCTGCTCGGTAACTTCTCTGAAAGGTTTAGAGACAAGGTAAAACAAGGGTTAAGCTCTGTTACAGATAGAAGATACTTTTGGGAAGAAGTACTTGATGGTGATATCGGTGAAGCCGTACTTAGCGGAAACGATGAGTTAGCCGAGCAGAAGCTAGATAAGTCTCTTATTGCTTATGCAAATGGTGACAAGCCTGCTGGT
Source organism: Glaciecola sp. KUL10 (assembly GCF_003203515.1). GTDB lineage: Bacteria > Pseudomonadota > Gammaproteobacteria > Enterobacterales > Alteromonadaceae > Glaciecola. Next base: position 276,128 of record NZ_BGNG01000006.1, on the reverse strand, counting down.
CAAGTCTACTTAGTTGGTGCTGGACCTGGAGATCCAGATTTACTTACTTTCAAAGCGCTACGCTTAATGCAAAAAGCAGACGTAGTTGTTTATGACAGATTGGTTTCGCCAGAAATTTTGGAGTTAGTCCGCAGAGATGCAGAAAAAATTTATGTTGGTAAAGCAAAAAGTAACCACACTATTCCTCAAGAAGACATCAACGAACTGTTAGCCAATGAAGCCTTAAAAGGAAATCGAGTTGTCAGACTGAAAGGTGGAGACCCATTTATCTTTGGTCGAGGTGGTGAAGAAATAGAAACACTTATTGAACATGGCGTTGATTTTCAAGTCGTACCTGGAATTACCGCGGCTACTGGGGCAGCAAGTTATTCAGGCATTCCATTAACCCATCGTGACCATGCACAATCTGTCACTTTTACGACTGGCCATTTGCGTGACAATACGATTAATCTGAACTGGCCTGCCCTGGTTCAAAACAACCAAACCCTCGTTTTTTATATGGGGTTGACCGGCCTGCCTATTATTTGCGACAAATTGATTGAAAATGGTATGTCTCCTGACATGCCGATTGCGCTTGTCCAAGCAGCTACCAGAGAAGAGCAAAAGGTCCTGACAGGCACACTCGCTAACATTACGCAAGATCCAGAAACATCTAAAATGAAACCACCCACACTTATTATTGTTGGCAGCGTGGTTGAATTACACAAAAAGCTCAATTGGTTTAATCAATAATTCTTACTAACGCAAACGCATAGCGCTACCGATAACCATTAACAACAATCATTTATCTATAATCGACGTTAACTATGCGTTTGCTAAAAGCAACTTTCTATTGCTGCATACTGTATTGCTCATTGACTAACCCCTCGATTGCAAAACAGATGTATTTTTCTCAGCAATCACTGCAAGATAGTCGTCTTTTTAGTTATAAATGGGAAGATAGCAATCAAGATTCGCAAAGTCTTCAATTTGTTCTCAAGAACAATGTCATTCAGGAGATGCCGAGTACTGGTGCTGCTTATCGTCCTCAATTAGCACAACGGGCTATTAAATCTGGTTTACTTACCTATGCAAAAACAGTGGACCCAAGAATTGCCAAGATAGATATCAAGCAGCAGGGGGCGCAAATCAATATTAGTGTAACAGCCAGTAAATCCGGCCTTGCGCAAGAAATAACTGAAAAACTCAGTCACCTGCAAAAGCAAATTCAACAAGATTATTTGGAAAGTAATTTTTATTTGACGTTCAAAAACCACTATGGCCAAGATACGATCAAACATGACCATGGACGATATGCGCAATTATCTATCGAAGGTGCGAAAGTCATTGCGCAAACCATCAAACAAAGCATAGAGAACCCCAGCGATTTTCGTGGTTTCGTTAACTTTACCTTAAGTTGGATTCAAAGCATTCCATACAACACATTGGAAGATAGAGTTTCTTCAAATGGCGCTGGTTTTGCTTCCCCGCGCGAACTAATAATATCTAACAGAGGAGACTGTGATAGTAAGTCGACATTAATGGCCAGTATTATAAAAGCCTACGCACCTAATGCAGAAGTACGGATGATATTTTTACCTCGACACGCTTTATTAGGAATCAAGATGAAGCCAGGCAAAGAAGATAAAACAATAAAAATAGGTAAAAGAGAATTTGTACTATTAGAACCCACTGGTCCAGCGCTTTACGAGCTAGGAAAAATTGCGCCATCTTCTAATAATGCTATTCGCAACAGACAATACACGACTGAAGTAATGTAAACAAAATAACGCCTCTCAAAAGCAGGGCTGCGCTTGCACCGGAGTAAATTAGCCATTATCGTAGGGTGCACTTGACTATCATACTCTATTCAACTTAGTGAATAACGGTGTCCTTTATGGACGCCTAGTCAACAAATACCCCATGGCGAAGCATTCGCCATGCGTGATAATAACTGAACAAAATCAGTCTTAAAATAAGAAGAAACCTAATGACAACAAGTATCCGAAAACTCTCGCGGATAATAACCAGCGCGTTTATCGTTGGTTCATTATTCAGCCATTCAACGCTTACCTTAGCAAATGATGAGCAGCCCCCCACAAAAGAAACAAAGCCATATGAGGAATGGGATGTATTGAACCCGCCTTTTGACCTCAAGACGGTATCTATCGAGACAGACCAAACTACATGGTCTAGCCTTGATATCACGCCTAACGGTAAGCAATTTGTATTTGATATGTTAGGGGATATATTTATCGCCAGCACTAATGGCGGTGAAGCAACTGCATTAACACAAGACTTTGCTTGGAACATTCATCCTGCGGTGAGCCCCAACGGCAAAGAAGTAGCTTTTATTTCTGATAGAGACGGTCTTTCAAATGTTTGGGTGATGAATATCGATGGCACAAATCTTCGCCAAATCACCAAAGAAAAGAAGTATTTAATACACGCGCCAAAATGGTCTCCCGATGGTGAATACTTGCTAGTAACGAAAGGCATTATGTCTAGCCGAAGCATTCCAGCAGGTGAGATTTGGATGTACCATAAAAGCGGCGGCGACGGGCTAGCGATAAAAGAGCGTGTGCACGGTAAACGCGACCAAAACAATATAGCCGATCCTATTTTTTCTGCTGACGGAAAATACATCTATTACACCCAAGACATCACAGGTACTTCAAGATTTAGCTATAACCGCGATCCGCTTAAACAAATCTTCGCAATCACGCGCTTTGATCGCGAAAATGGTGAAGAAGAAAGATACATTTCAGGCACAGGCGGCGCAGTTGTGCCCACCCCTTCCCCAGACGGACAGCACATTGCGTTTATCAGACGCGTGAAAGAAAACACGGGACTGTTCTTAAAAGATGTAAAAACAGGTGATGAAACGGCATTGTTTTTAGGGCTTGAACGAGACATGCAAGAAGGTTTCGGTACCGAAGGATACTTTGCTTACTTTGATTGGACACCTGACTCAAAACAAATCATGTTCTGGACTGGCGGTAAGTTTCATAAAATTGATGTTGATTCAAAAGATATAAGCACGATTGATGTCAGTGTTAAAACTGAAATGAAATACGCTGATGCTTTGCGCTTTCCTGTTGATGTATCGCCTGACGAGTTTGATGTAAAAGCCATTCGGTGGGCACAAAAATCACCAAACGGTAAGCAAATTTTGTTTCAGGCACTTGGCAAACTGTATGTAAAAGACATCAAATCAGGTAAATCAAAGCGCCTGACGAAACAAAATGACCACGATGAATACTATCCGCGTTATTCGAATGACGGCAAAAAAATAGTTTACACCACATGGAATGATCAAACGTTAGGTGACATTCGCGTGATCTCGGCTCGTGGTGGCAAAGGAAAAATAGTCAGTACCAGCAAAGGTCATTATATTGAACCTAGTTTTTCTTCTGATGCTGAGCTAATCGCCTATCGCAAATTTACGGGCGGCTACTTGCTCGACCCAACTAACTCTGTTGAGCCGGGTTTATACGTGCTTGACCTTGATGAAAAGCAAACAACGCGTGTTGCAAAATCTGGTTTTGAACCGCATTTTAGCGGCGATAACACACGTGTCTACTTTACCGAATCAGTCAGTGGTAAGCCCTACCCTGAAACGCAGTTTTCTTCTGTAAACTTGCGAGGCGAAGATAAACGCACACATCTGTATGGCGGCGATAAAGTCAGCGAGTACAGACTTTCTCACGATAAAAAATGGGTCGCTTTTGTTCACCAATACAATACCTTCGTCGCACCGTTTGTTGATAACGGCAAGCAGATAAATATCGGCCCGAAAATGAGTTCACTCCCCGTAAAACAGCTGTCAGCACGCGCGGGTAACTACATGACATGGTCTGCCGAAAATAATTCAGTTGGTTGGTCACATGGCCCAAGATACTTCGAAAGAAGCCTTGATGAAGCATTCGCGTTTTTAGCGGATACAGATGCTGAATTACCTGAACCAACAAACACGGGGATTGATTTAAGCTTTAAGCAAAAATCAGATAAACCTGATCACTTCTTAGCAATCACAGGCGGAAAAGTGGTCACCATGCGCGATGCCGACAACACACAAGAAGTCATCGAAAACGGCGTAGTGATTGTCAAAAACAACCGCATTGAAGCGGTCGGTAAAGCAGGTGAAATCGAAATTCCAAGTGATGCAACAAACATTGATGCAAGCGGTAAAACGATTATCCCTGGGCTAATTGATACTCATGCTCACGGAGCACAAGGTAGAAGCGAGATTATTCCTCAACAAAATTGGAGCCAATACTCAAACCTAGCCTTTGGTGTGACCACAATCCATGATCCCTCTAACGACACGACTGAAATCATGGCGGCTGGCGAACTTCAAAAAGCAGGTAAGCGCGTTGCTCCTCGTATTTATTCAACCGGTACAATTTTATACGGTGCTGAGGCATTGGGTTATAAAGCGATCATTAATGACTATGATGATGCCTACTACCATGTTCAACGTTTAAAAGACCTTGGTGCAATTTCTGTTAAAAGTTACAACCAACCAAGACGTGATCAAAGACAGCAAGTTCTACTAGCGGCGAAAAAACAAGAAATGATGGTAGTGCCAGAAGGCGGCGGTAAATTCCAACAAAACATTTCGATGTTGGTCGATGGCCATACGGGGTTAGAGCATAGCTTACCGATCGAAAGAGGCTACGACGATTTAACGCAATTATGGAAAGCCACGAAGTTTGGCTATACCCCAACATTTGTGGTGTCTTATGGTGGCCTAATGGGCGAAGAGTATTTTTATGACCGTACTGAAGTCTGGAAAAACGAACGGCTCATGCGTTATACCCCACACTTTATTGTCGACCGTCGTTCAATAAGACGTCCTACCGCACCTGATGAACAATACAACCACGTTGCAGTGGCCGAGTATGCAAAAGAACTCAGAGACAATGGTGTTGGTGTGCATATTGGTGCCCACGGTCAGCGCGAAGGCCTGGCCGCACACTGGGAACTATGGATCATGCATCAAGGTGGCTTTAGTGCATTTGAAGCTCTTCGCGGCGGCACTATCGACGGCGCACGTCACTTAGGCATGGACAAAGACCTAGGCAGTATTGAAGTCGGTAAACTAGCTGACATGGTGATTATTGATGGTGATGTGTTAAGCGATATTAAACGCAGTGAGTACGTCAGCCATACTATTATCAATGGACGCGTCTTTGAAGCAGCGACGATGAACGAAGTTGGCAGCAAAGATAAACGTCATCCGTTCTTCTTTGAAAGCGATAACAAACAATTTATGCCTGAGCAAACCAAGCAAGAAATGGAAGCGAAAGCGCATATGTATCATTGGGTGCATTAATCAAACAGTGATTATCACAAGGGCGTATTTTAATACGCCCTTTTTTGTTACCGTTTTCTAGTCAAAATAGCGTTCAAGCGACATACGCAATTAGCAATAGTATCTAGTTCCAGAAATGACATTTGACTTTTCCCCCTACCTAACCAATAATATTACCTATCAGTAGGTAGGTAATATTATGTTATGGCGAAACTAAAATGAAAATTAATTCAGACTTTGATAAACGTGTGATTGTACATAGTGCAGATTTGGATTGGGTATCTTCACCCATGCAAGGAGTCGACCGCAGACCGTTAGACAGAGTGGGTGACGAAGTTGCCAGAGCAACCACTATTGTGAGGTATGCTCCAGGGAGCACTTTTTCTTCGCATGTTCACACCGGTGGTGAAGAATTCGTGGTGATCGAAGGCGTATTTCAGGATGAGCACGGCGATTTCCCGACAGGCTCCTACATACGTAACCCCCCCGGCTCCAGCCACACGCCACGCTCAGATAATGGTTGTGTTATTTTGGTTAAACTTTGGCAATTTGAGCCTGATGACTCTACTCATGTTCGCTTGCGCACGGATCGTATGTTTTCTGTCCCTCTTAAAGATTGGCTGGGAGTATCGATCACACCATTGTACAAAGATGCGATAGAACAAGTATCCATGATAGATTTAGAGGCCGATGCAGTGCTCTCCATGGACGTACCGAACGGGGCAGAATTATATGTTATGGAAGGTGAAATAGAAGAATCAGGTGATGCATTGAGGCAGTCTAGCTGGTTAAGACAACCTATTGATCACCGCATCGAGATGAAAGCCGGAAAAAATGGAGCTCGCGTATGGTGCAAAACCGGCCATATCAGAGAGGTTGAAGCGCAAATTCAACGCGTTAAAAAGCATTCGTTTGGCTAAGAGCAGATTCAAAAACAGATTGATCATCGAGTGTTTTGCTAATCATCAATGCTCCTTCCAAGAGTGATAAGGTATGAATCGCCTTATCAGCTGCTTCTTTATTATTGACGGCACCATTGACGATATGAGCCTGAGTCAACCAATTAATATTGCGCTCAAAAAATCGTTTTGTTTCTGTTTTAACCTTATCCGGTAATCCATCAATTTCTGCACCTAATAAGCCACAAAGACACATCTTTTGATCTTTAATTAAAGCCGTTTTGAATTTTTCCACATAAGCCTTGACCGGATCTATAGCATTTTGGTGCAAGATTTTAGGATCGCCCAACGACTCAAGAAAACTTTCAGTATAATTTTTGGCTAACTCCGCCCCTAAATCGGCCTTAGTTGGAAAGTGGTAGTGTACGCTAGCACTCTTTATTCCAATTTCATCGGCTAACTCTCGAAAACTAAAGTTATTGTATCCGCCGATACGCACTTTTTGCTCAGCAATCTGCAAGAGCGCTAACTTTTTAGACATTTTTGTACCTCTTCCGCTAAAACTTTCGACTCACTAGTTTGGATTACTCGGCAAGCCTATCTACCTATAGATACCTGAGCTCAGAATATATAGCTCCCTTGAATTTGTAAATGTAAAAGAGATAAATACAATTTGACTACCTATCGATAGGTAGATAATATTACCAATAATTGGCTCACAATAAGTTAAACAATGAGGAAATACGATGATTGGCTATTCAACGATTGGTACAAAAAATTTAGACAAAGCGGTTACTTTTTATGATGGACTACTTGCCTTAGTTGGGGGCAAGCAGCTTATGGCGCTAGATAGGATAAAGTTTTATGGCACTGAGAATGGTGGTGCAATGCTTGCTGTTTGTATTCCAGCTAATGAAGGGGAACAAACCTGCGGAAACGGTCAAATGATTGCTATCCCAGGAGGTTCAGCAGAAGGAGCAGCCACTTTATATAAAAAGGCTATTGAATTAGGTGCGAGTGATGCAGGTGAGCCAGGGCAGCGCTTTCCATTTTTTTATGGGGCATATGTATACGATTTAGATGGCAACAAATTATGCTTTTACCACATGACACCAGATACCTAATCAGTTCACCGTAGATATCTATTGAGTTTTTATCCTAACTCAGTTTATGACTTGGAAAGAATAAGCATTCTTTCCGGTCTTTAACAACTTCAAGACCAGCTGACCTTCGGTTCCTGACAAAAAGTACTTTTCTATTTCAACACCTTTCATTTTGTCTCATACAGAAAACCCAGTGTCTCATATAGAAAAGACTCATTTTCATTCCAACACTAGTCTGGATGCATAACTTGAGTGCTGTCATCTCAGCACTTAGCTTTGACAAAAGGATGAAATGTGCAGAGACAACAAACACTGTATCGCAAGGAAGCGATTGACTACCAATCAAGCGATAAACTTGGCACCGCTATTTTGTTACCTAAGCGACAACACATATTGGTGAGCCTAGCACTTTTTTCAATGTTTGGCGCGGGCATGGTTGCACTCGCCAATAGTTCATTTGCCAATAAAGTTAAAGTAAAGGGCTGGATAATCAGCCCAGAAGGTATCCACAGTGTTAATCACTTTGAAGCCAGTGGTTTAGTGTCTGAAGTACTAGTAAAAGACGGTGAGCTAGTTGAGAAAAATCAAGCCCTACTAAAAATCAAACGCACCCAAGCTTTTATGCAAGGAGACGAGCTTCTTCAACAAAACAGAATAACGCTTGAAGCTAGGATAAAAAATGTGGGAATGCTGTTGGCCCGACATGAAGCCAAGACAATAAACGATATTGTTCATCAAAACGCGCATCTAAAGCGATTGTTGAGTGCTGAGGATTTATTGAGAGAGCAACATACTTTACTAACTGAGCAAATTAAAGTAATGAGCCAACAATCCACTAATTATTCAGCACTAGTAAGTGACCGGCTATTAACTCAACAAACGCTCGATACTCACATGCAAAAGCTCGCTGAAATGGAAATGCGCGAGCGTCAAATACAAGTTGAGCTATTAACAACTGCGCAAAACATCAATGCTGTTGAGCAAACCATTGCCCAACTAGAACACACACAAAATAACTTCGAACTTGAACAACAAGCAACGATAAACAACTTAAAACTAGAATTAGCTTCACACTCTCAAAACAATGAATATACCGTTTATGCGCCAAAAGCAGGTAAAGTAAGCGCGTTACAGGTTTACCAAGGAAGTGATTTAAGTAAACACAAAACGCTTTTAAAGATATTGGGCGAGCGCCAGCAGCATCGGGCCAAGCTGTATATTCCATCTGCTTCAATTGGTTTAATCGAACACGATCAAACTGTCACTATTAGGCTAGATGCCTTTCCATACCAACAATACGGCGCGATTGAAGGCCAACTGACTCAAGTCAGCCAAAGCGTATTAATGCCCGATGAGTTACCGGCTAATCCCTTAGGTTATCAACAACCTGTATTTGAAGCCCTTGTCCAACTAAAACAGACCGGCATCAAAGTTGATGGCAGGTCAGTGGGGTTTAAGCACGGCATGACCTTTGAAGCCAGTGTCAAACTAGATGACCGAAACATCATCGAATGGTTGCTCGCTCCGATTTATCGCCTAAAGGGAGCGCTTTGATATGTCATTAGCATCTCTCAATTTTTCGTGGCGCAGGCGAGTCAAATTGGTATTACAAGCCGAAAGCAGTGAGTGTGGATTAGCTTGTTTAACCATGATTGCCAATTTTCATGGTGATGAAAGAAGCCTTGATGAAATCCGCAAGCAGCTGAAACTCAGTAACGACGGGGTGAACTTAAAGCAATTAATGAAACAAGCGCTGGAGATCGGCCTGAGTTCTAGAGCCTTAAAACTCGACATGGATGAACTGAATAAACTCAGCCTTCCTGCCATTATTCATTGGGATTTTAACCACTTTGTTGTATTGACTAGCGTTACGAAAGTTCAAGTGACTATCATCGACCCAGCAATGGGCAAGCGGGATATCGCTTTTGAAGAGCTAAGTAAACACTTTACGGGGATCGCCCTTGAACTGTCACCTAGCCCCGCTTTTGAGAAAATAAAAGCCAGTGAAAAACTGTCCTTATCGCATTTCATCCGAAACGTCACAGGACTAAAACGACACCTCTTATTATTGTTGGGTTTGTCGATTCTATTGCAGGCAAGCTTAATCGCAGGTCCATTTTACATGCAATCGGTCATTGACCTAGTTGTGGTGGACAATGACAAAGCATTGCTAAAAGTCTTAGCCTTAGGCTTTGGATTACTGCTCATATTTGAAATTATCACGCAATATATGCGAGAAAAGATCGGCTTGCACTTTGCCAGTCGATTAAACTTAACACTCTCGTCTGGTGTGTTTGAACATCTGCTTAAACTGCCTACCGCTTACTTTAACCAACGCCACATGGGCGATATTGTCAGTCGTTTTACCTCCTTACAAAGTGTTCGTGAGTTAATTACGTCTGGTATCGTCACCGCATTTATAGATGGTTTGATGGCAATCGTCACGCTGATCGTCATGGCGCTTTACTCAATCAAACTCACATTGATAGTGATTGCAGTTGTGCTTGCCTATGCGCTGATTAGATGGATTTGCTTTACCCCCATGCAACGCCTGAGTAAAGAATCTATTCAGCTATATGCAAATGAAAATGCTTACTTTATGCAGACAGTCAGAGCGATTAAAACCGTTAAACTCAGCGCGAAAGAAGCGCATAGCAGTGCAAAATGGAGTAATCGCTTAACGCTCGCGTTAAACAAAGATATTCGTATCGCTGCTTGGACGATCAATCTCAACTCTGTAAACAAAGCGCTATTTGGTATTGAAAATCTGGTAGTGGTGTTTATCGCGGCACTCTTGGTATTGGACAATGCTCTGACAGTAGGCATGCTGTTTGCGTTTATGAGTTACAAGTCTCGCTTTATCGGAGCATGCGATGGGCTCATCAATATGTTCATACAATTTAAAATGCTAGATGTGCACCTGTCGCGCCTTTCAGATATTGTTAAAACAGCGCCAGAGTTCTCAAGTGAAGAAAAAGTCGCCGAAGACTATTCAAATATTGTCCCCATTCATGCCAATGAACCGCTACTCAAGGTTGAAAACCTAAGCTTCGCATACTCAAGTGAGGCAGCCAATGTATTAGATGAAGTTTCGTTTAGCATTGAACCTGGACAGAGTATTGCATTAGTTGGCAAAAGTGGCTGTGGCAAAAGCACACTGATGCAATGCCTATTAGGGCTTATTCAGCCAAATAGTGGTCAGGTCGCATATTCTGGGCACAGCCTTAAACCGCATAATCGACATACTCACGGCATCGCCGCAGTGCTGCAAGAAGACCAGTTACTCAATGGCAGTATTCTAGAAAACATCAGTGATTTTGACGAAAAGGTCAATATCGAACAAGTCGTCAAAATGGCGCACATAGCTTGTCTTCACGACGATATTATGCAAATGACCATGCAATACGAATCACTAATAGGTGATATGGGGGACAGCTTAAGCGGAGGTCAACGTCAGCGTTTATTACTTGCTCGCGCCCTCTATAAGCAACCCAAGGTTCTCATGCTCGATGAAGCAACAAGTCATTTAGACAGCCCGACAGAGATCCGTATCAACGAGCATTTAAAACAACTTCAAATCAGCAAAATTATTATTGCCCACCGACAAGAGAGTATTCGTCTGGCGGACAAGGTAATCGAAATTAAGCAAGGTAAAGCAATAGAGGTTACCGGCACTTATTTCACTCAACAGCAGGTACAACAACACTAACCACAATACTAAAAGGATGTATTAATATATGGATTTTAAATTAAATTTATTATCAAAACGTGAACAGCAAATTGCTATGAAAATTATCGAGGGATTACCTAATAAACTAATCGCAAACGAATTGTTTATTAGTGAAAGAACCGTGAAATTTCACTGCGCAAATATTTATCGCAAACTGAACTTGCGAAACAGGCATATGCTCATTGCTTGGTACTTTAAAGGGAAATACGAAGCTAGCCCAATGGTCGCTGAGCCAGTAAAAGAGTTTGAGCACCAGTGTTAGGTAGCTAAAAAATACTATGTACAAAAAAAGAAATGGGATGGCGCTTGTATTCGGATTCATCCCATTCATTTATTTTTGGTGCTTTGAGAAACTAAAGACTTAAATTACCAAAAGCCTGTTCAAGCATTTCTTTTGCAGACTGTCCTTCGGGTGTATCTAAATATGCTTTAGCTTGCTCGACATATTGTAAAATCATGTCAGTATCTAAACCAAGCGCATCAAATGGCTTTATTGCCGCTCAATTTCGTAGTACAAATCCAGTGCGTTTTGCATACCGCTGACTGCTTCTAAGTATACATCAGGGAGCAAGTCATAACGTAATTTGATTTCGCTGACCGAATCAAATACACCCAAGCCGTATGAGATTTGAATTTTATCTGACAAGCGACCACTTATTTGCACTTGGGTGTCTTCGCCGACGCCAGCGGCTTGTAAGTTGAGGTTATCGACACCCAGTTTACGCCCGAGTCGCCCGATGCCATTTTCACTTCGACCGACGCCAAAACTCACCAATGTGTTGACCAGTTGAGTATTTGCGTCTTGTGACTCACCAGGTTTATCAAAGTCTTGCCCAGTCAACAAATAGGATAACTGCTTAACTTGATCCATTTCAGGCTCTGAAAACAGTGCGACACTGGGGTTGATACTGGTGCCGGTGACACTAATACCCGCCACCACATCATCTGCAGTATACAAGGGGTTTCTAACCGCTCGTATATCCAAATTGGGGATATCGGGTTGTCCTGTAAAACTAATTTCGCCCTGCTGGATACTTAAAGCCTGACCATACGCTTTATATTCTCCATCTAGCAGATTAACTTTACCGACTAAATTTAAGTCTGAATTTATCATGCGCAGATTCAAGTCACCGTGAAGTGATGTTTTCAGATCAAAGGCTTCTAGTTTGACATCTTTGTTTTTATCACTATCAATCGTGATATTGAGGTTTGCAATCAAGTCTGGCCCAGACGCTAGCGCTACCTCTTCTTGATCGACCACAATGATATCTTTAGATGGGGAAGGCGCACCTTCGGGCAGCGTTTCTATCACGATTTTAGCCATTGGCACATCTATATCCCCAAATAGCTTGATGAGCGATGGAGAAACACTAAATGTTAAATCAGGACTTAAAGTTAGATGATGTTTTTCATATTCAAACTCAAGTCTGTCACCAGATAGTGTGCCATCTAGTAAGAATGCATCGTTAAAATCTACCGAGGCAGTGAGTTTGCCTTTGCCGCCTTTGTTATAAGTACCCAGGTGAAATTCGCCTTGGCTGTCGACTTTCCTACCCTTGAAGTTTATTTCATGTTGCCAATCTGATAATTTGACCGGCATATCCGCTAGTAATAGCTCACCATTTTGTATGCTCATATCGCCAAAAATAGCAGGCTTATCTAAGCTCTCTTTTATTGATAGTTCAGCATTGATTATCCCGTTTACTCGCTCTAATTGTGGAATAAAATTGCTGATTTTGGCTAAGGTAAGATCACTCAAGGTAAGTGAGCCTTGATGCTGACTAAAAGCTGAGGTGTTATCAGCAGGGTGATCAAATATTCGGCCTGCATACGCCAAATTACCGAGGTCGCTACTGGTCATAAGGACTTCGGATGTCAGCCCACCTGACGCTAATTGATTTGTTATTGATAAATTATCTAGCGTCGCCGTTTTCTGATTTTTTGATAACAATATGTTTTGCGCAATTAGGCGATGATTAACGCTTGGCCTTTTACTATCGTTCCAAGTCAGGTCTAAATCACTGTTCAACACGAACTCAGTCGTTGATAGATCTAGGTATTGATTGGCTTGTGCCATTAAATCTGGCTGATTTAACAAGGGTAGTAAAGCCATCACATCTAATTGGGTATCGATTTTTGCAACACCACTTTGACCACTTACCTCCGTCGCTTCTGCACAAAGTGAGATAACTTCGCTTTGTTTCCAACACTTTTTTTCCAAACTAAAAGCTTGGCCTTCAATATCAATTTGAATTGGCGTTACGTCACTACTGACTATGTTTAACGACTCGAAAGAAAGCGAGCTTTGCTGCCAGTTGCCCACCCATTTAGTCGGCAAGCTATCTAGCAGAGTCTCGTTCTGGCCTTGCGGGTAAACAAATTCGCCGACAAAGGATTGTTGCGTTTTCACATCCCCATCAGGTATTGAAATGAGCAAGCTTTGCGTTTTTTCATTTCCATTTAATGAGATACTCATCGTTGGAATATCTATTTCATTAGCATTTAAGCCGCTGACATCCAAACTTAGTTTGCTAGCCCATTTATTGAGTAAATTAACATTACCTTTGGCACCAAGTGATTCAAGCGACACGTTTTCACTTTCAAGCGCGTTAGCAACAAAATCAAAGCTTAATTTAGGTGTTAACAGAGGCGACTCGACTTGTGTATTCAAGTCAATGCTCCCATTTATGTTTGGGACAAAATAATTGATGTCATCAACCTTCACCAAAAGTTTGATGTTTGAAGGCTTATCCGCTGTTAAATGCTTATCAAAGATGTGCCCCGTTCCATTCGCGGAGGCTATGAAATGCTTGGCATTTAGTTCAAAATCATTGGCCTTAATGAGGCCTTCAGCATCGATACTGAAAGCACCTTTAGCAACCACTGCTGCTTGTTTGAATAAAGCGTCGAGCTTGATTTTATCTAGTGTCAGTTGATTCTGTTGCAAACCAATATTGGTGGTGAGTTTATTCAGCTCAAATTCTTTAAGACTAATATTTTTGGTTGATAGGGCTAGCTCATATTGTTCAAGCGACCCCTTTGCGATCATATTTATCTGACTTTCAACTTGTTTGTTGTTAGCAAACGAATTTAAGCTATATGGCAAATCGAAGATGTTGATTTTAAGGTCAAGTGGTAACTGTTTGCTCTCAATATCAACATCGCCTTTGAGTGTGGCAATCACACTATTCGAAGCGCCTTTGCTAGCCTCTAAATCCAAGCGGTTTATATCCATTGAAGCGCTTAAACTGAGCTTGTCGTAACGTTTTGAATCGGCAGAGACTGTCAAACGAGTATCGAAGTTTTCGTCTAAATGGGTCGTCAATACTAGTTTTAAATTAGTCAAATCACTGATGATTTCGCTGCTAATGTTCGGGCTATCATTAGTGGTTTGAACCTCAGTCTGAATAGCACTTAAGCCCAGAGCCATTTCTATTGATTGTTCAAAGTGCTTGGCTTCAAGTTCCACTCCCTGCAAGCACACTTCATCTACATCAACACAGATTGACGTGATGTTGATATTACTTAACTCAAAATGAATAGGTACATAAACGCTAGGTATCCTCAGACCTGGGTATTGATATTCAAGGTTTTTAAGCAGCGCTTTAATCATTGAGGCTGGGTCTTGATCATCTTGCTTAGCACTGGGTGGTTCGGCCGCAGGTGGCGAGTTAATCATCACTAAGTTTTCAAGATTTAATCGGGTAAGAGAAAGTGTTTCATAAAAGCTTAGCGAAACATCAAAGTTATCAATAACGACGCTCGGATCTTCAAGGTTTTGCAAGCGTTTCACTTCTTTGCTATCTAATACTTGCAAAGGAGATTGGTAAACCCTTAGCTTTGAAAACGCTAAATTATCGAGCGAGAAAAGCACTGGGCTTTTGATAAGACTATTAATCGCCTCATTTTTGTCGACCTCTTCTTTTGATGAGGCAATAACCAAATCGATTTGTTTAAAACTTAAATTATCAATACACACTTGCATCGAAAATAAGCATGCAAAAGAGAGCGTCATGTCAACATCGGCTACATCGATAAACGCGCTTTGATCTTTGAAACTTAAACTATCGAGCGCTATGGTTCCCAAAAAACCACCAGACCGATATTCAATATTTAGTGATTCAACTTGATCGTTAGCAATAGAAATTAGAGATTGAGTACCCATTGGCGACAACACGAAACCGATTGCCAACAACACAATCAAGCATAAAGCCAAAAAGGTAAGACCAATCCATTTTGTTAACTTTACAAACACACTCATAAGCCTGGCCCTATGCTGAAATGCACTCGCCAGTTTCTCTCTGTCCCACTGATCCCGCGAGCAAGGTATAAGCGAATCGTGCCAACGGGTGAAAGCCAATGCACGCCTGCGCCAAAACCCTTTGCAATTTCGTCAGCAAATTTTGCGTTTGCACCGCCTGCGTCTGCGAAGATTGCTGCCCGCCATTTATCACTGACAGAATACGCGTATTCGATACTGGCAACGTTTAAATATCGCCCGCCAATCAGCTCAAGTTTGCCATTTTCATTAAGCCTAGTTTGGCCTAACTCATCTAGGCCGAATCCTCGGATACTCTGATCTCCACCAGCAAAAAAGCGCAAAGATGACGGCACTGATTCAAAATCACTTGAGGTCAGCGCACCCACATCAGCTCTTGCGATCCAACGATGTTTGTCAAAGGTTCTAATCCATTTAGTGCTCAGGGTAATCTTTGCCAGATTAATATCAGACAACAACGCATCTGATGCACCTTCAATGGTTGCTAGTTGTCTATCACCATTGGTCACAAAGATATCGTCATTTTTGCGTACGCGATTGAGTGAAAAACCGGGTACTAATAATTCACTTTGTTGCTGCTCAGCAAAGCCTTGCGTGAAGTCTTCGCGCTCGTATTTAATACTGATGACTTTGTTCCAATCGTTTTCTTGCTTAGCACCCAATTGGCGTTGTAGAGCAAGGGTATAAATACGACTTTCGGTTTGGTTTTCACTGATGCGTTTTGCGCCAAATTGAAATTTAAAAAATCATTTAATGGGTTAGCCATTGGCACGGTGTACCCAAGATCGAAGGTCTGCTCCTGTCTTGATAAATACATCGAGCTGCTGACGCTATGACCGCGCAAATTCACCCATGGGCGTTGCCAATTAGTCGTGACCCGTGCCCCAGTGTCAGTTGCGAACCCAACTCCAAATCTAAAAGCATCCTTAGGTTTACTCTTTAGTATCAATTCGATAGGGACTTGAGGCTGATTGTTTACAAAGGTCTTTTTTTCTTTATTTGGCCTAACGATAACACTATCAAAGTATGCCGTTTGACGAACTCGTTGTGTGAACTTGGCTAATTCAGCTTGTGAAAACCAATCGCCAGTTTTGAACTGCTTAACAGATTCAACAAGTTCAGCACCTCGGTCTTCGGCGATGAAGCTTAGTTCACCAAATTGGTAGCGCTTGCCAAATTGAATTTCCCAAATAACAGATGCTTTGGCTTTTTTGGCTTCTACCTGTATTTCATGGTTAACCCAATGGAAGTCAAAATACCCCAAAGAAACCGCTATTGATTGCAAAACAGATTTTTGTGTCTCATAGACATTAGAAACAAGGGGCTTATTGAGTAAGTTACTTTGCGTATTTGACAGCTGATCAATCAACCGTTGAGGTATTGAGATTTTATCCTTAAATTGGCTTGCTAAAGGCTTTTTGAAATCAAAGCCTAGGTCATTTTTGAAGTCAAAATGTTTAATAGTGGCTTGTGGCCCCGCGACTACGTTCAAGTCGATATCATCTGAACGCCACACCGTTAATGAATCTGAAGAATATTCGAAGCGAGGCATAAAATATCCGAATGCGCGAAGCCCTTTGGTTAACGAAGCTTCTAATTCATTCTGATATTTGGTAACGCTGAGTTCGGTAAGGTTTTCATTGTCAGGAAAGCTAATCTGCTTCTTATAAATCTCGAGACTATTCAATAGCTCACCTTCAACGCCTTTGATATGAATATCAGCCCTTACAATGCTATGGCTCATCACAAAGAGGAAAATGCTAAAAAAACGGCAAAAACGAAAAATAAACACTCCTAAATTCATTCGACCCCGCTGTATCAAAGGATAGAAACTTAGCATTTCCACTTGCGCTAGGCTAATGACCAGTTTCATCAAACACAACTTGGGTTATTCTTAATTCATGTGATGCCACATGGATGTTTTAACCAACCAAATACCGTTAACGTCAAGCATCTCATCAAGCGCAGTATTTTAGCATATTAAACACTGCATATAAGTCATTATTGCAAGCTCATTCAAGGAGAAAACGCATGCAAAATCAAAAATTCAAAACACTTACAAACGAACAAGCAACACAAGTCACTGGCGGATGCTTATGGCCAGAAGCCCGTCCTGTTCAAATCGTGCCACCAAGAGAAACGATTACGCCAGACCCGCATAAGAATAAACTACCTGTCGTTATTACACTCGCGCTAGGTGAAGATGGCGGTGATTGGAAACCGTTTATTTAATTGCGAAACTCGATTTAAGCTGTTTTTAGTCTGTTTTAAAAACAGCTTAAATTTTCTGTCTTATCACATAGAAACAACCACTCAAGCCCGTCCCAAAGGAAACAGCTCATGGATAGCCCCATCTTACTGATAGGCAGCTTGCGCTCCGAAAATATTCAGTTACTCGTTAATCACTGCCAGCGAAATCAACAAGCATATATTTGTATGGACGCTCAGGTGTTTTTCGATAACAACGCTATGTTTATAGACAACAAAAACCAGCTTTTGTTAAACGTAGATAATTTTATTTATCCGATAAAACACTTTAAAGGGATTTTTTGGGACAGCATCTCACTTCCGCAAGGCGACAATGTCACTCAATTGAACTTCTCTTCATGGCTTCAAGTGTTTTTTAAACAGCGTCATCCGAATTGGTGTAACTCATGGGATGCATTTCAGTTTCATAAGACCAAGCCTTTGCAATTGGCCTTGGCAAAGCGCTTGGGTGCAAAGGTGCCTGATTCATTTTTTGGCAATGATATTCAAGGTGCCGATGAGTTTTTAAAAGGTCATTCCAAGTGCATTGTAAAACCGATTCACGGTGGTCAACACACCCGTTTAATCGGGCAAAACGATTTAGCTGAAATCGAAAGGGAGTTGCAAAAACAGCCGCTCACTATTCAAGAATATATCGAGGGAACAAATGTTAGAACTTATGTGGTGGGTACTGTTCTTTTTAGCGCAATTGTTGAATCAGATAGTATAGATTTTAGGTTAGACGACACGATAAAACTGATGCCCATTGCGCTTCCTAAACACATTGAAAAACTCGCATTCACGATTATGCAAAGCTTTCATATGCAATGGACTGCGATTGATTGGCGACGAACCACTAGCGGTGAATATGTTTTTTTAGAAGCTAACCCTGCACCGCGTTTTGCTGAATTTGAACGCCTTACCCAATATCCGATAAGTGAGTACCTATTTAAGCTACTGACCAAAACGCCATATCAAGAAACACACAAAAATGCAGAAACAAAAAAGCTACGCGCAATGTCGTAGCTTTTTGTGTCTAACTTCATGTTAAGTAAATACTTACTTTTGTTATTTGGTTTTATAGAATAAAGCGACTCAAGTCTTCGTTATCAGCTAATGCCTCAAGGTGCGCATCGACATAAGCTGCATCAATTTTGATACTGTCGCCCGCGCGATCCGAAGCTTCAAAAGACACATCTTCCATCAATCGTTCCATTACCGTATACAAACGTCTTGCACCGATGTTTTCGGTCTTTTCATTCACCTGCCAAGATACTTCTGCAATGCGGTTAATGCCCGATTCGTCAAAACTAATATCAACGCCTTCAGTTTTCATCAACGCAGTATATTGTTGAGTCAGCGATGCGTTTGGCTCGGTCAGTATCCGAACAAAATCTTCCACTCTAAGCGCGGATAGCTCAACGCGGATCGGCAAGCGACCTTGAAGCTCTGGAATGAGATCAGATGGCTTACTCATCTGAAATGCACCTGAGGTGATAAACAAAATGTGGTCTGTTTTAACCATGCCATGTTTAGTTGATACCGTAGAACCTTCAACTAATGGCAGTAAATCTCGTTGAACGCCCTCTCTAGAGACATCGGCAGATCCCGTTCCTTCGCGCTTACAGATTTTGTCTATTTCATCAATAAACACGATGCCGTTTTGCTCTAAGGACTCAATGGCTTGTTCTTTAAGGTCTTCTTGATTAACGAGTTTTGCAGACTCTTCTTCAACGAGGACTTTAAAGGCATCTTTGATTTTAAGCTTTTTCTTTTTGCTCTTGTCGACACCTAGGTTTTGAAACATGCCTTGAAGCTGGTTAGTCATGTCTTCCATGCCAGGAGGAGCCATGATTTCAACACCCATTTGTGGAAGCGCCACTTCGATTTCAATTTCTTTGTCGTCTAACTGACCTTCGCGCAACTTCTTGCGGAAAACTTGGCGAGTGCCTTTATCTTTGACTTCTTCTGTTTCGCCAAAAGAGTTTTTAGGCGGCGGTAACAAAATATCTAAAATCCGCTCTTCGGCCGCTTCTTCGGCACGATATTTCACTTTTTTTGCGGCTTGCTCTTTAGTCATTTTAACCGCGATATCGGCTAAGTCTCTGATGATCGTTTCGACCTCTTTGCCCACATAACCGACCTCAGTGAATTTTGTGGCCTCAACCTTTATGAACGGAGCATTAGCGAGTTTTGCTAAACGTCGTGCAATCTCTGTCTTACCCACGCCTGTTGGTCCAATCATCAGGATGTTTTTGGGTGTCACTTCCTGCCTTAGTTCAGGCTCAAGTTGCATGCGTCTCCATCGATTTCTTAAAGCAATTGAGACGGCTTTTTTTGCATCACTTTGACCAATTATATGTTTGTCCAAAGCATGCACGATTTCTCTTGGGGTCATTTCAGACATAGTGCTTCCTATCGCTGCAACGGTTCAGGCTACAACGTTGAATTTGTTAATAAGTAATGGTTTCAACCGTTTGGTTTTGATTACTGTAAATACAGATATCACCTGCTATGGATAAGCTTTTGGTGGCGATATCTTGTGCGCTTAATTCAGTGTTATCTAACAGTGCAGTGGCTGCAGCTTGTGCAAAGTTTCCGCCTGAACCTATCGCAAGTAAGTCGTTTTCAGTTTGTACCACATCACCAGTGCCGGTAATGATCAACGACGCAGTATGATCAGCAACAATCAGCATCGCTTCAAGTTTGCGAAGCATGCGATCGGTACGCCAGTCTTTTGCAAGTTCGACTGCTGATTTAAGTAAGTGGCCTTGGTGCATTTCAAGCTTTGACTCAAAACGCTCGAACAAGGTAAAGGCATCGGCGGTGCCACCGGCAAACCCTGCGAGTACTTTGTCGTGGTAAAGGCGACGGACTTTTCTCGCGTTGCCTTTCATGACGGTATTGCCAAATGAAACTTGGCCATCACCCGCGACAACCACTTCGTTATTTCGACGTACTGATACAATGGTAGTCATTTTTTCTCCTAATCAAGCCTGCGGATCGTTGCGCAGATGATAAGGAAATGGGGCAACTTTTGATTATTTCAAGTCAATATTATTTCAAGCCAAACTTCAGCGATGCTATTTGATGGATATGCTTGAGCTTGCCACGATGCCTTCCAAAATCATTAATTCCAGAACCATATTTTACAGTTGTTAATATTAGCTCTGCGCAACTGGTGACGACCTTTTTCTGCTTCGCGTTTACGATCAAATGGGCCCAACACTACTCTATACCAAATACCGTTTTTGCCTTTGCTCTCTAACACTTGCGCTTCCATCCCTTGAAAGGCGATTTCGGCTTTTAGTTTTTCGGCTTGAGCTTCGGTTCTAAACGAACCACACTGCATTAAATAGGGCCGCTGAGATACTTGCTGCTCTTCTATATCAACTTCTACTGAATAGTTGGGCAGGGACTCTATAAACTCCCATTGCTCTTCTTCTAACACTGGCAGCGAGCTTTGGTCTTCTAGTTCATTTGTCTTTGGACTAATAGCTTTAACAGATTCTGGTTTATCAGCAAGCGGCTCAGGCTTTGACGTGTTGGAAGTACTTAAAAACCATAAGCCATAGGCAAACGCCCCAATGATCGCAAGTGCAAGTAAAATCCTAAACCAAGGCAGCGGCTGAGCCACTGCTTTTTTCTTCACTGGACGTTTTTTTGTCCTCGTGACACGTAGTCTTTATGAGCCATATTTGTTTAATGCTTAGCGCGTATTTTTCTTTTTGATTGGTTGGTAATTATAACCGTAATAGCAAAAAGGTTTAGTCTTATTTCAGTTAATTAAAATCTATTGGATTAACATCGACATACCACTTTACTCGTTTAGACTCAGCTTGTTGGTCCAAGAAATTGACCACCTGTGTCATCGCTTTATTGAGATAAGAACGCGAAGCTGATTGAACAATTAACAGCATCCGAAAACGGCCCTGTTTTTTTTCAATAAATGCGGGAAACGGCCCAATCGCTCTTAACTTTTGGAATTGCTCAAATATCGGCAAGCTCATTTTTAAGAATTTTTCAGCTTGGAGTAAGTAAGTTGACTCCACGCGAAGCGCAATTTGGTATTCGTAGGGTGGCAACAGCGCGTGTTTTCGCTCAAGTAAAGCAAAGCGAGCAAAATCGCCATAACCATTGTTTATTAAGTCTTGAAGTAAAGGATGTTGTGGATTGTGCGTTTGCAACCACATCTCGCCCTGTTTATCGCTGCGCCCTGCCCGCCCTGCTAATTGCGTAATCAACTGAGCGAGCTTTTCTGGCGCTCTAAAATCTGCGCTAAATAAAGCGCCGTCCACATTCAGAATCAAGACCATGGTGACATTGGGAAAATGATGGCCCTTAGAGAGAATTTGAGTGCCAATCAACAACTGATACTCGTTATTGTTAATCTGCGTGAGCAATCTTGTTAGCTTTCCCTTGCCTCGAACAGAGTCACTATCAATTCTGATTGATTTATAGTCAGGAAATAGTTGCTCAAGGCCCAGTTGTATTTGCTCAGTGCCGATCCCTTCTGTGACCAACTCCTTATGTCCGCAACGACTGCATTTATTAGGGATATAGCGTGTTGCTGCACAGCGATGGCACTGTAAATTGCGAGCACTCTTATGCACGGTAAAAGGGGTCGCGCAAGGTTCGCAAGATTCTACATGACCGCAGCTGTGACACATAATACTCGGCGCATATCCGCGCCGGTTGACAAACACCATGACTTGATTGCCTTGCTCAAGTTGCACCTTGATCTTTTCCAACATTGAGTCAGCAATCCCGAATTGATGATTTTGATTACGCATATCCATCAACAATTGGGTTGGCATAGTGGCATTGCCAGCTCTTTGCGTGAGTGGTAAATGTCTGAATTTTTTAACGATAGTATTGTGCAGACTTTCCAGTGATGGCGTTGCACTGCCTAGTATCAGAGGAATATCCAACTGTTTAGATCTGTAGGCGGCAACATCTCTAGCATGATAGCGCAGCCCGTCTTGCTGCTTAAATGATTCATCGTGTTCTTCATCGACGATAATCATGCCTGGATTTTTCAAAATCGTAAAAACAGAAGACCGCGTGCCAATGACGATGCCAATTTCACCCTCTTTGGCTTGCTTCCATACCAAGGCACGTTCTTTGTTATTTAGATTTGAATGCAGCACCCCTACTGAAATACCAAATCGAGATTCGAAACGTGACACAGTTTGTGGCGTCAAACCAATTTCTGGTACCAAGATCAAAACTTGTTTACCCGCCAATAACAATGGCTCGATGATTTGTAAGTAAACTTCCGTTTTTCCGCTACCCGTCACGCCCTCGAGCAAAAATGTATTAAAGCCCACGGCTTCATTTATTGTGCTAATAGCAATTGATTGCTCTAAATTGGGTCTGGGCTTTTCAGCTATTCTTAACTGAGCCTGCCAGTCTAGCGCTTGAATTGGCTTACTTTGTTTTTGAACAAGGCCTTTATCAATTAATGCTTTTACTGTCGCTGCACTGTGTGTTTTGCGAATGTCTTTTAAGGCTCTCTCACCTATACCAAGTTGCTTGTATAATGCTAACTGCAATTTTGAGCGCCCTAGTTTTACATCCAAATCTTGAGAATTTGATTCGTCTATACTCAAATATTCGATGTGTGGCCATTCGAGTTTCGCGGACTTACGTAACAGAACCGGTAGCATAGTTGCGATTACTTCTCCCAGCGGATGGAGGTAAAAGTCGCTTAACCAACTAGCAAGTGACAGAAAGGTCGAGTCAAAAATGGCTTCTGAATCCATTAGCTCGATGATAGCTTTGATCTTACTTCGGTCATAATCGACGTCTTGTTGAACATCTACAATCATTCCCACTATTTGCCTTGGGCCAAAAGGAACTGAGACTCTTTTACCCAAGAGAGTAGTCAAATCATCTTGTCCAATTGACTCTATGCGGTAATCAAAAAAACGGAACAAAGGGACTGGAAGCGCAACCTGAATGATGACAGACACTACTTGATCGGCTCCTTATTAAATTCCAAATGATGGGTGAGGTTTGAGATGCTGCAAACGATACTATTAATACAAGCGCACTACTAGTCGTTGATTTTCACATCGACTAAACTTTGCTTGATCGCCAGCCCTCAATCCAGTATAGTTCGCGTCCAAATTTTACGCAGCTACTCAAGGGTATAGTTTAAACCTCGCGAGCGGTTGATTTTTAATTAATTTCGTTTGGTGTGCAACTTCGGGTTGTATAGCGAGACGGCCTATATAATTTAAGGTATCCCATGAAAGACGGTATTCATCCTCAGTACAACGAAATCACAGCTACATGTTCTTGCGGCAACGTTATGAACATTCGCTCTACACTTGCTAAAGACATCAACTTGGACGTATGTTCAGCATGTCACCCTTTCTACACAGGTAAGCAACGTAACGTTGATACTGGTGGTCGTGTTGATCGCTTCAAGAAGCGTTTTGGCGCACTTAGCAAGAAATAAACATTTTCTAAGCGTTATTACAAAAACCCGAGCTGCATGTTCGGGTTTTTTTATTCCCGTCAATTAGTAAACTAAAGATAACGCTCAATAAACCCACAAACACAAAAAAAATAATAAATTTATGACCCAAAGCTATTACAAAAGCTGCAGATTTATGATACTACTGTTCCAGACGGTCAAATAGATGAGCAAACCTCACTAAACGCCGCATAAATTAATAATAATAATAATAATAAATCCACAACAAACACGACAGTTTACATTTCAAGCAGATAATTACATTGCATTACCGAAATTTCTTCGCAAAGCAATGTTATTACATTCTATTTTAAAATAAACACGTGTTTAACATACAAGTTACAACAAACACCGATTTGTTGATGTTTTAACGGGAAGATATATGAAAAAGACTATAGTCAGTATGGTGGTTGCATCAGCCCTATACAGTGCCTCATCTATTGCTTATATAGATAGCGCGCCAATTAAAGGTTACTCTGTCGAACGAACCGATGCAGTAGAAGCGTCATTTGACAAAAAGGCAATTATCAAAGATGCCATTTCGATCAACAACGACCGCGTAAGAGTTATCGTAGAGTTAAATGATTTACCAATGGCCCAGTTCAGTGGTGTAAACCCTGCAGCCAGCGAAAAATTCACACGCTCCGACGCAAAGATTAATTTCAATTCGGCTGCCGCAAAAGAATACAAGTCATTCCTAGAAACTCGGCAAAATGAAGTTAAACGCTCCTTGGCAACCATTGATAAATCATTTAAAGCTGACTTCTCTTACTACGCAACATTTAACGGTTTTGCAGCAGAAGTAAGCATCGATAGCTTAGATTCACTTCTAGCAATGAGCGGTGTTAAGAATGTGTATCCAGATACTGTTCAGCACGCACAGATGGACGCCAGTCTTGATTTAATCAATGCAATTTCTACTTGGGAAAAAGTGGGTGGCAAAGAGCAAGCTGGTGAAGGCATTCGCGTAGCCGTGATTGATAGTGGTATTCGTCCAGAAAACCCACTATTTGCAGGTGATAACTTCGATCCTGTTGCGGCTGATACGCTTCCATCAGATGACTACTGTTCTGTTGAGCCTGATTTCTGTAATAACAAATTGATTGTTGCAAGACATGCTGACGTACCAGATGGTTTTGCAATTGTTGAAGAAGAGCATGACAGTCCTCTGGGCTTTAATGGTCACGGTACTCACGTAGCGGGAACGGCTGTTGGTAATTATGGCGTGATGGCTGAGCGCGGTGGTGCAACTGCTGAAATTTCGGGTGTTGCCCCTGCAGCGCGCTTGATGGTCTATAAAGGCTTGTATGCGACACCAGCAGACCCAGCTAGCTCGTCAGGTTCTAATTCAATGCTACTCTCTATGCTAGAAGCATCCTTACTGGATGGTGCAGACGTAGTAAACAACTCATGGGGTGGTGGCGCCGGTGGCTCACCTGTTGGCTCTCCTTACGAAACCGTATTCAAATCGATGGCGGATGCCGGCGTTGTAACCGTTTTTGCTGCCGGCAACGATGGTCCAAACCCGACAACCATTGGCTGCCCTGGCTGTAGTGACGATGTACTTACAGTAGCGGCGACAACTACCAATCGTCTTTTCGCTAATGAATTAAGTGTCACTGGATCAGACACCCTTACCGGCGTTCCAGCTATTTTGGCAGGTGTTGTACCCATCACTGAACCTTTAACAGCTCCTATCGTTTTTGCGGGTGCATTAGATGAAGCTAATTTCGAAGGTTGTAACGCGTTTGCAGACGCAGCTTTTGACGGCTCAATCGCATTGATTAGCCGCGGAGCATGTGGTTTTGTTGATAAAATTACAAACGCCGAAGCAGCCGGCGCAGTTGGTGTTATCGTTTACAACGCACCAGGCCGCGGTGAAGCTCCGATCCAAATGGGAGGCTTATCACCAGAGCAAGGTATCCCTTCGGTAATGATTCCCGCAACACCTGGTGCGGCGCTAGCCGAACTTGTTGCTGGTTCAGACACACCCGTTGAAGGAACTATTGGTGATGAAGTTGTTCGAACAGCATCTGATAGTTTGGCTGATATCATGGCTGATTTCAGTTCAAGAGGGCCTAACGGGGATCCTTCATTCTTGAAACCAAATATAGCCGCTCCAGGTGTTCGTATCTTCTCAGGTGAATCACCTGAAGCACCGAACCATGTTGGCGAAAACTTCTCATTCAAAAATGGGACGTCAATGGCATCTCCCCACGTTGCCGGTGCCGCAGCTATTCTTAAGCAAATGAAGCCTGAATGGTCTGCGATGCAGATTAAGAGTGCCTTAGTCACTTCATCTATAAGAGATGGTTTATTAAAAGATGACGCGTTAACTCCGACAGATGAGTTTGACGTAGGCGCGGGCCGTTTAGACCTAGCACGCGCTTCAACTGCTGAGTTAACATACAGCGACTTGAGCATGGTGGATGGAAACTGTTACCTTGAGTGTACGTTGTCAATCACAGTGACAAATACAAGCGACGACGCTGTCAGTGTAACGCCTTCAATGATGTTCAGCGATAGTGCTATTGATGCAACGCTAACACCAAGCAATGCTACTTTACCTGCGGGCGCTTCTGCTGAAATTACGCTTCACTTAGACGTTGCAAGCGCGAGCGCTGGACAATGGGCGCTAGGCGGGATCAACTGGGCTGATGATGATGCAGAAACAACTGACTATTACGTGCCAGTTGCTGTGTATCCGGTTTCTTCAGACAATGCAACGCTAATGTCAGCTTCAAGTAGCGCAAGCTCAGCCGCACCAGGTGAGCAAGTGGTTACTGAAATGATTGCTAGCAACCAAGCGATTACGGGGTTAATAAGCGTCAAAGGTCAAGTTGACGAAAAATATAACCTAACGCTATCAACATTATCGGCCACCAAAAACGGTTCTCAAGAACCCGTAACTTGGGATGCTGGTTCTCGTACACTAGAATGGCAAGGGGCTTTAAATACAGCTTCAATGCAAGTTACGCCTGATACATCAATAGGTGATTTGTTGACAGGTTTTGGGCTGCCAGCGTATACACCAATGGCAGCAATTGGCGTTGCGCCAGAAGTTTGTTCAGCAGTATGTGATGATACGACGCTTACTTACAGTCTACCTCAATCGATTTCATATTTGGGTCAAGAATACAGCTCTGTTGTCGTTTCTTCGAATGGTTTTATTAGCTTGGGTACGTCTTCTGGCGGAGTCTCGACTCCTTTCCCACAGATAATGCCTAGCTTAGCTGAGCCAAACAATGTTGTCGCTCCATATTGGACAGACTTAGACCTAAATGGAACCAGTGACTCAGACTCTGGTGCTGGGGATATCTATGTTGCAAGTCTAAATACTGGACATTTTGTTATCGAATGGGCCAATGCTGAGATGTATAACATGCCTGGTTCAAATATCAGCATGCAAATATGGTTAGAGTACGAAACTGGTAAAATTTCGATGGTTTACGGTTCAACAACTGCACCGGATTTAGCTCAAGTGCCTGGGGTTGTTGTGGGCGCGGAAGATTCAACAGGTGGAGTGGGTATTACTGTTGCAGCTGTGACACCTGGAGAGGTTATTGGTGCACTTCCTACTGCAGGAAACGAGTTCCTACTAACTGCAAGCGCAGGTGATTCTCTTGAAATTTCTTATGCAGGGTCGCTAGGTTCGCCAAGAGACTTCATGGATGATAGCGCGACTGTAACCGAAGATACTTCTGTTAACATCAACGTATTGGCGAATGATGATGAAACGACTGTATTGAATACTTTCACTATGGAAACTTTCTCTGGTACGTTCAGATCGTTTGATCCAGTCAGTATTGAAGTTGCAGACTTAGATATGAGTACGCTAATGATTGGTGATGCGCCGGCGAACGGTTCAGCGGCAGTCAACGACGATGGTACTGTTACTTATACACCTAATGCCGATTACTTTGGCATGGATAGCTTTACTTATACTCTGAATGAGGTCAGCGCAGATGATACAGCCGAAGCGGTTGTTGTAACAGCAAGTGTTGATATCTATGTAGAAGGAGTACAAGACGCGCCTGTATTGAACGTAGTCGCTCCACTGAGTGTTGATGAGAAGCAAGACTTCGCAGTAAGCGCTACGGCAACTGACCCTGACGGTGACGCAGTTACTATCACGATCAACGGTGAGATGACCAATGCAATTGCAGTAACAGCACCAGACGTTGGTTCAGATACTACAATGAGCTTTGTTGTCACCGCGAGTGATGGCAACAGTACAGTTTCAGAGACAGTAACGGTTCAAATCAATAATAAAGGCAGTGGTAGCATGGGATGGATTGCCTTGCTCTTAGCCCCTGTTGTTTGGTTAAGAAGAAAAGCGCGCTCGTAACGCATACTTGTTAATTCAATTGATTTGATTAAAAAGCCTTCGTAAGAAGGCTTTTTTATTAATGCGGTAGTTTAATTAACTAAAACTTCCACGCGCTTACGCAATCACTTTTAAGATAACTCTCAAGTATCAAGCTAGCTATTCCCATCTATATTCTATATAAGCAATGGATTATATAGGTTCTAAAACGCATAAATATCTTTTATATTCATAACGTTAAGCATTTTCTGTTTTTGATTCACTAAACCTATACAAACTCGTGTTTATTCAATGAAGTATGTTACATTGTGTTATTAATTAATTATCAAAATGTTTGTGTGCTTTTCAGTTGAACTCGGTAAGCCCGAACGTTGTTAAAAAGTAAAATTATTTAGTCACCGCACTATCATCGCAACCAAGGATTAAAAAGATGTCGGATTTTCGCCAACAAGCACTCGATTATCATGAGTTCCCTAAACCAGGAAAAATTGGAATTGCACTGACAACCGAAGCTGCCACTGTAAATGACTTAGCCTTGGCCTATAGTCCAGGTGTAGCAGAACCCGTCAGAGAAATTGCTGCCGATCCTAACCTTGCATATCGTTATACCGCAAAAGGCAATATGGTTGCTGTCATATCAAATGGTACTGCCATCCTCGGTCTAGGAAACCTTGGCCCATTGGCATCCAAGCCAGTTATGGAAGGCAAGGCGTTACTGTTCAAACGCTTTGCTGGATTGGACTCTATTGATATAGAAGTAAAACACAGGACAACAGAAGAATTTATCAATACCGTTGCCAATATTGCGGATACTTTTGGCGGTATTAACTTAGAAGATATTAAGGCACCAGAATGCTTTGAAATCGAACGCGAGCTAATCAAGCGTTGTAAAATACCTGTATTTCATGACGACCAGCATGGCACAGCAATCGTCACTGCGGCAGGTATGTTAAATGCACTTGAAATTCAAGGCAAAGACATCTCTAAAGCTCGCTTTGTGTGCATGGGGGCGGGTGCCGCCGCTATTGCTTGCATGGAACTTTTAATCAAATGCGGGGCGCAGCGAGAACGCATTTATATGATTGACCGACAAGGGGTTATTCATACGCGAAGAGAAGAGCTAACAGAACACAAGGCTCTATTCGCTAACAACACAGACAAAAGAACACTAGAAGATGTACTAGATGGCGCAGATGCGTTTTTAGGCCTATCAGGCCCAGACGTTCTGCCTCCAGAAGCGCTAAAGTTAATGGCTGACAACCCTGTTGTATTTGCATGCTCGAACCCAGACCCGGAAATAAAACCTGAGCTTGCTCATGAAGTTAGAAAAGACTTAATTATGGCAACCGGACGCTCAGATTACCCTAACCAGGTAAATAATGTATTGTGCTTTCCATTTATATTCAGAGGCGCATTAGACGTTCGCGCAAGTGAAATAAATGACGAAATGAAAGTAGCTGCGGTAGAGGCACTGCGTTCAGTTTCTAAAGAAGAAGTACCTGAAGAAGTATTGATCGCAAGCCAATCAAGCTCTCTTAGTTTTGGCAAGGATTACATCATTCCAAAACCGATGGACCCAAGGCTATGTAAGCGCATAGCAACTGCCGTCGCCAATGCCGCAATTACTTCTGGTGTCGCTAAGCTTGACAGCCTACCGGAAGACTATCTAAACGACTTTTAGTATAAAAAGAGTAAGTAATAAAAAACCCGCTTTTCAGCGGGTTTTTATCTATTGGAGAAGGCTAACGCATTCGATAGCCTTTTACTATGAGCACCTATTTAAAGAAACGTCGTCTTCTAATAAATGCAATCGGTGCTAGCAACAATGCAATCCAGCCCATGCTACCGCTACTTCTTGTAGAAGGAGCCTCAGTTACTGGGTCAGGTAGATTGTTAATGTTCACCGTTGTTGAGGTGCTTACCGCGTCAGTACCATCGCTTACTGTGACCGTAAATCCTAGGGTAGAGTTAGCAGAGACAGAAGGCGCAGCAAAAGACATCGTTGCTGTATCAGCGCCTTGCATCGCAACACTCAGACCCGAGGTTTGCGTCCAAGAATAGCTTAGTACATCGTCAGCATTTCTATCAGCAGCAGACGCTGTCAATGTAGCTGTTGCGCGCTCATCGACAGTCACCGAAGCTACATCAGCCAATCGTGGAAGTGAGTTATCACAGGCAGTTGTTTCACCCGTCACCACTGCTGAGTAAACTGGCGTTGCAACATTAGTGAAGGTCACATTGTCGATAAACCAACCGAAATCACCTACTGCGAAATCGGTAGCGATACGGAAACGGAATTTAACCATATTTCCATTTAGTGCAGAACCAAAATCAATAACCTCTGCGCCACCGTTAGCTGGTGCAAAATTACGTCCGGTGAAAACTGCTCTACCAGCCAAGGCTTGCGCCTCTAAATTAGCATCTAGTACTGCGTTATAGCCTCCAAATTGGAACTGACCGCCAAATTCAGTCACATCACGCCACTCGCTACCATTTACTGATAACTCGACCACACCACCATCGAATCCTGTTTCGAACAAGTATGAATGCCAGAATGACACTGTGAAGTTCTCTGCGTAGCCCACTTCCATTTCGGTTGTTTCATATGCAACATCAGTCTCGAAACCATTGTCTAGTAAATGTGTTCAAACGTGTACGGGTTGACATTCATATCAGTCGTATATGGTGCACGACGAATACCGCGGAAGAAGTCTGTAACAAAGGTACCTACGGCATAACCAAGGCCAAACTCTTCGTTGCCTGGCAGTAACATATCTTCTTCTTTAGTCACAAATAACATGGCATGAACATCAGCCCAGCCTTCACCCATCGCGCGGCCTTGGAAGTTACCTAAACCAACACCATTACCGACCAAGCGATTTTGGATATAGTGACCAAACTCGTGTGCAATGATTGCATTATCAAATGTAGAGTCTTTTAGTGGGAAAGTACTAAACAACTCAGCTTCGACTGTAGTACCTGCATCAATTAGGTCATAAATTGTTTTGCCGTCTTGGAAGCTTAAGCCTTGAGAAGGAATAGTCACAGAAGGGTCAGAGCCACCCATTGGTGCCGGTGTGCCATCATCATTATTATTCACAATTATTGCACCAACTGCACCTGCAGCTTGCGCACTGAGTACCTTAGTTGTAAACGGACATGCTCCACGATCAATAATAACTATTTTTCCGGCCAACGCCTCAGCATTGATAGCGGGTTGACAGCCATCAGTGACGCTACCGGCACCCGCAGCATCATCACCGTCGTCGATACGCACGATTTCGCCTGCAAGGTCTGAATATTGTTGGGGACCAAAAGAAGCTACCTGACTGGTTCCTAACACACCGATCGAATCAGGGTTGGTAATTGTAATACCCCAATCTTCACCCACTACAGCATCGATGTCAGTCCATAAAAACTGTTGCATACGTGGGCTAGCACCGTCTGTCGGCGTAGACATGTTTGCGTTATTTAAACCTGAGTTATCTTGTGCTTCAAGTAACAATGGATCGCCTTCTAGACCACCTCGACCGTAATTTGAAACCTGAGCGTTTCCAGAGGCTTCGTCAAAACCATAATCGTAATAATAGTTGTGTAAGAAGTTGGTCATGTAAAACAGGTTTACGATTGCCGCTTTTCTGTTCCCAAAGGAGTTGGCACGCGCTGATTCGTCAATAACGTAGTCAAAGGTCTTATCAGATGTGACTTCAGCTGTGAAATCACCTAGTGAGAATCCCTGAGGTGCTATCACATCAGCATAAGCAAAAGCATTGTTACCAGAAGTGGTAGTGGCATCTTCAGGCAACCATGGGTCTTGAGTACTCAAGAAAGGCATGGTGTCTAATGAAACCATTGAGGCGTCAAGAATTTCAGTCACGTTTCCTGGCGCTAACGCTGGGATAACATTTCCGTGAGGACCTTGAAGTGGTGTCTTATCTTCTTCTGCATAAGCGCGATAATGGAAGACTGAATCGTCTACCGTCATACTTTGTTGATGTAAAATTTTACCCGTTAAAGCATTTACAACATATGAAAATAGCTCACCACTGACACTGTCAGCTTCAGAGATTTCGACTTCAACGTAATAAGATGGGACTAAGCCATTGTTTCCATCAAAATAAACTTTTTAGCCCTAGGCTTAGAACCCAGCGCAACTGTATCTGATTGCACTGAAGCGTTGAAAACTTGATATTGGCCTTTTTGCTCAAAAGACTCCAATTCAATGTTCATCTGCCCTTCGCTTGCGCTTGCAACAGCAAATTTAATTGCTTGGTTAACATCACCAAAGTTAGTGTCTGGAGCTATTTGCCCTTGTGGAATAAGGTTTCTCGCAAAATAACCAGAAGTTGCAACAAGGCTCATTTCGTCATTTAACATGACATTAAATTCACGATTAAACACTTCTACACCCTGAATTTGCTGATTATACTTAGCTATTCGAGTGCCTTTACCGGTATCGTGGAAAGATCTCATCACTGCCTGGCTCATCGCGCCCTTGTCAGTCCCCATGCCAGTGACTAAGCTCATAAAATGATTAGCCGCCGCTGTGGGACGTTCGCTTGGTGCTACTGATGAAAGGTCAGGTTGGCGCATATTTCTAGGCGCCCACAAAAATGTAGTTTTACCTAACTCTTGGTCAAAGTTAACTTTGCATACCCGTTACGGTAGGCATGGAAGCTAGCTGTTTTTGAACCGCAGCATCAAAGCTAGCGCGTTCTTGATTGAAGCTAACATTATTGGTTTGTTTTTGAATTCTGTCGGTCGGTGCTGCGTCAACCGCGATAGATGCAAGTGCCACTGATATAGTTGCGGCGACAACGGTAGGTTTGAATACCTTCATGCATGTTCCTTTATTATCTTATTGTAAAGTAGTTCTCCCCTTGCTTACCATGGTAAGAAGAGGCCTTGAACACTGGATGTATAAACATTTTTATTATTAGCAGTACTCTGAAATTGGGTACTTGAATACTATCCAAAGTATGTGGAGGTTAATGCGCCTGTTTAGAGGTTTACATTGTCCACTAATAAAAGATACTCTTGTCTTTCAAAATTAACAACATTCTTGAACAAAACAATCTGAGGAAAGCATGAAATTGCAGTTTGGTTCGCATAACAAAAAGCAAATATCTATTATATTTTCAGCAACTTGTATAATAATGTTAGGGGCTTGTTCACAGCCTTCGCCAAAAGAAAGTGAAGCTGAAAACTTTCAGAATGAACTAAAAAGCGCATCAATAGAACAACCAGCAGTAAGCGTTCCGCCATCGATATCAGAAGCAGAGATTGAAGCTCGGTTTCCATCTAAGCCTATTAGCAAAATGATAAATGGTGTCAAAATGACGGCTAAAGTCCTACCAATTACACGCGGCTCCATGGTGTTTGATAATTCAGTAAAACAAAATGCGATGGTGAAGGGTGATATTGTTGTTGTACTCAATGATAATCAAGGTTTGCCTGATGAGCTTAGACAAACTTATAAAATTAAAGAGCTCGTTGAAGGTGTATTTAGTTTAGAAGCTGAAGCAAATGAAGATATGCTTGAACATTATGAAAAACTCAGTAAAAACACTGCTTTTTCTCGTGTAGAACTGGGCTTATTTTATGGACCTGAAGATGGCCCTGAGACAATGTAAAAAGCCCCTCTATACAGAAGGGCTTTTGCAAGTCAACTTAGTTAACGTACATAATATTTTACATTATGCAGCTTGTGAAGCACCTTTATTTTCAGCATTTTCATCTTCACTAGGCTGCATTAGCAAATAATCATATGCAGCTAATGCGGCTTTAGAACCTTCGCCCATCGCCACGACGATTTGTTTGTACGGCACAGTGGTAACATCTCCACAAGCATAAATACCTTCTTCGCTAGTTTCACCTTTTTCATTAATAATCACTTCGCCGTAAGAAGTTAAATCAACAACGTCTTTTAATACTTGGCTGTTTGGCACTAACCCAATTTGAACAAAGATTCCTTGTAAATTCTGTCGTTTAACTTCTTGAGTCTCACGATCGGTGTAGTCAATCGCGACCACTTTCCCGCCTTCTGCGATTACTTCTTTAGTCGCGGCGTTTTTAACGACTGAAATGTTACTGCGTTTTTCAATTTGGTTTATCAGTACTTGGTCAGCTTTAAGCTCTGGCATGAATTCGTACACCGTAACTGATTTGACAATCCCAGCTAAATCTAACGCCGCTTCAACACCACTGTTACCACCACCGATAACGGCAACGTCTTTGCCTTTATAAAAAGGACCATCACAATGCGGACAATACGCTACGCCATTTCCGATGTTTTCATCTTCGCCAGGCACATTTAGCTTTCTCCAATTAGCGCCGGTCGCAACAATCAGCGTGCGCGTATCAATCACTTCGCCTGAAGATAGGGTCAGCGTTTTGACTTTGCCTTTTTGGATATCTGTCACTCTTAAGTGTTCACGCAAATTAACTTCATAGTCATTTAAGTGCGTCATCAAAGAAGTAGTGAGTTCTGGACCCGTAGTTTTTGGCACTGAAATCAAATTCTCGATGCCCATAGTGTCTTTGACTTGCCCACCAAAACGGTCTGCAACAATCGTCACTTTTAAGCCTTTACGTGCGGCGTAAATTGCAGCTGCTACCCCGGCTGGACCGCCACCAATGACTGTTACGTCTTGTAATGGAAGCTTTTCAACTGAATCGTCAGCCTCAAGCATTTCAGGACGCGCATCGGTTAACTTGCTGACCAACTTAGCTGTATCGACTTGGCCACTAGCAAATACTTCACCGTTCATGAAAACAGTGGGTACACCTTGGATTCCGTTTTCTTCGACTAGGTCTGGATAAACACCGCCATCGATCATCTCAACTTCGATATTATCGTTAAGCAATGCGAACTGATTCATTGCCTGAACAACATCAGGGCAGGCATGACACGAAAGACTCACATACACTTGAAACTTAGAAGGAGTTTTTACCTTCGCCACCATTTTTTGAATCGCGTCATCAAGTTTTAGCTTGACGCCACCAGATTGTAAAACAGCTAATATAAATGAATTAAATTCATGACCACCTGGCACGCCTGAAAAGCTGATGCCAGTAGGTTCACCCGCCACTTCCAATTCGAAAGTCACTGGGCTGCGTAGACGAGCATTGTTATCTCGCTCTTCTACAATAATTTTGTCTGAAATCGATGCAAACTGGTTGAGCATCGTCATGAGTTCTTCGCGTTTAGCATGTTCACCTGTTTGCACAACTAAGGTGACAGCTTGCTGCATATCAACTGTGTACTGCTTCAGCGCGTTCAAAATTTCTGGAGTCAACATAATACTGTTTCCTTATAAAGTGTTTGTCATCACTTAAGTCAATTACTTGGTTAGCATGACAACGCATTGTTAAATAATACTATTTTCAAAATTGCTAAATTGCTTTTTTTCAGGTGCATTAACCTAGAGACAGCATCCCTTAAGTCAACTTAACAAATGAAATTAGTGTCTATGCAGGCAGACAACATCTGCCTGCATAGTGGATGTCTTGGATAAGACGCGTCTTAAAAAGACTTAGATTTTACCAACTAGATCTAGGCTTGGAGTAAGTGTTTCTTGACCTTGCTCCCATGCTGCTGGGCAAACTTCACCGTCGTTGTTTGCAACGTACTGTGCAGCCTTAACTTTGCGAAGCATATCTTTTGCAGAACGACCAATACCTAGGTCATGAATTTCAGCAACTTTGATGATACCTTCTGGGTTAGCTAGGAAAGTACCACGAAGTGCACGACCTTCTTCTTCGATAAGTACGTCAAATGCACGAGATAATGCAAACACGTTATCAGAAAGAAGTGGGTAAGTTACTTTACCAATTGCTTCTGAAGTGTCATGCCATGCTTTGTGTACAAAGTGAGAATCAGTTGATACACCGTAAACTTCTACACCTAAGTCTTGAAGTTCACCGTGTATTTTAGCCATATCTTCTAACTCAGTTGGGCATACAAAAGTGAAATCCGCTGGGTAGAATAAAAAGATAGACCACTTACCCTTTACGTCTTCGCTAGTGATAGTTTTGAATTCACCATTGTGGAATGCTTCTACAGAGAAATCAGGGATACTTTTGTTAATTAATGACATTGTATTTTCCTTTTAAGTTAAATAGTTTATTGGTTAACGTTTTACGTTGAGTTAAAGATAACTTCGATTGCCTAACAAATAAATTAAATAAAAACGATTCACCTAAACAAAAAAAACGATTAAAGCCGTTTTTTGCAATTTAAACACTCATTTTTATCCAACCTATATCCGCGAATTAGATACGAAAATAAACATACTTTAGTTTTTATCGAAGCAACTATCTGAAAACAAAAAACTTTGTTTACAGAGAATTGGAATATTGGGGTGAGAACAATATCTGCAAGGGGCTTTGTGATTTTTATTTTCAAGGTGTTAGATGACTAGAAACTAAATTATCTAAAATCGATGAGCAGCCGATAACCACATAATGACGAGTAAAAGCTTAATAGAAAAAGCTAACACGCTGTGAACCCCCTGAAAACCAATGGGCACTATGACATATACTCCAGACCTTTTTAATTCATCACAACAGGATACCGTCGCTCGCTTAAGATTGCTCTACGGCAATGCATTGGGTGGTTTAGTTGTGACTTTTGCTTGTATGTCATTACTTTGTTTTGGCTTTGATAACGCAGAAAACCAATTCCATAAAACACTGATCTGGTCTTTACTATTTGTGTCTCATAGCTTGAGGCTAGCAGACAATTTCTTTTCGCAAAAAAGACTTGCTGACAATAAAGTCGATACGGCTCCTATCATCACACGATTTGCGGTAGGCATCGTCGCAAATAGTTGTATTTGGGCGTCGTACAGTATTTTTGTCATGCCATCTGCTTCTCTGATGGAAATAACACTTAGCGCTATTATTTTATCTGCGCTCGCAGGCGGCACCATAACCATCATGGCCGCGTCGACCGTGCTTTCCGTTTTTTACATGTCAGCACTTTTATTACCTTATTCAATTGTGATTCTGATTGAGCAAATGCAAGACCTGTATTATATAGCTTGGTTAGGGATTGTATTTTGGTTTGTGATGCTAGCTTCAGCCTTCCAAGCCGGTAAATCAATATCAACGACATTTGTATTAAAAAATCAAAATGAAAACCTGCTCAGTCTCATGGCTCTCGAGAAAAAAGAGATTGAGCGCATTAATCAAAAATTGAGTGAAGCTAATATTGAACTGGATAACCATGCCGCGCACTTGGAGTCTGAGGTATTACGTAGAACAGAGGAAATTTACAATTTATCCAATATTGACCCACTTACGAATCTAATGAATAGGTCTGCGTTTACCAAAAACCTGAAAGAGCGACTAAAAACAAGCACCACGAAGCACGAAAATTTTGCGTTACTTTTTATCGATCTAGATGGGTTTAAGGATATTAATGATGGCTTTGGTCACAAAATCGGAGATAGCGTACTATCAGAAATATCGCTTCGCCTAGAAGAAGTGGTTACAAAATGCAATGCGGATGCACTACAAAAATGCCAGTTGTGTAGGTGGGGAGGAGATGAATTTTTAGTGCTGACTCCATTTGCGAGTGTGAAAGCACTCAATGATTTGGTTGAAAACATTCAAGAACGGATTAAAGCTAAAATAAATATAGCCTCCAACCAACTTAACGTTGGCGCCAGTATCGGTATTTCGCTGTATCCCGAACACGGTCAAACCTCTGGCGAACTAATACAGTTTGCTGATATTTCGATGTACCATCATAAGCATCTCAGAAGCGGCAATG
The DNA here is from genome assembly GCF_003203515.1 of Glaciecola sp. KUL10. Taxonomy (GTDB): domain Bacteria; phylum Pseudomonadota; class Gammaproteobacteria; order Enterobacterales; family Alteromonadaceae; genus Glaciecola. Next base: position 237,985 of record NZ_BGNG01000006.1, on the reverse strand, counting down.
CGATTTACTTTACGCCTAGTTTATATAGTGAATTCCAACACGACCAATTCATCAGAGATGGTTTGAAAAATGCACTCAAAAACAATGAATTTCGACTTAACTATCATCCGATTATTGATATTCAATCAAATAAGGTTTGGGCAGTAGAAGCCCTAATTAGATGGAAACACAAAGACATAAACATAACCCCCGATGAGTTTATCTCAATCGCAGAACGTTCAGGCAGAATTATTGAAATCGGCGCTTGGGTGATTAAACAAGCCTGTCTTGACGCGGCTAAATGGGAGTTTTCTGAGGACACGGCCGTATCAATCAACGTATCATCCCTACAACTGCTCGACAGCAAATTTATCAGTCTCATCGATTCTGCATTGAGTGAAAGTGGGTTGGCGGCGAATAGACTACATCTAGAGATAACTGAAAGCGTGATGCTTGAAAATGGAGAATTAGCAAGCGCCCAATTAAATGCACTTGCTGATCGAGGCATCCATATATCTATCGATGACTTTGGTACGGGCTATTCTTCGCTTAACCAACTTCAGACAATGTTCTTTGACGTCATCAAAATTGACCGAAGCTTCCTGCAAACACTTGATAAAAGAGACCTAACAATCATTGCTGCAACTAAGCTAATTGCGGATGAATTCAATGCATCAACAGTAGCCGAAGGCATTGAAACTCTCGAAGAACTGGATGTATTAAAGAGCCTCGATATTCGATACATTCAAGGATATTTTTTCAGCAAACCACTCAACTCTGCTGATCTAGTCAAGTGGATAAGAGCGTTCAATACTTAAATCGCTATTCGTAACTTAATATTAATTTCAGCACTGACCCACTCGGCGTCAGGGTCTGATTCTAGACCAATATTATAAGCTAATCGTTGGACGATAATATCTGCAATCAGTTGTTCGCCAGTATTAATCATTTCAAACGCTACGGGCTTCGAAATGCCTCGAAGCGTTAACTCCCCTTTTACGGCGTAGCGACCTTGTGCGGAAGCTTGAATCTGTGTAGAAACAAAACGACCTTGGGGCGTATTTTCAATGTCAAACCAATCGCCTTCAGGAAGGGTACTATCATATGTTCGATCACCAGTTTTTGCAGATGCAAGGTAGAAGGTCGCGGCTATTTCAGGATTTTGGGCTGGGGGTAACGTTAAGGTAGCATCCCACTTTTCAAATACACCTTCAAATGGCATACCAGCGTGCTCACCACTGAATTTTATAGTACTCTTGGTTTGGTTTGCGCTTAAGCGCTCTATGAGTTGCTGAGCAAACGCCTGCAGCGCGAATACCGCACCAAGTATCATCAACCAATGCTTTAAGTGACTTGTTCTAGTCCGCATGTTTTTTACTCCACCACATCCGCGTGGTTAAATTTATATTATCTTTATATTTGTGCTTGATAACTGCGCCGACATGAACTGAAATCAACGCCAGAAATCCAAGTGCCATGTACCAATGGACATTTCTCGCGATATTTTCTATTTCTTTATTTCTAGCGACGCCCGAAATGTGTGGCCACTCAAACATATCGAAGACGATCGTGGGCAGTCCAAAAGGACTAGCTGAAACCATCAGCCAACCGGATAAGGGCATGAGCAGCATCGCTAAATATAGCCCCAAATGTCCCACCTTTGCATAACGGCGTTCTTTGTAATTAATACATGAAGGTAATTCAGGGCGCAGGGCAAAAAACCTAATCATAACGCGAAACAGGATAGCGATTAATACAAGTACTCCGGCACTTTTATGAATCTGAAAAAGCTTGAATTGATCCGCTTTTGAAATATCAGCATTCACCATATAAAAACCACTTACAAACATAAAAAGCAATCCAATGGCAATCAGCCAGTGCATCAAAATCGCTGTTGAATGGTATCGTTCAATCAGTTTTTTTTCAGGACTTTTCATGCTTGGTATTGCATCTCGTTTTTATCCACTTACAAAATTGATCAATCTTCATGGTGAGCAAACTCACCTTCAATCATCACCGTAACCTCATCACCGATACTCGGCACGTACTTCGACATGCCCCAATCTGAGCGTTTGATGACTGCGGAAGCTGAGAACCCCATCGTTGGCTTACGACTAAATGGCTGCACAGCCATTGCACCATTGAAAACTACATTGAGTTCAACCTGCTTAGTTACACCCAAAAAGTTCAAATCACCCAACATGACAGCCGTCTTTTCACCTGTCATCTTTATAGAAGTGGATTCAAAGTTTATTGATGTATATTTATTTGCGTTGAACCACCCCTTATCTGTCGCCAAAATTTTATCAAAGTTCTTTTCATCTGCATTTGGATAGGCAGTTTGAATCGACATAGGGTTAATCGTCGCTTTTACCTTACTGTTGCGAACATTTATTGGGTCAAAATCGATGCTAGCATCGAAATCTGCAAAACGGGCTACATAGTCAGACAAACCTAAATGAGACACTTTCCACACAATACTTGCGTGACTTAAATCCACTTTGTATTCCCCCCCAGGCATGTCACTGAATGGGCTCTTAGCAAGCACCCAACTCACACAACCAGTAAGTAAAACGGATACCAAAGTAATAACTTTGAACATTGTTCTCATTTCCTCTCCTAACGTCTTAATGGATTGTTTAAAGAAGACCCCTCGCAAAGGTCGTGTATGCAATAAATTACGTCTAGTTCAATTAAAAAGTTGCATGCTTTACAGATTAAGTTAGTCTTTTACAGTGTTTTTTTAAAAATAACTAAAAAAAGTCTAAAGGTTTGACTTATGTTGCCGATAACTAAGCCGAACACGGAAAACTCTTTTAATAGAGTACAAAAAAACTAAGAAAAGGAACGGAAATCGTGATTATCCCATCTTATTTTTTGCCCAACAGAACAACCAAAGTTAGGGCGACGACAAAACCTGCAGTATCTTTAGACAAAGCAGATACGGGCAACGATTCTGCGAAGCAAGAGGGCGTTCAAGTTATTAAAGCTCAAGAGAAACGCCAAGGTGAAGACCGAAGAAAACGACACATTAAGCCTTTGTTAGATACACGCACCGGAAGAGATAGACGATATTCAGCCACTCGCCCATCTATTGATATCAAAGCCTAAGCTAAGTAAACACACAGTTGATAACTAAAGGTTACCAATAGACATCGGCACTCATTGCTACCTTTCGACTTCGCTCCATCACCGTAATGACACTTTTAAGCTTTTCTTTTATCCAGTCGTCTAGGTCTTCCACGTCGTTTACTTCAACTTCTTTGAGTACTTCATTGAGAAACACTAGCGATTTGATTTCTTTTAGGCCCGTCAGTAAATCTAACCATGGCGCTCTAAATTTACCGCGACTTTCAACGAAAAGCTCTGCCAGTAAAAAACCATTGATCAAGGTTGTTCGAAGCAACATTTCCAAGGCAAGGTAGTTGTGATGGTCCATCGCTTGCTTTTTTGGCAGGCTCTGCATAACAGTTTGGTAACCTTGTGATAGCCAACCTTTTGCATGCTCTAGTACGAGTGAATCATAACTCATCACCTGCTGTCTCCAAGGTTTCTCAACGAGAATTCTAGAAGCAGATAATTGCACCAATATACTTTCTCTTGAAGCTAGTAAATTTTCAGGCGATTGAACGGCCAAAAGTCCTTCTCTCCGGCCGTTGAGGTAACTCATTAGCATCTGACTTTTGGGTATCTTTCTGCTAAATGGACCTTTGCGCGACCTTAACTTTCGGATACACACTAAATCTTCTTGCCATCTCCACTGCTCATGTAAAGTCAGTAATTGTTTGTGTAAAAAGAGTAATTCCATACATTGAAGCACAGGCAAATATAACGATACACTTTGCAGTAGTAACTCAATGCTTTCTGCAATGCGATGTAATGCACGCAAGTGTCCAGACTGCAGATACACGTGCTCATGATGCTGCCAGTGCTTTAACGCTGTTTGAATTGCTAAGCAAAGAGCTTCTTCAGTAGTGTGAGTTTCGTTTAGACGTAAAAATTTGGGTAGGTTTTTTGTTTCTGGTAAATTACCTGTAACGAGTTGATAACCGCGAGATGCTTTAGTGGTATTACTCAATCTTACCGCGATAAATTGAGATATTTGATCAGCAATATCAAACAAGGCACTAGGGTCACCTTTCTTAAGCTCGATTTCAATTTCACTGATCGGCAATCGTCCACTCTGATTCTTAACGTCACCCTGATCAAATACTATTTCAATATGATCATCGCCATTAATAAGGTCAAATGTCACGCGCCTGAAATTTGTCGTGAACATTGAAACTAATTGCTGATTAATTGCTTCTACGTCAAAGTCTGGCGCCCAAATATCCGCATCAAATTTTGTTAAATCAGGCTTAGCTTCTTGCAATTCGATATTATACTCTGGACGTTGATGCAAGCCGCCCTCGACACTTCCTTTGGTTTTAACCGTTTGTTCAATTTCTTCGTTTTTGACGCGTATTCGGAAACCAATTTTACGTTGGCCCAAAAGTTGATCCGGTGTATCGAAGTACTCATTAAACAGTTGATGCTCTTCACGCGTTATTTCGCCTTTTAATAAAGGCAAAACGCTGCGTTCAAATATATCTAGCGCATCGTCAGGTGAAGCGAGTTTAAGTTCTATTTCCATGCGTCTTTATTTTTACAAATATTCTCACGATTAGATTGTCAAAAGGGTATAGGAGCATTGCGACTTGCGCAATGCGATTTCTTTCATCCTTGTTAATTTCTGCATTTGCGAATACTCTATATAAAAAAATGAAAACTAATATTCTGCCATGAAACAGTTACTTAGCTTTTTACTTATCTGCCTAATTGTATTTTCAAGTTCAAGCCTCTTCGCTCAACAAAGCGCAGAACCAAACGATGACTCTGCAAATATTAGGTATATTTCCGATGACCTTTTTACATATATGCGCGCAGGTCCTAGTTCAGAGTTTCGGCTCTTAGGCTCGGTATCTGCAGGTACTGAAGTACGTTTACTTCAAGTTGACCGGGCCGCTGGTTATGTTGAGATTATTGATGATCGTCAACGTACTGGGTGGGTTGAAATGAAATTTGTCAGTCGCAACCCTTCGATAAGGCTTGCGCTAAAAGATAAAGAACGAGAAGTAGACGAACTACAAGTCAGAATTGACGAACTGACGGCAGAGATTTCTGCAATTAATGGCAATTTAGCAATCTCAAAAGAGCAAAAGGTAGACCTCAATCGCCAAATCACTGCGCACCTTGAGGAAATAAATGACTTGAAAGTTAGGATATCAGAAAAAGATAAAGCCGATAAAATGGAATGGTTTACGCGAGGAACTATCCTAGCTTTAATATCAGCCAATGTTGGTTTCATCATGGGGTTATTTGGTCGTAAGCGCAGAACCAAAGAGCGTTTAATGTAGAGGTTGTAGCTTCGCAAGGACTAATTGAAGTCAACATTACAAAGGTTGAACAATTGGCGTATATTTGTAACCCGCTCCATAAACACTGACGATAAGTTCATCTTGCTCGGCCATAGAGTTAATCTTTTTTCTGAGTTTGCTTATATGGCTATCTACAGTGCGATCAGACACGATTCGATTATCTTTATAAATGACACTCATCAACTTATCTCTTGAAAAAATACGGTTAGGACTCTCGACCAGTGCACTTAACAATGCAAATTCAACCGTCGTCAATTCAACCTCTTGGTTTCCTAAACGAGCATGCTGAGTCCCAGTATCAAGTGTAAGCGCGTTTTTATTCACCCAATCGCTATTATTCGCTCTTCTCAAGATAGCTTTTACTCGCAACACGAGTTCTGGGGCGCTAAAAGGTTTGCATATATAGTCATCTGCACCAGCGCGCAAACCCTCTAAGCGGTCAGACTCTGAAGTACGGGCAGTCAATAAGATAATCGGAACTTGTGTACTTTGTCTTAACGTTTGACAGATCTGAATACCGTCTCCACCGGGTAACATGATATCCAAGATTATGAGATCAGGTTGGTATCGCGTTACTAATTGCTCTGCTTCTAAACCATTGTTCAGAATTGTGCAATGAAAGCCATCATGGTTTAAAAATCGTTTGATTGCCTCTGCAATCGGTGCTTCGTCTTCGATAATCATGATATGCTGTTGCTTCATTTCTGTGCGTCCTGCCCTTTATTTTGTTTAAGTGGGAAAAAGAGCTCAATTTTCAGCCCTCCTAAATCACTTTGAGATGCCCAAACCCTTCCTTTATGCGCTGTCACATAGGCTTTAACAATACTAAGCCCAATACCTGAACCACCAGATTGGCTACTCCTTGACTTATCTGTTCTGTAGAGCCTTTCGAATAAATGAGGAAGCTCGTGTTCACCAACGCCAGGGGCGCTATCTTCAATGCTAAGTATAATTTGTTCGTCTTGCGTGAAGCACTTAAATACTACCTGCCCCCCTTCATGGGTATATCGACATGAATTACTCATCAGATTCTCGATAACCTGCTTGATGCGATCTAAATCGCACTCAAAAAGAAGCGATTTTTCGATCTCTAGCTGACTTGATAGCTCAAGTTTATGTTCCGCAAGTTGCCTGTGTTGTTGTTGAAGAAACTCTGATAGCCAGTCGCGAAACTCAACTTCATGAATATTGAGTTCTAAATCGCCGGAGTCTGCTTTTGCCAACTGAAATAAATTACTAATCAGATAGTTCAAACTAGCAATTTTACTATGAACCAAGGAGTAGGCCTGCTTGGGGTCCTCGGCAAGTTCATGCTCAAGCATTTCTATTTGAAGTTTAATCGAAGTTAAAGGAGTACGCAGCTCGTGAGAAACATCAGAAAGCATCTTATTCTTTCGCTCTACAAGTTGCCTAGCATTTTGAGCTTGCAGTTCTGACATTTTTCGCCTTTGAAAAAGCAAGACAATGAGCATACTGAAAAGCCCAAGAATAATTAAAAACACAAAGAAATTCGCTTGCCTTGACTGCTTTTCTTCACTGAGGGCCAATTGAGTATTTGCATTGTCCATTTGCAATTCTATTAAGACTCTTTGGCGTTCTTCGATCGCTAACTTAGATTCCAATTTTTGTTGTTCAAGTTGTGCGCTTTGAAGCTCTCTATCTTTTTCAAGGAGCTGAATTTTATGAGCCTTTCTGACGTATTCAGACTCAGCTTGCAACTGAGCAATTCCATCTAGGCGCTTTGCATCCAAAATTCTATCATTGATTTGTTTTTGCTGTTGCAAGGCCTCAAAAGCGCTTTTGTAAGAATTAGCCTTAGCATATACGTCAACCAATAAACCATTGAAAAGTGCTTGTTGTGCCATTTCTTCTGTCTTATTGGCCAAATTAAGACCTAAGGTAATGTAATGCCTAGCCTCATCATAATTCTCTTGTTGCAGATGAATCTGAGAGATGATCACATAAGCATCGATTAACAAGCTTTGATAGTTTTGCTCTTGGGCGCGCTTGATTACCCCTGTTATTAGTGACTTTGCCTTCTCTGTCTGTCCAGCGCAAAAAAGGACCTTCGCATAAACACTTGTCGCCCAATCAACGTCTCGTTTGGCTTCTATTTCTTGAAAGAGCTCAATTGCCTTACTCACATAAGGAACGGCTTGTTCGGACTCTCCCATTGCATCAAGCACGAGCGCTATTCTGTTATTACTATAGGCGATATCCTGAAGCACCCCCATTTCTTCATCAATCTTCAAGGCATCATTTAAATAATCTAGAGCAAGTTGATAGTCTCCCATTTTATAGCGGATGTTTCCGAGATTATAGAGGCTACTTGCGACACTTGAGCTATCACCAATTTGATACTCAATCTGCAAAGCTAATTGGTGATTTTCGAAAGACTCTTTATATTGCCCCATTTTTTCAAGTACGTTACCAATGCTGTTATAGCTACTTGCTGTTATAGCTACTTGCTATTTTTCCTTCATCCTCATACTTTTGAAATACTTGTAGGGCTTGATAAAACTGTTGAAGCGCCTCGTTATAACGCGATTGATAGCGATAAATTCGGCCAAGCAACGAAATAGAGCTCGCAATTTCGAGTTCGTCCTCGTTAGAATCGTAATAAGTAAGGGATTTTTCCGCATGGCTAATGGCCTCAGCGTAACGGTTGCGGACCATGTCATTCACCGCTGCCTGATATTGCGCCAACCCTTTATGATTATGTTGATTTAGAGCGGAAGAAAGCGACTAGTATTCATTAGTAAGTGTGTCAGCAAGTGCCATATTACCTTGGTCACGTGCACTTCTTATGGACTGAGAGAACTCCCCAACTTGCAGTACTTCAGTTCCGTCGGCAATTAGTGAAACAAAAATAATTGTTGCAAGAAATACTTGCCTAAAGTTCATTTTTCACAGATTTATCTTTCTAAGTTAGTTGGAAAGGCGTTAGACGGCTCGCTAATACATATACTACTAGTTTAAGGCCGGTTTCTACAACGTCTAACATGATAACTTAACTAGTAAGTTTGAAATGTGTAAAAAAAATGGAATTTTGGATGATCGTCATATTGCTCTGCGGCATGGGGCTGAGTGACGCCCCATTCAAATAGCGTTATTGACTTATCACCAACTACTCAATAATAAAGGCGGCCCCCACTAGCCGCACTTATTTAGGCGCGCTAATCATCATCCTCAATCATGGTCATCAATGAAGTATTCCCACCGGATGCAGTGGTATCAATACTGATCGTCTTTTCAGTCAACAAGCGTTGAATCATATTGTCATTGTACTCGGCTGTAATCACAGGAAGAATTGCGCCAGGTCTTTGCGCTAGCTTAGTCGCAATGTAAGCACTTCTGGTTGTATTACTATCGACAACGACTCCGGCGAGATTGGTTTCGATAAGTAAGGCCTCTAAATGCTTCAGTCTTGCGACTTGGAACACGCCGTCTGGTGCGCCTGTCCCATTTAATTTATCTTTAAACGCCAACGCTTCCTCATAAAACAAATCTGACACAACCGAGATAACAACATTGCCGGTCGCGAGTGCAGTCACAATCGATAGCATCCAGTATTCAAAGGTCACTTCTTTATCGGCAAAACAAACGAGTGCGCCACGCGGTTCAAGATGAAGCGTATTAGATTCACCCGTAGGGCCTGGTAACATAATAGGGTGCTTTAACTTGCGCTCAATCTTAATTAATTGGGCGCGCGCAGTAGCTAAGGAGCGATTTAAATCATCGGCCAACTCTTCAACGATATCGACGTTTGCTATTTTAGCTAGCAATTGTCTAACAGAGGAGATACGGTCATTTAGCGGGGACAAACGCCATTGGTTCTCAACATCAGTCGCCAGTCGCATCAACTGCTTAGCTTCTGTCGTTGAGTTATCATCACTGATAATCGCCTTATCATCTTCAAAGTTGTCAACAACAGCCCCGTCTTTTGGCGTAGCATTTTCTTTCATCAAACGCGGCAAGTAATTGGGTCCACCGGCTTTCGGTCCCGTCCCCGAAAGGCCACGTCCACCAAAAGGTTGAACACCTACAATTGCACCAATCATATTGCGATTAATATATATATTACCCGCTCTTGATAATCGAGCTAATTCATATGCCCGGTCTTCAATGCGGGAGTGAATTCCCATGGTTAACCCAAAACCTGTTCCATTAATTTTGTCGATTAGCCCATTTAGCTCTTTGCCTTTAAACCTAACGACATGAACACAGGGTCCAAACACCTCTTTTTCAAGCACGTCAATGTCACTTATTTCGTATAAGCGAGGAGCGAAGTAGTACCCGCTATCAGGTGTTGGCGTTTGATAAATTAGCTTTACTTGCCCTTTACCTTCCAGTTTTTTCATGAAATCCACATGCGCGTTCAAAGTATTCAAAGCTTTCTGATCAATAACCGGGCCAATGTCCGTTGCCAGCTGACTGGGATCACCTACCGTTAGTTCTTTCAGGGCACCTGTGATCATGTTGATTACGGCGTCGGCAATATCCTCTTGTACAAATAATACACGCAGGGCAGAACAGCGCTGGCCTGCACTTTGGAAACCTGAGGCAATCACATCATCTACCACTTGTTCGGGCAGCGCGGTAGAGTCCACGATCATACAGTTTTGCCCACCTGTTTCTGCGATTAACGGTACTTGTTCTGTTCCACGCGCAGCGAGTATCTGAGAAATCAAGGTGCCTGTTTGAGTTGAGCCCGTGAACATAACTCCCTGAATACGGTGATCGGGTAAAAGCGTTTCACCTACATCTGGACCTTGTGCAATTACAGTATTGACCACGTTTTCAGGTAAGCCAACAGAACGCATTAGTTCAATGGCACGCAATGCGATCAAACTTGTCTGCTCGGCTGGTTTAGCAATTACAGTATTACCTGTCACTACCGCTGCAACCACTTGACCGAGAAATATCGCTAGCGGAAAATTCCAAGGGCTTATACATAATATGACGCCCCTTGCTTGTAGACGATTCTCCTTATCTAACCTCTCGGCTTGAACTGCGTAATAGCGACAAAAGTCTACAGCTTCTCGAACTTCATCTATACTATCTACCGTGATTTTGCCAGCCTCTTTTATACAAAGGCCAATCAGTTCATCCATGTGACGCTCGAGGATATCGGCTGTTCGCATCAATAAGTCTGCGCGCTCTTCAACGCTGGTTTTTGCCCACGACTCTCCCGCGATAAAACTCGCTTCCAGTTTATGAAGCATTGACGCTTTTGAATCAAATTTATGAAAACCGACAATTTCGTCTAATTTGGCGGGGTTTTTTACCGTAAAAAAGTTGTCAGTATCATTGGCCTGTTGCTCGTTAAGAGCACTTGTGTGTTTATCAAACCACTTTTCGAGACGGTTAGACAAATCTTGAGTTTGACTAACATCATATATATCAAAGCCTTTTGAGTTTTTGCGTTCGTTGCCGTATAGATCGATGGGCAAAGTGATTTGCTTATTTTCACGTGAACTCAAACGTTGGGTGCGTTCAACAGGATCTTCTAGTAACGACTCGACCGGCAGACTGTCATCTACAATAGCATTCACGAAAGAAGAGTTAGCACCATTTTCTAGTAAGCGCCTAACCAAATAGGCTAATAGATCTTCGTGCACGCCTACTGGGGCATAAACACGTGTTTGAATACCATCAACAGACACTACTTGGTCATAAAGAGAATCGCCCATTCCATGTAAGCATTGGAATTCAAATCCTTCTTTGTCGTCTCCTGCCAATTCGATAATGACCGATGCGGTGTACGCATTGTGCGTTGCAAACTGTGGATAGATAGTGTCCCGATAAGCCAACATTCTATTTGCACAGGCGTGATAAGAAACATCAGTAGATGTTTTGCGAGTGAATACCGGAAAGTGCTCGAAGCCGCCCTGTTGAGTATGTTTGATCTCCGTGTCCCAATATGCACCTTTGACCAAACGCACCATCATTTTTTTATTAACTCTGAGTGTTAAATCACGCAACCACTCGATCACAAAGATAGCGCGCTTCTGGTATGCTTGAACGGCTAAACCAAAACCATTCCAACCTGCTAAATCTGGATCACTAAAAACTGTCTCGATAATGTCTAACGATATGTCTAAACGCTCTGACTCTTCAGCATCGACCGTTAAACCGATGTCGTATTCTTTGGCCATCATACAAAGTGTCTTTAGCTTCGCGGGAATCTCTTGCATAACACGTTCATATTTAACGAAATCATAGCGTGGATGGATAGCAGATAATTTAACTGAGATCCCAGGACTTTTTCTTGGGCCTTTACCTTTGGCCGCAGCGCCAATGACTTTTATTGCGTGGACATATGATTGATAATAGCGTTCAGCGTCTTGAGCTGTTCGCGCCCCTTCGCCTAGCATATCGTAGGAATAAACATAGCCTTTCTTCTCTTTGTCGGCAGCGCGTTCGACAGCATCTTCAATACTTTCTCCCATCACAAATTGCTTACCCATTACTTTCATTGCAATGTTCATGGAGCGACGAATAACCGGCTCACCTAGTCGGCCGATAGTCTTTTTAAGTAGGCCAAATTGCTCTTTCTTGCGTTCATCAGCATAGTTGACCATATTACCGGTAAACAGTAGGCCCCACGCGGATGCATTAACAAATAAAGAATCGCTATTCCCCAAATGCGGGGTCCATTGACCTTTTGATAATTTATCCCTGATCAATTCGTCTTGAGTATGTTTATCTGGTACCCGCAATAAAGCTTCAGCTAAGCACATTAAAACCACGCCTTCGGCAGTTGACAGTGAATATTCATTGAGAAGTGCATCAACTCCACCGTGCCCTTCTTGCTCGCGACGTATCTGTAAAACCATTGTGCGCGCGCGTTCCCACGCGCGACTTCTTGCTCGCATATTTACTTCAGCCTCAGGCAAAATATGATCGATAGCTTGTGCTTCATCAATACGATAAAACTCACGAATTTTTTGACGAATCGGACATGCATTTTGAGCGTTATGATCCAACAACATTTTACTACCTCTCGATATGCCAAAGCAGGGCACAAAAACCAGATTTAAATTTCGCGCTACGATATATTTTTATTACCAGTAACGCTAGACTGTTAACGAAAAAACAACACTTATTTTGTCAAGATCTTACGATGTCTTTTTAGATTGGTATTTGAGCAAAAAAGTAGGATACATATACTAAGTTGGGTTATTATTGAGCCCGCAGTTAAATATGTCATTTATTAGGTAAAGGAATCGAAAATGAAGCGTAAGAGCATGTCACGACAAGAAGGAAAAATATCGAACTGGCTTTCTGTTCCACTTGCGTTAATTGGTTTGCTGCTCGTCACGTACCTATTCTTTGCAAATATGATACTTAAAAACATGGCTGAGAATGCATTGTCTGATGCAAATGGTGCCGAAGTAAATATAGCCGCACTGTCCCATAGCCTTTTCCCTTTTGGACTTGAACTAGAAGGAGTTGAGGTTACTGATAGCTCGACACCTACAAGAAACAAAATTTATATAGCTAGTGCCATAGCGGATGTGAGTCTTTCAGCATTAATGCAAAGCAAACTGCACATCGAAGAACTGGTCATTGATGAACTTTCTTTTGGTACGCCGCGCCAATACGCAGGTTTTGTCCTAACACAAACGCCCAGTCAGGGGTTTAAATTTCCAACCGTTCAGGACTTACCTAGTGTCGATGAAGTATTGGAAAACACGCCCTTAAAGACAACACAAGCGATAGTACAAGCACAAGGCGTTTACGATAAGTATGAGGCCCCCCTTAAGAAACAAGCAGCAGCCCTACCCTCAAAAGAACAAATTGAAGCATACAAAATCCAAATGCAGTCTTTAAGAGAGACTGACTATAAAGATCCAGCCAAATTGCTGGAAGCAAAGAAGACATTTGATGAACTTAAAGCCAAAATTAAGTCTGACCTGGCAAATGCCAAAATTCTCAAAGAAACCGCCAATCAAGCAAGAGCTGAACTAAGCGCATCTGCCGCTCAATTGAAACAAGCCCCACAAGATGATTACGCGTTACTAAAAGGGCTTGTTGCTGGTGAAGAAGCAGCCATTGGACAGGTAACTGAACACCTTTTTGGTGACAAGGCTCAGTTATACACACAAGGCTTATTGATGGCCATCGAGATGCTTAAGCAAAGTAGTACAAAGACATCCGAAATGCCAGAAGAAGACACGTCAGGTTTGCCCAACGTTTGGATTAAAAGCGCCAACATTAGCGTTAATTTAGCTGATCAATTAATTCAATCCGATTGGTCAGATATTACTGAAAATCATGAATTAATTGACCAAGCGACTCAGTTTGCATTGAAATCAATCGCAACAGAAGAGGGCAAGAATTTATCGTTAACTGGGGACTTTAAAATCCTTGATGGATTGGTGAATTCGAAACAAAAATGGGATATCGCCGGGTTGGCATTGAGCGCGGTAGAGTTAGTACCTAAAGAAGCACAACAGAGTCTAAGTGCTATTATTGAATCAGCTGTATTAAACAGTACCGGTAATTTAAGCATTGTCGCAAACGAACTTTCAGGTAATAGTAAGTTTAATTTTCAAAAGCTAGTATTAGATGCGCAAGGGCAGACAGAGCTCACAAATAGTATTGCAGGTATCATTGAGAATGTTGACCAGCTTGGTCTTTTAACCGATTTTTCGGGTTCTCTACTGTCCCCTAGCGTCGGAGTCTCGTCCAACTTAGACCAAGAAATTATGAGCGCAATTTCTGCAAGCTTCAAAGATAGCGATAACCCTGCCCTAAATGAACTAAAGCAAAAACTCAATGCGAAAGTAAACGCGCAACTGAGTCTATCAGACAATCAACTTGCCTCAGTTGAAAATGTATTGGCTGCTGTAAACGGCGATACTGACTCTTTAAACGATTTAGTAAAACAAGAGTTGAGCAATGTGGTTGATGAAAAGAAAGATGAGTTGCTGAATAAGCTAAAGGATAAACTCTTCAAGCCATAATATTTAAGATATACTCGTGTGAGTTATTCGATATTGACGGCAGGCATAGGAGTAGTAGATGAGAAAATTTATAATCGCTGTGTTACTGATCACCTTTGCCATGTTGCAATACCGTTTATGGTTTGGCAAAAACAGTATTGCTGACTATCGTGCTATGCAAGCTCAAGTAGATACTTTAGCAGAGCAAAATGCTAACTTGAAACAACGAAATGGTTTGTTAAAAGCAGATATTAAAGACCTACAACTGGGCCTAGAGTCGATGGAAGAGCGAGCTAGAAATGAATTAGGCATGATTAAAGAAGGCGAAACATTTTACCGAATCCTGCCTCAAGAGTAATTAATATTGATGAGTAGCAAAATAGTTGCGGTGGTACCCGCTGCTGGTATCGGTTCACGTATGAATAGTTCGATACCCAAGCAATATCTAAAAATACACAAAAAAACAATATTTGAGCATACTTTAGAAGCCCTACTTAGTTTTGACATGATTGACTCTGTGGTGGCAGTGCTGCACCCTCAAGATGAATACTTTTCAAGTTTAGGGATAGCAAGCCACCCCAAACTCATCAAAGTAATTGGCGGAAATGAACGCGTTGATTCCGTTCTTGCTGGTCTAAAAGCAGCTTCAGTAGATGGCAAAGATACATGGGTGATGGTTCACGATGCTGCTCGCCCCATGATTCAGCATCATAATATCAAGCACCTCGTGGAAGTTGGAAAGAAAACCGGTGCTGCCATATTAGCAACACCAAGTGTAGATACACTTAAACAAGCTGAGTCTGACTTTGACCAGCAAAAACAAATACTCGGAATAAGAAAAACAATCGACAGAAAACTTATTTGGCAAGCACAAACTCCCCAGTTTGCAAAGCTAAGCATGTTAATTGACGCTATCGAATCATGCCCAAGCCCCGAGAAAATTACTGATGAAGCATCAGCACTCGAAATGGCTGGGCACCATGTTTCATTAGTCGAGGGTGACGCAAGCAATATCAAAATAACAAAACCAAGTGATCTTGCTTTAGCCGAGTTTTACCTGCGAAAAACGCACTAAATTTTACCGAATATAATATGAGATACCCCTATGCAAATTAAAATTGGTCACGGCTATGATGTACACAAATTCGGTGGTGAGGGCCCTATAACAATTTGTGGAGTAAAGATTGACTACCAACAAGGACTAGTGGCTCACTCCGACGGTGACGTTGCACTTCATGCGCTATGCGATGCTCTACTTGGTGCCTTGGCCCTCGGCGATATCGGTCATCACTTTCCTGATAATGACGATACATATAAAAACGCTGATAGCCTGACACTGCTCGTACGCGTATATAATGAGGTGCTTAAAAAAGGCTTTAAGCTAGGTAACGCCGATATCACTATACTTGCGCAATCACCAAAGATGGCTCCTCATATTCTTGACATGCGCACGAAGATCGCCAGTACGTTAGGGGTTGCAATAGAATGTATAAGCGTCAAAGCGACTACTACTGAAGGCCTAGGTTTTGTCGGGGAAAAGCAAGGCATCGCCTGTCATGCAAGCGTCTTAGTTGAAGCGACTTCATAAGATGAACGACAATCCTACGCCAGCAAATAAAAGTACTTCACCTATATCTTATAGTGACCACTGGACAAAAATCCATGGCCCTAGCCTTGGTCAGTTTATTTTCAAGCAGCAACCTGATGATTTTGTCGTTACTGAAAAACTGAGTTTTGAACCAACAGGCAATGGGGAACACGTTTTTTTATGGGTCGAGAAGCAAAACCTCAACACTGCATTTGTCGCTGAACACATTGCAAAGTTTTCAGGTTTACCTTTAAGAGACGTGACTTATGCTGGTCGAAAAGACAAATTTGCGAAGACTTATCAATGGTTTGGATTGTACATGGCCAACAAGAAAGAACCTGATTGGAAGAACTTCGACCTACCCGGTGCGCAAATAATAAAAGCGACACGCAACGATCGTAAACTTCGTACCGGCGCATTAGACGGCAATCATTTTAAGGTGGTACTACGCAATACAACTAGTCTGTGTCACGAACAGATTCACGCTCGTATCGATAGCATAAAGCAACTTGGTGTACCTAATTATTATGGACAACAGCGCTTTGGCAATACAAGGATAGATGACCCTAGTGCTCTACCTGGCAACCTTGCCTTAGCCCAAAAAATGCTCGATGGTGAAGAGATAAGAAATCGCAATAAACGTTCCATGGCTATCTCCGCACTACGCAGTTGGCTATTTAATGAATTTATTGATCAGAGAATACGTACCTTAGGATATGCTAGATTGTTCGAAGGCGACGTAATGCAACTGGCAGGTAGCAATAGCTTTTTCTTGTGTGAATCAATTGACGAAAAAATAAAAACACGCATAGGAGACAAGGATATTGGCGTAACCTGCCCACTTTGGGGGAAAGGTTTTTTGCATTCCAGTCAGACTATACAAAAATTTGAAAATAGCCTTAGTAAAAAACATAATCAAATTTGTGGACTACTGGCCGCCTTAGGGTTAAAGCAAGAGCGCAGAGCGATGGCATTGTTTCCAAATAACATGACATACTCATTAGCTGAAGATAGCTTAACGCTTTCCTTTGATTTGCCAAGTGGTTGCTTTGCCACATCGGTGTTGAGGGAACTATGCACACTTTTAGAAGATCATGAGCAATAAAATGATACATAACAATAGCTTATTTAATATGTTAAACCACCGAGAACACTCCAACTTGATGGTACTGAAATGACTCGTCCATTTACCAAGAAAGGGACACAGTTAGCCGAACTTATTCACCGTGAGGGCGTTTCGGATACTCAAGTGCTTCAGATGATTGCTTCTATACCTCGTGAACACTTTCTTCCTGACGCGCTAAAACACAAAGCTTACCAAAATACAGCTTTACCTATCGGGCAGGGTCAAACTATTTCTCAACCATACATTGTCGCGCGTATGACCGAGTTGTTGCTACAAGCATCAATCTCGGTTCGTTCTGTGCTTGAAATAGGAACAGGGTCTGGGTACCAAACCGCAATATTAGCGGGTATTTTTGCGCAAGTATTTTCTGTAGAACGAATTAAAGCACTTCAATTCCAAGCTAAGCGACGCATGAACCAATTGGACTTTCACAACGTCTCAATGAAACATGGAGATGGATGGGAAGGATGGAAGAGTAAAGGAAATTATGATGCGATTATTGTCACTGCTGCTGCTGCTGAAGTACCTAGAGCTTTGCTTGAACAACTAAACAATGGTGGTAGATTGGTGATTCCAGTTGGAGATGCACAACAAAGCCTACTTATTATTGATCGAAAGGAAAACGAATTTATTGAGCAAACCGTAGAATCTGTGCGTTTTGTGCCCTTAGTTGCTGGAGCAATACTTTGAAAATTTTTACCACTTGCTATGAAATGTGTCTAAAGTGGGCACAACACAAACATGCTGAAAAATACTTAGGAGGGCTCAGCTTTTCTGAATCAGTAATTTTTCCGATTCCTCCAGATGTCATGCTCGCACCAATGGTTTTGAGTCAAACTGATAAAGCATGGCGCTTTGCAGCCATAACGACGATAGCGTCAGTGCTAGGTGGGATTTTAGGTTACGCGCTTGGTTGGTTTGCATTTGACACTATCATTGAGCCCATAGTGATAGAAATGGGTTATCAAGAGAAACTCGACTTAGCCACACAATGGTTCACACAATACGGTGTGTGGGTAGTATTCTTAGCAGGTTTTTCGCCTATTCCGTACAAAGTTTTTACTATCACAGCCGGTTTTATGCACATGGCATTAATCCCATTTATCATTGCTTCGGCAATTGGCCGAGGCATGCGCTTTTTCTTAGTAGCCGGCCTTGTCAAGTGGGGCGGACCGACGATTGAAGCCAAGCTTAAAGATTATATAGAAATTATTGGTTGGGCGACGGTCGCACTTGCAGTCATTGCATATCTAGTTTTAAGGTAAATGAAATGGGCGTGCGCAAAAAAACTGAACGCTGTTTAATATTGCTATTCGGTCTTTTTCTAAACGCCTGCGCAAATTACCATACGCCAGCACCTGTTTTAACCTTAGATACAAGCACCCCAGCCCAGAAAGCTAGCTTTGAAATCAGTTCTGATACTTATCAAGTTGAAATTGGCGATACCCTTTTTTCAATTGCTTTTTACAGCGGCAATGATTATCGCGAATTAGCCAGGATCAACCAAATCAATGCACCCTATTCAATTTTTCCGGGACAAATGCTCCGTTTAAGTGAAAATAGTTCAAATAATAAGCAGATAGAAAACAAGGTATTAAGTCAAAAGTCTAGTACAACTACCAAAGTAGCAGTTGACCCAGATAATGCGCAGGCGTATGGTGAGGGTGAGGAAAAAATACATCGAAAAAAATCTATAAAAAAAGCCGATAGTTCGAAGATTACTGATTATACTTATAGTTGGATCTGGCCAGCATCAGGGAAAGTAACTACCACAGTAGTCGGCAGCGACGGGACTATCAGAGGAATAGACATAAAAGGTGAAGCTAACTCACCTATTATCGCTGCAACTGACGGGAAGGTTGTATACGCTGGTAACGCATTAAAAGGATATGGAAATCTAGTCATCATCAAGCACGAAGATGACTATCTTAGCGCCTATGCGCACAATGAGAAGATTTTGGTCGATGAACAAACATACGTTAAACAAGGACAGAAGATTGCAACGATGGGCCGGTCGGGCACCAACGAAACGCGTTTGCACTTTGAAATCAGGAAAAAGGGTAAATCTTTGGACCCTACTCAGTTTCTACCTAAGCAAAGATAAAAATAAAGATAAGACTAACTCTTTGGTTCCCTTGTACAGAGTCTCGAGAGCTGGCCAATTTAACGGCAAGGCAATACGAGGCAATTATGTCACATAAATCAAACTCAAAAGACTTTGAAAAAGAATCACTTCTAGAAGACGTTGAAAGCTCTGAATGCGAAGAAACAAAAACGAATCCAAGTGAAGAACTCACCCCCAAACAACTTGATGCAACACAAATCTATTTAGGCGAAATAGGTTACTCTCCCCTTTTAACCGCAGAAGAAGAAGTAAAATTTTCTAGAGCATCTCTAAAGGGCGATATGGCGGCTCGTGAGCGCATGATCGTAAGCAATCTAAGACTCGTTGTAAAAATTGCCAGACGCTATAACAACCGAGGTTTAGCATTGCTTGATCTTATCGAAGAAGGCAACTTGGGTTTGATTAGAGCAGTTGAAAAGTTTGATCCAGAAAGAGGCTTTAGGTTTTCAACATATGCGACCTGGTGGATTAGACAAACCATAGAGCGGGCGCTAATGAATCAAACGCGCACTATTCGTTTGCCTATCCATATTGTCAAAGAGCTTAACTTATATCTACGAACTGCTCGACAGTTAGCACAAGAATTAGATCACGAACCCTCACCGGAGGAAATTGCGGAAGCGACGGGTGAGCCGGTGGCAAGTGTTCGGAAAATGCTCAAACTCAATGAAAGGATAAGCTCGGTTGACACGCCCATTGGTGGCGATGCAGAAAACAAAGCACTACTCGACTTGATTGCTGACGAAAACGATACCGGCCCTGAAAATAGACTACAAACCGACGATATGCAAAAGAACATCGTTCGCTGGTTAGAAGCGCTTAACCCCAAGCAGAGAGAGGTCTTATCTAGGCGCTTTGGCCTGTTGGGTCACGAACCTGCGACACTTGAAGATGTTGGTGCCGAGATCGGTTTAACCAGAGAGCGTGTCCGTCAAATCCAAGTAGAAGCGCTAAATAGGCTGAAAGAAGTCTTGCGTTTACAAGGTCTCAGTATAGAGTCGATATTCAATCACGAAGAGTAAACATTGGATTGTTGAAATGCGCTGTTTGTTGTCATTAATGTTTGCAACAGTAGAAGTATAAATACAACCCAATAAAGTTATGAAAGCAATCTTACGCTTAAGTCTATCTGCAATAATCGCTTTTTGCTTCTACGCAAGCTGGGCGTATTATGCTAATAGCCTAGTCACATCGCAGCAAAATTTGCTGATAAAAGCGGCGTTAGTACAGGGCCTATATAGTGGAGGGATAACCCTATTTTTCACGGTATTAATCGAGTTTTTTAGTACAAAGCTAAGTAATAAGGCATTTTGTTTACCTTTCGTGATCCCTACTTTATTTAAAATCTCTTTATTCAGTGACAGGTGCGCTACAACACAAACGTTTGCAGAAAACCTAAGCTATTTGGAAAAGAAATGCGCTGGCTTCTGCCTACCTGGCATGCTCGTAACACCGCTACCAGCTTTATTATTACAGTCGATTTTAGTAGTAAGTATTAATGTGTTATTTGAAACACCCAACTTATGGCTGACCGTATTACCATCAATATTATTTAGTGGAATATATGGGTATATCTATAGCATTGGCCTAACGAAAAAGAAACAAGCGACTAATACTGAAGTATAAACCAACAGCTTACTTTAAATACATGCTCTAAAGTGCCCGATCGAAAGTGACGAACTCATAGTTGTATGGATTTTTTTCATCTGCCAAATACTCAGTCCTTTCAACTTCGCGCCACTTAGATGCTTGTTCAAAATCTGGGAAATAAGTATCGCCGTCTACGTCCAAGTCAATAAAAGTTAAATAAAGTCGATTAGCACTTGCTAGGCAGGTTTGGTATATCGTACCGCCACCAATAATCATCACTTCATCAACATCACCTGCGGCAACAATTGCATCTTCAACCGAAGTCACTGTCACAGCCCCATCAAAAACAGCATCAGCATTTGAAGTGATCACTACATTGACGCGTCCAGGTAAAGCTCTGCCAATAGACTCGTAGGTCTTACGCCCCATGATAATAGGCTTACCCATAGTAACGGACTTAAAGTGTTTTAAATCTGCAGGCAGATGCCAAGGCATATCGTTTTTAGCACCAATCACTCGATTTTTAGCCATTGCTGCAATCATAGAAATCTTCATTTCAACTTAATCCGTTAATTGATAGGTGAACTAAAACGCTAACACTTACTTTTTGTAGATGACTTCAACATCATAATCATCTTCATCCCAATCATCGTCATCTAGGTCATCGTCATGCTGATGTTTAGAAATCGTCTCTTCATGATACTTATCTGTGTCCCACACAAATTCTTGCTCATCATTGTTAAACACTTCTTCTTCTGGTGGAAGTGCTTCAATAAAGTCCATGACGTCTCGGCATAACTCTTTTGTACCCAGCTTTTGAAAGGCTGAAATTTGATAAAAGTCTTCTTCCCAACCCATTGCGTCAGCTATTTTTTCGCACAATTCATCGGCTTCTTCTTCAAGTAGCAGATCAATTTTATTAAACACCAACCATCTTGGTTTAGCGGCGAGTTTAGGGCTATATTTTTCTAGCTCATTGATGATTGTTAATGCGTTTTCAACAGGATCAGACTCGTCTGCCGGCATTAAATCAATCATGTGAAGCAAAATACGGCAACGTTCAAGGTGCTTCAAAAACTGAATGCCTAGACCCGCGCCATCAGAAGCTCCCTCAATGAGCCCCGGTATATCGGCGATAACAAAACTCGACTGAGACTCCATTCTTACCACACCAAGGTTGGGTACCAATGTCGTAAATGGGTAATCTGCCACTTTCGGTTTTGCTGCTGACACGCTGCGTATAAAGGTTGATTTACCTGCATTGGGCAAGCCAAGTAGCCCCACATCAGCAAGTAGCATAAGCTCTAAACTGATATTTCGTATTTCGCCTGGTGTGCCATCGGTTTTGATTCTAGGTGCGCGGTTAGTACTGCTTTTAAATCGCGCGTTACCTAGACCGTGATAGCCACCTTGCGCAACTTTTAACTTCTGACCATGCTGTGTCAGATCACCAAGGGTTTCCCCCGTGTCTTTATCGATTGCGCGTGTACCTACTGGAACAGGAAGTACTAAGTCGGCACCTTTTTTACCCGTACAGTCAGAACCCTGACCGTTTTTGCCACGCTCAGCTCGGTGAAAGCGTTCAAAACGATAGTCGATCAGCGTGTTTAGATTTTCGTCTGCCTGCAAAAATACGCTGCCGCCATCACCGCCGTCGCCACCATCAGGGCCACCTTTAGGGATGTACTTTTCACGTCTAAACCCAATGACACCATTACCACCGTCACCAGCTTCAGCGCGTATTTCTGCTTCATCAACAAATTTCATTTTTTATCTCTAAACTTTCAGTGCGAATGCAATTCACAGATGAGTAATATTTACTTCAACTGCGTCATTCAAAATAACGAGAATAGTGAGTATAGCAAGTTTTAAATCTGTCCGTAAATTGAACAGACAAACCAAACTTATCGAGACCTCATTACATCTCAGCCAATCGACAATTAGAAAAGCATCGAAGGATGCAAGACATTTATCTACGGGCAAAAAAAACCCCGCTAAAAGCGGGGCTTTCGAATTTCTTGTAAACCCAAATTACTCAGCGACGATGCTTACGTATTTACGGTTTTTTGGACCTTTAACTTCAAATTGAACTTTACCATCAGCAAGTGCAAATAAAGTGTGGTCACGGCCAATACCCATGTTGTCACCCGCGTGGAATTTAGTACCACGTTGACGAACGATGATGCTGCCCGCTGTTACGTCTTGGCCGCCATAGCGCTTAACGCCAAGGCGTTTGCTTTCTGAATCGCGACCGTTTTTGGTACTACCACCAGCCTTTTTATGTGCCATGTGTTCGTCTCCTAATCTGTATTAACTATTAAGCGTTAATGCCAGTGATTTTCACTTCTGTGAACCACTGTCTGTGACCCATCTGCTTGCGTGAATGCTTGCGACGACGGAACTTAACTACTTTGATTTTTTCACCACGGCCATGAGTCACTACTTCTGCAGTCACTTTGCCACCAGATACATAAGGTGTGCCGATTTTAACGTCGTCACCATTGCTAACCATCAAGATGTTATCGAATTCAACGGTCTCGCCCGGTGCTAATTCGATTTTTTCTAGACGAACGGTTTGGCCTTCAGCCACACGGTGTTGTTTGCCACCACTTTGGAAAACCGCGTACATATATTTCTCCGCTCTGCGCTCTTAGCGCTTTAATTCAAAAAACAGGGCGCGAATTGTACGTTAAGCCCCGACAGTGATCAAGGCTTAACTGAATTTTATTTATACAAATACGCTTTTATTTTAAGTTTACGGGATAAATCCCTAAAAGTAGCGGTCTAGTCCTTTAAGGTTTGTACAAAACAATTGCCTTTAATGTACAATATTTGGAAAAAAATCACTATAAAACAGCGTAATATTTCAATTTAAAGGCTCATAAATGCGATTAAGGTCGCTGGATATGCACCATCTAGCAAATGGGAAATTGGGATATTAATAATTCAAACGGCAGGGTAAATGCAGTTAGATCACATACAAACACTTTCTGAAACTGACATGCAATCGGTCAACAAACTGATTCAGGCTCAAGTCAATTCGGACGTCGCGTTAATTAATCAATTGGGCTTTTATATCGTTAATAGCGGTGGAAAAAGACTAAGACCTCTTCTAACTGTACTAAGTGCTCGCGCTCTGGGTATTGAGACCACTGAGCATCACACCTTAGCGGCAATCATAGAGTTTATTCATACCGCTACTTTACTTCATGATGACGTAGTAGATGAGTCAACCATGCGTCGCGGCAAAGAAACTGCAAACGCCGTTTTTGGCAATCAAGCAAGTGTTCTCGTTGGAGATTTTTTATATTCTCGAGCCTTTCAAATGATGGTTGATCTCAAGCGAATGCGTGTGATGGACATACTGTCCGACGCAACCAACCGAATTGCACAAGGTGAAGTGTTACAATTAATGAACTGTAACGATCCAAACACCACTGAAGAAAGCTATTTAGAGGTGATATACAGCAAAACAGCCAGATTGTTTGAAGCTGCGACTCAACTCGCCGCAGTGCTAACAGAGCAGACGCCAGAAGTTGAAGAAAAAATGCAAGCTTATGGAAAACATCTAGGCACAGCATTTCAACTCATTGATGATGTGTTGGACTACACTGCACAGGCCGATGAAATGGGCAAAAATGCTGGCGATGATTTAGCTGAGGGTAAACCAACGCTGCCTTTGCTTCACGCAATGTGGAACGCCGACGAAGAGCACGCACAACTGATAAAATCGTCAATTGAAAATGCAAATGGAATGGAGCATTTCGACACAATACTCGCAGTGATGAAATCCACCAAGTCAATTGAATACACCAAAGAACTGGCGGTAGCGGAATCAAACAAGGCTAAAGAAGCTGCAATGGTGCTACCGGATAGCCCATACAAAGAGGCACTGCTTGGCTTAGCGGAAATTGCGGTCAATCGCAGCAGTTAAAAACACTAAACAGCAAGGATGCTGTTGTACCTCGTTGTAAAACCTTAGTTCAAACAGCCACTTCTTGAATAGAACTGACTACTTTATTTTTCCCTGCTTCTTTAGCTTTAAACAATCGCTGATCACAATCGGAAAGCCAGTCCTTCCATTGACTGTGATTAGTTAGTTCACTCACACCAACGCTAATCGTTACTTGTTGTTCTCTTATTATCTCTGTGTTTGAAATAGTTTCTCGCAAACGCTCTGCAACCATCACGCTGCTTGCTCGATTGCTATCTCGTAAAAGTACCAAGAACTCCTCGCCTCCTAGCCTGAACAAGGCATCGGTTTTACGGAAATTCTCTTTCATCAGACTCGAAAGGCATTTTAATACTTCGTCCCCTACTAGGTGCCCAAACGTGTCGTTAATCCTTTTAAAGTTATCAATATCAATCATAAGCAAGGTCATTGACTTATTTTCTCGCTTGCTCAAGTTAATTGCATTTTCCAATGTTAAATCTAAAACGGTTCGGTTATACAAGCCTGTGAGTGAATCAGTAATCGACATCTCTGTCAGTGTATGATGTTGATTTTGAATTTCATTCACACAGATGTACAAAAACAAGCTAATACCCACCAAGCCTGGGTAAAATCTAACAAACACTTCAAATGGCAATACGAAATAACCAAGCGGAAAAATCATGATTAGGTACAAAATATTGGTTGCTCTTGCCATTCTTAATTGCAAAGTAAAGTAAAAACCAAACACGCTTAAAAATGGCCAATATGATGCGGTTACTCCCAATTCAAAAAGCGCTAACGATGAGCCTATAAACATCATGGGTATACTTGAGATAAACCCGATAACAGTATTGTATTTTGCGTGGTAGCATTGATAAGCACTGAAAAACTGAATACAAGCAAATACTGCAGCAAGCGCAGCGATGGGTAAATTTTGATGATAAAGGTTGATGAAAAAGAAAGGTGCAACCGTAAGACCTGAAAGCAAAGTCATCATTAACGTAGACTTTACTATGAACTTTGGGGCTTCATCCTGATGACCATTAATCATGTCATTACCTTTTATTGATATTCTTCAATTGCGCCAAGACTCTACAACTTAAGTACTGTATCTGCAAGTAAAGCAATAGCATTAGCGCCGCTCCTTTTGGTGAGTAAACGGCACAAAAAAAGCCCTCAAACTTGAGGGCTTTTAATCCGAAAACACACGAGACAGCTTAGTTCTACACTTGTTTTTAGCGAAGCGTCTCTTTACTCATCCATTTATAGAAAAGAGGGGTCAATAACAAACCAAAAATTGTGACGCCAATCATCCCCGAAAACACGGCGACTCCCATCGCTTGGCGCATTTCAGCCCCGGCTCCAGTAGACAGCACTAGTGGCAGTACGCCCATAATAAATGCAATAGAAGTCATGAGTATTGGGCGCAACCTCAAACTAGAGGCATTGATAATAGCATTGTGTAAGCTCTCTCCTTTTGATTGTAACTCTTTTGCAAACTCGACAATCAAAATTGCGTTCTTCGTTGCCAAGCCCACCAGCACGATTAAGCCAATCTGCGTGAATATATTATTATCTCCCCCGTAAATAATCACACCGGTGATTGCTGACAATAAGGTCATCGGCACAATCAAAATGATTGCAAGGGGCAAGGTTAAGCTTTCGTATTGAGCGGCTAACACCAAAAACACTAGCAATACGATAAGTGGTAATACTAATATCGCTGTATTCCCAGCTAGCTCTTGTTGATAAGCCAAATCAGTCCACTCGTAATCAATACCTAATGGCAGTGTTTCATCAAGAATTTGCTTCATGGCAGCTTGCGCATCACCCGAACTAAAGCCTGGTGCAGGCCCTGCATTAATGTCTGCCGTGGTATAGCCATTGTAATGCATTACTCTGTCCGGCCCTGCCACGTTTGATACTTTAATAAAGCTACCAAGTGGTACCATCTCACCTAAGGCATTTCTGACTTTAAGTTGTTCAATGTCCGATGGCTCTTGCCTAAACGATTGCTCCGCCTGAAGATTAACTTGATAAGTTCGGCCAAACTGATTGAAATCGTTAACATAAAGCGATCCCAAGTAAATCTGCATCGTCCTAAAAATATCATTGATTGCAACGCCTTGAACCTTTGCTTTGTCGCGATCAATATCCACTTGAATCTGCGGAACGCTCACTTGATAGCTGCTAAATACACCTGCTAATTCTGGTGTTTGCCAAGCTTTGAACAAGACTTGTTGAGTCACGTTGAAGAGCTCGTCATAGCCAAGGTTAGCCTTGTCCAATAGTTGTAATTTAAACCCGCCAATGGTGCCTAAACCTTGTACAGGCGGTGGCGGAAAGATCGCGATAAACGCTTCTTGAATACTGCCAAATTGAGCCCCTAATTCGGCTGCGATTGCATTAGCACTTAAGTTGTCGCTTTGACGTTCGTCAAAGTCTTTTAGTGTGACAAATACAATGCCTGCATTGGTGCTATTGGTAAACCCGTTGATACTCAAGCCAGGAAAAGCAACTGTCGACTCAACACCCGGATGCTGAAGAGCTATCTCTGACATTTGATGAATGACGTCTTCACTTCTGTCTAAAGATGCGGCATCAGGTAATTGCGCAAACGACACCAAATATTGTTTATCTTGGCTTGGCACATATCCGGTGGGTGTTTGGTTAAATTGAATTCCCGTCGCACCAATCAATATCACGTAGCCCAAGCCAACAATTGCACCTGATCTTAAAATCCGTTTTACAGTCAGACTGTACTTACTTTCAGCCCATGCAAACATACGGTTAAATGGGTTGAATACGGCTTTTCCTAGTAATTTATCGATACCACGACTCAAGGCATCTTTAGGCGCATCTTTGCTTTTCAGTAATAAAGCCGACAAGGCAGGACTAAGCGTCAATGAGTTAAACATAGATATGACAGTTGATATAGTGATAGTAAGCGCAAACTGCTTATAAAACTGCCCAGTAAGACCTGACATAAATGCAGTCGGAATAAATACTGCAGCCAACACCAAGGTGGTTGCAAAGATAGGGCCAGTAACTTCTTTCATCGCTTTTTCAGTTGCTTTAACCGGTGAAAGTCCATTTTCGATATTACGCTCTACGTTTTCAACCACGACAATCGCATCATCGACCACAATACCGATAGCTAATACCAAACCAAACAGTGATAAGGCATTTAGTGAAAAACCAAGCAAGTGCATTACCGCAAACGTCCCCACCAATGAAACAGGCACTGCAACTAGCGGAATAATCGATGCACGCCAAGTTTGTAGGAACAAGATCACCACTAGCACAACCAACAGAACGGCTTCGAACAAGGTTTTAACAACCGCTTCTATTGAGCCTCGTACAAATACTGTAGGGTCATAAACAATTTGATAATCCACACCTTGAGGGAATATCTCTTTTAACTCTTCCATTTTCGCGCGAACATCATCAGAGATTTGAATCGCGTTAGAACCCGATGCTTGGAATATCGGCAAAGCAACAGCAGGTTTGTTGTCTAGCAAAGAACGTAAGGCATAAAAATCAGCACCTAGCTCAACACGGGCGACATCACCTAATCGCACAATCTGCCCTGTCTCGCCTACTTTAATGATGATGTTTTCAAACTCTTCTTTTGACTCTAAACGCCCTTGTACATTGATAAGTAATTGAAAGTCATTTTCACCATTAGGCTGAGCGCCTAAACTACCTGCAGCTGCTTGTTGATTTTGCTCTTGAATGGCATTGGCAACATCCATAGCGGTCATATCTAAATTAGCGATTTTGTTTGGATCTAACCAAATACGCATGCTGTATTCGCCTGCACCAAACAACTGCACATCACCCACACCTTCAATCCCTGCTAGTTCGTTCTTTACGTTAATATGCGCAAAGTTTGATAGATAAAGATTGTCGTAGCGGTTATCAGGCGATAACAAATGCACCACCATTGTGAGATCGGGTGAAGATTTTTTGGTTGTTACACCGAGTCTTTGGGCCTCTTGAGGAATTCTAGGTAGTGCTCTGTCTACACGAGATTTAACGTGAGCTTGAGCCAAATCGACATCAGTACCAATGGCAAAGGTCGCAGTCAGTGTTAAGCGGCCATCAGCGGTAGCTTGCGAAGACATGTAAAGCATGTTTTCAGTGCCTTGAAGCTCTTGCTCCAAAGGTGTCGCTATCGTCTCAGCGATTGTCTTTGGGTTTGCACCTGGATAAGCAGCACTCACTACAATGGTCGGAGGCACGACTTCTGGATATTCTGTAATTGGCAGTTTAAACACCGCCAATGCACCTGCAATAAACACAATGATCGACAAGACCGCTGCAAATATTGGACGATGGATGAAAAACTGTGAAAAGTTCATATTAGGCTCCAACAGTCGCAGAGGTCAGTGCGACAGTGGCTTGCTGTTCAGAGTTTTGCTTAAGTTCTTTTGCAATTCGCAGCTTAGTCCTTAAGGCTTTAATTTGTTGCTGAGAAGCGTTGAGCTCTTGCATGTTTAAATCACTTGTCATCGCAACTAATTGCGGATTAACAAAGGCACCCGGTCTTACTCTTTGAAGACCATTGATGACGATTTGCTCATCACCTTCTAGGCCTTGTTCTATGACACGTAAGCCATTTACTTTCGCACCCAATGTCACTGCACGATATTCAACTTGGTTATCGGCATTGAGCACAAGTACATATTTGTTGCTTAGGTCTGTCGCGATAGCTTTGTCGTCAATTAAAACTCGCTGTGTCTCAGTGCTTTCAAACACTCGCAGTCTTGTAAATAATCCAGGTACCAGCGTATTGTCAGTATTCTCAATTAGGGCTCGTGCTCTAATTGTCCCTGTGCTCACGTCAATTTGGTTGTCAATAAAATCAATTTCACCTTCAACTGTAAACGCACTTGAATTAGACAGGCTAAGTAAAACAGGTAAGCTGCCAGCACGATTTTTCGCACCCGCATATTCTAAGTATGTCTCTTGGTTTGCATCAAAATAGGCATGCAGTTTGTCATTTGAAACGAGTGTCGTTAATACCGAATCACCCGCGTTAACAAAGTTGCCTTTGGTGATGAAAGCATTTGATACAGTACCCGTAATCGGTGCAGTGATCTGCGTGTAGTCAAGCTGTAACTCTGCTTGCAGAAGCGCTGCCGTTACAGCATTGATGCGAGCAGACGCTTGTTGCAAGTTAGCCGCACGAGCATCAAGTTGCTCACTTGAAATCGCTTTTTGTTTTATTAGACTGTTTGCTCTAGCAAGCTCTTTTTTGGCAAGTGCTTCTTGGCTTTGAGCAATCTCTAACTCTGCTTGCAATCGATTTACCTCAGCTAAAAACGGAGCCGCATCTATCGAAAACAATAAATCACCTGCTTGCACAACAGAACCTTCTGCAAAATGCACCTCTTGAAGATAACCTGAAACACGAGGACGTAACTGTATACGCTCAGGTGCAACCGTCGTACCTGTAAACTCATGCCAGCCTGCAACTTGAGTGCTAATGACTTGTGCTACCTCAACGCTTGGCGCATTTTGTCCTGCGGTAGGTGCTGCTTCACTATTATCATCTGAGCACGCTGCTAGTGCAGATAGCGCAAGTGCTGCAGCGATATATTTAAAACTCATTTTGATGTTTGAAAGTGTCATGTTGATTCCTCAATCAATATTTGATGAGAGGATAATAGTGACTTCAAAAGAATAAATATAATTATATATATGTATATGATACATTTGATTTCATGATGTATTAATAAGTATCGAGGTTTTGTAACTTAGATGTTTTTTAGCTTGACCTTGCACTTACAAAATTAACATTTTCAGCCATATTCATGCTGAAATAGATCCCTCAAAAACCAAGCAAATCAGAAAGATAAAAAAGCGAGAAGAAAATGAGACCACAAGAGTTAAACCTACTTATCATTTTTGATGCAATTATGACGGAAGGCAGTATCAGCAGAGCTGCGGATCGATTAGCAATGACACAACCTGCGGTATCAAATGCAGTCAGCAGAATGCGCGTTGCTTGGAAAGATGAGTTGTTTGTTAAGCATGGCCGAAATATTAAACCGACCTTAAAAGCCGACAACATGTGGCAGCAAATTAAAGCACCTATCAATGAGCTAAGTGGTGTCATTGCACCAAAAGACTTTGAACCTGCAACGGCTAATCGAACGTTTAGAATTTCGGCTGCCGATATCGTGGTACAAATGATGATGCTGCCTCTTCGCAAACTGATTGAAGAAGAAGCGCCTGATATCAACATCCATATGGTGCCCTACACCATCATTAATACCAGTGAAGTGCTTGATGATGCGACTGTCGATCTTGTTATAGGCGCATCAAATACAGTGCCAGGTACCATTCGAGCAGAGCATCTATTTCACCCAGAGTATGTGTGTGTAATGCGGCCCGGTCATCCCTTATCAAAAGGTAAATTAACGATTGAAAAATTCGCACAAGCGCAACACCTTTTGGTTTCACTATCGGGCGATACTGTAGGCGTTACCGATGAATATCTTGCCTCTCAAGGTCTATCAAGACGCATAGCGATGACCGTCAATCAGTTTAGCATGATGCCCGATTTACTTGTGAACAGTGATTTGATTGCTATTGCTCCTCTAGGCCCCGTTGCTTGCCACATCCATAAAGGAGAACTTATCAGCGTGCCCTACCCATTTGAGATTCCCGCAGGTTCGGCGAGTTTGTTTTGGCATACCCGTCAAGATAAAGATCAGGGTTTAATTTGGTTGCGTAAACATGTCAAAGAGATTGTTATCAAAGCAGAAAGTGAGTATCGGGATTTTTGTAATTGTTAGGTTTTACTAATGAAGGTAAATGTGAGGTGAGACCCACGCAGTATTTACATTAAAAGCATTACAAATTTGAAGTTAAAAATTCACTCCTAGTTCACCACTTAGTCCTTAACTTATGACTTGAGCGATTAATTCTCCCATTCAAAATTTAAGGAAACATTTATGTTTATTAACAAACCATTTAAGCCTTTATTACTGGTTTCAGCCATGATAATTGGCCTTAGCGCCTGCAACGACAACGATGATAAAGACTTGGTAGTACCTACCCCACCTCCTCAACAAATCGTCGATTACCAGCAAGTTATCGATGAGGCAGTTGATGGAGATCTACCTGGCGTTATCTTAGCGATTGAATCACCTGAAATCAGTTTTGTTGGTAGTGCAGGTGTATCAAATTTAACGACATTAACACCTATGCAAATTGACGATGTTATGCCCACAGGAAGTTCGGGTAAAAAAGCGACAGCTTTGCTTGCTGCAATGTTACATAGAGATGGTTTGCTAAACATAGACGATACAATTGACACATGGTTGCCAGAGGAAATAATAGCTCAAATAGAAAACAGCGAAACTATTACGCTTCGTCAACTACTAAACCATACCGCTGGCGTATACGATTATCTTGATCCTGCAAGTTCTGCACAATGGTATGAGGCATTGATCAGTGACCCTGAATCACTAAAAACGGATAGTTTTGCACTCGACTTCGCATTAAATAAGCCAGCTTATTTCGAACCTGGTGAAGGTTTTCATTATTCAAATACCCACTATCTATTGGCAGGTCTAATTATGGATTCAGTTCTTGGAGAGCATCACTCCGTGGCTATGCGGAATAGGATTTTTATACCCTTGGGCTTGAATCACACTTATTACAATGGCCTTGAAAAAGAGCTTGGTTCGACTATTTCAGGTTATGTTATTTTTGATGAGGACTTAGAAGACTCAAAGGTAATCTATGAAAACGTAGGTGTCGCTGACGCCCCACTTGTCTCTTCAGTGCAAGATATGAATCTACTATTAAATGCGATATTAACTGACGACTCAGTCATTGGTGATGACGTTAGAGAAATATTGATAGGAGAAGACTCAATGGTCGAAATTAACGCAAATGATTCATATGGTTTGGGTTTATTTAAAGAGATGGGAAATGGAAGAACTGCCTATCATCACGGAGGTGATGAACCCGGCTACAAAACTGAAAACTACTATCTTGTGAACGAGGAAACCACTATTTCAATGTTCGTCAACTGCAATGGTTATGAAGCGTGTATTAATCAAAGTCAGCAATTGATGCAGTCAATCGTGGTCTCACTACTTAAATGATATGCGCCTAGTGTAAAAACCTAGATATAAACCATTGTCATCAGGTTATAGGATAACGAAACAGAGTTGGTTGCTTGAGAGCCAACTCTGCTGCCTAAGGACTCACTCACGGCCCTTGTTAGATTCCGGCATCCCGCGACATATTCTCATTCCGCTCACGATGCACAATGACATTGTCTTCAATACGCACGCCACCAAACGGTCTAAAATGTTCAACCATATTCCAGTTTATGTATTTTGAATTTTCGCTTGTCTTTAATTTGGCTAACAAACTATCAATGAAATAGCAGCCTGGCTCGATCGTAAATACCTGCCTAGCCTCTACCGTGCGTGTGCAACGCAAAAATGGGTGCTCAGATGGCGCTGGGTTGGGGGTGCCTCTATCGTTTGCAAAATGCCCCCCGACATCATGTACTTGGAGGCCCAAAAAGTGGCCAATTCCATGAGGGAAAAAGGTACTAACAATACCCTTTTCAACGCAATCTTGCGGCATTAAATTCACGATCTCGAAGTCCGTTAAAATCTTAGCAACACCCTCATACGCTTGTCGATGAATATCGGTATAGACAACACCTGGCTTTAGTTGCATCGATAAATCTAAGGTCAAAGTGTCAACTGCTTTTATAAGGGCTTGAAAATCGTGTTTTATAGCACAATAAGTGCGTGTAATGTCTGCAGCATATCCGTGGTAACCCGCACCAGCATCAATTAAAAAACTTCGATGCTCGTCTGGTGTTGTAGTATCGGTAATCATGTAATGAAGAATCGATGTGTGTTCATTCAAGGCAATGATGTTGGTATACGGGACATCATTATCACCTTGCTTCGCTTCAAGCAAATAAGCAGCATTAATTTCAAATTCACTTTTGCCTTGCATAAATGCATTTGCTGCTGCGCGATGTGCTTTAGCCGCAATTTTATTGGCTCCGCGCATACAGTCTAATTCATAGTCTGTCTTATAGGCACGCTCCCAATGAAGATAATTGAGCACCCTATCTGGGTTGACTAATTCAAAGCCTAACGCACTCGCAACCTCTAGGTATTCGCCAATATAAGCAAATTTTGCCTTGTCGTACGGTAAATGCTTCTCAACAGCGTTAGCCTGTTTTAAATAAACGATATCAAAGTGTTCGACCCAAAACCCCGTTTGTTCAGGTGGCACTTTATGCCAAAAATCTTCCGGCCGGTAAAAGATAAGTTTAGGCGTATTGACTCCGTCAACCACAAGCCAAGAGTTTGGATTATCTATTACCGGTAACCATGCTTTAAAGTGTGGGTTAACTTTAAATGGATAATCATTATCATCTAGGAACAAACGTTTAGCTTGTCCAGAGTGAATTACCAAACCGTCGATTGCTTCTCGTAGAAGGGCCTCTTGGGTGCGAGCTTGTAGTGTTTGAATGTGTTGAGCGAAATTTGAAGCATGGTCTGTCATTAAGCAATCCTATTTCTTTGTACCTAACACCATCAGTTTGCCTATTTAGAAAATTTAAATAAGCAAATACATAAGAAAAAGTGTTAGTGATTAAAGCATCTGAGTTATTCGGCGATTCTATTTAGTTCTTATTTTGACGAAGCGCCACTCAATATAGCAGTAAGCTATCACAAGCCAATGAGTAAGTCATGGGAAGTGAGCGTTAGGATTACTGCTTAGATTGAAACAGGTATTTGAGTGTCAATCACTTCATTGAAAACAGAGCCTTGTTCCTTTTGTTTGTCCGTTTGACGCTGATTGAATTTTTTTTGATAAATTTGCTTATACGCCATGACCGCCTTGACATAGTTTCTAGTTTCTTTAAAGGGTATGGTTTCTATCCATAAATCTGCTTCGATTGCTTTATCTTCAGGCAGCCAATTTTTAACGCGACTCCAACCTGCGTTATATGAAGCAGTTGCCAAAATAGCATTATCATCGAGTTTATCCATCAAGTAGCGTAGATATTTATTACCGAGCTTTGCATTAATTTTTGGATTGAGTAATTGTCGCTGACTCACTCGCTTCTTCTCGAGGTACTTTGCTGTGCTTGGTAAAACTTGCATTAACCCCCGAGCATTTGCAGACGAAACAGCATCTGACATGAATGAGCTTTCGCGTCTTGCAATTGCAAACGCCCATTCCGGATCGACTCGGTTTCGTTTGGCTTCTTTGACCATCAGTTCTTCATAAGCAATCGGAAAACGACGATCGACATCATTTAGGTAGCCCGTTCTAGTAAACCCAAAGATTGCCTGATCATGCCACCCCCAATCGCTTGCTATAACAGAAGCAAGTAACTTTTGTTTTTCATCAAGCTCTGATTGAAGATGACGCCATTCTAAGCGTGCTTCGTGAAATCGGTTTAGGGCTCGAAGTTCATATGCTCGTCTAGAGCTCTGCATTTGTAAAATAATTGCTAATTCATTCGGCTCTGCTCTTATTGGGTCGTTTTGTAAACTTATAGGTTGGTCAAGCCTTGCACTCGCTAAAAAGCCATAATAATGTCTTTCATTTGCAAGCTGAGCATAGAGTTCGTTTGCTTTATTTTTATTTCCGGTTTGTTCATACGCTCTGGCAAGCCAGTATTGATATTGATTATCTGCGGTTAAATCAGGTGCGGATTTTTCAATTAAGTTAATTAGGCTGGCCCAATCTCGATCACGGAGCAAATCTGCCATATGCCAACGCAATACCTCTGGGTCTTTATTGAGGGCCTCAGATTTTATTGCCCATTGCTCTGCACTGCTATGATCATCTATCGCAAGGCTGATAGCGAATTTACCGGTAATATGCCCCAATTGCTGTTGACTAAAAACGAACTTTTTCTCTGCTTTAGGCCAGAGTTTTAATGCAAGCTTTGTGTCACGCCAAATTAATCGACCAAAAGCATAACTTGCAATTTCAGCTTCAATTGCTTGATAACGTCCTTTAAAGCGATTCAGATACTTTACATTCGATGGTGCACGCCTAATTGAGTGCCATAAGTCCGCCAAATATTGTTTTTCGCTTGGAAGCAGCGTTTTTAAATATGGGATAAGGGTGTGTTGCCCGCCTTTAGCAGCTTTTTCGATCCGCTGAAGTACAATATCCTCTGTCAACGCGTCAGACTTTAACCAATGTTTAAAGGTAGCGTCGCACTCTTTGGGCCTTGACTTGCCCACGTTCCAAATTTTTTCAGTACGTTGATGAAGTTCTTCTTCACTCAGACTTGCTTGCCCCGACTTTAAGTCCTCATACTGATAGCGTAAAAATCGGCAGGTGATTTTCACATCACCAATAGGTCGGTAAAACTCTAAGAATAAAGATTTGCGATTATATTTCGACAAGTGACGAAGCCAAGGGCGCCTTACTCGGTTTTCGAGTACAGTCCCTTCATACTGTTCAAGAAACGCCCTTATTTGGGGCGCTTTTTTCGCTTTGAGGTTATGCAGTAGTTTGCGCTCAATTAAGTAGGGAACCAGCGGGTAGTCATCTAACTCCTCCAGCATTTTTGCGAAATCACGGTCTGTTGTCTTCCAAACTTTTTTTTCAATACGCAAAAATGCGTCCCGCATTTCCTGATTGGCTTCAGTTTCTATGTAAGTAGATGCACTAAGGGAAAGTGGCATGAGTGTTAAAACAAGCAGATAGGAGAAGATTTGTTGCAAAAATGCAAGCCGCTTGTTAATTAATTGAGTTAACTTTTGCATCTGGAAAATTGTGGCTCCTTTTTCTTTTTTTAATGCTTTTCGCAGCATTTGCCTATATTTTCAACGACGTTAAATGTATGTATAAACAAAATAAATGACACTTTGTTAACTTGAAAACGTATTATTCGCATCCATGTAACATTTCTACCATACTATTGGATGAATTGTTCAACAAAAGTACAAATACTCTATCGGTTTGGATAGGTATTTCTTAACGATGTAGACGTGTTATTTGACCCATTTAATACGCATTTTGTTTCAGTCATAGGAGAACATATGATTTATGAAGGCAAGTGTCTGACGGTTGCACTAACCGAAGACGGCATTGCTGAGCTCGTGTTTGATGCACAAGGTTCAGTAAATAAATTTGATCGCGAAACCGTTCAAGAGCTAGATCAAGCAACCGCAGCGATTGCGGCTAATTCTGAAGTAAAAGGCGTATTAGTTCGTTCAGCCAAATCTACCTTTATTGTAGGTGCTGACATCACTGAATTTACGCCGCTATTTGAAATGCCAGAAGAAGAAATATTGGCTTGGGTCGCAAAGACTTCAAAAGTATTTGACCGTTTTGAAGACTTACCAGTGCCAACCATTACCGCTGTCAATGGCTTTGCGCTAGGCGGCGGATGCGAAATGACGCTTGCAGCAGACTTGAGAGTAGCAGATACCACAGCAAAACTTGGCTTGCCTGAAGTCAAACTAGGCTTAATGCCTGGTTTTGGTGGTACCGTTCGCTTGCCGCGTGTGATTGGTTCGGACAATGCTTTGGAATGGATGACGACAGGTCGTGATCGCAATGCAGAAAAAGCGCTTAAAGAAGGCGCCATTGATGCTGTTGTTGCACCTGAACATTTGCATGAAGCAGCTCGCAGCATGCTAAAAGATGCCATTGCAGGCAAGCTTGATTGGCAAAATAGACGTGCTGAGAAAAAAGCACCGCTTCAACTTAATGCCAACGAAAGCATGATGAGCTTTTCGACTGCTGCCGCTATGGTCGCAGCCCAAGCAGGTAAGCATTATCCAGCACCTCATAAAATGGTGGAGACGGTTCAAAAGGCCTCGACGCTTGATCGTGACGGCGCGCTAGATCTAGAAAACAAGGGCTTTGTAGCACTTGCTAAAACTGACGCGTGTAAAGCAATGGTCGGTATTTTCCTAGCTGACCAGTTGGTTAAAGGAAAAGGTAAGAAACAAGCGAAAGGCGCAAGCAAAGATGTTAAACAGCATGCTGTGTTAGGTGCGGGTATCATGGGCGGCGGCATCGCATATCAAGGTGCAGTAAAAGGCATTCCGACGATCATGAAAGACATCAACCAAGCGGCTTTAGATCTTGGTTTGAAAGAAGCTTCAACCATTCTTGGTAAAGGAATGGCGCGTGGAAAAGTGGATGCTAAAAAGATGGCAGCAACGCTGACCAGCATCACGCCAACGCTTGATCAAAAGGCAATTGCTAACTCAGACCTCGTTATAGAAGCTGTAGTCGAAAACCCAAAGATCAAAGCAAGTGTGCTTAAAGAAACCGAAGATACGGTGGCTAGCGACGCGATTATCTGCTCAAACACATCAACAATTTCTATTAACCAACTTGCTGAAAGCCTAGATAAACCAGAGCGTTTCTGTGGCATGCACTTCTTCAATCCAGTGCACAAAATGCCATTAGTAGAGATTATTCGAGGCGAAAAAACGAGCGATGAAACTATCTCAGCTGTCGTTGCTTCTACATTAAAGATGGGTAAAACACCGATTGTGGTTAATGACTGCCCAGGCTTTTTAGTTAACCGAGTCCTCTTCCCATATTTTGCGGGATTCAGCAAACTAGTCATCGACGGCGCTGACTTTACCGCAGTTGATAAAGTGATGGAGAAAGTATTTGGTTGGCCAATGGGCCCAGCATATTTGCTTGATGTCGTCGGCATGGATACTGCTGATCACGCATCAGGTGTGATGTCTGATGGAATCCCTGAACGCATGCAAAAGATCGACAATGATCCTGTTACCTTACTTTACAAAGCTGAACGCTTTGGTCAAAAGAACGGAAAAGGTTTTTATGACTTTGCTAAAGACAAGCGCGGTCGTCCAACAAAATCAGCTTCACCAGAAGCATATGAGTTGTTCAAACCGCATGTAGCAGCCACAAAAGACTTTGATAAAGAAGAAATTATAGCACGCACTATGATTCCTATGGCGAATGAAGCCATTCGTTGTTTAGAAGAAGGCATCGTAGCAAGCGCTGCAGAAGCAGATATGGCATTGCTATACGGCTTAGGTTTCCCTCCGTTTAGAGGCGGTATTTTCCGTTATATCGAAACAATGGGGTTAGCTAACTTTGTTGCCTTGGCTGACAAATATGCTCATTTAGGTCCGATTTACCAAATCACTGATGGCGTGCGCGAAATGGCCGCTGCCGGTAAATCTTACTTTGCACAATCTGCTTAAGCACCAAGGAGAATAATATGAAAGATGTAGTAGTAGTCGATTGCATTCGCACCCCAATGGGGCGCTCAAAAGGTGGTGTTTTCAGAAATGTACGTGCCGAAGATTTGTCTGCACATTTGATGAGCCAGTTGTTAGTCAGAAACCCAAATCTTGACCCAGCAGAAATCGAAGACATAATTTGGGGTTGTGTTCAGCAAACCAAAGAGCAAGGCTTTAACGTAGCGCGTAATGCTCAGCTAATGACTGACATTCCTCGTAGTACTGCCGCAGTAACAGTTAACCGTTTGTGCGGTTCATCAATGCAAGCATTACACGATGCGACCTCGGGTATTATGAGCGGACGCGGTGATGTGTATATGATCGGTGGTGTTGAACATATGGGTCACGTACCAATGAATTACAACATTGATTTTCACCCTGCAATTGCGAAATACAGTGCCAAAGCATCGGGTAGCATGGGCATGACTGCAGAGCTTTTGGGGCGTCAAAATGGCATAACACGTGAAATGCAAGATGCCTTTGGTGCGCGCTCTCATCAATTAGCGCACAAAGCAGCAGTTGAAGGGCGTTGGAACGAAATTGTCCCCATTGAAGGCCATGACGCAAACGGAGTATTAACACTAGTTGAGCACGACGAAGTTATTCGTCCAGAAACAACCGTAGAAACACTAGCGGGTCTGCGCCCTGTGTTTGACCCTGTGTCAGGTTCAGTCACCGCGGGCACGTCTTCGGCTATCTCTGATGGTGCTTCGGCAATGTTGATTATGTCAGCAGACAAAGCCAAAGCATTAGGCTTAACACCGCGTGCGAAGATCCGAGCAATGGCGGTAGCGGGTTGTGATGCAGCGATCATGGGCTTTGGCCCTGTACCTGCGACACAGAAAGCTCTGAAGCGCGCAGGCTTAACGATGGACGATATTCAACTAGCTGAATTTAACGAAGCCTTCGCCGCTCAGGCCTTATCGTGTATTAAACGTTTGGGTTGGTTAGATTCTTATGATGAGAAAGTTAACCTCAACGGCGGTGCGATTGCCTTAGGGCATCCGTTAGGTTGCTCTGGTGCGCGTATTTCAACAACGTTAATTAACTTGATGGAAGCGAATGACAAAGAGATTGGTTTAGCAACGATGTGTATTGGTCTCGGCCAAGGTATTGCGACTATCTTTGAACGTGTTTAACAAAAGAGTGTAAAGAAGAACTCAAAGGCGCTCAGCAACGAGCGCCTTTTTTATTTCAATATTTTGTTCTCAATTATGAGTAATTGATACGTAAGTATAAGTTTGAATACGCAATAATACATGACGTCCACACTATTTGAACATTTGGGCACTACTCTTAAATTGCAGTTTTGAGTTGGTAAACAACTTTCATGTGTGACCGCTTTCTTCATACCGTTTGTTGATAGCGGTCTTTTTTATGCTCACTATGAGTGAAAAATAGATCTGTTTTCTAGCCTATCTAATTGATCATTATTAGGCATGCAGTCTTGTTGCAGAAAGCCAAGTAACTCAGGTGATTTTTCACAATACAAAATATCAAGTGCTAGACGATCCATTCCGTATAAGCCACGATGAATTATATTAGCCGAAAATACAAGTAAGTCCCCAGCAGCTAATGGAACCTCTGTGCCACTAGATAACGGTTCATGAGAGCGATGACCATCTTTTTCCAAACGCACAGCTAACTCTTCCTCCGTGTCCCAAGTGTTGTGACTACCCGGAATGAATTCGATACCACGCTCATCCTTTAATGCAATTCTAAAGTGAAGAACTTCAGGCCCTGATAACGCTACAAACTGTTCTGCTTCGCTAAGATGATATTGCGAATCTCGATGCCAATAGTTGTTTTGTTGACTGTTTACGGGATCAAAAAATACTTGAGTGCCCATAAATACAGCTTTATCCTTTAACAAATTATTGACCAGATTCACCAAATGAATTTGGCTCACAAACGTGAATAACGCAAACCGATCACGTTCACATAGGTGTTGCTCAGAAGTCAGATACGCCGAGTTAATTGCTCTAGTTTGATAAAACTCGCGATTAGCGTGAATCCATGCGCCATGAAATCTAGTTACGATTTTACTGAGTTCCTTTATTTCATTTGAGGCAAAGCACTTGGGGATTTTCACGTAGCCGTCTTTCATAAAATCATTGATTAGGCTTTCTTTGATAATCATCAGCGCTTTGAACTCAGCGACATAAGCATTTCATCTAAAACGCTATCTAAGTCATCAAACTTTTCTTGAGAAATAAAAATACTCATACTAGAACGAATATTAATATCTTCTCCCTGTCTTATCCCCAAAGAAGTACTTTCCACAGCTTTGTGGATGCGATCAAAGAATGACTTTGCGATTTCTTCTTCGACATCTTTTAAACAAATAATAAATTGCTCAGGTGCAAATCGGCCTAAAATGTCAGATTTGCGCGTTTTACTTTGAAATATTTTTGCTATGTCCTTTAAAATAACGTCACTTTGAGCGGCGCCTACTTGGCGATTTAACTCTTTAAAGTTCCCTACATCAAAAATAGCCAGCGCATTTGCCTTGCCCTTTGAAGGTGTATCCAGATCAGCAATTCGCTTTAACGCTCCGCGCGCGTTAAACATCTCTGTTGTTGGGTCGATTTCGAGGCGCGCAACATTGCGTTTATGGATCACTCGTGCAAAAACAACAATGATCGATAAAGCAATAAAGACAAAAACAAATAGGCTTATTTTGCGTTGTGTTTTTGCTTCTTCAACTTCCGCCTCCAGTTCGACAATCTTACTATGCAAATTTGCCATACCCAGCACCTTTCCTGCTTTTTGACTTTGCCATAGTCCTCTGGTCAAGCTGTTATAGAGGGCATTAAACGCCTCCTCTGCAAGAGAAAACTCGTTCAACGCAAAATATAAATCGACTTTAAACTTTAAATAGTCTTTGTTACTTCGAGTAAATGTTCGAAAATTTGACGTGGATTCCTCTTCATACTTTAGATATTCTCGAAGACAATCCAGGTCTTTAGTTCTGATACAACTGACGGTTTCGTACCATTTAAAAAGGTCGCTGTACAAAGGTTGATTGATAGTCTGTTTGACGTTGTTATTCCAATGTTCAACGCTGACTGTTAGTTCATCAACGTTATTGGTTCGGTAGAAATACCCAGCTTCTAAAAACACTTCTTGAAAGTTAGTAAGAGGAGTAGACACCTCGTCATTGATAATCCGATATTGATTGAGTGCTGCTTCTGCTTCATCAAATGAACCGCTTGCCATTAATGAAGAGATTGCACTTACAAGAATTGACAGTTTATTGCTCCCTTCATAATATTCACTTGCAATATTATGACCTTTTAAATACTGCTCAGCTGCTAGACTGTGCTGACCAAGTTGTCCATATAACAACCCAATATTGCTGTGCAAATGAGCGAGCGCTTTAGGGTCGCCATCTCTTGTAAGTTGCTCAACAAGAGGATATAACAAACCAAGCTTTTCTGCGTCACTCAACCCACCACACACGGTTGTATGTCCAAGTGTTGCGCTCAAAAATATGTCAGGGTGCAAGCCCTTAGCAAGCTCTTTGGCTTGTTGGTAATAATCGCAGCGCGCTGGATTTTCTTGAACATCGTGTATAAAACCTCGCTGATATACTGCCATCGCATAATAATATGCTTGCTTGTCAACATTAGCCCTTAACAAAATATCATCTAACAAATTAACTGCTGGCGTATGATCACCATGGCAAATTTTATCGTGCGTCCATAGAGTTTGAAGCCTTAGGCGTTGCTCTGAATTGATATCGTCAGTTGATAAATAGGCTTCAATTTGAGGAATGAAAGCTGATTTTGGACAGTCATACGGAGGCGCCGCAGCCTTAGAAATAAATTCATCGACCTCATTGTTTGAACTTGTATGAGCACTAAAAGAAATGAAAACTGCATGCAAAATGGCTACAAAGCGAATTATGTTCAAGCGCATTTTATTCCTAATTTATTATTATAATCATCAATCTTGTTTTTGCTCACAAGAGCATACAGGTATAGTGCTTAGTTGATCAAATTTTGATACAACAAGATTGGATAAAGCAATTAGGCTGTGAAGAGCTGGGGGTTTAGTGAGTGTTTTGAACGATGCAAGAATTTTGTATTAGTGAAAAACTAAAAGGCGATGATAAATCATCGCCTTTCAAAGAAACTTTAGATAGCTTCAACGTTTGCTGCTTGCAAACCTTTCTGGCCTTCTTCAACCTCGAAAGACACTTTCTGCCCTTCTGGTA
Organism: Glaciecola sp. KUL10; assembly: GCF_003203515.1. Classification (GTDB taxonomy): domain Bacteria; phylum Pseudomonadota; class Gammaproteobacteria; order Enterobacterales; family Alteromonadaceae; genus Glaciecola. The sequence goes on along the minus strand of NZ_BGNG01000006.1, from coordinate 194,789 downwards.
AAGTTTTATAGCCTTCAGCTACGATAGCTCTAAAATGAACAAAAACGTCTTTGCCGCCATTGTCCTGTGTAAGAAAACCGTAACCTTTATCAGCGTTAAACCACTTAACTGTGCCTGTAACTTTAGACATGTAAACCTCAAATCAATATAAATATAACAGCGCATAAACGCGCATTTCTCTATGCCGTTGAGATTAACTACTGAGATTTTACTTACAAATGAAAACGTCTAACTAAGCGTCACGGGCGTGAACAAGAGGTTTATAGCACTTACAGTAATAAAACAAATAACAATTTTTCAACGACAACAAACGAAGTGTAGCACAAAAAATCGAATCGCAAGCTATTATTCGAACTTATTATTCGTTATTCGCAAAAATATGTTCGATAAACTCACAATAAGTCTATTTTGTACCGCTTCCATCAGTTATTACTGATAAAAATCAAACTAGATCAACTAATAATGAATATGTAAAAAAGTCAAACAACTGATGTTGATTGACTTTTTAGGCATTTAACATCTTTAGAAATTAAGGTCTAAGTGCTTTATCACCACGTGCAAGTCCCACTACACCGGTTCTTGCAGCCTCAGTAATCTCTGCGCATTGCGCCATTACATCAGCGAACGCAGTGAGCTTCTCGCTTGTACCCGTGATTTCAATTGTGTAGTTGTTTACGGTAACGTCTAAAATTCGCGCTCTAAAAATATCGACATTGCGTTTAACTTCCGAGCGTGCGAGTTCAGTGCGCGTCGCAACTTTTATTAGCATGAGTTCTCTTTCAACATGCGCGCCATCGGTTAATTCTACTACTTTTAAAACGTCGATAAGTTTGTTCACTTGCTTGGTGATCTGTTCAATCACCTTATCTGTGCCCTGTGTAATGATAGTGAGTCTAGATAAGCTCTCATCATCTGTCGGCGCCACGCATAGAGAATCTACGTTATATCCACGCTGTGAGAACACACCTACGATTCTAGACAATGCGCCAGGCGCATTTTCCATTAATACTGAAATAATTCTTCTCATTATGTACGCTCCGTCTTGCTCAAGCGCATGTCATCCATCGCTCCATATTTAATCTGCATTGGGTATACGTGTTCATTTTGATCAACTGCAATATCCATAAATACTAAGCGATTCTTTTCTGCAAAACAGCGCTCCATGGCAGCGTCAAGGTCATCGAGTTTATCTACTTTTATCCCAATATGACCGTAAGCCTCGGCAAGCGCCACGAAATCAGGCATTGAATCCATGTAGGAGTGAGAATGACGCCCCTTATAAATCATATCTTGCCATTGTCGTACCATGCCAAGCGCACGATTGTTTAAAGAGATTATTTTAACAGGCAAGCCATACTGTAGACAGGTTGACAACTCTTGAATATTCATTTGGATACTGCCGTCCCCAGTAACAACAACGGAACATGCCTCAGGGTGTGCAAATTGCACTCCCATTGCAGCAGGTAAACCAAACCCCATTGTTCCAAGCCCGCCCGAATTGATCCAACGGCGAGGCTTTGCAAAAGGATAGTATAGCGCGGCAAACATTTGATGCTGGCCCACATCAGAACTCACATATGCTTCGCCATTAGTGTGTTTATACAGCGCTTCAATTACTCGTTGTGGCTTAATCACTTGTGTCTCTTGTGGATAATCCAGGCACTTTTTAGCTCGCCAAGAATTAATTTGCTTCCACCAATCTTCTAGTTTTTCTGCTTGATCTTCCAGTTCTTTGTCAGCAAGGGCTGTTAGCATCTGAAGAGTGACTTTATCAACTGAACCAACTACTGGCACATGTGCATTCACAATCTTAGAGATAGATGCGGGATCGATATCAACATGTATGATATCTGCATGAGGACAAAACTTGTCAACGTTGTTAGTGACACGATCATCAAAACGCGCCCCTAGTGCAATAATACAATCTGAGTTATGCATCGTCTTATTTGCTTCAAGCGTTCCATGCATGCCCAGCATACCCACAAATTGTTCGTGAGTACTGGGAAATGCCCCAAGCCCCATGAGCGTACTTGTCACTGGTGCGTGTAGTTTTTCCGCCAATTGTGTCACGTATTGCGATGCTTCAGCTGCAATTGCTCCTCCGCCTACATATATCACTGGGCGTTTAGCTTTAAGCATTGATTTCACGGCTTTATTAATCTGCTTTGAATGACCTTTAACTGTGGGGTTATATGAGCGCATAGTGACATCAGCAGGGAACACATATGGATGCTGTTCTTGAACATTTACAATATCCTTAGGAAGATCGACAACAACCGGCCCCGGTCTACCAGAGTTTGCAATGTAAAACGCCTTGGCGATCGCCATGGGAATATCTTCAGCCTTTTTAACTAAAAAACTATGTTTAACTACCGGTCTAGATACCCCAACCATATCGCACTCTTGGAAAGCATCCTCCCCTATGTGCATAGATGGAACCTGACCAGAGAGGATAACCATAGGAATTGAGTCCATGAATGCAGTTGCAATGCCAGTAATTGTGTTGGTTGCTCCAGGACCTGACGTGACAAGAACAGCACCCGTTTTACCTGTTGCTCTTGCGTATCCATCCGCCATGTGCGCTGCCGCTTGCTCATGTCTGACTAAAACATGTTTAATCGTTTCTTGAGCAAAAAGTGCATCATATATATCTAGTACTGCACCGCCTGGATACCCAAACAAATGCGTAACCCCAACATCTTTCAACGCTTCTACAACCATAGCCGCGCCTGACATCATTTTCACAGGATATTCCCCTCGTATTCGTGGTCTATTTACTTAATTATCGAGACTATATCGCAGGGTTACATGAGATTAAAAGAGGAAATACAAAAAAGTGAGATATTTATCCCAATATAAGCAAATGTTAGGATAAAACACTCAAAAAGTGATTAACATATTGTTTACAGGAGGATGAACATACTAATTAATCATCGATATCAATATCTATATCATCGTCAATATCTAACACTAAGTTGTCGTCATCATTACTGGCATCAGAACTTGTCTTTTTTGTCCCGTGGATGCTGCCATATTTGGGTCGATTGATACGACTTTGATATTTCAGCCAAGCCTTTTGAGCTGCATTCTGGGGGGATTGAACACCCAACGCACAATCGATGTATGCTTGCTCTTCTTCATTTGATGGTTTGATAACGCCATCTACCAATGCAGCGATCAAACACCCATACTGCTGAAGTGCTTTGCTTTCGGCGATAGAGAAATCACCTGAGCGTGAAAAACCATACGGATAATGCTTAGCATCGCTAAACATCTTTTTAACTAACGAATCTCGAGTAATTTTTGCCACAGCCTTGCTCCTACCCAATGATACCAAGATAAAACAAAAACCAATGAAACTTACTGTTAAGTCGCATTGATAAGCCTTTAGTTAGGCCTTGTCAATCATTATTTTAAACATCGGTAGCAAACCATATTTGCGTGAAGCTTTTGTGGCACTTTATTTATATCTATGTATTTTATTTCATACTAATGGGCTTCACAAAATTAACGTGAGACCGAAAATAACTACTTTTGCGGCTTTTCAGTTACCCAAAGTCTAATCTCGCCATCTACGACTACGGTTCCATTGGTATCCATTGCTCGAACAGGTACAAATAAATCCCCCGCCTTCCATTGAGAAGCTTCAACCCTTGCTTCTGCCACTAGATCTGTTGTCGATTTAGCAAGATAATTGACATTCATACCCTTTGGTAACCACCTTAAATGCGTAGGGATTGAAGCTTCAGCCATTGCCCCCATCGCCATTTCAAGCGCATTACAAACAGCAATCGCATGTACTGTGCCAATGTGGTTGTGAACAGCTTTGCGCTTTGGAAGGGCTACCTGACAAAAATTTTCTTCTAACACTAATATCTTGGGTTTGATACTTTTAAAATAAGGAGCTTTGGACACGAACAACTTACTAAAAAGCGTTTGACCAAAGGGAATTTTTTGGAACTTTTCCTGTAACTTTAATAAGTAATTTGAATGTGTCATTAGGTGTGCCTCATTGTTATCAATACCAACTGGTCAGACCTGAAGGGTAGCATTATTTATTTTGATTTTCTACGTTTAAACGATGCCAGAATGTCCTAGTCTTCCTGAGCAGTTAACGCAAAGGCGCCATATAGACCAGACAACTCACCTAGGCCAGTTTCAACAATCACATCACTAATCTTTACCCCTTTAGGAAATGAAATATATCCAGCAAGACTATTCTCAAGCTTAGTTCTCACCATTTCGATCAATAATGATTGTCCCATCACACCTCCCCCTAGAATGATTTTATTTGGGCTGAGTATCATCATCAAGTTATGGCAAAACTTTGCCAACACTTCGCTCTCAAGCTCCCATGCTGGATGATTTTCATCAAAGTCCTCAGCGGTTTGTTTCCATATATGCCTCATTGCTGTTCCCGATGCTAAACCCTCAGCACAATTGTCATGAAATGGACAACAACCATGAGTATTGTCAGGGATATTCACGAGCATGTGGCCCATTTCAGGATGCACGAGACCGTGTATCGGCCTCCCGTCAATTACTAGTCCTCCGCCTAAACCAGTCCCTATAGTTACGTATACACAGACTTCAGCAGTCTGAGCGTTGCCCCATTTATATTCAGCCAGTGCTGCTGCATTTACATCCGTCTCTATAAAAACAGGAACAGACAAACTATTCATCAGCATGTTTCGTATCGGTACATTAGACCAATTTGGTTTAGGTGTTTGAGTAATCGAACCATATTGATCAGAATTAAGATTTAAGTCTAGCGGACCAAAACAGGCAAGGCCAACAGACGAAACTTTTAAATTGCGGTCAGCATTTTCATGGTAGAACGCGATCACTTTGCCGATAGTTTCTTCCGGGCTTGTTGTTGGAATCCTTGTTTGAGCAATGATCTCCCTTTGTTCAGACATAATCGCGCAATTAAATTTTGTCCCACCGGCCTCAATTGCCCCCTTGTATAAAGTCATTTAATGCTCTCTTAGTTAGATTTATTCTATTACGCGTAATTCGTTTTAGATTTTTAACATTGATTTTACAGAGCTTAATCGTTTAAGATGGATGTATCAACCCAAATGTTTGAATCCAAGCTATCAGCACGTTTCGTGCATTCGATGGAGTAGTTTAAGGCCTATCTGTGAATTATGTAATTGAAAGCAAAAAGACACTTGAGCGCCTCTTTAACGAAGAGGTGTTTTTACGCCTCAGTAAAAGCCAAAGAGAAGAAATAAGCGCGAGATTAACAAAACAATTTCCTCGTTTGTTTACTCACTTTCATCATATCTATGGCTGGCAATATGATTTTTACTATCATCTACAGCAACTTTTTGCGGTGATAGTGAGGGGGTTTGCTGAACGTCCTGAACACTTAAAGGCTAAAGATAAACAAAAAGCTAAACACCCCAACTGGTATAAGAGTAACAAAATGCTAGGGATGGCGATATATGTTGACCTTTTTGGCGGCGATATAGCAGGACTTAGAGCTCGTATTCCTTACTTTAAACGATTAGGCGTCACATACCTGCATCTTATGCCACTTTTTCAATGCCCTAAGGGAGAAAATGATGGTGGCTATGCAGTCACTGATTATCGGAACGTCATGCCAAGACTAGGAACAATAGACGACTTAAAGGGCTTGTCCAAGGATTTAAATGACGCTGGGATAAACTTAGTTCTAGACTTTGTATTTAACCACACTTCTGATGAGCATGAGTGGGCGATGCTCGCCAAACAAGGTGAGCATGAATTTCAACAGTATTATTACATGTTTGATGACAAAGCAATTCCCAATGCGTACGAAACTCACCTTCGAGAGATATTCCCTCAAGTCCGGCGAGGTAACTTTACCTTTAACGTAGACTCTCAAAAATGGGTATGGACGACGTTTAATAATTTTCAGTGGGACTTAAATTATAGCAACCCAGCTGTATTTACAAAGATAGCCGCTGAAATGCTCTTTTTAGCCAACATTGGGGGCGACGCGCTGCGCTTAGATGCTCTCGCGTTCATTTGGAAAGAAATGGGCACAGATTGCGAAAATCTAGACAAAGCACATACGCTGATTCAAGCATTTAATGCTTGTTTGCAAATTGCTGCTCCAAGTGTTGTATTCAAGAGCGAAGCAATTGTCCACCCTGATGAAGTAGTCAAATACATAGACCGCAAAGAATGCCAACTTTCATACAACCCCTTACTTATGGCATTAATATGGAACTCACTGGCAACTCGAAAAACAAGATTGATTACCGCGTCTTTGCAAAAAACCAACACAATAAACGACCACTGCTCATGGGTAAATTATGCTAGGTGTCATGATGATATTGGATGGACTTTCGATGACAGCGTTGCCGCAGAATTGGGTATAAATGGCGACGACCATCGACATTTTCTTAATCAGTTTTACACCGGTCGATTTGAGGGGAGTTTTGCAAATGGTATAGCATTTGGCGAAAACCCAGAAACGGGCGATTGCAGAGTCTGTGGATCATTAGCTTCGTTATGTGGATTAGAGTCTGCGCTTGCCACAAACAATCAAGCTGACATTGAATCTGCTGTTAGCCGAATTGTGTTAGTGCACTCAATTATTTTAAGTTTTGGCGGGATTCCGTTGTTGTACGCGGGTGATGAATTTGCACTATTGAATGACTATTCTTACCAACAAAACACTGAGCAAAAAGATGATGCCAGGTGGGTGCACAGAATAGAAGTAAGTGACGACGTACTAGCAGGCAGAGTGTCACCCACTCAATTAAGCGTGCAATCTAAACTTAATCACTTGATTTCGCTAAGACAAACCCACCCTATTTTGGGTGATGCCAATACGCAAGTTTTGAACGCCCCCAATCAACACTGCTTCGCATATTTAAGGGTATCAAATCTCGGAGAACGATGTTTGTGTATCGTCAACTTTAGCGAGCATACCCTAGTGCTACCAAGTGCTATTATGCGTTGCCTTGAATCTAAAATAGCCTTAGAACTAATCACCAGCACAACCTACGAATGCAGCAAACCGATCAGCTTGCAAGCCTATCAATGCCTTTGGTTAAAATCCTAAGCTGAATCTCGCTTTCTTAACTTAGTCTCAACGACTTTACTGACGGTATCATTTTCAATGAGCATGGTTGTTGCAATGATGCCCTTTTCTACGCCTTGTTGGGAACAAGTGGTTAATGGAGGGGAGTTTCTAGTTGCTTCGGCAATATCATCAAATCCCGTCACTTTTAATTCTTCTGGTACAAAAATACCCATTTGATTGGCCACTCGACAAACAGTCATAGCAATCACATCACTCATACACAAGATAACATTAGGTCTATCTTTTCTTTCAAGTAATGCTATTGCTGCTTGTTGTGCATAATCAATCGTATTTCGCGGCAGATGAATGCGAGAAGTAAAAGGTATTGAAACGCCTTTAGCCGCCGCGCCATCTAAATACCCCAACAGCCTTTGATGGGCAATTTCTTGGCTATTGCCTAAGTTGTCACCCTCCTGTAGTGCACGCACGTTTTCATCTTCTACAAGTCGCATGCCGATAATAGCAACACTATCGTCACTGTCGGTAATTGCATATTCAGCAATTTCCTTCGAGGCTTTTCGATTATCAATGTTAACGCTAGGCATCGCTTCATGAGAAAAATCAATTGATACACAAGGTTTTGATAGATTCAGGATTCGCGCTAATGCATTTTGACTGGGTGTGCCATAAAATATAAATCCGTCTGGAAGTGACTCAGCGCCCACTTGAGATGAGTTATCAGACAGTGAAGACAGCAGTAACAACTGTTTGTTATGTTTCTCCAATACACTAGAAACACCCTCTAGCAAGCTGATTGCCATTGGGTCAGAAAAACTGTAACCAAGAGAGTCGGCTAATACCACTCCTATCACATCTGACTTTCCCGAACGCAAACTTCTGGCAGCGAGGCTTGGCCCAGCGTAACCGAGATGTTTGCATTCTTCCAATATTCGACTTCGCAGTTTGTCCGATAATTGATCTGGACGGTTAAAGGCATTGGAAATAGTTGCAGTAGACACGCCAATTGCTTTGGCGACGTCTTTTAGTGATGTGGCTTTTTTATTTTGTTTTTCAAGTTCATGTTTCGCTGCTTGTATTAAGCTTGAAACTAACCAAGCCACTTAACCAAATAGTCTATAGAAAAAAATCTAACAAGCCAAACTGCAAGCGGTCTTTACGTCGAAATTTCATGACTTAGGCTTAGAATCAATTAGCCTAAAGGTGTTTTTAAAAGCAGAAAAACAATGAATAAACCCACAGCCTCGGCAGCACTAGTAACGCTTTAATTTGGCTATGGGTAAGAATTTGGAGCGGGAAACGAGATTCGAACTCGCGACCCCGACCTTGGCAAGGTCGTGCTCTACCAGCTGAGCTATTCCCGCAATGTGGACGCGCATTATAGGAAAATATTTGTTGGGTGCAAGCATAATTTTTAGTTTTTTTAAAATTTGTGCTCTTTTGCCTAAATCTTAAACACTTTATCTCTGTAAAACTTCATTTCTTCTATAGATTCGATGATATCGTCCAAGGCTAAGTGCACGCCTTTTTTTGTGAAGTCTTTTAAAACCTCGGGCTTCCATCGTTTGGTAAGCTCTTTGATAGTGCTGACGTCAATACTTCTGTAATGAAAATACGCTTCGAGCCTTGGCATATATTTTACCAAGAAGCGTCTATCTTGACCGATAGTATTGCCGCACAACGGTGATTTTCCTGCGGGTACATAAGCTTTTAAAAACTCGATAGTGATATTGGTCGCGTCGTCAACGCTGTACTCACTGTCTTTACATCGTTGCGTTAAGCCGGTTGAACCATGTGTTTTAACACACCATTCATCCATATTATCTAGTACTTCGTCTGGTTGATGAACGGCAATAACAGGCCCCTGTGCAAGTATATTCAGGTCTTTGTCAGTGACTATTGTTGCAATTTCCATCACAACACATGTTTCAGGATCAAGTCCCGTCATTTCCATATCTATCCAAACTAGATTCTCATCATGCAATGCCATTAATTCTCCTAGCGCTGTTCACATATAAAAAGCTTCGAAAAAAAGGTATCATGAAGATACAGACTTATCCAAGCAATTACACTCCTTCAATAAAGTTAAAGTAAGGTAATCGTGGCAAAGAAACCGAAACTGTCGGTAAAACAAAGACGACAGGTACAAAACAACAGACAAAAACGACTTAATAAGCACGAAACTGACATTAGTGATACCAATTTAGGCGAGCAAACTAATGGACGCGTTATTGGTCGTTTTGGTAAACACGCTAATGTAGAAAACATGGAAACGCGTGAAGTGCACAAATGCCATATTCGTAGAACTGTCGAGTCTGTGGTTTGCGGTGACCACGTATTATTTCGCCCATCATTAACTGAAGACGACCGAGATAGGGGAATTATTGAAGCTGTTGAGGATCGCAAAAGTACCCTTACGCGTCCAGATTATTACGACGGCGTAAAACCCGTTGCTGCGAACATAGACCAAATATTAGTAGTCAGTTCGATAGTGCCCGCGCTCTCAACACATATCATCGATCGATACCTTGTCGCTTGTGAAGCGGTTTCAATACCGGCCATTATTATTATCAATAAAATTGAGTTACTCGACGAATTACAACTTAACGAACTAAAACAAAACATGCAGCTTTATGTTGATATTGGTTACCCAGTCATTTATACAAGCTGTCAAACCACACAAGGTGTACAAACACTGGCAGCAGAATTAAGTGATAAAGTCAGTGTGTTTGTAGGCCAAAGTGGCGTCGGTAAATCTAGCTTAGTCAATCAATTACTGCCTAATGCAGAAGAACAGGTGGGAGATGTTTCCGTCAGTTCAGGGTTGGGACAACACACTACAACCGCATCAAAACTTTTAAAGTTTAAAGATGGTGGTGATTTAATTGATTCACCTGGTGTTCGCGAATTTGGTCTATGGCACATCCCAAATGAAGAAATCACAAAGGGGTTTGTTGAGTTTAATGAGTTTTTAGGCGGTTGTAAGTTCACCGACTGCAAACACAAAAAGGACCCGGGCTGTTTAATTCGTCAAGCCGTAGATGAAGGGAGAATTGCTCGAAGTCGTTATGACAGCTATCACAAAATTATCGAGTCAAACCAAGAAAACCGTCCTTCTTTTTCAAAAACCTAGTTTGTTGTAAGCGATCTTTCTAAAAGTATTTGCCTTAGATTAAACAGGAATGTCACATAAAAACTTTAGCACTTCGCACTGCCAACAATGAGATATACTATCTAACAATATAACATTAGCTTTGTTGCCATCGTATCTCCTTAACGGCAGGTAAGGAAACAAAGTATTACGGAGTTTCTATTGTGATCGATTGGCTTAAAGTGCGCGCCCAATATATTTTACCGAAACATCTTCTATCTCGTTTAGTGGGTAGTTTGGCTGCGGCTGAAGCAGGCAGCGTGACACAATTTTTCATTAAGGTTTTTATTAAAGCATTTGACGTCGATATGTCTGAAGCCGCCAACCAAGACCCGGCATCTTATAAAACGTTTAACGCTTTTTTCACGCGTTCATTGAAACCAGAGGCGCGACCAATCCAAACTAAAGAAAATGAACTGTGTCATGCAGTTGACGGAGCTGTCAGTCAGTTTGGTGAGATAATAGGCGATCAAATATTTCAAGCCAAAGGCCATAATTATAGTTTAACCACTTTACTGGGGGGTAAGCCAGAGTTAGCAAATGTGTTTAAAGGCGGCCGATTTGCAACTATTTATTTATCGCCAAAAGACTATCACCGTATTCATATGCCAATTGAAGGCACCTTAACAGATATGTTGCACGTACCCGGCGAACTATTTTCTGTTAACCCATTAACCGCTCAAAACGTACCTGGTTTATTTGCCAGAAATGAACGCGTCGTCACGATTTTTGATACGCCTGTTGGCAAAGTAGCGATTGTATTAGTCGGCGCGACTATCGTGGCAAGTATCGAAACCGTTTGGGCAGGAAATATTACACCACCTGCAGGAAAGACTGTACAGCATTGGCAATACGATGAGACTGACAACATCAACCTTTCGCAAGGTGAAGAGATGGGCCGCTTTAAACTAGGTTCGACTATTGTTGTTTGCTTTGAACCCAACAAAATCGAATTTGCGGACATGCAAGCTGGTATGGTCACACGATTAGGTACTCACTTTGCCAGTGCGATAGGACATGATATCCAACCACCACATTCGCCTAAAGATAACGAAAAGTAGACAATGGATCCTGTCAAAAAGAGTCTGATTTCGCTTCACCTCACGGTGATGCTGTTGGGTGGAACTGCGTTATTTTCTCAATTGATCAGCCTCAATAGCCTTGATATAACATTTGGTCGTTCGGCATTTGCTTGTATTTTGCTTTGGGCCTTTGTCAAATTTAGCGGGGAATCCCTCAGACTAAATAATCAAAAAGACTATCTAATGGGGATTCTGCTTGGTGTTATTATGGCCATGCACTGGGTCACTTATTTCATGGCGATGCAATACGCGGGGGTATCTGTCGGAATTATAGCGCTATTCACATTTCCTGTAATTACCGTCCTATTAGAGCCTTACTTCGAAGGGATCAAACTTGTTTGGCAAGATATTGCTAGCGCACTCGTTGTTCTTTTTGGCATTGCGTTAATCGTGCCTGATATTTCATTGGACAATGACATCACCTTAGGTGTGTTGATAGGTGTTATTTCAGCATTTTTGTACTCGCTAAGGAATTTGTTACACCGCAAACACTTTTCTCATTACAGCGGTTCTAAAGCGATGGCGTTTCAAACCCTAGTCATTTGCCCTTGTTTAATCTGGTTTATCTCTGATGATTTTGTAGTGATGGGACAACAGAACCTATTATTATTATTTTTGTTGGGCACTATATTCACAGCGGTTCCACATGCAATGGTAGCGAATGCATTAAAGCACCTTAGAGCAAAGACATTTTCTCTAGTCGCTTGTATGCAACCATTCTATGGCGTGGTTTTTGCAATTATTATGTTGAATGAACAACCCACATGGCAGACTTTGTTAGGTGGTTTATTAGTAATTTCTGCTGCGATCTATGAAACGATTAATACCCACAAAACCCATAAACGTAATTTGAGACAGGCGCAAGTATGCAAGTAATCGCGCATCGCGGTTTTAGTTCACACTTCAGTCAAAATACGCTCAAGGCATTTGAGCAGGCGTTGCTTTGCAATGTGCACGCAATTGAATTGGATATTCATCAAGTTGAAAACGAATTTGTTGTGTTCCATGACTTCAATCTACAAAAGTTGACAGGTAAGCTCGGCAGGATTGATCACATTTCTTTGCGCGAGCTTGCACAATGCAGAGTGATGAAGCAAGACAAGATACCACTTTTATGTGAAGTATTAGCGTTAGTCGGAGAAAAAGCACTCGTGAACATTGAGATAAAATCTCTTATCAGTGCTTCAGATTTTTGCGATTATTTGATCCCGTTAATTGAAAAACACAAAAACAAGATTGCACTATCCTCCTTCAACCACCCATTGCTAAAAGAGTGTCAAGCTAAACTATCAAGCGTTAAAGGCATAAAGTACGGAGCATTGATCGCTCACCTTCCTTTAAATTATGCGACTTATGCGAATGACATGACAGTCGATGTTGCAGCTATTGATTGCGAGTCCGTCAATCAAACATTCGTCGATGATGCCCACAATAAAGGTTTAGCTGTGTGGAGTTATACTGTTAACGACTTAGCGACTCTCAAGCAACTTCATTCGATGGGCGTAGATGCAATTTTCACTGATAACCCCAAATGGGCACTTGAAGAAATAATATTGCTGAACTAAAAGCAGTGTTGCTGCTCCATTTCAGCTGCTTGTTTAATTTGAGATGCTATTAACTTTGGTTAGAGAGTGAATCAACCCGGTAATCTTAATTGCAAGCCTCATCTTCGCATGACTTACACTGCTTGCATAAACGAAGGTTTATAACATGAGCCGCGATAATTAACATCGCACCGATAGTAATAGTAAATGGCTCATATTCGTGACCGAAGACGTCTTTATTCCAGTAGATTAAGCCACCCAATACCAAGGAGTAAATAGGGTAAAGTTGCCTGTGGTACTTGTGAAAACCAACAAACAATGCTGCAAATCCAACTAAAATCGAAAAACTGAGTATTGCACGTTCAAACCATACTTCAGCAAAAACACTACTAGCGACAAGCGGCGCGATTGGAAGAAGAATGGGAATGAGCAAACAATGTAAAGCACATATGCTGGAAATCCAAATACCGAGTTTGTCTAACAAGCCATTCGATACAGATGATTTTACAGGCACAACAGAGTCCTCAGCGCTTTTCAGGGCATCAGCGTTAGCAGGTGTTTTTAACTCAGCAGTGTCACAATTCATCAACATACAACTTCGGATTTCAAGGGGCGTTATAGTATAACAATCGCTGCAAAATGCAACATTATTACATAGCTAAATTTACTCAGGAGAAACCATTATTGGTTCATTTCTTGTATTTTCAGCAAACTTCAAATTGTTGGCAGGTCTAAACTTTTGATGGCCCAGATATTCCGAAACTGAGATCAGCTCAACGTCTTTGGGTAAATTAGCTAGCGCATGTTGTAAAAACTCAATTGAGACTGGGTAAGGGTGAGCAATACCAATTGCCCTCCCCTGTCTTCTTGCTTGTTTAATCAGTGTTGAGAGCTGCCTTTTTAGGAAGTCTTCTCGAGGAAAGTGGTCAAGGAAAATATGTCTTTGTGCTGATAATACGCCGGTTTTTTGGGCAATGAGATGAGCGCGTGTAAACTTCGTAGTTCGGCTATCAACGAAAAACAATCCTCTGTCTCGTAAAACATCCATCACCGAAGACATTTGGAGGGTAATTTGGGTCAATTTACTCCCCATATGGTTGTTTACACCGACCGCATCAGGAACACTTCTCAAGGCTTCGGCAAGTGCCTTTTCGACTTCATTTGGATACATTGTAGATAATATCGCGCCATGTCCTAATGCTTTACCATTCAAGGACTCCATTGGCATATGTAACATTACTTCTCGGCTTTGTTGCTTTGCCCAATTAGAAAACCTTGTCGAATAATCAGTGTGAGGAAGGATCGCGAAGGTAACTTTTGAAGGTAACACAAATGCGTCAGCATCAGCAGGCTTGTTGCCAATGTCGTCAATTATGATGGCGATTTGAGCCTTTTTTGTAGCAACGTTTATTACATGCGTGCTATTCAGTTCAGCACAAACCGAAGAGGCAAACACATTTAACATTGATAGGACTATGATAATTAGTTTTAGCACACTATTTTATTTTTATTCTTAGTCTCGTTCAGAATATCAACAGTCTGCAAAAAATGCACCTTTTTTCATTTAAATTAGTCACTTAGATTAATAAGGTCAAGATTAGTAGATGCTATACACAAGAATATAAATTTAATCATAATTTTTTCAATAACTTAAGAATACCAGCATGCAAAAGTATCTAACAAAAAATGTAGGGAAGACACGCCTACATAGTTTAGTATTCTGCGTTCTTAAGCCATAATTAAGTAAAGCGTTGGTGTTTTGACGCCTTGCGCGCCTATCAAGATGAAAGTTTGACGATTGCTTCCTCAAGGTAATCTCTTGAACATCCGAAGTTCAATCTAAAACAGTTGGGCTCACCAAAATCGATCCCCGGAGAAGGTCCCACTCCCTTTTCTTCACACCATTTTTGTGTGTTTTCAACCCCCAAGCCTGAAGCGTCAACCCAAAGCAAAAATGTAGCTTGTGGAGTCATTGCTTTTAAGCCTGGTATCTTATTTATTTCGCGTACCAAATAATCTCTATTTTCTTTCAAGTATGCGAGTTGACCTTGATGCCAATCATCACATTGAGTGAACGCTGCTTCAGTCGCAACTAATCCCATTACATTAACCCAAGGCACGATCCCCCTTGCGGCTTTGTTGAACGCTGCGCGAAGTGGCTTATTCGGAATGATCGCAAATGATGTACCTAACCCTGCGATATTGAAGGTCTTACTGGCCGCCATAAGCGTTATCGAATTGTCTTTTAATTGACGATGTGAAGAGGCCGGTAGGTGCGTCAAATCATCCAAAATTAAATCGCAGTGGATTTCATCAGAGCATAGCTTGACTTGATGTCGTTCACAAATATCAGCAACTCGGTCTAACTCACTCTTGGTCAATACACTGCCCACTGGGTTCATTGGATTGCAAATGATAAACAAACGGGTGTCTGGAAGGCTTGCATACTTCTCAAGCGCATCGAAGTCTAGCGTCATACGACCGTCAATATTGAGAGTACCGACTTCAAGTTTCTTACGTTGATTGATACTGGGAGCAGCTAACAAGGGTGGGTAATTTGGCGTTTGCACAATTACCCCATCACCAGGGTTGCTATACGCTTGAATCGCGACATTGAAAGCAGGCACCACACCCGGTGTCCAAACCACCCAATCACTCTCAATCTCCCAGTCATACTGTTTTTTACACCAACGGATTATCGCATCTACTGAAGGCGTCGCATGGGCTGGCAAGGTGTAACCAAACAATCCGTTTTCGACACGCGTTGTCATGGCGTCCAAAATAGCAGGTGCGCACTCAAATTCAGTATCGGCGATCCACATCGGCAAAATATCAGTGTCTTTATACTTTTCCCATTTATATGCAAAAGTAGATTGGCGAGAAGGTTTTTTAGAAAAATCCATGAATGTTCCGAATCGAGTATCAAAATGCTGGTAAGCAGTGTATGAAATCGAAGTTTAAAAGCAAAGACTTAGAGTTAATAAGTCATGCTAAAAACTGACTAAGTGATCAAGAACTGGTCTCTGCCATCTTGCTTGGCATGATAGAGCATGTTGTCAGCTCGCTTTATTAGTGCTCGAATATCGGCGTCTTTTGATTTATCAAATTCAGCACATCCCATACTAAAACTAAGATAGTAATCTTCGGGAAGCCCTTTGATTTCCATTTCATTCACACTTTTTCTAATTCGTTCAAACACATTTTTAATCTCAGTTGCGCTTACATCTCTCAGTAAAAGAAGCCACTCTTCTCCTCCATAGCGTCCAAAATGGTCATGTCGTCTTATCGATTGATCACATGCTTTAGAGAACCCAACTAATACATTGTCCCCGACCTCATGCCCTAATGTATCGTTAATTTGCTTAAAGTGGTCGAGGTCAATAAGACAAACCGTCGTCTTTTCAAGATCTTTGAGAGAGCGCTTGAATGCCCTTCCAGCAACAGTCAATATTGCTCTTCTATTTGGCGCTTGGGTTAAGTCGTCAATCAACGCCATATCTCGAAAACGATTTCGGTGTTTAACCTGCTTAAACAAAAGCCATAGCACAATGAGAAGCACAAAGGCACATAAAAAGAGAATAATTGCCCATAAGAATTGCATTTCCCGCTGCTGGTTTAACCTTTCTAGATTGTATTGATTCTCGATTGCTAGCGTGCGATTTTGGCTTTCTTTCAGATCTGAATCGAATTGAATCCTAAATTTTTGAACTTGCTCTTGTTGCTCGAGTTCATCGAGCCTATCGCGCTCTTCAATTACTTTCTCTAGGGCAAGATAAGCCTGTTTGTAATTTGCAGACTCAAACATCACTTCAGCCATGACTGAATTAAAAAGCTGTTCAGAATATGAGGAGTTGACATTGCCTAACATCGCTTCAGCCTTTTCTAATAAGCTGATTGCATCTGGAATGTTTTTTATTTTAAGCTTAGCTTCAACCTCGCCAACTAGAGTATTAAAATACATCAGGTTATCACCTGTCTCTGTAAACTTTTGCCGCGCTGCTTGAAACATAGCAATCGCTTTATTGTATTCGCCCAAGGAAATTGCAATATCAGCGAGTGAGGCTTCAGCCCAAGCGACTCCAATGTCGTCGTTTAAGTTTTTACTTATGTCCCTTGCCGCCAACAGACTGGTCTTTGCTAACTCATATTCACTATTACTAATGTGAGCTTCGCCAATGTTAAATAAAATCACAGACCTTGAGAATTCATTACCCGTCTCCTCCGCGAGTTGAAGAGAGTCCGAAAAGTACTCAATGGCCATTTCATAATTACCGAGATCAACGTATAGACTGCCAAGTGAAGAAAGGACGCCACCCAAACTAATCGAATCATCAGAAATAGTGTAATATTCATACGCTTTTTGAAGATATCGAATAGCATCATAAGGTGAATAACTAAGATGATTGCTTGTGCCCAAGGCTTCGTAAATATCACCAAGTAGTTGTGCTGACTCGATATCTTCTGCTGTCTGAAGAAGTAGTTTATGTTTTTCTTTGACAGTCTCAACACCGTTAAAAGGGTAAGTAAAATATAGTGAGGCGAGATCAAGCCTTATGAGATCCTCTTGTTTACCAATTTGCGTAGCAAGTTGGTGTACTTGGGGCCAAGCTTTTTCAGCTCCTGCAAGATTGTCGGTGTAAACTAGCAAGGTAATACGTTTGATGTTCGCCTGCAAAAGTGAGCTTCGCCATCTGTTAGTTTTCGCAACTTCGATTAAATTTTCTAGCGTTTCAATTTTCTTAAGAGGGGAAGATATCGTGTCGTTTTCAATTTCGTCTAAAATTGAAACCAGTTGTGATTCGTTATTAAGCACAAAATTCCCGCGTGCATGGGAAGTCGAAATGAATATGCTAATACCAAACAGCATCGCGATCATGATGTTTCTGAAAGCGATGTCGGCCTTGAACTTAATATGTAAAGTAACCCTTCTTTGCAATTGAGCAAAATCCATGTCTAGTACCCAATAACTATATCGGAACTAGTGATTACTGCTTAAGTATTTAGGTTTATCATTAGTATGAAATAACATACATAACAATAACTTTGAGCAAAAAAAAGCCCAGCTTCCGCTGGGCTTTCAATCGCTTAGCATAAACTTATTATTAGCTTATGATTCTTTTTTACTTGCTCTACCTGCTCGTTTTCTATCACTTTCAGTCAATAGTTTCTTGCGAATACGTATAGACTCAGGTGTCACTTCTACTAATTCATCATCATCGATAAATTCAAGCGCTTGCTCGAGTGTATAAATGATCGGCGGAACAAGTGTTTGCGCTTCATCTGTGCCCGATGCACGAACATTGGTTAGTTGCTTACCTTTCAGGGCGTTTACCGTAAGGTCATTGTCACGGCTATGAATTCCGATCACCATACCTTCATACACTTCTACACCGTGACCGATAAATAAACGACCACGTTCTTGCAGATTAAATAAAGCGTTAGTTAATGCTTTACCAGTTGCATTCGCAATTAATACACCATTCTTGCGCTGACCGATATTTCCACCCTTGTGAGGGCCATAATGGTCAAACGTGTGATACAACAAACCAGAACCAGACGTCATTGTCATGAAATCAGTTTGGAAACCAATTAAACCACGAGAAGGAATCATAAAGTCGATACGGACACGACCTTTTCCATCAGGAGACATATTAGTCATCTCGCCTTTGCGAAGACCAAGTTGCTCCATGATCGACCCTTGATGCTCTTCTTGAACATCAACTGTCAATGATTCATACGGTTCCATCAACACGCCGTCTTCTTCTTTCAAGATTACTTCAGGACGAGAGACTGCAAGTTCGTAACCTTCGCGACGCATATTTTCAATCAAAATGCCTAGGTGGAGTTCACCACGTCCCGACACTCTAAATTTATCTGGATCAGGTGTTTCTTCAACGCGCAACGCAACGTTGTGAACCAACTCATTTTGTAGGCGCTCTAAAATATTTCTAGAGGTGACAAATTTACCTTCTTTACCTGCAAATGGAGAAGTATTAACTTGGAACGTCATGGTAACCGTTGGCTCGTCTACAGAGAGTGCTGGTAGCGCTTCGACATCATTTACGTCACAGATAGTGTCAGAAATTTTCAGCTCTCCAAGGCCTGTGATAGCGATGATATCTCCCGCTTGTGCCTCGTCTACATCATGTCTTTCTAATCCCAAATAACCGAGTACTTTACCAACTTTACCATTACGTTTTTCACCCGCTGCATTGACAACGGTAACCTGCTGGTTAACTTTTACTGTACCGCGACTAATGCGGCCAACACCGATAACACCTACATAAGAGTTGTAATCAAGTTGAGAAATCTGCATTTGGAAGCCACCATTTGGATCAGCGTCTGGCGCAGCAACTTGTTTAACAATCGTTTCAAACAGTGGCGTCATATCGTCACTTGGTGTGTCTGCATCGTTTGATGCCCAACCATTTAAGGCGCTTGCATATACAACTTCAAAATCTAATTGATCGTCTGTCGCGCCAAGGTTATCAAACAAGTCAAAAACTTGGTCCATTACCCAATCTGGACGAGCACCTGGTTTGTCGATTTTGTTGATAACAACAATTGGCTTAAGACCTTGAGCAAAGGCTTTCTGCGTTACAAAGCGCGTTTGTGGCATTGGGCCTTCTTGCGCATCAACTAATAGCAAAACTGAATCTGCCATTGACATTACACGCTCTACCTCACCTCCGAAGTCGGCGTGTCCAGGAGTATCAACAATATTGATTCTGTAGTCGTTCCAGTTGATCGCAGTATTCTTTGCAAGAATGGTGATCCCGCGTTCTTTTTCGATGTCGTTCGAATCCATCACGCGTTCTTCGGCTTCGCCGCGACTCTCTAAGGTTCCTGACTGCTGAAGAAGCTTGTCAACTAATGTGGTTTTTCCGTGGTCAACGTGCGCGATTATCGCGATGTTGCGGAGGTTTTCAATGGATGAAGACATGTATTACTCTCAAAAAAACAAAAAGGGGCTTAGTCCCCCGAAATGATAGGGCGCGGATTGTACAGAAGTATTCGCAATATAGCGAATTTCTTTGTCAATAAAAGTGCAAAAAATCACACAATTGTCATACTTATCAACACATCCTTTTAAATTTCAGGCTCAAACCTAAGACACTGAAGGCACTAAGTAGGTTTTCGTCAGTTTTCGTCTATAGGGCGACAATTTGCTATGTTTAAGACCAGCATCAAAACGCGCACCAAAATAAAACACCACCTCACCATTATGGTGCATTAATATTTGTTTAATTTTCACTTTCTTAATTTTTCTTTATATAAAACAAACACTTTCTATGCACCTTCAAATGGCACAAAAATAGCTTATTGTTTTCAACGTCTAATTCGGATAGTTTGAAGCGCGGTGATAAAGAAGCACCGCTCACGATTTTTTTCAATGGAGGACATCATGTCAATTGAGTCAGCATTAGAGCTAATTAAAGAAAGCGAAGCAAAGTTTGTAGATATGCGTTTTACAGACACAAAGGGTAAAGAGCAGCACGTATCTATCCCTGTTCATCAAGTCGACGAAGACTTTTTTGAAGAAGGTAAAATGTTTGATGGCTCATCAATTGCTGGTTGGAAAGGTATCAACGAATCTGACATGGTGTTAATGCCAGATCCAACAACTGCTGTGTTAGACCCGTTTGCAGAAGAGCCTCAAGTAAACATCACTTGTGACATTCTTGAGCCATCGACGATGCAAGGTTATGACCGTGACCCTCGTTCTGTTGCTAAGCGTGCAGAAGAGTATCTTAAATCTACAGGTATCGGTGATACTGTATTGTTTGGTCCAGAACCAGAATTCTTCCTCTTTGATGACGTTCGTTTCCACACGGATATGTCTGGTTCAATGTACAAAATTGATTCAGAAGAAGCTGCTTGGAACTCTGGCGCAGAGTTTGAAGGCGGAAACAAAGGTCACCGTCCTCGCGTTAAAGGTGGGTACTTCCCAGTAGCGCCAGTTGATTCTGCTCATGATACACGTACAGCAATGTGCCTAGTAATGGAAGAAATGGGCTTAGTGGTTGAAGCACATCACCATGAAGTTGCGACTGCGGGTCAAAACGAAATCGCTTGCCAATTCAACACAATGGTTAAAAAAGCAGACGAAATTCAAATCTATAAGTATGTTGTTCACAACGTGGCTGACGCTTACGGACAAACAGCTACCTTTATGCCTAAGCCTCTAGTCGGCGATAACGGTTCTGGTATGCACTGTCACCAATCAATCGGTAAAGATGGCAAAAACATCTTCGCTGGCGACAGCTATGCAGGTCTTTCTGATGAAGCACTTTACTACATCGGTGGTATCATCAAGCACGCTAAAGCAATCAATGCATTCGCAAACGCGTCAACTAACTCTTACAAGCGTCTAGTACCTGGATTCGAAGCGCCGGTAATGCTTGCATACTCTGCACGTAACCGTTCAGCGTCTATCCGTATTCCTTTTGTAACTAGCGACAAAGCTCGTCGTATTGAAGTTCGTTTCCCTGACCCAACAGCTAACCCATACTTAGCGTTTACAGCAATGTTAATGGCTGGCCTTGACGGGATCAAAAACAAGATTCACCCAGGTGAGTCAATGGACAAAGACTTATACGACTTACCTGCTGAAGAAGCGGCTGCAATTCCACAAGTTGCTAGTTCATTAGAAGAAGCACTTGCTGCACTAGATGCAGACCGTGAATTCTTGACTGCTGGTGGCGTCATGAGCGACGACATGATCGATGCATACATTGCACTTAAAGCTGAAGAAGTTGAAAAACTTAACATGACGACTCACCCAGTTGAGTTTGAAATGTATTACAGCGTATAAGACTAAGTTTATGATGTAAGCGTCGCTCAAAGTGGCACTTACTTATTAAATAAGATACCAAGCCCGTGATCATCACGGGCTTTTTTTATGCTAGTCTATTATCAAGCGTTTCATCTTGGAGTTATTCCTGTGGCACAAAAAAAGAGCACGTGTTTTGGATTGAGAAATCTTAAAAACCTTGTGATATTGGTCGCTTTAGCTAGCACCAACATTGTGCAAGCTCAGGAGATTTATAAAAAGATAAATGCCGACGGCTCAGTGACTTTTTCAGACAAACCATTTGATGGGGCTCAGCAAGTTGATTTAAGTAATGGCGCAAGTACTATTATTCCCGCGCAAGCAAGCCCTATCAATACGCCTAAACACGCGCCAACAGTGACACAAAAAATTCCTGTGCTCACTATTGAAAGCCCGAAACACCAAGCTACAATCCGCAGCAATACTGGCAAGGTTCACATCGTTGCCAATATGGAACCTAAAATATCGGGTCGATTCTTACTGCGCTTGAGAGACCGAACATTAGAGTCTACAAGTGGTACTTTCAGCTTAGATGGTTTAGACCGAGGAACATATCCCTACCAAATCAATTTTGTTGATAATAAGGGCAAGGTAATTGCATCATCCCCTACACAACGATTTTATTTGCACAAAAATTCAATAATCAAAAAGCCTTTGGTTCAAACTAACCCTTAGTAACTATAAGCTTCTGATTTACATAAGTTAATTATTTATGTTTTAAATTGGTTTTTAGGCGTCTAAACATCACAACAAACCTGCCGACCCATTTTGGTGCAATTGAAATTAGGTGACTCAAAAAGATGCAAAATAATAGTTTAGACTTAGAACACATTGTTAGTTTGTTAAAGACTTCGGTGTTTGTTCTTGATCAGTCTTTCACTATACATTTTACTAATGACGCGGGGCTAGCTCTATTAGAAACAGGTAGAAGTCAAACTAAAGATCGTCCATTTAATGACTTTTTTATTGATGATGGCTTCGATAAAGAAAAGTTCGATTCTGCATTTGTTAATCATGAAGACTTTATCGAAACTGAAGCACAACTATGTTTGAAAGACGGAAAATGCTTTCTAGCAGACGTCACCGTCACGTTTATAGTGGACAAAGACATCCCACTCATGGTGCTCGAAGTTCGACAAATAGACAAACAGCGTAAAATTACACAAGAAACCCAACAACACGCACAGCAACAGGCAGCAAAAGAGCTTGTCAGAGGACTGGCACACGAAATAAAGAATCCACTTGGCGGTATTAGAGGTGCGGCTCAATTACTTCAAAAAGAGTTGGCAACTGACGATCAAAAAGAATTTACACAAATGATTATCGAACAGTCTGATCGTTTAAGAAATCTAGTCGATCGCCTTTTAGGTCCCAATTCGGTGCCGCAAAAACGTTGGCAGAATATTCATGAAGTCATTGAGAAAGTAAGGTCTGTAATAGACGTTGACGTGAGTCACAACATTGATGTTCGCAGAGACTACGATCCCTCATTACCTGACTTAATGATCGACCAAGATATGATTCAGCAGGTTTTGCTCAACATTGCCCGAAATAGTATGCAAGCCCTAAAATCATCACAGACTGAGAACGCACGAATTACATTTAAAACACGAATTGAGCGACAAATTGTGATTCAACAAAAACAATATCCCATTGTTTTGGTGATCAGCATCATAGATAACGGCCCAGGTATCCCACCAGCATTAAAAGATACCCTGTTCTACCCTATGGTGACCTCTAAATCGAACGGTAGCGGTTTAGGTTTATCAATCGCACAAACCTTAGCAGAACATCATAACGGAAAAATAGATGTCGAAAGTTTTGTGGGACATACCGAATTTAAAATTTATTTACCTATTACAAAAAGAGTATTGTAAAAATGAACGAACCAGTATGGATAGTAGATGACGACAGTTCTATCAGATGGGTTCTGCAAAAGGCATTGCAGGCCGCAAAAATCGCCTGTGTAAGCTTTGAAAATCCACAGGATGTGTTACTTCAAATTGAATCTGGGCAAGCGCCACAGGTAATAATATCAGATGTTCGCATGCCGCAAATGGATGGCATGACCTTATTGACACACGTGCATGAGCATTTACCCGATTTGCCCGTGATCATCATGACCGCCCATTCCGATTTAGACAGCGCAGTTAACGCCTATCAAGGCGGTGCATTTGAATATTTGCCAAAGCCATTTGATGTTGATGATGCCATCACTCTGACCAAGCGCGCGCTAGAACACGCCAAAGAACAAACCAAATTAAAGCAAACTGAAGTCCAAAACCCAGCTTCAGAAATCATTGGTGAAGCACCTGCTATGCAAGAGGTATTCAGAGCAGTCGGTAGATTATCAAGGAGCTCAATTAGTGTACTCATAAATGGTCAGTCAGGCACGGGTAAAGAGCTTGTAGCGCATGCATTGCATAAGCACAGTCCACGCTCGGCAAATACCTTTGTTGCATTAAATATGGCTGCGATTCCTGCCGACTTGATTGAATCAGAATTATTTGGTCACGAAAAAGGTGCATTTACCGGTGCCGCCGCCGCAAGACAAGGGCGCTTTGAACAAGCTAACGGTGGTACGCTATTTTTAGATGAAATCGGAGACATGCCACTTGATGTGCAAACTCGACTACTAAGAGTATTAGCCGACGGCCAATTTTATCGTGTTGGTGGGCACAATCCGGTCAGTGTGGACGTCAGAATTATCGCGGCAACCCACCAGAATTTAGAGAAGCAAGTCACATTAGGCAAGTTTAGAGAGGATTTGTATCACCGCTTAAACGTAATTCGCATTCATATACCATCATTAAATGAAAGACGCGAAGACATTCCACTGCTCGCCCAGCATTTTCTTGCTAAAGCAGGCAAAGAGTTAGGAGTCGAAGTAAAAATACTCAGCAAAGCTGCCGAGAAGATGCTCTGTCAATTACCCTGGCCGGGTAACGTGAGGCAACTCGAAAACACTTGTCGATGGTTAACCGTGATGGCAAGTGGGCAAGAAATTCTGCCAAACGACTTACCTCAAGAGTTGATGCATCAACCCGAGGAAGTCGAAGTACAAGGTCAGTCCAATGACTGGAAAGCCTTACTTTCACAGTGGGCCGATTATCAACTTAATGCGGGTCAGAATGACATTTTAGATACAGCGCTTATTAGCTTTGAAAAAGTGCTTCTTGAGCGAGCCTTAGCGCACACTCATGGTCACAAACAAGAGGCAGCTAAACGTCTCGGTTGGGGAAGAAATACTCTCACTCGTAAGCTTAAAGAGCTGAACGTAGAGGCCTAGCCTAGTATTATGTGTGGCTTGCAGACCAGTCTGCAAGCTCAACCGCAACAGACTTTCCATGCTCCCCCAAAAACCTTAAAAAGCGTTCAGCGTTCTGATTAACTATGCGTGATTCGGGAAATCCAATTTGCTTGGCGATTTCGATACTCTCAGTAAACTCCCCCAAATGATGCGCAATGTGAGCATCACTTGAAAAGACGACTTTCCAATCATGTTTATCGATGCATTCCATAATTGCTTTGCAGTTCTTTTCACTACCTGCTCTGCTATGGGTAAGTGAACTATTATTTATTTCAACAAGCACGTTTAAATCTTTCGCTGCCTTTATCACTTCATCATGATGAAATGGGTAATTGGGGTTGCCTAAGTGCCCTAGTATTTGGCAATGACCGGTCTTCATACTGTTAATAATCGCTCGTGTATGTTCTTTTTTTGAGCCTGGTGTAAATACAGGTTCATGAAAACTGGCTATCGCGAAGTCTAGGTAGCTAAGCATCCCCTCTGGGATATCCAAGCCCCCACTTGGTTCTCTTATATTGGCTTCGATACCTTTTAAAATAGCAATACCATCAATAATTCTAGGGATGACTTTGCGGTTTCCGAAGTGCCATGGGTGAGGAGAATCTGGCATATCGGGGCCATGCTCAGTTAAAGAGAACATTTGCATGCCTTTCCGTTTTGCTTCTGCAACGTACTCACCTAAGGTACTGTAGGCATGGGTACTGGCAATGGTATGGCTATGAGTGTCGACGAATATTTGCATTTCACTCTCTCAAGTAAAGGATTAACTAGCGATACGTAGAATAACTGTTTATGCAGTAATCTTCATGAACAAATAATGACAGTGTAGGATCAGTTCAAATAAAGCCGATATATTTAGTTATTTGATTTAAACAAGCACAACAAGCGTACTGTTGTGCTTTTATGTAAAGTAGATTTTAGTCTGAAATTAGTGATGAAATGCGAAGTTATACTTATGGTTTTATTTGAGACAAACTAAAACTAAAACTCGTGCCTTTGCCTAACTCACTGCTGACTTCTAGTTTTGAATCTAAAAGTATCATGAGCTTTTGGCAAATCGCCAAACCTAGGCCCGCATGAAGCTGAGCATCGTCTTCTTTATTCGATGCTTGATAGCGCGCATCAAAGATATAGTTAAGTTCTTTTTCGCTGATCCCTACACCGGTATCTTTGACTTCTACCACCAGCTCTTCGTTTCGTTCCAATACGTTGATATTGATAGACCCACCTGCATGAGTATGTCTAATTGCATTTTCTATAAGGTTTGTAAGCACTCGCTCCAATTTGCCGATATCAGCGTAGACATAAGCGTTTTGATTGCCTGCATTTACGTTTATTTTAAGGTCTTTATTTTCAGCCTTAAAAGTAAACTTAGCAGCGATATCGTGCAGTAATTCAGCTAACACAATAGACTCTTTTTTAAGAGTAACGTGACCGCCTTCTAAATATGCCAATTCAAAAATTTGGTCAATCAAGTGCTTCAAATTATGTAAATTTTTAAGCGAGATTTGCATAAATTCAGCACGTTCTTCTGGACTTATTTGCTCGCCTTTTAATGCAAGCGTTTCGATAAAGCCTTGTAGATTAGCCAGCGGAGTGCGAAGGTCATGCGACAAGTCAGCCAGCATGGTTTTGCGTGCTAGGTCAGTTTGCTTAAGCTGTCGAAGCTGCATATCGATATGCTCAATCATCTGATTAAACGAGTTACCCAAGCGTTGTACTTCGTTGCGACTGTCATCTTTCCATGGACGTGTCTCAATGCCCGCTTTTGACAAATCAAAGCCACCCGCTCTGAATTGGTCCATATCGTCAGATAATTGCTTTAAAGGCGCTGTAAAGAACCTGAATAGTAATAACAAAGCAAACAACAAAAATAATGAACCCGCAACGATAATCAGCACTAGATATTGAACACCTCGGCTACGTTTCAGATTTTGTGCGATAGTGTCATACCGTTCACCACCTATAATCACATACAAATAACCTTGCAATTGGTCGTTGTTGTATACCGCTTCAGCAGAAAAGATTTTTTGCTTGTCCAATGATTTAGGATCGTCCCCCACGATAGGCATTGTCGCGGTGCCATTGATGAATTCTTTAACTGGCGCTAAATCAATTTTATCTAAAGCGACTTCACCTATGTCTTTAGAATATGTTTTGATAACCCCTTGAGGATCGACAAAATAGAATTCAAAACTAGGCCCAAGTACCATTAAGGTATGAAATAGATTCTTAAGTGCATCGTAATCGTACACGCCTGTCTGAAGAATCGGGTTGTC
This sequence comes from Glaciecola sp. KUL10, assembly GCF_003203515.1. Taxonomy (GTDB): domain Bacteria; phylum Pseudomonadota; class Gammaproteobacteria; order Enterobacterales; family Alteromonadaceae; genus Glaciecola. The sequence goes on along the minus strand of NZ_BGNG01000006.1, from coordinate 167,551 downwards.
GTGCACCAAATGTTTCGCTAAATCGATATGCAATCGCTGAGAACTTTCGTTTTTCATAGTGTCGTTAACTTCTGTCGACGCAACCATAAACAAACTAAGGATAATCAAGAACCCAGCGACTAACGATACGGATAAGCGCTGATAGAAACACAGTCTAATCGGCCACATACTAACTTGCCTTGTGTTGCGTGTTAAATTTATACCCTACGCCCCATACAGTTTGAACGTATTGAGGATCGGTAGCACTATGTTCTACCTTTGCGCGCAAGCGATTAATATGTGAATTAACCGTATGCTCATAACCTGAGTGTTGATAACCCCAAACAGACTCTAATAACTGCGTGCGTGAAAATACTTGATTGGGGTGCCCCATCAAGTGATAAAGCAAGTCAAATTCAGTAGCGGTCAAATCTAAAGGCTCGCCATTACGAGTTGCTTCGCGGGTTTGCTGGTTAATTAGCAGCTCACCACTCGAAATAATGTTACTGGGTTGTGCATGGTGATTATTTGCCTGTTGCAACAAATGCGCTTTTCGTATTTGAGAGCGCACACGAGCTTGTAACTCTCTAATGCTAAACGGTTTAGTCATGTAATCGTCAGCACCTAATTCTAGCCCTAAGACTCTATCAGTTTCAGAGTTTTTTGCAGTCAGCATTACGATTGCTTGTTCTGGTTTACTGTCACGTACTTTGCGACATATATCAAGGCCATTCATTGAAGGAAGCATGACATCTAACAATATTAAGCTGTACTCTTTTTCTAAGGCTGCGTTACAACCAGCTTGACCATCAGCAAAATGATCAATGGACAATCCGAGTTCGCTTAAATTAACTTTAATGAGGGTTGCGATATCGAGGTCATCTTCTACGACAAGAACGTTATCAGCCATTCTTTTCTCCTTAAAAATATTGGCAGTTGAAGCAAAGCAACAACTGCCAACATCTTATCAATGATAGTTAAACTGCACTATCATTTTGACTACCACCAAAAGAGTGACAAGTAATGCGCAGGGCTTACTGCATTCTAGTCACTGTCACTCTTACCGATGGATTATCAAACTTATGAGCAGCGGTCAGTACAGATGAATCTAAACCGTCGTCAGATGTCACTGCACCTTGATGGAAATAAACAATACCGCGACCGCTGCGTGTTGGGTTGTAGCCTTCACCGCCATCAGCAGGACCTGGAATAGTGCCCGCCGCTTCGTTATTCATTTCCGTACCTGCGTCAAGTGTGGGGAGGACAGTCGTCCATGACATCCCCGCTTCACTCAAACTTCCAAGGTTATATGCATCAAGACCGGCAAAAGCGTCATTTGTATTCACCAGCATGGTTGCAAATGATAAAAGTGCGTCTTCTTTATCAACCACGGTGATTTCAATTGTCTCGCTATTACCTGGACCAATTGGGGCTGCACCACCCGCTGTCGCCAAAGCACCGCCAGTCGCTAACAAGCCCGAGTTGTCGCCACCTTCAGCTAATTGTTCCAGCTCAACACTCGCAGCCTGACCGACATACCAGAGGTTACCGGATTCGTGAGCAACCACGGCAACAGGTGATAAAGGTTGTGCAGCGGTCATATTTGTCACCGTTACTTGGTAAACAAAATTAACAGGTTCTGGCACTGGCGCGGGTACTTCCACTTCAACTATTCGGTCGACAGGTACTTCAACTTCAACAAATTCTTTTTCGTCTGAACAAGCACTTATTGCAGCAATTGATAAAGCTAGCAGCCCTAACTTAAATATATTTTTGCTTTGTAATTTCATGATAAGTCTCCTTAGCTAACTGTAATTGTGACCTTAGCTACAGGGTTTAACCAACGGTGAACAGTATTGGCAACATCGCTTGCACCACCAGTTGGATCAGCATCACCAATATTACCTGGATGAATGTGAACAGTATCGTTAGTAATAGCCGAAGACACGCCACTTCCGCCAGTGCCTAACAGAGGATCAAGTGGTGGTGGAACTGGCATACCTGGCGCACCTGGTGCACCGCCGCCACGCAATTCGTCATTGGCTTCTGTACCTGCATCATATGCATTTAGATACACCGTATAAGTGCCTGCTTCAGTCGGGATCTGCCAGTTATCAAGACCAACAAACCCGTCGTTTGAAGGTAAAATCATCGCGACTATTGATAACACTGAGTTGCCATCGTCATTTGTTAATGTTGCTGTTGTTGTAGCAGTTGGACCTAAAAGGCCGCCCGCAGGGTTTGCAACTACATTTGCATTGATACTAGTTGCAATGCCAGCTAAACCTGCCAAGCTTCCGCCTTCAGCCATTTCTTGAAGCTCTGGTGTAGCTTCTTCGCCGATCTCGAACAGACTTGCATCAGGTGTATGAGCAACAACTGCTAAGGGAGTAAAATAAATGCCTGCCGTTAAGTTTTGAATGGTAATTTCAAGATCTGCTGCAAATGATGCAGATGAAGCAACCGCTAGACCACTTGCCAGCGCGATTGATTTAGTAATACGTGTAAGTGTTGTCATGATTTTTCCTCGTTAGTTGTTTGACTAGAACACGAGAAAAAGTATGCGCGGGAGTTATCCCGAAAGTATCACAAAAGGTTTACAATTGAGTACCAAGTTAATGGTTTAGTTATCACTATTTGAAACTTAAGCGATGGCTTCAAATATTTCTTCGCTAAGCTTCAACCAAGTTGCGTGTTTGCTAGCAAGCTCAACTTGTTCTTCTAGAATTTGCTCTAAATGCTCATGCGTGGTTAACGGGTTTGCCAATACCACCCTAAACACAGTAATCACTTGACCGTGGTAGCGCTCGACTTCGATACGCGTTCTTGAAACAAATGACTTTCCAGCTTCACGTTGTTGTTTTTGAATGGAGACTGTGAGGGTGTTGAGTTCATTATTGATTCGCTCGATATCTACGGTAGTGAATTTATCTAGATTGACTAAACTGGCAGGTCTCAAGCGATATGTAAGCAGTGATAAAGTCGGCTTCGTCACCAACTCAAACATATTGTGATTTTCTATCATTTGAGCAAAATGCTTGGCTTGCTCAATGCATTTGTTGATCAAAAGCTCATATCCCTTGCGCCCGAAAATATGCAAGGATGAATACACCATCATCGCCATGCCATTTCGTGACCCTTCTAAGGTAGTTGCGCCTAAGTCTTTTGAACCGTGTCGCAAAATATATTGCGCATGGTGGCGCACAGCATTACTGTTTTCTGGATCTTTAAACAACACCATTCCAGCCCCCATCGGTACATACATTTGCTTATGCGCATCAATAGTAACCGAATCGGCTCTTTCTATACCGTTGAGAATACCGCGATATTTTTCAGAGAAAAGCGTTGCACCACCCCACGCGGCATCGACATGAAACCAACAACCGAGCTCTTCAGCGACATCAGCTAGTTCATTTAACGGGTCGACATGTCCCGTTTCAGTCGTACCCGCGACTCCTACAATTGCTAGTAGCTTATTACCACTTGCTTGATATGCCTTGCCCAACGCTAAGGCTTGTTTTGGGCACAGGGTTTGTGTTGGGCTTTGTACAGTGAGCATGTTGTCGCGGCCAATGCCTAATACATCAACTGTTTTGGAAAGTGAGTAATGCCCACGATTAGAAGACATAATTCCTAGATTTTTAATACCGTAATGACGATAAGCGGCGGCTAAGCCCTCTTTTGCAACCCCTTTAAAAATGCCATTGGCGCTTAAACATTTGTTTCGAGCTACCCAAAGCGCGGTGATGTTTGCAATGGTCCCGCCTGAACAAAAGGCGCCAAGTGCATGTTTCGCGCTATGTAAGTGTGCTTCATAGAAACTACCCTCACGCTGATAGATTAAGTTATGTAGCATACCAAGCGTTTGCCTTTCTAGCGGCGTAAACGCTTTTGACGTTTCGATTTTAACTAGGTTTTGATTCAAGCCCACCAGTAGTTTGGCAAGCGTAAGATGAAAATAAGGTAAGGCAGAGGTCATATGGCCAATAAACGTTGGCGAATAGGTGTTGACCGAGTGAGAAACCAGTTTATCAAGCAAATTCTCGGCATGCGTCGAGACAAACTCCGGGGAATCAGGCACGTGAGCGTCAAAGAAATCTTGTTCAATCTCTTCCAAAGACGTTTTCTTTGTAACCACATGTTGAGACAGGAAGTCTGAAATATTGTCAGACAAATGTTGCTCAATCTTGGTTAGCGTTGAATCATTGTGCTCGGGTTTTGTGAATACCCGATACAAATGGTCAAGGCTTACCTCTGCTTTAGCCAAATTGAAATACCACCTGAAAACTTAGATCACGAAATTCTACATGAAGATAGTACTTTTACCAAAATATAAAATAATGGTTCACATACACCTATCGTCTATTGTCGGATTTGATTGGTAAATAACTGGAGTTACCCTAACAATAATGAATAGATAGACCTATGTATTGCTTTGTATACTTTTTAAACCATAAGTGAGTGGTTTAATTAAGAATGTTGCCGATAAAGGGGTAACAGTCAGAAAGCGGAATTATAATGCACCAACGTCTTGTCACCTCAGAGTTTGCGATTGAACGAGTTGTTCCGTTCTTCCAACCAATTATTGATTTAAAGTACAATACGGTTTGGCGTTATGAGTGTTTGGCTAGGTTAGTAACAGAGTCTGACCACATTTTTCTCCCATCAGAGTTTCTTTATATCGTTGATCGCGAAAAAGCAAACATTGAACTAACTCACCATATCTATGCTTTGGGTCATCAGTACCTTTCTTCTCATCAGATGCCGTGGAGCATTAACTTATCATCGGCTGACCTACGTGATGAAAACATGGTTGATTGGCTCGTAAACGAATGCAAACAAAGAGATAACGACCTATTTGGTATTGAAGTGTCCATAGATGATGCACTTGACTCTATCCAAGTGATTGAAAGGCTAGTTGCTCAATGTAAAAACTTGAGTATTAGTATCGACGATATCGAGTCAGCAGATTCAGAACTCGAAAAACTACTTAAAATTGGGGTCGATGCTTTAAAAATCAGAGGGAGTGTTTCTAATAATGTCCACGATGAAGCGGCTAGACTGTCACAAATCATACCATTAGTGGCCTTGTGCAAACGGTATCAAACCAAATTAGTTGCAGAACATATCGAAGACAGCGAAACGCTTGCAGAATTAAGCGAACTGGGCATTCGTTACGGACAAGGCTTCTTTTTTAACAGCCCTGCCGCAACTGTCTCATAGACTTAACGAGTCACTAACTGCCAACATTTTTGCCCACCGCCGAGGTATTTACGCTCGAAAGGCGTAATGGGGCTTGTAGTTATCTCATGTATATCTGACTGGATATTGTAAGCCTGTAAGGCTAGTTGGAACTCTTCTAGGTATAACCGCCAGTTGCTGCGCACTTCCCATTTTTTGCCACAAGATATCATTGACTTAAAAGAAGCAGATGCATGCCAACGTTTTTGTAGTTGAGATTTTTTAGGGTATGGATTGGGGTAAAGCAAGTATTGCGATACTACGTTCCATTTTGCTTGAGGTAGATAATCTGCAAGCAAACGCCAAAAGTCTTCTAAGTCAGCTTGTAAAATCAAATGATTATTCTGCGTATTAGAAGAAGAATCAACAAAGCCTTTTTCGTAGTGTTGGTTTTTATTTAGCCTTAGCGCTGACTTATCAATGCCTATGATTCGTTTATCCGCGTGCATACTTGCAAGATGCAAAGTGCTTTCACCCACTCCACAACACGCATCCAAAATAACCTCGCCTTGCCAGTCAGCAAGCCAGTCTATGGTTTGGTCAAATGCTGCCTTTGTGTGTTGAGCAATAGGTTTTAAGTTGTCGCTTTTTTTATACTTTTGCACCACTGAAAGTAAGTCTTCATGCGGCGCAACTTGATTAGTCGTTATTTTACGAGGTTCAGCAAACATTAAGTTCGTATACCTGTGCCTCTGTTTAACAATGTATAGGCAACCGTAAACAAAATCACATTAAAACCAATAAGCAAGCCAAGTGCATAAACATAATTAATGTCAGAGCTTCCCAAGTAACCGTATCGAAAGCCATTTACCATATAAATAATGGGGTTTGCTTGACTGATTGTTTGCCAAATCTCAGGCAACTTTTCGATCGAGTAGAACACACCACCTAAATAGGTCAAAGGCGTTAACACAAAGGTCGGGATGATACTGATATCATCAAAGGTCTTAGCAAAAATTCCGTTTATCAAACCGGCTGTTGCGAATAGTGTAGAGGTCAGTATTAGCGTAACGATCACTACCGCGTAGTTGTAGATATCTATATCAACAAAAAACGTTGATACGATGGTCACTATCACGCCAATAATCATGGCGCGCGCTACACCACCGCCGACAAACCCCATAATCACTACCCATGTAGGAACGGGTGCGACAAGCAATTCTTCTACATTGCGTTGAAACTTAGCACTAAAAAAAGACGAAGAAACGTTTGAGTACGAATTGGTAATGATAGACATCATAATCAAGCCGGGCACGATGAACGTCATATAATCAAACCCGCCCATTTCACTGATTCGGCTACCGATGACGTTTCCAAAAATAACAAAATACAAGGACATAGTGATCGCAGGCGGAACAAGCGTTTGCACCCAAATACGCAAAAAACGAGTACACTCTTTAATCCAAATAGTGGATAAAGCGGTCATATTTCGACTAGCCATTATGCTTTGTCCTTATTTTGATTGGATTCGACAAGCTTAACGAATAGCTCTTCAAGCCTATTAGATTTATTGCGCATGCTTTGCACCTTTATTTTTTGTTGGCTGAAGTACTCAAAGACTGCACTGAGCCCTTTTTCTTTGTGTACATCAACTTCTAATGTTGTGTCGTCAAGCGCGCGCGTTTCAAAGCCTTCAATGCTGATATCATTTGCGCCTTCGCTTAAATCAAAAACGAAGGTTTCGATGTTCAAAGTGGCAAGCAAGGCTTTCATGCTAGTGTTTTCAACAATTTGACCTTTGTCGATAATCGCAATATTACGGCAAAGCATCTCGGCTTCTTCTAAATAATGAGTGGTCAGAATGATGGTGATCCCTTGCTCATTTATTTGTTTCAAAAAAGCCCACATCGAACGGCGAACCTCGATATCAACTCCTGCGGTGGGTTCGTCAAGTATCAGCATTTTAGGTTCATGCATTAACGCGCGCGCAATCATTAGTCGACGCTTCATTCCACCTGAAAGTGTTCTGGCTGCTGAGTTGCGTTTATCCCATAAATCAAGCTGTTTAAGGTATTTCTCAGCACGTTCTTTTGCGATGCCTCTTGGCACTCCGTAATAACCGGCCTGATTGATGACGATTTGCAGTAGGGTTTCAAACTGGTTGAAATTAAACTCTTGGGGCACCAATCCAATACAACTCTTAGCATTAACTAAGTCGTGCTCTAAGGAATGACCAAAAATATTAACTTCGCCCTTAGATTTATTTACCAAAGAGCTAATCACACCTATGGTCGTTGATTTTCCTGCGCCGTTGGGGCCTAACAAAGCAAAGAAATCACCCTCTTCCACTGCTAAATCTATCCCTTTGAGCGCATAAACGCCGCCCGAATAGACTTTTTCCAAGCCTTTTATATCTAATGCTTTCATTGAATTCTCGTAGTACGGTAAGAAATGGCCAGAAAATAAGCCTGCGAGTGAATATATAGGAACAAAGCCGTATATTTCAATCTTTGAAACGAGTTTTTTGGCCCAAGCGAATATTTAGTCGCTTAGGCCAAAGGATTTATGAACACTTTTGCTTAGCTATTAATTAAAAGGTGTGTTGCAATACTGGCGGCATAACCCAGGCCAATAACAGGTGCCCACTTGAGGTGGCCAAAAAAGGTGTAGTAGCCTCTAGCTTGTCCCATCAACGCCACACCTGCCGCAGAACCTATCGATAACAAACTGCCACCCACGCCAGCAGTTAAAGTAACTAATAACCACTGCATTTGCGACATATCAGGGTTCATCGTGAGTACTGCAAACATCACTGGAATATTATCAACGATAGCAGACAATATGCCGACTAGAATATTTGCGTTAAGTGGCCCTAACTCACCGTACATAAACGATGAAGCGAGTGCCAAGTAGCCCATAAAACCCAATCCTCCTACAGCCAAAATCACACCATAAAAGAAGAACAAGGTGTCCCACTCTGCTTGTGCAATTTTATTAAAGATATCAAATTTACCGTAGCTTCCATGAGGCGTTGAACCAGGGCTTTCATCAGGTTCCTGTTCCCAGTTTTTGCTTTGTAACTTAAGGTGATATGAATAAAGCTTTAGATAAGCAAAGCCCGTCATCATCCCAAAAACAGGAGGAAGGTGAAGAAATAAGTGAAAACTGATTGCAGTGACAATGGTTGCTAAAAACAAAGCGACAATGACCAGACCACCTCGTTTAATCACTAACTTATCATTTTCTTCTATCGCACTTGGGTGCCCTTTGGGAATGGCAAAACTCATGATAAACGCAGGGATAATCGCGTTAACGACAGATGGCACGAATAACTGGAAAAACTCAGCAAATTCGACAATCCCTTTTTGCCACACCATCAAGGTGGTGATATCACCAAATGGACTGAAAGCTCCTCCTGCGTTAGCGCAAACCACAATATTAATACACGCCAAACCGATAAATTTAGGTTGCTCTTTGCCCACGGCCATTACAACTGCGCACATCACCAAAGCGGTTGTAAGGTTATCCGCGATAGGTGAGATAAAGAACGACAAGACACCAGTGAGCCAAAACAATCCGCGATAACTGAGACCTCTTGAAATAAGGACATTGCGCAAGGCATCAAATACCCCTCGCTCTAACATGGCATTGATATACGTCATGGCAACAAGTAGGAAGAAAAATAACTCTGCATATTCTAAGAAGTTGTGTCTGATAGCGTGCTCAGGCGCATTGACATAGTCTGAACCTTGATAAGCGATGGCTATCAACGACCAAATTAGTCCAGCCGCAAGTAAAACGGGTTTAGATTTGCGTAAGTGAATTTGCTCTTCAAACATCACGAAAATATAGGCGATGACAAAGAGCGCAATGGCTAAGTAGCCAAAAATAGAATCGGTCAGATCAATATTAGCTTGGGCAGCTTCACCGGGAAAAGCACACACACCCATCGCTAATAAAACAAATAGCTTAAAAATCATAAAATAGGCCTTGGTGCTTGTAAAATGACGCGAGGAGCATAATTTAACTACAGACAAAGCAAATAAGACCATAGTCGTTAAGTTGTACTTTCAAAATTAAAAATGAATACTTTATGCCGTAAACACTGTATCTATAAGTATATTAGCCTTGTGAATATTGGGCATGTTTCTCGCTTAAGACGGATAAAAACTAACGTGAATGAAAAATTTATAGATCCTAGGCTACAAGCAAAAGAGACGCTTTTTGAGCAACTGCACTTATCAACCTTCGATACGATGAGTTATGCGCATGCGGTGATGCAATCTGTTCAAGAAAATGGTTACGACGTTGAAAGTGAAGATGAAAACTTTCAACAACTACTTCGTGATTTTGAAGTAACATCAAACTTAGTATCACTCGTTGATACGCCTTTGCAAAATTTACATCAGACCACTAGTGTTATTATTTCCGAAAATAAACAGGCGAATGCAAGTATTGCTCAGCTTTGTGCGGCGGCAACCAACACACTTAATCACTGGCGAATACTATGCGAGATCCCTGAGGATTTGCGGGATAACGAAGAAGTGACAGGCCAACTTAAAGCAAATTACTTTCAGCATAAGAAGGCTTGGGAAAGTATGATCTAAGTAAGTAAAATAAAAACGACGCCTCTAAAGCGCCGTTTTTATCAAACATCTTGCTTACTTTATTTAAAACGAGCGTTCAAAATATTATCAATTGAAAGCTTACCTGCTCCTGAGATAGCGGTTGATATGGAAATCACCATTAGTGCTAATCCAAACTCATAACCGTTATTCGACATAAATAAACCATTTGGTAAGTGTACCGCAGCGATCGCCACAACCATGGTGAACGCTAGCACAGTCGACGTGGCACGTGTCAGTAAACCCAGTAATAGGAATAAGCCACCAAAGAACTCTGCACTGCCTGCCATAAGCGCCATAAAGTATCCAGGCTCTAAACCGATAGATGCCATCCACTGACCGGTCCCTTCGAGACCATAGCCACCAAACCAGCCAAAAAGTTTCTGAGCTCCGTGGGCCATAAAAATAATACCAGCTGCAATTCTTAGTGCTAAAGGTGCGAATGATTCGTTAGCGACAAATGCGTGTTGTTGAATTAGTGTTTTCATAATCAGTATCCTCAAATTTGCTAATTAAAAGTATTGGCAGTGATTGCCGTTTCGTTGAGAGACACTTTACTTGAATCTAATGAAATGAAAATCGCTAAAAATAGAGGTTATCTTTCTATTTTTTAGAATAGTCTTGAAGTTGGTAGATTATCTGATAGATATTCTTGAACGCTTATTGTCAATAATATCCCGCCATTCCTTTGAAGAAACACCGTCATTCCTTTGCAGAAAGGAATCTCGTGAATCAGCCTATTGAGTGAGTGATACTAGTGAGGATTGTGATGTTCCAAGGAGATTGCCATTTTTATGGCAATGGCGATGTTTGCATTAGCAATGACTGTAGATTTAAGACAAACAAGGCTATTAAGCCTTGTTTTTATCCAGCATACGTTTTTCGCGACGCTTCCACATCACTTTGGCAAGCTGTTTCATGCTGACGTTAGTATCGCTTTCATCAACAATTTCGATACCCAATAAGCTTTCTAGTAAGTCTTCTAACGTTAGGATGCCTTCTAAACCACCATATTCATCAACTGCTAACAGCATATGTTCACGTGAATTCAAAAAGTGATCGAAAGTACTGGATAATGGCATTGAACTTAGCAATGTGGTCATTGATTTGCTGAATTCAGACACGGGTTTATCGCCAGCATCATTTGCGTTTGCTAACAATAATTCAGACTTCATTACATAACCCGTAATGTTCTCACTGTTACCCGCTTCGAAGATAGGAATTCTTGAAAATTGCGTATCCGCTTTTTCGCTTACAAATTCAGCAACAGTCATTGTTTCAGGAATTGAGTAAACAACTGTACGGTGGGTCATCGCGTCTTTAATGGTGCGCTCATGTAACTGAAGCAAGTTTTTTAGAAAGCGAGACTCTCTTTGCGCGAGTTGACCTTCTTGGCCTGAAAGTTCGGCCATTGCTAATAACTCACTTCGGCTGAGACCTTTGAGTGGGCTCTCTTCGGTAAAGCCACTGGTCATTTTTTGAGACATTTTGACAAAGGGATAAAGCGCTAAGATAAGGTATTTTAAGAAAAATGCAGTAACTGGTGCTAATTGCTTCCAATAGGTGGCCCCTAATGTTTTGGGGATAATTTCTGAAAACACCAAAATCAAGAACGTCAATACAGCAGAAATCAGTCCCAAATATGCATCACCAAAGACACGCGCCGCCTGCGCTCCTGCCCCAGCTGCGCCCATTGTGTGCGCGATTGTATTGAGCGTTAGAATTGCTGATAGGGGCTTATTGATATCACCTGTTAGCTCTGATAACAGCTTACCTGAAGGCTTCTTTTCTTTCTCTAGCAGAGAAATATAAGCTTGAGACACACTGAGTATAACCGCTTCTGCAATAGAACATATAAATGAAAAGCCTAATGCAATGAAGACATAAATAAATAATAAAACCATGAAAGTCTAACTAAGTCCTTTGTTGGACTTAAGTTTAGCACCAAACAGTCGCAGACAGAAAAGTTAAATACAAAAAATAGAAGCTGTGAGTTTAATCGTAAAGTCGAAAAAAGCTAAAACCTTTGAACAAGTAGGTGCAGAGGTCACACTTAGACTATATTCGACTACAACTTTGCTTTAAAAAATAAAAAATAACAAACAACTCCGACAACTGCACTTACTGCAAGCGCCTGTGCATCAATTGGTGGAAAACTCGGAATTAAACTCGGTGAAATAAATTCAGAAATAACAGATGCGTAAAACAATGCTAAACAAAAAACAACTACCCTAGACAACATACTGATTGTTAAAAACATCTCAATCCCTTAGGTGACTCTTATTATTATAAACAGGTTGTCTCGAACTCCCTGTAATGTGCTCCGATAAGTCGTTAAGTCGAGCCTAAAAGACTCATACGGCACTTATCAATCTGTGTATAGTTATACGTAAGTTAGTTGTTTTTTTCAATACCTAGGTATGTTTTCTTAGACCTATAAAAGAAAAAGTCTTACACCTTTGTAGGTTAAAACGTACAAGAATAAGTCAACTTCTGCGTCAAGAAACACATGAAATCTTAGTTATTGGATAAGTTATTAAATTACTTAGGAATTTGCAGAAAGAGCGATAAATAAGACGGGTATAAGCGGAACAATGAAGGCTAACCATATTCCAGTTTGAAATCGTTTTGTGGTAAATGCTCGACGGCTCATCAGATAACCAACCAAAAAAAAGACTGGATAATACAAACTTTTAATAAATGTAGACATCAGAGCATCATGCACATGAGGTTCCGGTTCATATGCCAATAATCGATAAGCAGAGTACAATGCATTACACAATGCAATAAGTGCAATTAGGCCAAAGATTGAATTGATACCGGTATATAGTTGTTGCTTTTTTTTAGGAACCTTTAGCGTCTTCTTTTTTGTCAAATCAATCTGTTTTTGTTTACTCATCTATACCTGCTTGCGATCTCTTATAGATAATTGAAAATACGTGTTTAGCGCTTGCAAAGTTTATGAGATGTAATGAATAACCATAAGCACTTACTCATAGAGAGTATCGGCAAGTATCGTCAATTGCTAATAGACAAAAGGCAAAGGAATATCTTATTTTATAAAGCTAATTACGCCAAATTGATTGATGGTATCAATAAGTTTATCTGACATTGCGTCATTTTCTAAAAAAATTATTTTGCGATTGTATAAACCATGCTTGTCCACTGCATTTGCATAATATTGATAAAAAATATCATCGAACTCTCCACTTTCTAGCAATATTGCTAAACCATCTTCAATATCGGCTTTAAGCTGAGGTTTTAATTTATTCACAAATACAAATAAACCCAAGGGGTACACTAAGGCGAAGGAGCGTTCAACCACAAGTCGTTCGTGTTTAAACCGCGAGAGATCCTCATCTAATTCAAGTAAACCTCTTGGAAGGCAATCAAAACGCTCATTCGCTGCCATTTTAAAAAGGTCAGAAAATATGGGCGTGCTGACAACAAACACTTCATTTTGCAACAATATCGGGGTATCCGCCCAGTGCTGCCCAGATCCCATAGAGATTTTCATTTGCTGAATATCAGATAAGGATTGAATATCAGATAATCGGAGCAAATTATTTGGTGCGGCTAAGCAAACACGAAAACCTAGTAAGCCTTTATCAAGAGGCACATAAATTGGAGCCAAATAGGCTTCTTTTACTGAATCAGCACCCGCAACGAGGATATCAACGCCAGTCTCGTCGATCAAATTAGCAAACGCCCTTCCTTCCTCAATCTCATCTGATCGAACAAAGGTGTATTCCGCATTTTTTGACACTTCAAGTGCTCTAGTGAGCATTGTGTTGATATATTCCGAATCGTAGCTTTTATACCAAACCAAAGCTTCAGTCTCCGCATAAGCATAAGATGAAAGCGTAAAAGCCCAAAAAATATATATTGACCTAATCATCTATTTTGCTCTGCTTATTAAAACTAGCAATGCCGTATTTATTAATCGCATCGAGCGCCTCTGACGAAATATCGGTATTGCGCATCAAAAACATCTTACGGAAATAGAATGAGTGTTTTTGTAATACCTTTTCATAGTGTTTGTTGAACAAGCGAAAAAAAGATTGGTCGCTGACCGCTTTTTTTAAGCCGAATTCTAATGCCATCTGCAGTTGCTTGTTCGACTTGTTGACATAAACAATATCAGCTAGCGGATAAATAAAAGCAATATTTGGTTCAATATCTAGTTCTGAAAAACGAAGTGCATCAGAATCAATTTCGATAAGGCTCCGCGAAAAGCAAGCGTTTCCAACTTTTGACAGCGCGTTAGTAAGCTCAGGAACGTTTTTAAACCCTTCAACATTAAATCCATTTTCTCTGTAGATATGGTTATCTGGCCATGCACTGTTCACAAAAATTGAAATGTTATGTTCTTGAAATTCAATAGCCGTACTCAAGGAATTAAATTGTTCTGAATTCCCATTCTGAATAAGGCAAACTCGAAAACCGAGCAAACCTCTGTCTAGTGGAATATAGATAGGATAAGCTTGTGTCTCCCTATGTGCTTCTACCCCAGACACTATAACGTCCAATGCTTCGGGTGTATTGAGCAACTCAAAGGCTTGGTCTACACTATCTGCAGACACAGTGCTGATGACATATTTACCGTACTTCTCTTCCGCTTTGCTAAGAGCTAGCTCAATAAATTCAAAAGTTGCTGGTAATTGCTCGTTTTTCTCCCATATTTTCAATGTCTTTGGCTGAGCATGAAGGTTAACCGACAAAAAAAATAGCACGGCTGAAAAAAGCGTCAGTACTGTTGTATCCTTACTCAACATCTAACCGTCTTCCCCTGAGTGATTATGCTTACTTTTTGTGCTTTAATGACAATCTAACAGGATTCGAAGAATAACTTAAGTAATTTATAAGGACCGTTCATGCTTATACAAAGCACTCAACGATTGGCCGCCATCTTGATGGCCATATTACTTATCAATGCATGCACAAAGCCTCCAAAACAAGAGATTATCTTAACCGTAGATGATGCCTTTTATCCTTATATGTATTTAGAAGAAGACACACCAAAAGGCTTATACACCGAAATAGTAACTAGGGTCGCTTCACAAATAGTTACCTTTGAGACCAAAGTTGTGGCAAAGCGCTGGAACGAAGCTCTTTCCGATGTAGAAACTGGAACAGCTCACGGTCTGGTTGGCACTTATAAACTTACGGAAAAGAGACCTTGGCTCACTCACTATAGCGAACCAATCTTTGAAGAAGAAATCGTGTTTATTTGCGCCGCTAAGCACCGTGGCACTAAATTTGAGGTGTTTCCACGTGACTTTGCAAATATGCTCATCGTTAATATCGCAGACTATGATGGTTGGTTGAATTACAACCCAAGAAATAAAGACTTTACAGATGTTGTTAATTTCTTTGAAGCCCCTAATATCGAGACAGCATTTAAAATGACTGCTCAGGGAAACGTTGACTGCGCTATCTTTGAACGGATGTCTTATAACTACATGCTAAATAAACATACCAACACAGCAAAAGATAGCAGTTCAATGCCATACGTTGCAATGTCCTTTAAAAAAGACAATGCATTCGTTGGTTTCAATTCAGAGTCAAAAGATGCACAAGTTATTTCGGCGTACAAAAAGCAATTTGATGCCACTTTACAAAAGATGCGAAAAAACGGAGAGCTGGACGATTTAATTCCCGAATAAGAAAATGGCTTACGCAGTGCGGGGTGGATGTTTTTAAATCGCGTTGTTCCAAGGAGGTTCCCGCATGCGCGGGAATGACTATTCTTCGTAGCTTATAGTGATTACTGTACAAACAAAAACGGCGCTCATAGAGCGCCGTTTTTTTATTCGTCTGTAAGACAGTGATTAAGCGATGATTTTCGCTACAACACCTGCACCTACTGTACGACCACCTTCACGGATTGCGAAGCGTAAACCTTCGTCCATCGCGATTGGGGCAATCAATTCAACTTTGAATTTCAAGTTGTCACCAGGCATAACCATTTCTACGCCTTCTGGTAACTCTACCGCACCTGTTACGTCAGTTGTACGGAAGTAGAACTGTGGACGATAGCCTTTGAAGAATGGAGTATGACGGCCACCTTCGTCTTTGCTTAGTACGTATACTTCAGCTTCAAACTGTGTGTGTGGGTTGATTGAACCAGGCTTAGCCAATACTTGACCACGCTCTACTTCTTCACGCTTAGTACCACGTAGTAGTACACCAACGTTCTCGCCCGCACGGCCTTCGTCTAGAAGCTTACGGAACATTTCAACACCTGTACAAGTCGTCTTAGTTGTATCTTTGATACCAACGATTTCTACTTCTTCACCTACTTTAACAATACCTTGCTCAACACGGCCTGTTACAACAGTACCACGACCTGAAATTGAGAATACATCTTCAATTGGTAGGATGAATGGCTTGTCGATGTCACGCTCTGGCTCTGGGATGTATGAATCTAATGCTTCGCCTAGCTCAACAATCTTAGCTTCCCATTCTGCTTCGCCTTCTAGGGCTTTAAGTGCAGAACCTTGGATAACTGGCAAGTCATCACCTGGGAATTCATATTCTGTTAATAGCTCACGAACTTCCATTTCTACTAATTCTAGTAGTTCTTCGTCGTCAACCATGTCACATTTGTTCATGAATACGATCATGTAAGGAATACCAACTTGGCGACCTAACAAGATGTGCTCACGTGTTTGTGGCATAGGGCCGTCAGTTGCCGCAACAACTAAGATACCGCCGTCCATTTGCGCAGCACCCGTGATCATGTTTTTAACGTAATCGGCGTGGCCTGGGCAGTCAACGTGTGCATAGTGACGAGTCGGAGTATCGTACTCAACGTGAGACGTTGCGATTGTGATACCACGCTCACGCTCTTCTGGAGCGTTATCGATTTGGTCGAATGCTTGAGCTGCGCCACCGTATGTCTTTGCCAGTACAGTAGTGATCGCTGCAGTTAGGGTTGTTTTACCGTGGTCAACGTGACCGATAGTACCAACGTTGACGTGCGGTTTCGTACGTTCAAACTTCTCTTTTGCCATTTTTCTCGCTTCCTAAGTATAGTATTCAACCAATATTGGTGAATTGAACTCTAAGTTAATAAATAAATTGTTTACATACGGACATCGATAATAGCTTTCGCAACGTTGCTCGGTGCCTCAGCATATTTATCGAATTCCATTGAGTATGACGCACGACCCTGCGTTGCTGAACGCAAATCGGTGGCATATCCAAACATTTCTGAAAGTGGTACTTTAGCACGCACAATCTTGATGCCTGCCACGCCCTCTTCCATACCTTCAATCATTCCACGACGACGGTTAAGGTCACCTACAACATCACCCATCCAATCTTCGGGAGTTGTTACTTCAACCTTCATAGTGGGTTCAAGTAACACAGGATTAGCTTCTGCCATCCCTTTCTTAAGACCCATTGAAGCGGCAATTTTAAACGCCATTTCAGAAGAGTCAACATCGTGGTATGAACCATCGAATAAAGTTACCTTTACGTCGAGCACAGGATAGCCTGCTAGCACGCCGTTAAGCATTTGTTCTTCAAGCCCTTTATCTACTGCAGGGATGAATTCTTTGGGCACAGCACCGCCCACAATTTCGTTCACAAATTCGTAGCCTGCGCCTTCTTCGTTAGGCTCTACCTTCAAGCAAACATGCCCATATTGGCCTTTGCCACCCGATTGACGCACAAATTTGCCTTCGGCTTCAACAGCCGAGCGAATCGTTTCGCGATAAGAAACCTGAGGATTACCCACGTTGCACGCAACATTAAATTCTCGCTTCATGCGATCCACGATAATATCTAAATGTAGCTCACCCATACCAGAAATAATCGTTTGTCCAGACTCTTCATCGGTCTTGACGCGGAACGAAGGATCTTCGGCAGCCAATTTAGACAACGCCAATGCCATTTTATCTTGATCAGCGGCAGATTTAGCCTCTACTGCGATTGAAATAACCGGCTCTGGGAAGTCCATTTTCTCAAGCGTTATAATATGTTTGGGGTCACATAAGGTTTCACCTGTAGTGACATCTTTCATGCCGATAGCAGCTGCAATATCGCCTGCACGGACTTCCTTTAATTCTTCGCGGTCATTGGCATGCATTTGCACAATGCGTCCAATGCGCTCTTTTTTACCTTTGATCGGATTATAAACTGTATCGCCAGTTTTGATCACACCCGAGTAACAACGGAAAAAGGTTAAGGTTCCTACGAACGGGTCAGTGGCTATTTTAAACGCCAAGGCAGCAAAGGGCGCGTTGTCGTCTGCTTCGCGAGTATCTTCAGTTTCGTTTTTGTCATCTAAAATCCCCTTAATCGCAGGGACTTCAGTTGGTGCAGGCAAGTATTCTATTACTGCGTCTAGTACCGCTTGTACACCTTTGTTTTTGAACGCTGAGCCACAAGTTGCTAACACAATTTCGTTATTAAGTGTGCGAGTTCTCAAGCCAAGCTTGATTTCGTCTTCGCTTAACTCTTCACCACCAAGGTATTTATCCATTAGTTCTTCATTAGCTTCAGCTGCAGCTTCAACTAATTCAGTTCTCAGTTCTTCAGCTCTATCTAATAGTTCAGTTGGAATTTCTTCGTATGTAAATGTAGCGCCTTTATCCGCTTCATTCCAATTTATCGATTTCATTTTGATAAGATCAATAACACCTTTGAATTCTTCTTCTGCACCGATATTCAGATGAATCGGGACACAAGTGGCACCCAATCGATTTTCGATTTGGTTAACTACTCGTTCAAAATCTGCGCCTGCGCGATCCATTTTATTCACGAACACCAAACGCGGCACATGATACTTATCAGCTTGACGCCATACAGTCTCTGACTGTGGTTCTACACCAGACGAACCACAAAAGACTACAACCGCGCCGTCTAGTACACGCAATGAACGCTCTACCTCAATGGTAAAATCCACGTGCCCTGGCGTATCGATAATATTGATTCGGTGTTGATCGAACTGCTGTTGCATACCTTGCCAAAAGCAGGTAGTCGCAGCTGAGGTAATTGTAATACCGCGTTCTTGTTCTTGCTCCATCCAATCCATAGTAGCAGCACCGTCATGTACTTCCCCAATTTTGTGGGAAATTCCGGTGTAGAACAAAACTCGCTCAGTTGTTGTGGTTTTACCCGCGTCAACGTGAGCAACAATACCAATATTGCGATATCGTTCGATAGGAGTATTACGTGGCATTTTTTTCTCTTTTAAGTGTTTAAAAAAATACAATCAGTTACTGTTTATTAAACACTGCTTTTGTTTCACAGGTTTGACTAAACATATTTTTTTAAGCATATTTTTACGTGTTTAAAATGTACAAATGGCGACGCATGAATCATCATGCATCACCACTTAGATCTTAAGTCAAAAGACTTAATTGACTACCAACGGTAATGAGCAAATGCTTTGTTAGCTTCTGCCATACGGTGAACGTCTTCACGTTTCTTAACCGCACTACCTTTGTTGTCTTGTGCATCCATCATTTCAGCTGCAAGTCTTGCTGCCATTGATTTCTCACCACGCTTACGTGCAGCTTCAACCATCCAACGCATACCTAGCGCGTTACGACGAACTGGACGAACTTCTACTGGTACTTGGTACGTAGAACCACCAACACGACGAGATTTAACCTCGACTGTAGGGCGGATGTTCTCTAGTGCATCTTCAAACACGTCTAAATGTGGTTTGCCGGTTTTATCAGCAACAATATCAAGCGCACCGTAAACGATTTTTTCAGCGGTGGACTTCTTGCCGTCGAGCATTACGACATTCATGAACTTTGCAAGTAACTGCGATCCGAACTTAGGATCTGGTAGGATTTTACGTTGACCTACGACTCTTCTTCTTGGCATCTTAATTCTCCGTGGAATTCAGGTATAACCCAAAACTCAAATTAAATAGTTTGGCCTTACTAACGGAGAACCGTTAAGACTTAGGCCTTTTAGCGCCGTACTTAGAACGGGCCTGTTTACGATCGCTAACACCTGAACAATCAAGCGTTCCACGAACTGTGTGATAACGTACACCTGGTAAATCTTTAACACGACCACCACGGATTAATACCACGCTGTGCTCTTGTAAGTTGTGACCTTCACCACCGATGTATGAAGACACTTCAAAACCATTTGTAAGGCGAACACGACATACTTTACGTAGTGCAGAGTTCGGCTTCTTTGGAGTGGTTGTATATACGCGAGTACATACACCACGTCGTTGTGGGCAAGCTTGTAAAGCAGCTACGTTAGATTTCTCTACCGGCTTCTTACGTGGCTTACGCACTAACTGGTTAACTGTTGCCATTAACTAGCTCCTGATTAAAAAGAAAAAACTCGCATTTAATTTAGTTAAATTAAACTACACGAGTGTTATTACAAACTGATTTCAGTTTGTTGCTCTGTTTACCCAAATCTTGCTTATTTTTTGCGTGTTATTTCAAACACTTAAAAACGGAAGGTAAAACAAACTTTGTTTACATTTCGACCAATAGCAAATTTGGGTCGCGGAATGTTATAGATCAATGCTTGTGATGTCAAGCGACACAAGTGCTTGGAGCAAGAGTCAATAGAGAATTTATCGCGAAAAAACCCTGCAAATTGCGATTTTTTAGTGACCCATTAGTAGCGATGTTTCATTTGAAACAACCAAAAGTAATGAGTCCAAAGCAAGGTTAAGATAACTCATTATTAAACAGTGTTAGCATATCATCCCAAATCAAGGTCGCATTTTTTGAAAAATAGCCCATATGATCAATGCTTTTGAGCTTGTAGTTTTCTGGAATAATATCTTTCACTTGAAGTTTTGCCGATGAATAGCCTTTAAAAAAAGCATCTCTTGAACTTGGTTGTGCCCATTTATCGTCCAAAGCATTAACTGCAACTAAGCGATTCTTGAATCGGGCGAATAGACCTGCTACCTCAGGCATAGTTGGGTCATCAAAAAAGTAATGCGGGTATTTACACCAATGCTTCCATTGCTTATAAACGCCTAATGGGAGGTCTTCTCCCATATTTAACCTACTCCATGCCATAAAACCATATAGCCGAACCAATATTGGTGCCAAAAAATGCCACATAACATTCACTTTTATACGCTCTAGTGTTGGCATCCAACCAGACCAACCTGAACCAACTCCACATACATAAGCGGCTTTGATTTCTTCGATATTTGGCAATAGACCAAGTGCATGTCCGCCGTAGGAATGACCGACTAGAAACGAAGGTAAGTTGTATTGCTTTGTATGTTCGACCAATGCTGCTAAATCTTGTTTTGCCCAGTCTAAATAATCCACTTCGAAGCTCTTGAGACTGTCTGGTGCTGAATCGCCGATACCACGATAGTCAAGGGTAAATACGTTGAAACCATTATTGTTTAAATAGTCTGCAAAATGGCGATAGAAACGCTGAGCGACGCCTGTTGCACCAGCAACGATGACGTTTGCTTTGGCATCCTGGACTAAATATTCACATATGGAGATTTTATGTTGGTCTTGAGTAAAGATTTGTATTTTATTTTTTTGCATATAATCAAGGCTTCGATGTTCAAAACATTTAGTCGAAGTATAAACTGTAGAGTACACTCCATAGTCAAGCCTTTTTGGTCATATTTGGGAAAAACTGCTAATGAGAGCGCAACAAATCGCAGACAAAGCATGTGTTACGAAAGATACGCTACGTTACTATGAAAAGATCGGCCTGATAAGCACACCGGAGCGGACAGCAAAACACTATCGTGTATACACTCAGAAACATCTGAAGGAGCTAAAGTTTATCAAGTATGCAAAATCGGTAGGATTTGAATTAGAAATGATAAAACAAGCGATTCCTCATCTAAGTGCGCCTAACCCAAACTGCCCGCTTCTCAAAGAGGCAGTGCAACACCAGCTTATCGCAATAGACCGTAAAATTGAAGACCTAAAACTTGCAAAACAAAATCTTTTAAAAATGATTTAAAAAGCGGCTAGCACGTTCGTGAGTAGCCTCTTTATTCGCATAGATTATTTTGAGTTAGCTTGCTTTATTGATTATTGTGAAGCGCAGCCAGTATGTAAACCATAGGCGCATTCCAATTTATCGTAACCTCGTTAGTAGAATAACTGCACCAGTCATCCAAATAGCTTCTAGCTGGCAGAGAGGAAGGGTAACTACAACCGTCTTGCTGACCTGAATGTGGTCCCCCAACAACAAAACCAGGAACTGGCGCTGGGATTGAATCTGAGAAAGATTGACGATGATGCGGATCTTCAGGAGATAAGACACCAAAACCAGTCACAAAAGAATAATCCGTTGGATTTCTTCCCAAAACATAATCCACAAGATTAGTCGATGTATTCTTATACTTGTTATCACCCGTTAATCGATATGCATTGAGTGTCAGTAACGCTTTATTTAATGCACCAGAGTTACTTCCCCAATTAAAATCAGTATCTGTCATTGCAACGAGATACGCGGAATTGGCGTCTTGTTCTACTATCTGATCAGATAGAGAAATGATTGAATCGCGAAGAGACGTAACCTGAGCACTGCTAAGTATGCCCTCTGGTGCACTCAATAAACTTAGGTAGCCTAATGCCGCAGTCTCAAACCAATTGGGAATACTTATTCCAACCACAGGCGCCATTGCATCGTCGAATACTTGAGATAAGTAGTCTGTGTTATTAGTAAGTAAAAACAATTCAACAGCAGCCCAAAAACGTTCGTCTTCAAATTTGCTGTCACCATATTCGCCCGTGCTTACATCACTCGGTTGTTGGTAGGCGATATTAGGATTTGCTTGAGCCCATTGCCAAGCAAATTCAGCTGCGCTTCGATATGCTTGCGCATCGGTTTGATGCTCGGGGAATGCTGAATAAATACGACTGGCCATAGCCATAACCGCAGCGAAGTTTAGGGTTGCGGCAGTACCTTTTTGCACGACATAACGCGTTGCAGTAGCTTGATGCGGCATAACGGTCCCTGAGAAACCTAGTGTCGTTAATTTATGATAGACACCTCCATCATTAGGGTCTTGCATCGACGCCATCCAATCTAGATTCCACTTTATTTCATCAAGAATATCAGGTGTGGAATTGCTAGATTCGGGAATGTTTAAACCAGTTGTTGCGTAAAAGTCAGCATGGTGCTGGTATGCAAGCATCAGTGTATAAGTAGAGATACCGCTATTAACGACATATTTATTATAGTCTCCTGCATCGTACCAACCTTTTGGAGCGCTAATTATAGTGCCTGCGGGACGGATCTCATCTGCTGCAGAGGTATGAACTAACACTTCAGTGTCAGGGTGTCCTTCTGGGCGGTGCCACTCTCCAGCATATTCAGCAATGAGCTCAATACTAGCGCGATTAAAGTAGTAGGCTTTTAGTACAGCGTTGTGGATGTTAAGAAACGCGTTTGATTCTACGGTAAAGCTTGCATCATTTTCGATGCCATCTACAGATATAGCATAGTTTCCTGGCTCGGTGACTGAAGAGAAATCAGTAATCGCGACATGTGTTTGAGAGACCGTCCACTCATTAAATTCGCCTAAGCTTCCCGTCAATACAACTGAATTATCAGCTTGATTGATTATAGAGAATTCAGTTGCTTCAGTTTCAGGAACCGCAGCGTACTTGACTGAACCAGGTAAAAAGCCAATTTGATTGAGCTTGATAAGCGCTTGATTGTTAACTGGATCTGGTGTTGGAGGTGTTGTGGGCGTGGGTGTTGGCGTGGGTGTTGGCGTGGGTGTTGGCGTTGCGGCTTCACCACCACCGCCACCGCAAGCTGCGATACTCATGGCGCCAGAAAAAACAATTACTATAGGCAAAAGTCTATAACTTTGCTGTTGCATAAATAAAGCTCGTTTGTAGATTGTTAATTTATGCTTCTTATAACAGCTATGTAAGCGCTTCCTCAATAGTTTTTTTTTACATTCTATTCACTTTTTTTATCGGACATTGGGTATAACAATGATAAGTTAGTAAATAATCGGACAAAAAAAAGGGCCAGATTAATGGCCCTTATGTTTTTTGACAGTCTATAACGACTTAGTCGTCATCACCCGCATTCAAGGCGTCTGTTAATGCTTGTGCAGCATCATCAGCGGCCATTGACGGCTCTGCTACTGGCTCTAGCTCAGCAGCTTTGCGCGCAGCGCGTTTTTGATGATAAGCGAAACCAGTTCCTGCTGGGATTAGGCGACCAACGATAACGTTTTCTTTAAGACCACGTAAATCATCTTCTTTACCTTGTACCGCAGCTTCGGTTAGTACGCGAGTTGTTTCTTGGAACGATGCAGCTGAGATAAACGACTCAGTTGATAGTGAGGCTTTAGTAATACCTAGCAGTTGTGTTTCGTAACCTGCTGGTACTTTGCCTTGACGCTCCATTTCACGGTTAGCGATCTTAACTTGTGAAACTTCTAATTGCTCACCAGCCAGGAATTGAGTATCACCTGCGTGAGTAATAATACACTTACGCAACATTTGGCGAATGACCACTTCGATGTGCTTATCGTTAATTTTTACACCTTGTAGGCGGTAAACTTCTTGTACTTCGTTAACAATGTAGTTTGCAACGGCACTGATACCACGTAGACGTAAGATGTCGTGTGGAGACTCAGGACCATCGGCAATAACTTCACCTTTTTCAACTGATTCACCTTCAAACACGTTAAGTTGACGCCACTTAGGAATCATCTCTTCGTAGGTTTCACCGTTGTTTACTGAGTTATCTTTAGGGGTAATAGTAAGACGCTTCTTACCTTTGGTTTCTTTACCGAAACCAATCACACCCGAGATTTCAGCAAGGATAGCTGGCTCTTTAGGCTTACGTGCTTCAAACAAGTCGGCTACGCGTGGTAGACCACCCGTGATATCACGAGTTTTAGACGATTCTTGTGGAATACGTGCTAATACGTCACCTTCTTTTGCGACCATGCCGTCTGTAGCTTCAATCGTTGTAAAACTTGGCAGACGAATCTCTTGTAGACCAGTCTCTTCGTTTTCAAGAATTAGCTTAGGCTCTTTTGCATTTGCTTTAGCTAGGTCTTTAACAACGATACGCGTTAGGCCTGTTAACTCGTCTTGTTGCATCTCTGTGTTTGAGTCATCAACATCCGCAAAGCTGATTTTTGATGTACGCTCTGTCACGATTGGGTGACTATGCGGGTCCCAGTTAGCAACTACATCGCCAGCGTTAATTTGTGCGCCTTCATCAACCGTTAATACCGCACCGTAAGGTACTTTATAACGCTCTTTTTCACGACCTTGGTCATCGATCATCGTCAACTCGGTTGAACGAGAAATGATCACGACTTTGTCATCTGAATTGCGAACAAATTTAGCGTTAGAGAACTTCAGTGTACCTGTTGTTTTCACTTGAACGCTGTTTTCTGCTGAGGCTCTTGATGCCGCACCACCGATGTGGAAGGTACGCATCGTTAACTGTGTACCTGGTTCACCGATTGATTGAGCAGCGATTACACCCACAGATTCACCAGAACCTACCATGTGTCCACGCGCTAGGTCACGACCGTAACACTTAGCACAAACACCGAAGTCATTGTCACAAGTGATTACTGAACGAACCATCATTTGGTCAACTGAGTTAGCTTCAAGCATGTCTACTAAACCTTCGTCTAGTAGCGTATTACGCTCAACTAATACTTCGTTAGTACCTGGCTTCAATACATCTTCTGCGACAACACGACCGAGTACACGTTCGCGCAATGCTTCAACAACGTCGCCACCTTCGATAAGTGGTGTCATTTTAACACCTTCGAATGTGCCACAATCATCGTTGTTGATAACCAAATCTTGTGCAACGTCAACTAGACGACGAGTTAGATAACCCGAGTTAGCTGTTTTAAGTGCAGTATCGGCCAAACCTTTACGAGCACCGTGAGTTGAAATAAAGTACTGAAGTACGTTTAGACCTTCACGGAAGTTTGCGGTAATAGGTGTTTCAATGATTGAACCGTCTGGTTTTGCCATCAAGCCACGCATACCTGCTAACTGACGAATTTGAGCTGGGCTACCACGAGCACCAGAGTCGGCCATCATGTAAACAGAGTTAAATGATTGCTGATCTTCGTCCTCACCGTCACGGTTTTTAACCGTTTCTGTTTTGAGGTTGTCCATCATGGCCTTAGCAACTTCTTCGTTGGCATTTGACCAGATATCAATAACTTTGTTGTAACGCTCACCAGCCGTTACTAGACCAGACTGGAATTGTTCTTGAATTTCGACCACTTCTGCTTCTGCTGCGTCAATAATTTCTTTCTTCGCATCAGGAATAACCATATCGTCGATACCAACGGACGCACCTGCGATCATCGCATAGTGGAAACCGGTATACATGATTTGGTCAGCCGCGATAACAGTGTCTTTAAGACCTAATACACGGTAACAAGTGTTCAATAGTTGTGAGATTTGCTTTTTACCCATCGCCTTATTGATGATTTCAAAAGGCAGACCTTCTGGCAAAATCAACGAGAAAATAGCACGACCAACAGTTGTGTCAGTTAATGTAACTTTTTCAACTTTAGAGCCGTCTTCAGCGACGTCAAATTCTGTGATACGTACTTTTACGCGAGCATGAAGCTCTGCGTTGCCCGTGCGATAGGCTTTTTCAGCTTCGTGTGGGCTAGTAAATACCATGCCTTCGCCCAGACCATTTACACGTTCACGTGTTAAATAGTAAAGACCTAATACAACGTCCTGTGAAGGAACGATGATAGGCTCACCATTTGCTGGAGAAAGAATGTTGTTTGTTGACATCATTAACGCGCGAGACTCTAACTGAGCTTCGATAGTTAATGGTACGTGAACCGCCATTTGGTCACCATCGAAGTCAGCGTTATACGCCGCACATACTAATGGGTGCAATTGAATAGCTTTACCTTCAATCAGGGTTGGTTCGAACGCTTGGATACCTAGTCTGTGAAGAGTCGGTGCACGGTTAAGTAACACTGGATGTTCGCGAATGACTTCGTCAAGCACGTCCCATACTTCCGGCGCTTCTCTTTCAACTAATTTCTTAGCCGCTTTAATTGTCGTTGCAAGACCGCGACCTTCTAGCTTTCCGTAGATAAACGGCTTGAATAATTCAAGTGCCATTTTCTTAGGAAGACCACACTGATGTAAACGCAGTGTAGGACCAACGGTAATTACAGAACGGCCTGAATAGTCAACACGCTTACCAAGTAAGTTTTGACGGAAACGACCTTGCTTACCTTTGATCATGTCAGCAAGTGACTTCAAAGGACGCTTGTTTGAACCTGTGATTGCACGACCGCGACGACCATTGTCTAACAAGGCATCGACCGCTTCTTGCAGCATACGCTTTTCGTTGCGTACGATAATATCTGGAGCCGCAAGATCTAGAAGACGTTTAAGACGGTTGTTACGGTTGATAACGCGACGATACAAATCGTTCAAATCAGACGTTGCAAAACGGCCGCCATCTAGTGGTACTAGTGGACGTAGTTCTGGTGGTAGTACTGGTAATACGGTTAAAATCATCCACTCAGGTGAATTACCTGATTGTTGGAAAGATTCTAGTAACTTCAAACGCTTAGTGATTTTCTTACGCTTGGTTTCAGAGTTGATAGTTGGTAACTCTTCACGCATTGCAACTACGTCAGCGTCAACATCTAGTGCTTTAAGCAATTCAAATACTGCTTCAGCACCCATTTTTGCTTCAAACTCGTCGCCGTGCTCTTCCAAAGAATCTAAGTATTCTTCTTCAGTTAATAGCTGTGAACGCTCTAGTGTTGTTAGACCAGGCTCTGTCACTACGTATGATTCAAAGTAAAGTACACGTTCGATATCACGAAGCGTCATGTCTAACATCAAACCGATTCTTGACGGTAATGATTTTAAGAACCAGATGTGTGCAACAGGGCTTGCTAGTTCGATATGACCCATGCGCTCACGACGCACTTTAGTCAGGGTAACTTCAACGCCACATTTTTCGCAGATAACACCGCGATGCTTCAAGCGCTTGTACTTACCACATAAACATTCGTAGTCTTTAACAGGGCCGAAAATACGGGCACAAAAAAGACCATCGCGCTCAGGCTTGAACGTACGATAGTTAATTGTTTCAGGCTTTTTAACCTCACCAAAAGACCATGATCGGATCATGTCTGGTGATGCAAGACCGATTTTGATGTTATCAAATTCTTCAGTCTTGTTTTGTTGTTTAATAAACTTTAATAAGTCTTTCACATTTCTCTCCCAACGGAGTCTTTGTCACGACTCTGTTGCATTATCCTTAGTGGATACAGCAACAGAGCCAACCTGTTTGCTTAGTTACTTTCGCAACGTCAACGCTTACTGTTCTTCTAGCTCGATGTTGATACCTAGTGAACGGATTTCTTTCAACAATACGTTGAATGACTCAGGCATGCCTGGTTCCATTCTGTGGTCACCATCGACGATGTTTTTATACATCTTAGTACGACCATTAACGTCATCAGACTTGACCGTAAGCATTTCTTGCAAGGTATAAGCGGCACCGTATGCTTCAAGTGCCCACACTTCCATCTCACCGAAGCGTTGACCACCGAACTGTGCTTTACCACCAAGCGGTTGTTGTGTAACAAGACTGTACGAACCTGTTGAACGCGCGTGCATCTTATCGTCAACCAAGTGGTTAAGTTTAAGCATGTACATGTAACCGACGGTTACCGGACGCTCAAATGATCTACCTGTACGGCCATCAAACAAGGTGATTTGTCCGCTTTCAGGAATGTCTGCTAGCTTAAGCATTTCTTTGATTTCTGACTCACGAGCACCATCGAATACTGGAGTAGCAACCGGTACACCTTTACGTAAGTTTTCAGCCAAACGCTTAATCTCATGATCAGAGAAAGTGTCTAAATCAACTTCTTGATGCTTCTCACCAAGGTCATAAACCTCTTTGAGGAAGCTGCGAAGTTTAGCGACTTCTTCTTGCTCTTTGATCATGCGGTCAATTTTCACACCTAAACCATGGGCAGCCATGCCTAAGTGAGTTTCAAGAATCTGACCGATGTTCATACGTGACGGTACACCTAGAGGGTTAAGAACGATGTCTACAGGCGTACCTGTTTCATCATACGGCATATCTTCTACTGGTTGGATAGCAGAGATAACACCCTTGTTACCGTGACGACCCGCCATTTTATCACCTGGTTGGATATGACGTTTAACAGCTAGGTAAACCTTAACAATTTTAAGGACACCTGGTGCTAAGTCATCGCCTTGAGTGATTTTACGACGTTTGTTTTCAAACTTTTTGTCGAAGTCATTTTTAACTTCGGCATGTTGCTCTGCACTTTGATCAAGTTCAGCTTGCGCGTCTTCATCTTTAAGTGCGATATCAAACCACTTTTCACGCGGCATACTGTCAAGCTTAGCTTGGTCAACACCGTTGTTAAGTAGCAACTGCTGAGTACGAGCAAAAATACCGTCAGCTAAGATTGAGAACTCATCGCCCAAGTCTTTCTTGACTTGACGTAATTGCATTTCTTCAATTTCAACTGCGCGCTTATCTTTTTCAACACCGTCGCGAGTAAAGACTTGTACGTCGATGACTGTACCGCGAACGCTGTTTGGTACGCGAAGTGATGTATCTTTAACATCAGACGCTTTTTCTCCAAAGATAGCTCTTAGTAGTTTCTCTTCTGGCGTAAGTTGTGTTTCGCCTTTAGGCGTCACTTTACCTACTAGAATATCGCCACCTTTCACCTCGGCACCGATATAAACCACACCAGATTCATCTAGTTTACCAAGCGCAGATTCACCTACGTTTGGAATATCGGCACTGATTTCTTCTGGACCAAGTTTGGTATCACGAGCGATACAGCTAAGTTCTTGAATGTGGATAGTAGTAAATCGGTCTTCTTGTGCAACACGCTCAGAAATAAGGATTGAATCCTCGAAGTTATAACCATTCCAAGGCATGAACGCGATACGCATGTTCTGACCTAATGCAAGCTCACCTAAGTCTGTTGACGGACCGTCGGCCAGTACGTCACCAGTGACAACAGGGTCACCTACATTACAAGTTGGTTTTTGGTTAATACATGTATTTTGGTTAGAACGCGTGTATTTAGTTAAGTTGTAGATATCGATGCCAGCTTCACCCGCTGTCATTTCATCTTCATTTACTTTAACCACGATACGACTTGCGTCAACGAAATCAATTGTTCCGCCGCGTTTAGCAACAACCGTTACACCAGAATCAACAGCAACTGTTTTTTCCATACCAGTACCAACTAATGGCTTATCAGCCTTAAGCGTTGGTACGGCTTGACGTTGCATGTTTGATCCCATCAATGCGCGGTTAGCATCATCGTGTTCTAGGAACGGGATGATACTGGCTGCGATAGAAACGATTTGTTGTGGCGAAACATCCATGTACGTGATGTCTGCCTTTTGCATTAATGTGGTTTCACCACGGTGACGACATGGAATCAAGTCTTCTACAAGTGCATTGTTTTCGTCTAACACAACGTTAGCCTGTGCAATTGCAAACTGACCTTCTTCGATAGCTGATAAGTAGTCAATTTCGTCTGTCACTACACCGTCGACAATGCGTCTATAGGGTGTTTCAAGGAAACCAAAATCGTTAGTTCTTGCGAAGCTTGAAAGCGAGTTGATCAAACCGATGTTTGGACCTTCCGGCGTTTCAATCGGACATACACGACCATAGTGAGTCGGGTGAACATCTCGTACTTCAAAGCCTGCTCTTTCACGCGTAAGACCGCCAGGACCTAATGCAGAAATACGACGTTTGTGCGTAACTTCTGACAATGGGTTGTTCTGATCCATAAACTGAGAAAGTTGGCTTGAACCAAAGAACTCTTTTACAGCAGCAGAAATAGGCTTAGCGTTAATTAGATCTTGTGGCATTACCGCATCAAGGTCACCTAAGCTTAGGCGCTCTTTAACTGCGCGCTCTACGCGAACAAGACCAACGCGGAATTGGTTTTCAGCCATTTCGCCTACTGAGCGAATACGGCGGTTACCTAAGTGATCGATATCATCGACGTCATCTTTACCGTCACGAATTGCAATCAAGCGCTTCATCACTTCAACGATATCGTCTTTATCTAATGTGCCAGCACCTGTTAGTGCTTCACGACCAAGACGGCGGTTGAATTTCATTCTACCTACAGCAGATAAGTCGTATCTTTCTTCTGCAAAGAATAGGTTATCGAATAACGTTTCAGCAGCATCTTTAGTGGGTGGCTCACCAGGACGCATCATACGGTAAATTTCTACCAATGCTTCTAAGCGGTTTGTGCTTGGGTCAATCTTAACAGTGTCAGAAATGTAAGAACCGTGATCAAGTTCGTTGATATACAGTAATTCAAACTCTTCTGTACCTAAGTCGCGTAGCGCAAGTAAGTTTTCTAGCGTAACTTCATCGTTAGCGTTAACGACTACTTCGCCTGTCTCTTCATTGACATGCGTTTTCGCGTAGATTTTACCAAGTAGATACTCAGCTGGGATCTCTAACTCTGTCACGCCTGCTTTTTCTAAAGCACGAGTATGACGAGCAGAAACACGACGGCCTTCTTCTACTACGACTTCGCCGTTGTTGTCCATAATATCGAACTGAGCAGTTTCACCGCGCAGACGATCTGGCACAACGTCCATTTTAAGCTTGTCGTTCTCGATACTTACTTTGATTTTCTCAAAGAATAAGTCAAGGATCTCTTCGGTACTGATTTCTAGCGCACGAAGAATAATGGTCGCAGGTAATTTTCTACGACGATCGATACGAACAAATAAGTTATCTTTTGGATCAAACTCGAAATCCAACCATGAACCACGGTATGGAATGACACGTGCATTATAAAGCACTTTGCCAGACGAGTGAGTTTTGCCTTTATCATGATCAAAGAATACACCGGGAGATCTATGCAACTGAGAAACGATTACACGCTCAGTTCCATTGATAACAAATGTACCGTTTTCAGTCATCAGTGGGATTTCACCCATGTATACTTCTTGTTCTTTGATGTCTTTAACTGTACCTGGCGCGGCTTCTTTATCAAACAAGACAAGTCTAAGCTTGACTCTTAAAGGAGCTGAATAAGTTACACCGCGAATTTGACATTCTTTTACGTCAAATACCGGCTCGCCTAAGCGATAAGCTACGTATTGTAACTCGGAGTTACCAGAGTAGCTTTTTATTGGAAACACTGAGCGGAATGCCGCTTCTAAGCCATATTGACCATCAGGATCTTGGTCGATAAACTTTTTAAATGAATCCAGTTGAATTGAAAGGAGGTATGGAATTTCCAATACCTGCGGGCGCTTGCCAAAATCCTTACGGATACGTTTCTTTTCACTATAAGAGTAAACCATGGGTTCCTCAGCCGACTGATTTTAGACCCAACCTGCGATGCACTACCTACAAAACCTCAATGCAAAGCAAACTTCCAGTACCCTTTTTTTGGGTATCTAAGTAAAGTTTAAACCATAAAAAGCTATACTGCCTTTTTTATGGAAAACAAAAACTTACCTACTATATACCCGCGCTTTAAAGAAATGCAAACAAAGGGTGAAATATTGCATGTCCTACAGCGCAAAAAGGCAGGTGATTAAAAATCACCTGCCTGAGCCTGTTACGGCCAGTAATTAATATCGATTAATTACTTAACTTCAACTTCAGCGCCAGCTTCTTCAAGCGTCTTCTTAAGTTCTTCAGCTTCTTCTTTAGCTACGCCTTCTTTGATAGCTTTAGGAGCAGATTCAACTACTTCTTTAGCTTCTTTAAGACCTAGGCCAGTTGCGCCACGTACTGCTTTGATAACAGCAACTTTGTTAGCGCCGAATGAAGTAAGAACTACGTCAAATTCAGTCTTCTCTTCAACAGCTTCTGCTGCTGCAGCTGGACCAGCTACTGCTACTGCTGCTGCTGCAGATACGTTGAATTTTTCTTCAGCTGCTTCGATTAGTTCAACTAATTCCATTACTGGCATTTCAGCAATTGCGTTTAAGATATCATCTTTGGTTAGAGCCATTTCTCTAAACTCCTGGGTTTAATGTTAAAAATTTAATATGCCAAAAAAGAAAATTATTTTTCTTCTTTGATCGCCGCCAATACACGCACAAACTTGCCAGGTACTTCGTTGATAGTACGAACGAATTTCTCGGCAGGTGCTTTGAAGGTTGCAAGAAGTTTTGCAAGCGCTTCGTCGCGGGTAGGTAGAGAAGCAACTGCATCCAGTTTTTCTGGACCAAGTAAGCCACTACCAATAGACAATGCTGTGACATTTAATTTGTCGTTTTTCTTAGCGAAGTCTTTGAACAAGCGCGCTGCGCCGCCCGGAGCTTCGATAGAGAAACCGTAAATTAAAGGCCCTGTTAAAGCAGGGTCCATGTCTGCAAATTTGCTGTCTGCTAACGCACGCTTAGCTAGAGTATTACGTACAACCTTGAGGTATACGCCTTGCTCACGAGCTTGAACGCGCAGGTCAGTCAGTTCAGAAACTTCCATCCCACGGTATTCAGCGACGGCAACAGATAGAGCGCGAGATGCAACTTCACTTACTTCAGCTACGATCTCTTTTTTTGCTGCTAATCCTAGTGCCACTGAGTTCACCTTCTTAATTGCTGATGTTGGTTAAGTATGCACTTTACAATGCTTATTTGGCCTTCATCAGTGTTTACAGATTGATACCACGCGTTATCCAAGATAGATAAAACGAGTACCGCTCTACGGTGTTCATTTCCCAGAGAGTCTGAGTTGAAACCACCGTCTGCGCAGGTAGTATTAAGCTTTGACGTTTGCTTAGATAATTAAACCTAAGCCTGTAAAAGTTCTCTTACCTCTTTTACCGTCTAGCGCCTGCGGTCTTGGACGAGAGCTGTATATCGCTTTTGGCGTTACCAGCTCTAACCCATAACCTTTTAAGAGAGAATCGCCTGACTAACTTAAGCGTTAGCTAGCGTACCTGCGTCAACTTTGACACCAGCACCCATAGTTGTGCTTAGGCTGATTCTTTTGATATATGTACCTTTTGCTGAAGAAGGCTTAGCTTTCTTCAACGCTTCAAGCAATGCTTCTAGGTTTTCTTGAATTTGAGCTGGCTCAAACGCAATTTTACCGATGCTTGCGTGAATAATACCGTTCTTATCGTTGCGGTATCTTACCTGACCAGCTTTTGCATTTTTGACTGCAGTTGCTACGTCTGGTGTAACTGTACCCGTTTTAGGGTTAGGCATAAGACCACGTGGGCCTAAGATTTGACCAAGTTGACCAACAACGCGCATTGCGTCTGGGCTAGCCACTACTACGTCAAAGTTCATTTCGCCTTTCTTAACTAAGTCTGCAAGGTCATCCATACCAACGATGTCTGCACCCGCTTCTTTAGCTGCTTCAGCATTTGCGCCTTGTGTAAACACAGCAACACGTACTTCTTTACCAGTGCCGTTTGGTAGTACAGTTGCACCACGAACGTTTTGGTCAGATTTACGAGCATCTATACCAAGGTTAACTGCAACGTCAACACTTTCAGCGAACTTAGCCGTTGCAAATTCTTTTAAAAGCGCAAGTGCTTCGTTAATTTCGTATTCTTTAGTCGCGTCAACTTTGTCCGCGATTGCGCGAGCGCGCTTAGATAATTTAGCCATGTCTTAACCCTCTACTACCAAGCCCATGCTACGAGCAGAACCCGCGATGGTGTTTACCGCAGCGTCTAAGCTAGCCGCTGTAAGATCAGGTTCTTTCGCTTTTGCAATTTCTTCTAATTGCGCGCGAGTTACCGTACCCACTTTTTCAGTGTTAGGACGACCAGAACCACTCTTAATGCCTGCTGCTTTCTTAAGTAAGAAAGATGCGGGTGGTGTTTTAGTTTCGAAGGTAAAAGAGCGATCTTCGTAAACAGTAATTTCTACTGGTACTGGAGCGCCTTTTTCAAGAGATTCTGTTTTTGCATTAAACGCTTTACAGAATTCCATGATATTAACACCGTGTTGACCTAGTGCAGGACCAACCGGGGGACTTGGGTTTGCTGAACCAGCAGCAACCTGTAGCTTAATTAAGCCAGTGACTTTCTTCGCCATTGTTTTACTCTCAATTAGTGGGTGTAACGCCTTGAAGATACTGAGAATATCTTCTCGAACGGCTTCCCGATGCATAAAAAAGGGCGCAAAGTATATTCTTTAAGCACAACATGGTCAACAACTAAATAGAAGTAATTTGGGGTTTATAAGAGGTTGAGGTTTAAATGTGATCAATCACAAAGCTATTTTTACCTTCTTGTTTTATATTGTACATTAGCTCATCCGCCTTTTTTATCAAGTTTTCAATCGTAACTTCATTTAAGTCTACGGTTGCACTAGGTCTGTTATTATTGGAGATATCGAGTAAGACGATACCGATACTTGCACCTACTTGAACGGTGAGTTGCTCATCAATACGAATCGTTTGCTGTAAAGAGCCGAGTAATGAAGTTGCTAGGTCTTCTACATCCGAAGCACATCCTTTTTCAATGCAGTCAATCGCAATCCCTACCAGAAATTCATCGCCCCCCCATCGGATACAATTGGCGTCAAAAGCAGAAGTTAATGCAGAAAGCCTTTCACTTATTTTTTGAAGTACAACATCACCTACATCATGTCCATGATCATCATTTATTGGCTTGAATCTATCTAAATCAATCATCATTACAGCAAACACTTTATGCGTTGCCCGAGCCTTATTTAATTGGCTTGTTAAGGTCACTAGACCAGAACGTCGATTCATCAAGCCTGTT
This sequence comes from Glaciecola sp. KUL10, assembly GCF_003203515.1. Lineage (GTDB taxonomy): Bacteria > Pseudomonadota > Gammaproteobacteria > Enterobacterales > Alteromonadaceae > Glaciecola. The sequence continues at coordinate 132,037 of NZ_BGNG01000006.1, read as the reverse complement.
AAAGAATCATGATCCGCTTCGTATCTAGCTCTTTGTTCAAGCTCTCTTCGGGAAGTGACATCGTAAATCATAATTTCGATAAGATGGTCTGAATCGTCTCTTGGATCTTGGCGGCTATCTTTTATTGTTGATAGCAGACAGTGCAAATAGCGCTTGCGTTCTCCCTTGTAGCTAACGAGATCTAATCCAACTTGAGAATAAGCGTTATTGCTTTGTATTGCCTGAATGTGCTCTTGCAATAATTCTGGGGTTTCAAAGAAGCTGACAAAGTTTTCTCCTTCGATATCTTTACCAAACAATTGATTCATCGCAGGATTTGAGATATTCACTCTACCATCATTTTCTAATAAGCCTATCCCCGCCGTTGATTGCTCGAATAAAAGTCTAAACCGTCTTTGTAAAGTTTCTGTAGACTTCCTAAGTTCATATTCGGACAAGTACTGTGTTTGCAGTGCGCTTATCAATGAGTTAACTTTTTTGACCAATAAACCGATTTCATCTTTATGCTGATACCCAATATCCAAACTAACCAATTGATTTGGTTTTGAAACATCCACTTTTAGGAATTCATCGGCAAGTTTTATTAATGGGGCTGTTAGCTTGATCCTTACAAATAACCCCACGCTGATAACGGTGACAAAACTTAACCCCAAAAGCATATATGCGGTTAACAAACTCGTTTCGGTTGCTTGCTGCTGAATGTAATCACTATTTGAGTATACAACTAAATCTCCAAGTTTTTCATTGGCCATAAATGGATTAAAAAGTTCGACCTTAACAATGTTTTGGGCTTGATTTACGTTCGGTTGCTCGCTTGAAGTTTGTATTTCTGCATCTGCGATTAAATCATTGTTTATGAGCCCAGCCAAAATCTCATTGGCTAGCTCATGGTCATTAAGATAAGCAGCAATCACGCTAGCACGCTGTGCACCTTGAGCTAATTGCAGCACCAAACTTTCATTTTGTTCAGTAGCGCTTCTAAGTTGATACAAATAAGATGCGCCTGCCACAATTAGTGAAATCGTCAAAGATAATGCAGCAAGTGTTAGACTAATTCGAAGAGACAGCTTCATATCTTTTCTTCACGTTAAAAGGTGGTTGAAAAGCTAATGTTCAATACATTTAGCGTCTGAAATGAATTAAGTGTAGCGATCGCATTTTCAGGGACAGTAAAAAAACCGCTTCCAAATTCATTGATTCGATAATGGTCGAACTGTGCCTTAATCGACCAGTTTATAGAAGTATCCCACCGAACACCCAAGCTAATGCTTTGCTGGTCAAATACATTAGAACGCACGGATTCTGTTAGTGGTGCACTGGCCTGTTTTAGAAATTCGAAGAGTGAAGGTTGCAGGCTCGATCGAGCTTCTTCAAGATCAAAAAGAGAGGTCGCATGTTTCCTATCCGTCTCTCCAAGTGTCAGAAAGAAGGTTTGATCGCCAATGCCATATAGAACACTAACGTAACTAAATGATGTTGAGCTGGCAAATGCCCAGCTTGAATCATACTTACCATATTCCGCAATAAATTCTAAATCATTATGCGCATACTGTAGGCCAATAGAAGAGTATTTCACGCGTTTACCATCAGCTAACATTGCACTTTGAATCTGCTGAGCAAACCCTTGCAATGGTCCCGGATATAATTCATCAAGTTCTTTGACAGTATCTATTCCGGAAAAAACGAGCTCTTCGATTGTAGCTTCAATATGCGCGATTTGTCCTCGCCAATTTAAAGTGCTTAATTCCAGTTTTGCGGCAATTAAATTGTCATAAGTCAACATGAATTCTTCGTTTCTATCATTATTAAACTCGTTGTTTCCAAATGATATTGTTCCTTTCAACATACCTGGCCCGATATCGCCCATCCAGCCGAACTGAAGCCCGTTCATATTACCAACGGCGCCGACAGCAGAATATTGGTCAATAGGTGCTCTGACCCAAGCATAAGACTGACTGACGTACCTAGAATCCGTAAATAAATAGCTGCTAGTGCTGAACCTCCCTAACTTAAAATAACTATTTCGATCAAGTTGATAGCGTAAGAACAGTAGTTCAATATAATTTGATACATTGTCATCCCATCTATCTTGCATAATAACTTGGCCCACCGCATCCATCCGTTGTGATAGCACGATTGAAGTTTGCAACCCTATCCATGTGTCGGGCAATAACGACAGCCCTTCCCGCCCCTTGTTTAAAATTGAGCTGCGGTACAAAATATTTTCAGAGTCAGAATAGGTGAGCCCAATATTAGCAAAACCATCAAATGAAAATTTAGGCGTATCGGCTTTTGAGCATGGGCCTACAAATATGGCCAGCAAGTACATAAGACCGACTAAAAATTTAGAGTTGATAAACAATCTTCATTTCCTTTGTTATGTCGCCTTTATGTATATATATGAGCGTAGACTCTCCAAGTAGATCAATAACCGCTTGCTTGGAGCTTGCCTCAAGCGGTGGTGTCGCTCTTCCTGAAAACAACAGTCTTGACCAATATGCATTAATCTTACGCTCAGTTTTGCCTACTAACGCTTGATAAAAAGTAGTCCTTTCAATACTGTTTGTGGGAAAGTCTACTGGTTTGGCGATTTGGCCATTTGGGAAAGTTGAGTAACGTCCCATATAGATATCGATTACGTCTTTTTTATCCAGACTTGAAATTTCATTGTCCTGATGAACGGCCAACACTAAGGGCATAGGATACTCTCTAGCTAAGACGCTAGCTGTCATCAAAGAAAGCAATAGACACGCGATGTAGCAAACACCGGTTCGATTGACGATATTCGTATTGTGCTTTAGCGATATATAAATACGCATATTCTTCAACTCGATTATCTCTTTAACCACTAATAGTATTGGTCTGTACTTAGATATCGGCTAAGGTTAATACAGCTTAAACGCAACTAGTGTTTCACTTCATATACAAAGGTATGGGTTGGCATATTTAAAACAGTATTCAGATGTGAGGGACTGGGGATTAGTGGGGCTTTACTAGCGAGTATGCACAAGCGCCTATGGCGTTAACATTTCTATTAATAATCGTTGTATGTCCAAAACAAAAAAACCGGCTATTCGCCGGTTTTTCGATAAGTGTTATGAGGTCAAAATTTAACCTTTCTCTACCTGACCAAATTCTAATTCGACAGGTGTTGAACGCCCAAAAATAAGAACCGATACTTTCAACCTACTCTTCTCGTAGTCAACCTCTTCAACAACGCCGTTAAAGTCTGCGAATGGGCCATCAGTGACACGCACAACTTCGCCAGGTTCGAACAATGTTTTAGGCTTGGGCTTATCAACAGACTCTTCAAGGCGGTTAAGAATTGCATCGGCTTCTTTTTTAGTGATTGGCATTGGACGATCTGATGTGCCGCCAATAAAACCAAGTACCCTTGGGATGCTCTTCACTAAGTGCCAAGACTCTTCTGTCATTTCCATTTCTACAAGCACATAGCCAGGAAAAAATTTGCGCTCTGATTTACGTTTTTGACCCGCACGCATTTCAACTACTTCTTCGGTAGGCACAAGAATCTCGCCAAAGAATTCTTCCATGTTGTGCATTTTGATGTGCTCAAGCAAGGTTTTTTGTACGCGGCCTTCATACTGCGAAAACGCTTGAACGACGTACCACTTTTTATCAGCCATAATTAAACTCCGATACCAGTGACAAGACCAACCGCCCAAACAATGATCATATCAATGAAATATAACATCACACCAACAACAGCAGTTGCTGCAAGGATGATTAGGGTCATGCGAACCACTTCTTGACGAGTTGGCCACACTACTTTGCGCACTTCAACACGTGCGTCTTTTGCAAAACCTAAAAACGTTTGCCCTTTGAAGGTTGTCGCCGCAATACCTAATGAAACAGCGACCACACCCACCGCAACTAAAGCGCGATATAAAACGGATACTTCTTCATAAGCTCCATAACCATAGACCAGTCCAGCAAGCAACGCGAAAATAATGACCCATTTCGCGGTGTCTAATGGGTTAGAAGTGTTTTCTACATTATCACTCATTAGTGTAAACCTTACTCATGCTCGATTATCTCAAGCAACTAAAAAATATTATTCTGCCGCACATAATATGGCAGGGGTGGAGGGACTCGAACCCCCAACCATCGGTTTTGGAGACCGCTGTTCTACCAATTCGAACTACACCCCTGCAGTGCTGTCATAACTACAGTATTTACTATTGTGTTTGCTAAGCTTTTTTCAAGTTCGCCAGACACATTTCCCTTGCGTGTTTTAGATTTCTAGAAGGAATTCAAAAGCGACATAAGGGAGGGACGTGCATTATACTGAAGGCGTCAAATCTTACAAGAAATATCTGCACCAGAAATTAGCAGACATAGCGCATAATATTTTATAGAGTAACTAAGACGTTGAAACTTTATAAATACTAAAAAAAAGAAGACTATATTTATGCAGCAACACGACAGTATTCCGCTGGATGATTTTATTGAATATCCGCCTCAACAAATGCATCAGCGCTCAATGGAGTTTTATCAAGATATAAAACGACGCCACAGTATTCGACAGTTTTCAGATAAACCTGTTTCGCGAAAAATTATCGAAAACTGTATCAAAGCAGCCGGAACAGCGCCCAATGGGGCAAATCACCAACCGTGGCATTTTACTGCCATTTCTTCGCCAGACATTAAACGACAAGTGAGGGAGCAGGCAGAAGCACACGAACAAAGATTTTATGATGGAGCAGCAAATGATGAGTGGTTAAATGCGCTTAAGCCATTAGGAACGGATGCTCAAAAACCTTATTTAGAAACTGCGCCTTGGCTAATTGCCGTTTTCAGTCAAAAGAAAGGCGGTGTTGAAGCTGGTGAGAAAAACACAAATTATTACATTCATGAATCAGTTGGGATCGCGACAGGATTTTTGATTACCGCGCTGCATCATGCGGGGCTTGCGACGCTCACACACACACCGAAACCCATGAGTTTTTTATCCAAAATATGCCAACGACCAGATGATGAACGACCCTATATGCTTATCATCGTTGGTCATCCTGACGAAAAGGCAACCATTCCCAAACATGCTCTAAAGAAAAAGCGCTTAGACGAAATCGCTGACTTCTTATAAAGCAGATAATTAAGTGGATTATTTAGTTGAACAACCAACCTACGATATACAGTTTGGCGTTTCACAAATAGTAACAATTTATTGTTCGCCATTTATTGCGTACACGGCTAACGTTTAGTCAAACGACCTACATTATCGATGATATATATTCTCGATAATGTAAGTCGTGACTTTTAGGACATGCTAGCACTAAATCTTACGGCAATAATCACTATTCGATAGAACTTACTGTTGTTGAGTATGTCTACAGATAACGCCATTATTTCTTAACGCAAGGATGCATCATATGCAACTAAATAAATCACTCCTGTACGCAAGTATTTTTGCCCTAAGCTCAATATTTTCAAGCACTTGTGTTGCTGCTCAAAGCATTGAGGCACTAGAAAACTTATTAAACAATGGAGAGCATGCTCAATTATTGCAAACCATTAATACGATTCCGAGGTCACAATACACTGAAGAACATTACATGCTTCATGTATTTGCGCTTGCTGATGACGATTTAGACGATGCCGAAGAGATGATTGACGAAGCAGTCAAAGCGTTTCCCCAAAGCGCCGAACTTCACATGAATCGTGCAAGTATAATGGGAGCTCAAGCTAGTCAATCTATTTTTAGTGCGCTTGGCTATGCAGAAAAAGCGCTCGACAGTCTAGAAATTGCCGCTTCCCTTGAACCTAATAATCCAGACACTCAATACGCCTTAATGATGTTTCATACTAATGCGCCTTCTATCGCTGGTGGGGACTTAGGAATTGCGTTAAAACAAGCTCAAAAAGTACAAGCACTCGATCCTGAAAGAGGCACCATTGCAATGTACAATTACCTGAGAGCCGATGATCGTAAAGATGAAGCATTAGCATCAATTTTAGATGCTAAATCAGACTTTGCAGATTCGAGCAGTATTCAAAACGTCATCGCCAGTCACTATGTTCGTGAAGAGGCTTATGATCAAGCTATCGCAGAATACAATGTTTTAACAGCGATGAGCTTACCTTCTCTGGTTGAAAATGATGAAGATAGCCTTGAGACATACGAGCGCGCTCTGAGACGTAAATTAAATGCTCATTATCAGCTGGCGCGACTTGCGAAGGAATCAAAGTCTCATATTGAAATGGGTATCGAGCATATGGAATATTTCCTCGCACACGTCGACCAAAAACATGTTAAAAAGAATGAGTTACCCTCTGTCGACTGGGCAAACATGCGACTAGCAGAGCTATATGTTCTTGCAAACAATAAGACAAAAGCAAGTGAAGCATATGCTCGTATTGACGCAGACAGTGATAAAGACCTTAAAAAACCACTGAAAAAACTTAAAAAAGCGCTAAAGAAATTGAGCTAAGCATTCACATCACATCAGCGCGCAGTTCAACTGTGCGCTGATTCTTATATGTTTACTCAATACCGAGGAAACCACCAGTTTGATGTTCCCATAGCTTTGCGTATATACCACCAAGATCCAAAAGCTCCTGATGACTACCTTGCTCGACAATACGCCCTTTATCTAACACAAGTAGTCGATCCATCTGAGCTATTGTAGACAATCGATGAGCAATCGCTAACACGGTCTTATCATCCATTATTTTATTAAGACAATCTTGTATTGCGGCCTCGACCTCAGAGTCCAATGCCGATGTTGCTTCATCTAACACTAAAATCGGCGCGTCCTTGAGCATAACTCTAGCAATCGCAATGCGTTGTCGTTGACCGCCACTGAGCTTAACGCCGCGCTCTCCAACATGAGCATCGTAACCCGTTCGCCCCTTTGAGTCTGAAAGCGAAAGTATAAAGTCATGTGCTTCCGCCTGTTTTGCAGCATTAATCATTTCCTCTTCGGATGCTGAAGTACGGCCGTATATGATATTGTCGCGCACAGATCGATGCATTAGCGAGGTATCTTGAGTGACCATACTGATGTGCGCTCGCAAGCTTTCTTGCGATACATCTGTGAGTACTTGTCCATCAATTCTAATATGACCACTTTGGATGTCATAGAATCTGAGTAGTAAGTTGACTAACGTTGACTTTCCTGCCCCTGAGCGACCGACAAGGCCAACTTTTTCACCTGCTTTGATATCGAGTTGCAAATCCTTAAATACGTGAACGAGATTGTCATTTGCACCTGCATAAGAAAAATTAACTGAATCGAACTCAACTCTACCGCCTGATACCTTAAGTTTTTTTGCGTCATTTTTATCTTCTACTTTCGATGGGACTGCCAAGGTATTAATACCATCTTGCACTGTGCCTATATTTTCAAATAAAGAGGACACTTCCCACATGATCCACTGAGACATGCCGTTTAGTCTTAGACTCAAACTAACCGCAATCGCAATATCTCCCGGAGAGACTAGCCCTTCAACCCAAAGTAAAATCGCCAAACCACTGACACAAAATACAAGTAAAGAATTTGCCACCCACACCATGGCCTGTAATGTAGTTGCCAATCTCATTTGAGGATATACAGTCTGTAAAAACTTGTTCATCGCATCAAACGCGTATTCTTCTTCACGACGATGGTGAGAAAACAACTTTACCGTCATAATGTTTGTGTAACTATCGACGATACGACCAGTCATGATTGAGCGAGCATCCGCTTGCTTTTGAGAAACTCGTTTTAATCGAGGTAGCATCACGTACAAAATGCACACATACACTATCAACCACACTATCAAAGGCATGGCTAAGCGCCAGTCGGTTGCAAACACTAACGCGACAACACTGATAAAATACACACAGATATAAACGGCAAGATTCATGATTTTCATCACGGTTTCGCGAACTGACAGTGCGGTTTGCATTACCTTGGTTGCGACACGCCCAGCAAACTCATCTTGATAGAAAGAGATACTCTGTCCTAATAAGTATCGATGGGCTTGCCATCTTATTCTCATCGGAAAATTACCCAAAAGAGACTGGTGGGTGAACATTGATTCTAAAATTACCAAGCCGGGTAAAATAATGAGAACAACCGCGCCCATCCATATTAGGCTGCTCTTTTCTTCTTCGATAAAAGTGGCCGGATCACGTGTTGAAAACCAATCAACCAATTGCCCCATATATCCAAAAAGCGAGACTTCTAGAATAGCGATGATTGCACTGAGTAGAGAAACACTGATTAAGACTGGCCACATCCCAGTTGAATAGTGACGACAAAATGCTACAAAGCTTTTGGGCGGGATGCTAGGTGGAGTATCGGGAAAAGGCTTAGTTAGTCGTTCAAAAAAAGAAAACATGTAAGTGCTTGTGCTCAAAAAAGGGAGACGCCATAACGAGATTCTATCATTTAGTAACTCATTATGGCCAAAATGGAATGTGTCTAATTTATCAGGTTTTAATTAAAGAAATTTCATTGATATCGAATATAACCAATAAATACAAATGACAACTTGTATTAAGAAAAACACAAACCTAATTTGGATTGCCATATTGGAAGTTGAACTTAAGTGCACTATAGACTGAGCCAGTCTAGCCACCAACACATAAAGCGCTAAACCATCTGTAATTACAGATGCACCTGTAGCAATCGCCAACAGCATCGTCCCCCCAATAAAACTAAAGCTTTCAACACAATTTGCTTGAGCGCGAGTAATACGTTCGCCCAGTGCATCCGTATCGCTTCCGTCAGATTTGAATTTAAGTGATTTTTGATTTTTTTTTGCAAACTGAGTGCGATATGCAGCGAGTATCACAAGCAATACTAAAATCCATGAAATATATCCGGTTAACGCGATAATTGTGTTGTTCATAAGCGTGCCTCTCTTATTATTAAGATAAATGACGTGTACTCTTTAAGACCGACTTCCCATAATAAACTTTCGTTTGCTAAAGAGTCATCTAACTAAAGTATTGGCCACTGCGAGAAAAAGCACAATGTATTTCATAGCGAGATTAACCTGCGAAAAGTCTACCTTTACTTCTGTGAAGTAAAGCGAAGTATCGCCCAATCTTATACTTTGCTCTTTATAGCGACTCTTAAAAATCAAAAATGCAAGTGAAAGGATTAACGATTTAATAATTTTGCCGATAGTAATACTCGTAGAAGATAAATACTAAAAAGGCGTTTGATGCAAGATCCCAGTAAGCTTTTAAAGCAAATTCATATTCTAATAGTTGATGACATGGAAGCTATTCGCAGTATGATAAAGGCCTGCTTACGTGACCTTGGTGCTTCGAAGATATCCACCACTTTTGACGGCGAAGAAGCATGGAAAATTATACAAAACCAAAAAATCGATATGATTGTGTGTGATTGGGATATGCCTAGGACAACCGGTTTAGAATTACTGCAACTCGTCAGGTCAAAAGAAGAAAGCAAACATATTCCATTTCTAATGTTGACAGCATCCAATGAAAAAGGCCGCGTTTTATCTGCTGTCGAAGCCGGAGTAAATGACTATTTGTCAAAGCCATTTCAACCAAAAGAGTTAGAATTTAGAGTTATAAAGTTACTTAGGAAAGTCAACCTAAACGCTCCTTCTCCGTCATCAAACTAAAAGAAAGTGCTAAGTAAAACCAACATTGAGGTCGATATCCATAAAAAGCGCGGAAAAGTGTGAGAAAAGGAAGTTTTCGCAAAGATAATAACCTGCAACATGAGCGAGTAAAAGCATGTCAAATTTGATGTCCTCAATTGACCAACGAACCAAGCTAGTAGGTGAGAACCGTCTAGAATTATTGATGTTTAAGCTAGGTTCTCGTCACACATTTGCATTGAATGTGTTTAAGGTCAAAGAGGTCATTACCATTCCTAAAATGAATCAAATGCCAGGTTCTCATTATCATATTAACGGCGTAACCAATTATCGTGGTGACTCTATCCCTTTGATCGACCTTAGATCAGCAATAAAATTATCGCACAACAATGCCAACTACGAGCCCACCAGCGTCATTATCACCGAATACAATCGAAGTGTGCAGGGATTTATCATTGGCCAGATTATGAACATCGTAAATACATCGTGGAGCGATATCCAACCGCCGCCAAATTCAGCGGGCAAAAATCATTATTTGACGGCGATCACACGCGTTGATGTAGATGGACACGAAGAATTAGTCGAGATTATAGATGTTGAAAAAGTACTCGCAGAAATAGTGGCCTATGATACGTCTATTTCCGATGAAATCCTCGACCACGATGTAACCGCGCATCTTAACGGTAAAAAGATCTTGATTGTTGATGATTCAGCGACAGCTCGATGGCAAATCAAAGAGACACTCTCGCAACTCGGCATTGAAATAATTGAAGAGAAAAATGGACTTGCTGCACTTAACAAATTGAAAGCTTGGGCGGACGAGGGGAAGAATATCAAAGATGAGATACTCATGATGTTCACCGACGCAGAGATGCCTGAAATGGATGGGTATCGATTGACAGCGGAAGTGCGCGATGACCCGCGCATGCATGACCTTTTTATTACCCTCAACACATCGTTGAGCGGCAGTTTCAATGAAGCAATGGTTGAAAAAGTCGGCTGTAATCGATTTATCTCTAAATTCCAGCCGGATATGTTAGTTCAAGTAGTTCAAGAAAGAATGCGTGAAGTGCTTGAAGGAAAAGGCTAAAACTTCCTAGCCTTAAACCGTTTTCCTTTTATTTTACTCTCGCGAAATAAAGTCATCGCTCGCTTTACACTTCTCAGCTTTATAGCGATGTAAGATTTGCGAGCTGCAATACTGATCTTTCCAATATCCTCACCAGGCACATCGGCATCTTTAGTTAAGGCACCTAGCAAATCACCTGGTCGCAGTTTATCTCGCTTGCCACCATCAACACCAATACAAACAAACTCAGGCTCAACGATTCGATTAGCATGGAAACGGACCGTTTGAATATTATGTTTTTTAATTGTCACATCTGTTTTGGCTGCTATTTCATCCAACTTATCTTCTTCTTTGCCATCGATGATCGTCACTGCAAGCCCGGTTTCACCCGCTCGGCCCGTTCTACCAATGCGATGTGTATGCGTATCGACATCTTCACTGACACGATGATTGATAACTAAATCAACGCCTTGAATATCTAATCCACGTGCGGCCACATCCGTAGCCACAAGCACGGTCAAGGTTTTTCCTGCAAAACGTGCTAAGACTTGACTACGTTCAGGCTGCTCTAAATCACCATGTAATCCAGCGACAGCGAAACCCGCGTGAGTTAAGTCTTCAATGAGCTCTTTGGTTTCGACTTTAGTGCGACAAAAAACGATATTAGAAACCTTTTGATAGTGTGTTAACAACGCAGCAACAGCTTGACTTCTATGCTCGTCCATAACCCGGTAAGCGCATTGCTCAATTGCCAAATTTACAACTTGCGATTCCACTTTGATAAACGTTGCACTGCGCTGATATTTAGTCGTAATTTCTTGTACTTTTTCAGGATATGTTGCCGAAAATAAGAGCGTTTGTCGGTTTCGAGCCGTCTCACTATGCGACAGTTCACGCAATACAATTTTCATTTCATCCTCAAAGCCCATATCAAGCATACGATCGGCTTCATCGAGCACAAAGCAATTAACGGATTTCAGATTTAAGCTACGTTTACCAATATGATCCATAATTCGGCCAGGAGTTCCCACTACAACTTGAGCGCCAAATTTGAGCGATTTTAATTGCGGACCAAGTGGGATACCTCCGACCAATTCAAGTACTTTCAAATTTGCAAGGCGTTTACCGATCAAACGCACTTGCTCTGCGACTTGCTCTGCAAGTTCGCGCGTTGGGCACATTATTAAAGCTTGTGGGTCTCGATTTTCAATATCGATTCGCGACAATAAGCCTAAGGCAAACGCTAAGGTTTTACCGCTACCGGTTTTTGCTTGGACAGCGACATCATTACCTTTAAGTAAGAGAGGTAAACATTCGGCTTGAGTCTGCGTCATGTGTGTATATTTCAGAGACGCCAATGCTTCAAAAAGGGCCGGCGCGAGTGCTAAACCATCAAACGATAAATTGCTTGTTGTCATTTACACTAGCTTCCAATTTATAGATTCACCAGCAAAAAATGGGACTATATTATCGCCTGTTGGTAAAGCAATAGATTCAGGGATGGTCCACTTTTCTTTTTTCAATGTGATCGTACCTTCGTTTCGAGCAAGACCATAAAAGTCAGGGCCATAGTGACTAGCAAAGCCTTCTAATTTATCAAGCGCGTCTAAGTCTTCAAACACTTTTGCATAAAGTTCAATTGCGCTCCATGCGCTGTAACATCCAGCACAACCACACGCTGATTCTTTTTTGTGTTTTTCATGGGGTGCTGAGTCTGTACCTAAGAAGAATTTGGGAGAACCGGATTTCACCACCGCGCGCAAAGCTTGTTGATGTGTATTTCGCTTCAATACTGGCAAACAATAGTTATGAGGACGCACGCCGCCCACCAATAAATCATTTCGGTTTAACAACAAGTGTTGAGGAGTGATGGTCGCCGCCACATTGCTTGAAGATTCTAAAACAAAGTCGGCAGCATCTTTAGTTGTTATGTGCTCAAACACAACTTTTAATTCAGGAAAGTCATTAACAATATCTCGCAGGTAGGTATCGATAAACAGCGCTTCTCGATCAAAGATATCAATATGCGACTCGGTAACCTCTCCGTGAATAAGTAATAACATCCCGACTTCTTGCATCGCCTCAAACACTGGGTAAAGGGCTTTAATGCCTTTTACAGCTGCATCAGAGTTTGTTGTCGCTCCGGCAGGATACATTTTTGAGGCAACAATACCGTTTTCTTTGGCTTTCTTAATCTCCTCAGCGCTCGTCTTATCTGTTAAAAACAGCGTGACTAGAGGGTTAAAATCACTCCCCTTAGGTGAAGCCGCTAATATCCTTTCTCGGTAATCCAATGCCATATCCGTAGTCGTCACCGGCGGTACTAAGTTAGGCATAACAATCGCTCGCTTGAAACAACGCGCAGTAGCTGGCACTGTTTCTTTTAACATCTCGCCATCGCGAAAATGCAAATGCCAATCATCAGGTGTTTGAATAGTAATTGAAGTCATATCGTGCCTTAACTCTTGTCTTGGGAATTAACTAAGAATATACGCAATGTAGCGAGTGTTTATGGAGTTTTTGCTATAGATGCGCGTTAACGGCGCACATTATGCCTGAAAAGCCTTCAACTCGCATGTGCATTTGTGGCTTGAAAGAAAAAGCGCTACTCTTGGGTCTATCATTACATGTAATAGTAAGCGCCTAGCTCATTGAAACTGGGGCTTGTCTTCAAGTCATCACAAAAAGAAAGTAAGTTAATGTCGCAAAACCTTAGTTCTATCAGCATCAATAACCTAGCTCCTAATGCATCCTCAGTTAAACGCATCTTAATGTCAGTCTTAGACAGTATTTTAGGTGTGAAAAAAATGAATGAGTTGTATCAAGCTCACGACATGCAAGGTCTGAGTAAAGAAGCATTTGCAGATAAGCTAATAGAAGTGCTGCAACTTGATATTACTGGTATTGAGGCACTTCAAGCCAAAATCCCAAAAGTAGGGCCGGTTGTCATCGCAAGTAATCATCCATTTGGTGGGATCGAAGGCGTTATTTTAGCAAGAGCAATAGGTGAGGTTCGTCCGGATCTCAAGGTCCTAGCGAACAAAGGCCTGGGTATTTTTAGGGAACTAAAAGACTATTTTATATTCACCAACCCTTTATCCCCAAATGATCCCCAAAATGCACCATCACTCAGGCAGTGTGTAAAGCAGATTAATAACCAAGGGGCTTTATTGATTTTCCCCGCCGGTAAAGTTTCTTACTTTGAGAAAAGTAAAGGTGGGATCAGCGAATGCCCTTGGAATAAATTAGTTGGCCGTTTAGTGAATATCGACCAATGTCTTTTTGTACCGGTTTTTGTCAGTGGTAAAAACAGTCACTTGTTTTACCGTGTAGAGCGCTTATTCTTTAAATTGCGCATGTTATTATTAGGCCGCGAACTGCTTAACAAATCTGGCGCATCAATTTCTATTAGTGCAGGAACGGCTATCAACTCCAAACGCTTCAACAAAACGCTCAATAACGATTCACGAGCTGATTTATGTCGCGCACTCAGCTACGCTCAAGAGAGTACTTGGCGTTATCAGTGGCCAGCTGATTTGGTCCAAAAACAGCAGCCTATCATTGCTGAAATCGAAAAAGCACAACTCAAAAAAGAATTAGCAGCACTCCCCGCAAACCAAAAGCTTGTCAAAGTTAAACGCTTTTCTGCCTATTATGGTTATCAACATCAAATGCCCAGTGTGGTTACGGAAATTGCCAGACTCCGTGAATTAGTGTTTAGACAACACAATGAAGGCAGCGGAGAGCCGCTTGATACAGATCGTTTTGATGCAACCTACACGCACCTTTTTATTGTCGATGATGTTCAAGAAAAAATAGTAGGTGCATATCGAATGGGACTAACCGATCGTTTAATTGAAAAAGAAGGGTTAGAAGGTCTTTACTTGCATAAAATGTTTAAGTTTAACCCCAGTTTTGTGAATCAAACTGAACCTGCAATGGAAATGGGCCGTTCGTTCCTAATCCCCGAAATGCAAGGCTCGTATCAAGGACTATTAATGCTTTGGAAAGGTATTGGTGCTTTTGTAAGTCAATTTCCTCAATATAGAACACTGTACGGTACAGTGAGTATTAGTAAGTTATACGATGCGCGAAGCGTCAAATTAATCGAACAGGCATTGATCGAACCAAATAGCCATCAAGATGTTGCACCTCGCCACACCTTAAATTTTGAAATGCATCCAGAAATTGCAGCACTGGCTCATCAACTTCCATTGGCGGAACACTTGAGTACTTATCTGGCATCGACAGAAGAAGACGGAAAAGACATCCCTATTTTGGCTAAGCAATATCAAAAGTTAGGCGCAAAATTCCACGCACTTGGCATCGATACAAGTTTTAACCACACCCCAGGCTTGTTGCTGAGTGTACATTTGCCAAGTGCCCCAGAAAAACTACTTAAACTCTACTTGGGCGACACTTATCAGCGCTACATGAGTTTTAAAAAATAGTCACTAGCTGAGGCCTTTTTATGAAAGCAAAAAGGCCTACAGCACGCAAAACACTCCCTTCATCACCTGAACTGTTAGCTTTGTCACAGACGCCCCCTATTGCAATTTGATCACTGTATTGTAAAGCCTCTCCCAAACCAAAATGCAGAGATTATTATGAATAAGTTAATTAAATTAAGTGTCGTCGCCTTTAGTGCTCAATTGCTACTAAGTACCGCAACAGAGGTCAATGCTGGCCCCGTTGATCCAACAGTCGAAAAACGCTTGGTTGCGGTTTGCACGGCTATTAAGTCCGGGAACAAACTATCATTAAAGAGAGCAATAAAAAGAGCTCATTTAAACGAACGCGCCATTATTGAAGGGTTAAAATGCAATGGCATGGATCCTATCACCTTTGCTATGAGCAATGGCGCACCCAAAAACGCTGATTACTTGGCAAAACGCTCTGGCAAAGACAATTTCCAACTCGCCGCTTCAAAACCTTGAAACACTCACTAGGGCGATAATGTGCCAATCTGCTTATTGCCCTAGTTTTTAACACCTAAAGAAAGCCCAAAATAAACAGATATAGTGTTAATGAATAAACGGTGGCTTTCAATTTTCCTGCTCATTTTTGTATCAAGTTTGCACGCGGCACCCTTGGCAATTTTTGTCGACCCTAAACAACGTATCGATATCAATAACGCTATTGAGTATACACTTTCAGCTAGTCCTGAATTGCGTGGCAACGAAGTGTGGCAAAGTCAAAGATTCAAAGACGCTGATATTCATCCCGAGATGTTTCTTCACTTTAGAATGAGTATCAAAAACACCTTAAGTGATGATCAACACATTTGGTTAACGATTGAATTTCCATCAATAGAAAAACTCACTGTTAGTGACGGAGCCAATTCATGGGTCACCGGCGATGCTCTCCCCTATCACAGTCGGCCTATAGACGCTCCCAACTATCACTTTCCCTTACAAATTAGATCTCAGGAAACAATTAACGTCTTTGGGCACATGCAGGGAAAGATTCTTAGGTACTCATTTGAATTAGCCACACCTGTACTCATTAGTAAAAGCTACAGAAATACCCTCCAGTTAGACATGATGTTTTTCGGTGCCATGTCACTGTTAGTGCTAATTGCAATACTAATGTTTATCGTAACGAAACGGCTAGTGTTTTTAAGTTTCGCAGCATTCGCATTTGCAGTACAAGCATGGCTATACCGCGTTTTCGGTTACGGATTTGAATTATTATGGCCCTCTGCACCCTGGTTAAACGACATTACATATGCATTTACCGTGTATTCCATCATGCTAAGTGCCGCTTGGATGTCTATTGCAGCCCTATCAAGTAGAAAACAGCTTGTAAAAAGGGGGCGACTATTAATTGGCTACACTGCCTTACTGCCAAGTGCTGGACTGATATTTTTTGTAAGTGGTCATCTCAAACTAGCATTGGATTTTCCATTGCTGTGGTTCTTCCCTTTCAATGTTTTGCTGATTGTCATCATAGTATTGGAACTCAAGGCTGGTTCAGCAAAAGCAAAATGGTTCACTATTTCAATGCTTCCGGTCATACTCGGAGGCTTGATATTAGTGGCATTTGCACTTGGTATCGATCTTGGTATTGAACCCAAAGCAGCAATAATGAAGGGCCTAGTACTCACGTGCTTCTTAATGATCTTTTTTACTGGTGCCTATTTGCTAAGAGTCTTGAAAGATGACCGTGATCGTCAAAAACAACAGTCTGAATTCAATAGCCAACAGGCTAAAAAACTTGAAGAGCTGGTAAAAGAAAGGACTACCGAACTCGAAGCGTCTAATCAACAACTCAAAGATCTGGCTCATATCGATAGTTTAACGCAACTTCCCAATAGGCGAAGCATCGATCTGTTTGTTGATAAATTAAATGACGACTGCGCACCTATATGTTTAGCAATGTTAGATTTGGATCATTTTAAAAAAATAAACGATACCCATGGTCATGAAGGTGGTGACTTAGTGTTACAGCAGATTGGCAAACTAATTAAATCACTTTCAAACACGCAAACCATCGCCGGTAGATATGGTGGTGAAGAATTTGCTATTGTCGCTAAAAACACCACAAAAGAAGATTTTGAGACGACTCTGCGTTCACTTCATGCATACATAAACACCACGACTATCGCTAGCTTTCCCGCACTCAAAATAGGCGCATGCATAGGATGGGTGAGTTGCCACAAAGCAGAGCAAGTTATTGATGCTTTTAAACAAGCTGACCAAGCGCTATATGAGGGGAAATTAAAGGGTAGAAATAAGGTAATTGAGTATACCGTTAACTAGTACTAACCAAGCTTTGCTCAAATGATATGGAATATCAAAAAGCCCAACGAATAGATAAGCATGCACATGAATAGCAGCTTTATTATTTCATCTTTATCCTAGTTAAAATATCGCTAGAGCCATCCTTTATGCTTAGCAATTCTTGCTGCATCGACTCTATTAGTTGCATTTAATTTACTGATCGCTTCAGACAAGTAATTTCGCACCGTACCTTCAGATAAAAATAGTTTTTCGGAAATCTCTTTTGTTTTTAAACCATCACCGGCGAACGCTAGTGCTTTTCTCTCTTTCTCACTTAATGGGTCCTGCTCGCCCAATGCAGAAAGCGCAAGTTCTGGATTTATCACCTTTAAACCAGAATAAACTTTTTTAATATTTTCAACCAAGTCGTCACTGCTGGCTTCTTTTAGTGTAAATCCCTTTACTCCCAGCGACATTGCGCGCTGGATATAACCAGGTTTAGCAAAGGTCGTCATAATGACAAACTTACTTGAAATACCCTCGTTTAAACAGTATTCAGCTAATGCTATCCCGCTCATTCTTGGCATTTCAATGTCACTTAAAATAATATCAGGCAACGGAGAGTCCGAGGCTAGCCATTCGCGCATTTGCTGCCCATCCCCAAAACTGCCAATCACCTTAATATCTGCTTCCAAATCAAGAAGCGTAGCAATCGCGTCCCTAACGAGAGCTTGATCCTCTGCAATTGCGATAGTAATCATAAAGTGTCCCTATTTAATGGCAGTGCGATAAAGAGACTGAACAGAGAATCAACAACAATATTCAACTCGCCGCCAAGATTAGCTACTCGTTCTTGAATACCATTCAGACCATTACTTGATTGATACTTTGCATGGGTAATGCCGTCGTTTTCAATCACAAGTAACAACATCTGTGTAACGTCATCTAATTCAATAGAGATATTCACCACGCTAGAATTTGAGTGCCGAAGGACATTAGTGATTGCCTCTTTAAATATCAATGACAATTGAGTTTCTTGTAGGGCACTCAGTTTACCAAGTACCTGGTGGTTTATCTTTTTATTCACAATAATATCGTTCGCTCTAAGCTGTTCGAATAGTTTCTCTAACTCGTCACTCAGTGAAAGCTGTTTAATGTTCGACACTGTTTTTCGAATTTCAGATAATAAACTTTGAGAGAGTTCTGCAAGCGCAAGTACTTCATCTTTTGCGGTAGCATAACGCTGTTTTTCAATCATTTTTGCGGCAACTTGAGCTTTTAGGGAAATACTAGACAAGGCATGCCCCGCTATATCATGTAAGTCCCTACCAATTCGTTCGCGTTCAGCAATGCTGCTTAAGTGTTTAATTTCGTCTGCTGATTGGATCTGTGCAAGCTGATGCAGTGTTTCTTTTCTCTCCATCAGTCCAAAAGCATATAGTCCCAATGATATAAACAAGAACTGAATAAATACGAACCAGACATATTGCCACCATAATTGATGAATCAAAAATGCAACGACAACGATACCAGCTGCAAAAAAAACGGATTGTTTTAAGCGGTATTGATAGCCCAAAATAAATAGAGGATAGCCATACAAAGCATAACCTCCGATACTGACAAAGGAACTAGAGATCACTACCGCAGTTAACAACAAAATAGGGAAGGCCTTTAAGCCGCTATTAAGAGCAAAAATATGAGTGGCTAAAAAAGCCACATAACATAACAACATGTACACCGTTTGCTCTTTCGTTATGTCGGGTGTAAAAAATAAAGGAACAAAGTAAAACAGTGAAAATACTAACGAGCCATAAGACCACTTTTTCTTGTTGTCAGAAGCTAACTTGGGTAGCTTCAGCTGGACATCATCATAAGCATTAAACATATCTTCTTTATTCCTTTAAATAAGTGCCAATTACTGCAACACCACGCTTGATTTCAGGGTGATTAATAATGTTCCACTGACAATCATTAAAATACCTGCTATCGCATAATAATCAAAGACTTGTTTATAAAACACCACTGAGGCTGCTGTTATCAATGCAATGCCCATTCCTGACCAAATCGCATAAGCAACACCAACTCCCATATTTTTCAAAACCAAGCTAAACAAAATACCAGAAATAACATATAAAAATGCAGCTGCAGAACCATATTCTACTTTTTCCCAACCATTTGAAGCCTTAAGTAAAAGGGTCGCAATGACTTCGACAAGAATCGCTAGACTCAAAAACACATATGTCATAATTTTCTTTCCTTTTTATTAAAATTTATTCGCGTTTATGCTGACTTGTTCAGCTGACGGAAGCGCATTTCAAGAGCAATGATGGAAACTACGTAACTAATAACAATGACCGCAGAAATGGACTCAAAACGTTGCTCGGGAAAAGAATACCAAGCGATTACTATTCCTACCGTCCTCATTATTGCATGCGCATAACCTACCCAGTGTTGAATAATCCAAGACAACACCATCCACATTAGCCCTGCTAATATCCCCACCGTAAAGGGAATTGTAGTGTGGTCTATTTGTGCAACAGGCATAGCAATACCAAATACCAATAGCGACATACCGATGGCTGACAAAAATAGTAGATCAAACGGGTTTTTCTGTTTGCTTTGTGAAATGAAGTTTTCTCCCGTAAAACGAGAGAACAATAGGCCTAAATAAAAAATACAACCTGTCCCCAACCAAACCGACATGACTTTTGCGTATTCGCTTATAAATGGTGCACTTGCGCCAATAAAAAACCATACCAACGCGCCGGCTAGAGGAAGTGCTAAAAACCTTCGATTTGCAAAGCTTGCCCGATGCTCTTCCAAGCTAAGACTCATTTCATCTACTTTTTCTACCTCAGAAAAAGGAACTAAAGGTACCTGCTTTAAGTTGCTTAGTTTTGTGCTTGTGTTGGACATGATGCTCACTCTCTTAGTTATCACAGTGCGTCAATATTGCCGAAGGTCTTGAACTAAGGGTATGCACAAATGTCATCAGAGTTTGATGACATTTGTCATGTATTACCTTTCAAACAGGTATTGCAAGTGCATTTTGAGGTGTTTACTGAGTTGTAAAAATCAATGTGTGAATTTAATTTGAAAAAAAAGCTTGTAACCTCTGGGTATCATTTGATACCTTAGGGTTTCAAAGTGAAACCTTTAGGTATCAACAATCAGAAGGATAATAGACAAATGAACAAGGTAATTAACCCTGAACAAGAGCATGAATATATATTGCACAATAGTAGGATTTCGATATCACTTGGATTTGGGTTAGCGGTACTAACAACTGATCAGATTTTCAACCTGTCAGATAAATCGATGCTTGTCTCTGCAAGCTTTTATTTAATCGCAGCATTATTCGTCATATCAACAAGTTACTTTTTAATAAAATCCAATAAATTTATAAAGCAGAGCTTTTCAAAAAATGCATGGATGGGCACTTATCATGATGAATTCTTAAATAGCGTGAGTCTACTTGGATATAAACTAAGCGCGTTAGTAATGAGCTTAATTGCTTTACTTGCCATGTGTTTTGGTGACTCTTTAAGTGACATTGTATCGCTAAAAGCTCTCGGAACCGCGCTCGTTTCTCTCAGCTTTTTAATCTACGGCGTGGTCACATACATTAAACTACATCAAGATGAAGATGAGGAGGCACCATGAGTTATCACTTAACAAATGTGTTGGCCTTAAAGCGCGCTGAAAAAGGCTTGTCACAGCAAGAACTCGCGGCTTCAATTGGCGTATCCCGCAAAACTATCAGTACTGTAGAAACTGGACGCTTTACGCCATCGGTCATCATAGCGCTGAGTTTGGCTAAGTTCTTTGAGGTAGCAGTTGAAGATTTGTTTGAACTTAGGGCCGCTGAGGGTGATAGCGAATAAATCGCTACCCAAGAAACGTGATACAGATTGTTAACTAATACTAAGCGCTGCGATTTAAGTGCGTAATCGTCGCTGGCGCATAACCGAAAAACTCAGGTAATGCTTTGCCCTGCATAGTGCGCATTATTCTGATTAGAGCATAATGGTGTATTGCATGGCTCGCTGCAAATACCAACTCTCGTTCTAAAGTTGAATGGCAAGTGGTGGATTTAGTATGGCTTATGTCGATTTCAGTTGTGACATCGACTTGCTGATCAAGGCTTTTGGTGCAAATACTGGTCAGCCATTCAACAATTTCTTCTAGCTTCTTTATCGCGACCTGAGGATGCATCTCTACCTCACCGTAACGATTGCGTTTGTTGTAATTAACAATCCCAGAATGCTCAGCGCCGACTATTGCAACGAAATGGTCTATCACATGTCTAATATGCGCTCCGATACTACTTGGGAAATGAGGAGGCAACTCCTTTTGATAGTCATTTAAGCTAATCTCATCCAATAAATTGATAGCTTGCTTAACTACTTCAACGTAACTATTTGACATGTGCTTCCTTGGTGTATTGTTTGTTGCTTTAAAAGCTTGGGTACAACTTACCGAAACTGATAACGAAAGGATAGACCCTAATTATCACAAATCTATTTCATTTTAATGTTTTTTTCATTTAGCTTTTAGCTCATCGGAGTTGTGATTGACATAAATCAATGAATCCACATTGAAGCCAGCCTCTTTTGCTTTTTGTTTTAGCTGGTCAATAACGGCAGGTTGCATAGTTGGGTTTCGAGATAACAACCATAAAAAATCAGTATCTGGCCCAGTCACCATTGCCCATTGATACCCCTCTTGATCAAGTTCAGCGATAACATAGCTGGCATAAAAAGGCCCGAAAAAAGAAACTTTCAAATGACCCGTTTGATCGTCTGTCACAAAGTAGGCTTTTCCCTTAGCTTCAGTCCATTTTTTTCTTTTGTGTTGTACCCCTTATTTAAGACAGCAATACCACCGTCTTCGCGCAAATCGTAAGTTGCAGATATCCGTTCAAGATCCCGCTCAAATGGATGGTCTAAACGCGCTATTTCATACCAAGTTCCTAAATACCGTTCCTTTTCAAAACCAGTGACAGGTTTGATGCCCTCAGGGATAGAAGTACAAGACAAAACGAGAGAAGAAAGGAGAAATATTAAAAAATATTTGTTCATAATTGACCTTTTTGTATTGAGGGGTATAAATGCACCCTTTGTGTACTTTCGCATACGTATTCATGCGACTATTGTAGTACATTCCTGTTACATTTATTTAACGAGCACCCTAGTTGTACCTAATAGAGTTTGAACGGTAGCAAAAATAGGGATTTAAGGAAGGTTTAATGTCAGATTTAGCAATTAATGAGTATTTCCCAGAAAGCAGCCAGCTTGTATATGGCTGTATGGGCCTTGGCGGCGGGTGGAATCCAAACGGATACGAAGCAAAAGACGTTAAGCAAGCACAAGAAATCATAGAGACATGTCTAGCAAAGGGGATCAATACGTTTGACCTTGCTGACATTTATACGTTTGGCAAAGCTGAATCGGTTGTTGGCGAAGTATTAAAACAACAACCATCATTACGTAACAAGATGATTATTCAATCTAAGGTCGGGATTAAACTTACCCCTACCCATGACGTCAAATCATATGATTTATCGCCTGTTTGGATAAAGTCTGCATTAGAAGCAAGCCTTAAGCGTCTTCAAGTTGAACAGCTAGATGTACTGTTTTTGCACAGACCAGACCCATTAATGGATTTAGACGACACGGCAGAGATGCTTACAAACTTGCAAAAGCAAGGCAAGTTTAAACACCTCGCGGTTTCGAATATGCATGCAGCGCAAATTGCTTGGATTCAGTCAGCAATCGATTTTCCAATTATTGCGAATCAAATCGAAATGAGTCTTGCACATGCCGATTTTGTAGAAGAGAGCATTACTACAAATATGAAGGAAGGCTGTAATAGTGGTTTCCCGAGAGGCACACTTGAGTTTTGCGAGCAGCAAAGTGTCCAGCTTCAAGCTTGGGGCTGTCTGGCACAAGGTATGTATAGCGGTAATCTCCCTGACAATCCGAGTCAGGCCCAATTAGCAACCGAAAAACTGCTCAAACAGATGAGTAATCGCTACTCAAGTAATCCAAATGCAATATTGCTTTCTTGGTTAATGAAACATCCGATTGGTATACAGCCGGTAATTGGTTCGACGAACATTGATAGAATCATACAATGCACACACGCAAATAAGGTGGAGCTTAGTCGAGAAGACTGGTATCTGCTATTTGAAACTGCGCGTGGGCAAGAAGTGCCATAGCTTTAAATAATAGGCATAGAACAAAGGTATTAAAACCTAGGAGACCCAAACATGACATTACGAATCAAAACGCTCGCTGCATTGGTCGCAAGTGCAAGTCTCGCACTGATGGCTTGTAGTCCGGCTAGCACAACTACTGAAGATAAAAGCGCAGTCACTTTACCCACGGTCAGCAATTATTTGACCCGCGATATCCAAGAAGATGTGTTTTATTTCGTAATGCCTGATCGCTTTCACAATGCTGATTCTAGCAATGACAACGGCGATCCAGTAAGAAAGATTTCACAAGGTGGTCTTGATAAAACGTCAAAGTGGGCCTTCCATGGCGGAGACATGCAAGGCGTTGAGGCAAAACTTGACTATATTCAAGGGATGGGAGTGACGGCTATTTGGATGACTCCATTACTCCGCAACCGAGCTATTCAAAACGATGGTTTTGGCCATCACGGTTACTGGGTAATCGATTTCACTGAAATAGACCCACATTTTGGTACGAATGAAGATTTAAAAAGCTTGATTAACGCTGCACATGAGCGCGGCATTAAAGTGTTTTTTGATATCATTACTAATCACACTGCAGACGTCATAAAATATAAAGAGTGCCATAAACCAGATGGCACATACCTCAATGAAGAGCAGAATGGGTGCCAATATAAAACCCGAGAGCAAGTCGCAACAGGTGATAGCTATACACTATTTGTAATGGACGGTGAAAGCGACGTCAAAACACCCGCTTGGTTAAATGATCCTCAATATTACAATAATCAAGGCGACAGTTTTTGGGAAGGAGAAAGCGCTGTTTACGGCGACTTTGCAGGCTTAGATGACATAGACACAAGACAAGCTTTTGTTGTTGAGGGCATGACAGATATTTTTAA
The DNA here is from genome assembly GCF_003203515.1 of Glaciecola sp. KUL10. GTDB lineage: Bacteria > Pseudomonadota > Gammaproteobacteria > Enterobacterales > Alteromonadaceae > Glaciecola. The sequence continues at coordinate 107,563 of NZ_BGNG01000006.1, read as the reverse complement.
AAACCTCATTTCTGAATTTAAACCAGACGGCTTTAGAATAGATACAGTCAAACACGTTGATTTAAGCTTCTGGCAGCAATTCGGTCCTGCCATTGTTTCACACGCGCAAGATATTGGTATTCCAAAGTTTCATATCTTTGGCGAAGTTTATGACGGTAACCCAGCAGGCCTAAGTAAATACACGACAGCAGGTATGCTTCCTTCAGTACTTGATTTTGGTTTCCATTTCAATATTAAAGACGCTCTGTATTTTGGCCAAGACATAAATAGAATAGGTCACCTATTTGACAATGATGACTACTACCGTGATCACGATTCTGGTCCTGACATTTTACTCAATTTTTTGGGTAACCACGACGCAGGGCGCGTCGGCCACTTCATCCAAAAAGGCATGCCCAACGAGGATGCGGCAACCCACCTTCAGCGCAGTATATTGTCACATGCTTATATGTATTTTTCTCGCGGAGTTCCCGTTGTCTATTACGGTGATGAACAAGGCTTCAGTGGGGACGGTGGAGATGTAGATGCGCGTGAAAATATGGACCCTTCACTTGTTGACTCATACAACGATAATACACTATTAGGCACCTCAAAAACGACCGCCGACGATAACTTTGATACCTCTCATCCGATATATCAAGCCTTGGCAGAGCTTTCAAACGTTAGACAATCACATAAAGCATTGATGCGTGGTATCCATCAAAACCGATTAGTTGATGATGCCAACCGATTGAACGCATTTAGTCGAGTAGACGAGGTAGAGCAAGTTGAGTACCTCGTACTTTCAAACATGGGAACCGAACCGAAGACCCTAACACTTGAAGTAGATGCATCAGATTATGAGGTACTTTATCAGTACGCGACTTCAAGTGAGATTGAAGTCATCGAAGGCAAACTAACAACTGAGCTTGCCCCCTTGTCCATAAAATTACTAAAAGCTTCAGAAAAAGCAAAAATGGCTGAAATAGCATCGGTTCAGTTGAAAGAGACTTATGTTGAAAACGACCGTATTTTTATCCCTGCTGAGATCTTATTTAAAGGTGATACCAAGCTAAACCTTGCTCGTGTTGCATTTTTTGCAGTTGATGAGAATGGAGAAGAAAGCCTAATCTCAGAAGATACTACCTTCCCCTACCGCGCAGTAGTCATGCCTGAGCGGCTAGCAAACGTAAAGACTATCAAGGTGATCGCAAGCAATATGATGGGTAAAAGTGTTGAAGGTAGTTTAGCGTTATAGCGATTATTTATGTACCAGTTTCCTTGCTTCTTTGTGTAGTAGTGTTCCCTACTGAACAAATGTAGCGCCCCAAAGCAGGTCAATTTGTGTGTTATTGACCTGCTTTTTTTATTTTCATTGATTTCATCTCGCGTCACTGTATAAATAGTGAATAAGGTCATTATCAATGGAAAATCAAAGAAATGCTTTCAAGAATACTCTTAAAAATAAGCGTTTTTTCTTTACTCACTTATTACTGCAATTTGGTTAGCGCAGAGACTGATTCTCCCTTTGAACAGATTAAGGGGATGAAAGAGAGATCTGAACTTATTGATAAAATGCTGGAAGACAAACTACAAAACACCTTGCCAAATTTGATGCGCCGCGAGGGTATTGATATGTGGGTTTTAATTTCTCGTGAATACAATGAAGATCCAGTATTAAAAACCATGCTCCCTTCTACATGGTTATCAGCACGGCGACGCACTATACTCGTTATTCACGATCAGGGGGAAGGCAAACCTCTCGCAAGATATGCAGTAGCAAGGTATCAAGTCGATACACTTTTTAAGAAAGCGTGGGACAAAGAAACTCAACCTAGTCAGTGGCAACGCCTTATTGAATTAATCGCTGATAAAAACCCTGCAACAATCGCTATTAATAAATCAGAACACTTCGCCTTGGCTGATGGCATGACTGCAACCGAATACTTAGCATTTACCGAAAAGCTTCCTAAGGCGTTTAAGAAAAAGTTGGTCAGTTCTGAGAAGCTGGCACTCGCTTGGTTAGAAACAAGGACTGAATTAGAGATGCAGGTCTTTCCAGATCTAATGAAAATTGGTCATGAAATAATTCGTCAAGCTTATACATCAGGGTTTATCCAAGTAGGCTCAACTACAACTGATGATATTGTCTGGTGGTTACGTGATAAAACACGCTCGTTAGGCTTAGTCAATTGGTTCCACCCTAGCGTTTCAATTCAACGTGCAAATCCAGAGAAATTTAATCATTTAGAGGCATTTAGTAAACGAGCAGAATCGCAAATCATCCAAAGAGGTGACTTGTTGCACATGGATTTTGGTATTACTTACCTGCGTTTGAACAGCGACCAGCAACAACATGCTTATGTATTGCGCGAAGGTGAAAACGACGCGCCAGTCTATCTCAAAAAAGCCTTAGCAAACGCTAATCGACTTCAAGATATATTCACCGCTCAATTTGCAGTCGGAAAGACCGGAAATGAAATTCTTAAAACTTCTCGCGCATTGGCTATCAAAGAAGGTATCAAACCCTCAATATATACTCACCCACTTGGCTACCATGGTCATGCGGCTGGAACTACACTGGGCATGTGGGATTCGCAAGGAGGTGTTCCAGTGCAAGGCGACTACCCCTTACACAAAAACACAGCCTACTCGATTGAGCTAAACGCCGCGACATTTATTCCAGAGTGGGGAAAAGAAGTCCGTATCATGTTGGAAGAAAATGCTTTTTTTGATGGCGAAGACGTAACGTATATGAATGGCCGTCAAACACAATTTCATCTTGTTGAGTAATAGAAAAGTACAAGCGAAAAAACTCTCACGAAGCCGGTCAGTTCCGCCGGCTCACTTTATAGATCCCATCGATTAAATTTGTATAAAGCTTTCATCGAAGTAGCCGAAACAACATGTACACGGAAATAACAAGATAAAGAGACGTTATTTTGCGCCATCAATTTGCAGCTAACACTGCCCAAACACGGTATGAGATTAGACCTAACAGAAGTATTTATTGCTTCCTCCTTGGGCTCTTACTCTTGTTCACTTGCGCGTTAAGCGCACAAGAAAACTCATCACAATCACTTGTAATAGTCACAAGTAAATCGAACGAATCATTGACACTACAAGATGTAAAACGACTTTACTCGCTCAAACAAAAGTTTTTACCCAATAACAAACGAGCTAAATTAATCATGTTACCGCTTGATGAAGCGACGACACTACAATTTAGTCAAAACTTATATGGCCTATACCCTTACCAGCTTCAACGAATTTGGGATAGAGCCGTCTTTTCAGGACGTGGTAAAGCCCCAACCATAAAAGAGAATACACTCGATATGTTGTCATTTATTGATGAAAACAACGATGCATTAGGTTACATGATTGTTAATGAAGCTCAAAAAACTAGGATGGAGGAAAGCTATCATGTTTTGTCTCTTGCACAATAGTATAAAAAGCCATCTCTTAGTTGCGCTACTCATTACCCCTTTTATTGCAACGGCTGATGCAGACAAACTTTCTCTTTCTGGTTTTGTCGGGATCGGTGGGGTATATGCTACTGACAACAACTTTTTGGGTTCAAACGTAAATGGCAGAACATTAGTAGATGCGGGTATCCAAGCCAGATATTCATTTTCAGACAATGTATCGGTAACGGGTCAAGTAACATATCGAAGACTTGGTGAAATCACGACTGACGCTGAACCTCGTGTTGATTTCGCATCAATAGATATTTATTCACAACTGTTTGGCGAAACACAACTTAGCATCGGACGAATAAAGCCATCAACTGGGCTGTATACAGAGTCTCGAGACCTGCCGATGAGTCGTCCGTCGATAATTATGCCGCAATCTATTTATTCGGACTTTTTCAGAGATTTCCTGATTAGTTTTGACGGTGCAAGGGTATCCGTTAACTATCCTTTGAACTGGGCGACTATCTCGTTTGAAAGTGCAATGGGCAAGACGCAAATAGATCGTAATTTCAATCAAGCTCTTTTAGGTGAAGCGAGCACTGGAGAATGGGAGTCTGACATTGCTAAAACCTTAGATATAAAACTCAGCACCGACTATCTGACGTTTAATGTCTCTAAATTTTGGACCGCTACAGACTATACTCCAGGAGAAGGAAACGCTTTACCAACAGTACTTCCAACACTATTTATTCCCCTGAGCAAAGGTGTATTAGAAATCGATACCACTACTGCGGGCGTACAATATTCAAACGGGAGCACAGAGTTAACATTTGAATACATAACGCGAGATAATGAAATCATTGATTTTGTGCCGAGCACTGAAAGCGTTACAGAGGGTTGGTATTCGCAGATCCGTCAATCTCTCTCTAGGGATTTTACCGTGACAGCGAGATACGAAGTGTTTTATAGAAACAAAAAAAATCGAGAGGGAAGCACGACGCCGCCCTATATTTTTCCCGATTATGCAAATACGGCGCGAACAACTTCGCTTAGTTTAAGTTGGCAAATAAGCCCAAACCTACAAGCGACATCAGAAGTGCACTATATGGAAGGGTCTGGTTGGTTAGCGCCTTACGTTGCTCCGTTTGCAGAATCATTCGAAAAGAAACATTGGATGCTGTTTGCTACACAAGTCACTTATCGGTTTTAGCGTCCCTTCAAAATATAAAAAAGGCCGCTTACCGCGGCCTTTTAAAAATCAATCACTAATTGCTTATAGCGAAAAAAACTCTCTGCGTAAATCCGCGTTTGTATTAAACTGACCGCCTAGTGAAGAGGTTTTTGTATAAGAACTAGAGTCCATCACACCTCTGGCTTTCACGCAATAGTGCGTCGCGTTGATACTCACAGCAACGTCATCTGTGCCTGTTAACGCCTGAATCGCGACCATTACCTGTTGAGTTAAACGCTCTTGAACCTGAGGTCGTTGAGCAAAAAACGCAACGAGACGGTTGAGCTTGGATAAGCCAATAACGGTGCCCTTTGGAATGTAAGACACGCTTGCAGTGCCATCTATCGTCACAAAGTGATGCTCGCACGTGCTAGTTAAACTAATGTCTGATACTTGCACAGGCTGATCTATCTGCATTTTATTTTCAATTTGCGTGATTTTCGGAAAAGAACGGTAATCAAGTCCCGAAAAAATCTCATTCACGTACATTTTAGCGATTCGATTAGGGGTATCTTGCAAACTGTCATCACTTAAATCCAACCCAAGCGTTTGCATAACCTCTGTCATTGCGGCTTTGATACGTTTTCGTTTTTCTTCGTTACTCAGCCCATTATCTATCATGGGCGTTTCTAATCCTTTTGCTTCAAGTGCTCGACGCACTAGCAAAGCCTCCGCAGATATCGCAGGCTCTGCCGCTTCGCGCATAATTATTGCTTCTTTTGCTAGCATAGGTCGTCCATTAAATTATTCATATTAAGCTATACGGCTAATTACCTAATATTGGTTTAACTATTTATGCTTAAAATCTTTTAAGGATTAAATAAGCAAGTACTTTTAAGTACAAAACCGAAGGCCGATGTCATCTTTTTGAGCTAAGTAACGTAAGTATTTCTTTCAAAAACATTTATTACCTATAATAAAGAGTAGCAGAAACAAAAATATACTCTAAAAAATAAAGGACTTTTTCGTTAATGACCTCGCCTATCATTATAACTGGTGCAGCACAACGCCTCGGCTTGGCTATTGCTGAAAACCTACTCGCTCAACATCATGACGTGATTATAACATATAGAAGTGAAAAACCTGCTGTCGAAAAACTAATCTCTAGAGGCGCAGTTGCCATCCAAGCTGATTTTGCAACCAATGAGGGTATTCAGCGTTTTATATCCACGTTAACAAATGATCAAACTTTGGACTTAGCTAATAAAAAAGTCCGCGCGATTATTCATAACGCATCAGATTGGGACCAAGAGTCGGACACAAACGATTACGCATCGCTGTTCACCAAGATGATGCAGGTACATGCAAGTGCTCCATATCAAATAAACATGGCATTAAAAAAACTTTTTGTAGATAAAAAAGTCGGTGCTGACATTATTCATATGACTGATTTTGTGCAAGAAAAAGGCAGTAAGAAGCACATCGCCTATGCCGCTAGCAAAGCAGCTCTGCACAATCTTACACTATCGTTTAGCGCCCTTTTAGCCCCCAATGTCAAAGTAAATAGCCTCGCGCCCGCTCTGGTAATGTTTAATGAATGGGATTCAGTCGAATACAAAGAAAAGGCATTGAAAAAGTCTTTGTTAGAAATTTGTCCAGGTGCCCAAGAGGCTGTAAAAGCAGTGAATTTTTTACTCAATAGCGATTATGTAACAGGTCAAACTATGCATCTAAATGGCGGGAGGCATCTAAAATGAATATGAGAGATAACACATTAGCTTTTGGCATACTATTTTTAGGCTTGGGGCTAGGGGTGGATGCACACTCTAACGAACAGGACATAGAAGTACTTACCATTACCGCTAGTAAAAAGACGCAACAACTCAGTCAGACGCCAGCGAGCTTGAGTATTATTGAAGCACAACTACTAGAAGCAATAAATGCACAACACATTAATCAATTAGTAAGCCAGAGCGCTGGTGCTTGGATTAGCCGTGGCAACGGGCAAGAGCATCTGACCTCGATAAGGTCACCTGTTTTAACCGGTGCGGGAGGATGTGGTGCTTTTTTCATGGCACTAGATTCGATATCACTGCGCGCTCCGGGTTTTTGCAACGCCAATCAATTATTTGACGCGAATACTGAACAGGCATCACAAATAGAGATACTGCGCGGACCTGCTAGCACGCTCTATGGCTCAAATGCATTACATGGTGTCATTAACATTCTGTCGCCCGATTTATACAGGCAAACCTATAATGCTTTTAAACTAGATTTCGGCGCAAATGAGTTTGGGCGAGCAAGTCTAAAAAAGTCATTTGATGTCAATAGTGCACAGCGGAATACCGATGCCCGCTTTGGCGTTTTCACCAATTTTACGACCGAGGGTGGATATCAAAAGCAAAGCGGTTACGACCAACAAAAAGCAACATTGGTTTATCAAATACAGGGACAAACTTGGAACAATAAAACAGTTTTAGATATCGCGAATCTCAACCAAGAGACCGCTGGATTCGTTCAGGGCTTCGAGATTTATAAAGATAAAAACGCTCGTAAGGAAAATCCAAACCCAGAAGCATTTAGGGATGCAAAATCACTGCGGGCTTATTCCAGATTTAGCCGTTCAAGTACCGACTCAACGCTAAGCTTAACGCCTTACGTTCGTTGGAATGAAATGGCATTTTTGCAGCACTTCCTACCGTGGAAAGCACTTGAGGAGAATGCTCATTCAAGTGTTGGTTTGCAAGCTCAATATGAGTTTGAGCAAGCTCATGTAAATTGGACTATTGGAGCAGATATTGACTTAACCGATGCAGAGCTTCAAGAAAGCCAAGCCAATCCTTTTTCACCTTCTATCCCCGCGGGTCAGCATTATGACTACGAAGTTAATGCGAGTACCTTTGCCATGTTCGCCCAAGGCACATGGCAATTCGACAACCTAAGTATCATCGCGGGCGCAAGAGCAGAGCGTGTTGAATATGATTACAACAATAAATTAGCGGATGGAAGCGCTTGTGCCGCAGATGTTGACGTGTGTAGATTTGTTCGCCCAAGCGATCAAGTAGTTGATTTTAGCGCGATATCTCCTTCAGTAACCTTCAACTATGCCTTGGAAAGTGGACAAAACCTTTACGCCAAGATCAACCAAGGGTATCGAGCACCCCAAGCCACAGAACTATTTAGACTTCAAAACAACCAATTAACCACTCAGCTCGACAATGAAACAATGAACGCGCTTGAGTTAGGATGGCAACAACAAACACGCCTCTCGAGTATACGGTTGTCTGCATTTTTACAAACAAAAAAGGACGTGATTTTTCAAGACACCAACAGACAAAACATTATCGGTGGTGAAACATCTCATCAGGGTATTGAATTAGAATGGCGTTATTCACCAAACAAGAAATTCAGTTTGGTAACGAATTACGCCTATGGCGAGCACCAATATGAAAGTGACTTTACGTTTAGCCGAGTCAGTATAAAAGGAAATGAAATCGACACCGCACCCAAACATTTGGCAAACGCTCGCGTTGACTGGGAAATTAACGAGAAAGCTTCATTAAATGCATTTGTCACTTACACTTCTAAGTATTTTTTAAATCCAGAAAATACAGCGCGATACGATGGTCACACCTTATTGGACTTGTCACTAAAGTATCAGCTCTCTCAGCAAATTAAATTACAAGCAAACTTATATAATGTGCTGGATACTGATTATGCAGAACGCGCCGATTTTGGTTTTGGAAATTATCGTTATTTTGTAGGGCAACCTAGAAGGTTGTTTGTTAGTTTAACATGGGATTGGTCATGAAAATCACATCACCCGCATTACAGACAGGCCTTTTGACGCTGCTACCCGAGTGGGCTGAGCAAGAAGCAGTTATTTTGGCATGGCCACATAAAGACACAGATTGGAAAGACAACCTAGATGATGCCAGAGCATGCTATGTGAAGTTGATATATGCTATCAATGATGCTGGTGCTGCCGTTATTCTCTTGTGCCCTTCTGAGGAAGTAGGGTTAGTAAGAAGTGTTGTTTCGATGCAGGCCAAAGTGTTAATTGTAGAAGCAGAATACAACGATACTTGGGCACGCGATTTCACTTTTTTAAGTTGCGAAACAGCAAATGGCAATACACCGGTCAACTTTATCTTTAATGGCTGGGGACAGAAATTTGATGCAGCAAAAGATAACCAAATTAACCAAACGGTGTTGGCTCCTTTATGTCAGCGCACCATGGTGAATATAGACACTGTTTTAGAAGGCGGCGCTATCGAAATAGACCAAAACCAGCATTTATTATCGACAACATCGTGCTTATTGAATCCTCAAAGAAATGGTAAAATGAGCCTCGAAGAGTACCGTAGCTTGTTTGCTAATTTCCTTGGCAGTCAACACGTCACCATTTTTGAAGATGGTCACCTAGAGGGTGACGATACGGATGGACATATCGATACTCTAGTGCGCTTTACCCCATTGCATTCTATAGTAATACAAGGGTGTTTTAATCGTCCTAACGATAATCATTTTGGCGATTTGTTTAAGTTAAAATATGCTTGTGAACAAAGTTTCCCAACCCATCAAATCTTCGAACTCCCGTTACCATATTTGCTCAATGATAAAGGTGAGAGATTGCCCGCGTCGTATGCAAATTTTTTAATTTGTAATCGACATATTCTGTTCCCTGTTTACCAACAGCCAGAGGACCAAGAGGCATTAGAAATCATAGAGAAAGCGTTTCCTAATCATAAAATACAAGCCATTGATTGTTCGACACTGGTTCAACAATATGGCAGTCTGCACTGCGTGACAATGCAGGTGCCTATAGACACCTTAAAAACTGAAGTGATTAACCGTGCGAAACAAGGCGTAAGCGTATTGTAACGCGCGTAACCTTCGTTGAAATGAGATATGCAAATGAGTAATACACTTAAAATTGGTCTCGTCCAACAGTCTGTCGAGAGTAATAACAAACAAACGAATTGGGCGAAAAGCGCGGCACAAGTTCGTAAGCTTGCGTCGAATGGTGCTGAATGTGTTTTGTTGCAAGAATTACATAGCACCTTATACTTTTGCCAAGATGAAAATGTAGACGCATTCGACCTTGCCGAGACTATTCCCGGTGCAGCTACTGAATTCTTCGGCAACTTAGCAGAAGAACTCAACATAGTCTTAGTTACTTCACTTTTCGAAAAGCGGGCAACCGGTCTTTATCACAATACAGCTGTAGTCTTTGATCGCAGTTCTGATATCGCCGGCATGTATCGCAAAATGCATATCCCTGACGATCCAGGCTTTTATGAAAAGTTTTATTTCACTCCGGGTGACATGGGTTTTGAGCCTATTCAGACCAGTATAGGCAAGCTTGGCGTATTGGTTTGCTGGGATCAATGGTATCCAGAAGCTGCCCGCTTAATGGCAATGGCCGGCGCTGAAATTTTATTTTATCCCACTGCAATTGGTTGGGATAAAACAGATTCACAGGAAGAACAAAAAAGGCAACAAGATGCGTGGCAAACAATTCAACGTGCGCATGCTGTTGCTAATTCAGTACCAGTTGTCGTTGCTAACCGAACAGGTTATGAACCATCACCAACAAAGGGCGACCCGGGTATTCAGTTTTGGGGGCATAGCTTCATCGCCGGTCCACAAGGTGAAGTCTTGTCACAAGCGAGTGACGATAAAGAGCAAACTTTATTAGCTGATATAGACATGCAAAGAAGTGAGCATATAAAGCGTATTTGGCCTTATTTTAGAGACAGACGCATTGACGCATACCAAGATATAGTGAAACGCTGGCGCGATTGAGGTTCAAGCTTATACTAAGTAAAGCTTTTCGTTAAACGACAAGAAGCAGGCTTTATTGTCATCGAGTAAGGTTTGAAGTGCGGGATCTTCGCTATCCAAACCACCGGTGTAGGACCCAAAAGCCGGCATCAACAACTTTTTATTGTCTTTTAAGAAACACTTGCCTCGGACACTATGTTTATTCAATTTTCGCCTGGCTTTTGGATGAAAGTGGCCAATAATCTGTGCATTTGCATCGCCTAATTGACTATGTTCTTCTGGCTCGTGAACGAGTAAAAGGTCATCAATCCTTAACGAGGAAACGCGCTCCCCTGCAATTTGCTTTGGTATTTCAGGGTCATGATTTCCTAGTATCCACCACCAATTATCACTTTTACTCACCATTGCATTTAACGCGTCAATGTAATGTTGAGGCATTCGACGCACAGCGTTGACATCGTGCAAACTGTCGCCTAAACAAACAACTCGACGCGGCTGATAAAGCCCTAAGCAGGCTTGCATTCGTCTTATAGTATCTAGCGAATCAAATTGAGGAATAGGGTTAGCAAATTGTCCCAAAAAAGAGGCTTTTTCAAAATGTAAGTCCGAAAAAATTAATAAGTTATGTTTCGGCCAGAATAGTATACCTAACGCATCCAACAACAGCCTGCTTTGCGATAACAGGCAAGGTATCGCATTGTTTTTGACGACTCGTTCACTGATGACGTTTTTTTGTTCGTCACTCAAACTTAAATTTAACATGCTAAAAACACCAAAAGCTTAACAGTTAGCAATTATAAAGCTGAAGATAATGAAGTTAATTTATACCTAAAACCGACAACTGCGCGAAACACATCTTACTCGCCAGAACTTTTAATAACTTACAAAGCAAGGCATTGAGAGAATTCAGAGTACTGAACAATGATAAGTAAATGTATTAATTAAGATAACTATGTTCAATATTATACGCTAACGTCTATCAAACTCTTTGATAATATTCGTGCTCAAGAGAGGATAGATAAATGTTTACGCAAGTCACAGCCAAGTCTGGTTTCATACCAGAGGCTATTCAAAAAGAATTTAAGAACACCGTTGGTAAAATAACCAAAGCCTATCAGGGGTATAATAGACTGAGGGAAGTCGATCGAATCAGTAGACACTTTTCTCAATTTTTTAGACCTGTAATTGGAAGCGGTACCAATTTATTTTTAGCGTCTGCACGCATTCGACATCAGGTCTTTTGTGAAGAGTTATCGATGTTTGATGAAAGTGAGGACGGCCTTGAAACCGATTTTTATGATAGTTACTCACAACACTGTTTGATTCAACATAAATCCTCAAAGAACTATGCAGGTGCATTGCGCTTGGTGACGCCTGAAGATAAATCGCAAATTTTACCGATTTGTAAAATCGCATCCCGCTATATTACTGACTTGAGATTACATCCCGAACGCTTTGAGCCCGAACAGACCTTAGAAGTCTCTCGCGTTTCAATTCCAAAGCACTTTAGGCGTCGGCAGGATGATCAGCATGCATCAGCTGCAATTGGTGGCATTGATACATCTACGTATAGCGAAACGGAACTGCGTTGCTTCCCACTAATTTCTGTTGGTTTATATATGGCTTCTGCTGCCTACTCTAGCCATTCCAATCGAAAACATGTGTATTTCATGGCCGATCCTAAAGTCGCTAAAAGTATGAGGCATATCGGCATTCGTTTCGAACAAATTGGCGATGAATTTGAGTATGCCGGTACACGTGCCCCTTTTTATATGCACTATGACGATTTCGTTTCTGGTTTAAAACCATCGTTTAAATCAATGTTAGAAACCTTCAAAAAGACCTACGGGTGAGTATGTACAGAAGACTCTGTGAAAGCGCAAAAGACTAGTCTCCAAAAAACATAATATCGTCGTCTTCGTCTTTCGATTTTTGCTCGTCCTCAGGTTTTTCAACTTTAAACTTCTCAATTATTTTTGAAACAGATTCACTCATAATAATGACATATGCATTTATTGAAGCGTTTTCTTCAGCGATCGAGAGCGTTTGTTGGTTGCTTGAGAGAATATCCGACACACTAGTGCTGATTTGGTCAAGGCTATTTTTTTGCACATCAACATCGTTTGCAATTGCCCTAGACCCTTCTAAATTTTGTGCAATTGCCGTTTCGATTTGCATAAAGGTGCTTTCAGCTTTATCAACTGATTCTACGTTCCTTTCTACCAGGCTTAGACCGTGCTTCATTACGTCAAGTGTGGCGGCAGATTGAGATTGAAGTTCTTCAATTATTTCTGTTATCTGACCCGTTGAGTCCTGCGTTCGTTGAGCCAAGGTTCTCACTTCATCGGCTACGACAGCAAAACCTCTTCCTTGCTCGCCAGCTCTCGCGGCTTCAATCGCAGCATTTAGGGCAAGTAAATTAGTTTGTTCTGCTATTTCTCGAATGACTTGAATCACGCTGCTGATAGATTGTGAGTGCTCTGCAAGTGCTGCTGTTTTTGTTGTTGATTCCTGAATACTTATCTCGAGCGAGCGTATCATTTTTGCCGCTTCGTTGACCGTTCCAACGCCATCTTGTGCAAGTTTGGTCGTTTGTTTGGTAAATTCAGCTGAAGCACTTGCTTGTTTAGCGACGTCTTGAGAGGTATTAACTAATTCGGATATTGCTTGCTGAATATCATTTACCTTGGCATTAAGTGTATTTACTTGGCTATTTAACTGACTTACGTTGTCTTGACTGTCGTGAGTAGTTTTATCTAGCTGAACAGAGACTTCTATCACTTCTTGGACAATACTGTGAACATGACTAATAAAATCATTTATATTGTCAGCTAGATCACCCAGTTCATCATCACTTTGATATTCTACTCTTTTGGTAAGATCACCATCACCATCTGCAATTTCTTTAACCCTAGTATTGATTGTGCCAATTGGTGTAACGACTAGTTTATTACTCATTGCACTTATGACAGCAACGAGACACAAGGTTAAAAGCACAAGCTGGAGCGCACCGTTAAAAATAGATCGATAAAGTGCATCAGTAATGCTAGCGTCATCAAACACAAGTCTAACGCTACCAGTATCTAACGATTCTCCTTGCGCAATAAAATAAATCGTCTTGTCGGTTTTATAAAAAGCATCTTGTTCAAAAACACCCGATTGTGATGTGTTTTTCTGATCATTCCAGTGCAGATCAAACAAGCGTTCATTCTGAGTATTAAATACAGTAACACCGACTAAGCCATTGGTACCTAGCTCAGCTGCCGATATTTTTTTGGATGCCTCGATATCGTAGTTCCATAATGCTGACGCAAGTGTCACCCCAATGCGGGTTGACGTACTTTGAATATTCGTCTTAAGTTCGGCTCTCATTTTACTTTGGTTCACAATCACACTGCCAATCGTGTAGATGACAATAATGACGGCAACAGCAACAGAAATCGCAATCCCAAGTTTTTTTCGTAAATTCATTCCTAAACCCTTTGCTCGCTCAGTCGATAATTTTTATGGGCAATTCTTTTTCATTAGCTATTTTTTCATTAGCTATATAGCGGCATAGGACTGAATAAATTGAATCAAGTTTTTACGTTTGCGTTCATTTTCATATTTTTGACGAGTAGTGTGCAATCGCGTGCTACAGAGACTATCGAAATCGGCATTTTAACCTCCGCTTCGATACAAAAGCAGATTTACTTAAAACACGCCCAAAGGTTTATGGCTCAGAATCCAGAGATCACATTGGAGCTAATTTTTAAGCCTGACGCTGAATACAAAGAAGACTTTTCAAAGTGGCTTAATCAAGGAAAAGGCCCTGATATTTTAAGTTGGCAAGCAGGCACGAGATTGACGAGCTTGATTGAAAAAGGACAAATTAGTGATTTAAGTGAATTTTATCAATCACATAGCCTTAGGAGCGATTTTAGTGAAAGTGCTCTAGGGGCTTCTTCCTATAATAGCAAGCTATACGCGATACCCATTTCGTATTATCACTGGGGTTTCTTCTATCGAGAGTCGGTTTTTGAAGCACTTTCACTCTCGCCGCCTAGTTCTTGGGAGGAATTTAAACACGTATGCAAAACGCTAAAAGAAAACGGAATAATACCAATTACTGTTGGCGCAAAATACCACTGGCCAGTTGCCGCTTGGTTTGACTACTTAAACCTCAGACTAAATGGTTTTGAATTTCACATTGCTCTGCTTGATGGACAGTATAGTTTTAGAGACCCTCGTGTAATTGAAGTGTTTAAAAAGTGGAAAGAGCTTTTAGACGAAGGCTACTTTTTAGAGCAATACGATCTTTGGACCTGGCTTGAGGCAATGCCATATTTGTACCACAGGAAAGCGGGAATGACATTAATCGGAAACTTTTTTGCGGGTTCTATGCCACCTGCGTTAATTGATGATTTCAAATTTTTCAGGTTTCCAATCATCGATAAAAGAGTTGAATTATATGAAGAGGCTCCCCTTGATTTATTAGTGGTCCCCTATTACACCAAGGTTGATAAAAACATCGAAAAAGTATTGAAAATGTTTGCAGGTGTTGAATTCCAACAAGCCTTTAATAAGGCATCAGCAATGATTTCTCCTAACATTAAAACTGCGGACAACCCTGATTATTTTATTACTAAAGGCCAAGAAACACTGAGTGAAGCAAAAGCAGTGTCACAGTTTTTCGACCGTGACACTAAGGATGAATTTGCAGCATCAGCCACTCAAATTTTAAGTGACTTTGTCAAAGATGCGAACATAGACAACACAATAAATGCGCTAGAAAATGCTCGCGTAAAGCATCTTAAATAATAATCAGTGTCAGGCCCTGCTACAAGTCACCTAAAAGCACTTCAACCGCTTTTTGTAATTGCGGATCAATCCCTTTAGCTTTGTACGCAGGAGGATTAAACACTTCGATATCAGGTTTTGCCGGCGTAAAATCCATGTTTTCACCCGATTCTTTGACCCACCAACCTCTGAACGGCATTCGGACCAAAGAGCCATCAACCAAGCGATAACCGCCAGTACTGATAACTGCGCCAAATGTTGGACGACCAACCAGTTTACCAATGCCAAGCGCCTTGTAAGCGTGTGAAAATATCTCAGCATTTGAATAGCTGTTTTCGTTACTCATAGCGATGGAGGGCTTTGTCCATGCTGATAAAGGCAACCTTTCGGAATACGGGTACGTATCTTTAAAGTTTTGGTGCTCTTTACTCAAATCTTTAGCTGCCCCTCTCGGTATAGTGTAAGCGTGTTGTTTGACATTGAGCACGGCCATCAGATAATCCGTTGTCCAGCCCCCCCCGTTATATCGAACATCAATAACAATCCCATCTTTACCGTATCCAGCGGCCATCAATTCTCGCTCAAAACGCTCAAAGCTTGTCCAGTTCATCCCCCGTATATGCAGGTATCCCAACCTGCCATCAGAGAACTGTTCGGTTAAACGTCTACGCTCTTCTACCCAAGCGTCATACCGCTGTGCGCTCAGACTAGTTGTCGGCCAGATGACTAGCTCTTCATCAACTTGTCCAGATTTAACGTTCAACAAAACTGGCGTGTTAGCCTGGTTCATCAAGGTCGCATAAAAATTGGTGTGAACGTCGTTACGTCCTTTTTTACTGATATGTTGTTGGTTAACAGCAGTAATGATGTCACCGACATTAAGTTTACTTTCTTCTTTATCCGCCGGACTATTGGGAAGTACTGACGTTACTTCAAAACCTTGTTCAGTATGCTTGCCTTCTATCCCTAACAATCCTGTCGTTTGCTTTTGTGTTTGCTTGGGGTTTTCACCTCTAAACAAGCCCATATGGCTCGCATTAAGTTGCCCTAGCATTAAATTAAAAATGTACTGAAAGTCTTCTTTAGTAGAAGCTTTTAATGCAATAGGTCGATACTTCTCTCGCAACTCATCCCAGTCTTTGCCATGAAAATTCGGATCATAAAAACCAGCGTCTAAAGCTCGCCATGCGTCATCGAAAATCTGAGCAAGCTCATTTTGATAGTCAATCTTCATCTGAGAATTAACCGACAGTGTTTCTGATTTATCACCTTTTGTTTTAATTCGAACAATTTTTCCGCCCTTGGTTAAGGCGTAAAGGTGCTTTCCTTTATCGGCTAGAACCAAATCACTCGCTTGCGAATCACCTTTTAAGATGGTCTTTTTATCTTCACCATCCCACTTTATTTTGTAAAGCGAACGGTCGATTTTGAAATTTTGGCGACCACTTCCGCCTATACTGTAATAAATGTGTTCGCCTTCTTGATCAAATGCTAATTCGGTCTCGTTACCCGGAAAGCGTGTTACTTGTTCAAGACGTTTGTATAAACCTTCAAAATCTATTTTAATCTTAGCAACTTCTTTGTCTTTGTCTTTGTCTTTGTCTTTGTCTTTGTCTTCGCCATTTTCATCGCTATCAGTTTTTTTGTCTTTAGTTGCTTTTTTTGCATTCGTTTTTTCATCCATGAATTCATCGCGTTTCCACTGCTCTTTAGAACGTTGCCAGTCTTCTTTATTCAACCACGCAAACCAAATATCAAAATCTCCATTGTTGCGCATTGAACTGAAGCCAAGCTTGCTACCGTCTGGACTCCATACCGGATTGATATCATATTTTGGATGCATGCTTACATTGACCGGCTGACGGCTATTGTCTGCCGCATGAATATATATTTCTTCATTGAAGTTAAGGTCGCTCAAAGAATAGGCTAACCATTGACTATCAGGAGACCAGGCCACGCCACCAGGTGTATCCCAGCCCTCAAGCAGTGTTATCTGGTTGGTGATAGTCGCATTTTCATCGATTTCAGCGGTGACTAAACCACCTCTCCCCACTAAGTATGCGATACGCTTTCCACTTGGTGATACAACCGGTTGTGTTTCTTCTGCTTCCGTGTTCGTTAGCGCTTTGGACTGATGCTTCAAACTCAAAAAGAGATTGCTTTGCTTGTCATCGGCCGAAGTCACCTTATACAAATCATTTTGACCGGCCTTATCTGATACATAAATTAAGGTATCGTCATTTAACCAAGTAACATCTCTGTCTCTTGCCGCACCTTGGGTCAGTCTAACGCTTCGTTTGTCTTCTTTGTCATTGCGAGTTACATAGATGTCGCCTCTTAACACGTAAGCGGACAACTTTCCATTCGGCGAAACTGCAAACTCGTCAACATCATTGGTTTTGCTTTTCGCTACCTGCGGGTCGAACCTGAAATCACTTTGAACATCTATTTTCAGGGTGGTTTTGCGTTTTTTACGCACATCTAACTTCAATATTTTGTCGCCAGCTTGGTACACAACAAAACTGCCATCGGCATTTGTACTAAAGTGATTAACCCCAAATTCTTCTTCGGTCGTGAGTTGTTTGGTGGTGCCATCTAGTTTCATTGAAAACACATTGTATTTTCCCGCTCTAGGCGAAACGAAGTACAACTCATCGTTACTCACCCATTTGGGCATTATGTCTGCACCAGCATGACCGGTTAGTTGGGTATAGGTGTCTTCCTGTGTATCATAGATCCAGATATTTCTATTTGCAGGACCTCTATAGTCTTCGCGTGATACTCGTGCGGTGCTCCTCACAAATGCTACTTTGCGTCCATTGGGAGAAATATTGGCTTCAAATCCTAGTGCATCCATGTAACGCGCTTCAGTAACACCACCATTAGCATCAACACTATGAATTTCGGCTTCGCGTTCTACCTGAGCGTAAATTCTTCGAGTATTGAATAAGACCTGATTGTCTGGACCGATGTCAGATACATTGTCACTAGCTGAGTGATACGTTAAGCGTGTCGGTCTGCCACCAGACTTGGGCATGATAAAAACATCATTATTGCCAAAACGATCACTATTGAACGCGATAAAGTCTCCTTCTGGACTCCATATCGGATCACTCTCGTAGCCTTCATGTATCGTCAAGCGATCGGCTCTTCCACCATTTGCATCAGCGACCCAAATATCGCCCTGATAGGTAAATGCAATTTGCTTTGCGTCGGGAGATATTTCGGGTTGCAAAATTAAAGCTTGAGCTAACAATGAGCCAGAAAAAAGCATCATTGAAAGTACCGTAATATACTTCATGTTGTCGTCCTGTTTATTATTCGAATTATTTTATTCGATTTATTGAGTTATTAGGTTGGAAGTGCTTTAGCCGACCATGATAAATCTTTTCATAAGTCATTTTATAGTCATATCTGAGTGATTTGGTTTGATAGTTTATTTGGGTGGATTGGATTGTTTACAAAGTCTTAGCTATACAAACGTCCAATTTTGTATGTTCTTTAGTTAAATACCCCTATCTCGCTCAGGCACCAAGGTTAGCAAAGCGACGCACGAGAATTTTTGCAGTCGATACATCAACGAGTTGAGACAAGCTGCCAGCTTTTTCCTGAAAAGGAAACTCAAACTCTTCTCGACAGCAATCGCTTAAATCATGAGTTTGGTCATCAATATTGACGTATCCCATACTCCAGCCATCAAAATCTCGTTTATCAGTTTTGCGGTTAAATAAAATATCAATTTGTTGGTGACGTTTATCTTGAGAAATTGCGATCATTAGCTTAGTCACAGCCAATTTATCTCCCTCAATGACTTGAAAAAATGAACTGTCCTTGTACAAAAGAATACCCGTGATGTTTAACAATTCATTGGATAACCGAGCTTGCTGCAATAAGGTTAATAATTGCGCACGAGAAAACGCTCTGTTCGAGATACTTGTATAGGCGAGTTGAATCATGGTGCTGACGACTTATTGTAAATACTACATATAGGTGTAGTACAAAAAGGCAATATATCAAGTAGATAAGACTAAAAGCTCGGACTTAACCTATTCCCTTTGTTCTCCAAAAAATTCCAACGCGAGCAAGACGCCAACGCGCGAGCCATTTCATCCATGCCTTCTTTAAACTCCTCTCTTATCTCCCGATTAATGCGTCGCTCTTTAAACGTAAGAGAAACTGAAACAGCAATAACCCCGCTTACTTCATAAGAAAAATTTTCATATTTTGTGGTGTACTCATGCTCTTCAGAAAGCGGTCTGGATAATTTATAATTCAAAGGCTCAGGAAGTCTTTGTGCATCTTCAAATACAATACTGATTGCTTGAGCACCTGTTAACTGCAACATTTTCTCAGAAACTTGGGCTAAGAAATTATCCAAATTTTGAGTCTCAGCCAAAACTAAAATATCTTTTGAAAACAGTCGTTTCAAATTGTGCAAATTCTTATTAAAAAATGCATCGCAAGACTTTGAGACAAAATTGTAGGCTGGCACAATAAAGAAAGAACTAATTGCAGCCGCTAAGAACGCAGTAACCGTCTTATTACTTAACCCTATCGTTTGATTCAACACTGCTTGAATCCCTTGATCCACACCGGCCCAAAAAGAAAAGGCAATGACCGACAGAACACTCAGTGTCGCTGACTTCGAAATTATCGTATCCACTTGCCACAATCCGTATCGCATTAGTGCAAAAAACACACCTAGTCCAATGCTGATGGGGATAATGTATCGACCAATCAAGAAGCCATAAGATCCTGCAAAATTAACCAATGGAAAATACAAAACAAATCCAAATGCCAGACAAATAGCCATAGTGAGTACTTGCTTTCGCTCTCGAGTATTCAATGAGGTTTTAAACTTAGTCACGAAATGCACAATAAACACAACTAAAGCGATTGATACAACGATCGAGAAAGTGCTCAAACTTATTAACTCAAAATAGAGAAATAAATTAACGCTGGTTTGCATAGCAATAATACATATGCATATGACGATAAAAGAAAGGCTTTTAAATACGGTTTTTGAGAATTCTTGTGGGAAAAAATATAGAGCAAGGGGCCCTACGACCAACATCAAATTAATTCTGATGGCTTCAGCTATCACATCACTAAAGACATTGCTTCCATAGTAAAAGAACTGACTTTCACAAACGTTTAAAAGCATCGAAACGCTAAGTAAGTATCCAGAGAGGTGGTGCCTTGCTTTAAAAAATAATAGTAGCGAGAGGCTCAATGATAGGATTAAAAATAGTAAGTCTAAGCCGAAATACGCATAGCCAACTGGCAGCTTTTCCACATTTGAATCAGACTTGTACGCAACAAATTGCTCTATTTGATTGCCGTGGTGAACCTTGAGTAGTAACTGAGCTTTATCCAAATCCACACATTCATAAACCGCTTCTAGCGAATCAAAGTTAGCCAGTTCACAATCATCAATGCTTATAATGCGATCTTTAAACAATCCTCGATCTATTAACTCCGATTCTGGGTGCGTCACCACCATAAAGGTACTGGTCGATGGGAATTTATAGAGAACCACACCGAAGGGCAAAAGGCGCGACTCTTGTTCGCCATTTAAACTAGCCTTTGCTAGTAAGCCCAAGCAAATAAAAAACATCACCGAAAGTAACACAGCAAAATATGCGATTTTAGAAGAAACTCTAAGGCTGTATTTGGCTGCTAGATTCACGGCTTTACATCGCTTTTGTTATTTTTAGGCGCAATTGAAATCACTAGTTACTCTTGAATCATTCAATATCTGTTTATAAATCAAACTCCACTATACGACAAATATTAAAGTTGACAATAGCTCGCAAAGTAGCCACTGTAGAAAAAAACATCAAATACTTATTTAAACACGATACGACCTGACACGGACTGCACACATGCCTACTATCAAGCAACTCTCTCAACGCACATGGCAGGCTGTTTTATCAACAGCGCAAGGCTTGTGGCTTTTTTTCTTATACGTTTGGGTAGGTTACATAATGATAGGCTCTTTGGGTTCACTTCAGCTCAGAGATGCACTTGAAGCTGCACCAGAGGGCGGTACGTTTGACCAAGTTATAAGCTCTAAAAGTGAATTTGAACGCAAAATCGAAATAATCCAAAAGCGGAATCCTAGAAATGACCAAAGCATGTATGAAGAGGTCGATCTACTAGAGGTAGAGATTCAAAGGCTGTGGGATGATATTTTCGACCAAGCAATTAAAGCAAAGATTATTTCCGATCAGTTGATTGAAGAAGAACCTGAGAATTATTACCACTCTCTGATCAATAAAGTACGCGAGTCATGTAGCCGTTCTTCAAGTCAGCCCACAAGCAAGCAGCCAGTCAACTCTGAAATCTGCACGGTCATTCAAGACTACAGTTTCTATGTCGAAACTGCCGATCAAATGTACATTCAAATAAACCAGCAACTAAGTAACTTTGAAAGTGAACAGGAAATGAAAGATATTGAGGAAATTAAGCGCATAAGGGAACAAACACCCTTTCAAGACTTATTTACCACTGTTGAATTTATGGATGAGCTAAACGCATTAAGCTTTTTACAACAACCTCGAGAAATACTTGTACTTCAATTAACCATGGTCATGGGTACCTTAGGCAGCTTGGTGACGATGACTTGGTTGTATATAAGGCGAGACACTGATTTGGGCATCCGAAGAACGCTCTTTTTACCACTCGTGGGCAGTGTGAGTGCTTTTATTATTTTTGTGTTCTTCAAAGCAGGGCAATTAACTATCAGTTCTGGCGGGGGATCTTCATCACTTAGCCCCTTCTTTTTGTCATTTGTAGGGATCATATCAGGTCTATTATCTGAGCGAGCGTATGCCCGCATGGAGTCAGTTGGCACAAAGTTCTTCACGGTTGAAGGTGATAATCTGCGGTGGGGTGTTCGCCTACGTCAAGCAATTGAAGAAACGGGGATCACTGTCACGATGATTGCAAATTATTTAGGCTTAGAAGAAGGCAAAATAAACAACATCATTGATGAAGTCACGCCAGCCACTCAAGAACAACAGACATTAATCGCTGCATGCTTGCGACGAGAATCACGTGAGTTATTCACCGACGAACCTCCAATGGGACAATTCAATAACAAACAACGTGACCCAAGTTATCAATATCAGGGTGACAATGAGCTTCCACCAACAACACCAGGACCATCTTTATGACTTCACCAAATACTGGCGGCAGTGAAATAGACTTCGATTTTATCAGTGAGTTTGAAGGCGGTAGCATTAATCAAGGTTACGTACCGGATGCTAAAAATAGTCAAAGCGGCGTGACTGTCGCAATTGGATTTGACCTTGGCGCGCGAGATACCAATGATTTGTATCAGCTGGGGTTTGACGACGAGTTGGTAGCATTACTGAGGCCTTATATGGGCCTTAAAGGTCTTGAAGCGGCTGACTTTGTATCGCGCAATCCCTTGATAATTACAGATGCCCAAGCTGATGTGATTAATTACTCTGTAAAAGGCGCGCTTATCAATAAACTCATGAGGCGTTACGAAGACGCTACCAATATTGCGTTTAGGAATCTCCCCGCTGTTTGGCAAACGGTTATTGCCTCTGTCGAATTTCAATACGGCAGTGTTCAGTCAAAATGCCCAACCTTTTGGCGTTGCGTTTGTTCGCAAGACTGGCAAAGCGCCATTAATGAATTGCGAAACTTCGGGGACAGATACCCAACGCGCAGAAATAAAGAGGCTGATTACGCGCAAAGGGGTATCTAAACCAACTTGGTGATTTGTTGCACAAGCCAAGACAAAAAGACAACAACGCGATAGCATTAGGATTAACTGATTTAAAATTTATGCTTACCTAGCGAAGTTGATAGGAAATTAAATGCGAATAGTATCTTGGAACGTTAACGGCATTCGCGCCGTGCTCAAAAAGGAATTTGCGAACTCTTTTGAAAAATTAAATGCCGACATTATGTGCTTTCAAGAAACCAAGGCCCAGTGTGATCAAGTTGCTGAAGCGATTGGCGACATTGACGGCTTTCACTTGATGTCTCACTCAGCAGTAAAAAAAGGTTATTCGGGCACCGCGATACTCAGTCGTGCAAAGCCCTTGTCGGTTACATATGGCCTAGGTATCGAAGAACATGATCAAGAAGGCCGCGTGATCGCAGCTGAATACGATGCGTTTATTTTGGTCACTGTCTATACACCAAATTCAAGTAATACACTCAAACGGCTACCCTACCGACAAGAATGGGATAAAGCGTTTTTAGACTATCTACGCGCACTTGAAGCTAAAAAACCGGTACTCGTTTGTGGTGATTTAAACGTTGCTCACAAAGATATCGACCTTGCCCGCCCTAAGCAAAACTACAATAAAAGCGCCGGTTATATGCAAGAAGAAATCGATGGCATCGACAACTATATCAAGGCTGGCTACGTCGATACATTTAGGGCATTGCATCCTGAAGATGTTAAATACTCTTGGTGGAGCTATCGAGCAGGTGCACGCGAGCGCAACGTAGGGTGGAGGATAGATTATTTCTTGGCATCTAAGAACATGAGCTCGATGGTTGAAGAGGCTGATATTCACACCGATATTCACGGCTCTGATCACTGCCCCGTATCTGTGAAAATATCAATTTAGGCATTATCGGCATTCTTGGGGTTAATGAGAAGGGTGAAGTTTTAACATCGCATCAAATGCTTACGGCAGTAGCCCTTACCCATTTTATCAGGATCGCCTAAGCGCCCATCCCTGGGCAGGCTCGAAGCACTTCATCCATGAAGTACACGCCTGATAAAATGGGTAAGGACTACTGCCTGCGCATTTGAACATTCAACATTTTCATTTCAATTGGCAAAGCTAATTCAATTAAGAACCTTCAAGTAAAGCCCTAATATCTTCCATCATATTTTCAGCTTCTTGATAAAGATTAGCTTGTTCTAGCAACGCCTGCGCGCCTGCGCCTATTACTTGTTCACTGCGCACATCTAGTACGATAGGGAGCGCCATCGGCGAGGCTTTTTCCAAGGCGATAAAATCATAGCAACCAACAAAGCGAATGAGTGTGTCGGCCAGTCGTTGAAGGTCTAACAACTCTCTTTCTGCGTCTTCACGTGTGACTTGCAATAGCACGTGATCGGGATCGTACTCTCTTAATGTGTCATAGATTAAATCGGTAGAGAAGGTAACTTGGCGCATGGTCTTTTTGGTGCTGTGATATTGCTGCTCAATTAAACCGCTTACCACTGCCACTCGTCGAAATGAACGTTTGAGCATGGGGGCTTCTAGCATCCAATTCTCAAGCTCGTCACCTAAAATATCTGGGTGAAATATTTGTGCAACATGCTGCTGTTGTACAGGCTCGATGGATGAAATAGACAAGCCATAATCGGTGATCGAAAAACTCAAAGGCTTTAAGCCCATTTTCTCCATTCGTCGGGTGGCGAGCATGCCGAGTGTTTGGTTAGCTTTTCGTCCTTCAAACGTATACATCAAACATACTTGTGCCCCTCTAAATGGGAACTGTTCGATGAGTACTCGATTGGGTTTGGGCAGCATCGAAAAGTCTTTTTGCAGCTCAAGCCAGTCTCTGACCAGTTTGGGCAACGCACGCCATTTATCGGGTTCGTTAAGTAACATGCGCACACCGTCTGCCAAGTATGTTGATAAAGGCATCTGACCACCGACATAAGACGGGATTTTGGGTTCTTTTGCTTTTCCTGGTTTTGCTTCGACCATCATATCTTTGATGCCTTCAAAGCGAAGTACTTCGCCGGCAAAGTAGAAGGTATCGCCTTTGACGAGTTGTTGCGCAAAATACTCTTCGACCTCGCCGATGATCTTACCGGTGTGTGCTTTTCTGATGCGTTTGACTTTTAGGCGTCCTGCTTCAACGATAGTGCCGATATTTTGTCGATGCCGCATGATCACCCTTTTTGATGCAGGTGAATACGTCCCATCTTCATTTTTTGTCAGTCGGTTATAGCGCTCATATGCTTGCAAGGCATACCCGCCGTCTTGAGTAAAGTACCAAAGCTTTTCAAATGTGGTTTTGTCCAGACCGCTATAAGGCGTTGCATCGAGTACTTGCTGATAGATATCCTCTAAACAAGCAGATTGACTGCACAAACAATTTAGGATGAATTGAGGCAAGATATCCAATGCCCCTGCCATTGCGGGTTCACCGTCTAATTCACCTTTTTTGATGGCCTGCATAGCAGACAAACACTCAAGTGCTTCAAACCTATTGGCGGGTACTAGTAATGCGTTGGAAGGCTCATCCATACGGTGATTAGAGCGACCAATTCTTTGCAATAAACGACTGACGCCCTTGGGTGCACCGACTTGGATAACCAGATCAATGTCGCCCCAATCGATTCCTAATTCTAATGCCGAGGTAGCGACGATGGCTTTCAATGCGCCTTTGGCCATCATGGCTTCGGTTTTTGCACGCTGTTCTTTACTAAGTGACCCATGGTAAATCGCAATCGGTAACACCGCTTTATTCTCTTCCCATAAGGCTTGAAATATCAGCTCTGCTTGCGCTCTTGTATTCACAAATACTAGGCTGGTGTTAGCTTGTTCAATCGCAGCGTAGATTTCTTTGATGGCATATTTCGCCATGTAGCCACCAAAAGGAATGTGTTTTTTATTGGTAAGGATTTTAACCCGAGGCTTTACTTTAGATTTAGCGACCACAATATCGCAAGGTTCATCACTATCCCCCAACCAAGCAGCTAACACCTCTGGTTCTGCTACAGTGGCAGACAACCCGAATCTAATAAAGGAACTGGGTTGTCCTTTGTTTGTCGATTTAAGGCTTGATGTATTCGCTTTGATAGCCCTTAGGCGTGCCAATGCCAAGGTCGTAAAATCGCCTCGTTTTGAATGAGCAAAACTATGCGCTTCATCCACTATCACTGTCTTAAGTTTGCCAAAAATCGTCGGAGCATCCGTGTAACTCAGCATTAACATGAGTGATTCTGGTGTTGTTAATAAAATATTGGGCGGATTAGTGCGTTGTTTTTGACGCTGATAAGCCGTTGTGTCTCCCGTTCTTGAAGCTACTGTTATGGGTAACTGCATGTCTTCAATCGGTTGATTGAGATTGCGATGAATATCGGCAGTCAAAGCTTTAAGTGGTGATATGTATAAAGTATGCAAGCCAATCTTTTTAGCTTGTTTACCTTGCTTATAAAGGCTCGCCAAATCGATAAGGCTTGGCAGAAAACCAGACAAAGTTTTACCCGCTCCCGTGGGTGCAATCAACAAACTAGAACGTTGATTCGCAAACGCCCTAATCATTTGTTTTTGATACTCACGCACCGACCAACCACGTTCAGCAAACCAAGCTTTAAAATTGGCGGGAATGACGGCTCGCTTTGTTGGCTCTTTTATCATTTATTCACTGGTGTTTTTTATTAATGTGCTACGAAAATAGCAAGGCATAGGCTCATTACCGAACACGAAGCATAAGCTGAAATTTCTAAACTGTATAAAATGCATACGAATTCATGATTAAACCACTGGCTAAAATGGCAGAAATATCTGAAGCTTAACAAACTGTTTACAAGGCATGTTTTTATGAAAATCATTCAGTTACTAGCAGTTACATTAATAATCGCCACTCTGAGCTCTTTCAATCTACACGCACGACCCGCGCCAAAAGATATATCAGCAGGTAACATCAAAACCTATACTGACTTTGCCTCTGAGTATATTCAGCCACGCAATGTGCACGTTTGGACACCGGATGGATACAATGCAAATCAACGTTACCCAGTACTTTATATGCACGATGGAAACATGCTGTTTGATGCTGCCGTGACCTGGAACAACCAAGAGTGGGGAGTTGATGAAGTAGCCTCAGCACTCATTTCACAAGATAAAATCAGGCCGTTTATCGTTGTAGCAATCGATAATATAGATGAAACAAGATACTTCGAATATTTTCCTGCAAAAGCACAATTATTTGCAAACGAAGTAAAAAACGCCGAGGCAATTCCGCAAGCATTTTTAGAGATTCAGTTTATCGGAGACAACTACTTAAAATTTTTGGTAGAGGAATTAAAACCATTTATCGAAAAAAACTATGCCGTCAGCACCAAACTTGAAGACACCGCTATTATGGGTTCAAGTATGGGCGGGCTCATTTCAATGTATGCGATAAGCGAATACCCAGCAGAATTTGGCATGGCTGCATGTGTATCAACACATTATCCTGGTTGGACACCTGAAGAAAAAACACCGATTGGCGACACGATTTTAGCGTACATGGAAAAAATGCTTCCAAGTGCAGGTAAACACAAAATTTATTATGACTTTGGTACAGCCGAGATCGATCAATACTACGAAGTGTACCAAGTGCAAGTAGACAAAATGATGGAAAAGCGTGGGTATACTGCTAAAGACTGGATGACGTATAAAGACGACGGTGCGGGCCACAATGAAGATGCGTGGCGAAACAGGTTACATATCCCCTACACTTTCATGTTTGGCAAGTAGTAAGGTGCTACCCGCAAATTATTATCAATTCGGGTAGCACATTGTTTCGTCACTGCTTATTCAACGCTAGCGACAAGATCTGGCAACGCTTTGTTGGTTCTGCGCGCGAGTTTTTCAGCGACTTCATTTGAACCGTTTGCTACTGCGAACTCCAATACAGGCTGACCGTTACAAACCAAGCCATTTGCAATCGCTGAGTATGAATAACCTACATTTTTTACCGCTCGCTTCAGCTTCGAAGTATTATCACTTTGAACTGCCTCACATACTTTAACCAACTTTGACTCTCGCTCGATAGGTTGTGCATTTGCAAGATTGATACTGCTACCCGCAACTACAAGTAAAGTTGATGCAATAGTTAGGTTTAGGCTTTTTGCTAATTTTTTCATAATTATTTCCTTTCGGGTTTAATAAACAATTAAATGTCTCTTGTGTGTGTATTTACAAAGACCAAGCAACATACTTTTATGTGCCTTTCATATGCTTTGTCGTTTAAATAAACCATAAAGTTTATGAAAAAAGTGTTTAATTTCTCGCCAGAATGTAACAAGTAAATTCATGTGTTAACCGCTGAAACAAACTGTCTATTTTTGTGCGAAAAGCTTTTCAAAACGAAAGTAAATGTGTCTAGAAAAATGCTTTTTTAAACTTACTTCTACACAATTTTGACCCAGCAAATTAAATCAGGCGTAAAAATTCGAAATTATCTTGTAGAAAAACACATGCACCCCGAACACTGGATCGAAACACGACCTCAAGGTTTATTTTGTAAAGCACTCGATGCATACATCGACCCTTTGATGCCTGTTCAACGAGCAATCATTACTCATGGGCATGCCGACCATGCGCGACCAGGTCATCACGAAGTTTTCGCAACACCGCAAACCATGGCAATCATGCGCATTCGTTACGGTGATGACCATGCCGAGCAGCAACACGAATTGGATTACCATCAGTCGAAAACACTCAATCAGGGTGAATTTAAATTTGTCCCGGCTGGGCACATTTTAGGCTCTGCCCAAATAGTGATAGAGCATCAAGGCCAGCGTTTAGTGATATCAGGTGACTACAAACGTTCCTATGATCCGACATGCCCTGAATTTGAAGTGACACCGTGTAATGTGTTTATCACTGAAGCCACCTTTGGCCTGCCCGTGTTTAAACATCCTCCTATCAATGACGAAGTAAACAAGTTACTTCAATCACTGATGTTATTTCCAAATAGGTGCCATCTTGTTGGCGTTTATGCGCTGGGCAAATGTCAGCGCGTGATCATAGCCCTGCGGGAGCTTGGCTATCAAAAGGCCATTTATGTGCACGGCGCGCTAATTAATTTATGCAACTTATATCAATCATACGGGGTTGCTCTAGGCGAGCTTATTCCCGTATCTGAAGTGACTGATTTAAAATCACTAGCAGGTGAAATAGTACTTGCTCCACCGTCTGCACTGAGTGACAGGTGGTCTCGCAAGCTCCCAGAAGTGATGACCGCGATGGCGAGCGGTTGGATGCAAATAAGAGCGCGCTCAAAACAGCGTCGCGCTGAACTGCCGATCATCATTTCTGATCATTGTGATTGGCCAGAACTATTGCAGACGATTTCGCAGGTCAATCCCTCCGAGGTATGGGTAACGCATGGCCGCGAAGAAGCCCTTGTTCATCAAGCTCAAAGTATGGGTTACAAGGCTAAGGCGTTATCGCTTGTGGGTTATGAAGAAGAGGAAACAGGCTAATGATCGACTTTGCTAAACTCGTCGACCAGTTATATTTCACGAGCAGTAATTTAGCCAAAGCTGCACTTATCAAACAATATTTATCAGTTGCAGCCCCTACAGATAGAGGCTGGGCAATCGCCGCGATTGCAGGCACATTACAACTTGAGTTTTTTAAACGAAAAACAATCAAAGATCTCATCACAAAGCGCGTTGATCCGATTTTATTTGACTTAAGCTATGACTACGTTGGCGAGATGAGCGAAACGGTCGCCCACTTGTGGCAAGCTCAAGATGATGATCCAATCGCTGAATTCGAGGAAATTCTCAGCTTAAATGAGTTGATTGCTCAATTTCAAAGCTTACCCAAAAAAGAGATTGAGCCGTTTCTAATCACACTATTAAATCAACTCAATGCTGCTCAGCGCTGGGCTTTGATTAAACTTGGTACAAGAGGCTTACGCATCGGTGTGTCAGCGCAGTTCGTCAAAAAAATACTGGCTGAGTACGGCCAAGAGCACGCGGTTTCACGCGGCATCAGCGAGCAAACCGCAAAAGAGCAATACAGTGTCGAAGAACTAGAACGCCTTTGGCATGGTGTCAAGCCGCCCTATGATAGCCTGTTTGATTGGCTTGAAGGAAATGCCGACAAGCCTGACGTATCACAGAGCATTACCTTTCAACCCGTTATGCTGTCTCACCCTATAGATGAGTCTACCCTTGATTGCTTAGACATCAAAAACTGGACCGCTGAATGGAAGTTTGATGGGATTCGCGTTCAACTGGTGATCACTAAAAAAGGCAAAGCCCTGTTCAGCCGCACTGGAGATGACATCAGTCACAGCTTTCCAGATTTGCTAGTTTCATTTGATGAGGACACTTGTGCAGGTGTTTTCGATGGTGAATTACTTGCTTTGCAAACGAATAAAGAAAAACAAGAAAGTAAGACATATAAAATAGCGAGTTTCAATCAGTTGCAACAGCGCCTGAACAAGAAAAGACCAAGTAAGAAGTTAATGAATGAATGCCCAGTTGGCATAATGTTATACGATGCTTTGAAAATCGGAAATGAAGATCTACGTGCACACTCTTTAGTTGTCCGTCAAAGTAAACTGAATAAATGGTTTGAGTCTGTTAATGCAGATAAGCTGATGCTTTCGCAAACGTTTGGTATTGACAGCGCGGAGGAAGCCAAAGCATTGAGAGAACGAGCTAGTCAACAACACGGTGGCTATATTGAAGGTCTGATGCTTAAACGCAATGATAGTCTCTATATTGCTGGTCGCCCGAAAAATCAGTGGTTTAAATGGAAGCGTGATCCGCTGCTTATTGATGCGGTGATGATGTACGCCCAACGCGGACACGGAAAGCGTTCCTCGTTCTACTCAGACTATACATTTGGTTGCTGGCAAGGTGAGAGCTTACTGCCGGTAGGCAAAGCCTATTCGGGCTTTACCGATGTTGAACTAAAGGAAATAGACAAGTGGATTCGTCAAAATACCGTAGGGCGTTTTGGTCCTGTGAAAGAAGTTAAAAAAGAACTGGTGTTTGAACTAGCTTTTGATTCTGTGCATCTTTCGAAGCGACATAAATCAGGTTTGGCATTAAGATTTCCTAGAGTACATCGAATTCGCTGGGACAAGCCCGCCCACGAAGCGGATACAGTGACTAACTTACGAAATTTAGCAGAATAAAAGAAAGCGCTTTCATTTTATGTAAACAACGTGTTATAAACTACATAATGATGAAATTAAGCGCTGCAGTGTATGCATATCAGTAACTGGCTTGGACTGCGCAAAACCTGTTATTTAAAAGACTCTCTGATGAAAAAACTATCGTTACCTGCTCACTCTCCTATGCAAAAGAAATCATTTTTGTATGGCGTTGCAACTGCCTCTTTTCAAATAGAGGGCGGCGCAGACTCCCGTCTTCCATGTATCTGGGATACTTTTTGCGCTACTCCAGGTAAAATAGCCGACGCATCGAATGGACTGACGGCGTGTGACCATTTCAACAAATGGGAAGAAGATATAAACCTGATTGAGAGTATTGGCGTTGATGCTTATCGCTTTTCAGTTTCATGGCCAAGAGTCATGACTAAAGATGGTAACGTTAACCAAGACGGCGTAGACTTTTACATCGCGTTGCTAGACAGACTTAATGAAAAAGGTATCAAACCCTTTGTCACGCTCTATCATTGGGATTTACCACAATACTTAGAAGATCAGGGCGGTTGGCTAAATCGTCAAACTGCATATGAATTTGCTAATTATGCAAATCTGATAACCCAGGCTTTTGGAAATCGCGTACACTCTTATGCGACCTTTAACGAACCGTTTTGCTCGGCTTTCTTAGGGTACGAAATCGGTGTACATGCACCAGGCAAAGCAAGTAAGGAATTCGGAAGAAAAGCAGCTCACCACATCTTATTAGCGCATGGATTAGGCATGCAAGTGCTGCAAAAAAATAGCCCAGACACGCTTAATGGTATCGTATTAAATTTCACACCTTGTTACCCAGTTAGTCAAAGCGATGCCGACTTACAAGCCACTGACCTCGCCGATCAATATACTAATCAGTGGTATATCAAACCTCTCATGCATAAAGCCTACCCAGAAATTATTGACTTACTGCCGGCTAAGCAAAGACCTGAAATCCACGAAGGCGACCTAGAAATCATCGGTCAACCCATGGATTATTTAGGCATCAACTTTTATACACGTTTGACCTATTCTGCTCCAACCGTAGAAGGTGAGTTTTTTACCGAACATGAACATTTATATCCTCGCACAGATATTGGATGGGAAATATATCCAAAGGCGCTGACCGACCTTTTAGTGCGCATGAACAAGCTATACAACTTACCACCAATTTACATCACTGAAAACGGCGCAGCGATGGCTGATGAGCTAATCGACGGTGAAGTCCAGGATCTCGACAGGCTCGAATATTATGACCAACACTTAAACGCAGTAAACAACGCCATTGAAGCGGGTGTTAGAGTTGACGGTTATTTTGCCTGGAGCCTAATGGATAATTTTGAGTGGGCTGAAGGCTACCTTAAACGCTTTGGATTGGTTTATGTTGATTATGACACTCAAGTGCGTACATTAAAGCAAAGTGGTATCGCATATAAACAAATGCTTGCTCAAAGAAGCGAATAATTCTAATGATAAAACTCCCCTTTTATGAAAAAGTCGGTTACGCCATGGGCGATGCTGCCGCCAATCTAGTTTGGCGTGGAGCACTTGCTTATCTTGCTGTTTTTTATACAGATACCTTTGGTATTGCAGCAACATCAGCAGCCCTATTGTTTTTAGTCGTGCGCTTATCTGATGGTGTAACCGACATTATCATGGGTATGATTGCAGATAGGACAAATACGCCATGGGGCAAATTTAGGCCTTGGATATTATGGTCGACGCCCTTTTTGTGTTTGTTCATGGTGTTGAGTTTTACCACACCCGATATTAGCGACTCAGCGAAGCTAGTTTGGGCTTACGTAACTTATATTGGTCTTACCTTAGCTTATACGGTGAATAATGTACCCTATTCCGCGCTTATGGGTGTCATGACTGATGATGATAAAGAAAGAACTAGTTTATCAGGCTTTCGGTTTGCGGGTGCCTTTCTAGGTGGCCTTTTGGTCATGGGCTTTTTACCCAGTCTAGTAAAGTACTTCGGCGCTGGCGACGATGCAATTGGATATCAGTACACGATGTATCTTTTTGCCGCTCTGCTATTTTTATTAATGATCATTACTTTCTACAGCACGAAAGAGCGAATCGAAGCACCCGCCAAACAAACTGGTACCTTAAAAGAAGAACTTTGGGATCTAACTAAACAACTGCCGATTATCACGATTCCACTGATCAGTATTACCTTATTCTTTTACTATAGAAACCTAGCGACTGGTGTATTGTTTGTTGTGGTGATTGCCACTGTGCTTTATTTAATAAACAGAGCGATTAAAAGCGATAAAGAAGTGTCTGCCACACAGCGTGATATGCTTGATCTAGTGACCAATAAGCCATGGTTGATATTAATTGGTATTGGCTTTTTGACAATGATGTTTAATGGTATTAAGTACGGTGTCATTGCTTATTACTTTAAATATTTTATCGGTGATGAAGTCATGGCAGGGCAGTACTTTATAGGGCTGCTCATTGTTTCTATTCTAGGTGCGCTTTGCACTAGCTATTTAGCCGACAAATTTGGTCGCAAGAACTTATTTATTATTGCGCTATTGGCGACGAGTATCATAACTTGTGGATTTTATTGGATTCCTGCAGGTGATATAACAATGGTGTTTGTCATCGGGTGCAGCGCCGAATTCTTTGCCGCAATGTTACCTACCTTGTTTTTTTCTATGCTTGGCGACGCTGCAGACTACTCAGAGTGGAAAAATGGCCGCAGAGCAACAGGCCTATTCTATTCGGCCGGCACATTTGTACAAAAGACAGGTGGAGGCTTCGCTGGTGCGTTAGTTTTGGTCGTCTTAGCCAGTTACGGTTATCAAGGTATGGACCCATCAACCATAGAGGCATCTCTTCCCGGCATGGTACAACTAATGAGCTTTATTCCTGCGATATTCGGTTTTTTGGCGGCAGGGTTAATTATGCTCTACCCGATTACCGAAAAACTTCAAACCCAAATGACCAAAGAACTCATCGAAAGACGTCTGGCTGTAAACTAGTTAGACGTATTTCGTATGCTTTGAAAGATTTTGAAACGCTTTTCAAATTGAACAATTCAATATCGATGAGTTACAGTAGTGAAGTATCGTTAATAGCCTCTGAGCAATAATTAGGAAAGCACAATGCAAAACTATCCAATTGGGATTGCAGGTCAGCCGTGGCAGGATGTTCACAAAAAGCAATGGCTCGAATCACAGAGTGTCAAGCGCAGCTATGCACAAGAGGTACTCAGCAGAATCGAAGAAGACATTGTCGGCTTTGCCAAGGTTAAATATGGTGCATTGCCTTTCGATGCGATGCGCTACCCGCTATACGCATTTAAATCTTCAAAATGGGATACAAATAAACCTACTGTATTAGTCAGTGGTGGTGTTCACGGGTATGAAACGAGTGGTGTGCAAGGAGCAATTGATTTCCTTCTTAATCATGCTAATCAATACAACGAACATTTTAATATAGTGATTGTGCCGTGTGTGAGCCCATGGGGCTACGAAACAATCAATCGTTGGAACCCAGAAGCCATTGACCCAAATCGCTCGTTTTATGCTAATAGTCCTGCTCCAGAGTCGGCTTTATTCATAGAGTTCATTGAATCATTGGATGTAGATTTCTTAGCTCATTTTGATCTACATGAGACCACAGATACAGATGACAGTGAGTTTCGACCTGCACTTGCGGCAAGAGATGGCGTTGAATTTAGTGATTGGGGAATTCCAGATGGCTTTTACACTGTCGCAGATACGCCAAAACCACAAATTGAATTTCAAAAAGCCATAATTGCGTCGGTGGAAAAAATCACGCATATTGCGCCACCAGACAAAAACGGTCAAATAATAGGTGCCGACATTGTCTCAGACGGTGTTATTTGCTACGACAAAAAACCATTATTTTTGTGTGCGGGGGTAACCGATGCGCCATACGTAACAACGACTGAAGTTTACCCAGACAGCGCCAAGACTGACGCTGATAATTGCCGAGAAGCTCAGGTTGCCGCTATCAATGGTGGATTAAATTTCTTGTTAGCTCTCTAGTTTTGCAAAAAGTAAATAAACAACATTAATAATCGAGTAATGCTTAATTGGCAAGTACTCGATTTCTTCCTGCTGTTTTTGCTGCGTACAAATTCTGATCGGCTACCGTTAACATTGATTCAATGTTTCGTTTATAAACATCAGTTACACCGATACTTACCGTACAATTCAATGACTTCTTTTTCATCTTAAATGCCTTTTGAGATAATACATCTCTAAAGTCATCCATTATTTGCACAGCTTTCTCCAAACTAGTATTGGGCATGAATACACAAAACTCTTCGCCACCAAATCGAGAAACCTTAAACTCGGGATAGATCTTGTTTGATAGTTTCTTGTTTAGTAATTTTGCCGTTTCTTTTAACACCATGTCACCATAGTCGTGACCGAAGTTATCATTAACCTGTTTAAAATGGTCTAAATCTAACAAGGCAAGACTCATTTGCTCAATTCCTCGTTTCATAGAGGCCTCTACCTGATTGAAAAAATGACGACGATTCGATAAACCAGTTAAATAGTCTTTGTTAGCAGTTTCTCTGATCACATCGATTTGCTCAATGTGTTCAATGTTTTGCATAATCCGACAGAAAAACTCTTCATGGCAATATGGCCGGGTTAAATAATCGTTTGCCCCACTTTTCAAAAACCTAGCGAGTAAAGCTGTTTTGCGACCACTTGATACCCCAATAATGCTCACTTCGCTTTTATTGAAACTTCGCCTAATATCTGCGACGATTTCAGTTCCCTGCATCTCTGGTAAATCTTCATCAACAATGACCAGCTTGATGTTGTTGTGTTGGTACAACAAATCCTGAACATTATCTGCGGTATTTGTCTCATAAACTGTAAAATTGTGTCGTTTCAAAAGGGGAGCAATTGAATTACGGTTGCGTCTAGAGGAGTCAACGACCAGTACTCCAACTTGATGATTTTTTTCCAAACGCTCCAGCAAACGAGACAAATATTCATAAATTTGTGCGTTCTGCTTTGGGATATAGTCCACAATTTCCCTGCGTAAAATATCTTTACGGATATCTTCGTCAGTCTGGTTGGTAATGACAATAGCCGGTATATAAGCGTTCAGAGCGAAATCAATGGCTTGGCCGTGTAACGCATCGGGTAGAACGTAATCGACGACTGCACAAAGGTATTCTTCGGGTGTCGAATGCTCAAATATATGTTTTGCTTCAATCAGCGTATTTGCGACTACTACATCAAAGCCAGCTTTGCCAATGACTCTTTTAAGTACTCGCAAAGCCTCAGAATCAGATTCTATGACTAGTACTTTAAACTTCACTTTTTTACTACCTGGTTACCCTCTCTTCTCAGGTAGGTTATCGGCTATCTCGCACAAATTATTAGGCTTAAGTGATAATCGCTTGATAACGATACTGTTTATTTTCAAGCGTTCGTTTAATTTTGTTTTCGTACATCAAGTAATTCAAATGAGATAGGCATTCGGCCACTGCGAAAAACATATTGTGTTCGTTTAATTCTCGCTTAAATAGTATCGGTAAACACTGCACTAAATTGCGTGGCTCTTGGCAAAAATCAAGTAGATTTTCAAGGTGCTCATGATGATGTGCAAGCAATTCATTTACCCGATTATGTAAGCCATAAATAGGTTGCTTATGCGAAGGTAAGACCAATGTATTTTGTGGCAACGTTAAGAACTGCGGTAAGGTTTCTAAATACAGCTTGAGCGTATTACCCTCGGGTTCAGTGTTGTATACGCCAATATTTGGAGAGATTTGCGGCAACACATGATCACCCGAAATCAAAATCTGCCTAGACTCACAATAAAGACAAGCATGCTCAGGTGAATGGCCTCGACCGACCATTACTTTCCAAGTGTCATCGCCGATTTTGACTTCACTGTCATGTTGAAGCCTAAAATAGCTAAGCGGAATGGGCGAAACCACTTTGCGAATACCGTTTTTAGACTGCGTGTTTTTCTCAATATACTCCTCATCAAAGCCTGCGCGTTGTAAATAAACTTTGTCTTGCCAATTATCAGCGCCTTGTCCACCAGCGACAATCGCGCGCGCAGTAAAGTATTCGGCATAAGTCATTAACAAGGGCACTTGAAAGCGCTCAGTTAGCCAACCAGCCAGCCCAATATGATCAGGATGCATGTGCGTCACAATAACTTGCTTTAGCTTAATGTTGTAACGCTCGATTAGACTTTCCCAGCAATCCTTGGTCGCAGACGTACCGATTCCGGTATCAATCAAGGTAAAAGCATCACCGTCTTTAAGAAGATATAAATTAATATGATTTAAATCGAACGGCAATGGCATGCGTATCCAAAAAATGCCTTGAGCGACCTCTTGCCACTTTCCTTCTTCTGGAACCTCCACGTCTAGCGTGGTCACAAAGTCATTCGTTGCTGAACTGTTTGGCATAAGCTAACCCTTCGATTTTCATAAGCATTAACGATAGAGCGACACGATATGATTAGCAATTCACTTAAATCAATAGAAAGTAATTAGCTATCGAAATTAATCTGTCTAATCACAAAGCAAAGCTTCGACAAAAATAAACAGTCAATAAACAAACTTAAAGGTAAATTATGGATATTTATGATAAGTCGTATTTATCACATAAAATCATATATTTAATGTTTTTCAAGCATTTAACAACCGTTAACAAACTTGTAACGTACTTGCTTATACTCGTGAAGAGAATACACTCACTACAACTAACGACAGAAAGAGTTTAAATATGAAAAACCTAGTAGCACTGAGCTTAATGGTCTTTTTGACCGCGTGTAACGCAACGACGCCTCCAAAAGAAAACCTTGGTAATCCAACAGTCAAGCAAGGTTTATCAAGTGAGCGATTAACGCGCATCAATGACAGGATGCAAGAGTATATCGACCAACAAAAACTAGTCGGCATCAGCACTTTGGTTGCTCGCAATGGTCAAGTCGTTCACTTTGCAGCACAAGGTCAACAAGATCGTGAAAAGAATATTCCGTTGAGTCGCGACACGATTTTCCGTATTTATTCAATGACTAAACCTGTCACTGCTGTTGCAGCGCTCACATTGTGGGAAGAAGGCAAGTTTCACATGAATGATCCAATCGACATGTACTTGCCACAACTTAAAGACTTACAGGTTTATGTAAGTGGCGAAGGTGACAATATAGTTACCGAAAAGCAAAAACAGCCCATTCGAATCATCGATTTGTTTATGCATACTGCTGGTTTGAGCTATGGATTCTCACAAAGTCCAGTTGATAAGCTTTATCAACAAATGTTTGCAACAGCCAACTTTAAAACCGCAGACGAAATGCTCGATGCAATCGCAAAACTACCACTAAACCACCAGCCAGGCGAAAAATGGCACTACGGCGTCAACACCGACATCATCGGCTTTTTGGTTGAAAAACTAAGCGGTAAGAAGCTGGGTGAATACATGCAAGAAGTGATTTTTGAGCCACTTAAGATGAATGACACTGGATTTTATGTCACCGCAGACAAACGCGATCGTTTAAAGCAGATTTATACAGTCGGCGACAAAGGCCAAACCGTCGTTAGACCAGTGGGCGCACTTGGAGATTATCAAAGCGATCCACAAGTTCATAATGGCGGCGGCGGTCTAGTATCAACCATGGATGATTACTTAACCTTTGCACAAATGTTGTTAAATGGCGGTGAAGTCAATGGTACTCGCATCTTAGGACGCAAAACCGTTGAATACATGCGCACCAACCATATGCCAAAACACCTGGTTCCTTTTGAACCCGGCGCAGCTGGCGAAGGCTATGGTCTAGCGGTTTCAGTTACAGTTGATGAAGGTCAGCTTAAATTCATGGGGTCAGAAGGCAACTTCGGATGGGGCGGTATGGCATCAACTTACGTACGCATCGATCCAAAAGAAAACATGATTATCCTGGGGATGTCTCAATTTGTGCCGATTGGTTTTCACCGTTACCACGATGATTTGAGAAACTTAGTTTATCAGGCTCTGGTTGATTGAGGCACGGACTTTGCCCTTTGTTTGATTAGTTAAATAGTCCCTGCTTTAGTGCAATAAGCGATATTCATAGTGGGCAGGGACAGGGGTTAAACCAACTCGTTATTCTTAACTGTAAAACTAATAGATATCTGCTTTTCTTAAGGCCTGGCTGCACCCTTGAGTTCATCGTCATCAGAAGAAGTAAACATTCCAGCAATAAAAGTTCCTAGTCATCACGTTCAGATTGACGTCAAACTCCTTAAATTCAAAGGTAATATGTATTTATCACATATTCCCAGCCGTGCTCGTCTAGCCAAAACGATCACAATGAAAGCAAAAAATAAAATTAAAGAAGGCTCTGAGATTGAGTTAGCTGAGGATAGCCCCGTTAGTGTAAATGCTCCTCCTAAGCCAATAATGAAAGCACTCGCAGATTCAGTTTCAAGGATGAATGATATTGGAGATGAATTACCCAAAAAGTCACCCTGCCCAAACAAGAGCGCAGTACTTTGATCACTTGACGTAAAACTAAGCACTTCATTGATGCCCGTTAAACCAATCAAAATATCCATTTGCCACGCTTCATTGCTTAATTGTTCAAAGGAAAAAAAGGTAGCTAGTAACTCGTTGCTCACATCTGTGGCAGTGTAAACAAAGCTTGTGATAGAACCCGTACCTACACTGTCGAAAGCATACGTGACGGAGAGAATATCGTTCCAACCCACGTCGGAAAAATCAGTACTGTCTGCAAATTCAAAACTGAAAGTATCTGAACTATCAATGCCTATTCGAATGCCGCTTAAAGAGTCCAATTCAAAATCAAAAATAATGCTTGCCGATGCGCTGAACGGTGCATAGCAGATAATTATTAATAGAAGGTGTCTGAGCATAAGAATGTCCTTAATACTTTTGTTTTTATCGTAATTTCAAGATGAGCAGAAAGCATGAGGATTGCTTGGTATTCAAACAAAGCAACAAACTTACTGACGAGTTTCAATTATAAAGAACAGGGTACAAACACAAGTTGAGGAAATTATGAGGATGGGACTATTTATTATCCCCCACTAATCGATGGCCAACACAATAGACGGCTTGAATACACTGGAAACTTGGCGAGATTTCTTTGAATTTTTTGCGAGTGTTCTCGATATACGTGTCGACAGTTCGGATGACCCCAGCTTTTCAAACTTCTACGTACTTAACACTGCTGTAAATTTTAACGCAACCCTAAGCCTTCATACTAGGCCGCAAATTCTGCCGCTCATACCAAGCCTGCAAAGCCGTTTGATCTTCACCAATACGCACATCAATTACACGCGCAAAGTCGATCGCACAAACCGCAGTAATATCAGCAATTGAAAATTGATCACCTGCTATAAACTCGGAGTTTTGAAGTCGCCTATCTAAGACTCGTAAGAACTTAGACGCATTGATACCCGCTTCGATCCCATATTCTTTAATTGGCTTCATACGATCTTTAAAATACCCAGTGGTATGCTGAAAACACATGCCGACTTGCATAAATAAAGCAAACTCGACCTGACGTTGCCACATTGCGATGGTCCCTTTTTCCAAAGGCGTTTCACCAAACAAAGTGGGCTCAGGTTGCAGCGCTTCGAAATACTGACAAATCGCATCGCTTTCGCTGATACAGGTACCGCCATCAAGTTCTAAAATTGGGATTTTACCCAAGGGGTTTTTCGCCCTCATTTCTTTGGATAGATTTTGGCCTGACTGCAAATCGACTTGCACATATTCCATATCAATGCCTTTTTCAGCCAAAAATATGCGCACTCTGCGAGGGGTCGGAGCGGTTTTAGTATCGTAAATCTTCATTGTTTCAAGCGCCTTGTGTCTATCTGTTGTCATGACAAATTGAGTCATGTTTAAACTTGGGTGCTAAAAGCGTAAAACAGCTTTTCAAAGCTAGCGAATCATCATTTTTTATAACATTAAATATAATTCAATGAAGTACCTTTTGATAATCGCCACTCAGCCTTTAATGGATTGTACTTCATGCTCGATTCGGCAAGTTGAGTGAGACCACCTTTCAAGGTCCTTAGCTTTTGTTTTCTAATGACGATAAACCTTTTCCATAAAAAAAGCTCAATTTTTAAAAAAACTAAAAAGAATCCGTACGAATAGGCCCATTTGGACGAATTACGACAGTCTTTATCTGATACTCCGCTCTATTGAAGTATATGGAGAACTCCACAATGGGTAATGATTATGCTGATGTTTCAGCTTCTTCAGCAACAAACAACAGTTCAAAAGCAACGATACAAAAAGTGATACCTAACAAGCTTGCCAACCAAACCTTAAAATTTGCAAGTATGTTTTGGTTTGTGACTACTTTGGTTGGTCAGTGGTTTTTCTTCTATTACATAATGGCTTTTTATGGATTTTCAGTGATCAACGACAATATGCAAGCTTGGAATCGCTGGGAGCCTTTGGGCAGCACCCCTTATCACGCAGGGGATTTCTCGGGCAATCTGGCTTTCGCCGCCCATGCTATTGGTGCTGGTTTTGTAGCCTTTGGAGGTGCACTGCAGCTAATACCTATGATTCGAAACACTTACCCTAGGTTTCATCGAATTAATGGTTATATTTATCTTACCACCGTATTTTGTTTAGCTATTTCGGGCTTCTATTTGGTGTGGATACGTGACCCAGAACCTATTGATTTGTCAGGTGTCGGCACCACTATCAACGGCTTTCTAATACTGGCTTTCACATATTTTACCGTGCGTAACGCAGTTAAACGAGATATTGCTAGCCACCGAAAGTGGGCATTACGGCTATTTTTAGTGTCAAACGCACAATGGATTTTAAGAGTGGGTGTTTTTAGCTACTTAATAACGGGTAATGTGTTAGGCATGAAACCAGCCTTTGGCGACCCATTTTTCTATATTTGGACATTTGGCTGTTTTTTATTGCCCTTAATGATGCTGCAGCTATTTTTCTATGCTGAAGAAAAGGGCACTAAGGCAGTGAAATACTCTGCAAGCTCCGCATTGTGTCTATTGACGGTTCTAATGATGATAGGAATGATTGGTTTTACGCCCTTTTTGTTGATGGTTATGTCAAACCAAGCGATCACATTCTAAGGTTTATGTAAGTCAGATTTAATCTATTCTGCTATCGAGGTGTTTAGACTTTTTTCTTTGGTTTCTTAGTGCTTAAGGTTTTTCCAACGGTTAAATATTCCTGCATGGTGGGCATGATGTATCTAAGTTTAGTCATGACTTGTTGAATGATGTTTAATTGTAGATACACAAAGCGTGAAACAGCTTTTAAAGCTGGCGAATCATCATTTTTTATAACACTGAATATAATTCACTGAAGTATCATTTGATAATCGCCACTCACCCTTAAATGGGTTGTATTTCATACCCGATTCAGCTGTTTGAGTGACACCGTTTGTCGATGCCATTTGATTGAGTTCGTTAGGAGTGACAAACATTTTCCAATCATGCGTGCCTTTTGGTAGATAGCGCATGACATACTCAGCGCCAAAGATTGCGATAATCCATGATTTGATAGTCCTATTTAGCGTTGCCAATACTAAAAAGCCCCCTGGGTTGACTAGATCACAACACTCTTTAATCAACGCGGATTGATCGGGCACGTGTTCAACCACTTCTGCATTAATGACAACATCAAATTGCCCACCTTTACTTGCCGTGGTGCTTGAAAGCTCATGCCTATATTCAATATTTAAGGCAGAGGTTGCCGCATGGCGACGTGCCACCTCAACACTTATTTGGCTGGCATCAATTCCCACTACTTGTGCACCAGCTGATGCTAAAGGCTCGCAGACTAGCCCTCCTCCGCTGCCTACATCTAATATTCGTAGACCTCTTAGCGGAAACGCTGAATCGGGCTCTCGGCCGAAGTGTTTGCATATTTGTGGGATAAAAAAGCTAATGCGCGCTTGGTTAAACAGCAACGCGGTTTTGTACTTTCCGTTCGGATCCCACCACGAATCGGCGAGCGCATCGAAGCGAGCAATTTCGTCGGCCGAAAAGTTTCCTTTACTCTGTTTTGTCTCTAGTACACTTAACTTGCTTTTATCCAACATCAGATTAACTTTATACTATGGCAATAAATACTTACTACACTATACGAAATTCAATAGGGAAAGATTAACATGCCAAATCAACGCAATGTCTACGGCAAGCCTTTAAAGCTATGCTGTGGCAATACTGGCTTTACACGAGAAGGCTTTTGTTATGTTCCCGAAAGTGATTTAGGCAATCACAGTGTGTGTGCAATCGTCACCCAAGAGTTCTTAGACTACTCACTTGCCAGAGGCAATGATTTAGTCACACCCAACCCTCGTTATCACTTTAACGGCCTCAAAGCAGGCGACCGCTGGTGCCTGTGCGTGTCGAGATGGAAAGAAGCACTGGTCATGGATTGTGCGCCACCGTTGGATTTAGAGGCCACTAATATCACCGCTTTGAAAGAAGTTGAATTAGAGACCTTGGAAAAGTTTGCCATTTCAAAGGTCGAATAACTCAACTATTTTTTGCTTTGTTTATGCAGTAATAAAGTAGAGCTTTACGGCAATACTACAAAGAATCAGCCCGATCACCACATCAAATACTCTCCACTTTAATGGTGAACTAAGGACTCGGCTTAATGCGGGCGCAAATAGGGATAAACTGCTAAACCACAAAACCGATGCCACACATGCGCCGATCGCAAAAAGCATCGGGTCGGGTTGTAAGGCTCCAATATTGCCAAGCAATACCACAGTGTCTAGATAAACATGAGGGTTGAGCAGGCTAATTGCAAAAGCGGTCATCGCTGTTTTCTGCCATGCTTGCTTATTTTCGTGCTTCACGGATAAACCTGACGAACCTTGCCAAGCGCGTTTAAACGCATCAAAGGCAAGATACAAGAGCATAGCAATGCCTCCCCATTTCAAAAAAGGCACGATTGCGGGCAAGCTATCGCTAATTTGTTTGGCGGCGAACACGCCCAACAAAATCAAACTGACATCACACAAAATACAAACGCCTGCGACTGCTAAGCGGTTAGCGCCTGCCATGCTTTGGCTTAATACCCAAATATTTTGAGCGCCAATTGCAATAATTAAGCTTAGGCCTAATCCTATCCCAGAAAAAAATGACATCCTTACTCCGCATACATGAGGTAAAAAATTTTGTTGAAGAGTAGATAAGTCACTGATATAAGTCTAATGAATGATTTTCAATATATATGAATTAAACTCATGATTGATTATAAACAACTTCAAGCCCTTGCGTTTGTTGTCAAATACAAAGGCTTTGAAAAGGCAGCTAACCAACTTTTTATTACTCAATCGGCGGTGAGTCGGCGCATCAATCAGCTAGAAGCATTTCTTGGTGAGCCTGTGCTGGTGCGTGGGCAACCGCCAAAGCCAACAGCGTTAGGCACAAAATTACTTAACCATCTTCAACAGGTTCAGCAATTAGAGG
This sequence comes from Glaciecola sp. KUL10, assembly GCF_003203515.1. Classification (GTDB taxonomy): domain Bacteria; phylum Pseudomonadota; class Gammaproteobacteria; order Enterobacterales; family Alteromonadaceae; genus Glaciecola. The sequence continues at coordinate 63,084 of NZ_BGNG01000006.1, read as the reverse complement.
TTTCTTTGGGGATAAAGAACACCCAACAAGATACTGAACAAGGCCCTCTTGTGGTTACGCTTGCTACAAATGCTGATTCGATAGCAACTTGGTTAGCAGAAGCACTAGCAGCACCGAGCCTAATTGACGATGTGCAAATCAGTTTGGATATTTCAATTGTTGATCAGTCAGTGGGGCTGAAAAAAATGAAAGCAGGTGAAGTCATGATTTGTATTTGTGATTCGCCGGATCCTGTCAATGGCGGATTGAGCAGTTACCTTGGTGATATGCAATATCAAGCAGTGGCATCCCCCAGTTTTATTGCTAAGCACAATATACAAACCATAAACGATCTCAGTAGACTTCCCTGCTTGGTGTTTGACCAAGACGACCACCTACAGCATGACTTTTTGATAGAGCAAAGTGGCGAACCTCCGCAACATATTCACCTATGTCCATCATCTGAAGGCTTTAAGCAGGCTTGTATTGCAGGTTTAGGCTATGGTTTGCTACCCACGATACAAATGCAGGATGCTTTAACGTCGGGTTTGTTGCAGGATTTATTTCCCGGCTATACCTTAGACACGCCCTTGTATTGGCACTATTGGCAAACCGAAAGCCCTATTTTGAAAGAGTTAAGACTTCATGCACTTAATATTGCTAAAGCGAAACTTAAGCATTAATTGAAGTTTTACAAGTCCGCTCACCCGTTGTATCTAGCAAGCTATCCGTCAGAATAATTTCAAGTGGGTAGCGTGATGGAAAAAATTAGTCGTACTTAAAAGACAAAAAAGGGTAAGGTATAAGTTGTGCGCACTGACCAGATAATTAGGACAAACCATTTCTATGAGCAAAAACGACAAACGCAGCAGTAAAACAGAATTTCGTTTTTTAGCCGAGCCAACAGATGTGAACTTCGGTGGCAAAGTACACGGCGGCATGGTCATGAAATGGATAGATCAAGCTTCTTACGCTTGTGCTGCTCAATGGAGCAAGCGTTATTGTGTGACAGTATCAGCTAACGCGATTCGCTTTATTCGCCCGATATTGGTTGGCCAGCAAGTCACCATTAGTGCTCAAATAGTGCATACCGGCAGAACCAGCATGCATATCTACGTTGTCGTACGCGCTACTGATCCCAAAGAAGATGCCGAAGTGGTGACCAATCGTTGTTTTATTACGTTTATGGCAATAGACGAAGCTGGTTATCCGGTGAAGGTTCCGGAGTTCACACCCACATCAGATGAAGAAAAGAAACTTGAAACTGTGGCGATCCACGCTAAAGACTTTGCGAAGAAATTGGACAGTGATTTTGAGGAAATTTTGGGCTGGAAGTAATATCTAAGAGATAACTCGCATAAGCTTACTTGATTTTTTAATGGAATTTTTGTTGCGCATGGGTAATCTTGCGTTCGACTTAATTTTGCAAAGAGAAAACCATGTTTGATGTAAATGAATACTTCGATGGAAAAGTAAAATCCATCGCTTTTGATACTGCAAGCTTACCTGCCACGATGGGCGTAATGGCGCCTGGAGAATATGAATTTTCTACGAATCAATTTGAAACCATGACAGTTGTCAGCGGCGCATTAACCGTCTTACTGCCGGATGCAAAGGATTGGCAAACTTTTGGTGCACAAAACCAATTTACTATCGAAGCCCAACAAAAATTTCAGGTGAAAGTCAGCGAGAACACCGCTTATTTGTGTACTTACGGACAGTAAATATCCCAAAGGTTCCCAATAAGTGGGAACCTTTTTTCAAGCAGTGACACTCGTGAAACATGCAATAAAAACTTAAAAACGAAAATCGACACTGACCCCAATATTTCTGCCAATTTCCGGTATACGCTCTCCAGCACTTATATCTGCACTATTGATTCGATTAATACCACCCAAATGATTGACATAAAATCTATCCCCTAGATTTTCAATCAACAAACTTGCACTAAACGCATCGCTTATTTGATAGTGAATCGCCAAATCAAAAACCGTATAGCTAGGTGTTTCACTTTCGTTTTGTAAGCTTGCAACCTTATCTTGCTTCGCTGCTGTTTCAACCAAAAAGTCGACGGTCCAATCGTTAAGTTTATAAACAGCATGCATGGTAGCCGTTAGCGGAGCAATTCGATAAAGATCGGTAGATTCTTCGCCTTCAATAATATCGTCACTTGGTCTTAATTTACCTCGTACCCATTTAACGCTGCCTGTTACTTGCAAATTTTGTGAAAACGCATACGCGGCATACATATCAAAGCCATACAATGCCGCCTTTTGATTGCTCCATTGAAGCGCAGGTTGCGCCCCCATAATCATCGCCATCATATTTGCTTGTTGATTGTCAGTAGGTACACCAATGATGTAATCAGAGATGTCTTGGTAAAAAATGTTCGGCAAAAGAGTCAACCCATTGTTTTGATACTGCAAACCGAGATCAAATTGCAATGCTTTTTCTTTTTCTAAGCCCAAATCACCGATATAATTACGACCATCAGCTAAGCCTGCAGATACACCCAGTGGAAACCATGAATACAACTCAGTATAACTAGGCGCACGTTGCTTTTGGCCAAGCGAAGCGGTTACGTTCAAGTTAGTACTCACTTGTGTACGCGCTTTTAACACTAAATCTAATAAGCCGAAGTTTTGCTTTTTGTCAGCATTGTTGAATCCATTTACCAAAGCATCAGCATTTGCATTCATCATTGCCATGCTAGTCGATACATCATCAGCATCGTATTCAACTTTGCTGGCACGAAGTCCTAGTTGCCAGTCAATCTTGTGAGAATCTGTAAACTCATATTCAACAAAGCCACTTAACACTGAGCGCTCAACGTCGTTGAAATTATTGATAAAAAACATCTTATTATTTGGGTTTGAAATACGCGAGTTATGCGCTTTGTTTTCGCCACTAACACAAATTTCGAGTTGTGAGTCACTTTGCTGTTTTATCAGGCTGATATCTATAGCCGATGCGCTACTGTCTACAGAATTACGTCTATGCATAGCGGGCATAGGGGCGTCTCTAAACATAAAATTATTCATCTCATGCGTATTCTTGTTTGCGCTGACTTTAATCTGAGTAGACCATTGATTATTCAAATCTTGTTGATAACTGAGTTTATACCAAAGCGCTTCTATGCTTTCGATGTCCATGGCTAGCGCGGGCGTTCCTGAACCATTAGTGTGTGTTCGTGCAATTGAAATATCTAGTTTTGAATCATCGCTGTGTTGACCAAATAAGATCTTAGCTCCACCTCTTTGATAAAAAGTCGATGGTACTTCGAGACTCTTAACTTCATAATTATCAGCTTCTTGAAACTGAGCAATTGCGGTCAAATAGCGCTTATCTGATGCAAAATTTAAATTTGAATTGAAAGATCGAGCGTTGTTATTGTGATGGAATGTACTCTCGATACGCCCTGAAGACATCCAATGATTGGAGTCAGAAAACTCAGGGGACTTTGGTTTAATTTCAATTGCGCCACCAAGCGTCTCAAAGCCCGCTGACACGGGTGCAATACCTTGGTGCAGTATGACTTGATGTTCGCTACCGATGACGTGCGAAAGCGGGCTATCCATTGCATTGGGACCAGCACCTGCAATAGATACATCATCGATTTTCACATTGACGCGATCACCAAATAATCCTCGGTATTGAATAATCCCGCTCACTAAGCCATTGCCGTTTACTGATACCCCAGGTATTTGTGCCAGTTGCGCCCTTAGATCCGGAGAACTGGATTCCTTTAATTGGATATTGGACTCAAGTAACCCACTAGACAATTGCCCGACTATCTCTATGTGCTCTAGTTCGTGTTTTTGCGCTTCTTGGTTATTTATAGCTTGCTCACTTGCGAATGAACCCAAGCTAGCAGAAGCCAATAAAATACTCACTAACAGGGGTTTGGGCTGAAACGTATTAATTGCAGCACATCGGCAAAATGTGGTGTTTGTATTTATCATTTGCGAATTTCTTATCATTTAAATTTTGGGTAATAGTGATTCAAGATCTTGAATCTCAAGTCCAAACAGACATGGTCGTCTTTAAACCAATGCCCGCGGCAAATGAATCACTTCTAAAATATTGTTTGAGTTATTAAATGATAAAAGGAGGGGATCGTGCGCAAGGAGACAAGCATTCAATGCTAGTGTGAGCTATGCTAGTTGAAGTTATTGCATCAGATTCAATATCGACTGCAACGACCGGTAACGCAGCCGTAAGAATAGTCTTATGAGTATCAGCAACAAACGAAAAGATACAAGGACTAGTATCATGCTCTAAGCTATCAGATTGCTGATTTAAGAAAGTAAGTTCTGATGGTGTATCAGAGACAGATAATTTTGAAATTTCGACTAATTCGCCGGTTTCAAAATAGTGGCTAGCAGATATTAATTTAACGCTTTTGCCGGTACAGATGAGCAGAGTATCTTCAGACACTTGTGCCTGCATAAGCGCCATATTGTATGACGCAAGTGCATAGTTCATTCCCGCCTGAAGCATTAAGCTTAGCATCAGGAATAAACTTATAAACTGTTGTCTGAACGAATTAGCGTGTTTCATAGTGACTATAAAACGCTAATTCGCCATATAAATCAACTAAAAAGCGTCACTTCGACGCGCGAGTTTGCGCCAAGTCAATTTATCAAGACTTACCTTCAAGTCTCGCCTGCTCTGCTTCCCATTCGGCCAATTGAATAGCCGCAAGCCTGTCTAATTCTTCTTTGTTTTGCTCAACCCACCAGCGCTCCATAATGCGCACATTCTTTTGGTTGGCTTTAAAGAACAAATCCACGATATCACCGACGATTGGAATAAAACCTAAGCCAAAGTCGAAAAGCGTATTGCGGAGCATCTTCATTTGCAGTGCTTTGGGCATGCCTAACTTTTTGCCGAGATAGACAATGCGTAGAGACGCTAACATCATTAACGCATCCCCTATTCCGGGTATCAAACCAATAAGGAAATCTAGGCCAACTTTGATACCGATGAACGGAATTTTAACCGCGGTATCTAATAGGTTGGCAATATATTGGGCTTTAAGTAATGCGTCTGGGGCGACCAGCGGCGTATTTTCTTGTTTCATATCGGTTTTGCTTGTCCTATTTCCAATACTCTATTTTTCGCTGCCCATTGCTTTTGCAAGCTGTCCTCGACGCTCATAATCATCCCCAACCGACCAACCTTGTAAGTTAGTTTTGATAATGTCTACTAACACATCAATATGCTGAGGATCATCATTAAGTGATTCTATGTATTCGTAACGTTGACCACCACTTTCTTCGAAGTACTCGCGGTTTTCTTCGCCTATTTCTTCAATCGTTTCGAGACAATCAGACGAAAACCCCGGACATACGACTTGAACTGACTTCACCCCTTTTTCAGGTAAGCCTTTGAGGGTTTCATCAGTGTATGGTTTTAACCATTCTTCTCTGCCGAATCGTGATTGAAAGGTCGTCATATATTCATCAGCACTTAAGCCAAGTTCTTGTGCGACGAGTCTTGTTGTTTTGTGGCATTCGCAGTGATAGGGGTCGCCATTGAGCAAATATCTTTTGGGAATGCCGTGGTAAGAAAAAATTAACTTGTCTGCGCGTTCATGCGTTTCCCAATGCTTTCTGATTTTATCTGCAACGGCTTTGATATAACCTTCATCGTCGCTGTAACGACTGATAAATCGGAAATCGGGTAACCAGCGACGCATCGTAAAATCTTCAGCTACGGCATCAAAGGTTGAACCACTCGTTGATGCGCAGTATTGGGGATAAAGTGGAAATACTAGAATTTTTCGAGCGCCTTGTGATAACAAGTTATCGATCGCGGTTGATACAGAAGGCTCTCCGTACCGCATCGCATAGTCAACCAGTACATCATCGCCGTAGACTGCTTTAAGCTTGGTTTCTATGCCTTTTGCTTGATTCTTAGTATGCGTCAGCAACGGCGAACCGTCTTCTGTCCAAACGGTACTGTAAGCCTCTGCTGAACGCTTAGGTCTAATATTTAAAATGATGCCGTTTAATACAAACCACCAAATCAACTTAGGTACTTCGACCACGCGCGGATCAGATAAAAACTGCTTTAGATAGGGTTTAAGCGCTTGCTTCGAAGGTGCTTGAGGCGTACCTAAGTTAGATACAATAACACCAATTTTATCGGCTTTAGAGTGGGTAAAATCCGTTTGCGATTTGTATTTCATAAATTAACAACAAGTCTCAAGTCAAAAATTCACTAAAAGTATACGTCGAATGTAACAAAAAAGACCGCCTCAAACATGGGCGGCCCTCGATAAAAAGCACAAAAAATTGCAACAAAAAGCTACGGTGTGTAATAAGTGGCAGCACCCGGTCCAACCGGTAAGCCAAACAAGAATACCCACACGTAGAACAATATGGTCCAACCGACGATAAACGTCAGGCTATACGGCAACATTGTCGCAATCAAAGTCCCCATGCCCAAATCCTTTTTATAGCGAGCAGCGATCGCCAGTATCAATCCAAAGTAGCTCATCATCGGCGTGATGACGTTAGTGACTGAATCACCGATGCGATAGGCGGCTTGAATAACCTCTGGCGCATAACCGACTAGCATGAGCATAGGCACAAATATAGGTGCGGTAACTGCCCACTGCGCAGACGCACTGCCCAATGACAAATTAACGATGCCACACATTAAGATGAACAAAACAAAGACTTCAGGGCCATCAAGTCCTGTTGCTTGTAAAAACACCGCGCCTTTGACTGCCAAAAATGTACCTAGGTTTGTCCACTTGAAAAAGGCAACAAACTGAGCAGCAAAAAAGACCAAGGTAATATACAAGCCCATTGAGCCCATGCTCTTAGCCATTGCATCGATAATATCGCGATCGTTTTTCATGGTGCCAGCTACGCGTCCATAAACAAAACCAGGAACAGCAAAAGTGACAAAAATAAACGCAACAATGCCTTTTAGGAATGGAGAACCCGCAACCAACCCTGTTTCAGGGTTACGCAAAATGCCATTCTCTGGCACGATTGTCAGTGCTAACAAACCACACATCGCGACAAAAGCAACACCAGCCCATTTCAGTGCACGCTTTTCTTGAGCGCTTGGTGCATCCATTTTTTGTTCGCCCAAGTCGATTGAAGCTTCACTTGGATCGTATTTACCCAAACGCGGCTCTACAATTTTCTCGGTGACGATTGCCCCCATTGCAGCAACTAAAAAGGTACTGACAATCATGAAATACCAATTTACTTCAGGCCCTACCACGTAACTTGGGTCAATCATATGAGAGGCCGCTTCGGTGATACCCGACAGTAATGGGTCGACCGTACCTAATAATAAATTAGCACTGTACCCCGCAGACACACCTGCAAAAGCAGCGGCTAAGCCTGCTAGCGGATGTCTTCCTAAGGAATGGAATATCATCGCAGCTAAAGGAATCAAAACGACATAACCAAGCTCGGATGCAGTATTTGATACTATGCCCGCAAAGACGATGACAATAGTCACCATACGCTTTGACGCGTTCATCACCATTGCACGCATTAAGGTACTGAGTAAGCCTGAATGCTCAGCAATCGATACGCCTAGCAATGCAACTAACACCGTGCCCAGTGGCGCAAAACCAGTAAAGTTAGTCACGAGTCCAGTGACAATGCGTTGCAAACCTTCGGCATTTAAAAGAGAAATTACCTCGATAACACCGTCTGCCTCTCTGCCTTTTGCCCCTATCGGACGAGGATCAGCCACGGAAACATCAAAAAAGCCTAAAATCCCGCTTAGCACCACGATAAAAAGCGCCAATAATGCAAAAAGTGTTATCGGGTGAGGTAAAAGATTACCCAGCCATTCAACTGTCGCTAGAAAGCGGTTAAACAAACCGCTTTGCTTACCAGAGTTTGCTACGGCGGTATCAGCATGAGTATGCTTATCTGACACGAAGCCCCCTATTGTTATAATTATGTTAATTGAAAAATCACTACCATTATGACCTATTACACACATTTTTTAAGCTTTAGATGATAAATTGTGTACAAAAGCTTATTTTTCGGTCAAAAGCCGAGTAGTATTCAGTCTATTGTTCTCTGCAATGCTTAACGGCAACAGATTGAAAGTAGGATAAAAAATGACTCAAAACAATCAAAGTGCTTCAAATACCGCCTTTAGTGAACTAGAGCAGCTAAGACTGATTATTTTCGGAGAAGCGCAACGTGAACTAAACGAACAAATTCAGTCTCTTAGCGAACAACTAAACAAACAATTTAACGAGCTTCGCGCAGAACAACAGAAAAGCAATCAAGAACTCAAATCCCTTTTAGAACAAGCAACTGAGCAACTCAGTGATAAGGTCGATTATGTAGACAGGCATCATGAAGGCAATCACGAAAAAATGGTCGCCACTGCTGAAACACTCAATGCGCAAATCGACATGAACGAAGCCTCGGGTAAAGATGACTCGCAAGCGCTGCACGATAAAATTGATGCTGAAATTGCCAAACTTTCGACTACCTTCAGTGAAAAACACGCTCAAGCAATGGCCGCTTTAGAAAAAGTCACTCACGAATTAACTGACTCTAAAACAGATAGAAAGACGCTCGCTAAGTTACTCGCAACGATGGCATCAAACTTAGAATCAGATTAATCACCTCATGAATTCTGAACGCGATCAACAAGAGCTAAATAAACAAGCTCAAGCTGATTTAGAAAAGCTTCGTAAGGTCCTAGTCAGCCCTGCACAAGCAGATATCGTTGAGGCTTTAAAAGCGCAGCAACGTGAGCTTGTCACCGATGTAATCGCTGAATCACTGAACGACCGAGAGCAGAAAGACGGCACTATTCAAAAGGTACTTCAACCGATCGTCAGCAAATCAGTTGAAAAGTCAGTCAGCGCGCAAAAAAATGAATTTGTTGATTATTTATATCCTGTTGTAGGTAGCTTAGTCAGAAAAGCGGTGAGCGCTTTTGTATCTGACTTTATTGAAAAAACCAATCAGCTCATTGAAAATAGTTTTAGTTTTCAAGGTTTAAAGTGGCGCTACGAAGCGTGGCGCTCGGGCATCAGCTTCTCCAAATATGTCGCTTCGCAAACCTTTGTCTTTCAGGTACACCAAGTATTTTTAATCCATGCGCAAACAGGCATGTTGCTTCAATCAGTTCAGATAAACGAAGCGGATGCTCAGGATGCCGATGTTATTTCTGCAATGCTCACGGCAATTAATGATTTTGTATCCGATTCATTTACTAACGAAACCGATAATCAGCATTTAGGTGTAGTCAAAACCGAAGACTTTACACTCATTCTAAAATCAGGCCCGCAAGCATTAGTAGTCGCAGCGGTTACTGGAAATATTTCCCCCGAAGCAGACCGAAAACTACAAGTTGCAATGGAAGACATTCACAAGCTTTTTGCCACCCAGTTGCGCAGTTTTGAAGGTGACGCGACTCCATTTGAAGCTGCTCGTCCGACTTTAAGCGAATGTTTACTGTTTGAAGAAAAGGAAGAAACTAAGAGCAGAAAAAAAATGCCTATTTGGGGGTTGTTGATAACATCGCTCATCACAATAAGTCTCGTTGCATATCTTTTTGCTTGGTGGGATACGCGCCACACTGCGCAAAATATTCTGAATAAACCCGCACCACCGGGGCTTGTATTAACCTCTGTTCAGATCGTTGGCCTCTACGATATTGAGGTAAGAATATTGAGGGATAATGCAGCAAAATCTACTGAAGATTGGTTGGCCGATGATTTAGAAAGCTTTGTAAGTGTTGATGTGAATCCATTTATATCAGCATCACCCAAATTGTTAGGCTCAAAAATAGCGCAGCTCGTGGCAAACTATCCAACACTAAACTACTCGCCTGAAACTAATAGCTTAACTGGCGAAATCGACAGAGCAGAATACCAAGCATTGATTAACCAACTACAAACCATTCCTGGTTATCAAAACAACAGACCCGACTATAGCGAATTGAAAATTGAAGACTTTGCAGTTGACCTTTCTGATTCAAAAACGGTCCTTGAGCAAACATTCACTCAGCTGATAGGCAAAATAAGTCAGCAACAACTTATCTTTGAATTAGATTCAGACAGCATCGGCCAAAGCCAGCTTCCTCAAGCTCAAGCGGTTGCTCAGGACTTCGCGAAAATAGAGCAAATAGCGAGTAAACTTAACCGAAGTGTTAGCTTAATTATTGTTGGCGCGAGTGATACTTCTGGAGAGAGCAGCTATAATCAACGTCTTAGTCAAAATCGCGCCGAAAATATCAAGCAGATTTTGATCGACTTTAATATCAATAGTGATAACTTGTTTGCAGTTGGTATTGGTGAAGTCAACTTAGCAGGGAATATTAAGGCGACAAGAAAAGTCTTGTTCAACGTTATTTTTACTGACTTTGCACAACAAAATTGAATATAAATAGGGTTGTTTAAAACATTTATGATGCTTCAAAAAAAGGTCTGTATCCTTGGCCCTTCAGGTGTAGGAAAGACAAGCTTAATAAAACGCTACGTGGATGGTATCTTTTCAGACAAATACCTCACCAGTATTGGCGTCAAGATTGATAAAAAGATAGTCAATAATGTTTTTACGCCTACTCAGCTTATGATTTGGGATCTAGAAGGGATTGACCGGTATTGTGGTTTTAATCCTTCCTATCTGCGAGGAGCACACGCTTACGTTGTTGTTGCAGACCACAATAGAGCAAGTTCATTACTCGAAGCAAAAGAAATTTTCGATGAATCTTTAAAACATACTCAAGCACCTAGTGTGCTAGTTTTCAATAAGTCAGACTTACCTGCTTCTGAAAACTGGGACGCTGCAGAGGCTGAAGCATTGCGCCTAAGATTTAACGCAAGTTTTGTCACCAGTGCAAAAAGTGGTGATACAGTTGAAGATATGTTTACCATGCTTGCAAAACTAGCGACGGAATAAAAAATGTTTAACGTGAGTTTACTTCAGAAACTGGGAATCGCTGACTGCACCATTTTGCGAAAAAATGAAGATGGAAGCTTTAGCATTATCGATGGATTTTCAGATTGGGTAAAAAAACTCTTTCCAGAATCGCAACAGCCGAGTTTTACAGTTGAAGGTTGTAGTATGTTTTTAGACAACTTTCTGGTTGATGCGCAAGCTCATTGGGACGAACAACAACCAGGAAAAATTAGCTCGGGTATTTGGTCAGAAGAGTATTCAGGCTCCGCTTTATTTTTAGAAGCAGTGGCGACGTTCGTAGATGAAGAGTGTTATCTCATCATCACTCATGCAGAAGATGCTCATAATAGGCAACAACAAACTCTTCAAGTTGCGCGGGATTTGTTAGTGTCACACGACCAAGTTACACAGCAACACGAATATGTCATTGATAGGTTGCGACATAAACTAAACGATAACAAAGCGTTTGCTAACGAACCAAGCTATTTACTCGATGCACTTAAACATACAAATGTGGGCGTGATCATAACGGATGAACATCATCAACTAGTCACTCACAACCCTGTATCTAGGTTACTTTTTGAAGCTGACGGCGTATTGCCCGAAGATCCCTTTCAGATTTTAAAATCATTATTTAACAACCAGTTTCCAGAGGGCATGCGCCCTCCGTTAAATGATAGGCCGTGGACGGGTGAAGTGTGTTGGTTTGCGCCCCCAAACTTAAACAAGTGGTTTCAGGTAGATATTCATCCTGTTAAAAATGCTGAAAATGGGTTTAACACCTCACACTTCGTTTATACCATCAGTGATATCACACGAATCAAATACTTGTCTCAGTCAAACGAAAAGCTAGCTTTGACTGATACCCTAACAAGTTTGCCCAATCGACAACACTTTTGGCAGGCACTGCTTCAAAATACAGCGGTTAAAAAGCCCTTTTATGTGCTGATGATCGATATCGTGAATTTTAAACAGACCAATGAAATGTTTGGCCATGCAATAGGCGATGAATTGCTAATTAGGTTTAAAAATCGATTACTAAAGCGCATCTCTGGAAGAGACATACTCGCAAGAGTAGGTGCAGATGAGTTTGCGATAATTCACTTCCCTACTAATGCTTCCCAAGACTTCAAAACACATTTTGATGATGCATTTTCCTTGTCTGAAAGTATTATTGAGTTAAGTGATATTCCATTTACGATCCCAAACGACAAATACACAGAACTACCAATAAAGATGGGCATCACTCAGTTCCCAGATGACGCTTGCACCCCTGATGAATTAATAACCAGTGCGTACTTGGCGGTATCTAGTGCAAAACGCAATCCGAACAAGCCTGTTGAATTTTATACACAAGCTCTAAAGCTAGCGTCAGACAAACGCATCAAAATGGTTGAAGCGCTTTCTCATGCAATTGAAAAAGAACAGTTTGAGCTGTTTTTTCAACCCATTATCGACACCCACAACGGAAAGGTGATCAAGGCTGAAGCCTTGTTGCGTTGGCACATAAATGACCAAGACACGATCCCACCAGACATATTTATTCCCTTAGCCGAAGAGAGTGGATTTATCATTGAGTTAGGTCGTTGGGTTATTGACCATGTTTGCGAAGCCTTAGCGAAATTAGCAAAACTCAATTTAGATTTTCCCCTCACGCTTAATCTCTCTCCCAAACAAATTTCAGATGGAAAACTGGTCGATTTTATTTCCTCATGCATGAACAAATACCATGTGCCGAGCAAGCGTATCGAACTGGAAGTGACCGAAGGAGTATTAGTCGATAATCAAGCTAAAGCCCAGCAGTTGTTACAAGAACTCCGGAAAATCGGACTAAGTGTATCGATTGATGATTTTGGTACCGGCTACTCATCCTTGTCCTATCTAAAATATCTACCGATAGATCACTTAAAAATTGATCGCTCTTTTATTGCTGATCTTGAGAAAAGTGCTGATGATCAAGCGATTGTTCTTGCGGTTATTGCCATGGCTCAGCGTTTAAAATTAGGCGTCATTGCAGAAGGCGTAGAAAACCAATTCCAAAAGGACTTTTTGTGTGATGCCAATTGTACAATTGCGCAAGGCTTCTTGTTCAGCAAACCACTTCCGATCAATGAATTTATCGAATACGTGCAAAAAACTAATCAATGATGATCTAAATTACACAATCCATGCTTATACTTATTGGAAGAGAAGATTGAGTGTCGACTTAAGGCCTTAATCACTCAAAAATAACAGTCTAATAATGAAGGAAACAAGATGCTATCTTATGCAACGATTGGTGTGACAGATTTAGAAAAGTCAGAGAAATTTTATACCCAACTACTAGCGCCCTTGGGTGCGAAAACACTCGTTAAAATGGACCGCATTATTTTCATCGGGAAGAGCATGCAAGAGCCTATGCTATCAATTTGCATTCCTTATGACGAAGGCAAACAGCACTGTGGTAATGGAAATATGTTGGCCTTTGCCCCAGGGGCTAAAGAAAAAGTCGACGAACTGTATCACAAAGCGATAGCGCTAGGCGCAACATGCGAAGGCGAGCCAGGCCAACGCATTCCTGATGTATTTTACGGTGCTTATTTCCGCGATTTCGACGGCAATAAAATCGCCTTTAATCACTTTGGCTAATTAAGACCAAGTCCTGTTGGGGCGGGATTAAGTATTCAGCCCCTTCTTTTGCAATGACAACCATCTCTTCGACCGAAATGGTTTTTGGTTTTCCATTGGGTAACAACCAACTATGGAATCCATCAAAAGCAAAGGTCATCCCCTCTTTTAATGGCAGTAAAGAAGCTGGCCTTGGCGGCTCTAAATAAGCACCTCCAAGATTAGGCCCAGCATCGTGCGCCACATAGCCGACAGGGTGGCCTGTGCTCCACATTACCGGAATAGAGTTGGTCGCGGTTAACACATCGCGTTGAGCCGTATCTACATCACGACCTGTTGCACCAGGTTTCATTGCATTGAACGCGGCTTCTCGGCCCTTTTTTGCGCTATCCCAGTAATATGCGATATCTTTTGGCGGTTTGGTTTCGCCCTCTTTCAATACATAAGCAAATCGTTGTATATCAGTGACCCATGTATCATAAACGCGAATACCAAAATCAGTTTGAATTACATCACCAGGTTGAATAACGCGATCAGTGGCATGACTGTGGCCCCTGTCCGTGCCTGAGACCACATTAGGATTTTGATCAGGAGACCATGCGTCACCTACACCGGCTTCTTTCATTTTGTTTTTTAGAAACAAAGCGACATCGCGGTCAGTGGTTTTACCTGGTACCACTTGAGCATAGGCTTCTAACTGCCATTTAGCCGTTGTGGCCGCGGCTTGGCGCATGATTTCAACTTCAGCAGGTAATTTGATTGCAAGATATTCGTAAACGAGTTTTTCAGAACTTACGAGTCTATCTATGTATTTTGTGCCTAGCGCTTTGGCCAACTTTTTATATTGGCTATGGCTGAGTCCATCAGCGAGCTTGTTGGCATCAGAGGAATTAATCGCCACGCGCTTCAAATCCTTGGCTTTTACAAAATCTGCAGCCAATTGGTAAATATTTGCGCCGCGCTCGACTTCTGTCACTTCATCTAATAAGCCCAAATCTGCTAGCGCCATGGCTTCGCCTTTGGGTGAAAACGCAAGTGAGGCAAACTTATTATCTGATTGATAAAAGATGAAAGCAGCCGTTTGCCCTGCATTCTCACATCCCACATGCTTAGCAAGTGGGTCGTTAGCATTTTCTCGGCATATCACTAACCAAGCATCTACATTTGCAGTATTCATTGCCTTAGGCAACAATGTGTTTATGCGCTCTTTGCGAATTTTTTCCCAAGGATGTTCTGACAAGGCGAATGAATAAGGGCTGAGAATGAGTAAGCTCACCACGCAATACGTTAATAACGGGCTAAATAAATCTTTAATTTTCATAAACAAACTCCTTTTTACTTAGACTAACGGGTTTGTAATAAAAACAACAGTCTTGTATCAGTTTTACGGCTTAAGCTGTATTAATTATGAAATAGCAAGCTATCGCAACAGCACAAAGACATGGCCTTTGGCTATTTGCTACGTTTATAAATATGTTCGTTCAACCAGTCGACTATTTGCTTATGCTCCTCGCTACCAATCATAGACATGTAAGCATGCTGAATGCTCTCTACTTTATGAACCACAAGCTTATCAACACCTAAGTCTTTAAAAGTACTATAAGGAGATACACTGTCGATAGTTGATGCGAAGATCAAGCTTGGATTATCTATACTGTTAATCAGACTCAAAGTTTCAGTTTGCGCTAACTGCACACCTGCTTTATTTAAAGCCGATTGCGCACCATCTCGCAACATGCGGTCTGAGAAAATAAACCCGTACCAAGGCTGATTATCTTTAAAATAACCGACAAGCGATTCATCAAACCGAGTCATGGGCGCTTGAAGTATAGCGCCTGCCACGAAATCACTTGCATTTAGACGCGATGCCAGTAGCCCGCCCATTGAATAGCCCACTGCTATTGTAGGCTTACTTTGATCAATATTGGCCTTAACAAAACGTGAAATATACTCGCTGTCTTTAACCCCAAAGCCTTTAGCGACATCTAATTCGCCATGTCCTAACAAGTCAAAAATATAAACATCAAAACCCAAAAATTGGAAATATCCCGCACTGGTTAACATCCATTCTTTACTGCCCCTAAAACCGTGTAGCAAAATTATATTTCCAGAATAAGCACCGAGTTCTTCACGCTTCAAATCTAGTGATATATTGCGCTCTGAGCCAGTAAAGTCAGCACGTAAATTCATATCGAGTGAATTTCTATCAGATAGGCTTGGTGCAAAATAGTAGTCAATGCACCCTAGTGTTGAATCACAAAACTGCCTTTTTTCAGCACCAAATTCATCAAGGATTTGTTTGGTCGCGGTTTGCGAAGCGGGGTAACTTTTTGCATTCAATAAAGAGTAACTGAGTAGATTTTGGCAACTGCTCAAAAAAGATAAGCTAATAGCAATTATAAAAATAGAGGAAAGTCGTTGAAGCACTTTTAGATTCCAAGGGATAAAAGACGGCGAAGGTGTGTGAAGAATATCATTTAGGAGATTCAAGCGGCACAACACTTTTTTAGGTTTAAGGACACTTTTTGTAAACAACTGTGACGAGTTAGTCGAAAAAACATCATTTAAGTCAACTATCTCGCCAAATCATCACATTTAGAAATGAATTCTATATGATTATATAAATATTATTTTGGTAAGGATTTGCATATTATCCTTTCATCGACAGAAAGCGAAGAGACTAAATGATGAGATTGATCAACTTTACAAGCGCACTTAAAGAAATTGTATTAACCAGTATCGCCGCTCTATTATTATTTTCAATAGCCGCCGCTCAAAGCGCTGTGGCTAGTGAAACCACTCCGAATGAATTGAACAATCAGTTAAGCGTAGCTCAAACAATTGAGTGGGTCACCCATACAGAAAGCGATTATAAAAAGATGCAAGATAAGCTTGATAACGCACAGGCTGATTTTGACAAAGGCGATATTAGTCTAAGTGAGTTGTTCAAGGCACAAGTCTCGTTTAACCAAGCAGAAGAGAGGGTAATGGTCGCTCGCACTAAACTTTTAATCAGTCTGTCGAATATTAAAGACGACCCTGACGAACTTGGGCAGCCAGTGACCCTAGCCTTTAGTAAAGCTCTATAAGTTTAGTACTAAAAAACTAAAGTCTTCCCACGCTGATAGTATGGCTTCTGCTAGCTTCATCGTGCTGTTTTTGTCCATGTCAAATGTGAAATTAAAGCTTTATCCCGTAAAGTATATATCTGACTTTTCAGTGCCTATAAAATAATGCAATACTTTGACTTACAATCATTTGGCAATAGAACGGAATTCAAGATGCAAGAAAAAGTCATTCTCAAAGCGAGCTTTAACCCAAAAGTAAAAACATATTGGATGTTGCTATCTGTCATTTTTAGCTCAATATTCATTATTTCTATTCCACTGGTTCCCTTTGTTCTTTTGATCACATTTTTAGTGTCCAGTGCAGTGCTTAAAGCAATGTCGGCTGAATTGCTTGAACGAAAGCTTGTCGTTAAAAGAGGGGTTTGGTTTAAAATAGAAAAGTCTATTCCATTAGAAAAAATCACTGACGTTGGCATGATGCAAGGCCCGTTAATGCGCATGTTTGGCCTATATCGTTTAGACTTTGAAACAGCAGGCCAGTCAGGACCCGGCGCGCTAGTATCAATGATTGGCATCAATCAAGCAGAAGCATTTCGCGAGCGCATCTTACAACAAAAAGACTTGCTTCAAGGCAAGCCAGTCGTTAATGAAAGCTCATCTGAAACAGCAATTACCGATGGGGTTAGCGCTCAACAATTTGCTGAGTTATTGAAGAGTGTTCAACGCATTGAAGTATTGCTGGAAAAACAGTCTGAATAGCTGCTAGTTTTCTTGCTTAGGTAAGGACAACACAAGGGCTCCAATCACCAAAATAACTTGCAAGTATATAGACTGAGCATAGATTTTATATTCCGATAGATATGAGCCTGAC
The DNA here is from genome assembly GCF_003203515.1 of Glaciecola sp. KUL10. Lineage (GTDB taxonomy): Bacteria > Pseudomonadota > Gammaproteobacteria > Enterobacterales > Alteromonadaceae > Glaciecola. The sequence continues at coordinate 45,649 of NZ_BGNG01000006.1, read as the reverse complement.
ATCCAAAAGCTCACCACCAAATTAGCAATCGCTAGAATCCAAACAATCGTGTTTATTTTAATCGCGCGGAGCTTAATCTGCTGTCTAAATGCTGGAGAACTGATCGCATTAAATTTAGTAGAGTGATAAATCGCATAGCTTGTCGCTACAAATACGCCATCTAGTATCAACAAGCCAAGAAAATTTACGCTACCTGCAAAGCCTTCGAATGGATGATTCATAAAGTAAAAAACGCTGCCAACAAAAATAAAATGAACAGCCATTAACAGTAATAGCAATGGCTTCGACACATAGTCAATAAGGCGGTCAGCGTGAAGTGATGCTGTCCTGACGCCGCTTTGAAAAGAACTCACCCGTGCAAAATAGGCTTTTTGCAAAAGCGTTAATTGGATAATAGGTGCTACCGCTAACAAAAACAGCACGACAAGCCCAGCTTGATCGTCCCAATTCAGCAACTCGCTTTGCGTGGTAATTGCAACGCCAACTATGCAAGTACCAACCAAGAAAAACAGGATAACTTTAGTAAAATACACCCGCGTGCTTTTTTCCATTAAGGTATTTAAGGATAAAAGCTGCTCTTCGTTTAAGTTGTATTGATAGGTTTTCGCCAACCGCTGAAATCGATAAAATCCAAGCATTGGCGCAACTATAAATGTCACAATGACTTGCGTAGCTAATAGGACTTCAAACATAAAATATTCCTCGCGTTTTTTAAGATGACATCATGTGCGTAAAAGCAATTCTGATTTCGGAATCTGTTGCCCCCATTTCTCGATAACGAGCGATGTCTTTGCTCACTTGCTGCTCAAGCCATTTATTAATATCAAAATCGATATTTTCTAAAGCACTGGGATGTACAAAACTGCCTCGATACCCCTTTGACTGAATGACTTGGTCGCGCTCAAGAAGTTGATAGGCCTTAGCCACCGTTTTTGCATTGACATCAAGTTCAGAAGCGAGCTTTCGAATCGATGGTAAAGCATCACCCGCTCGTAACTCTTTGCTTTTAATGGCCTGTTTAATCTGCGAAATCAACTGATTAAACAGAGGTTCATTTGATTCCAAGTCGATCGTTATCATAAATAGTTCTTTTTTTGGGTCTCTAATCTGCGCCAAATTCAATCCATATGTACCCATACATCAAATGGTACAATTGAAGTATGAATTAAAAACAGATTAATGCAAGATTAATTTCAAACTGTGTTTGGAAAACTATTTAGGTTGTTTGGAGGAAAAGGCTTCGCGAGCCTATATTTATTTGCTGTTGCAGTTACATTTTGATCCACGTCAAATTTGTAACCTATCTAAAAAAGATAAGAGGCCGGCAAACGCAAAGTGCGAGGCTCAAGAGCATTATGATGCAAATCAGTATAGCCTTGACCATGACCGTGAGTACGTATATTTATTGGCATACCATCAATGAAAGTCGCAAAATCTGTTCCATGATCAAGATTAAACCCACGGATAAAGTATTGATTCGCTTTACCAGTACCACTGTGCTGAGTCACTACCATACCTGGAACTAATTCGAGTATTTCACCTGTTCGCAACATAGGGCGATTCACAATCTCTTACTGCCCAACTACGCCCTCTAATGCCGTCCTTGGCAAAAGATTGTTAGTTACCGTCTATCAAATCCTGATAGTCACTCTGATTAACCACGTCTTGAGAAAACTCCCTTCCGTTCACCGAAAGAGGCGTATCAGTAGGTGCTTGGTTAAATGCGTCACGACTAAATTCACTAAAAGAAACCTGCAAAGCTTCAATGGTAATATTGATCGTACCGCTAACTGCTGGCGAAATACCGTCGGTCACCGAGTAGGTAAAACTATCCATTCCAGTTCGCTCTGACTTTGGAGTGTAAGTGAACGTACCGTTAGCGCTTACAGAAACCGTGCCTAAACTAGGATCAGTGGTAATTGCAAATGTTAACGGGTCTTGATTGATATCACTTGCTGGTAGACGCTCAACAATATCGGTTTCAGTTTGCGTGATAAAATCAGCATCTGATGCTGTTGGTGGGACGTTTACAACTTCAATTTTGTAATCATCACTGTCAAAACAGCCACTTAGGCTTAATATAACAAGTGATAGGGTGAAAACCTTAATGCCGTTTCGGCTTTGCGTATTCATATAAATCTCCTTAAAACTTGTTTATGTTATTCAGAACCCGCAAGTGGTGTAGCTAAGTATGGAAATTGAGCGTTCATCATGGTTGCATCTGTAGGTGCGCCGTCAGTGAAGGGAACATTTCCAACAACTGCATCTTCGGGCTCACATAAGCCTAAATTAGTTGGTTCTCCGTTCACTGGAATTGGATGGCACAGGGCCCCCATAACCACTCGCAGCGCAATATCTACGACATCATCACCTGGGCGACGACCATTCGGGAAACCTGCAAGGTCGTTTCCGGCTACACCAAATGCAGATTGATCGACCTGCGCAGTTGCCGCAATGCCAGTATTTAGTCTCAACATTTCAGACGGAGTCACGGTAGAAAGCTGATTCACGCCTTCAACACCCGTCAAAAACGCTGTCACCAAATCAACTCTTGGGAAGTTAGTCGGCGCAATAGTCTCAAAACTGGTGCCTAATGTTGCGTTTACCGGGTCTTTAAATAAAATATTCAACAGCTCAGGCAAAGCCGGATGCGTAACATAGTCTGCAAACTGACCGTCGTTCATAGGATGCGCGCTAGAAAACAGGTCTTTATCTTCGATTCCAATAACTAACTCATTAACAAGGGGCGCGCCTAAACGAGACACTTGGGTAAGCGCACCACCCGTCACTTCTGGCTTATCAAAACTCGCATTTGGATTTAATATTCGCGCTTGTGGCAAGCTTGCAGTGGTCCATGCACCAATGGTGCCGTTGCCGTCTCCAGTCACACACGCTTTTGGTACTTCTATGGCGATACTCGTTACATTTGCATCACCTAAATCATCGTTGTCCATGTCTTGGGTGATACCACCGGGAAACCCACCATTGTCGCCAGCACCTGGAGCACTGTCGCCTTCTACTGGCACATAGTTTACCAAGTCGAACGTTTCACCAAGATTTACTACAAATGGGTCTTTTCGCTGACCTACAAACACTTTACCCATACTGTCACAGCCTGGAATGTTGATATCGTAGATAAAACTATCGGCGTATGCTTCGTAGCCTTCCAAGTTTGTAAAGGTTTTATTCCCTATATAATCAAGGGGTTTATCAAACGACTCAGAACCATCGCTTGCTTTAGTAATTGTGCTCGCTGTACCTGAACGAACATCGCCTTCAATCATAGAAACAGTATAAGTCTCAGCAAAATTGGCTGCGCTTTGATCCGTTGCACTCACGGGACCAATATTTACCAACGGCACACCTACTAATCGCTGATTATCGGCAGGACCAATGGTCAGTTTTGCACCTTGGTTCTGATTCGCTAGCATTCTTTCAAAGTCAAAGGCAAAGGTGATGTCTTCAACAGCGTCGCCATCGGTATCTATATGAATGCTATATACTGCTTCTGGATCCATTGGAAAATAATTGGGACCGCCATAAGCATCTTGTAACGGAATATAATTGGCAATCATGGTGACAAAATCACCGCGACCTTCTTCATAACTATTAAACGCGTAAAAATCGGTTGAATCGACTGTAGGAAATCGTGTGATGTTAGGAGCTTCGCGGTGACTAGATGCTTGAGTAATACTACTGATGCAAACTGCACAGACTGCTGATACGAATAATGAAACTTGTGTCTTTTTCATGTTTTGTCTTCCTTATTTGTTTTATTTACGGAAAGCCAAACGAGCAAGTGACAAAACTGGATGCAGGTTAAGTCAAAATATTTAAAAAGTAATTTAGGGCCTTATAGATATTAGTGAGGGGCTGTTGGTGCGACTTTCGTTATTCAAGTAATAAAAAAAACTAAATGACTAAACTTTCATGTAACATTTACAACAATGTCTACTCTTTTTACCCCGTCTTATTTATTTGCATCTGAAATCCATCTAAATACGTTTGATATTATGAAATAACAAAAAACAAAGGAAAGCTATGGAACATGAAGAGCTACTCCCTCTTCTTCTTAAGGTTGCTCGAGATGATCGCACTGCTTTTGAAGAAATCTACAAAAAAACCAGTGGACAGGTGTATGCAGTTGCCTTACGCATGTTAGCAAAACCAGAATTAGCTGAAGAAGCCACGCAAGAAGCTTTTGTTAGAATTTGGTACAACGCCAGCCAATATACTGAAGGCAAAGGCACGGTGTTAACGTGGATCATCAGCATTGTACGTTATCGAGCACTGGATATTATTCGCTACCGAAAGGTGCGAAAAGAAGAAGTAGAAGCAGTTGAAACGATAGACGCTACTGAGCAAAACAAGACCGAACAAGGTGTTGGTGCAGATTCAGATAAGTTAAATCATTGTATGAACGAACTTGAAAATCAACAGCGTCAAGCGATTCACTTAGCTTATTTTAACGGTTGCTCACATACAGAAGTTGTTGCGCACATGGACAAACCTTTAGGCACCGTAAAAAGCTGGATTCGTAGAGGCTTGCAAGCTTTAGAGAGGTGTTTAAAAATATGAAATATAATGATAACAATTTACAATCATCTCTTGCCGCTCAATACGTATTAGGCACCTTGCGGGGTGCTGCCAGAAAACGGTTTGAGTCTTTAAGAGTTCAAAATCGCGATATTCAAGAAGCCGTGAATTATTGGGAGTCGCAACTTAATGCGATGGCAACAAGCATAGAGCCTGTATCACCTCCACAGAGTATCTGGATTAACATTGAACAAATGCTTGGTTTTGTAAGTAAGCAGCAAGACCAAAGCGAATCAACATTAGTTACAATTAGAAACGAGCGTGTCACGTCAGACATGCAAGCAAAACCAAGTGCCAATCAAGCATGGAAGGCGATAACTAGTGTTGCAGTGGCAGCAAGTTTTGTATTGGCAATATTTTTTGTACAATTTAACAAGGACATAAATTATCCTGAAGCCGTGGCAATTTTTGCAAATAATGAGCAGCAAACGCTATGGTCACTTGATGTTCGCAAAAATCATATATTTGTAAGAAGCACTCAAAACTTAGAAAAACTTGCACAAAAAGACTATCAACTGTGGATAGTACCCGCTTCTGGTGACCAACCAATTTCGATAGGTTTATTGCAACAAGAAGGGAGCTTTACCCTACCTAAACCCGAGAATTTTGATCATATACAGATAGCAGCACTCGCAGTAAGTCTAGAACCCAAAGGCGGTAGCCCAACTGGAGCGCCTACTGAGGTTTTATTTGCAACAGAGCTAGCCTTACTGTAGGGCAACATTGCGAGAATGAGTTATGTTATATGTGGCATGAATTTAAGAAAGTTTGAATTTTAAATAATAAGCGAGCTTGGACTAAGCTCGCTTTTCTTTCTAGTATACTATTTATATCCAAACGTTAGGCTTGAAAAGTAAGTTTCATACTCAGCACGGCTATTTTTGGTATTGGGCACTCCCCATACTACCGTAATCATCCAGCTGCCCGAAGCATCAATGTTAAAACTTGCCTCACCCTGTTTATTTGTTCGTATACTTTGCTTTGTGAATGCTCTGTCGTTTAAAGGCACTATATCGATAAGCGCATTTTCAAGTACTTTCCCTCTAAAAAAAACCTTAATTGGTAGCTCACTCTCACCTTTTAATGCATATGGATTTACCATCGGCACTATCTCTAGCATCAATCCCACGGGAGACGTTACGTTATCAGTATGTAAGTTACCCACTTGAAGAAGCGTTTTTGCTTTCCGTGAGTATATTTCACGCCCGTCTTTATCTACCTGACCAAATTTCTTACGGTCGCTAATTATTAGGTCTAAACCTTCCTTTGACGCATAATCATTAAATCGTTCAGCATCTAAACTGCTAAAGCTATGGTAACTTTCAAAAGCGAGTATATGCGTTCCTTCGCTAGTTAGCTTCACATTTGCTAAGCCACTTATTGGTCCTCTATTTATTATAATATTTTCAAGTTGATCCTCAAAGCCTCCTGCATGATAGGTCCGTAACGCAACAATACGATTCCAATCTAAAGCCCAAGAGTCGACATCACCTTTGTGACCAACTGAGAACTTTACGGGTAATTGTGCAGGTGCCGATTTAGTATGGTAGGCATTAGGATTAAGCCAGAAGTCGTGAGCACACACTGTTGTTAGGAAGCCAGAGAGCAGTATAAAGATCAGGCCTTTTGAAGTGAGTTTCATATATTGTTCCTTTCAGAGTTTTATTTCAACCTAACCATACTCTTATGACGTCAATATAGATGCACCAATAACACAGTTAAATTTAAACCATTTACTGTATATCTGGCATATTGCAGTTCGTAAAACAAAGGCTTTTAGCTACTTGACTTGAACCCTGATCAACTCGATAAAACCTGATATTTCGGCAGTTTTGTTCTGTGTAAAAAGCCATCACATTAAAATTAAGTTTGAGTAAATGAGCGGTTTATGAAAAATACATTGTGACTAAATGTGGAAACAATGTGGATTTACATCTTGTGCGAAGAAATCTTGGGTTTACTAAAGTAAAATGCAACAAAACAGTAGGTTAGCGCTGCGTGTTTAATTTTTTATCAGCGTTTTTGGTGGTAGGAAGAGGTACAGTTCGCCTAATTTCAGTGCTTTTTAATAAAACTAGCATGAGTTCAAGTTAATACAGTATTCAATAGGAAACCTAGTATGCGAATTTTAAGAAGTTTAGCCTTTGCTTTGGGTGCAATGGCGTTTAGCAGCAATGCTACCATTATCGATTATGACGATACCATTGACAATTCATTCTATGACACAGAGACAGAGCTAGCGTGGATTGATTTTGGTCAAACCAACAATATGACGTTCAGCGATGTGCTTGCTGAGTTAGGCGCTGGTGGTGCATTTTTTGGCTGGCGTTTGCCTAGGGTAGATGAAGTAATTGCCATGTCATTTAACCTCGTTTATTCGGGTACAACAGCACCAGACTTTGTCGAAGAGAATGATGAGTTTAGAGGCGAGGGAACAATCGATGCCTTTTCTGCCAACTCCGATATAGAAAATGGTGACGACAGTGTGTGGGAAGCTGTTTTTGAGGCGATAGGGTACAATGTGTATAACGAGTGGTCGGGGTTTAACACTTTTACCTCGCAAGGTTTATATGAAACCGAGAACGGCATTAGTGCCGTTTTTATCCGAGATTTCGTTGATTTGGCAAATGACGGAACAGTTGTGAACGACCTTATGACGTTAGATGGTCGAATCATTGCTTCCGGTTTCCTAAGTTTTGGTAATGCAGATATGAGTACCTTGCTTGTTCGAAACACAGCTGAAATTTCAGCGCCGACATCAATTGCGCTATTCTCGCTAGGTTTGGTTGCCCTTATTCGTCTTCGCAAGGCGAAGTAAAAGCTCAAGAGTTAGCAAAAGAGCTAAAACCTTCTCCCAACAGCAAAAAACTCGCTCATATGGTGAGCGAGTCTTGGTTTTGTTCAAGCCCAGCGCTTTGCTATCTAAATGCGAAACGACGAGTCAATGTGATCACAAATAGCATAGCAGCAAATAAAAAAGCTGTGGATGGAGATGACACATTAGTCACAATTGTTGCTTGGATAGGATTCCCATCGCTATCTTCAACAATAGACACATCTTCCGTTAATGAAAAGCTCACATCATCTTGTTCAGCAACAAAAAACGCTTGCCCTATTTTAAAAGAGGTACCCAGTACTTTACTCCAATCTAATAAAAAACCTAGCTCAATAATAAAAACATCATTTTCAATGTATGCATCAAAGTAATCAATCTGATCAAATGAGTCTTCTATGATTGTCTCAAACAAGAAACTATCAAAACTAAACAAAGGTTCTGCAAAAATATATTCAAAGGAAATAAAATCGATATCAGGATTTGCATCATTAATAAAGACGTCAACGGTGATTAAGCTGCCCGTATTATAGGTGCTCTGGTCGGGTTCAAAACTAATAAGCTCCGCTCGAGCAGTAAAGACCGACAAAAGCGCAAACATCATAGCCATCATTTTAATTTTCATTTTCTATTTTTCCTTTACTTATGATGCACAACGCGGACGTGAACATATTTTAGTTAAACCACGCGTATCACTTCTATCGACGACGCCATCTTCATTAAAATCATAGCGCTGATCTAAGGCTTCACCGCTTCGAATTGCCGATGAAAAAGCTCTAACATCAGTGCGATCGACATCGTTGTCTCCATCAAAGTCACCAAATAAGGTAATACTTACTAGTAAACTTACCTCGCTCACTTGGTCATTGGTATCTCTTGCAATCGCTTTGAATTCATAACTACCAACTTCAAGAGACAATAATTCGTTAGGATGATTTGCATCTCCCCATACGTAAGGAGCCTCTAGGTTTTCCCGTACTAAGACATCATCAATAAATAAAGCAACACTGATAATGTCTACACTTTCGTTAACAGTAGCCACATAGGTTGATACAGATAAGGATTCATAACCTGTCATTAGCTCAATATCTGGCTCATCAAAGCTAATTGAAGGACCAGCAGGCGGCAACACAATCAGAGTCATAAAAGCTTCTCCCTCAAGGCCCGTGCTATCTTTAGCAACGACCTTAAAGGTGTGAGTGCCTGCAAGCAGTGGTGAAGGGTTCGGTTCATGAGTTTCTAACCAACCCATCGCACCAAATTCATAAGGAGCAAAAGAGTGACCAAAGTTCCACTTGTACTTTGTATCAACACGAACTAACTCATCATTTCTATATAGAGTGACAGATTCGATAGTCGCATTTTCAGAAGAAGCTTCTGCTTCTATCGTTATGCCAAGACGCTTATAACCTTCGGTAACCGTTACGACTTCATTTGGCCAAGTAACAATAGGCGGTGTTGCTTCTCCATTTACAATAAGGGTCATGCTTGTTTCGCTTTGTTCGCCTTGACTATCAGTCGCTATGGCAGTAAATACATATTCGCCAGCTAAAAATGGATTTGGGTTTGGAGCATGATCCTCACGCCACCCCATTGCGCCAGTTTCGTGCGGTTTTGAACCATGGCCCCATAAATATGGGATAGTTGTATCAGTTCTTACCTCTTCGCCATTAATAAAAAGTGTGACCGATTCAATAGTTCTTCCCTCGACTGAGCTAGAGGCGTCAACCGAAACACTTAATTTTTCATATCCTTCATCAACTTCAATTAACTGTGTTGGAAACGAAACCATTGGCGCATTTGACTGCACCGTTAAACGCATCGTTGCTAGCCCCGTATCACCCTCACTATCTACCGCAACGGCTTTAAAAATATGCTCGCCTGGACCTAATGGATTTGGGTTGGGTTCATGCTCATCTTTCCAGCCCATCGCCCCTGTCTCGTGAGGTTTAGAAGCATGACCAAAAAGATAAGGCACGGTTGTATCTGTTCTTACTAGCTCATCGTTTAAGTAAAGGGTGACGGATTCTATAGTTCTGCCTTCAATAGAGCTTGTTGCATCGATACCAAGAGATAGCTGTTCATATCCCTGCTCCACTGTTAACGAAGTTGAAGGAAACGCTACTTGAGGCGCGTTAGCTTCACTTTCCAAATCTAAATCAATGATTTGTAAATAAAGCGGCATTGCATTTCCGGATGTTTTTTCCATTAGGTAGTAATAGACTTTTCCATCTTTTATATACAAAGTACCGTGATCAAACACAGGGCCTGATGTTGCCTCATAAACGCGAACAAAATCATTTGTACCGCCTTTGGCTCTCTCTACATATGGACGTCCATTTTTAAGACCAACAATGTATATATTGTCTCCAGCTGTATAGATTTGGCTTGCACCGGTAAAGTCGGTGGTAGTAATGAACTCATCCGCCCCTGCAGGTTTATAGGAATGCAAATACTCCTCTTCATAATCAGGGCGGCTGCGATTAGTCGAACGTACTTTGCTAATAAAGTGAACATCACCTTTTTTAGTCACCGTCCAGTCAAAACTACCGACTATATAGACCGAGTTAGCCTCTTGATGAGAAATATAATCACCGGGCTCCAACACTTTTATCTCATCAGAATTGACGAGTGGATATGTGATTTCGTCATCTTTATGATTTTTCCAATCACCAAACCCCTCTGGGTGATCAGAGTAGGCATAATAAACACCGTTTTGATATTGGTATCTATCATTGTTGTCGCTACTGCGTTGCTGAAAGCCAACACGTAATTTACCATTTACATATTTCATGTTCCCATAAAGGCCCCAGTTATATGGGTTACCAAAGTTTTTTTGGTTATTTTCATTAAACTTAGTAAATTTTGACCATGTCTGCGTCTCTTCGTCATAACGATTGAATACATAAGCTCCATTGTTGTTGCCACCCAGGCGCATGTACAACAATAGTGTTCCGTCAGTTGTAGTAAAAAACTTGGGATAAGTAAGTCGCGCAAAGTTACTCTTATCAGCTATATCACCCGTCATACTGATGTGCTTATAATCATCAGGACCTTGACTAATACTGCTTGTGTCTTTTACAAATTTGTCGAGGGTGAATTGGTCGTCTGGAAGATCCGCGGCATTCTCAACACTAAAAGAATATCGAAAAAAGTCGTCTTTAAATTTGCCATCGTGATTATTGTCATCATAAGCATGCAGATCATAGACCATGTGAATGGTGCCATTATTTGGACTAACCGCAAGCCCAATAGTATTGTGTGACTCTCCAATTAATGGATTACCTCTAAAACCTGTATGACGATGAGGAAACTCAATCGTAGCAATTGTCTGAGTCTGCGTATTGTAGCGTGACAACATGACATTCCTTTCTGACTTACCTCCTTTATACCAAGTCATAAAAACATAATGCTTGTATGTTTTTACAGCATCACCATGAGCCGAGATATTCGGTCCAAAAAAGAAATCATATTTTTCGCCTGGATCAGCACTGTCAATATTTCCGTGATTCAGGTCTTTACCATCAAAATGAAGTCCGTCATCAGTTATCTTGACTTGTTTTTCAAGCACGACATCGGCGTAGGCTTGTGAAAAGCCTACTGTTAATAATGAAAATAACAGCGTATTCATTGTCATGATGCGATTAAAGTACTTAGATTTTTGGGCAGTCATAAGTTTTAATGCTCTTTTATAGTTATGTTTAAAAATGGTTCAGTGCTGAAACAACACAAAAAATCTCGTACTGCATGATCAGCGCCGTTACTACTTTATTACAAACTATTTACATATTCACTCATAATTGATCTTTTTTTTCATTTTTAATCACATATGAAATACTATTTACATATAAACAAGCTAATTAATTGTTTTTAAATAAAATTAATATCTATAAATCAATCAATAAAAATCACTAAAAGAACTTTGACAGCGAACTTCAAAATTTGGACGCTGAAAAATTATTTAAGCAGCTTGCTGAAAAAGGGCACTCGGGAGCTATGTATGAATACGGCTTGCAGTCGTATATGTCAAAAAAAGATATACCCGAGGCAGATTGAATCCTATGTACGGTTCAATATTCCAAATTCAAATCTAAACATTTGGGCAGAACTCCCTTGGTTCGGTACGCGATGATTGAATCTGCAACTATTCTAACAGCGGTTTCTTTATTAGTGGGGGCGGAAATATGAGGTAATACTGTTACTTTTTCATTTGTCCACAATTCTGAACTCTTTGGTAACGGCTCTTGGTCGAAAACATCTAAAACTGCGTGCGCGATATGCCCACTATCAATGAGCCTAAGCAAATCAGTGGTATTAATTATAGCTCCTCGAGAAAAATTCATTAATTTTGCACCCGCAGGTAACCAAGCCAATGTCTTTTTGTCTAAAAGTTGATATGTTCGCGATGTAAGTGGTAAAAGACTAATCAAAATATCAGTCTGAGCCAACATCGTTTTTAATCCATTAATACCGCAGAAATGGTTAACACCTTCAAGTTGTTTAGGTTTGCGGGACCAGCAACTTAATCGGTAATCTAATTTTTTCAGCAATTCAAGAGATCTCAGCGCCATTTCACCTGCGCCTAATAAACTCACGCGTACTTGCTCTGAGTTAATATGAGGGAGCTGGCGCCAATTTTTGGTGGCTTGTTGATGAGCATATTCTGGCATATGTCGCTGTAAATATAGGGTCCACGCTAAGACGGACTCCGCCATGGAAACCGACAATTTAGGATCAACAAGACGAACAAGTTCAATTTTAAGCCCGCTAAGTTCTTCACTTTTGAGTGCACTGACTAACTTGTCGACTCCCGCCCAAACACTATGCACTATTTTCAGGCTAGGATAGCGAAGTAAATCTCGGGGACGTGGATTTGCAACAATAGCAAGGTCTATTTTGTATACATCTTCATCATCAATTTCCTCAGGTAGTAATAGGATTTCGTTACCTAAGGCTTCTCTGAGTAATTGAAGCCATTTTAATCGTGTTGTGTTTGGTAGGGTGTCAATAAAAACAATTTTACTCATGATGCAAACAACCGATTCATATCTTTAAAACTCTTTAGCTCTAGCGGATTCCCGAAAGGATCAAGTAAAAACAATGTATATTGCTCGCTTTTTTTACCCTTATACCTGACTGAAGGCGGAAGAATAAAGTCAACTTTTTCATCAGTTAGCCGACTTGCAATACTTTTCCACGCTGGTAAAGGCAACACCAGCCCAAAATGAGGCATCGGAACTAAAGTATCGTCGACATTGCCAGTTAGTTCGCTTACTAAGGGCGTGCCTAAATGCAGTGACAGCTGATGACCAAAGAAGTTAAAGTCCACCCAGTTTTCTGTACTTCTCCCCTCTTCAGCTCCGATTAATTCGCCATAAAATTCTCTTGCTAGGGATAGGTCAGTTACGTTTATCGCCAAATGAAAAACACATAGATCCACAACACATCTCCGTTATTCCTAATCTATAAGTAAATGTTAGCAATCCGTATCAATAAGAAATAATATAAAATCATTTCTCTCATCGTAAGAAATTGTTATGGATATAAGGTTTATCTCTAGCCTACTTGAGGTTATTAGAACCGGTTCAATCGCGTCAGCCGCAAGAAGGCAAATGCTTACTCCCGCTGCAGTCAGCCAACGTGTTAAGTCTTTAGAAAATCAATTGGGTTATGTATTGCTAAATCGCGAAGGGCATTCAGCTAAACCCACCGAAGCATGTTTACGGATTGTTCCAAGGCTAACCCATCTAGTTGACGAATCTCTAGCTTTAAAAAGTGATTTAGATGAGTCAGGGATGTCGGGTACTCTTCGAGTAGGGGCTATATCAACAGCATTGACTGGAATTTTACCAAGCGTTATTGATGAGCTCTCAACCATGGCTCCTAATATGAATATTAAGATTCAGCCGGGGACATCATCGAGTCTTTATAATGAACTATTGGACAAAGTACTTGATGCTATTATTGTAGTAGATCCTCCTTTTGAGTGCCCCAAATACCTAAAGATAGAACCCTTATACACCGAATGGTTGGGATTTATCGGCCATAAAACAAATAGCTTAGATATAACTGAGTCTCTTATTCAACTGCCGTATATTAAGTATGACAGTTTGGCATGGGGAGGCGCTATTGCAGATTCGTTTTTGTTGGAGAATAGTATTACCGTTAGGACGTTATGTGAACTTGACGGATTAGAAGCTATTGCAATGATGGTAAAAAATAAAATGGGCGTATCACTTACTCCAATTTGGAAAGGCTTAGAAGTTTTCTCAAACGATATAAATATAGTCCCTATCGATAACACTCGCTTTGCGCGACAAGTAAAATTAATTTCTCATCGACAAGTAGGCAAAGATAGGTTGTTAAAAATATTGTCTCAGTCTTTGCAGAGTGCAGCAGGCAGATATAGAGCTAAATCTTGATACACATGTACGGGCTACACTCGATCAAGCAAGAATGAGGGCAAGCGAAGATAGAACCAAGGTAATAAAATTGCCTTGTATGTCTGATAAAGCTTATCGTATCACTTTGAGAAAGACTGTCTTTGGAAGTAAGTAAGAGTTTACTTAAATAACTAAGTCATTATCTGATTCTTCTAAGCGCGTTTCGTCATGCGTTGATATTACGATCCCAAAGGTCAAAATACCAACTCGTCCCATAAACATTAAGATAATGATAATTAATTTCCCGAATTCACTGAGTTCACCTGTCAATCCCATGCTCAACCCGACAGTGCCTAGTGCAGAAAATACTTCAAACAGAACGATCGGCATTGGCGCGTTTTCGAGTAGTAGAAGTAGAACGACCGCCACAAGTAAAATAAAAAAATAATAGACAAAGCTACTTGCCGCGATTTGTAATTTTTCAAGAGATAAAACTCGTTTATTTAAACGAATTTTATCTCTTCCTTTTAGGGTGCTTTTGACTAGTCCTGCAAGTGCAGCAAATGTAGTAGATTTCAATCCGCCGCCAGTACCTGACGGAGATGCCCCAAAAAGCATTAAAAAATATAAAAAGAAAATAACAGCCGGGGTGAGAGAGCCGATAGGAACTGTGTTAAATCCTACGGTGGTTGTTGCTGTCATTACTTGGAAAAATGCTGCCAACCATTTGTCCTCTACTGTCATCGTCTGCAGCAAAGGCTCCGCCAAAGCGACGAATGCTGTTCCAAAAACAACAAATCCGAGTGTGACCTTTAAAATAACTTTTGATGTAAAGTGTAGATATTTGTGTTTGCCACGAATTAGATCCCATAAATCGACCAAGACAATAAACCCTATGGCGCCGATGAGCGAAAGTGAAGCTATCACAAGATTGATAGCAACATCACTGCTATAGGCTTCAAAACTTGTTGACATCAAGCTAAAGCCGGCAGTACAAAATGCGCTGACGCTGTGAAATATAGCAAACCACAAGGCATTTTCTTCACCAGCTCTTGCAAATAAAGCGTATAAGAAAATCGCCCCAATTATTTCGGCAGTCATTGTAAAAATAACGACTTTTTTTATAAATTTGCTGACTTTAAAGCCTTTGGGGAGTAAAAACGCTTTTTTACTGATCCTTAAAGTAGTATTCAGTGCTCGGTGTTTTAAGGATAGTAAGATAAATGAGCCAAAGGTCATATAGCCAATACCACCAATTTGAATTAATACCAGTACTATTAACTCTCCCCAAAAAGTAAAACTCGTCCCAAGGTCTATTGTCACAAGGCCTGTTGTTGATACTGCAGATGCTGAAATAAATAAAGCGTCGATACCTGACACATTGACACTTTGAGCAATAGGTAAGGAGAGCAAAATAGCGCCGGTTATCATGTAAAAGAGATAACCTTGAACAAGTAGCGAAATTGGAGATATTCCTTGAATATAGCTTGTGAAGAGTTTCATGCGTGTCCATAGTAGAAGAACCTGATTTATAGTTAACGGCAGAATGAAGGAAAAAGGATCAATATTTGTTCATGGCGAAGTCGCGAGGGAAAATTTCCAGTAAGACATAAGCCGACAGTTTAGCCGGTTTAGTCAAGAGAGCCATTAGGTAGTGAGTTCATTTTAGATATAAACCAGTCATCCAAATTGCAGAGTTTAGGTCTTTGAAAAGAGAGCATTTGAATAAATAAAAATAGTGGGGTTCTTCTACAAATCGAAACTACAAATTATTAAAAAGCCTCTCTTAATAAAAATATCCTGAGATGCCCCCTTGTCTCAAGCGCTCTCCTTTATTTTTACAAAATTTTCAGAATAGTTCTTTATTCGTGAGCGACCGCTTTGCACGATTTGCGGTCATTTCCGTATTAACCGCCTGAAGGTCTGAAATACACACACAAAAGACTGTCAATATTGGTTCAGTTCTATCTTTGAAAGTTCCAGATAAAGTGATTGCTAATCCAAAAATTTTTCTATTCCGCCCTCAAAATTGAAACTAAGATATAAAAGTAAGCACGAGGTTTTTCAACATCATCAGAATCAGGGTTATTCGGACTTGTCAGCTCAGGATTGGGAAAGCTGTCCCCTGTCATACTGTTTGTGTTTACTGCCATAAACCAAGCTTCTTTGTTTAGGTCCTACATAATCTTTTGAAGCGCGGCTGGGTCATCTTGAAAACCATAAAGTTCGCATTTATTCGTTTTACATGTGATTTTACTTAGCGTAACCAAGGGACTGTTTTCATGTACCGCAAAAAAGTCAGACACACGCGTTTCAAATTGAATTGCCCAATCGAAGTCTTGTTCTTGTTCATGAAGTTCATTAAACGCATTTTTGACATTTGGTGACGCATGAGTAAGGACCGAATCAAACGGGACAGGCAACTCAGCAAGCGCTTCTTGGGATATTGGTTCTTCATCAGGCACTTCGATTCCAGCAGCCTTTAGCATCGCTTTTGCTTGTTCATATTTGAATTGATATTTGGCTATGTCGGAGCTAATTTGTTTAAACACTTGATCGGTTCTTGCAAGTTGTTGTTTTAGGGCAACTAACTCCAGATTTTCAGCCTCGTCTTTCTGAGCTATTTCATCCGTAGCGTTTACTTGCGCTGACTCTGAACTTGTAGACATTACTATTGGTTTAGATTCTATGGATTGATTATTGACAGCGAGCTCGTTGTTAACACCCACATTTGCAAGTGTTTCATTTTGCTGATTGGCATAATAAACACCTGTCCAAAATGATATTTTTGCGATTAGCAATATTGAAATTCCATATCCGATTTTGTTCATGTGCTTCCCTTCATGATTTTGGATTTTAATTGTGTATTTTTGAACGGTTAGCGTTTCACAAATATCTAACGTTTACCATTACTATTTTTCAATTCAAATAAGTCTAATCCGAGGCAATTTACTGAATATAAGCAGAATCAAAATAAACACCCAGACCAAGCGTGAATATCCACAGCCCCCAAAGACTATGCTCTATGGTAACTAATATAGTCGAGCGGGACTGTGCATAGGTTTTGCAAAACACATAGCCAGCAATACACGATAATATAACCGCTAACCAATTGTCGTAAACGATATGGGCATAACCAAATGCAAGGCTACTCAACCATATTCTATGATCTTTATTGGGCAGTATCGTTTTGTAGCGATGGAACATAAACGTTCTGAATATGATTTCTTGCGGCAGCGCAGAAAATAAAGGATAAACCACAAGGATAATTAACCATGTCGAGGTCTCTGTCACTGGCATGTAAAAAAGATAATCAGGCTGATACAGATAGAAAAACAAGGTAGTGACAAAGATAAGCCCTGAGAACAAAGCAAAGACAGAGCCAATCCAAGTGCGAATACCTTGTTTATTCCACAAGCGAAAGCGTTTAAAGGTATGGTCTTTAAGTAATATCGAAATACACAGAACAGATGCAAAGAACAGCAGAGGTAACAGGGCAACTTCAAGCGTATGCCTAAATTGATATAAGACGAGTGGAACGCACCCAAAAAGCATGAGCAACTCAAACCATCTGTATTGGTTTTTACTCACACTGATTGCTTTAATGTTTAAGTACATTCATATCTCTTTACAAATATCGCGCCATGCGAAATTGAATTAACACATCTCTACTTATATCGTAGCAATACAGTTAAACCCTAAATGGTAATTTTATACCCAATTCGAAACGGGAAAGTTCTTTAATGAAAAAGCGTTCGGTAAAAACAAAGATCATCGCCACGGTGAGTGCAGTTGCTATCGCTATTCCAGCATTTATTTATTGGGATGCGGCGTATAAGGAAGTTTATTACCTTTGCCAAAATTTCAAACCCGGAAACGAACGCAACGATATTATCAGGCAGTTAAACACAGCCGAATTATCTCATTATGCGATTAGTTATGATAATGGCGTTACTTTGATTCGACTTACCAGTAAACTTAATTTTAGCATCTACAAATGTGATATCCGAATGGATAATCAAGATGTAGTATTGCAAGTGGACTATCATAAATCAGGCTCGGTAAAAGCTGATAACGGTGCCATAAAATTATAACGACAGGTAATTCAATGAAATTGATCAAACACACTCTAATAGCAGCTGCTATTGTTGCAGGCTGCACAGCATGTAGCGCCGACATCGATGTAGAAGTCGGCGAACCAACATACACCGCACAAGATGCGAAAGACTTTTTAGCAGAAATGGAAAGCGAAGTCGGAAAGCTTAGCAAACCTGCCGCTCACGCAGCATGGGCATACGCGACTCACATCAACTACGACAACGCACAGGTAAGTACATACTTTCGAGAGCAGATCTCTGCATTGGTTGCAAAATATGCAGTAGAAGCAGCCAAATTTAATGATGTTGAAGTGGATGCAGACACGCGCAGGCAACTTGAGTTACTCAAGACCTCATTAGTCATGGCACCACCAGCCGATCCCGAAAAGTCAGCCAAGCTAGCTCAAATCAGTTCTGAAATGTCAGCTATGTATGGCACAGGTAAATACTGCCGCAGCGAAGATGACTGTTTGTCATTGGTTGAAATGAGCAGCCAAATGTCGACCAGCCGCGATGCCGATTTACTACTTGAATACTGGAAGGGATGGAGAGAAGTCTCGGTGCCTATGCGCGGTTTGTTTGCAGAGCAAATTGGCTTAGCGAATGAGGGTGCTCAAGAACTGGGTTTTAAAAACACATCAGAATTGTGGCGCTCATCTTATGATATGCCTGCTGATGACTTTCCAAAGGAATTGGACCGTTTATGGGGTCATGTCAAACCTTTCTACGAATCATTACAATGCCATGTTAGAGCGGAACTATCTGAACACTATGGCGAAGATATCGTCCCGCTAGACAAACCTATTCCCGCCCACTTGCTGGGCAATATGTGGGCGCAAACGTGGGGCAATGTCTATGACATCGTCAAACCTGAGCAAGAGATGAATGTACCCGACGTCACTAAAGCACTAGTTGAGCAAGGTTATGACGAAATCAAAATGGTACAAAAAGCTGAAGATTTCTTCTCTTCTTTAGGTTTTGAGCCCTTGCCTGAAACGTTTTGGGAGCGTTCAATGTTCCAAAAACCAGAAGGACGTGACGCGCAGTGTCATGCTTCTGCGTGGAACTTAGATGACAAAGAAGATCTTCGCATCAAGATGTGCATCCAAATCACAGGTGAAGAGTTTAATGTTGTGCATCACGAACTGGGTCACAATTATTATCAACGCGCATATAAAGACCAAGCAATGCTTTATCGCGGATCAGCCAATGATGGTTTCCACGAAGCAATAGGCGACACGATTGCACTATCGATTACCCCTACTTATCTTCAACAGGTCGGTTTGATTGATGAAATCCCTGATGAGTCAAACGATATCGGTATGTTGCTTAAAGTTGCATTAGATAAAATCGCGTTTATCCCATTTGGCTTGTTAGTTGACCAATGGCGCTGGCAAGTACTCGAAGGCAATGTCCCTCCTGAAAAGTACAATGATTTATGGTGGGAATTACGCGAAAAATATCAAGGTGTAATGGCACCTATCGATAGACCAGCAGACGCATTCGATCCGGGCGCAAAATATCACGTGCCAGCCAATGTACCTTACACACGCTATTTCTTAGCACACGTGCTTCAGTTCCAATTCCACCAGTCATTATGTGAAATTGCAGGCAGCGAAGAAGCACTGCATAGATGCTCAATCGTGGGTAGCAAAGAAGCAGGTAAAGCATTAAATGATATGCTTGAAATGGGCAAAAGCCGCACTTGGCAAGAAGCACTAGAAAAGATGACGGGTAGTCCTGACATGGATGGCTCTGCAATCGCCGCTTATTTTGCGCCATTAAAAGCTTGGTTAGATGAGCAGAATGCTGATCGCCAGTGTGGATGGTAAAGAAATTAAAACTGTAATCTGTAAGAAACGATGGCTTTAAAGCCATTGTTTCTTTTACTTTTTTCACTACCTTCTCCCCTTGTAAACTCCTTCCACAAATTGACAAAACATAGAGTATTAATACTTAGGCATTCAGGCTATGCATTTCGATTTGATTCTGAAATAATGCTACGCGTACTATATAACTTACTCTAGGATTTATTGACGCATGGTAGCTCGACTCAAATCTATATTTGTCACTTTATTTCTCATCAGTATCACCATATCTTTTGATGCTTATTCGCAAGAAGTACGAGGGTTTCTTCAAACTCCCCGTGGTGATATAAATAATTTCTCTGTGGCTGGATGGGCATGCCAAATTGGGAATTCTGAGTCTATAGAGGTCAGTTTGTATGCAGGAAATGACTTAAGCCCAAACAACCTGATCCAGACAATTAAAGCAAACAGAGATAATGAACAAGCGGTAAGAGATGCTTGCGGTTCTGAAGGCTATCATAGGTTTAAGTTTGATATTTCACCAGAAACGATATACCTACATTCCGGCAAGCCTATCGTTGCTCGCGCATTTATCGGCAGCAAGCAGCGCGTATTAACCAATGGTACTAACCCAGTATATCCAGTTCTTCCAGAGACATCAGTCAAAGGTATTGTTGATGGTATTGGACAGGCAAACTCAAAGTATTTTTTGATGGGTTGGGCATGCCAACCGGAAATTGAAGTTCCGGTGCGCTTGACGGCGTTTACACAAAACAGTAGTGGTGAAGTCAAGCTGCTAAGCTTCAATCATGAAACTAGCACCACATCTGAGCCATCCGTTAGTCAAGCTTGTGATACTTCGAGCACCAAACATAGATTTCGAATACCCATTGAACAAAGTGTTGTTGACGAATTCGCTGGGCGACCCGTTCATGTATTGGCCGAAGATTCATTTGGCTCTAGTCGACAGTTTCTATTTAACTCTGGAAAAATAAACATCCCCGCAACGGCAGCGCGCAGTGCACCTGCAAGCAAACCCAATATTTTAATCTTTTTTACCGATGACCAAGGTTTCGCAGATTTAGGCATACAAAATGTATTAGACGATGTTAAGACGCCTAATATTGATAGCCTAGCCCAAAATGGTGTTCAGTTTACAAACGGTTATATCACCGCACCTCAATGCTCCCCTTCAAGAGCAGGCTTGTTGGCGGGACGATATCAACAGCGCTTCAAACTAGATGAAAACAGTCATATTCCAATGAGTATTGAACAGCAAACCATTGCCGAAAGGTTTAAAGCAGCAGGTTATAATACGGGGGCCTTTGGAAAGTGGCATCTTGAGATAATGAACACTTCTAAAGAATGGGGCCAAGAGAACTACCCAGAAATACAACCTTTTGTAGCAGGTAAGGTACCACTGGATGTGCAACTCTCCTACTTTCCCCATGAGCGTGGCTTTGACGATATGTTTGTTGGTTACACTGGTTCATATTGGCGCAATGTCGATCTCTTAGGTCGAAAAACGGAAGTAGAAAGATACAGTAATAATACCTTTCGAGTCGACTTAACCACTGAGGCCACGATGTCATTTATTGATAAAAATTGGCAGAGGCCCTTTTTCGCATATGTCGCTCATTATGCTCCGCATGTTCCGCTAGAGGCACCTCAAGAGTATCTCGATCGCTTTCCAGAAGACATGCCAGAAAGGCGACGTTATGCTTTAGCAATGATGTCTGCACTAGATGATGGAGTGGGTAAAATAATAGACCAATTGAAAACCTATAACATACTAGACAACACGCTTATCATGTTTATCAGCGACAATGGTGCTCCGCTAGGAGATGATATGACGGATGCCCCGATAGCAAATAGGAATGAGGCGTGGAACGGTTCGCTTAATACACCTTTCACGGGTGAAAAAGGCATGTTAACCGAAGGTGCACTAAGAGTTCCATTTATTGTTCAATGGCCAAACATGGTTGAGTCTAACCAAGTCATCGATACCCCTGTTTCTTCGTTAGATGCTGCTTATACAGCGCTAAAAGTAGCTGAAGTTGAAGAGTTACAAGACCTAGATGGTGTTGATTTGTTACCACTGGTGACTGACAACAATAGTGCTGATTTTGACGATAGAGCCCTTTTTTGGCGGTTCTATTTCCAACGAGCAGTGCGTCAAGGCGACTGGAAGTACATGCAGATAGGTTTAGAAAGAGAATATCTGTTTGATATGACTAAATCAGAACCAGAAAGTGTCAACCTAATAAGTGAAAATCCAGGAAAAGCAGATGAACTCCGAGCTTTGTATTGGCAATGGTCAGCCGAAATGCCAAGAGAAGAAACGCTAATTGAAGCGCCTTTGCCTTTCCTTGAGAGGGTTGATCGGTACTTACCAACCGGGCAGTAAAATACAAGTGACATCGCTGCAAAGCATATGTCCTCCTACTATCTTGCAGAACCTCCTGTCATATCATTGCTTAGATGGCAGGAGGTCACACGTCTTGAGGCACTTTCTAAACCGCTGCAACATTATCACCTAACTTTTAACTTGCATTATTGAATTACAAGTGTAATCTATAAAGTATTACATATGTAATCCAAGTATTAAAATGAAAATAAGCAAAACAGAACTATCAGTCATGCAAGCGATATGGGCATGCGAGCCTTGCTCCTCAGATGAGGTCATTAGCTACCTCAACCAAGACGAAGACTGGCATGAAAAAACAGTCAAAACACTGCTTAACCGATTGTTGAAAAAGCAGGTATTATCATATGAACGCAATGGTCGTCAGTACTTATATTTTTCAAACATATCAAAAACTGATTATCAAAAAAGTGAATCAAAAGACTTTGTCAGTAATATATTCCAAGGAAAAGTCTCTAGCCTGGTAGCTTCTTTTGCTCAAGAAAACACATTGGATAAAGATGATGTTGAGGCGCTAAAAACGCTGATTCAAAGTTGGGAGAAAAATGATGATTGAGTGGCTTTTAATCCAAACTTTACTGTTATCAGTTTTCATTAGCGTGCTAATGTTAAGTCATCGTCTGCTTAATCAAAGGCTAGGTGCGCAAAACACTTATAAGCTTTGGCTCATGATACCTTTCAGTCTTATGTTAGGTTTGCTCCAAGTGTTCAATCCTATTGAGCAACAGGCACTACAGACTAGTTATCTGATCCTCGCCAACGATGCTATTCAGCAACTCTCTTATTCTATCAACCTAAACCAACAAGTGATGATTGTAGGCGTGTGGTTGACGGTTGCAATCGGATTGATGGCAATGATTTTACTCTGCCACTATCGACACATATCAACGCTAAAGAGACAGCCCCTTAATCATTTAAAGTCAGATATACCGATTTTTTCAGCTATGGATAACATTGGTCCTCAGATTTTGGGAGTTTTTCGACCGCAAATAGTTGTGCCTAATAACTTTTGTGAACGCTTTGACAAAAAACAACAAGACCTAATCATTGCACACGAACTGAGCCACTGGCGACAAGGTGATACCTTTTGGAATTTGCTAGCCCTAATCGTTTTAGCGTGCTTTTGGTTCAACCCTATTTTTTGGTTTGCATATAAACACTTCCGTCAACAACAAGAGTTGTCTTGTGATGCAAAAGTGCTTGCCAAAAAATCAATGGCAAGCCGCCAACAATACGCACTTGCCATGATCAATGTATCAAGCACTGCTGATACAACTTCTTTTACACAACTTTATTATGGTGAAAAAATGAATATTAAAAATCGAATTTCGAGCCTTGTCACACACAAGCCTCAACGAACTTATCCTGCTCTTATTGCACTATTGCTTGGCTCAGCGTTTTTGGGTGCAAGTCATTTTGCATTGGCAAAAGACCAAGCAAAAACAGGAGAAAAGCTTGGTGCGCCAATCTATCGAGTCGACCCAATTTATCCCGAGCAAGCAGCTAAGGATAATGTGAATGGTTGGGTTCACTTAAGCTTCGATATCGAAACCGACGGTTCAGTAAGTGATGTCAAGATAGTTAAAGCTGAACCTAGATGGACCTTTGAAACGAGCGCAAAAGAAGCGGTCTCTCAGTGGAAATATCAGCAAGGATCTAGAAAAGTAGAAGATGTAGAAGTGATGCTCAATTTTGAACTTGAAGCGCCAGAGATTGCACAAAAAACATATGCTGCTGGTCTAGAGGTAATTGACGTCAATCAAGATCCGATAATTAAGTAAAGCATACACCGAAGTATTACCTCGGTGCACGCCTCGTGTTGGTTGTAAGTAAGTTTGGCGACTGGTTACAACCAACGTTTGCAATATATCATAAATGGAGAGGGGTATTTTCAGATAATTGTTCTCAATATCGTTGACAAATAGTAATTCACAGACATAATAAATTGGTAAGGCCATCTGCCTCTTTACTATGATGGATTGTGAAACCTTGTTAGTAGCAAGGTTTGAATTTAAAGATACTGGGACGCAAAATGATTAAAAAACGCTATTTGAGTAGTATCATTGCAGGCTTGCTTGTGGTGTCAGGGTGTAACAAACAAAACGACGACATTGGTAAAGCTCGTACTATTTCTTCCGATGAGTCTGCGATGGTTGCATCAGCAGTTTTTAGTACGTCACAAGCAACAGAGAACCTAGCGTTTGCAAAGCAACAGTATTTGAAAATGATCAGTCATGTTGAAAAAGGTGAAAACCTAACACAAAGCTCTTCGTGTGCTGATGCTACTGAGATGATTTGTGTGCCTCGTTCACAGGAACATGACGGCATATTTATGGAGCAGCCTAAAAAATGGACGAATGGCTTCTTCCCTGGCGCGCTTTGGAAGTTATTGTCTGCGAAATCACAAATAAACTTCTCCGCAGAAGAAGAAGCAAAGCTTTATCAAACGGCGCAATACTACCAAGCGACACTTTACTCAGAAGCAACGCGCGGGACAACTCATGATTTAGGTTTCATTCTATATGATTCTTTTGGCGAAGCACTGTCTTATGATGCTTTAAGCGATGAGCTTCGCGTTAGATACCAGCAGGCATTAGAAACAGGGCGTGCAACTCTTGCTAACCGATATGGTGATGAACAAGGTGTCATTCGCTCATGGGATTGGATACCACGCATGCGAATTACCACGATAGAAAATGGGGAAGCGGTTGCTAATCGGTATACACTCTCGAATCCATGGACCTACCCTGTTATCGTAGACAATATGATGAACTTAGAGTATCTGTTTGATAGCGACAGTGAGCGTTACCACGAAATCGCGTTCAATCATGCGAAAAACACAGCTTTGAATCATTACTTTTATGATGAAAATGATACGGCACAGCAATTCCCTTTGTCTTACCATGTGTTCGATTACGGTGAATTTAAACCCGGCAATTGGCAGGGTGTTGGCAACATTTCCGCGTGGGCGAGAGGGCAAGGTTGGTCGCTATACGGTTTCGTGACCGTAGTTGAAGCAATGAAAAATGCAAATATCGACTTGGCGGACTACCCAGATTTTGAGGCACATGTTCACAAACTATTTGGTAGTATTGAACACTTACTTGAAGATAGCTTAGTACCCTACTGGGATTTTTTTGCGGCTCGTGATAACGCTACCGATTATGCTGAGAATGTTTCTACCGATACTGCAGTTTTCTCAGGTATTCTCGCACTGTGTGACAAAGATATTGAGCAGAATTTAAAGCCTTATCATGGATATCGCCCGATGACTCTCAATGCATCTATGATGTCTCAAGAATCATTGGCACGGCTTGAAGGTAAGGTCGGTCGACATGGTGAAGTAATACTGCAGGGAGATAAATTGTTACCTTGTGGAACTCAACCCTACCCAGAATCTCATACAAAAATACCGCGTGACACTTCTGCCGCAGCCATCTATGCCGCAGCACTTTATCGCTATGCACTGTTTACTGACAATATGACAGATAAACAGAAATTTGCTGAACTAGCAGACAGTATTATGGCCGAGCTTACTGCGAACTACCGAACAGATAGGACTAAAAACGGCCGACCTAACAGTTTTGAGTATGGTTTTGTACTCGCAGAAGCAACTGGTGACATGGGCAAAGGAAGCGAACTGGACACGCCTATCATTTATGGTGACTTCTATTTTATAGAAGCGAACATCCTGAAGATTGCACTCGAGGGAAGCCTCTAATACCCTATAACATTATATGTGTTAGTGTTTAAGCGAGTGCATTACGTCACTCGCTTTTTTATGAATAAAGGAAGGGAAATGCCATATCGTTTTTCGCCAAACCGATTCCGTCAGTCTATTTGCGCCTCATTGACCGCCATCGCGATTACTCTTGCAACAATGACGCATGCGTTTGCTGATCAAGATGTCTATTTTGGCACTGGGAACAAACAAGGTGATGGAATCTATCATGCGTCTTTTGACGAGGACTCCGGCCAACTTTCAGCGGCCACACGGGTGGCCGAACTTGATGCTCCCGGATTCCTAACCAAACACCCCAAGCTCGATGTTATCTATGCGGTGGCAGTAATCAATGAGACTCCAGTAGTTGCGGCGTATAAAAAAACACAAGACGGCTCTCTTGAGTTTGTTAACAGCTTAGAGATTGGTGATGGCTCGGGAACGCATATCGCAGTGCATCCTTCTGGCACATTTTTAATTACTGCCCAATATGGCGGTGGTTCAGTGGCGGTATTTTCCCTGAGAGAAAACGGGGAAATCGTTACGCGCACTCAATTAATTGAGCACCAAGGTGGCAGCAAAGTTTATAAAAATAGGCAGAACAGCCCCCACCCGCACTGGGTTGGATTTTCTCCCGATGGAAA
The DNA here is from genome assembly GCF_003203515.1 of Glaciecola sp. KUL10. Classification (GTDB taxonomy): domain Bacteria; phylum Pseudomonadota; class Gammaproteobacteria; order Enterobacterales; family Alteromonadaceae; genus Glaciecola. The sequence goes on along the minus strand of NZ_BGNG01000006.1, from coordinate 19,142 downwards.
GTACGCAGTGGTACCAGACCTTGGGCTTGATGCAGCCATTATATATAAAGTGAATGAAAGTGAGTATCAACTAACTAATCATGGTGAGGCTGTTACCAGCGCTGGAGGTGGTCCACGTCACATGAGATTTTCGGTGGATGGAGAGCATATTTTCCTGCTTAACGAATTCTCCTTAAGTATCTCAACCTTTAAATATGATGCCTTACAAGGCACTGCTCAACTAATGTCGGTCACACCTACCTTATCGGAAACAGCAAAATCACAAGAAGCATTTAATTCAGCTTCAGAGATATTGGTGCATCCCAATGGTAAGTTCGTTTATTCGGCTAACCGTGGGCACGACTCAGTTAGTGTGTTCAGTCTAGACGACAAAGGCGCATTATCATTACGAGAGAATGAACACGTTCGAGGTGCCTTCCCCCGCAATATCAACATGGACTTGTCCGGCAAATGGCTGTTTGCAGCAGGACAGCACTCAAATACAGTATCGGTGTTTGCGATCGATCAGTCGTCAGGTTTATTACAATATAAAACGGGAAGCACAATCAATGTCCCTGAACCTATTTGTATTTTATTCGATGAATAAGGACTGCTTCTTCCCTGACAGCAGCTTTATTATTCTTGATATAACTCAGGCCACGAGCGACCTGACATAATCAGTTAAATCAGGCTGTTTGCAGTTGTCAAAAAAGGCCTGTTTGAATTGTTCGCTACTGACAGCTTGCTTAACCAAATCTTGATTTAAGGCCTGTAAACCTGACAACAAAGACGGTTTTGCCAGCGCGGTCTTAACTTCTACCAAAATTCCTGCATTCTTCTGCTGAGGTTCGGCTCGCTCTTTTGGATAACCTAAGCCACGCTCACCCGTTGTAAATGCCTTCTCAAACATATAACGAATATTTAATTCTGCTCCCCAACCAAAACCTTTGGCAAATGCCAACGCGATCGCATTACCGTTATTTACTTGATTGAACAAAAATGCATCTGTCGGTTCCAAACAATAGCCACAAAATACGCCTGGGTGCGCGTTCAAGGACATCATTGCTCCCTGCCCAGTACCGCATCCAGAAACGACGAAATCAACCACACCAGTGTTTAACAATAAGCTTGCTTGGATACCCAAATGTATATACGTAAGATGGTGATCATTTTCATCCGTCATCCCCACATTTAACACGGTGTGACCTAAGGGCTCAACCACCGCTTTTAGCTCGTTTAAAACGATCGTGTTTTTAGCCGCCTGGCTATTTTCCATTAACAGCGCAATTTTCATATATTACCTTTACCATTGATATCTGCTCGACTGTCTGAATAACCCAATAACAAGCATCAAAGCGCAACCGAGCGACTATGCCCGCCATCACTCCGTAACCATTGCTAAAAGACAAGTGGACTATCAGAAGAAGACGTATTGATGTACTTATAAAGTCATTTCAGCATTCACACACTAAAAACTGAATTATTTTGACGACACTTGCAATATTATGACTGTTTTTATCGCAATGTACAGTGTGATTTTATAGTACATGGGTAAACTCCTCTCGCGAAAAAACTTTCATGAGACTTCATTATTTTGCTGCTTATTCAATTCTAAGCGCGAAGTTCAATACCACTCGTGTATCGGAGTCAGTTTGTACTGTTCCGTAATGAGGTACATTTTTAAAGATGATTAACTGGTTCTCTTTTGATTCGATACTCTCATCTCCAATCACTGTTTTTCCATTGCAGGTGTTTAAATGAAAAACAGCAATACGGAATTTATCGGACACACCTGAGTCTAGCGGGATATCTACATGTGTTGGGTGGACGATTTCCTTCCCTTGATTAGTGTACATGACTGCTCGGATCCGACTGACGCCAATAAATTTAACTTTGTCTTGCATGGGCAACAACATGCCCCGAACGGGCTCAAAGAATTTAGGGTTAACTACTTGGCCGTTTTCCATAAATGTATGACCAAACATAAAATGCTTTTCGGTAGAAACCACGCGATCAGTAAAATACCAAGGAAGCATATTGGTCATCATCAAGCGCTTTAGATCAGCAAAATGTTGGGGCGGCAGAAAATCTTGATAAACGTCGGTCATATTCTTTTTCTAATTAATAGATTAATAGTCAATTACGGCTGGTTTGGGCTTTAGTATAACTCAAACTGCCCTCACTAATTTACTTTGCGATCTTACTTAATGCACATTCAAGATCATGAATAATATCGTCAACGTGCTCACAACCCACACTTAAGCGAATCAAACCCTGTGACACATCATCAGTACCCCAGCGTGCTCGGCGTTCGGCCATCGTGTGTAAGCCACCAAAACTAGTGGCTTCAAACACCAAAGCGGCATTATTTAAAAAGGTTTGCGCAAGTGAAGCTTCACCTAAATCGAAACTGACAACAAAGCCAAAATGATGCATTTGAGCACTCGCAACACGGTGTGAAGGGTCTGACTCTAAACCAGGATAACGCACAGACTTTACACTCGAATGGGTATTGAGAAATGCAGCTACTTTTGAGGCGTTTGCACACATTCTCTCTAACCTTAAATCAAGTGTGGCTAACCCCCTGTGTACCATCCACGTTTCCATTGGACCAGGAATATTACCTGCAAGTTTACGCCACAAGCGTATCCGCTCAATCAATTGTTTATCAGCACTAGAAACATGACCAAACACTACATCACTGTGGCCATTGAGGGCTTTTGTATCTGCCGACATGGATATATCAGCACCTAACGACAATGGCTGTTGCCCTAGCACCGTAGCGGTTGTGTTGTCGATTGCTAACAAGGCGCCCGATGTATGAACCTTATCCGCTAAGCGTTTAATATCAACCACATCTAACAAGGGATTACTTGGCGTCTCAATTAGAACCAAATCTACGTCACTATAATCAATATCTAACAACTTTGTGGTTGCTACTAGTTGAATATTGATACCGTTTGGTTGAAGAAACGCTTCGGCATAGGCTCTGGTTGCGTAATATCCATCCGCGGGTAAGACAATGGTTTGCCCACTCACCAATAAACTACTTAAGATCGCAGCACACGCAGCCATGCCCGAGGGAAAAATAACGGTTTCACCGCCTTCTAATTCAGACAAACCTTTTTCGAGTGCTGTCCAAGTTGGATTGTGAAAGCGCGCATATTGGTAATCAGCACTGTCAGCTTCGCCTTTTAAGTGAAACGTGCTGGCAAAGCAAGGGCCGTCAGTAAAAGGAGCACCTTGTTGTGGGGAGTTTAATCCCGCGTGAATGACCGCAGTAGCTGGCTTTTTGTTCTTGGAATCCATTACGACCTATCAGTTATTAATCGCGTTTAATGCACCGATTAAAACATAGCTTATAGGTCAACTGTATTTATTTTTTACTTGCATCCCAAACTTGACCAGCACCCACACCGTCGTAGGCTGGATTGAATACTTCAACCGCCATTACTTGATAGGTTGGATCATCACTGGCATCAAAATTATTCATATCCGGAATTATCCAACCAGATTGCTCCCAAGCTTTTACGTGATCTGCAAAGACAATTTCATACTCTTGCCCCAACTCTCTTTGTGTCAGTGGTTTACTCCAATACTGATAAAAAGTAGACGTGCTGTTGATAGACGGCTTTTGCTCTCGTATCGTTCTGTAAGTCACGTATTCAACGCCGTTACTCACAAAGTTTATGCCTGAATCACCGTTGTTAGTTGGGTCTGTTATCCACCGTTGCAGGATATAATATTCAACTAAATGAGCAGGGTCGGATTTGGGCATATCTTTATCATAGCCCCAGCCATAAAGGGTAATATAATTCGCGCCACTGTCTTCATCAAAACGATAACCGATGATGCGTTCTTTATCTCCATAGTGCCACCCAGGTCCGCCGACGTAGTTGTATCCACCTTTTGTCCATTGAACGCTAAATTGGCCGTCGGTCTTTAAGCTCAAAGTTGTAGTACCGCCATCTTTCCAATGCGTGAAAAAATAGTCGCCTACATGGCCCGTTGCATGATTTTGGGTCAGGACAGTGTCTTTGCTGAACGCCTGTGTGTAAGCGTTAAACTTAGAGATGGTGTCTTTGGAATCAGACACACTTGTCGAATCACTTTTTATTTGTGTGGAGCCCGAACATGCGCTTAATAAAACTAAGCTGACCAATAAAAATAGACTCAATATAGAAACGTTCATTAGTAAGTACCCATGCATAATCTCGGCTAAAAGCCATGATTTTTTTCAATTAACTTCTCGTATTATAGTCACCTCATCTGGATGCAGGCTTTTGCTTAAAAGGCCAAATGATTTATCTTTTTTAAATCTTTTGGTGTCTAAGGTAATCAATTACTCATCAACCAAAATAGACTAACATGCTAAGCCTACTGTCCCGTAAAAACAGGAGAAAAAGACAAGGGAACCTCAGCGGGAGAATGAACAAACGGTTCAATCAGGTTGTAACGTGGTGTAGGTCTTACTCCAAATATAGTATTTGTATTAAATTTACAGCGATTTCCTACCAAGCTTCGCACCAACTCATCGCCTTCTTGATCAATGCGGTAATCCATACAATATTCAACATTATCAAAGTCTATGTGCAGTTTGCCCGCTGTACGCGACCACAATTGACCAGGATGATCTTCTTGGCAGTCTGCCAAAATGATAGGAGGCGTCAATGAATAAGCATCGCACACCTGATTTGAAGTTAGCGTATAGCCAGAAAGTAGATTCACTTGTAGACCTGCTAACAGCTGATTCTTCTTCCAATTACCTCGCTCTTCAGATGCTTGTAAGCAAATATCTTTTATCTGCTCTTTTTCTTGTTGCGAGCGCATATCAAATAACTGCAACTCAGCGCCTTGCTTATAAATTGGCATCGTTAAACATTGACCAAACGCATCAGAGTGCACTCTAAAGGTATCCTCTTGCTCAGCTTCGTACACTTTAAATGCTTTGCCAGCTTCTAAGGCTTGGTCACTGTCTCTGCACTTAGCAAACCTAAGTTGTTTGGTGATATCGTCATTTTCTTGAACTCGCAAACATATACCTTCACCACTAGGCAATTCGAATTGCATACTAAATTCATCTGAAAACTCTGTCGCCGCAGCCTGACGAGCCCTTGCTAAAACGTCTGGATTCATTTGTGCTGCGTTATCACCTGGTGCCTCAGGTGTTCGGATAAATTCTAAGTTAAAGTCAGAAGTTCGCGTTCGCTTAAATACATAACTCGGTCTGGCACCTCCGCCTCCTGGCTGACGAGAAAGTAATGCCCTTCCGTTATTATTATTTAGATAAATTGACCGACTACCACTCATATTTCTAAAGGAGATATTTTCAGGAATACCACGTCGTGTGTTTGCATTATTGATTGTTAGCGCCAATATCTGACTGTTGTTTCCAAACTCACATGTGTCAAGTGTCCATAGTCCCTGTGGATTTTCATCACTTTGTTCGTTTAAGGTTAGACACAATTCGGTGTTTTCAAAATAGACTCTTACCGTGCCGTCATTGCGTTCTGAATTGAGTATTGCAATCGACGCGTCACGTCCAGAGTTTTGATCACAAGAATCTCGTCCAGCTCTTGAGCGCGATTCGTTATCATCATCACCAAACCTAAACTCAGCGCTTTGTTTGCCTACTAGACAGCCTGATATTTGCGAATCTCCCCCATTACCTAAGATTGATAGCTTGCCAAAACCATTAAAGCGAGGGTGAAAGCCCAATTTAACCATTGTAGGTTCAACATTGATTTCGGAATAATTGGGTTTCTCTGTTAAGTAGGGGGCTTGAGCCGCCACAATAATTGGTGACACAGCTTCATCAACAAGCCATGCTTCACCAAAACTAAACACATCGGCAGCGTTAGTACATGGTGAAGCAAAAACTGGGTACTGCGCAAAAGAAGAATCACTAGATGCTTGAGTATTAATACACATTGGCGCACCAATATCACTAGTGATTAAACTGTTATTGACCAATCTAAAACCATCGCCTGTTGGATTAGGCAATTTTTTAAATACTTGCCCCACCTTTTGGTTTTGACAATAAGAGGCGACTAAACCTACTTGCTTGTTTTCATATTCATTAGGCGGCAGATCTACAAAGTGTTCGCCATTAACTAATGTATTGATGGGTAGCCCCAAGCAAAGCTGTAGTTGGTCGCTAAATATTCTGACATCATCTGGTTCAGGGGTGTCCGTAGCGTCTAAGAATCGAATGGCATTTTCTTTTTCTAAGGCATTAAAATATTCATACTGACAATCTTTGAATAGCAATTCGCTGCGACCATTTAGATAGAACATTTCATCTGGCTCAATTGACAAGCATTTTTCATGGTTGAGGTTGATCACTTGCATGCTGACGTCTTGAGAATGCCCCATTGCTAAAGCTTGTTCATATAATTCTGTTCGCTGCAATGACGAAATATCGATAGTGTTTTCTACTGGGTCTTTGATACTAAATTCGTGTTTAAGTAACTGAGACGCTTGCCCACACTGACTCATAGTAAGTGGGCGATTTGATCCATTAAAGGTTATACACTGATCTGAAGCAGCATCGATAAGTGCAAATGCGCCCTCACTGCCCTCAAATATGTGCTTTTGCCACACTTGATTAGCGTGTGTAAATACACAAGGTTCCACCCTAATATTACCGCGCGGAGTGAGCGTCAAGCACCTGTTTTGACTTGTTTCAATTCGATAACCTGCACCAAACTCACTTAGGTTCATACTATATGCACTGGGACATAAGTTACCATTGGATGCTTTTTGATTAATCGGTTCTTGAGTACCGGTTGCCAACCATTGCGAACGTGACATGAAAGCTAAACAAGCTCCAGATTCAACAAACCTTAACGCTGTTCTATTAGCTTCGATATGCCCTGATTTGATTTGTTGTGCCTGTTGCGCCAGAAGTGCTTCACTTGCCTGTCTTTCAGCGTCTTCTCTTAGTTCTCGTCTAATGCGTGAATTGGGCTCAAAAATAAAGTTCTTCAACGCCCCATTTTGACAGGGACCAAAGCGGTCAAACTTTTTACTGCTATTGCGGTACTGCAAGCACAAGTTTTCATTGGGTACTTTAACTACAAAAGCACCCTCTCTTGGTCCTCTGCCGGGGTCGGCATGATCAAAGTTATTGAAATTTGATACTGGCGCTAAGTGAAACAGCTGAGTATCGGCCACTGGTGCACAATGGAAACCGACTGCTTCAAAGGTCCCCCCTTCTAGTTCAGGACCATGTTTAGTCATGCAAAATGCCGTTCCATCTAGCTTATCTGGAAAAACCAATTGCACTTCTTTGTCATTGTAATAATTGAGTCGCCACAAATTGTTTGCTTGGCCACAACTATCTTTCATTTCCATATGGCGATGAGCAGGTCCCATACACTTGTCATGAAGCGCTGGGTGCGGAGACTTCAAGTGACCGCGATATCCATGGCCATATGCACGCGCGTAATCAGGGAAATATGCACTACCCGTCCACTTAAGAGGATTAGTATTAGCTTGTTCACCGATTGCATTACAAGCTCTCATACTGGCCCAACCTTCCTCTGCACCATTGATCGTATCAAGGCAAAGTTGTTGTGAGCCGACGATGGTGACTAACTCGCCATTTGCAGTATAAGTCCATTCATCGCTATGAGGTAAGGCACTGCTATAATTACAAGATACAAGTTTGACATCGACCGTTTGGCCGTTATTTTCTGCTACCATGCATTTTGTATCTGAAGCAGGATAATAAGAAGCTAGCGCATTCCAGTAGTGAGGCGCTGTTTTTATTTGCTGGGTTTTATCGTTAAGGATAAATTGCGTATCGGTTAGTCCGTTACACCTAACGACATCCAAAGATTCTCCTCTTGCACGTAAACAGCTTGGTTGGGCCCCTGGGTTGCCAGTGTGCTCAAACACCATCATGTTTTTGTGAAAGCACTGCTTAAATGTTTGATTAAAATAAAAATCATCTTTACAAGCTTGCGGGTGCGGTGGGTAGGTGGGCGGGGGATCGTCATCATCAAACAGACCGCCAGAAAAGAAGTCAGCAAAAGCACTTCCTAGATTACTTAAAGCGGCACCGACTGTTGCACCAATCGCAATAACATTACCCGAACGAATAGCGTCAAGGCTTTCATTTGTGATTTGTGTAGCAGCCGCTAAGGCTTTACCAAGTTCACTACCTAACGGACCTGCAAGTCCCAATGCAGCGCTTGCTCCTCCCATCACAAAAGTGAAACCCTGCTGCCCATATTCAAGACCTTTACCGCCGACATAAGCACCTGCTTCACCTAGCTTCTCACCCGCTTTAGCCAACTGCTCACCTAATTCGCCTAAACACCCCACCACATCAGGTGGCGCTGGATAGATACCATTATTAATTAAGATATCTGGATGAATGATCGACCAAGGTGAGGCAGGGTTAATGGTCAATCCAACACCAACCCGCACAGGTATATCGATACATCCGTCAGGGCTAGAATTTACTTCAAACCTTGTTGGGCTGATACTGCCGCTGAACGAACGAGAAACCGCGCCTCCTGCAATATTGACGTCGCCAGACATATTCACTGTGGCTGAGGTAACCGGCTTACTAAAGTTAAAATCACCACTGATGAGCGCAGGAAACTCTAGCATTTGAAAGCCTGGCGCTGTAATTGTGCCTTTCATGCTGATACTAGGGATCAAACCGAAAAGGGGCTGATTCCCCGTTACCGTGAGTGAAGTACCGTTAAACGGCGTTTTGCCGTCTATTCGGCCACTCACATAGACACCTTCTAACAGATTAACTTTTGAAATCCCTGAAGCCATTTCAGTTTCATAAGGCCCTAAATCGAGTATTAGTGACCCCTGAGCAAATAAACCTAACCCTAAAGGTGGCCTTTCAATACCGTCTTTTGCAGGAAGTGCATTACCGGGCGTTGCGAAGTAGATTTGTGGATTTTTAATGGCAACCATCGCCAGAGGCGAATTTTTTAACAATCCACTTAGGCTATCCGCCCCATCACTGCTTGCATTAGCAGCATTGGAGAGCGCTTGAATACCACGCACTACGTTGTCTTTGACGACATTTGCGTTTTGCATATTCAGTTGCTCAAGCTCTTTAAGTGCGAGCGACGTGGCATTATCTAGGATGCTTGAACCACCAGCAAAGCCTAACTTTAAAATATTGGCATAGATTTCAGCTTGAATCACAGGAGTGATATACAAATCTGGTGCATCACTTGGCTTACCAAATAAGAGAGCTAATTGAGTAGGCACGCCCCCAGCCCAAACAGTGTCTAGGGTCAGATGAAAGCGTCGCCCTTTGAAGTTTGCATTCTCAGTGTCGATACCTATTCTAATCCCACTTGCTGCCGGACCAATGCTAATTGTTGTATCGTTCACAGTCGTATCATCAAAGCCGAAGGGGTTGACCCATGTGCCGTTGACGGTTGCATTTAAAGTGAAAGGAGCGCCGACATTCGCTAAGTCATACTCGAGACTTAGTGTGGTATCAACCGTGTCTGTTTTCCCGGGCTCATCTAATTTTGGTACTTTTATTTCGGCGGAAGTATCAAGGCCGACAATCACTGATGCACCCACTACTTTTTTGACAAAGAGCCGCAGGTCACTGTCGTTTACCTTAATAATATCGGCTGGAAGTTCAGGGAGAGAAAAGCCAGTAAATTCAGTATATAACGACGCAGACTTTTCTCCACCCGAGATCCCACCAAGGCTTCCACCCAAAATAAATTCAGAATCCAAGTTGAACACATCATCAACTACCGTGCGAACAGGGGCAGGAAAGACATTAGTTGTCGTTTTCATCACGAAGCCAATACCCTCTTCGACTCTGAGTTTTTGGCTAGTTTCTAGCGATAAAATGTTTGCAAACAATGTTTTGTTGATCTTGTCTGGAATACTGTCTAACTCGAAGTTAGGAAAGGCCTTTGAGCTAAAGGTGAAAACTGAACGAGGTACCGCAAAGTCTTGGTCTGGAACAAGTTCAGATGGCAGCCAATCACTAGGCTTAAAAGGATTGTCATTTCGCATGAATAAAGCGAGGTTATTTTCTTTGTTAACAAAAAAGCCACTGCCGCTCAGCGCTTTATTCGCAATACTTAACCCGCCGTCGAAACCAAAAGTATCTTTGGCAATATATAGCTTTGATAATAGAACAGTAGTATCTGGAATACCCATATCGCCAAGGCTAACGCTTTTGTTTTCTTGCTCGTCTCCACCGGCTTCTTGAGCGCTTTGTACCAGCAAATCAGTCATACCCACCAGCATATCTGTTAGGGGAATAGATAGATCTTCGGGATCTCCATTTTGGTCCAAAAATTCTATTGAAAGCACCGTATCTTTGCTAGCTGATCGGCCACCAGTGATATCAAACGCTAAGTCAACGCAGCCTTTTCCTGCATGAATTGAAGTATTAATTTTTATTGAGCCTGCGCCGCAGTACTCAAGCTTCAGATCTTCTTGGTTATTGATTTTTTGGTACGCGATATTATTTTCTAATTCGCCAAAAGAGATACTAGGAATACCAAGCGGTTCAGACCAAGTTTGATCGGAACTAAGTGCCAATTCGAGCACTTGATCATTGCCAATCAGTTCAAAACCTAACGCGCCAACCACGACTAAACGCTGACTTGTTTCAGGCAGTTTTATATTAGCCTGGGTATTGATCAACACTGAGTTTTCATCACTTAAACTCAAATCAATCGTCGTATCAAAAAAGCTCACCAAGGATGGGGGAATTTGCGGGGGTGAAAATTTGGGTAGACGAGCAATTGCCTTAACACTAGGTTCTTGAAAACGTGGCACACTCACTTGTACTTCGGCGCTAATATCCTTGAGTTCAAATAGTCCTTTAGGTAAGACCGGAAGATCAATTTGATCGACAGCGGCAAGTAAATTAATCACATCATCTTCTAGAGGCTCTGTAAAAAAGCCATTAAAAGTGCCCGATAGCAATACTGTCTGCTCTTGGTTTAAAAATGGCTTTAATGCGTCTTTTATTTTCAATGGCAGTTGTTCAGGTGAAGGCCGTGCGACGATACCCAAACCAGAATCCACACTCACAAAATCAGCTTGTTGCGAGTTTAAAATTCCCTTAAATAAGTTATCAGCTAAGTATTGGGGCATGTTATTCAATGAGAAATCGGCCAATTTACCATCAGCGATACTCAAAACACTCTGTGGAAGCTCAAACCCCTGTGCCTCTATATTGTTGGGCATCAATTCTCTTAAGTTGATAGGTGAATTGCTGCGTAACAAAAACGCATCTGCGCCATTTTTATTAATAAGACTGACAAAGCCGTCATAGCGAAGCCCCAACAAGTTGACTGAACCTTTAAACGCCATGGTGTGAGAGCTGGCAAGTGCATCATCGCTAGTGGTATCGACTAGTGCATTGCGAGAGAAATAGAGTTGATTGAATGTTACCTTGCTATCATTAGCACTTTTCAGCAAGGTGTTCTGCCAAACTCCATTGCTAGTATCAAGCTGTGTTAGCTTCAAAAACTCCGCTAACTGAATAGACAAAGGCTGGTTAAACAAGACCTCTGCAATATATTTATCTCGCGCCCCCACAGCTATGCACCCAGTTGCATCCACTGGCGTAGTGGAGACTCGATAAAGCATATCGCCACAGATTTTAAGGTCATTAACGTTGGTATCAGCAGCTTGCTGCCGCTGTATCTCTAGTGAGAATTGACTCAGTTGAAGATTCGGAATTTGCAGCGGTTCGTTCCATGAGCCTTGAGTTTTTAAGTTGGCGGTAAACTCTTTTTTAGTGGGGTCGGCAAATGTATTGTTGTACTGCATCGTGCCAGTGAATTGAATATTAGCTTGAGCATTTTCGTCAGATTGATTTGTTGAACGGTTGAGTAATAAACGCGCATCGGTATCAATAAATAAGGCGAGTTCGTTGCTAATGCCCAAGTCTAATTGGCTATTGTAAAGGTTAAGTTTAAAATCACTGCCTTGCTCGATAGTGCTGTCTTTTATCTTAGCTAGCAGCTTTACTGTGGGTGGGATCTTTTGCTCGATGTCAGATAGCTTCACATCAAAAAATAAGGAGGTATCAAGATCGTTGATATCAATGAAGTTCATCGCAAAAGTAGGGATAGCCACCCCTTGGATCTGGCTAAAGCCGGATAAGCGCAGTGGCGTTATATCGCTACCCGATTGCACTTCTGGCGTAAACAGCCCTTCTATTCTTCCGCCAACCAAAATCGGTTCTGTCGCAGAGAAGTAATCCAGTAAATCCTGTTGGACGAAACTTGGAAAGTCGCGACTAACTATCTTTGAAACAAAGGAAATCCCTGCTTCAACATTAAGGTATTTGGCTAAATCTGCGTCTACTAAGCCCGTGAATAAATCTTGATAAATCTCATCTGGAATATCACTTAAGCCCAGCTCTTCGATGCTTTGATTGCTGATAATGAACATCCCTTGAGGTATATCGAAATCAGCATAAGGGCTGAGTTTTGGCAAGAGCTTTGCCAGTTCTACGCTGCGATCAGTGCGCATGAAAAAGCTTTGTTTTTTAACTGTGCTACCCGCAACAGCAATGTTGTTCAATGGAACATCATTGCTTAAAAACGTCGCCCGACCAGACAATAAGAATTCATTTAGCTTTAGCTCACCGTCAAAAGAGGCCGCGCTTTGCGACAAATAAATCTTTCTTAGGCCAAAGTGAGCATTATCTAAAAACTGATCAATAGACTGATAAGCAGGTGTTTCAGTAATCTCTTTTTGAGCAAGGTAGAGATTTGCTAGTGCGCTTCCATCCAATGCACTTAAGCTCGGCATTATACTAAGCACGTTTAATGGAATATTCAGTTGGTCTGTAAATGTGATGGATAGGATTGCACCATCCAAACTCGGATTGACGTTTTCAACATTGATAGGCAAGGTTAGATCCATCGGCTCAAACTCAACACAGTTATAGCCGCCGACTAGCGACTCGGTATCTTTGGTTTGCTGATATTCACCCAAGCCACAAATATTGTATGCAAGTCTACCGGTGTTTGTTTGAGCGTTTTCTTCCAAATCCATCTGGACTTCCATTTTACCAAACTTTAGACGTGGGATCCCAAGCGGGTTTTCCCACGTTTGTTCGGTTTTCAGATTGGCTTTATATTGGAGGTGACCTACTGCATGCTGAGTAACGTTGATTTCACCGTTCAACGCCAACATTGCATTTGTGTCGGGGTGAGAAACCTCGCCCAAGCTAGTAATCTTGAGTGTATTACTATCATCAAGGTTGTTTAGGTTAATAATAGTATCCTTGAAATTCACAAACTCTCTGGATACACCCGGCAAACCATAAGACTTTATTTGAAGACTGGCATCAACTAGCAAAGCATTTTCTTGCGCAGTAGCCGTTCCATAAAAAATAATCGGTTCATTTATCCCAAGCTCTTTGGTTAAGACTTGCTTAAGAAAAGCAGTATTAGTGTTGTCCGGTAACTTAGACAGTTCGGTAGAACTAAACCATGAAACGCCTTTTACTAAATCGATTTGCGAATCATAATCAAAAGAGCCTTGTTGAATAAGACCTGAGAAGAGATCTGCTACCTTTGATCCTAAGCCTAAGATATCACTTGAAAATGCTTCTGTTGTTCTAAAAGCCAGTACCGTTTCGGCGCTTTCCAGCTGCCCCAATTGCATAGGTAGTTCATTAGGATAAAGCATATTTGCTTTGAATTTTGAAAACGCGACATAAAGTTCATAATCTGACATTATCCCCTGTTCACTTGCTCGCCCTGCCTCAATTTCAGTTTCAAATACCTTTGGTAACTCTTTCAGCAAGGCTCTGCCCTGCATATTTTCTTGAGTCCAATCAAACTTTGCAGAAAGAGAGTCAAGTGTTAGCTGCATGTCTTTAAATTGCCATTGAGACACGCTTGGGATTTCAGACATTCTCGGTAAACCGCCCACCAAAATTGGCCCCGGAATCGAGAAATCTAGCGCGTTTAATGAGACATTCTTTTGCGTATCTTCTTCAAGCAAAATCGAGCCAATCGCATCTATCGGTTCGCTACCTAAATTTGCATCTAACCATGTATCCAATTTCAGCGTTTTACTCTCTGATGCCAAATCAAGTCTACTAACAAAGGCAAGCTGATTGACTGATAACATGTCGATACCAAACGCGCTTTTCCAAGCGTTTTGAGTCGCCTTATTTTTTGATTTGTCGCTGGCTTGAGCACTTAATACAATAATGTCATTTATTGCTTGATAACTTAGAGCACTCGCGTCGACCTGAGTAAAAGCGGTAGATGCAGCAATTTGAAGGGTAATGTTTTCTGCTTGTTCGGTGACTTGGATTTTACCTGAAGTGCTCAAAGTAAAAGGTTCAGTATCACTGCCTTCTTGGGGGATTAACAAATCTATCGTACCCACTAACCCCGAATAAAACTGCTGGTTTTCACGTGAGAACTGGGCGGACATTGCTTGTGCTTTTATAATATTTTCGTAGCCCGGAATATCAAATGCTCCGACAAACAACTCTATATCAAAGTTAAAGTCTGTGAGAAATGTTGAAAATCTTGCAGGGTTGTCTATCGCGTCAAAATCCATTTCAGCTAAAAAAGCTAAATCGAAAAACGCCTTACCAAAATAACTATTGGACTGGACACCCAAGGCATTTAATTCCGACTTATCCGCATTTTGACTTAATACATATTCACCGATAGCAGTCACGCCGGGCGGTATTTCAAGTGGAAATAATTGGCTGTTTGCCGAAAATCCATTTTTGATGAACTCTGGTAAATCTTCTGTGCTCGCGAACGTCAAGGTGTCAACTCCTGGACCGCGCGCAAACACACTCGCATTGTTCATTAAAGCGCCTGAAAACGGAGTGTTTGAGAGCTCTGGAATGTATGCCTCTAGGCGCAAAGCATTTTGCGAAAACAAAAATAAAGGCGCTTGATATGAAGGTGGCTCATAGCGAGCAATGACAATATCATCACTACCGATTTGAGCATTTGCCGAGACTAATGCAGGTGAGTAACGCACTTGCGTCAAGGCAAGCTGATTGACAACGGGAATATCTAAACCGGTGAGATCGGCCAGATATAGCCCTGTATCTATAACTATATTTGGTGTGACCTCTTTACTGCTGGCGTCCATTTCTAGCTCGACCAGCACCGCAAGCTCCCTTGAAATACTGGGATCGACAGCTGAACTGAAATCGGCAAGTCCTGTCATTAATAAAGTATTGTTTGCTTGTGAGCCTTCTGCAGATGGCAAGTAATATTCGGCGCTAAAGTCTAAAGCTCTTAAATTAATATCAGTAAACTGGTGTGCTCCGTTTGCTTGTTCGGCACTGACGAGTCCGCTGATATTCAGTTTTTTATTTGCTAAAGGGTCCAACGCTAAGCGTAAGTTGCTCAAACTGATTGTACTAGCAAGTGAATAATCGTTTACCAACTGTTTGTCTAAATTGATCTCAGCATCGACATAAACGCCTACCGCAGGCGCACTAGATAGCTTGATTGCCCACTGAGCATCAATGATTTGCAAACCAGCTATGTTTTCGCCAATCAAATTATCAGAGATACCGTAAAGGTCTAGACCATCAACGATAAAGTCGCCGTAATACTGCTTTAGCGTTTCTAGGCTTCTGTCCCCTTCTTCAACAAAAGCTGACGCTGGTGTATCGCGATAACTCACATTATTAAACATTGAACTTTGCAGCGCCGAATTGACAACAATCGATGTTGAACTCATCTGCATCAGCTGTGCAAACAATGCCCCATCTGGCAAATTATTCAGATCAGCTTGTGCGTATAACGCGTAATTACCATTTTCCTGCAACGCGAAGTTGTGTTGGGTATCAAAATAGGCATTAATCGCTATTTGTGTTTCATTCGGCAGAGCAATAAGCGTATTGGCAGTGGGAATGATACTGAAAACAGCGTCCTCAAACTTACTGACCTCTGCAAACGCGGTCTTTTCTATGTCAGGAATATACTCACTAAGTTCAAAGCGCTTGTGCATGAAAAATATATTGGGGTGCCGCATTCCTGAAGTTTGCGCTATTGCTACTTTGGTTTGCTTACCATTTAAAGTGGTTTCGCCTACCAAGAGTTCACCTTGAGCAGATAAACTCACTTGAGCACTACCTAAGCCTGCAGGTAAAGTAAGAGACTCACCTAAGATATCTTGAAAAGTAAACAACTGGTTTTGATTTGACTTTGCAGAACCGGGGTTATCGACCACCCATTGGAATTGATTTAATCCATATAAGACATCATCAGCGCCAGCGGTGATAGCGATTAGCTCAGAATCAAGCGTACTCAGTACACCTGATTTCAAGGAATACTGGTAAACATTAAAGCCCGCGCTAACATCGTGAAAATTTAATGCAGTTAAATAAATACTGCCCTCAGACCCTACTGCGATATCGCTCGCATTTGGCAGGTTGTCAACTTGAGTAGCATCATTTCCTTCAATTTTTATTACGCTCCCAGATGGGTCTAACGCATAAGCAGTCCGTTCGTCTAACGCACTTATTCGAGAGGCGAATAAACGAATCGTTTCAAACGAAAGCTGCCCATTGTCATCAGTGATGGAGCGATAAATAATACCATCCAAGCCCGTCAACCAGATTGTGTCATTGGCAATTCCCACATCACTGGCGCTAATATTTAGCGCTTGCCATCTGCCGCTACTGTCAACAGGCGATAAAAACGTATTCCCACTTGCGTCAATAGAAACAGCCCATCCGCTAGGTGCAACATCAATTCTGACTAAGTTCTGCAAATTACCCCAAGGGATCCAAATTGATCGTTCAGGATTAAAACGGTACGCGCGACCATCCAAGCCCACTACCCAAAGGTCATCATTGGACGATTGAGCAATATCTAAACCTTTCAAGCCTAGTGTTTGCCACCATTCAGGTGTATTCGACGTTTCATTTTGAGCGATGACTTTGCTGCTTGTTAAGAAAAATAAAAGCAAACTACAGCTTAAAAAATAGAGCAGTTTATTTGTCATCGTCTGCTCCTTGGCTCTGTTGAGTTTGCGCCTCAGAAGCATTGGTTTCTTTTTGAGTTGATTCAATGCGCTGTAATCGGTTTCGCTTTAACCAGTTATTGATTCTGTCTTGTTGAAATTGGGCAGCCCGTGCTTCTCTTTCTTGGAATTTTTGTTGTAAAGCATTTTGTCTATCTTCAATAATTTGTAGGCTTTGGTTCTGGCTATCAAAAAGTGAATCAGCACTAATATTCTTAGTACTTAGACTGTTAGCCTGAAGCCTTCGAGACTCTAGCTTTTCTGCACTTAGCCGATCGGCTTGAAGTTTCTGTGCTCTTAGGTTTTGACGTTGATTAGCTTGATCGCTAATGTTGATACTGCGATTCTGTTCAACCCGTTGCACCACAAAACCAGATTGTGTGCTATTTTCTTCAATCAGGGGCAATTCGTTATTTGTCTCTGTTGCTTCGTTGTTTTGAATTGGGCTCCCATCATTCGGCGCTGCTTCAAGGGTAGGTTCAACATTGGCATTTTGTAATACCTCTTTTAGTTCCGCTAATTCTTCTGATGCTAATTCTGTAGAGAGTAAGGTGCCAGATCTTGTTTTTCGAGGAGTTAAGGCTGGCTCATCATTTGGAAGTTTTCTAATCAAGCCGTTAGGCCTGCTTGTTTGTGTACCTTCACTATTTTGAGTCACTAACTCAGGTATTACTTCTGGTTTGGTTTCTTGGGCTGAAAAATCAAGTAGCTCATTGTTAACCGCTTGGGAAGGTAATGAAGAACCGCTGCCTAAGCTCGATTCCACGACACCTAGTCGCAATCGCACGCCATCTACAACTTCCAATGTCACATCAACAGTAAATGTCTCAAAGATGCCAGTGTCAAACTCTTCGACCTCACCTGTAATGGTTCCCGTGCGAATACCTGGCGTTAAGTCGTTACAATTAAAAGTTACATAAATAATATGCAGAGAATCTTCACTTCCTAGTGAAGGTTCAAAGGATAAATTGATATCTGAGGATAGCGTCCCAATCATTTGCACCTCTGCCAACAATAGGTCTTCGTTATTGTTGTGTTGCAGTACTACTTCAGTCAACCTGCTTGGACAATTACTGCTGCCGACAGTGTATATATTTTGCACTGGGTTTGGATCAATTAGGTAATCAATGGGAGGGGTGCTAACCTCAAATTCAATGTCTATTTCAAAACTGATCGATTCGCCAGTGGATGGGTGCTCTGCATTACCACTCACGGTTCCCCGATAAACGTTATTTGTTGCATCATCACAGTTAAATTCAACCCTGACAGTCTGTGAGGTACTAGGGCTATTTGAAAGGGTTTGCGCCTCAATCACATTTGCCACTGAACTGTCCGAAACGCTTAAACCTGAGATAATAAAATCTTTTGAACTAGTACTATTAATTTCAACATCGCCGATTAGTTGTGGACATGCGTCAGTGCCCACCACATGCTCATCAATAAGACTTGAATTAGAAAGGGTAATATTAAAAGGAACACTGTTAACACTTAGATTGATCTGCAAACTTAATTGCTTTTCTCGCCCAGTAGCAACGTCCTCGGCTGTCATGGTCAAGGTACCGCTGAAATTACCAACGATCGTGTTACTGCAGTTGAATGAGACCGCAATTGTTTGTGTGAAATTAGGTGTATTGGGCGTCACATCAACGTCTATTCTGCTTGCAACGTCACCAGAAACTTGAATATCTTTAATCGTAAAGTCTTCATCAAGCGCAGATTCAGCAATAACCAAATCATAATCATCTGGGCAACTACTTTCGCCGACAGTATGAGTTAATGAAATACTGCTGGTTGACAAGTTAATCGGTAATTCCTGTTCACTCACCTCAAGTGAAACATTGATCGAAAAGGTTTGTGTGGCACCGCTAACGTCATTGATAGCAGTTGCCGTAATAGTGCCTGAGAAGCTACCCGCCGAGAAGCTTAAACAATTAAACCTTGCCTGAATTGATTTAGCTTCAGAAGATGTTGCTGGAGAAATATCGACATCAATAAGTGATGAAAGACTGCCGTTTATACTTACGTTTTCTATAGTGAAGGCTTGGTTATCCGTTATCGAAACACTGACGGGATCAAAATCATTTGGGCAGTTAGACAAGCCTACATCATGGGTTAACGAAATACTGGAGCGTGACAAAAATACTTGTATTGGCTCAATGACAATA
>NZ_BGNG01000005.1 GCF_003203515.1 Glaciecola sp. KUL10 | reverse complement strand
TGCTAAAGTGGTGGTTTATTAAGATTTAGAGTGTGTATGTGACAAGTAGCAAATCGTAGAAAGAAGAGTAGCGTCTCTTCGTTAAATACTAAAAAAACTGATTATCAAATTTTCCAAATTGTACTTTTTTTGTCTGGCGACAATAGCGATACGGTACCACCTGACTCCATTTCGAACTCAGAAGTGAAACGTATTAGCGGCGATGGTAGTGTGGGGTTTCCCCATGTGAGAGTAGCACATCGCCAGACTCCTAATTCCTCTGCAAAGAGACCGATAAAGCCTCAACTCACGTTGGGGCTTTGTTGTTTCTGGCGTTTGAAATTTATACCAAACAGTCTAAGGGCTGATTGTATTTATTGGGCAAAGTAAAGTTTTGAAACGTAGGACTTAGCTTTCGCGTTCGGGAATTGACTCTGATATCGAGTTTAGTGCATTTCCTAAGAAGGTTTCATGGGAAATATGTAATAATTCGTACACTTCACCAAGTAATTGAACGGTGATATGGTGACCGTTTGCGTCACAGTGATTAGTAAGTTCAGCAAGCTCTTTTTTTAAGTTCTCGAATTTTTTATTTACTGCAGACATTGCTCATCCTCTTATTTGACACGTATGTTAGCTTCCGATAAGTCACGAAAAAAACAAAATAAATCGAATCTAAATGCCGTTTGTGAAAGAATAAACTGATAATCCAACTGTTTAATTTAGGTATTTAGAAAAGGGTAAATATGCAAGTTAGTGGAAATATTTCAAAAATGAGCGTGACGGCCGACGAACACGGCAATGTAGAGTATTTGCTCGGTTTCTCTGAGCAGTCAGTTCACATGAACTCGCTAATTGGTCAAGAAATACAAATGTCATGGCAGCAAGAAATAAATTGTATGAACTGCAACAGAAAGACTAAGAAGAGTTTCAGTCAAGGTTACTGTTTTCCATGCATGCAAAAGCTAGCTCGCTGCGATACCTGTATCATTAAGCCTGAACTATGTCATTACGATCAAGGAACTTGTAGAGAGCCTCAATGGGGCGAAGCGAATTGTCTAAACTCACACTTTGTTTATCTCTCTAACACGGGTGCAATAAAAGTAGGCATTACTCGATTTGCAGATAACACCATTTCATCTCGATGGATTGACCAAGGTGCGACACAAGCTGTTGCTATTTTACGGGTTCAAAATAGATTAATAAGTGGTCTCGCAGAAAAAGCGATTGGCCAATATGTTGGCGATAAAACCAACTGGCGTACTATGCTCAAAGGTCAAATTCCTGAACTTGATCTGGTGCAAAAGCGAGATGAACTATTGCAATTGGCGCACGAAGATTTGGAAGAAATCAGTGAAGAATACGGTCTGCAAGCAATTGAGTATTTGGACCTGCCCCCCGTCGTCATCCAATATCCTGTCGAACAATATCCAACTAAGATTAAATCTATAAATTTGGATAAAGAACCAGTATTTAGTGGGACGCTAATGGGAATCAAAGGTCAATATTTAATGCTAGACGGTGATCGCGTGATTAATATGAGGAAGTACTCTGGATATAATATGACGCTTGCTACTAGCTAAAGGCTTTTCGTCTAGTTCTATTCAAATGGCAATTGAGATGCCGGAATTTCTACGAAAGATTTCGGCATCTATTTTAATGTGTTCTTCCTAAATAACCCCTTTACTTAAGACAAAGATCAATCCCAATATCTGAAAACAAAGCGCAATATTCATTAATACATCATTATGATTTCTAGTTTCTCGGATCTGGTCAATATAATTTTGAAGTTCAAGATACTTGTCATTTATTCGCTCTATCACTTCAAATTTATAAAGATCGAAACTGGTTTGAATAGTGTCATAGGTGTAGTCATTGACGAGTTCATTGTTCATTAGCCTCAAAGTATCATCAATAAATTGCTGAACCTGTTGATCTTCACGATCGCTAATTGCCAATATGATCGCTGTATCTTTACGGCGTTCAAGAGAGCGACTGTTTTCCCACGTCTCCTCAATATATTGTTCTGCTAACTTAACTTGGTATTCCCATTCGGTGATTTGGTCGTGACTCTTCGCGATAAAGTAATTTGAGATGACCGCAGAGGCAATCGTCATACAAACGCCAATGATTACTAATAGCCATTTAGATAGAAAAGTTTTCAAACCAGCATGAGGTGGTGTCGTTTCAGGTTGCATAGGTGTTTAACTTAAGAAGTTCAGAATCGCTTTTGATTCAGGTTTTTTATTATTGTGTCCTCATAGTAGCACCCGAGCATGAGCATGCAAGCAGAAGGCTATAGGAATAAATAACGACGTTTTTTAGATACAAAAAACCAACTATAAAGTTGGTTTAAGTGTTGGTACCAGAGGCCGGAGAAGATATAGGTGCTTCAACTGCTCTGTAGCCTGCGTACTAGCGTTTGGTTAATCGAGCAGAAAGGATAAGGTGGTCAACGTATACGGTCAACCCCTTTGAATCTTTAAGCTTCTCTATCTCTGCTTTAATGAATGCACTGTGGAACCAAAAGGGACACTGGGGATACCAAAGTTCACGTTAGTAAGCCCAACGCATAATTCAGGTCTGGGGTAACCACAAGGATAGGCGATAGGAAGCCCTGAGAGATCCATGGTGATCAAATTGATGCTAGTGAATCCTGAACCTAGGGTTACCTGTGATTGTTCCTGAGAGTGAACCCTAGGTTCTCTGATTAGCAGAAGATGAACTGATCATTAGATATAACAAAGGGGTACTTTAACTGTTAATTATTGGATAAAGTATCCCCTTATTTTTGACTAAGATAAACTGTTGGTTGCTATTAACGAATGTAAGATAAGACTAATCGCATAATTCTTCCCATTCATATTTCTCTTTTGATTCGTTGTAAACTTGATATAGAGAGCAGCTTTTTGACCCAATTGGAGGAGTATTTTGCTGTTTTATTGGTTTAATGGTTAAGGGCGCGTTAGGGCACAACCGAGGACTGCAAATAGGTTTGATTGCAAGTCGACTTGTACACAATGGTTGTACTTCTCCGTTAACACACGAACATGTGCAAGAAGCAGAGGTGTTAATTGAATTTTGCTCTGATTGTGACGTATTAACTGAGACCGATCTTATCGGCCTATAAATCCTTGAAACTTGATTTGTCTGTGTTGATTTTCTAGTTGTTGGTTTTGCGATTTTGCTTTTAGGAACACCTGCAAGTGTTGCTAGTCTAACAGATCTCTCATATCTTTTTCTGAGTTCTTCATATGAATAGGATTCAGAACGACTATTCGACTTTGACTTTGTTGTTAACTGCTCATTTAAGACTGCGGCTACGAGAATTGCAGTCCCCACTTTAAGAATGTTTTCCGCAATTCTTCGGTCAACACCGTCGATTAACCTAACGCAACTCTCTAAGTCTAGACCTCTTTTTATCGTTTCTTGTCGCAAAACTCTCAGATAGGTTTGTTCTTCAATACTAATGATGTCTTGTTTCCCTGTTTTCGCATAGTCATCTATATAATGTCTGCAAACGAGTTCATTAGAGTTGTCGTAGGAGGTATTCAAAAATTGGTTTTGAGTAGTTTTACATGAAAGAAGTATCACGCAAAGCAACAATGTAAGGATTTTATAAAAAAATAACACGTGAATTCTTCTTTCAAATCATGTAATTACATCTTAGTATAACAAGCTTGTAAAAAAATAATACAACGAGGAAACATTATGGCTCTAAGAATCTTTTTTATCATCATACTGTTGTTTAGTTTGATAGGGTGCGCAGCAGGTATGCGAGGTGTGCATACAGGGAACATTGAAATCTATGCGAACTTAATTCAAGAACTTGGTCCAGTCATTGACGATACTGAAGATGAAGCAAGGAGAAGGAAGCTTTACTGGAATTCTCTTGAAGAATCGTTACAAGGACTGAAAAACTACTATCCTGCAGAAGCAGAGCAATGGCGCATAACAGTTCAAGAAACCCTAGGGAGAAACCCATACAAATAGTTTGTATAAATTGAATGAAAACTATCTATTACGTAAATGGCGTTTGTGGTTCAGGGAAGACCCATAGGGCTATTCTTACAATGAGTCAAAGAGTCAATTCAGGAGAAACTATAGTTTATGCAACTGAGACCATCCGACTTCTTCGACAAACGGAAACACATCTAGAAGCACTGAATATTGCTACCAGTTTAATAGTATCTGATGAAAGTCCTGATTGGAAAGGTTCATACTTTCAGATGCTCAATGAAATTAATTCTGCACTCATTAATGATAGTTCAGCGCTATCTGAAAATATAGAGAACGTTATTACAGCACATAGAACTAACTTTAGTGATTTAGAGAGAGCCGAGAGTAGCAAATGGAAAAATGATTATAGTCAATCCATCTCTCACCAGATTGCGTCAGCTATTCAAGCTTCGGACAACCAACCGAAAGTTATACTTTGTACAACTCAGTCTCTAATTCGTGCCAGTTCGCTACTAAACGGAGCAATAAAACTACCCGTTTTTATCGACGAAGGGTTTATGGTGGCGGATCATGGAGAATACATTACAGCTACGGACGGTGAGATCAACGGAATTGCAGCTAAGTTAGAGCTGATAAATGAAGCCCCAGATGATTACTCAACAAATGACAGGTATGAACTGCCAGAAAAACTTTTAGCACTCAAGAAATATGTTAACAATAAGTTTTATGATATTGAGATATCAAAAAGTGAGGCCAAGTTACAATGGATTGCTAAGCTAGATTTAAAGTCATTTTTCAATAAGTTCTCTGCAGTAACACTACTAGCTGCTTGCCATGAAGACACAATTCAATTTCATGCGATCAAAAGTGCAGGCTTTAAACAGAAACCTTTAGATTGGAAACTAGCTACCAAACACTTCACAAGTGGTACTATTCATGTTTATTGGGTGCTAGAACAGCAAGACTGGTTGACTACATTTAAGAAAAAGCTTTCTTCTGAACAACTTGAAAATATAGGCCTAGCATTTGAACAATGTCACTTTTCTAATGAGGCATTATCAGTTAAAGGTATTTCAGGTGTAGGAAAACCGCTACCAGTGAAGTCGCATGGTTTTAATGATGTAGCTCATAACCATCATTTCCTGAACCTACATACTCAAATGCCTTATCAACACTTCTCACGCTTTCTGGAACAATCTTATGGCATGAGCAAGAAACAGATTCGACAAGCATATTATCAGTATGACGCCTATCAAGCAGCACTGCGTGTTTCATTAAGAAATAGTACAAGGCAGAATCCAAGCACAGTAGATAACTATTTTTGCTTTGGAGATAAAGGAACTGCTGAATACTTCATAAGTAAGCTAGATAGTAATGTCAAAGTAGAGAAACAGAAATTAACTGTGTATAAGATATACGAAGATACTCATTCATGGATTGTTGATGAAGTGGATAGAGCTAAAGAGAGAGCTGATAAAGTTAGCGCAACTAATCAGGAAAAAAAGAACAGAGCAAAAGACAAGCGAAGGTTATTGACTTTAAAGCCTAATTTATCAAACCAAGACCTTAGCAAGTTACAGCTTACCCTTCGAGATTGGCGCAGGGAAAAAGAAAACAAAGGTAAAAGAGTAACAGACTCAATGCTCAAAACTCTAATTCAAACCAACAGTTTACCTTAGTCAAAAATAAGGGGATACTTTATCCAATAATTAACAGTTAAAGTACCCCTTTGTTATATCTAATGATCAGTTCATCTTCTGCTAATCAGAGAACCTAGGGTTCACTCTCAGGAACAATCACAGGTAACCCTAGGTTCAGGATTCACTAGCATCAATTTGATCACCATGGATCTCTCAGGGCTTCCTATCGCCTATCCTTGTGGTTACCCCAGACCTGAATTATGCGTTGGGCTTACTAACGTGAACTTTGGTATCCCCAGTGTCCCTTTTGGTTCCACAGTGCATTCATTAAAGCAGAGATAGAGAAGCTTAAAGATTCAAAGGGGTTGACCGTATACGTTGACCACCTTATCCTTTCTGCTCGATTAACCAAACGCTAGTACGCAGGCTACAGAGCAGTTGAAGCACCTATATCTTCTCCGGCCTCTGGTACCATACATCTGCTTACCCCAAGTAAACCAAGGGGTACAGCAGAAAATCAACTAAGATGTTGTACTAGCGTATCCCAAGGTTTTGAAGCAAACACCATACTCAGAGAAGTCGATTCTCTGGATAATTGCATTCAAGTCTCTGATATCAAAAGATGAGCCATAAATACCTGATGTAATCTCTTTATCTGAATGTCCCACAAGCGCTTTCACCAGAGGGTTTCCTTGGAGTTTTAGGCCATTAAACAGGTAGTCAATAAACGTGTGTCTGAACGAGTGGAAAGTTTTCTTGGTGCTGTCTCGTAGCACGTTTTGTTTTACTGAACCAAACCACTTGGATGGAGTGTGAGCGTATCGACCATTGATTAACTTCAACTGTTTGAATATGTTTCCGTTTGATTGCTGCTTAACGAAATCCAAGAATCCAAGTTCAATAAGCAGATGATGAATGGGTATAATACGACGACTTGAAGCAGACTTAAGGTGTTGATTTATCCCTTTATCTGTAATGGATATACACCAACAGTCACCTATCTGTTTGATGTCTTTCACGTCGAGTTGACAGAGCTCATTTAGTCTAGCACCGGTAAACAAAGCTAAGACAGGTAACCACCTCTGCCAATCATTACTTGGCTGTGTTAATTGTTTCGAGCTGAACAGCTCCTTTAAGTCATTTGGTGAAAAAGGAAGCCTTAAGTCTTTTGCGTTTCTAGTATCTTTAAGCGACAGTCCATCGAATACGTTCTTATCTACATATCCATTTTTCATAGCCCATTTAAACATTTCCGAGTAGCAGCTAAGTCTTGTATTAACAGTCTTTATTGACATTAAGTGTTCATTAGGAACAGACATTTTTAAGATTTGTTTAATCGATTTATCGCGATACTCTGCTCTCTTGTTCATGCTTGATGGTAATCGTTGAATGCAGGATTTAATATTCTGAGCATCTGAATGTGTGAATGTTTTGATTCCTTTATCACCAACAAAGTCTGGTAACGTAAAGAAGATCGTCTTGTATGAAGCGTAAGTTTTTTCTGTCCAAGCTTTCGCTCGAAGTTTTTCTTGGACAAAACACTCAGCTATAACAGAAATAGGTTCACCTTCATCTGCTATTAGTTCGATTCCTAGAGCTTGCTGAATGCGGTTAATACGATTCTGTTTGAAAGTTGGCTGAAGCTTTATAAGAGCTGCATTGATAATGCTTTTAATTACCTCAGGTGACTTTGAGTCGATTAAGTCAACGTAAGTAGCCAGAGATTGTGCTAATTGAATTGCTTCAAGTTTGTCTTTAGTTTGAAGTGAAACTCTTACTGAGGAGCCTTTAACAGATTTACGGTAGGTGAAAACACCATGTTGATTAGTGACTATATTCTTCATACTGGTCAACCTTAGTGGTCAACGCTAGTACAACATCTTAGTTGATTTTCTGCTGTACCCCTTGGTTTACTTGGGGTAAGCAGATGTATGGTACCAGAGGCCGGACTTGAACCGGCACACCATCGCTGGCGGCGGATTTTGAATCCGCTGCGTCTACCAATTTCGCCACTCTGGCACGGTAACTTGGTATTCTTCTTTCGAAGCGGTGTGAATTATATCGACATGCTATTTTCATTCAAGCTTTATTTTATCTAACTGTTTAATACTTAAGCATTCCTTATGAAAAAAATCTGAATCCTTCGGTTTTCGCTATAAAAGAGATGATAAACTCGTATTACTCACAATTGAGCAAGTTGCTAATGACTAGAAAGAACAAGAAAAATAAGAAACTCAATAAAAATAAGATAACAACAAACGAAGAAGGTTTTCCTCGTGCAGGTTTTTTCAGACGTTTTGCTGCGATGATTTATGATGCCTTGGTTGCAACAGCCGTTTGGATGTTAGCGTCGATCGTGATCACAACCATATTAACCGTATTATTAGAAAACGGCGTGTTACCTAAAAATGGTTATGAGCATGTGAATGAATTAATACAAGACTCCGTGTTGTATAAGTCAGTGATTCAAGCGTGGACGATAGCATGGGTGATTGGGTTCTTTCTATGGTTTTGGAAGAATGGTGGGCAAACACTGGGTATGCGAGCTTGGCGTCTTAAAATCTTCAACTTAAAAGATGAAGTTGGCATTTCCTATGGGCGCTTGTTTCTTAGATTAATTACGGCACTAGGTGGGTTGGGGACTCTGTTTGTATTATTAGACTATAAAAACAAGCAGTCGCTACAAGATCGAATTGCTAATACAGAGGTGCTATTCCTGTCTAAGGAAGCAAACGACCATAAAAGTTGGTAACGCTCAAACAAGATCCAGCTTTTTTAGCTTCTTCTAAGTAGCAGTAATGCGATGAAGGCAAATAATGCACTAGGCAACACTGCACCAACAAATGCTGGCAATTGATACACTAAACTCAATGGGCCGAATAAGGCATTGGTGGCAAAAAAACCAAAGCCAGTTAATACACCCATCATTGTACGTGCGCCCATGGTGACGCTGCGCAAAGGACCAAAAATAAACGAGAGTGCCATTAATAACATAACGGCAACTGATAATGGTTGTAACACTTTTCGCCAAAATGCCAATTGGTATCGTGAAGAATCTTGACCATTATTATCAAGGTAATTTACATAGTCGTGTAAGCCTTGTATCGACAATGCTTCAGGCTTAATCGCAACTATTCCTAATTTATCTGGTGTCAGCGTACTTTCCCAAGCTTGGTTTTCTAACTGCGATTTTGAAATCTGATCATCGCCAAATGCTATTGTTGCCACATCTTCTAGTTGCCACACATCTTGCCTAAACGTAGCGGTTCTCGCAGTCATGATCTCAATGAGTTTCAAGCTTGGGTCAAAGCGATAAATCTTAACCTCTTGTAAATTGTTCTGAGAAATAACCTCGCCAATGCTGACAAAGTCTTGCCCGTCTTTGGCCCATATCAACTGATCAGAAGCAATTAAACTACCTCCAGACAAAGCTTGAGTTCTAAGCTGCTTAGCTTTGGCTTCACTCTTGGGGGTGACAAACTCGCCCAAAGCCATTAATACCACCACCACCACCACGATTGATTTCATTGCTGATAAAGTAATGTCAGTTTTGGACATGCCCGAGGCCTGCATCACAACAAGTTCGCTGTTTTGAGCGAGCAGTCCCATGCCAATTAAGCCGCCCAATAAGGTTGCCACGGGTAAGAACTGCTCAATTTCACGAGGTAGGCTAAGCAGGACATATAAAGCTGCAAGCGTCATGTCGTAGTCGCCTTGACCCACCCGCCTGAGTTGCTCAACAAATTTTATCAATGCGCTTAAGCCAATAAGCACCGATAGCGTGACAAAGATCGTGCCTAATATGGTGCGGGCAATATATAAATCGACGAGTTTAAACATGTTTTTGTTTCGCAAATAATTGTCTAATCAATGCGCCTGTTTTGCGATCTCTTACGATCAAACCTATTCCAACGACAAGCATCAATAAGTGTACCCACCAAAGCCCTAAAAATTCGGGTAAACGCCCGTCTTCCATTACCCGTCGGCTTGCAAGTAAAAGTAAGAAATAGCCCAAATACAGTAATAAGGCAGGGAACATTTTGCCAAATCGACCTTGCCTAGGATCAACGGCAGACAAGGGTACAGCAATTAATACTAAGAACGGTAAGGACAGCGGAATAGCAAGCCGCCATTGAAGCTCTGCCTTGGCTTCAATATCATCTCGCTCCCACAGCTCAGGGGTTGAAAGTGCGACTAGCTTTCGCCTGTCTTCTTGATTTGCATTTTTATCAATGGTGACTCTGTATTCGTCGAAGTTAACGACTTGATACTGATTTTGTTCGGCATTACCTTCGTACTGATTACCTTGAAACAGAGTGAGTTGTTGCTCACCTAATTCACTGGTCGTTATGCTCCCAGTATCGGCATATATTAAGTGAACATCTTCATCGCTGCTTTTAACCTGCGAAAGAAACACGCGTTCTAATTTACCATCTTCATTGTTAATTTCATGAACAAAAATAACAGCTTCTTTATTCCCTGTTTGTTGAAAACGTCCAGGTATAACAGAAGCAATTCCACTTGAAGCCGTGGCTTTTTCTTCAAGCTTATATTCCATATTGGCTGCTGATGGGGCTAAATACAAAGTGACTACCGCAGTCGCGATGGCAAGTAAGAATGCAAAGAAGAGTGTGACCCGTGTGACATACCACTCGCTCACGCCACAGGCTCGCAAAACGGTCATTTCGCTATCAACGTACATCCGCCCATGTGCAAGCATGACGCCTAAAAATAAACTAATAGGAAGTACTAAAGAAGCAAGAATAGGACTGTAGAGCGTAATAAAGCCCAATACTAAGTCAGCAGGCACACTGCCATCGGTTGCATCACCAAGTACCCTAACAAATCTGAGGGTAATAAAAATTGCCATTAAGATAAAAAACACAGCAATTTGTGATTTGAATGTCTCGCGCAACAAGTATCGAAAAATTAGCATTATTTAAAGACTGAAAACATCGTTTTTTAGTGGAAAGGTGCGCATAATTCAGTAAACTTATTATTTATCGCTGTTTTATGTTCGCAACGCTTATTTAATGCGTACAAGTCTAGCATAAACAAAAGATTTACTAATACTCAATAGATTTAATTTCTTATAATTAAAGCACAATTATAACGCTTCATAAGTTTGCGCAACTAACTTCAATAATAAAGGCGCAGCATCAATAAATACAAAAAAGGAAACAGCATGGAGTTTAGTGTAAAAAGCGGCAGTCCTGAAAAGCAACGCAGCGCGTGTATCGTGGTGGGTGTATTTGAACCACGACGATTAACTAATGTGGCAGAACAATTAGATGTCATCAGCGAAGGCTATATCAGCAATTTGTTACGCAGAGGCGACCTTGAAGGTAAGGCCGGTCAAGTGTTGTTACTTCATCATGTTCCTAATGTGCCAAGTGAGCGCGTTTTGTTAGTGGGTTGTGGCAAAGAGCGCGAGCTAAATGAGCGTCAGTACAAGCAAATCATTGCAAAGACCATTCAAACATTGAATGAAACAGGCTCAATGGAAGCGGTATGCTTTTTGACCGAGCTTCATGTAAAGGGGCACGATACGTATTGGAAAGTGCGTCAAGCGGTCGAAGCTGCCAACGACACTATTTATAATTTTTATCAATTAAAAACCAAGAAACAAGCCCCTCGTCGTCCTTTGCGTAAAATGGTATTCAACGTATCTACCCGCAAAGAGCTTACTTTGGGTGAAAAAGCTATTGAGCACGGAACAGCCATCAGCGCCGGTGTTCTGCTTGCTAAAGACGTCAGCAACATGCCGCCGAATATTTGTAACCCCAAATATTTGAATGAGCAGTCAATCGAACTCGCTGAAACATATTCTACCTTGAAAGTAGAAACGGTCGGTGAAGAAAAAATGGCAGAGCTAGAGATGAACAGCTATCTAGCCGTTGGCCGTGGTTCTGACAACGAATCAATCATGTCTATTATTCATCACAAAGGTGCACCAGACGATCAAGCACCGATCGTGTTCGTTGGTAAAGGACTAACATTTGATTCTGGCGGCATCTCTATCAAGCCCGGTGCTCAAATGGATGAAATGAAGTACGACATGTGCGGTGCATCGGCAGTGCTTGGTTTAATGAAAACAGTTGCCGAGCTCAATATTCCACTTAACATCATCGGTGTGGTGGCAGGCTGTGAAAACATGCCAGATGCAAACGCCTATCGACCTGGCGATATTCTCACCACTATGTCAGGTCAAACCGTTGAAGTCTTAAATACAGATGCTGAAGGACGTTTAGTGTTGTGCGATGCGTTAACCTACGTTGAGCGCTTTGAGCCAGAGGCGGTTATTGATATTGCCACACTAACAGGCGCTTGTGTGATTGCACTTGGCCAACATGCAACAGCTGTATTAAGCTCTCACAATCCTTTGGCTCATGAGCTCATCAATGCGTCAGATCAAAGCTCGGATAGAGCGTGGCGCTTGCCTTTATGGGATGAATATCAAGAACATATTGAAAGCCCATTTGCAGATATGGCAAACCTTGGTGGACGCCCCGCCGGAACGATTACTGCAGCTTGTTTCTTATCTCGGTTCACCAAAAAATATAACTGGGCACACTTGGATATCGCGGGCACAGCATGGCTTGGTGGCGCTAAAAAAGGCGCAACGGGCCGACCTGTGCCAATGTTGACCCAATATCTGCTAAATAAAGCTGGCGTAATGAATGAAGACTAATCCACAGCTTGTTACTGACGTTCAAATATGAATCAAGTTACTTTTTACGAGCTTGCCGAACAAAGCGGCAGTACCCAAGAGGCAATGCACAACGGTGCCTTTAAGCTTATTTACGATTTGTACAAAAGCCGTAAGTGGGTGAGCGTGCTTGCAGCTGATCAAAAGCACGCTGAAGCATTTGATGAAGCCCTATGGCAGTTGCCCGCTGAGCAGTTTATTCCCCATAATTTAAGTGGGGAAGGACCCGCTCAAGGCACGCCAGTAGAAATTACTTGGCAAACGCAAAAACTAAACCCAAGGCATACTGTGATAAACATGGCGCAAAGCATGATTGATACCTCGCTACGGATTCAACATGTGATAGACTTCGTGCCCTTTGCTGAAGCTGAAAAGCAAGCTGCGCGCGAGCGCTACAAACAATACAAACAAGCTGGCTGTCAAATGCAGTTTGTAAAGCTATAAAGAATTAAACGAGAGTAATTGATGGATAAAACATTCGAACCCCATAAGATTGAGCAAGCTTGCTATAAACATTGGGAAGAGCAGGGCCTATTTAAAGCATCAGGTGAAGGCGACCCGTATTGTATTTTGTTGCCGCCTCCTAATGTGACCGGTAGCTTGCACATGGGGCATGCGTTTCAGCATACGATTATGGATGCTTTGATTCGCTACAATCGAATGAAAGGCAATAATACCTTGTGGCAAGTCGGTACTGACCATGCGGGTATCGCAACGCAAATGGTGGTCGAGCGCAGACTCAATGCACAAGGTCAAAACCGCCATGATCTCGGGCGCGAAAAGTTTGTCGAAAAAATTTGGGAATGGAAAGAAGAATCGGGCGGGACGATTACTCAACAAATGCGTCGCTTAGGCACTTCTCCTGATTGGGATAGAGAAGTGTTCACGATGGATGACAATCTGTCTGAAGCGGTACAAGAAGTCTTTGTTAAATTGTACGAAGAAGGTCTGATTTACCGAGGTAAGCGTCTTGTAAACTGGGATCCTGTATTACTCACTGCTGTTTCAGATCTAGAAGTTGTTTCCGAAGAAGAAAATGGCCACATGTGGCACATGCGCTACCCATTAACCGATGGCAGTGGCGAACTCATTGTCGCAACGACACGTCCCGAAACCATGTTAGGCGACACCGCTGTTGCCGTGCATCCCGATGACGAGCGTTACCAATCATATATTGGCAAAACCATCACGTTGCCGATTACAGGCCGTGAAATTCCAATTATTGCAGATGATTATGTTGAACAAGATTTTGGTACTGGGTGCGTAAAAATAACCCCCGCGCACGATTTTAACGACTACGATATGGGCAAGCGTCACAATCTTGAGATGATTAACATCTTAACCGACGAAGCCAAGATAAACGACGTCGCACCTGCACAATATCAAGGCCTTGACCGCTTTGAGGCGCGTAAGAAAATCGTTGAAGACCTGACCGAGCAAGGTGTTTTAGTTAAGACAGAAGCTCACAAATTAAAAGTACCCCGCGGCGATCGCACAGGCGTGGTGATCGAACCTTACCTAACTAATCAATGGTATGTTGCGGTAGAGTCACTTGCAAAACCAGCCATCGAAGCCGTTGAATCTGGTGAAATTCGTTTTGTACCAGAAAACTGGAATAAAACCTATTACCAGTGGATGCACAACATTCAAGACTGGTGTATTTCAAGACAACTTTGGTGGGGACATCGCATTCCTGCTTGGTTTGATGAAGCGCAAAACGTTTATGTGGGCCGTGATGAAGCCGAAGTGCGAGCTAAACACAAGCTTGGTGACGATGTTGTATTAAGACAAGATGAAGATGTATTAGACACTTGGTTTTCATCTGCGCTATGGCCATTTGCAACGATGGGATGGCCAAAAGAAACACCAGAGCTAGAGACCTTCGTACCAAGTTCTGTTCTTGTTACTGGCTTTGATATTATATTCTTCTGGGTGGCCAGAATGATCATGATGACCAAAAAGTTCACTGGTAAAATTCCGTTTAAAGACATTTATATAACAGGCCTGATCCGCGACGAAAAAGGCGACAAAATGTCCAAATCAAAAGGCAACGTGCTTGATCCTATTGATTTGATAGACGGCATAGAGCTTGATGCCTTACTAGAAAAACGAACCACAGGCATGATGCAGCCAAAAATGGCTGAGAAAATAGGTAAGCAAACTAAACAACAGTTCCCTGACGGCATCAATGCTTATGGCACAGACGCATTGCGCTTTACTTTTGCAGCTATGGCCTCGACAAGCCGTGATATCAATTTCGATATGGGACGCGTTGAAGGCTACCGCAATTTCTGTAACAAGATATGGAACGCGACGCGCTTCGTATTAATGAACACCGAAGAATTTGATACTGGTCGAGATGGCGGCGAAATGCAACTAAGCGTATTCGATCGTTGGATCTGGTCTCAATTCCAACAAACATTACAGACGTTTGAAACTGCAATTGCTCAATATCGCTTTGATATTGCTGCACAGCATCTATATGAATTCAGTTGGAATCAATTCTGCGATTGGTATCTAGAGTTATCCAAACCAGTGCTAAATTCAGATGCAAGTACCGATGCTGAAAAGCGCGGAACACGCCATACTTTGATCAATGTACTAGAGCAGTTAATGCGTCTATTACATCCATTTATGCCGTTTATCACTGATGAGATTTGGAAGAAAATCAAACCGCTATCTGCAAACCAAACTGAAGTGGCAAGTATCATGTCTGATGCTTTCCCAATATTCAATGCAGATAAAGTTGACCAGCAAGCACTAGATGACATCGAATGGGTGAAGTCTTTTATTGTGGGTATTCGTAATATCCGCGGCGAAATGGACATTGCCCCAAGCAAGCCCTTACCGGTGATGCTAAAAAATGTCAGTGAACAAGACCAAAACCGACTGGATGTTAGCGGTCAGTATCTTGCTAAATTAGCTAAACTAGAAAGCATGACTTTGTTAGGCAGCGACGAAAAAGCCCCTGCGTCAGCAACAGCATTGGTGGGCGAGATGGAAATCTTAATCCCAATGGCTGGTTTGATTGATAAAGAAGCTGAATTGGCGCGATTAAATAAAGCTGCTGAAAAGCTACAAAAAGATGTGGCCAGAACATCTGGCAAGCTGAGTAACGAAAACTTTGTAAGTAAAGCACCTGCTGCTGTTATTGAAAAAGAGCGTGACAAGTTAGCTGATATGCAAATGCAACTTGATAAGATAAGTGAGCAGAAGGCTACGATTGAGGCTTTGTGATTTAACTAGAGTCCGAGTGTTCCAAGGAGATCCCCGCTGCTGCGGGGATGACGGTTGTTCGATTTTTAGCTTCTTAGTGACTAATCCTCATCGACAAAATCTTCGTCTTCATCGTCGATGCTGTCGCCCATAAAGTAAGTGCCCCAACCGTCATAATGCACTTTGTGTTTGTTGGCTATAGCCACTAGCTTATCTGAATCAGCGTTAAACACTTTAACGTCCAGTTTTTTCTCAACGACTGCGTCGAAGCAAAAAACAGTGCCGCCGTCATCAAGCATTAGCTCTTCAGCATCGCCGACTTCAAAGCCAGCTTTGAAAGCATCAACGGCGGCCTTTTCTAGCGCATCAAAATCGCCGCTAGCAAAATGATGTTCAATAGTGTGCTCTAGCGATACATCACTGCCGTCAGCGATAAGTGCCTCGATTGTGTCTTGGTTAAACTCGTGCCACTGGGTATTTTCGTTATCGCTCATTTCGCGCTCTCACTCTAAATTGCTTACTCGATTTATGCGCGAAGTTTACATGTATAAGCAGTCTATTCCTAGCGCAATCAAACCTTAGCTTTGTCCAAAGATTTAGCTTCTTCGCTAATATGTTGAAAACGTTCTTCAATCACCGTATGAAAATGTTTGGCGAGTGCTTTTGGGTTTTCATCTTTATCGAGCTCAACCGGATCCAGTACTTCGATGATCACTGTTCCGTTGTTCCAACGGTTCAACTTTACCTTTTTATGAAGTTCGCTTGCGATAACCGGCACTATCTGCGTGTTTGTCGCCACTGCAAGCCTAAACGCACCAGTTTTAAATGGCAATAATCCTCTACCGTAACTTCTTGTCCCTTCCGGAAAAAACCAAATAGAAAGGTTTTTCTCTCGCATTTTTTTCGCAGTTTCGTCCAAGGTGTCTCTCGCGCTACCTTTGTTTTTACGATCAATCATAATGTTGGCAGATAACCAATAAATGACGCCAAATATGGGGATCCATTTAAGGCTTTTTTTACCGATAGTCACCACGCCAGGAATGGCTGCTTTGCATATGGTCATTAAGTCGTAGCTGTTTTGGTGATTAGCGACAAACACATAAGACTTGTTGGGATCTATTTTGCTAGATGGGCGCAACTCAAGCTTAAGCCCCATGATTTTAGCCATGCTTGCGTAGAAAATACCGGCTAAGTACACATTGTTTCGATGAAAAGGTCTGGTTAAATAAATAATAAATAAAACCGCGTTTATACCGATAAAGTAGATTAGTAAGGCAAATAGTCGGATAACAGCTAACACTTGTACGCTCAAATAATTTTTTGCGCAATTATACGCAAGTTTCCTCACTAAGATAGCTTACCAGTCATCGTCTTTAGGATTTTTCTGAAATTCGTACTGATAAATTTACTTATATTAATAATGAGCACAATAAATGGCCACTTTTACACCTGAAGAGCTAGAGCGCGATATTCTTGAAGACTTAATCGAAGAAATTAACGAGCTTTATGAAGCTAGTGAACAAACATTGATGGAGCTTGAGATCACTCCTGAGGACAATGAGCTCCAACGCGCGTTATTTAGAAGTGTACATACTATCAAAGGCGATTTAGGACTAGTTGGTTTTACGCCAATGATTTTAATGCTGCAGCATATGGAAGATTTGCTAGATATGCTAAGAAAAGGGCAAATTAACTATACCAGTAATATGAGCGATTTGGTGTTGATTGCGATGGATCGAGTAAAGACGTTCGTCAACGATTGTATGCTTAAAGGTAAGGCCGAATATCATCAGGAAGCAAATGATAAGGTAGTTGAAACTATAAAGCTCATCACACCAGAAAATGCTTCAAAGCATGATGAGTTACTTAATACTGCCACCAGTTTTCTAGATCCTAGTAAAAAAAATGAATCGACGGCTAAAAATAGTGAGAAAACAGCAAAACCTATTCCTAAAGCAGGGATCCCCAAAAACTTAACACCTGAACAAATGGTCGATGTATTGTTTTTCAGAGAACTAATGAAGCCAATTGAAAAGCGTATCGGATACAAAGAAGGTAGAGCAGATAGAATCGCAAAACTCGCTTTTTTTATCAACGGGCTTGCGGGTAACCCAATAGATGAAGCTCAACTTGCGGTAGCGTGCTACGTTCATGATTTTGGAATGTCTTTTTTACCACTAGAAGTGATTAGATCCTCAACGCCTTTAAGTGAATTGCAAAAAAACTTGCTTAGGTCGCACGTGTATAAAAGTGCCCGACTGCTTGAAAATTTGTCACAGTGGGATGTAGCTAGAAAAATAGTGATGGAGCACCACGAGTATGGCGATGGTACAGGATATCCTCTGGGGCTCAATAGTGAGAAAATATGCGATGGGGCAAAGCTACTATCGATATTAGACAAATATGACGGGCTAACCAATCAGGGGGATACAAGTAATATGCCCTCTATTTCGAAAAAAGAAGCGGTAATAAAACTCAATCGAGAATATAAAGGTAAGTTGAGTGGTAAGTGGCTTCGGCTATTTAATCAGGCCATTACTTCAATTCTGCAAGCTCAATAGCCCTTGGCAAAATCAATTTGGCCACTCATGGGGGTTTTGTCGACATAGTGTTTAAGATTCGCCCAAAAGACACTATATACGTCGTCAATATCACTTACTGCGGCAGTGTGATTGGTTAAAAAAACTTTGTTATTCGTCCAAAATGGGTGACTGCTAGGTAAAGGCTCTTGCTGGCACACATCAATTACGGCGGCGCTTAAATGACCGCTTGTTAATATTTTGTCGAGCACTAATTCGTCTTTGATAATCGAACCTCTTCCGACATTAATAAAGACTCCCGTTCTTTTCATGCCCATAAAAAAATCACGGTCGCAAAGTCCAATGGTGTCAGGCGTCTCGGGCAATACATTTACAATCACATCACACTGACGAATAAATTCGCTGATTTGTGGCATAGCATAGTGCTGATCAGCTAGCGCTGAGCGAGAAGAGCGTGATAATGCGATAACGCGCATACCAAATAATTTGGCATGTTTGGCAATGTGCTCACCTATGTTTCCCATCCCCATAATACCGATCACTTGCCCTTTTAGTGATCTGCCTGGCAGCGCTGCCCATTGCTTGTTTACCTGAAAGGTATTGTAAGCTTCTATATCTCGGTTTAGATACAATAAGTAGCCAAAGACATATTCGCTCATTTTTTGTCCGAATATATTTTTTAAACCAGTTAATTGGTAATTTTTTTATCCTGAAATATCAAACTATTAACACCCGCCCATGTTGATTGAATCCATTTTAAATTACTCAGTGAATTTACTACTTCAGCAGCCAAATTTGGATTGGCGAGCAAGACATCAATGTCACTATTTACGAAGTCTTTTGGATTTGAGCTTGCAAAGATATTACTTGATATTTCAGTGGGTTGTTGACTCAATTCGGCAAGTAAACGTTGTTTGTATTCGCGTTGGTTTCTGCTCAGTATTCCAATTTTGATGGGCATAATTAGTGACTCAATACTTAGTGGTTTAAGGGACAAAATGACAGACTGTTAGCCCAATATTATGGGCTAACAATCGTATAGTAAATCTTGAATTTGCCGATACCCTTTTTATCAACAATTAAAGTCAGGCGGTAAGCTTATAATGTATGATTTCACTATCAATGGAACGTTAAATGCCGATCTTAAAGATGTGTATAGCGCATTTCATGATCCAAGTGTGTTAGTGCGGTGGTTTGCACCGGGTAACTTGATGGTGTCGCAGTTCATGTCTAATTTTATTGAAGGTGGCAACTACCGACTTATCTTACAATCGCCAGATGGGTTTCAGCAAACAATCGTTGGAAGTTACCAAGCCATCGTACCAAACGAGCAACTTTGCTTTACATGGCGTTGGGAAGATACAAATGATATTACAAAAGTCGACATCAATTTTACGTGCACTAGTCACAGTACAACCGACATAAAGCTATCTCAAAGTGGTTTTAAGCGCGAGGAAGACATGATACAACAGCAGTATGGCTGGGTCGCGTCATTAGAAAAATTGAGTTTAGTAACGCGTGATATGGGCATTGCGGCGTAGCCGCTTATTTGCCCATCGATAATCTCATTTCAAGGTTCGGCACATTCAAAGCCAACATAATACGTTTATTATTATCCAACTGAGCAACCCTTTCTTGAGCAAGCAGTTTAAACTTACTCGCTTCTTTTTTATCAATGGGTTTAGCTTGAGGCAATTTTACGGTTCTTGGATTTTGGTGCACGCCGTTTACTAAAAACTCATAATGCAAGTGCGGTCCAGATGCTAAACCTGTTGCCCCAACATATCCAATCACTTGACCTTGCTTCACCATTTGTCCACGTTTTACAGCGCGCTTGGTGAAGTGAAGGTATTTTGTTGTGTAGGTTTCACCATGCTGAATAAAAACGTGATGCCCATTAAAACGGTCGTAAGCTGCTTTGATAACCTTGCCATCACCAGCTGCTACGACAGGTGTGCCAGTTTTGGCGGCATAATCGACCCCGCGATGTGCTTTCCAGCGTTTTTGAACAGGGTGGTAGCGACGCTTTTTAAAGCTAGAGCTGATGTACTTAAAATTGATGGGGGCGCGCAAAAAGCTCTTACGCATACTCTTGCCACTGGGCGTATAAAAGTTACCATCTTCGTACTTTATGGCTCTAAACACGTCTCCTTGATTCACAAACTCTGCGGCAACAATATCTCCAAACCCAATGAATTCGCCATTTATATATTGCTCTTCATAAACTACATTAAAACTATCACCTTCTCGTATTTCTTGTGCAAAGTCGATGTCCCAGCCAAAGATACCGGCCAGACGCATGATATGATTATCTGTGAGTCCTGCAGAGGTGCCCGCGTTCCAAAAACTACTCTTGATTGAGCCTTGAGCGAAGCTATGAAGCGTTTCGACTTGTTTCACTTCAACCTTACTAACGAGTTGGTCGCTTTCACCTTTCTCTATAAATAGTGTTTCGGTCTTGCTAAGCGGATATCGAAGCGCATCAAATTGTTTGGCATCATCAACATGGATGTATATAGAGTCGCCTGGTTTCATTTTTGTTAGACGCTTAGCATGCTCACCTGCACGAGAAACTCGGTATGTATCTTGAGGGGATAAGCCTACTTTTGAAAAAATATTGGCCAGCGTATCGCCATTTTTAACCTTGTATTGTTGCCAATTATCAACGTCATCTTCAAATTCAACATGAGCGCTTTGAATGGCAGAGAAATCAATATCAATTGGATATTCGACTCCGGGCTCAAGCAATTGAGCTGGGTGTGATTTAGAGGCCGCTACATGCTCAGAAGGAAGCAGTACCAATAAGGCAACAATCGCACTCAAACCCGCAAGAAATATGCGATGGGGTTTTGGCAGTTGTTTTATTGTATTCGTAATCATACGACCGTAAAATGCACCTTGAGTTAAAAATGTAGAATATAATGATTTTAGTCTCTATTCCAGTTTAAAGGTTCAAATCTCTCTATATTCAGCTAGCATACGACTAAGGTATTCATTTTAGTTTATCGGCTATTAATCAGTTTTAACCAGAAAATATATTTATAAGCAGTAAGTTAGCACATTAGTCACTTAAATTTGGCGCTATAACAGGAAATATTCATGACAGATTGGCAAACAGCCTTTGCAGAAATAAAACGCGGTTCAGACGAGATTTTAATAGAAGAAGAGCTGATTGAACGCTTAAAAACCGGCAAACCGTTAAAAATTAAAGCTGGCTTCGATCCAACCGCGCCAGACCTGCATTTGGGACATACCGTGTTAATAAATAAGTTGCGTACCTTTCAGCAGCTTGGCCATGAAGTTATTTTCCTCATTGGTGACTTTACTGGTTTGATCGGAGATCCCACCGGTAAAAATGTTACTCGCAAGCCGTTGACCGAAGAACAAGTGTTAGAAAACGCCAAGACTTACCAAGAGCAAGTGTTTAAAATTTTAGACCCAGCTAAAACCACTATCAGATTCAATTCTGAGTGGATGAATGAAATCGGCGCGGCTGGGATGATAAAACTCGCTGCTAGTCAAACCGTCGCTCGAATGTTAGAGCGTGATGATTTTAAAAAGCGCTATGCAAATGGACAGCCTATCGCGATTCATGAGTTTTTGTATCCGCTGGTGCAAGGGTGGGATTCGGTTGCTTTAGAATCAGATGTTGAGTTAGGGGGAACTGACCAACGTTTCAATTTGCTAATGGGCCGTGAGTTACAAAAATCCCAAGGACAAAAGCAACAAACTGTACTGATGATGCCTTTGCTTGAAGGATTGGATGGTGTTCAAAAGATGTCTAAATCGTTGAACAACTATATCGGTATAACAGATAGCCCGAGTGAAATGTTTGGTAAAATTATGTCTATATCAGATGATTTGATGTGGCGTTATTACGACTTACTAAGCTTTAAACCAATTGAAGCGATTGCAGAATTAAAAGAAAAAGTGGCTCAAGGCACAAATCCGCGAGATATAAAAATTGAATTAGCACAAGAACTAATCGCGCGTTTTCATTCACAAGCTGATGCAGAGGCTGCGTTACAAGATTTCATCCAACGGTTTCAGAAAAACGCGATTCCTGATGATATGCCTGAAATTAACGTTGAATTACCGGAAGAGGGAATTGCAATCGGCAACTTGTTGAAGTCTGCCGAGTTGGTCGCTTCAACCTCTGATGCAATGCGCATGATCAAACAAGGGGCAGTAAAAATAGATGGCGAAAAAATAACGGATACGCGCTTGTTGCTGACCCAAGCTGGGCAAGCTGTTTACCAAGTAGGGAAACGTAAGTTTGCAAGAGTGACACTTTCTTAAGTTTTCGGATGACGCTAATTGGCCTCCAAAACTAATTGAAACTGAAAAACGCGCTGAATTTGAAATAACAGCGCGTTTTTTATGTCTTTAGTTAATCAAGGTTTATTACTAATATATCTCTTTTCTTCGCTGACACAGCTTTTCTACTTCATCCACCACTCTTGGAGTGAAGCGGTGAAATTTGTCTGGATTAACGCTTAGCACTTTAGG
Source organism: Glaciecola sp. KUL10 (assembly GCF_003203515.1). Lineage (GTDB taxonomy): Bacteria > Pseudomonadota > Gammaproteobacteria > Enterobacterales > Alteromonadaceae > Glaciecola. The sequence goes on along the minus strand of NZ_BGNG01000005.1, from coordinate 329,131 downwards.
TTTAAATACACTTGTATGCTTGTCAAAATGAGCGCGAATCGCATCTTCATCAGCGCTCACCCCAGCAATTAATGCATGAGGGGATTGCCTTATTAAATCCGCGATGTTTATTTGTAAATAGGATGAAAGGCCGTTGTGGTAAATGTTGTTCAAGCCACATAGTTTCAGCAGTGAATTGATCCAGATATCTTTACCTGCGCCACTAAGCGGTTGCAAGCTCATTAAATAGCTCACATTAATAGATGCTAGTTGCTTACTTAAGGTTTTTAAGTGGCTAATTCTATTGTTGATGTTGTTTGTGAGGGTTTGACTATCTTTGACCCCTAAAAATAAGGCAATCTGACTAATATCGCTGGGTAGATCAAATATTGTCTCTGGTGCCGATTCGTAAATATCAAAACCAAGTTGCCTTAAACGATCGATATCTTGTTGTTTATTACCGCCTTTCCAAGCCAAAATATGGCTGGGCGCTAGCCTAAGTACTTCGGCTATATTTACGCCTTGATAGTTGGCAACAGTGGGTAATAGGCTCGCTTCTTGCGGGTAGTCACTGAATTCGCTAACCGCTACTAGTTTATCTTGCATATTTAGGGCGTAAACTATTTCAGTTAAATGGGGCGCGAGGGCGATTATTTTTTGTGTTTTAACTTCTTGGCTATGAGCTTGAAAAGCAGTTAATAAAAAAAGTAAAAACAGGTGTAGCTTACCGCTAACGCCTAAAAAAGATGTCATGCGCACAGAAGGCATTTTTTGCTCTATTACATAAAATTGGTTTAATGGGTTATTTATACCATAGAAGCCACTAGAGCATTAATAAGACTTGATAGAATAAATAGAAAAGAAATAAACCCTATTGATGTTCTATTAAGGACTTTTATAACTGTTGGCAAATCAACGACTTCAGGTTCTTTCAATCCTTTAAACTTCTCTCGTCTAAATTTTAGTCCTTCATACATTACCGCTCCGCTCAAGTGCAGTTTGGTCGTTATAGACTGACTTGCTAATAGTAGTGTCCCATTAGAAGAAAAGGTTGCCTTAAACAAGCGTTTGCATTCACCATTAACGAATGGCGTAATACCTCTGGATGTCACAATTGATAATAACGCGACAATTCGTATCGGAAGCCATTGTATCCAGTGGCATGCATAGCCCGCAGCTATACCGAAATGTTTAAATCGAGATAGTTTAGGATTCCAAGCGTGATTTAACTCCAACGCCATCCGGTAGAAAAGCGCGATGAAGGGACCAGAGAGAACAAACCAAAATATGACGGTAAATTGTTGATAATACGCTCTCAAGAGTAAACTCTCTGTTGCTGCTTTGCATATTCCAATCGAAGATAAAGTTTGCGTATCACGCAACGTCATCTTTGCAAGTGTATCTTTGGCTAGCTGTTTCTTGCCCTTTTTGAGGGCCAAAGAAATTCTTTTAATGCGCGTTATGTGTCCACTGAATTGAATGCACATCAATAAAATGAATGCGTCAAAAAACGTCGGATAGTAAGCAAACATATTCATGATATATGCGATTATCAACCAGGGTAGAGTGAGCAATAAGAACCCGACCGTGCCTGATATCACGAGTTGTTGCTTAGTGTCTTGACCATTTATATTCGTTTTAGCGGCTAACCTAACGCCCAATAAGCGAATAAATAGTATCGGTTGAAGGCGCTCGGGGATCTGCCAATATCTTTCTAAGATCAATAGTCCTGCAGCAATGATGACAGGCAAAATAGCTGCAGAACTAAGTAAAGAAGTGAGTAAATCAAGCGAGTGGGTCACTGGTATTGCTCTATAAGCACCATATAGTTTTAGTTGCTATCTAAAGCGAGTGAATCAGGTTCATAACGAGCGTAGCTGAGTTCTTGCCAGCAGTTTGTAAATATTGCTCAAAAGATACGCTTGATGTTTTACCTGCGATATCCGATAGACTTCTAATGACCAAGCAGTCTGTATCAAGTAAAAAACACGTTTGTGCTATCGCGGCCCCTTCCATTTCGGTTGCGGCCACTTTGGGGAAAGCTTGTTTGAGCCTTTGTGCTTCTTCATCACTGCCAATGAATGAATCACCAGTGGCTATCATACCCTCTATAATCTGCTGGTCTGATAATTGTGTGGCGGCAACTTTTGCAGCCTCGACAAGTTGCTTTGCACATGGATATGTTTCTGGCATGCCAGCACATTGACCTAATGCATAGCCAAAGTGTGTAATATCGACATCATTGTGGATGAGTTCGTTACCGATCACAATATCACCCACATTTAGTTGAGGGTCAAAGCCACCCGCAGAACCCGTGTTAATTAACGCATCAGGTTTATAGGCTTGTATTATCAGCGTCGCGGCAACAGCAGAAGCTACCTTTCCGATGCCGCATTTCAACAAAATAATGTCGTGTTGACCTAACTTACCTTCAATGACGTCTAGATGATTTAGTTTACTTTGTTTGGGATCATTTAAAGTGGTTTTGATAAGTGCAATTTCTTCATCCATTGCACCTAGGATTGCGATTTTCATATCAACACCTTGGGTATAGTAGTCTTGTATAGTTGGCAAGTGTAATTAGGATAAAAATAAACGCAAGGCTAGATGCACTTGCGTTTAAGGATTGTCAGCTAGGGAGAGATGACAAGTAAACTGGTCGAGCGTTAAAACGCGCCTATGCCGCTACTTGTTTATTTGTTCTTATCGGACGAGTAGGGCGTTTCTTGGGCGAAAATAAACTAGGCTTTTCAGCCGCAATAGGCGTACCGATCAACTTGCCTTGTTTGCGTCTCAAGGGTATGAGCTTTGACTCTATGCAGTCTCTAATTTCTTCGACTTTGTAGCCATTTTTGGCCTTGATTTTTGCATGAGGAATACCTGCGGTGTCTAGACTTCCTGATACAAAGAAGTCTTTTGCTTTTATTGCACCTTCTTTCGTTTGCGTATTAACCACATCAATAGCTAAGACCGGTGTGAGGTCGGATTTGTTGCAAAGTATAAAATCAATTTGTTTGCCAGAAGCTCGTAACATGGCGCTTTTTGCTACTTTCTTGTTAGTGTTATTGCGCAGCGCTAACACATCACTAAGTTTTACGCGACATACCACTCTAAATTCATTACCTACCGCTCGCTCTATAAGTTCTAAAAACTGTCTTTCAACAGGTGAAAAAAGCTGCTGACGACGCATAAACGGAAATGCAATTTGATCTTCATTTAGTTTAATTGCAACAATCGCGACGACAATCAAAATCATCATTAATACAATGGCCAGTTCCATAACTACTCCTAGATTTAAAAACCAACACTGGGGTTGGTGGTAATTAATATAGGTTTAGCAAAGGGTGTGCCACAACAAGGAGTAATTCTCTCTTTGCGCGATGATCGTGTTGGTTGTTGTATTTTTTGTGAGGGGTGCTGATGAATGAAAGTCTCTTATAAACAGTGGTTTATCGCTGTTTTTGGTCAATCGATAAATTAATCAAGTGGCCTTATGAAACAGGGGCTTTCACTAATATATCTACCTGAGTACCTTGCCCATCGGCAGACACAACTAAGGTTGTATTTTTGTCTTTAGTCTGCAATATTGTGCGTGATTTTATTTGCTTAAAGCTAGTTAGCTCGGGATGTGCCGCAAGATAATGTGAGATCACTTTTTCGGGTGTTTGGGGGATAAACAGCACCATACTTGCCGGGTAATCAGCGGCAAAAATTTGGCACAGTTTACCGTCCAATGGTATTTTAATTTGATTGAACTGTGATGGGCAGCCCCTATCTGGACTTGCTAGCGCCGACCCAAGATAAAACAACGACGAGGCAATTAAGCAGGCCATTGGAATTGCAAATCGCATAAAGCTGCGAGTCGACGATAGATTCTCTAATTGCCGAGTTGTCATGCTGATTTGTTTGCCAAACTGCTTCATCGTTGTCTTCCTCTACACCTCTCGAAACGACTATAGAAGTAGCTGCGATTGACTACAAGTAAAATAGGGTAAACTTTGGTGTGACGGTGTTATCACGCGTATAGAAAAAAATAACTAATCCCAAATAAAAACCCCGCTTGGATATGAAATCCAAGCGGGGTTTAACATCTGAGTGTGTCAACGCTGATATCCTTGCGCTGACTATTTTGCCGTCTTACACTTCTAAGTAATCGAGGATACCTTCAGCTGCCTTGCGACCTTCGTCAATTGCAGTGACCACTAAGTCAGAGCCGCGCACCATATCGCCACCTGCAAAGATTTTAGGGTTAGACGTTTGGAATGCAAAGCGTCCTTTTGCTGGCGCTCTAACACGGCCTTTTTCGTCGAGTATGATACCGTAATCGGCAAACCAAGGTGACGGGCTAGGTTGGAAACCAAACGCGATAATCACTGCGTCTGCTTCCATTACATGCTCAGAGCCTTCGATTTGAACAGGGCGTCTTCGACCTGCCGCATCAGGTTCACCCATTTCGGTGCGCACGACTTTAACACCAATGGCATTGCCGTTTTCATCAACTGCGATATCTAAAGGCATAATGTTGAACTCAAAATTCACGCCTTCTTCTTTTGCGTTAACCACTTCGCGGCGAGAACCTGGCATACTTGCTTCATCACGACGGTAGGCACAGGTGACATTTGAAGCACCTTGTCTTATAGATGTACGAACACAGTCCATCGTGGTATCACCACCACCTAAGACAACGACTTTCTTGTCTTTCATATCGATGAAGTCGTCTTCAGATTTTTCTAGGCCTAGTAAGCGGTTTACGTTGGCAATCAAAAACGGCAGTGCTTCGTAAACACCTGGTGCTGATTCATTATCAAAGCCACCTTTCATAGCGGTATACGTGCCCATGCCTAAGAAGACTGAATCATATTCGTCAATTAGTGTTTGGAACGCAATGTCTTTACCTACTTCGGTATTCAAGACAAACTCAATGCCCATTTCTTCAAAGATTTGTTTTCTGAGCTTAATGACGTCTTTTTCTAATTTAAAAGAGGGGATACCGAAAGTCAGTAATCCACCAATTTCTTCATATTTGTCAAAGACTACTGGCCGCACACCGTTTCTGATAAGGATATCAGCACATGCAAGTCCAGCAGGACCTGCACCCACTATCGCTACTTTTTTGTCTGTCCAAACCACATCAGACATATCAGGACGCCAACCCATCTTAAACGCGGTATCGGTGATATATTTTTCGATACTACCAATGGTTACTGCACCAAAGTCATCGTTGAGTGTACAAGCGCCTTCACACAGTCTGTCTTGTGGGCAAACACGACCGCACACTTCTGGAAGACTGTTGGTTTTGTGAGAAAGCTCTGCCGCTTCTAGGATCTTGCCTTCGTTCGCAAGTTGTAACCATTGTGGAATGAAATTATGTACAGGACACTTCCATTCACAATAGGGGTTACCACAGTCTAAACAGCGGTCAGCTTGACCTTCTGTTTGTGATTGCGTTAAGGGTTGGTAAATTTCACCAAAGTCTTCTTTGCGCACTAAGATCGGCTTTTTCGGCGGATCGATTCTTTCAACATCTACAAATTGATATACATTTTTAGCCATAATACTTCTCCCTTACTGCGCCTGCAGGCGCAACTCCGCGCTTGAGCGGCTAATATGGCCAAGCAAATTCTTCACATCGCTCGTCTTAGGCTTAATCAGTCTAAAACGGCTACTTTCTAGAGCGTAGTTAGTCAATAGTTTAAGTGAGTGCTCACTACCTGTTTCTTCATAGTGACGATTGATAAGTCCTCTTAAGTGTTCTGATAAAATCACTTTGTCATCAACCGGCATAATATCAACTAACTCAGGGTTAACACGTTGCTCGATGTCATCAAACTCATCGTAGAGATAAGCAAAGCCACCGGTCATACCTGCACCAAAGTTCACGCCCACTGAACCTAGCACAGCGACAATGCCGCCGGTCATGTATTCACAACCGTTATCGCCCATGCCTTCTATAACCGCGACTGCACCGGAGTTTCTGACTGCAAAGCGCTCACCTGCACGACCGGCGGCAAACAATTTACCGCCGGTAGCACCATATAAACAAGTGTTACCCATGATTGCACTGTTGTGTGCATCAAACTTAATGCCTTTCGGTGGTGCGATAACAAGCTTACCGCCTGTCATACCTTTACCGACATAATCGTTAGCATCACCCGTCAATGTTAAGTGTAAACCGCCCGCGTTCCACACACCGAAGCTTTGACCCACTGTGCCCGTCAGATTGACTTGGACAGGATGATCTACCATACCTTGGTTACCATGCACACTTGCAATGTATCCAGACAAGGTTGCACCTACTGAGCGGTCTGTATTGCGCACTGAGTACTTAACTGTTTTGCCTTTGCTGCCATCGACTGCTGCTTTGCAGTCAGCTAACATGCGCAAGTTTAACTCACCTTTGTCGATAGGTTCGTTGGTTGTTTCTGAACAAAATAGTTTGGTGTGATCGCCAGCTTGTGGTTTGGTCAATAAAGGCGATAGGTCTAAACGATTTTGTTTAGCCGTAATGCCATCAAGCATTTCTAGTAACTCGGTACGACCTACTAAATCCTCAAACCTAGCGACACCAATACTCGCCATAATTTCGCGCACTTCTTGAGCAACAAACTTGAAGTAGTTCATTACCATGTCGGGTAAACCGATGAAGTAGTTATCACGCAAAGATTTATCTTGTGTTGCGACACCTGTTGCACAGTTATTCAGGTGACAAATACGTAGATATTTACACCCAAGAGCAACCATAGGGCCAGTACCAAAACCAAAGCTTTCAGCACCTAAAATACCGGCTTTAACCACGTCTAAACCTGTTTTCAAGCCGCCGTCAGTTTGAACGCGGACTTTGTGACGCAAACCGTTTTCGACAAGTGCTTGTTGCGTTTCTGCCAGTCCAAGCTCGAAAGGGCTACCTGCATATTTAACCGAGGTTAATGGGCTAGCACCCGTTCCGCCGTCATAGCCAGAAATAGTAATTAAATCGGCATATGCTTTTGCAACACCTGTTGCGATAGTGCCCACACCAGGCTCTGATACTAACTTAACTGAAATAAGCGCTGTCGGATTGACTTGTTTTAAGTCAAAGATCAACTGAGCTAAATCTTCAATCGAATAAATATCGTGATGCGGTGGTGGTGAGATCAGTGTGACACCGGGCACAGAAAAACGTAATTCAGCGATGTATTTATTAACTTTATCACCCGGTAACTGACCGCCTTCGCCCGGTTTTGCACCTTGTGCGACTTTTATTTGAATCACATTAGCGTTCATCAAGTAGTGCGGTGTAACTCCAAAACGGCCTGAGGCGACTTGTTTGATTTTAGAGTTTTTCTCAGTATTGAAACGAGCTGGGTCTTCACCGCCTTCTCCCGAGTTTGATTGACCGCCTAGGCGATTCATCGCAATGGCTAATGCTTCGTGCGCTTCAGGACTTAATGCACCGATAGACATTGCTGCTGTATCAAAGCGTGGATATAGATTTTCAGCAGGTTCGACTTCGCTAATATCAATCGCGTTTTCGCTTCCTTTAATTGCTAACAGATCACGTAAATGCGAAGGCGCTCTATCATTAACTAGGTCTCGATATACGGCATAGTCTTCGTATTTCCCGCTAACAACTGCGGTTTGCAACGATTTAACCACATCCGGGTTGTAAGCGTGGTATTCACCGCCATGCACGTATTTAAGCAATCCACCATGTGAAATCGACTTGCGTTTTAGCCATGCGACGCGATTTAAGTTGATTAAGTCTTGTTCAAAGTCTTCAAATGATGCGCCTTTGAGACGGCTTGGAATACCAGCAAAGCAAAGTTGAGTAACGTCTTCATTGATGCCAATTGCTTCGAACAGTTTTGAGCTACGATAGCTAGCAATGGTACTGATACCCATTTTCGACATGATTTTGTAAAGCCCTTTGTTGATGCCTTTACGATAGTTCATCACAGCTTGCATTGGGCTAGTATCAAGTTCGTTATTCGCTGCCATTTGCTCGATTGTTTCGTATGCTAAGAATGGGTACACCGCGGTAGCGCCTAAACCAATCAGTACTGCAAAGTGGTGTGGGTCGCGCGCTGAAGCTGTTTCAACAACGATGTTTGCATCGCAACGTAGCGCTTTATCTACTAATCTGCGTTGCACCGCGCCAACGGCCATTGCCGCAGGCACAGGTAGTGTTTCTTTAGAAATGTCGCGATCGGATAAAATCACGAATGCAGCATTACGTTCGCGAACAGCGGTTTCAACCTCATCGCAAATTCGGATGATTGCAGCATTTAATCCTTCTGCTGGCTGATAGTTTAACGAAATCACTTCTGAATAATAAAACTCTGGATCAAATTCACGAAGTTGCTTTAAGTCCGTATACATCAAGATTGGGGATTCAAACAACACGCGGTTGGCATACCCACTAGTTTCGTTGAAAACGTTTTGCTCGCGGCCAATACATGTTGCCAAAGACATAACATGATTTTCGCGTAATGGGTCAATCGGTGGGTTAGTAACTTGCGCAAATTGCTGTCTAAAGTAATCATACAAAGTACGTTGATTTGAAGACATAACGGCCATTGGCGTATCGTCACCCATCGAACCGACCGCTTCTTGTCCGTCTTTTGCGAGTACTTTAATTACCTGCTGCATTTCTTCATAGCTGTAGTTAAAAAGCTTATGAAACGTCGACATTTGAGTGGCGTCAAACACTGCCTGACCGATCTTATCGGCATCCAATTTTTCAATTGGCACTAGGCGCTTGATGTTAGTATCAAGCCAGTCGCTGTATGGGTGTCTTGATTTGAGGTCTTCATCAATTTCATTAGAACGCCAGATTTTGCCAGAAGTTGTATCAACCGCTAGCATTTCACCTGGACCAACTCGGCCTTTTTCGACAACGTTCTTTTCGTCGTAATCCCAAATACCTATTTCTGAAGCAAGCGTAATTAAACCATCGTCGGTAATCACATAGCGAGCTGGACGAAGCCCGTTTCTATCTAGGTTACATGCCACATGCTTACCGTTAGTTAGGACAATACCGGCTGGTCCGTCCCACGGTTCCATGTGCATAGAGTTAAATTCGTAAAATGAGCGCAAGTCACTGTCCATTGTATCGTTGTTTTGATACGCCGGTGGCACTAATAAACGCATTGCTCTGAATAAATCCATACCACCTGCTAAGAATAGCTCAAGCATATTGTCTAATGAACTAGAATCAGAACCTTCGGTGTTAACGAAGGGCGCTGCATCCATCAGGTCTGGTATTAAAGGCGTGGCGAATTTACCTGCACGAGCCGCCGCCCAATCGCGGTTGGCTTTAATAGTATTGATTTCACCATTGTGCGCTAAGAATCTAAACGGCTGAGCAAGGGGCCACTTAGGTAGTGTGTTTGTTGAAAAGCGCTGATGGAATACACAAATTGATGATTGTAAAGTTTCGTTTGCCAAATCTAAGTAAAATGCAGGCAAATCACGAGGCATCACTAGCCCCTTATAAATCGTTACTAATGCCGATAAACAAGCAACATAAAAATCTGCATCATGACTCATGCGTTTTTCGGCTCGACGCCTAGCCATATATAAGCGGCGCTCTACGTCTGTTTCACGCCAACCGTTTGGTGCGTTAACGAACACTTGTTCAATCTGCGGAACACCTGTTTTCGCAAGGTCACCAAGTACGCTGTGATCGACAGGTACCTCTCTCCAACCAAGTACACTGAGCATTTCACGCTCGATTTCTTCGACCAGTATGTCTCGACCCTGTTGCGCAAGTGCATCGTCTTGGCTAAGAAACACCATGCCGACTGCGTAAACACTTGCCAGTTTCCAACCTTTTTCAGCTGCAACACTTTGAAACAAAGCATCTGGCTTAGACAGAAGTAAACCACATCCGTCGCCTGTCTTTCCATCAGCAGCAACACCGCCTCGATGTTGCATACGATCGAGTCCTTCAATCGCAGTTTTTACTAACTGGTGGCTTGCTTTACCGTGTGTGTGCGCAATTAAGCCAAAACCACAGTTGTCTTTAGAATCATTTTGATGATACAGACTCATAAATATTCTCCTACCTCGACCTTAGACAGATCGGGACATGTGCGTCCGTGTTTTACTTACTCTTAAAAAATGGGTGATGAGATCACCTAACCACATGTTGTTATTATTGTTTTATTTTTCTTCGTTAGACTTTGTGGATACTCATTTGTATCGAATTTTTATTCATTCCTCTTAGCGGGCGAAACAAAATACCTACTTTTCGCAATTAAATCAATTATAACTATTAGATATGGCCTCATTTATTTAGTGAATACCTTTGGGTGCTAGTATTCATATGGCTTTGAGCTAGTTTATATATTGCGCAAACTAAAACGCGAAGAAAAAATGCATTCGTATTTTGAGCTTAAAATTAGGATGGTTATTGCTTTGCTGTAAACTAATGAATGCGAACACAATCGCATATTTATTTATTATTTATTCATTTAGCGTATTAGATGTCGAAATTCAGTATAAATTCAAATTTTCACTTCTAGTGGCAATCTTGATAGCATGCGATTTAATTAGTCTAAAGACAGTTCTAAATATGCAGTTAAAAACGCCGCCTGATTCCTGGGCAATCAAGTTTGCACAATTCGTAGACCGCTTTGGTACGCTAAAAATTAGCATCGTTTTCGTAATCTTCACTTTAATTGTCACTTTGGGTGGTTCATTTTTAATTCGATTGAGTTTTGGCAGTGAAATCGAGGTCGATGATTTCATCAGTGCATTAATACTCACCATGATCAGTGCGCCTTGGGTGCTTTACTTTTTCAGTGAATTGATCAAGCAATTAGAGCATTCAAGAATTAACCTTGAAGAAGCAGTTAGTCAATTAGAACGCCTGCGAAAACATGACGTTATTCTTAATCGCGAATTGCAAAATAATATTCGCCAGTTAAATTACGAAATTGAACAAAGACGACATGCGCAGCTTGAACGCGAGAGCATGTTCGAAGAGCTCGAGCGCGAAATCAAGGAAAAGTCTGAACAAGAAATGCAAGCTAGACGCTTGTCTACTCTTACTCGTTCAATTATTGATGCGTCACCGGACTTAATTTACTACCGCAATGAAGAGGGGCGCTTTGCGGGCTGCAACCGTGTAGCGGAGCAAGTCGTAGGTAAAACCGAACAAGAGCTACTTGGCTTAACCCCACATGAAGTCTATGACGAAGATTTGGCAAGGCAAGTCGCTGCGTCTGACCACGAAGTACTCGAAACCAATGCTAGTTTGACTGAAGAGCTTTGGCTCAAGTTTGCGGATGGAAGACGACGTTACTTTGAAATGCGCAAAGTGCCCTTTTTTGACCAGGATGGTCATCGTCTAGGCTTGTTGGCTTTTGGTCGTGATATGACTGAGCGCAAGAAGGCAGAGAGTGCTATTGCCAAAGCTAGTAAAGACAAAACTCGCTTTATCGCAACTATTTCCCACGAATTAAGAACACCTTTAAACGGTATTGTGGGCCTAAGCAGGATGCTACGAGATACTAAACTGAGCAAAGAACAATTTGAGTGGGTCAGCACGATATACGCAAGTGCAATTACGCTGGGCAATATATTTAACGATATTATAGATTTGGATAAACTTGACAGAGATAAAATCGAAATCGAGTTGAAAACGGTCAATATACGTGATTTTACCAATGAAATAAGCAGTATAATCAAATTGTTAGCTCAGGATCGTAGCCTTAATTTCTCTTCGTCTATACAAGAACCAATTCCACTTGCGATAGAAGCAGATGGTACGCGCTTACGCCAAGTACTTTGGAATATACTATTTAACGCAATTAAATTTACCCAAAAAGGGTCTGTTTCTCTGGATGTAGCGTGCAAAGAAGTATCATCTAAAGAAGTGGAGTTGATGTTCACGATCACTGATACGGGTGTTGGCATCCCTAAGGATGATTTGGACAATATCTTTGCCATGTATTATCAGGTAGACCACCCCGATCACCAAAGTGCAACGGGGACAGGTATTGGTTTAGCTATTTGTAAGCAAATGGTTGATAAAATGAACGGCAAGATCGAAGTGCACAGTGAAGTAGGTAAGGGAACCTGTTTTGAAGTTGTATTGCCTGTCAATATTGCTAAAGCAAAAGTACATCAAGCAGCACTAGAGGTTACGGGCCTGAATATTCTTCTTGTTGAGGATATTGAACTTAATGTAATGGTCGCTAAAGCGCTGTTAGAAAAGCTCGGGCAAAAAATTGACGTTGCGATGACGGGCACTGAAGCAATCAATATGGCAAGAGCAAATCAGTATGATTTGATACTGCTAGACATTCAGCTTCCAGATATGACTGGATTTGATGTTGCTCGAACACTACATGATGAAGATTTGGTGATGCAAACGCCTATTGTGGCCCTCACCGCGAATGTGATTAAAAAGCGCGAAGAATACCTGCAAAACGGTATGGATGATATTATCGCAAAACCGATTAAGAAAAGTCGTGTGATCGAAGTCTTCAATGAACTATTTTCACAACAAGATTCGACCACGCATACTGCAGATGCTAGCCAAATAAAGAGTGCCCCTAAATTGGATAATATTTTAGATACAGAAATGCTTGAAATGTTGGTTGATACCATTGGCGAAGATATGATTCGCACCAGTTTAGGTGTTTTTCAGGATAAGATTCCTGAATATATGGAGTTGATGAAGGTATCACTGGCCGCTGATGAAAAAGAAGAAGTTTGCTCTCAAGCCCACAAAATAAAAGGGGCAGCAGGTTCAATTGGTTTAGCTCGAGCGCAAGAAACTGCTAATAAAATTCAACAAGGCGATCACCCCGCTTGGTGGGAGAACGTACAAGACTGGGTTGAAGAACTTGAGTTAGCAATTCAACATGATGTCGACCATTTACTGGAGTGGCTTAACGACAAGCAAATTGACGATTAAATCACCGTGAAGCTAAATTAAAAAGAGTGTCGCGGTGCCTAAAAACGCGAAAATGCCAACGACATCAGTAATCGTAGTAAGTATCACACTGCCAGCTAAGGCCGGGTCGATTTTCAGGCGTTTCATTATGAGTGGAAGTGTTGCACCTGCTAGTCCTGCTGCGATCATGTTCATCATCATTGCGAAAGCAATAACACCGCCCAAGATATAGTCTTGTTTCCATATAGCGATGACTGACGCAATCAAAATTGCCCAAATCATGCCGTTTAAAAAGCCAATTGCAAGTTCTTTTCTAATTAGCCACCACTGGTTGCCTTGTGTCACGTGGCCCAATGCCATTCCGCGAATGACAAGTGTAAGTGTCTGATTACCTGCAACCCCTCCCATGCTAGGAACGATAGTATTTAAAATAGCCAAAACCGCTAGCTGAGAAAGTGTGGCTTCGAACATATCCGATACTGCGGCTGCAAGCAAAGCCGTAACCAGATTAACTCCTAACCATATTGAGCGACGTTGTGTACTTTGCCCAACAGGAGCAAAAGTATCCTCTTCGTCGTCCAAACCGGCCATACTCATCATTGAGTGTTCGGCGTCTTCTCGAATGATGTCAACCACATCATCAATCGTAATCCTGCCAAGGAGTATTCCATTTTCGTCTACGACAGGCGCTGATAACCAGTCGTAACGCTCGAACATACTCGCGACTTCACTTTCTGGCATTTCTACCGGTATCGTTTCGGCTTCTTCATCTGTTATTTCTGCGACGCCGGTATCGGGATCGGTAATTAATAGCTTAGTTACCTTAACGGTGCCAATGAGTACATCTTCTCTGTCTACAACGTATAGTTCATCGGTGTTTTCAGGTAGTTCGCCTTTTAAGCGAATATAACGTAATACGACATCCACTGTGACATCTGCACGCAGCGTCATGGTGTCCGTATTCATTATAAAGCCGGCTGTCTCTTCTCCGTACGAGAGTGCTTTTTCGGCGCGCTGGCGATCTTGCGCATCCATTGATTTAAGAATGCTTTGAAGTACCGTATCGGGTAGTGTACTGAGTGTCTCGGCTAGGTCATCGGTATCCATATCTTCAAGTGCGTCAACAACACTTGAGGGCACCATTTTCGCTATGACACCGTTACGCACATCTTCAGATAGTTCTTCTAGAACATCCCCGTGAAAATCAGCATCGAGTAATTCCCATAACTCTTGTCTTGATTTATTAGGGCTAGATTCGAGGAGTAATGCTACGTCACTAGGAGGAAGCTCGTGAAGCAATTTTCTCACGTGCACAAACGTACCATCGCTCATCGCCTGAGCGATATACTGCAACTGACTTTGTACGCTATTTGCTTCTAAGGTTTCTTCCATTTTAAACGGTTCTAAGACACCACTTGTTATTTAGTATAACCAAGTCAGTGAATAAATGCGCTTATGTATTGAAATTTAAAAGAATTATTTAGAGAGGATAGACCAGGTCTGAAGTGTTAATAAAGTATTTATTCAGTTTCATTAAAGCCATCAGCTATGAGCCTTTCTACGGCTTCCATGGCGAGTTCAGCATCTTTTCCTTCACTCGTCACTTTAATCTCTTTGCCTTGGCTACTTTCGAGCATCATTAAGGCAAGCACACTGTTGGCAGGCGCAGAATTGTCGCCTTGCTCTAGGGTTACTTCTGCTTCAAATTGATTGGCTAACTGCACAAGCTGAGTTGCGGCTCGAGCGTGAAGACCTAGTTTATTAACTATCGTCATTCGTTTTTCGATTTTCATGTCTGCTCCTCGCACTGACTTAGCTCTTTACTTGTCATTGTTGATCGGTCGTTTGGTTTCACGGTGCCTTATTTGTACATCGCCATGAATCGATTTGAAATTACTAGCAAGAGTTTCAGCAACATATACCGAGCGATGTTGTCCCCCTGTGCAACCAATTGCAATAGTAACGTAGCTTCTGTTGTTGCGTTCTAGATGCGGTAACCATGTTGAAATTAGGTTTTGAATTTGCCAAATAAATTTAGTAACTAACGGGTCAGCTGCTAAAAACAACTTTACTGGTTCGTCAAACCCAGTTAAAGGCTTGAGATCGGGCTCCCAATGTGGGTTGGGTAAAAAGCGCGCATCAAACACATAGTCCGCATCTTTTGGGATACCGTGTTTAAAGCCAAACGATTCAAACACAATCACCAAGTTGGTTGCCTTTTTACCCAAGACTCGCTCTCGTACGAGTTCTGACAACTCATGCAACGACAGGTTATCAGTATTGATGTACAGGTCAGCTCTTTCGGTGACTGAAACCAAAATGTCTCTTTCAGCTGCAATGAGTTCTGCTAGTGACATATTTAGCTTATTAAGAGGGTGTATGCGCCGGGTTTCGCTGTAGCGTTTAATCAGAATATCGTCACTTGCATCAAGGTAGATAATGGTGACATCCCAGATATCAGGAAGAAAATCGACAATCTCACTAAAGTCATCAGCGATTTTTGGCATGTTGCGCACGTCGATGCTCACGGCAACGTTTTCATTTTCATTTTCAGCAGTATGAGTAAGGGCAGGTAAGAGGCTGACGGGAATGTTATCGACGCAATAAAAGCCTAGATCTTCTAATGCTCGCAAAGCAATAGACTTACCGGAGCCCGAACGTCCGCTGATAATGAAAAGATTCATTATAATTTCCTATTCGTTGATTACCATTTTGTGACTCTGGCGTTTATGTTGACAGAAACTAAACGTTGACACAAATAGGGTAGTTTACAAAATGTTAAGCTAGCGCTTCGATAATCTGGTCTTTTGTCTTTGCTGAACGGATTGTCTTTACAATTGCCTTGTCGCTTAGTTTCTGAGCAATAGTCGCGAGTGTTTGCAAATGCCCCTCGGTTTGCTCACTTGGAACAAGTATCGCAAAAAAGATGTCGACGGGTTTGTTGTCGATTGCATCAAAATTGATAGGGGTGGTGCTGGTGACCACAATTGCCATGACATCATCAATGCCGTTAATTCGACCATGTGGAAGTGCAATACCGTTTCCGATACCCGTGCTTCCCATTTTTTCTCTACTCACTAATGCGCTTAGGACTAAACCTTGGTCTAATTCAGGATGGTGTTTAACAGCGATAGCGCTGATGACTTCAAATATACGTTTTTTGCTTTGACAATCAACCGCACATTCAGTGCGGTCGATTGAAATGATATCAGTTATTACCATGATAAATTGAAACGCTCACTTAGTGACGTTTCATTTTTTCCTTGTGTTTTATGACTTGTCTGTCTAATTTGTCGATTAGGCCATCTATAGCCGCATACATATCGGTGTGTTCTGAATTCGCGAAGACTTCTCCGCCTTTTAAATGAACCGTTGCTTCCGCACGCTGGTTAAGTTTTTCAACATTTAAGATTACATGCACGTTACTGATGTGGTCAAAGTGTCGTTCTAGCTTCTCAAATTTCGTATCGACATAATTGCGTAGTGAATCTGTTAATTCGACATGATGACCAGTTAGATTTATTTGCATAATGTTTCGTCCTCTATGTTATGTCTTGCAGCGATGAGTATTACAATAGACTCTTGCGCTGATTTGACGGGGGAATCGAGAGTGATTCTCGATATTTTGCAATCGTCCGCCGCGCCACTTGAATACCTTGGTCGGCTAACAATTGCGCAATCTTGCTATCACTAAGTGGTTTGGTTGTATTTTCTGCCGCTACTAACTTTTTAATTAACGCTCTAATTGCAGTAGAAGAACACTCACCACCAGACTCAGTGGAAACATGACTGGAAAAGAAGTACTTCAACTCAAAAATCCCACGTGGGGTATGCATATACTTTTGAGTTGTGACACGAGAAATGGTGGATTCGTGCATGTCGACCATTTCTGCAACATCATTTAGGACCATCGGTTTCATCATCTCTGGTCCGTGTTCAAAAAAGCCCATTTGCTGTTGCACAATACAATGCGAGACTTTCATAAGGGTTTCGTTACGACTCTCCAAGCTCTTTATAAACCACTTAGCTTCTTGTAAGTGAGACTTTATAAATTGAGAATCGTTCTGATTTTTTGCTGTTTTACTCATTGCCGCATAGGCTTGATTAACTGTCAGTGGAGGTAGAGAGTCTCCGTTTAATTCAACCGTCCAACGTCCATTCTTTTTAAAAACTGATACATCTGGAATGATATATTCGGGCTCTTTTGTCGTGATAGCACTGCCAGGACGTGGATTGAGTGTTTGTAATAGCCGCATGGCCTCGCGGAGTTGATCTTCCTTTAGCCGCGTTTTGCGCATTAAGGTGCGGTAATCTTTACTCGATAGCAAATCACTGTGTTCGGTAATTAATAACTTGGCTTCTTCTAACCATGGTGTTTCTGGGTCAAATTGAGCAAGTTGAACTAACAAGCACTCTTGTGGCGAGCGAGAGCCTGCACCCATTGGGTCAAACATTTGGATGCGTTTAATCACACACTCAACTTCGTCTAATTCAATTTCTTCGTTATCAAGGCTTTCGAGTATTTCTTCACTTGATATCGTGAGATAACCTGATTCGTCAATCGAATCTATAATTGCCAGTGCAATTGAACGGTCGATCTCAGAAAACGGAGTCAATTCCATTTGCCATAGCAAGTGGTCTTGAATGTTTTCGGTTGTTTCACCCTGATATACATAGTCGTCATCCGGTCCAACGCTATTAGAAATATTTGCTGGAGCAGATGATGCACTGATGTATTCATCCCATGAACTATCGATGGGCAGGTCATCTGGGAGTTGATTTTGTTCGAGTGCATCATGGCTATCAATAGCGTCTGAACCATTTAAATCAGCGCCATTTAAGTCAGTACTTTCAGTGCTTGAAGTTGAACTGTCACCACCCTCACTGCTACTGTTACTTTGACTTTCACTCGCCTCATTTTGATTATTCGAATACTCAGATTCATCGATTTCAAGAAGAGGATTGGCATCAAGCGCTTCTTGGATTTCTTGCTGAAGGTCTAAGGTGGAAAGTTGCAGTAGCTTAATCGCCTGCTGCAACTGAGGCGTCATGGTAAGTTGTTGGCTAAATTTAAGTTGCAATGAAGGCTTCATTGTTGTCCTTCTTTCATTGCAATTACAGAACTACGCGTCATTCGTATTACCTTATAAGACAAATTGGTCGCCGAGGTACACATCTCGTACCTTTTGATTACTAAGTACTTCTTCAGCACTTCCAGAAGCTATTAGCTCACCGTGGCTAACAATATAAGCCTGTTCGCACACATCGAGTGTTTCGCGAACGTTGTGATCAGTGATTAACACGCCGATGTCTCGTTCCTTTAATTGCTGGATTATCTTCTTTATATCACTAACAGAAATTGGGTCAACACCGGCGAAGGGTTCATCTAACAAAATAAATTTTGGATTGGCGGCCAATGCCCTCGCAATCTCAACCCTGCGGCGCTCTCCGCCGGAAAGGCTCATGCCTAGATTATTTCTAATATGATTTAAGTTAAATTCATCCAATAGATCATCTGCTTGTTGCTCGCGCTGATCTTTATTGAGTTCCTTGCGGGTTTGCAAAATTGCCATTAGATTCTCGTGGACGGTTAGTTTCCTGAAAACTGACGCCTCTTGAGGAAGGTAACCGATGCCATGTCTTGCACGTTCATGCATTGGTTGCAGAGTTAGGTCAAGTTGGTCGATGAAAATATCGCCTTTATCCAATGGCACTAGACCCACGATCATGTAAAAAGTGGTTGTTTTACCGGCTCCATTGGGACCTAAAAGCCCCACAATTTGTCCTCGCGATACTTCAAGGCTGACATCGCGGACAACTTGTCTAGATTTGTATGATTTCGCTAAATGCTTTGCAACTAAAGTACTCACTCGGGCTCGTTTCCTTGACTGTTTGATACGCTGCCTTTTGGTTCACCTTCGTCATCGCTGCTTTCTGGTGTGAAAATAGTCTCTACCTGCTCATCATTGCCAGAGTTACCCTGTGCGCGCATTTGCTCTTTCTGCATATCAAAGATAATACTGTCGCCTTTAACCGTTGAGGCATTTTGAATTAACTCCGCGTCGCCCTCGAGTGCAATTGTTCGAGTACCAATATCATAGATTATTTGGCGTGCTCTTGCCTCAACATTAGAACCATCTGCAAGCCTTTGAGTGTAGCTTGCGGGTAAACCTTTAATCGTAAACACTTCTTTGCCTTTGCCGTTAATTGCATCAACCTTTACGTATTCTGCATTGATCAGCAAAGAGCCCTGCCGAATCATGACGTTTTTTTCAAACACAGAAGTTTTCATTTTTGCATCGACAAATTGTTCGTCTGATTTAACCCTAATGGGTTGCTCAAAGTCATTCGGCGCAGTATCAGCTTGTTGGGCAAAAGCACCTGACATTGCGCTTATATTTAAAGCAATAACAGATAGAACAAGCAAGCAGCGCTTAACGTGATGGGCGATATTCAGTTTGAACATGATTTGAAAGCTCATATATTTGGGTTTCTAAATTGGCTTTAAAGCCAATGCTATTTATTACGTAATCAATGCCAGAGATTTGTACAGGCTGATCCGACACTAATGTTCTATCGTTTAGATTGATTTCCATGTACTGCGTTTCAATTTGTTTCACAAAATCTTGTTGGGCTAAACTTGTTATGAGCACATTGTCTTCAAGTTGAATGCGATTGTCATCGTATAGAGTGCCTTGTTTAGCGGTGACTTTCCATGGTTGAGAAGCATTTTCGAGATATATCGTGTAAGTGGGTTGCTGAAATATAACAAAGCCTAGTTGGTCGTAGTGCTCCATTTTCTCAGCTTCAACTTGATGGGTTAGCATGCCGTTTTCATCAAACAGTTTGCTACTTAGATAACTGACTTCGTAGTTCGGAACAAGTGCCTCTTCCATATTCGTCTGTGGGTCAGGGCTGTCGTCTTCAAGCCATATGGGGATGTACAAGCCTAAAACAGCCGTAAATATCAGTGCGATGCTTATGCCTAAGCGGTTCAAACGCTTGCTCCGTGGATACTTTCTAAGCTACCTTTTGATTGCAATAATATATCACAAACTTCTCGTACCGCGCCTTTTCCGCCTTTTGTCAGTGTGACGAAATCTGCTTTTTGCTTAACAAACGGGTGAGCATCGGCCACGGCAATGCCAATTGCACTATTTGCAAACATGCCTATATCGGGCATGTCGTCACCAACACTGGCAACCTCATGTTTACTTACTCCACATAACGCCATTATTTCTTTTATTGCGGAATCTTTATCTACTCTTCCTTGAACAAGGTGTTTAACGCCTAATGAGTTCATTCTGTTTTCAACAATAGTCGAGCGACGCCCCGTTATTACAGCCACGTCAACACCACAACTATCAAGTGATTTGATGCCATAACCATCTTTCGTATTAAATCCTTTTAACTCTTCACCATTGTTACCAAGATAGATATTACCGTCAGAAAACACACCATCTACATCACAGACTAGTAATTTAATCTGTGAGAATCGCGAAAATAGCGCTGTGTCGATGTTGCCATAAAGTGTCTCAGTAGTGGCGCTCATTAAACGACTCCTGCTTTTAGAAGATCATGCATTTTAAGTGCACCTACTGCTTGTTTATTATTATCTTGAGTGACCAGTAAGGCATTAATTTTGCGCTGTTGCATTAAATTTAATGCATCTACAGCCAGTTGATTGGCATTAATAGTAATACAGCTTGGCGTCATCACAGCACTTACTGATGCTGTGTGGATATCTATTTTTCTATCGAGTGCACGCCTCAAATCGCCGTCGGTAAATACTCCGACTAATTGCTTAGTATCATCGATTATGCCGGTCATACCTAAGCCTTTTTCAGATATTTCAAACAATGCTTCTGTAACACTGCTATTAAGGGAAACCAACGGAATATCGTCGCCCGCGACCATTATATCAGACACTGTTAGTAGTAAGCGTTTTCCTAGCGACCCGCCAGGGTGAGATAGCGCAAAGTCGTCCGATGTGAACCCTTTGGCTTCTAATAAAGCAATCGCCAAAGCATCCCCTAAAACGAGTGTTGCTGTCGTGCTAGTGGTAGGGGCTAATCCCAATGAGCAAGCTTCTGATTCAACGTGTATATTAAGACTGATGTCAGACAATTTGGCGAGGCTACTGCTTTCCTTGTTTGTAATCGCGATGATGGGGACATTCAAACGTTTTACCACAGGCAGTAGACCGATCAATTCAGCCGTTTCGCCAGAGTTTGAAATGCCTATCAATACGTCTCCTTCACTTAGCATCCCTAAATCACCATGATTGGCTTCACCGGGATGCATAAAAAACGAAGAAGTGCCTGTACTGGCTAATGTTGCTGCGATTTTATTACCGATATGGCCTGATTTCCCCATACCACAAACAACTACTTTTCCTTTGCAATTAAGCAACAAATCGCAAGCGGCGTTAAAGCTTTCATCTAGTTTTTGACTCAAGCCTTGTAAGCTTTTTATTTCATCACTAAAAACCCGTTTGGCGGTTTCGAGATAGTTCATTTGTTGCCTTTTTGAGTTGGTTCGACTCTTTTGTCCGTGATCAGTCTATGCAAACAGCCAATATTGGTAGGCTAAGAATATTAGAACGAAAATTCCGCCTTCATATCTGTTTATACTGCGTGTACCGCGCAAGTTAAAGCAAAATGCAAATAACAATAGGGTAAGACCGAGCATTATATATGCATCTCGGGTGCTTGCGTCTGCATCAATTACACCCGGGATAATCAAACCAGGCATCGCTAGCACGGCAAGAATGTTAAATATATTCGATCCTATAATATTACCCAAGGCAAGATCATCTTCACCCTTAAGAACACCTGCAATACTCGCTGCTAGCTCAGGTAAACTAGTGCCCAATGCAATAATAGTCAGTCCGATAACAAGGTCGCTGATACCGAAATATTTTGCGATATATACCGCTGACTCTACAAGAAAATGAGCGCTGAGTGGCAAGAGTACTAGACCAATTATCACCCACATGATCGCATTAATAGTGGGTACGTCGTTTGGAATTTCATCTTCCGTCTCAGATACCAATGGATCATTTTTGTCGACACGGAAAGAAAGCCACGCCATCGTGCCTATTACAATTGCAAATAACGTAATTAAAATTAGACCTTCTGTATACGACAGCACTTGGTCCGACAGAAAATATACAGCGATTAACGTCACGATTAAAACTAATGGTAATTCGCGTTTTAACGTAGAAGATGAAACAAGAAGCGGTTTAATCAACGCGGTCAAGCCAAGCACCAACGCGATATTGGTAATATTTGAGCCCAGAGCATTTCCTACTGCAGTATCTGGATTTCCGTTTAAAGAGGCGGTCGCTGATACCACAATTTCGGGGGCCGATGAGCCCATGGCGACAATGGTTAGACCAATTAACATTGGCGAGACGCCATAATTCTTGGCCAAAGCAGAAGCACCGTAAACAAATTTGTCAGCGCTCCAACTTAATACGCCCAATCCGATCAAAAAGATAATGACTTGAAATAACACGGTGGATTCGGTCTCCTTAAAAACTGCGGTGTATTGTCGCAAATTAATATCTGGTTTGACATTAAAATTAGCGGAAAATGCAGTCGGTTGCATAAAAAACATACGCATTGCATGCGATTCTGCAAATTTATACAAAAATTAACAAAAATAGATATCTTGTTACGTTTTTTTTCCGTTATTGGCCTTGAAAAGAGTTAGAATATAACCACATAGCCACTTCCGAAATGCACAGGCGTTTAATTCGGTCCTATACTTAACCGGTTAAACCAATTGGAAGAATTGCGGGCAATGGTGCGTGAGTCTCATTAAATCTGTGTAATTTAATGAACTTAAAGCAGCTTTGAACCGTCTTTAACACATACGAAACATGGGAATTTATAAATTTAATGTCACAAAGCTTGGTAAACATTCAAAACATGCACTTTAATCGTGGTTCTCGCACGATCTATAGTGATATCTCATTGGATGTTCAAAAAGGAAAGATTACCGCAGTTATGGGGCCAAGCGGTATTGGAAAAACGACGTTATTAAAGTTGATCGGCGGGCAATTAACGCCAGCGTCTGGCGTCGTTAATTTCGATGGCGAAAATGTGCATTCGATAAGCCGCAATTCGCTATATAAGCTTCGTCGCAAAATGAGTATGCTTTTTCAAAGTGGTGCCTTATTTACTAATATGTCCGTGTTCGACAATGTTGCATTTCCACTCCGTGAACACACCCAATTATCAGAGGCCTTGATAAAAACGACTGTCTTGTTGAAGTTGGAAGCGGTGGGCTTGCGCGGCGCTGCTGATTTGATGCCTAGCGAATTATCAGGTGGTATGGCAAGACGTGCTGCATTGGCAAGAGCAATCGCACTAGACCCAGAGTTGATCATGTATGACGAGCCGTTCGCAGGGCAAGACCCTATCTCGATGGGTGTATTGGTCAAATTAATCCGCCAGCTCAATCATACTTTAGGATTGACTAGTATTGTTGTTACGCATGATGTAAGCGAAGTGTTAGATATTGCTGATTACGTGTATATACTCGCCGAAAAAACAATCATTGGTAGCGGTACTCCCGACGAGATTAAAAACTCCTCTTCTGAATTGGTACAACAGTTTTTGCAAGGAAAAGCAGATGGTCCGGTACCATTTCATTTTCCCGCTGCAAGTGTGAAAGACCAGTTTATGGGAGGTCAGTAGATGCAAGCGCTTGTAAATCTTGGTGCTAAAACACTTGCTCGTTTACGATCATTTGGCAGTGCAACACTCATGCTATGGGGAGCACTAGTCGCTGTCCCTCGACTGAAGAATATTCCTTTAACTATCCAACAGATATATGTGGTTGGTGTTCAGTCTTTACTCATTATTTTGGTGTCGGGTTTGTTTATCGGCATGGTCATGGCCTTGCAAGGTTATACAATCTTGGTCAATTACGGCGCGGAAGGCAGCTTGGGACCAATGGTCGCGTTATCGTTGTTAAGGGAGCTCGGGCCTGTGGTGACAGCTTTGCTTTTTGCAGGTAGAGCAGGCTCGGCATTAACGGCAGAAATTGGTTTGATGAAAGCTACTGAACAACTGAGCAGCCTTGAAATGATGGCGGTTGACCCATTACGTCGTGTAATTGCGCCGCGATTTTGGGCCGGTGTGATATCAATGCCTATGCTGGCACTAATATTCAGTGCAGTCGGCATTTTAGGTGGTCATTTAGTGGGCGTTGACTGGCTGGGAGTTGACTCGGGCAGTTATTGGTCAATTATGCAGGCCACAGTTGACTGGGATAAAGACGTTATTAACGGCGTCATCAAAAGTATCGTTTTTGCTGTAGTGGTGGTCTGGATTGCTCTTTATAAAGGTTATTCTTGTGTGCCCACTTCTGAGGGAATAAGTAAAGCTACAACAGAAACAGTGGTGGTTTCTTCACTTTTAATTTTAGGTTTAGATTTTGTACTAACCGCGCTTATGTTTGGCGTGAATTAGTGATTGATGTGATTTGGGAAAAAAAATGACAAGCAGAAAAACAGAATTACTCGTCGGTTTATTTGTTGCACTAGCCATCGCGGCAACATTATTACTGGCTTTAAAAGTTGCCAACCAAGGAATGAGTGGCAGCTCTGATACATATACCGTGTATGCTAAGTTTGACAATATCGGTGGTTTGAAAGAGCGATCTTCGGTCAAAGTAGGGGGAGTCGTAGTAGGGCGTGTTGCTCGTATTTATCTGGACGAGCGAGAGTTAATACCCGTCGTTCAACTTGAAATATCAACAGATTACATCGATACATTTCCAGAAACCAGTTCGGTATCGATATTAACGGCTGGCTTGTTAGGAGAACAATATGTTGGTCTACAGCCTGGTTTTATTTTCCCTGGTGAAGACCCTATCTATTTAGAGCAAGACAGTTTTATTGTTGATACAAAATCTGCATTGGTATTAGAAGACCTCATTGGTCAGTTTTTGTTTAGTCGAGATTCAGAATAGCTTTGCGACTGAGAAATAAAGGAAAATATTATATGTTATCTAAAGTAAAAACATTCCTGAGGCTCGCTCTAAGCGCTGTTGCGATCTCTTTCTTTGCTGTCGCTTCTGTATCAGCAGAAAAAGTCGATCAGCAAAACCCTTATAAAATGGTGCAACAAGCCGGCAGTAAAACCTTTGATCGGATTAAGGCTGAACAAACAAATATTGCCAACAATCCTGAGATTTTGCGAACGATTATGGAAGAAGAGCTAATGCCATATATCGATTACAAGTTTTCAGCGTTTAAAGTCTTGGGTAAATATACCACAAAGCTTTCACGCGAAGAGTTGCTTGAGTTTGTATCTGTCTTTCGCGAGTACTTAATTACTTCGTATGCTGTTGCAATGGGCTACTATGACGATCAACTGGTTGAATTTGCACCAGAAATGGACTTTAGCAGAGACTCTGATGTGACGGTTCGTGCGGTAATTAAAGACGACGGTAGACCTGATATCAAAGTTGCTTTTAAAGTGCGTAAAGACCGCAAGTCAAATGAATGGCAAGCTTATGATATGGTGGCCGAAGGGATAAGTTTATTGTCTAGTAAGCGCAGCGAATTCGAATCTATATTAAGAGAAGATGACGGCGTTAACAAAGTGATTGCACAAATGCGCAAAAGTATCACTCAACCTATCGTGCTAGAAAAATAAGCTAATGACTTTAAATATCACGATTAAAACAGAGCCAGCGCAAACTGAAATCTTGGTGGATGGCGATTTAGACCAGGTGAGTTTGAGAAAGGATTTTTGGTTGATGCTATCTACTGCAGAACAACAGACAGTAGAAAATAGTCAGCATATAGTGTTTTGTCTTGAAGCTGTGTCACATGTCGATACGGCGGGTTTGGCTTGGACAATTAATGCACTTGCAGATTTTTCTAAGCACAATATCAATGTCAGCATTAAAAACCTGCCCGAAAAGTTGTTAAACTTAGCAAAGTTGAGTAACGCCGATTCACTTTTGAGTATTGATTAGTTAAGCTCATGCGCTAATCAACGCAAGCAAGTACGCAAAGACCAAACAAGAGAAAAACATGACTAACGAAGAAGTTGTTGAACTACTTAAATCATCACTATCCCTGCACGATGTAAGAGTAAAAAGTGAGGGGTCTCATTATCAAATTATCGCTATTGATGACCAGTTCGAAGATATGTCTCGTGTAAAAAAGCAGCAAATGATCTATGCACCATTGTCAGATAAAATTGCAGATGGCACTATGCATGCTATTACAATAAAAACGTTTACTGTGTCTGCTTGGCAGCGCGAAAAAATGTTCAATTCCTAGGAAGCAATAAGTGGACAAACTGGTCATCAATAAAAGCCCTGCATTGTCAGGCACAGTTGTTATTTCCGGCGCTAAGAATGCAGCGTTGCCTCTTTTGATTTCAAGCTTACTTGCAGACACGGTTTGTTCTTTTCAAAATGTACCAAAACTTCGTGATATCAATACGACTTTATTGTTGCTAAAAGACTTTGGTGCTTCAATCAAGCACACTGGCGAAAACGCTGTTGATATAGACACTAGTTCTTTAAACAACGTCACTGCTTCTTATGACTTGGTTCGCACTATGCGTGCTTCTATATTGGTTCTAGGGCCTTTGCTAGCTAAACATGGTAAAGCAAATGTCTCATTGCCTGGTGGCTGCGCGATTGGGGCAAGGCCCGTTAATCTGCACCTTACAGGGCTTGAAAAGATGGGAGCTAGCATTGAGGTTGATGAAGGGTATATCCGTGCATCAGTGGACGGACGCCTAAAGGGCGCCCGTATATTCATGGATATGGTGAGTGTCGGTGCGACTGAAAACCTACTCATGGCCGCGGCATTGGCAGACGGCGAAACGATATTGGAAAATGCAGCTCGCGAGCCTGAAATTGTTGATCTTGCTAACTGCTTGAATCGCATGGGCGCAAAAATATCTGGTGCTGGTACTGATAGTATTAAAATTCAAGGCGTTGAAAAGCTCAACGGATGCACTTACAGCGTGTTACCAGATCGTATCGAAACTGGCACATTTTTGGTCGCTGCGGCTGCAACTAAAGGTTCGATTCGCTGTGAGAAAGCTGACCCAAGTACGCTTGATGCAGTGCTCAGTAAACTGGAGCAAGCAGGCGCTAGCATTAAGACTGGCGACGATTGGATTGAGCTGGACATGAATGGTAAAGCACCAAAAGCAGTGAATTTAAAAACACTTCCCCATCCCGGTTTTCCTACTGACATGCAAGCACAGTTTGTCACCCTTAATACACTTGCAGAAGGTGCCGGGCGAATTACTGAAACGATATTTGAGAATCGTTTTATGCACGTGCCAGAGCTTCAGCGGATGGGAGCGGATATTGAGCTTGAAGGTAATAACGCTTTGACGAAAGGTTCATCTCAGTTAAAGGGGGCTCAGGTGATGGCAACGGACTTACGCGCATCTGCTAGTTTGGTTATTGCTGGATTAGTCGCACAAGGCGAGACGACGGTTAACCGTATCTATCACCTTGACCGTGGATATGAAAGCATTGAAGCTAAGTTAGGTGGTTTAGGCGCTCAAATTAAACGTGTGAAAGAAACTTCATAAATACAAAGCTGTCTATAAACACGGAAGTACCCGCTATATGAAGGGAAGTGGGTTCTTCTGATGCGCTGAATGTTCTTTAGTAAACTAATTCACTTCTCAATTAAACTAAGAAATACTCACTGGGGCAGGGGATAATTCACCAACTACCACTGTCATGGTAATCACTTCTTCATTTCGACTGACTTCGAGTACCAACTCGGTCCCTGGTTTGGTTTCAGCGATCATATCAAGCGTTTTTGAAGCACTTTCAAGGCGCACACCATTGACGGACAATAGAATATCATTAACTTGCATGCCAGCAGTATGAGCTGGGCCATTAGGGGCAACGCCTGTTACTATGATGCCTGGTGCACCGCGGGTTGATTCTGCGCCACTAATGCCTAAATGGCCACGTGTGACACGTCCATCAGAAATGATTTCGTCCATGACGCGTTTTGCTAATTCGTAGGGAACCGCAAAGTTAATGCCATCGACACTAGTGATGCGCCTTCTTTCATCTAGTGTTTGAAAATTTGCGTTAGTAATACCCACAAGATAGCCGTTACTGTCAACGAGAGCACCGCCCGAATTGCCTTGATTTAAAACCGCATCTGTTTGAACAAAGTCTACGTAGTTTGCAAGACCGTTTTGGCCTGTTCTACTCACTATTCCTTGGGTGATAGTTTGACCCAAATTATATGGATTTCCAATTGCCATAACGACGTCGCCCACGCGAATACCTGTCTCGTTAACTTGCGGAATAACATGTAAATCATCAGCAGTCACTTTTAGAACTGCAAGGTCGGTATGCGTGTCAAAACCAACCATTTGTGCCTCTAGTATGCGGCTATCCTGAAGTGCTACATAAATACTGTCAGCATCTTTGATGACATGATAACAAGTCAATAAGTAGCCGTCTTCTGACATTATTACACCGGACCCAAGGCTAGTACGTTCATTGCCACGGCTTCTAAAAATGCTATTTCGAGTGTCAAAACTGACACTATAGATGTTTACAACTGCCGGAGCACTGCGACTTAGGGCGTCGTAATATGAAAGACGTTCAGGAATCTGGTCTTGGTTTTTTAGCCAATTGAATGAAATTCCGCTCCCTTGCCTAAATTCAGGTATGAACACTAGTAATATGACAGCAACGGTCACGCCCAATATGACGGGCTTAAGCAAAGATATAAGGAACCGTTGAAGCACGAGGGTTAATAGCCTTTTAGTTGTATATGCGTGTATACGACAAGGATAGCAAAAAAGATGCTTTAGGTGAATGCTCTCTAGTAATGTATGTTCGATAGTTTGATTTGCACGTCATCACCTCGAACAAGGTGTTCTCATTGGAATCTTCTTCTCGCAAAAAAAGAGAGCGTTACCTTTCGTAAAAACGCTCTCTTTTAATACATCTAAAAATACCTATCTAATAACGACGTATAGAGATGCGTTACCGCGTTTAACATTTAACGCAATCACGTTCCCTTCTTGCTCTTCTATCAAGCGTGTTAAATCAGCTGTGTTGTTAACACGTTGACGATTAACGCCAATAATGACGTCATCTTCTTGCAGTCCGATGCGAGCTGCGGGACTTCTTTCTTCGAGCTCTGAGATAACTACACCATCATTTCCGTTGTTATCTTGTCCATTCGTGAATGTGGCTCCCTCTAAAGCAGGGTGCATTTCTTTTGCTGCCATAACCGGCGCACCAGCATCACCAAGCACCACCGAAATCTTGCGCTCTTTACCTTTGCGAATGATTGTTAATTCTACTTCTGCACCTGCCCCCATACTAGCGACTTTAGCGCGCAACTCATTGAAGCCGCTTAGCCTATCGCCATCTAGTTCGGTAATGATGTCACCAGCCTCTATACCTGCTTTCTCAGCTGCTGAATCTTCCGCCACTTGCTGTACAAATGCACCGATATTGGTGGGAGACTGCATTGCTTCAGCGATGCCAGCGTCAACATCACCGCCCATAATGCCCAAAAGGCCACGTCTTACTTCGCCAAACTCTAATATTTGGTCAACAAGGTTTTTCATCATCTTTGATGGAATAGCAAAACCGATGCCCACGTTACCGCCGCCAGGGCCAAATATTGCTGTGTTAATACCGACAAGTTCACCGCGCAAATTCACCAAAGCACCACCAGAGTTACCACGGTTGATTGCCGCATCAGTCTGTATAAAATCTTCAAATCCACCGATATTCAAGCCGGAACGACCTAGCGCACTGACGATTCCTGAAGTAACTGTCTGCGAAAGGCCAAAAGGGTTTCCTATTGCGACTACAAAATCGCCGACTCGTAATTCGTCAGAGTCAGCAAGCTTCAGTTGCGTTAAGTTTTCTGACTCAACTTGTAAAAGTGCGATATCGCTCTGTGGATCAGCGCCTAATTTCTTAGCTTTAAGCTCACGACCATCAGTCAGTTGAACAATAATTTCGTCTGCATTATCAACGACATGATTATTTGTGACGACATAACCCTTGTCGGCATCAATAATAACACCGGACCCTAAACCTCTAAAAGGACGCTCTTGCACCTGCTCATTTGGCGCACCAAAAAAATAGCGAAACATCTCGGGCACCTGTTGGCGTGAACTTTGAGTGCCTTTTACCGAAATGCTCACGATTGCTGGAGTGGTTTCTTCTAGCATCGGTGCAAGAGAGGGGAGCTCATCTTTGTTTGAAAAAAACGGCAGTGCCGCAGAGCTATGAGCAACGATTCCCAAGGACAAACTGCCTACTAATAAGCCAACGGCAAGTGTGCGAAAATACTGTTTCATTAACCTTTTTACTCCTAGAAAGTGATAATCAACGTTGTAAAGACCTTATGATTTGTACATAAGTTCACTTAAAAGAGTTTTAAAGGGGTTCTTGAAACTATTTGCTGGTTTTTTCTTCATTGACAGGAGCAATAGTGGGTGCTCCAGCGAATAATCCAGATGCATCACTCGAAAAATCTCTAGGCGGTGCCTCGGTGCTTGCGGCAAGCTTGGGTGTTTTTTCAGTTTTTACTGTATTTCGGAGGTACACACTTGCATGCTCGCCATAAAAACTGGCGCGAGTATCGTCTTCTTTAAAATCTGATTCGAGCAACGATGCCTCGTATGCATTGAGTTGGGCTTGGAGTCGCTCTGTATCCTGTTGAATCTGATTAAT
Organism: Glaciecola sp. KUL10; assembly: GCF_003203515.1. Lineage (GTDB taxonomy): Bacteria > Pseudomonadota > Gammaproteobacteria > Enterobacterales > Alteromonadaceae > Glaciecola. The sequence goes on along the minus strand of NZ_BGNG01000005.1, from coordinate 298,536 downwards.
TAGACTATGCGAAGCATCAATGTGGTCGCGAGCTTGAACTGCAAGAATTGATTTCAATTCAGATTCTGACTGCTCTTTATTGGTCTTACTGCGCGTCTGCGTGAAATATAGATACATTGCCACAGCACCCAATACTAAACCGAGAGCCAAGCCAACAAATATAGATAGAAGTTCCATAGTATCTCCATTAATCACATCACTGCAGAGGCGTTATGATCAGGTATTAACTCGTTGTATGCAAGCAATAAAATGTAAAAAAACAATGCGACTGTTGCATGATTTAAATGTTTGTCGACACAGAGTATACTTTTGCTTCTAAGATCGCCTAAAAGTAGTTATTTAACGGGAAACCCTGCATGACCCCTTGGGAAAAATATCAAGATGATTTGTCTTTAATCGAGTTTCAGTACGATGCGGCACAAGAAAATGCAGTCAAAGAGCTTCAACGTCTTTATGACGAACTCACTCAACCAAAAAAGAAGATGACTTGGCGAGTTAAACTCAAGTCACGCTTTGGTAAAGGGCAGAATCGTCCGAACGTACAGGGTATTTACTTTTGGGGAGGCGTCGGGCGCGGTAAAACCTACCTAGTCGATACCTTTTACGATTGCTTGCCATTTGAGCGTAAAATGCGAATTCACTTTCACCGCTTTATGCACCGCGTTCATGATGAAATGAAGCAACTGGGTGGAAAAGAAGATCCCTTAAAAATCATCGCTAAAAAACTAGCAGACGAGGCCAAAGTCATTTGTTTTGATGAGTTTTTTGTATCCGATATTACCGATGCCATGATTCTAGGTACATTAATGGAAGAATTGTTTAAGCACGGCATAGTACTTGTCGCAACTTCCAATATCGTACCTGATGATCTCTATAAAAATGGCTTACAAAGAGCTCGCTTTTTACCCGCGATAGAATTAATAAATCAAAACACACGCGTCGTAAACGTCGATAGCGGTGTCGATTACCGACTCAGAACCTTAGAACGCGCCGAAATTTACCACTACCCAATTGACGATGATGCCTTAAAAAACCTATACACCTACTTTGATATGTTGTCGCAGGAAGAGGGCATTAAAGGGGGAAGTATCAACATCGAAGGGCGTGATATTCCGACCTTGATGCATGCTGAAGGTTTGGTCATGTTTGAGTTTAGAGCCTTATGCGACGGCCCACGCAGCCAAACCGATTACATCGAAATCAGTCGAGAATACAATACTGTTATGCTGGCGAACGTCGAACAAATGGGCGCAAACACTGATGATATAGCACGAAGGTTTATCGCAATGGTCGATGAATTCTACGAACGCAAAGTCAAGCTCATCATTGCCGCCGATGTGCCGCTTGAAAAGTTATACAGCGAAGGGCGTTTGAATTTTGAGTTTCAACGCTGTTTGAGTCGATTGCAAGAGATGCAATCGCATGAGTATTTGGGCTTGCAGCATATTGCTTAGTGCGTCATTCCCTCGCATGCGGGAATCTTCTTAATCAACCAGAAAAGAATCAAACTATCGATCAAGCATTACTAAAGGACATTCAGCGCGTCAGCATAACCCATTCCCTGTCATAAAATTTGTGCCGCAAGGACGCGGCACCAAAGCGGCATGGATGCCCTCGTGCGTTTTTATGACAGGGAATGGGTTATGCTGGCAAAAGCTGAATATGACTTACGCAGTGCGTAGTTTGGTGTTAGAGATTGTTGTGTTCCAAGGAGATTCCCGCATGCGCGGGAATAACGATTCTTCGTAGAAATGACGATTCTGCTAAGAAAACCTACAACCCTTTAAACATTCGCATTGTGATAAACGTTTTGAACGTCGTCGCAGTCTTCAAGCATGTCCATGAATTTTTCAAAGGTTGGCATGCTGTCTTCGTCAATGTCCTTGGTTTCTTGTGGTACCCATGTAATTTCTTCAACGTCAAACTCAATGCCATCAAATGAATCTGTTAGAGCTGTTTTCGCTTTAAAGAACTCAGTGTGAGGTACTAGTGTAGTGACTTTGCCGTCTTCCACTTCAACGTCGTGAATATCCACGTCTGCTTCCATTAGCGCTTCGAGTACCACTTCATCGTCGTCGCCATCAAATACAAATACAGCTAAGTGATCAAACATAAACGCAGCCGAGTTTTGTGCACCCAATTTACTATCAGTTTTGGTAAAGCAGTTACGAACGTCGGTAATGGTTCGGTTTGCGTTATCAGACAAGCAATCCACGATCACCATGCAACCGCCAGGGCCAAAGCCTTCGTAACGCATAGGTGTAAAGTCTTCACCTGCGCCGCCAACCGCTTTATCAATGGCTTTGTCGATTACGTGCGCAGGCACTTGGTCTTTTTTCGCTTTTTCGATCAATCTGCGCAAGCTAAGGTTAGCATCAGGGTCTGCGCCGCCATTCTTTGCACAAACATAAATTTCTTTTCCGTACTTTGAATATACCTTGGTCTTCGCAGCTGCGGTTTTGGCCATCGATACTTTGCGGACTTCAAACTTTCTTCCCATTGCTAATTCTCTTTTTATTAATTCGTTTACTTTAATGCAAGGACACAACGTGTCTAAATTGATGCGCGAGATTGTATACGGTTTTGCACTGATTGTCAGTGGTAATGCGCAAGCAATGCCAAGCGATGATAATCAAAGTTCAAACGCTAAAGGGTCTTTCATACCGGATTGAATTGACTTTTTATCAAAGCTATAAACAGCCTCGTTTCCATGTTTGAGTGCTTGTACAAAAATATAACTATCTGAGTAGTCACAAGGATTTTCAACGAAGTGAAGTAGAGCTTCAAATAGGGCTTGGCGGTTACTTATATCGAATTGCTTAGTTTTTAAAATCTGCTCAATCAGCGTAATTTGTTGAGGCTTATCTAGCTTAAATACAGACTTAGCCACCCAAACTGTTTCAATCAATACAAGCGCGTCGATGAAAATAGGTATTTGATGTTGAACGCACTTTTGAATAAGTTTTTTAGCTTGGTTTGTTTGGTCTGAGTCGCTTGCATGAGTCCCATCATCAATCAAGCATCTCACCAACACATTAGTATCAATCGCGACCTGATTTGGCATATTTTTCCTTTTGATGCTTTTCAGCGGCCTTATCCATTGTTTCTAAGCTTGTATTATCTTTCACCTTGAACTGCCCAAATAATTCAGAAGCTTCTTTATTAATCACCAACATTTCAACGGCCCCTTCTCTGCTTTTTGCAAACAACACTTCATCTCCGGCTTTTATGTTGAGGGTTTCTCTTATTTGCTTGGGCAAGGTTATCTGACCTTTAGATGTCACTTTTGCTTTTGCCATAGTTGTCATGCGCCTTACTTTTTTTAAATAGTAAGATTGTTAGCATGTAGTGTAAATACTTTTCTCCCTCTTGCGGTTGACAATATCAAGCATCTTTACAATTTAATACTGAACTCAAAACCGGTTATTCAATTAGTTATTCAACATATAAACCAATTAAAAACTGCCTTAGCCACACAAGCTTGCTATACTGCGCGCCGTTGAGTTGGCCAGACAATCGCTGCTCTATTCGCATTTATGTGTTTTAGAGGGGAGGAAAGTCCGGGCTCCATAGGGCAGGGTGCCAGATAACGTCTGGGCGGCGAAAGCCGACGACAAGTGCAGCAGAGAGAAGACCGCCTTGTTGCAAAACGAGGTAAGGGTGAAAGGGTGCGGTAAGAGCGCACCGCGCAACTGGTAACAGTTTGTGGCGAGGTAAACTCCACTCGGAGCAAGACCAAATAGGTTCCCTTACGGCGCGGCCCGCGTTGGGAACGGGTAGGTTGCTTGAGCCAGTGAGCAATTGCTGGCCTAGAGGAATGATTGTCATTCTTTACTCTATACTTCGGTATTGTTTAAAGAACCACAGAACCCGGCTTATCGGCCAACTCAACACCTTATTACACCCCTGTTGTCGCAAAGCAATTGCGATCTTTCGCTTTACCTTTAATACTTTACATTGTTACTAAATTTAACTTTATGTTCACAAATGACTTGAAGTAAGCGCTTTCATAATGCAATATATGAAATCGATTACATCAACAAGATTGTTAGTGCTGGTTCTGATTAAACAGAGCTTAAACGCGAATTTTCAGGTGTGAAAATTTAATCGCTTCTAAACAAATAAGCACTAATACTGAACTAACTGGGATGCTTTTGTATGAGATTAACACTCAAAAAAATCACTGTCGCAACGCTTGTTGCGTTTGCCTTTGGTTGCAGCGACACTAACAAAAACGAGCAAGTAAGCATGAATAAACCTGAAAATTCGAGTTTAGATATTTGGCCAACGCTAGATGTTGAAGTGAAAAAAGACGATGCGATCGAAGCCCGTGTTCAAGAAATCTTAGCAACCATGACACTAGAGCAAAAAGTTGCTCAGATGATTCAGCCTGAAATTCGTGATATTACGCCGGAAGATATGCGTAAATATGGTTTTGGCTCATACCTAAATGGCGGCGGCTCTTTTCCCGCAGGTAACAAGCAGGCAACACCACAAGAGTGGATTGATTTGGCCGAGAGTATGTATCAAGCATCTATCGACGCCAGTCAAGACGGTATTGCGATCCCAACAATGTGGGGAACCGATGCCGTCCATGGACACAATAATGTTATCGGCGCGACACTTTTTCCTCACAATATCGGCTTGGGTGCGATGAATAATCCAGCTTTAATCGAAGAGATTGCAAAAGCAACGGCGGTTGAAGTGATGGTGACTGGCATTGATTGGGTGTTTGCACCTACGGTTGCAACCGCTAGAGATGACCGCTGGGGGCGCACATACGAAGCCTACTCAGAAGATCCAAAGATAGTTTATGAGTATTCAAAGTCGATAGTGCGAGGTTTACAAGGTCGCTATGGAGATGGCTTCTTAGGTGACGATCGAGTCATCAGCACCGTTAAGCACTTTATCGGTGACGGCGGAACAGTCGGCGGTGATGATCAAGGCGACAATATCGAAACCGAAAAAGACCTGTTTGAAATTCACGGTCAAGGCTACGTAGGCGGTTTAACTGTTGGTGCTCAGTCGGTAATGGCATCTTTTAATAGCTGGAACGGCGAAAAAATCCACGGTGTTAAATATCTGCTTACCGATGTACTAAAAGATAAAATGGGCTTTGACGGTTTTGTGGTTGGTGACTGGAACGGTCACGGTCAAATCAAAGGTTGTACTAACGACAATTGTCCGCAAACAATCAATGCTGGCCTTGATATCTACATGGTACCTACCGATGCGTGGAAGCCTTTGTACTACAACACAATTGCGCAAGTTAAAGATGGCACCATTGCAATGAGTCGCATTGACGATGCAGTGACGCGCATCTTACGCGTTAAATTACGCGCAGGTTTGTTTGAAAAACCAAGTCCTGCTAAACGTCAGTTCTCAGGTAAAACCGAGCTGATCGGACAAGAATCGCACCGCGAGATTGCGCGTCAAGCAGTGCGTGAATCCTTGGTACTGCTTAAAAACAAAGGCGGCGTTTTACCCCTTTCACCTGCTTCAAAAATATTAGTCGCAGGTGACGGTGCAGATAATATTGGTAAGCAGTCGGGTGGTTGGACGATCACTTGGCAAGGCACCAATAATACAAACGATGACTTCCCTGGTGGAACATCTATGTACGACGGTATAAAAGCACAAGTAGAAGCGGCTGGCGGTTCAGTTGAACTAAGTGAAAACGGAAGCTTTACTGAAAAACCAGACGTCGCCATTGTTGTCTTTGGTGAAGAACCTTACGCAGAAGGCCACGGTGATCGCGAAAACCTAGATTACCAACGCGGCAAAAAGACCGACCTAGCGTTATTGAAATCACTCAAAGCACAAGGGATCCCAGTTGTTTCTGTGTTCATTAGCGGACGCCCAATGTGGGTAAATGCTGAAATCAACGCAAGCGACGCGTTTGTAGCAGCTTGGTTACCAGGCTCAGAAGGTAAGGCGGTTGCTGATGTGTTATTAACAGACGCAAGCGGTGATGTTCAACATGACTTCAAAGGTCGTTTATCATTCTCATGGCCAAATGACCCATACGATGCAGTGTTAAATGTTGGAGATGAAGACTATAACCCATTATTCGCTTATGGCTATGGCCTTGATTACAGTCAAACAGACTCACAAGGTGATGACTTGGTCGAAACCTACGATGCACCTGCTGACGAAAAAGTGGGTCGCGTCATCTACAAAGGCGCACCCGTCGCACCGTGGGTATTGTCACTTGTCAGCGACGGTCAAGTATCATTCGTGACAGCTGCAACCGCTCAAAGTGGCGCAGTCAGTTTCAGAACGATCGATCGCAATGTGCAAGAAGACGCGTTTAGAATGACCACTGATGGCTCAGCAAGTGCCGGTGTTAATCTAGCCGCGAAAAGCTACTTCCGCGAAGATTTATCTGCCGAAGTGGTCAACGAAACACTGCTTTCATTCGCGATTGCCCGTCAAAGCGATTTGAACGCACCGCTTATGTTAAACATGAGTTGTGAAAGTGAAGGTGACGCACCAGGAAGCTGTACACATGGTGTTGATTTAACGCCTTACTTAAGCACGGTAGAAAAAGGTGAATGGCTAGACGTGTCAATCGACTTGGGTTGCTACGCTGATCAAGGTATCGACTTCTCGAAGTTGGTGATTCCATTCCAGTTGGTAAGCTCAGCAGCGGTAACAGTCGATGTCCACGACATCAGCTTCGTCAAACCTGAAGGGCGTGAGGCACTCATTAAGTGTAACTAAGCATCAAAGAGGTTCCCGCGAACGCGGGAACCTCTTTGGTCCCCCACGATTTACAAACATCCACCAAAGCACTCCGTAAGCCATATTCAGCTTTTGTCAGATAAACCCACTCCCCTTCATAAAACCGCACAAGGGCATCCATGCCGCTTTGGTGCCACGTCCTTATGGCACAAATTTTATGAAGGGGAGTGGGTTCATCTGACGCGCTGAATGTTCGCTAGTAATGTGGGCTCGATAGTTTGATTTTTACGTATTACAACACCCCCAACTCAATCGCCTTCAAAACAGCCCGAGTTCTATCGCGTACACCCAACTTAGCAAGAATACTAGAAACTTGATTTTTAATCGTACCCTCTGATTTAAACAAACTCTCCGCCATTTCACGATTACTGCAACCTGCGGCCATTAAACGCAAAATTTCAGTCTCTCTGGTCGATAGTTTTTCCGGTAAGTCACTGGCTTCGAAATCACCCTTAACTCCCTGCAAGCCTTTAATTAGCCTTTCGGTGATCGCCGGTTGAATAAGCGTTTCACCTTTATGAACGGTTTCTATTGCCTCTACTAAGGTTTCCAACGAGACATCTTTCAACAAATAACCTTTTGCGCCCGCCTGAATCGCTTGAATAACTGATTCGTGATCATCAAAGGTGGTCAGCATCACAACGGGAATGTCTAATTGATGCTCTTTAATGAGTTTTAAGGCTTCAATACCGTTGACGTTTGGCATGCGTATATCCATCAAAACAACGTCAATACTGGTCGCATTAGCTTTCAAATAATCAAATGCTTCTTGTCCATCGTTTGCTTGCGCAACTACCTCAATGGAGTCTGCTAGGCTGAGTAAACTCTGAATGCCTTGTCTGACCAGTGTCTGATCATCAACCAACAAAACGCTTATCTTACTCATGCGTCAATCTTCCTTGCTCTATCTTGTTGTAGTCTGTCACCAATGGCAGTGTAATATGTGTCGTAAAGCCATTTTCAGCCATAAACTCAACTGAACCGGCAAAGGCCTCAATTCTTTCTCTGATGCCCAGTAAACCATTTCCTAGTTTTACTTGTGTCTCGGGTGTTGCTTTACCATTGTCCTTCACATTGATACTCAGTGAATTGGCTTCTTGTTGAAGTTTGATTTCCATTTTGTCAGCTTGACCATGTTTCATGGTATTTGTAATACATTCTTGAATGGTTTTAATAATACCATCTGCTAGGCCGACATTATCGATATTGAGTTCTTCATCAATATTCAGGTCGATTTTTAAATTAGGCAGGTTTTCAGTGAGGGCAAGTAAAGCTGCTTTTAAGTCAATTTTTGACTTATCTCGAATATCACTCACGGCTTCCCTAACATCACTTAACAGCAGGGTGGCCAGTGAATGGCTTTGCTCAATGGCTGCTCTTACCTCGGTGAGTTCATCGTTTTCTAGCGCCGAATTAACACGATCAGTTTTTCGAGATGCGACCTGCAGATTAATGGTTAACGCTGTTAAATGATGCCCCAATAAATCATGTATGTTTCGTGCGATTCTTACACGTTCAGCCTGCTGTGTCGCTTGGCTTAAAAGATGCTGAGTACTCACTAACTCACGATTGATTTGCTCTGCTTTTTCACGCGTTTCTTTTTCTCGTTTTGCCGTATTAACCATGACTAATGCAAATAGGCTAAAGGTCCAATACAGTACTGCAGTCACAAATGCGTAGGATTGATCCCAGTAGTAGGTATAAATTAGCCAAAGCGGTACCGACCAAATAGGCGATAAGATAAACGCTGTTTTAGTGCTCACAAAATAGGGCAAAATCGCCACCCACATGATCATAAAAATGGCACTAAAGGTCCACGGTACTAAAAAGTAAATCCCTAAAATAACAAAAAATTGCAGTAAAAAAAGCTTTGCTCTTAGGCTGTGTGAAAACAACTCTGAATCCTGGCGCGTGGACAAAAACCAAAGGCTTGAATAGGCAACAAACGCAGTACACGTAATCGCAAAACGACCCGCTCCAAAATTAGGATTGGTGAACATGAAAAACAGCAAAAAGCTACTGACAACAGCCCAAGTCAGCACAAAGATAGTGCTTTCTATACTGAAATTTATTTCCTTTCGAATAGCTTGATAGCTAATTGCGTGAGTCATTTTAGATGTCCTGAAAAGCTAGAAGAGTGTTTCCTAATGATTAGCATAACAGGTGGAGTGTTTTTGGCGATAGCCCAAAAGTCACAAAACAAGTCATGACCTTTTTCACTAAACGCCTGTAAGGTGCTGTCATAACATAGCGACCAGTTAATCAATAACGAGGTTTGCCATGTTAACCATTCATTCAAGTTTATTCTTTCTACATATACTCTTTGGTAGTTTGGCTTTGGTACTTTTTTGGGTACCTTTCTTTACTAAAAAAGGGCAGCTCAATCACCGTAAGTTCGGTAGTTTTTACACCAATGCGATGTATCTTGTGGCTGCTTCAGGCGCAATCATGGCATTAATGGTATTGGCCGATCCGATAGGCATCAAAGGTGCTGATATGGGCGAGAATGTCGACAAAGAGCGAGCAGCTTTTTTCTACCGAATGTTTTGGGCATTCTTGTTGTACTTATCACTTTTAAGCTTTGTTACCACCAGACATGCAATGGCGGTATTGAAGTTTAAGGATAAGTTACAACAATTTAGATCGCCTATGTACTTAAGCCCAGTCATCTTATTGATCGCCGCGGGGCCATTATTCATTTACTTAGGAATTAAATACGGTTTTACCCTACATATCATCTTTGGTTCAGTAGGTTTGCTTGCAGGGATCGGCACATTAAAGTACTGCCTTCAAAAAAGCATCAAACCGCGCGCTTGGATTATCGAGCACGTTAGTTCAATGATTGGCTCTGGCATAGGTGCATATACCGCGTTTGTAGCGTTTGGCGGTCGCACGTTACTAGAGGATTTTCAACAATGGCAAGCGGTGGTTTGGTCGGCACCGGGCGTGATTGGCGTGACTGCTTCAATCGTTTTATGTAAGCGTTATAGTCGAGTGTTTTCGGTGGCTTGAGAGTTTAAGCCACCATTTCTATTGCTGATGTGTGCTACGGATACATCAGCTAAGTGCTTTATGCTCAATTTATCATTAAAACACCTAAAAACTCGCTTTTAGTTCAGTAGTTGTAAAGTTTTAATCTGATAACTTACCTAATCATCGAGTAGCTCTCTATAAAAAGGTATTTATTGTACGATATTTGTCGTACAATGCGATCAGGGTTTGGGATTTAAAAAAGTAAAAGAAAAGGTCATTGAATGTTTGCGGCAAGGCAATGTGCTCCATGAGCAACGCAATCGAATTGATGTAAAAAACCTGCTAGCCATGGGCTTTTTGTCCACTGACGATTTAATCCACATTATTGCAAGAAGTAAAGGTCATGACTATGTGTCATCCAAGCATCATCTTAATTCAAAAATAACCGTGCATATCATCAGGACGCAAACAGCAGGCAGGCATTGGTATATCAAGTGGTATTTTATTGAGCCAAACGCTGTATTTATAAGCGTACATAATTAACAGATAAAAATATGAAAATTTACAAAGTAGGCGAAACTCAACTAGCAGCATGCCAAAATTGTGAGTCATTTCAAAATGCCACCTTTAAGCTAAGAGATGTTCCATTCAGTGATGGAAGTGGCTTAGCGAAAAGAGTGCTAGTGGGTGTTTGCGATTCATGTAATTCTGTTATTTTACTCCCTCATCAATCTACGCCAGCCGTCAACAAACAATATGAAGCCAAACGAAGACCTGTTGAAGGCAGGTTACCTGCTCATTTAATCGATATACTGAATTTAGCTAGTTTAGAAATTGGCGCTTCAACCGATTTTGCACCCTCAATAATGAAATACTACATACATACACTTGCAGAAAATGAGGACGAACTCATTCAGATTAAAGAGTTCTTATCCGACGAACTATCAAAGGGAAAGGCAGATAAGAGAATTTCTTTAAAAGGACGCTTAATTCTTAAAGATATCAATAAGTTGAAAGATTTGACAGGTATAGGCAATACAACCGAGTTACTGAAACTGATCATCCTCAAAATAAAGGACGACGTTTTAGTTAAAAAAGATTCAGTTCACAAAAAACAGCTCAGACTGATAATGACAGCGGTTGCCTAAACTAGCAGTTTATCTAGCGGGCATTAAGCCACCAAACCTCTAGCCAACACCCGATTAGCCAATAAAGCCAACAACTCAACTTCTTCTTCGCTGCGCTCGCCATCAGCTTTAGTGATTTCCATTGCCACTTCTAAGGTGCGGGCTGCATCTAGGTTTAAGCTATCACCAAGTGCGCGGATAAAGTCAGCGGCTTCGCGGCCATCAATAGCTTGGCGTGCTTGATGAATGGCATCATTGATAAACGCGGGTTTTGAAATACCGCTGTGCCATTCCATCGATTCAACTAATTCGTCAAAATAGTCTTGTTCTGTCAGCGTGACTTTACCGTCGATTTGATACAACAACACGCATAATTTAAGCAGGGCTTCGTTATAGGTTTGTTGTTGCATATGCAACTGTTCATTGTTTTCGGTCATACATTACACCATTTGGGGTTGTGCCCGTGAATCGACTTGCCAAAGTGCGAAAAGCCTATCGCAGTTATTGCGAATATTAAAGACTCCGGTTAATGACTATAGTTCAATTATAAATACTTAATTTTTTGTTGCTTGTTGGGCAACATTGGTTTCACGAGAGCTCCCGTTGTACACCGAAGTCAAGCTGCACTAGTTTGCTGAATACCCAGGCGCTAATGTGGGATTTTCGATAAAACTGAGTACCTGTCGATTCTCAAGTGCCAGCTGACAACCTTGTTGTACAAAGCGATAGCCTTCCGAGCAATCTACTTGCCATTGGCGCAGTACGTATGCTGCTAGCGCTGCTTTGGTATAAAGCACTTTACGACCGTTTTGCATATCGTAGTCCATTTCAATTGCACGTGCCTTTTTGATACTTGGATGGGGCATCAATACTAATTCTACTTTTTTATGAAACTGAATATCAGCGGCATCCATTTGATGCGCATCAGCATGTTCATTTGATACTTCAACGTTAGTGAAGCGTGTGCATACAAAATCACGAAAATCTTGATGTCGACAGTCGTAACCGCGCACATGCCACCTATGTCCGTTGTTGATCAATGCATGAGGCACAAAGTCGCGCTGTGTTTCGCCAGATGAAACAGAAACGTAGGACACTTTGCACACTCTTTGGTTATGGATTGCACGCATCAGTGCTGCGATAATTTCTGAATCAGGATGAATCAGTTGAATTGCATCAAAGCACTGTTCAGAGGGCTGAACTAAGTTTGTAATACCATTTCCAAAACCACGGCTAAGAGAAGCTAATATCACTTCAGAGGGGTGTTCAAAGACGGCACAAAACTCGTCCTTGCGCATATACTGCTTAGTAGAATGATCGAGCCAAAGGTTTGCAGGTGCGAGTTCACGATACATTGCAAAATCACGAGTACACGCAGCTAAACCGGTTTGAAACCTATCCACTAAATCATTGCGACTAATATGACCAAAAAATTGAAGACTAAAATCAATAAATGCCAATCGCTCTTTTTGAGCATGAGGCAACTGATTGATGAAGTCTATTTGTGCTTGAACGTCTTCTTTTTGTTTGTCTGGTCGTGATAATACTTGCTCACTCATCAAGGTTTTCCGTTTCAATCTTGATAAAAATATTAAAGTAAGACTACTGTATATAAATACATATTGCAATCATTTTGAGCGGATGTTTTAAAGCACCCCTGCCGCCTTAAACAACTGCAAATGCACTTCAACCAAGGCATCTATATCACGCTGATAGCCACCACCAATTACGGCCGCAATGGGTAAGCCCAAATCTTCACAGCGCGAAAACACAAAATGATCGCGAGCATAAACACCTTCAGTAGATATTTCTAAATGGCCTAAATCATCATTTACATGCACATCAACGCCCGCGTCGTAAATCACAGCGTCTGGTTGGCAAGCCCTGATGGAGAGCTCAAAAGCCTCTTCGACGGTTTCTAAGAATAATCGATCTTGCGTGCCTTTTGGCAATCCAAAATCTAAATCAGATTGTTGTTTGCGATAAGGAAAGTTTTTCTCGCCGTGCAAGGACACGGTATAAACAGCTGGATTATTGGTTGCTAACTTGGCAGTCCCATCACCTTGATGAACATCACAGTCAAAAATCAAAACGCTGTCAACATTTGGTGATTGAAGCATTTTAAGCGCAGCCAAATACAAATCATTCACCATACAAAAACCAGAACCAAAATTGGCAAAGGCGTGATGATAGCCACCAGTGAGATTGAGTGCTTTGCCGTGCTTCAACGCTAGCTCGGCCGTCAGCACGGTTCCACCTGAGGCCGTTAGGGTTCGCTCAACCAACTGTTTCGACCAGGGAAAACCGATACGACGCATTGCTTTTGGGTCAAGCGTACCAGTAGTAAGCTGCTGAATATAGCCGGGGTCATAAATAGAAGCGAGCGCGTCAACATTCAATGGAGATGGCGAAAAAAAGCTACTGTCAGGCACACCCTTTTGCGCAAGTGCGTCCCTAATCCCTTGATACTTTTGAATAGGGAAGCGATGCCTAACAGGTAAGTCAAGTTGACTGTAAATAGGATGAAAGACAAGCGGAGTAATTAACACAAACTCAATTAATAGGCGTTTTTATCAATAAAGCCTTTAAACACCGTCGCGATAATAATTTTAATGTCTAACCAAACTGACCAACGATGGATGTAGTCAAGATCATACTCGACACGCTTAACCATCTTATTCACGGTTTCAGTTTCACCTCTAAAGCCATTAATCTGCGCCCAACCTGTGATACCAGGTTTCACCTTATGACGAAGCATATAACCTTCGATTAACTTGCGGTATTGTTCATTATGCGCAACGGCATGAGGCCTAGGCCCCACAATAGACATTCGGCCTTGTATAACATTAATAAACTGAGGTAACTCGTCTAACGAGGTGCGTCGTAAAAAACCACCAAAAGGGGTAATGCGCGCGTCGTTCTTGGTTGCTTGCTTAACATCAGGACCATTATCTTGAACGCTCATTGAGCGGAATTTGTAGACTTTTATTTTTTTACCATCTAAGCCGTAGCGATTTTGCTTAAAGATGATTGGGCCTTTGGATGTTACTTTTACGCCTATAGCAATTGCAAGCATCGGAATCGCAATAAGCAGCAATATCATCGAACCTACAATAATGTCCTCTGCACGTTTTAGGACATTGTTTGCACCTTGAAAGGGCGTATCGAACACACTGAGTGTCTGAACCGATCCAACCGTTTGCCAGCGAGCATTCAATAAATTATAGATGAAGAAGTTAGGAATGATGTAAACGTTACAGGTTGTATCCGAGCACATGTTAAGGATTTCCATGATACGATCTTCAGCAGACATCGGCATTGCAACGTATATATAGTCGATTTCGCCAGCCTTAGCGGCCTCTAATACACTTTCAATTTTACCCGTGACTTGGTTTTGAAACTCGTGTGGTAAGCGTGAAGGGGCACGATCATCATAAATTCCTTTTAATGAAATTCCTAAATGCTCATTTTCCATTATCTGAACAGCCAGATTATATCCCGCCGGGGTTGCACCAATCACAGCTGCATAGCGCGTATTACGACCTTGTTTACGAATAGAGAACAATATTTCTCTAAAAACAATACGCCACGCGCATAAAGCAGGGTACGTCGCCCCTATCCAAAACAGAGTTACCGGTTGGCCGTGGCCTGTGAGAGAGGGGAAGAAATAAGCGAAACCGATTATCACCACTGAAGTAATGGTCCATGTAATGGCGGTGAACTTGATTAATGTTGTTGTGGTTTGAGTACGCCATGAACGGTATAGGTCGAGGGCTTCGGCGATTAGGTTAAAGCTGATGATGCCGACTAGGAGTAGGACTAGATTATCGGGTCTCACAGCGATGTCGCGATTGAGTAAAACGAAAAAATATAAAGTGGTAATTGATATCATATCAACCAGACGATACAACGTAGAAAAACTACTTTTGTTCGACTGAATAATGCCGCCACCGCGGGATTTATTGGCCTTTTGTTTTTTCATTTTTTCGTCCCTCTTCCCTTCTATTCGTCATTCTAACACTCTATGCTCACTAAGTTAAAAGATTCACTGGGCAAGTTTGTTGAAAACGTATTCATCATGCTTCATTGCACTAATTTAAAAATTTCATACATATGTAACAAGCACTATTTACACTATGGAGACTATTACGCAGGCTTGACATACGATACCTAAGGCACTGTTGTATGACCTCAAGTGCGCAAATAAGTGAAGCTACAACCATGTAAGTATTTTTGATAGTATCATACGATTTTTGTGGTTTTATTACGACAAATTTTAATTTAGTTTGAATTAAGAACTTATTGTTGCGATTAAAAACAAATAAAGTGACTAGCAAAAACACTGATTATTAAACAAAATATTCTATATTTTACAATTATTTAACAGAGCTTGGTTTTCTCAAATCTAAATTGTAAGATCACACGGTAATAGGGTATACTTTCGATTAATAAAAGAACACACAAAGAGATTGGGTGCTGCAACCAGTACTAGTTATTCAGAATTATGGCACGGCAATGGCTTCTTCGAATAAATATTAAGTTTAAAATACAGAGTAAAAGGTAAAAAAATGAAACTATGGAAAGTTGCTGCACTATCAACAGCAGTTGTTACTGCGATGAACGCACAAGCACAACAGTTTGACGACGCTGCGCCTATAGCCTTTGGTAGCTTTGATTTTATTCCTACTGTAGATGTGGGTCTCAGGTACGATGATAATGTAACCAGACAAAACGAAGACAAAATCAGTAGTTTCTCTTCAATCATCTCTCCTCAGTTTGTCTTATTGAACAACTTTGGTGCAAGTCAGACGCGATTTGGGTACAGATTGAGGAATGAGCGTTTCTTTAGTAGTAATGCTGATAACTATACTGATCATTTCTTATCCGTTGGTGTTGAGTATGAATTGAATATCAGACATCGTTTAGATGTTTCCTTTGATTTTGAAGATGGGCATGAGCAGCGTGGTACAGGCTTTTCAATTCTTAACCTAGGCGAAACTCCTGATACCTATAAAAAGTCAGATCTTGGTTTCCAATATAGCTACGGGGCGCCCGGCGCTACAGGAAGAGTCGACCTAGGTTTCGATATTTCAGATCGTAATTATGATTTACAAACAGATGAAGGACTCGCTCGAGATCGAGTTGTCAGTACAACACGCGCTGGGTTTTTCTATAAAATTGGTACCGCGACCGATGCAACGTTTGACGTGATTTTGAGGAACGTTGCTTACGGTTTTGAGCTTGACGCTAATAATCCGCTTGATTCTAGTGTTGCTTCATACCTAATCGGTGTTCAGTGGGAAGCGACAGCAGAAACTTCAGGCTTTGTTAAGTTGGGCTACGAAGAAAAAGACTTTGATTCGTCGCTAAGAGAAGATTACAACGGATTCGACTGGTCGGCCGGCGTAACTTGGGAACCAACAAGCAATTCTCAGTTCAGATTCATTACTTCAAACGATACAAATGAGTCGAATGGTGAAGGAAACTTTATTCGTCAGCGAGATTATACCTTGCAATGGAATCATCAATGGTTAGAAAGGCTGCGTACTAGAGCATCTTTTACTTTGTCGACAGATAGGTATGAAGGGCAACCTACAGAGTTTGGTGCACGAGAAGATGATTTAGAACGTTTAAATTTAACAGCTTATTATCAGTTTAGACGCTGGTTTAACGTTGAAGTAGGCTATGTGTTCGATACGCGTGATAGTAATAGAAGCGAGATCAACTATGATCGCAATCAATTCCTCATTAATGCTTATATAACGTTGTAATAAAGTTTTGAACTTAGAGCGAAGGTGTATGCAAAAGTTTTATCGTTGTTTTTTGGTTTTTATTGCTGTATCTGCGTTTTTTAGCACAGCTCAGAGCCAACAACTTAATGTTGACCAATATACATTAGGTGCCGGTGATATGATTGAAATCACCGTATTCGGTCAAGAAGATTTAACCGTTGAGACTCGTCTTTCTAATACAGGCACAATAAGTTACCCATTCATGGGTGATATTGAGTTGGTTGGTCTTACATTAAACCAAGTTGAGCAGCTAATCGATGATGGACTCAGAGGCGATTACCTAGTTAACCCTTCGGTATCAGTGTCTGTTATCGAATACAGACCTTTTTTTATCGACGGTGAAGTAAATCGGCCTGGCGGCTATCCATACCAACCTGGTCTTACCATAACAAAAGCAGCAGCACTTGCTGGAGGGTTTACAGAGCGCGCAGCAAAAGACAAAGTCACAATTGTTAGAATGATTGCTGGTCAAGAGCAGACCTTTCAAGCAAGCGACAAAGACATGATTTTCCCTGGTGACATTGTTACCATTCAGCAACGTTTCTTTTAGAGGTTAAATCAATGTCACAACAATTAGGCTCTAATAATGAGCAAGACGTGAAGTTATTTGACGAAGATGTGTTCGACCTCGCTCAATACTGGCAAACAGTCGTGAGGTATATCTGGCGCATTTTGGGTCTTGCTGTATTCCTTACAATACTAGTAGGATTGTTTGTTTTCTCTATTACTCCTCGGTATATTGCTACTGCTTCTCTAATGATTGAAGCAGAGCAAGCAAATGTTCTTTCAATAGAAGAAGTATATGGCTTAGATTCGAGCCGAAAAGAGTATTTCGAGACACAATATCAAGTGCTTCGCTCGCGTCAAATTGCGCAAAAGTTGGTTGAAGAACTGTCTCTTCACGAGCATCCCCTATACAACTTAGATATCATTTTAGAGAATCAGAGTGGTATCAGTCAGGTCCCCGCAAACCTAATTGCATGGCTCAAAGAATCCCTTCCGTTTCTTCCACAAAAAGAAGAGGTAACATTAACGGAAGAGCAGCAGTTGGAACGTCGTATATCGTTCGCCGTTAACGTAGTTATGAAGAATCTAACAGTGGCGCCGATTAGCAAAACACAAGTGGTTAACTTGTCATTTGAAAGTGAAAGTCCCCAATTAGCGGCTTCCATAGCAAATACGGTAGCCGACGTATACATCGAGAACTACCTAGAATCAAAAATGGATATGACAACCAAAGCGAAAACTTGGTTGAATGAAAGCTTACAAGGTTTGCGAGAAAAGCTCGATAATGCTGAATCAAATTTGGCGGCATTTTATGAGCAAGAGCAAGTCGTTGATATTGATGGTGTCGTCGGTTTGGCTTCAGAAAGACTACAAAATTTAAGTAACCAGCTAATCAATGCTCAAGTAGTATTGCAAAGAAGTGAAGCGATATATCAGCAAGTCGTAAATGCCGGTGCTAGCTTGGAGCAACTTTCAACACTTCCTGAGGTTTTAAATCATCCTTCTATACAAAACATAAAGAGAGATGAGACCTCTGCTAGAAGCCGAGTCTCTGAATTAAGAGAAACCTACGGTCCTAAACACCCGACAATGATCGCAGCAAATGCAGAGTTAGCCTCAATCGAAGAAAGTTTAATGACACAAATTCGAGCGCTTACTTCAGGGATTACATCAGAATTTGAATCAGCTTCATCAAAAGTGGCATCGTTAGAAAGAAATGTCGAACTGGCAAAGGCTGAGTTCAGAAAACTTAATAACCTTGAAAACCGTCGACGTGTACTTCAAAGAGAAGTGGATATCAATCAACAGCTATACGATTCGTTTTTCACACGTTTAAAAGAAACCGACGAGCTTGGTGGTTTTGAGTCAGCTAATGCAAGATTGCTTGACGCAGCTGTTCCACCTACTCAGGCTGCGAAGCCACGTAAAAAGCTAATTGTTGCACTTGCGTTTGTGGGTAGTTTTGGCTTTGGTATTGCGCTGGCTCTATTGTTTGAAATTTTAAACAGCGGCATACGTTCAGTTGAAGATGTTGAACGCAAGCTTGGTCAGCGCATGTTAGGCATTATTCCTTGGCAGCAACACAAGAAAAAAGAAAATCTTGCGCTACGTCATTTCTTCGATAATAAGCATCATACGTTCAGCGAATCGGTAAGAACACTTCGCACTAGTTTACAGTTATTGAATCTAGATAAGCCATCTAAGACGATACTGGTAACATCAAGCGTGCCACGCGAGGGTAAAAGTACTGTTTCGGTTAACTTAGCATTTGCGATGGGCCAATTGAGTAAAGTACTTATCATTGATACTGACCTTAGACGCCCGTCAGTAGGTAAACTATTCGACTTACCTGGCTTTCAGCCTGGTCTTGCAAACTTAATTGCAGGTACACACACGCTAGATGAGTGTGTGGTTAAAGATGAACAATCAGGCGTTGATGTGATTTGCGCAGGCTCTGTACCGCCTAATCCACAAGAATTACTTGCGTCACCAAATTTTAAATCTTTGTTAGCTGATTTGAGTGAAAAGTATGATCATATCATCCTCGATAGTGCGCCTACGCAAGCGGTCAGTGATTCGGTGTTAGTATCTAAGCTTTGTGACTCAGTCATTTACGTGGTGCGCGCTGACAGCACTAGCCATAAAGTGATTAATCAAGGTTTAAGCCGCTTCTTGCAAATCGGTCACAGAGTAGACGGCGTTGTCTTAAATCAAGTTGACTTAAACAAAGCAAAGAAAACCGGTGGATACTCAGGTTTTTATGATCAATATGGTTATAATGCCTATTCAGAGAGTACATACCAGAGCAATAAGCAGGCTTGATAGATTTACACAGTCACATACTGCCGGGGATCGATGACGGTGCTTCAGATATTGGTGAAGCGCTAGATATTGCGCGTCAGTCCGTCGATATTGGTGTAACTCATATGATGTGCACCCCTCACATCAACCAAGGGGTGTTCGACAATTCTTCAACAACTATCACCCCTTCATTTCTTAGCTTGAAAGAAGCTCTAGAGCATCAAGATATTCCCTTGAAAATTGCGTTTGCTTGCGAAGTCAGAATCGGTGTAGATATTCTACCTTTGGTACTGCAAAAAAAGCTTCCATATATTGGAGAGTGGAATGGGAAGCCTTGTCTTCTGTTAGAGCTTCCCCATAGCCATGTCCCACCCGGTGTTGAAAATCTAATAAAGTGGTTGTTAAATAATAATGTTCAGCCGATAATTCCACACCCAGAGCGCAATCGAGATATCATGGCGGATTATAGTAAGTTACTCTTTTTAAAGCGTTTAGGCTGTTTGTTTCAAGTCACTGCTGGTGTCTTTGCGTCCCGCTTTTCAGAAAAAAGCAGCGAGCTAGCAGAACAAATGCTTGAAGAGGGTTTAATTCATTATGTCGCGTCAGATACGCATAGTGTAAAACGTCGCCCTAATGATATGAACGTAGCGCGAGACAAAATTAGTCGCTTACGCAACGATGCTTGTGCAAAGCGTTTAACTCTAGATACGC
Source organism: Glaciecola sp. KUL10 (assembly GCF_003203515.1). GTDB lineage: Bacteria > Pseudomonadota > Gammaproteobacteria > Enterobacterales > Alteromonadaceae > Glaciecola. The sequence goes on along the minus strand of NZ_BGNG01000005.1, from coordinate 278,381 downwards.
CTGCACTTATTACGCAAAACATACATTGGGTTTGATAATTTGTTATGACATCAAATATAAGCTCCTTAAAACACAATGTCCTGCGTTTAGTAAAAAGCCCGCTGTCATTGTTTTTGCTAGTTATTTGTAGCATTGGTTTTTTTCAAGCTGCCCGCTTTGGTGCTGCAAGCCTTGATTATTACCTTGTTAAAAATATTATTGATGATTGGCAAAATACGCTTAACAATACTGATAAAGCTGATTACGCAAGGGCGAACAAAGCCATTGCAGAAGCCCAAACATCTCATCCTAGTCATCCGCTGTATCGTGATTTGCAAGGGCAACTGCTTGAGTGGGCAGCTATAAAAAAATTCTCTGATCCGCAAGGTGCGCTTATTGAGGCAAAAAACTATTATCTAAACGCAATAAAACTGAGACCCGCTTGGCCTGTTAGCTACGCCTCACTTACATTTATTAAATGGAGATTAGGCGAGTTTGATGACGAAATGAAGTTCTATTTAGAACAAGCTAACAAGTTTGGACCACTAAAATCAGAAGTGCATGTCTTATACGTAGAGCTGGGGCTTGCGCTATACGCGGCTAATCATCCGTTTTACTTAAATCTTCAACCTCAGATTAAGCAACGAATCAGCTACGGTATGCGCAATAATCAAAGTAGAGAGCGCGTGTTAGCCAGTATCCGAAGTCTAAACCAATATGACACAGCTTGCCGTTGGATGAAGTCGTTCGACCCCTACGTGCACAAACAAATGCTTGGGTGCCCTAGCTAACTTAATTAGCTTTTCTTCGTTTTCTTTTCAACTTCAGGCTATTTATCACCATCGCTAACGCAAGGAAAACGCAAAAGTAAGTGGCGTTAGCAAATGCTTGTAGCGGGAAGTCAACCGTCATGTGAACAAGCATCCCCAAAATCGCCATTGAACAAGCAAAAGAGGAACCTTTAAAAACCGAATTCTGACGACGGTACATGGGCCGAAGTGCTTTGTAAGATAAGAATATAGTCATTACGGCAATGATAAAAAACGCGGGTAATCCGTATTCAATTGCCATTTGCAAGTAGTCATTGTGCGTATGATCATAAAAATTATGTACTTCTGAGCTCTGGTATTGTGGAAAGCTACTGTAAAAGCTACCACCACCCGTGCCCAGTAGAGGGTAATCAAAGATCATTCTGGAAGCATCTCTAACAACCTCATCACGGCTTTCTTGCTGCAAAGAGGTTTGTACCAAGCGTTCTTGGACTTTTTCTAAGCCAAAATAGGCAGATACAATAAACAAGTCGATAATAAACATGCTGATAACTAGTATTGTTAGCCCTTTGCTTTTATTTTTTATTAGATACAGCGATATAAAACCGATCACAGTCATTGCTACAAAAAACGCAGTGTTACCCATCCTAGAACGCGACATGACCAGACCAATCACCATGATAGCGATAGATATTCTAATGATTGCCTTGCTACTCAGCATAGTTGAGACAAACGCTCTTAGCATGTCTTTAGGACTTGCGTTCCGATTCTTCTGTAATGATATGACTAGCAGTCCGATTCCGGCTGACGCGCACATCATCAAGAAGTTAGCGTAATGGTTTTTGTAGACAAAACTGCCGGTCGCAGCGTTACCCACATCAAAACCGAAGACTAAACTCTTTTCCAAACCAAGCAATACTTCAAACGAACCGTACACCGCTTGTAGCGTGCCAGCAGCGACCATCGTCATCAACAACCATTTAATACGCTTTTCATCAGTGACAAGCATTAGAACGCAACAGAAAAAACAAAAGTAAGCTAGCAACTTAAAAAAGCTAATAACGCTTTGCCCTATATCTAATGAAAAATAAAAACGCGAGGCTCCGGCACTATTTTGAAGCAACTCAGCGTTTGGTGAGAGTAGAGCAACAACACTTGAAGGAAGCGCAATAATTTGTAGGCTAGCAAGTATGATTATTGCAAACCAAAAATAGAGTATTCGCTGATAGGCCAACATCCCCAACAAGGGTTTAGCTTTAAAATGATAAACGCATGCAAAAGTGAGTGCAAATATGAGCATTTGAAACACGCTCCACGCCCAAGGACGATTTGCGCCTAAGGGAAGAGGTAACAAAAAAAGTATCACTAAAAGACAATAAAATAGTTTATTTGAAAAAGTGGTTTGCACAAAGCTCTCTTTTATCTGTTAAAAACAACTGCGTTCAAAGCGTTAAAAGTAAATCCCAAAAATTAACCCTCTAATATCAATGATATTAGAGGGTTATCAATTACTCAACAAAACTGTTTGTTTTACAACGTGACCTAGTTTGTAGAGGCTGTAGTATCACCACCACCTGCGCCACCGCCACCAATGCCCGCACCAATTGGCGGAGTCGCGACAGGAGCCGCAGCAGCTGCCGTTGCTGTTGTGATGGTTGTAGGATCTGCGCCTGAAGCAAGTGCCATTGCAATTGCATCTTCTTCAGTCATTACGCCTGTAAGCATGGCGCCATTTACAACTTCTTGTGCAAAGTCAGGGTAAAGATAAGTACCTAACGCAACAACTTGGCTAGCAAGGGCGTTATTTTCTTCAATCAATATTTTTGTTACTTCTATCAAGCTGTTTGAAACTAACATTTGAGTATAAAACTCGCCCGATAGCTCTATGTTAACTGACACTGCGATTTTAGAGTCAGTAGTTAAAATAGTGCTTTCTTCAGTAAGCGCATCGACAATAGACGCTTGAATAGCTTCCGCTTCAGATGTGCCTTGTTCAATTGACGTGACAATCTGTTGATGAAGTCTATTACCAGGCTGTTGATCGTCGCCAAATAAACCTGTTTCTTGTGCAAAAACGCTAAAGCTTCCTGCTAAGAGCATAAACACACTCAGAATAATACTGCTACGCATGATAATCGTTTCCTTTTATGAGAATCGTGACGTAAATTTCCGACACCACCTAATTTTACTAGTCCATTGACTATTAATCAACCAAGTTCTAAACAATTTTAGGAGCGGACAAATAAAAACCTTGGAAGAAGTCAACACCTGCTGTTTTTAACCATTCATATTCTTCATTGCTTTCAATAGTTTCCGCAATAATTTTAATATTGAGGCCATGTGCAATAGAAATTAGAGAATTTACAAATAACTGGTTATCAGATTCATTCGCAATATCGCGAATAAACCGACCGTCGATTTTAAGATAATCCGGCTTAAGGTTCTTTAAATGACGCAAGCCTGCCAGTTGAGCGCCAAAGTGTTCGATTGTTACTTTTACGCCTAAGCCCTTCACCATAGAAATAAATACAGGTAGCATGGTTTCATCATTAACCAATGCGCGTTCAGGTATTTCAATTGTTAACCTAGCACAAACATCTGGCTTATTTGAAAGTTGATTTATAAACCACGATTGAAACTCAGTATCAAACAATGACATTCTAGAAATATTAAGCCCCACACTCACATTTGATAGTTCAGCCGCTTCAAGCTTTTGGATAGCTGTTGCTATAATCATACGGTCTAGTTTTTCTGAGGCATCTAGACGAATAGAGGCAGGGATCAATTGCGCCATGGGTATTAGTTCATTACTTGCTTTACTTGGAAGCCTTGCAAACCATTCAACGTACAATAAGTCACCCTGTTTGGAGCTAATAGGTTGCGCCGCAAAGTCAGCATTATTAGCAGCAAGTAGTTTGTCGATTTGAGCACGCCATTGTGTGTTACTCATATTAACTTGCGCGTCCGACGCGAACTGAAGTGCAGGTTCAGCATTGGTCGCTATTGCTAGTGCATTGTCTGCTTTTTGCATCAAATCAGCATACTCCATGGCATGGAAAAACGCCGTTACCCCAATATGGGCTGTACCATGTGCATATTCTGATTTTTCTAAACGTTTAAATGACTCACATAGCTGCAATGCTAATTTTTCGCACTGTTCATGCTTCATACCGTCTAAAACAAGTGCAAAGTCAGCACCCGAAAGCCTATACATCGAATAGTCAGTATGTGCTTGCTTAACAAGCTTTTGCGTTTGCTCACATACTGATAGCACATAGTTATCACCTTCGTCTTTACTCAAGGAATTATTGACATCAGATAAGCTAGCCAACCTTATTACCATCATAAAACCTTGTGTTTGCGCTTCTTGATCAGCTAATAGACTTTTAATAAACAAATCAAAAGCGCGCCTGTTTTCTATTTTTGTAAGTTGGTCGGTATAGGCAAATTGTCGGTACTGTTCAGACTGCGCCGTGAGTTGATCAAACATGGTTGAAAGTTTGCCTGCCATTTTATTAATTGCAGTTACAAAGGTTTTTAATTCGGGCGTGCGAGGAATATCTTTAATAACATCAAACTGACGCTTGCTAATATGCTCAGCGCTGTTTACCACATCGTTTATTGGTTTAGTAATGGCCTTAACCAAAAAATAAATAAAGATAAGAGCTAAGGCAAAAATAGCTGTGATTACCCAAAACGTAGAAATTGCATTGCGCCACAACTGCAAGTAACCAAATCCAGGGTTACTCGCTACTTTAAGTTGTCCAGCAATATTCCACCCATTGCTCAATTCAGTTTGTGCAACAGGAGCATAGATTGGAAACATTGACATAAACCACTCAGGCACTGCCTCAATTGCAGTTGGGTTTTGCTTAGACAAAACCAATTGATCGGTAGCGTCCTTTAGCTCGATAGATTGATAATAACCACGATCGAAAATCGCATTCGTCATGGTGTCGATAATCGCTATATCTTTTTCATTGCCAATATAGGGCGTAATCGACAACCCCAGAGACGTTGCAGTATCTTGAGCATGCGATTGGAGCTGCAGTTGAATAAAGTCACGAGTATTCGTCACATTAATCCATAACGAACCAATAAATACCAATACAAGCACAGTAAAAAAGCCAAAGCCTAGCTGTTTTGACAATGACATAAGTAATTCCCTCTTATTTGCATATTCTTATAGTAATTCATCTTTGGTGTATTCCGTTAAAAACCGTTCTTCATGCGTTCATTTAAGTCAACCCATAAACTATTGTTTCCACCCGATTGAACTTGGCGACCTCGCCCCTGTGATTTTGCCAACCATAAGCCATCACCATTAAAACTATAGATTGGGATTAAATCACGACGCAGATTAGCAGGCAGTATTCGCTTGTTGATATTGTCTAAAATCAATGGGATTGAATTAGGTGTTTCGTAGTAACCAAGAACCATATGGGCTTGGCGTGGTCGTAAGGCTGTCACGTAAATGAGGCGTAATTTTTCGTTAGGTATACCCAACTCCAACAAGCTAAAGTATTTTGCGATTGTGTAGTCTTCACAGTCGCCGGCTTGGGTTGCTAAAAACTCGATTGGAGTGGCCCAGTAGTCGGGTTGGTTCCAGTGATCGATGTCATCTTTAAATTCCAAGCGGTTAAAAAAACGGTTAATCTCAAAGAGTTGATCTTGAACATCAGATGACTGATTTGCTTCGATAATAGATTGCCACTCACGCACGCGCTCTGAGGCTGCTTGGTTATATCTTTGCGTGATTTGAGAGAAGAGTTCTTCTGTAAATTGGATGTTGGGGGTTAGTTTAAAGCTGCAAAGCATTGTCAAAAACACTAAAGCCATCGAAAAATAAAACCTTTTTGCTTCAAAACAGAAATGCTCAAATTGTGAGTTAATTCGCTTCAAATGTGCTCAGTCTCAATGATGTTTTGATGGCTAAAAAGTTGTAACACAGTACCTTACTCTTAAAGAGTATAAAGCATAGCTTGCTGAAATCGTATTCATCTTTTTATATCGAAAGATGTAACATTTTTTAAACAGACCTAAAACTTTTAATTTGGTAAGCTATTTGCCTATTGGTTATTTATCAGAATATACAGCGTTCGATGAGGTGTTTTTGTTAGTCACAGTTTATATTACAACGTTTAATCGAATTGCGTTACTTAAAAGAGCAATCGAGTCTGTGCAAAATCAGACTTACCCTAATATCGAAATCATTGTTGCTGACGACGGTTCGTCTGATGGCACATCAGAGTATTTAAGAGAGCAAGAATCCTTAGGGCATCTTAAGGCAGTTATCAATGACAGTGGCGCATCGCGCGGTGCTTGTTATGGTCGAAATGCAGCGATTTTTGCTGCAAAAGGCGAATTTATCACGGGTTTAGACGACGATGACTATTTTGAAACTTGGCGTATTCAAACCTTTGTCGACAAATGGAGCGAATTTGAGGCTAGTAATGAGCCCTTTGCTGGCTTGTTTGACAGCATCGTCGAACATCGCAAATACGGTGTGGTTAAGTGTTATGACACTCCACAAGTAAGGTATCAAGAATTGCGCAGATCAAACCTGATTGGTAATCAAGTGTTCACTAAGACAAGTTTTTTGCGCGAGATAAATGGCTTTGATATTGAAATGCCGGCTCTCCAAGATTGGGATACATGGCTGCGTTTGACTGAAAAGTTTGGAGTGCTTCATAATTGTTTATCTTTTTCTTATGTGCAAATTCATGACCATGGTGGGGTTAGGATTTCTGAAAAGCCTGAGGAAAAAGTGAGGTTTGCTTTTGAACGATTAAAATCAAAGCTTCGCCCAGTCTCACTTAAGGAAAATTTGGACTTGACCTACACAATGTATGGTTACTCTCAGGTTAGACCTATTTTGGGAGAAATTTTGCTATTACTTGCCGGTGGACAACTACGACGTGTCGCACAAGTATTTAAACGTGAACTATTAAAATGAATAGCCTTGACACCGTGATACAAATATTAACTTGCATTAATAAAGAGTTGTGCGAATGAACATTCTCTATCTTATAAACCAATATCCCAAAGTCAGTCACACATTCATTAGGCGCGAAATTCTTTCATTAGAAAAAAAGGTTTTAACATCTCAAGGGTGGCTATGCGCAGTGACGATCCATCTACGCTTGGCGCTGTAGATGCGGAGGAGCACAACAAAACGTTCTATGTACTTGGGCAAGGCACCATAAAAACCATGGTAGTGTTTTTTTCTACCGTGTTTAGAAAACCCATGGCTTTTTTGACAGCACTGGGCCTTTTAAGAGACATGAACAAAGCGTCAAAAACTAGTTTAGTAAAACATTTAATTTATCTGGTTGAAGCTTGTATCGTTGCAAAGCACTGCGAAGATAATGCGATTGAGCATATACATACTCACTTTGGTACTAACCCAACAGAAGTTGCGATGTACGCAAGCGCATTAAGCGACGTCAAATACAGCTTTACTGTTCATGGCCCGGAGGAATTTGATAAGCCTCTTACCTTAAACCTCAAGTTAAAAATACAACAGGCGAGTAGCGTGGTCGCTATCACGAGTTATTGTCGTTCACAATTGTATCGTTGGGCAGCAGTGAGAGATTGGCATAAGGTCACTATTGTTCACTGTGGTTTAGAGGATGATTTTTTTGAGGCGCCACGTTGTCTTGAAAAATCAAAAACTGATTGCATTCAAATGCTTTGCATCGGAAGACTGTGTGAGCAAAAAGGGCAATTGCTTTTGTTAGAGGCTTTTAAACAATATTTGGATAAAGGCTTTGATGCGCATCTCACGCTAGTCGGTGATGGTGAAATGAGATCTGATGTAGAGGCGTATCTAGCGAAACATCGGATGGAAAATAAGGTCACTATCACAGGCTGGGTAGACTCAGACCGAGTAAAAGACTATTTGTCTAAAACCGACGTAATGTTACTTCCAAGTTTTGCAGAAGGATTGCCCGTTGCAATAATGGAAGCAATGGCGACAGGCGTTCCTGTCATTACCACTTCAATTGCAGGTATTCCTGAACTCATCATCAATTCTGCAACTGGATATTTAGTGTTTCCTGGATCTACAGAACACTTGGTGGCTCGCCTTGTTGAATTCAGTGTTTTAACAACAGACGAAAAACGAGTTCTTGTTAAAAACGCATTTGATGCTGTCAAGCAAGAGCATTCAGTTGATACTGAAACCGACAAGTTAAATAAAGTGTTTAAAAAAGGCTTGGCATAATGTTGTTTGAAATAATTATTTATGCTTTTTTGGTAATAGTGCTCTTTTTTTGCCTACAACTTTTTTTGGGCCTTGTGTTCGTTAATAAAGGCGAGCAATCAAAGCAGACAATTCGACGCATAGGTTCTTGCGTTGTGATTATTCCGGCACATAACGAAGAGTCGGGAATAACAGATACACTCAACAATATTAAACAAGAATTAGGTGAAAACGATCGAATGGTCGTAATTGCTGATAACTGCAGCGACAACACCGCTTCGATATGCCGAGAGCTTGGTGTTGAGGTGTTGGAAAGATTCAATAAAGAGCATGTAGGTAAAGGGTTTGCACTTCAACACGGTGTTGACTATGTAAAAGAAAATTATCCAGAAACGCAAACCATTGTGGTGATGGACGCTGATTGCCTTTTTGAAAAAGGTGCCTTTAGTAGAATTGTTTCGAAGTCTCAAGCGCTAGACTCTGTGGTTCAGGGCAAGTATTTAATGCTATCTCCTAATCAAAATAACATTAAGCTCAATATTGCTGAGTTTACGTGGATGATTAAAAACTGGGTGCGCCCAGTTGGGCAAAAAATGCTTGGGATAGGGTGTCATATTCAAGGTAGTGGAATGGCATTTCCTCTTAGGGTATTAAAAGCGCATTCACTAGCGTCATCAAGTATCGTGGAAGACTTGGAATTAGGGCTAAACCTTACAAAAGCAAAAGAAGAGGTGTTTTTTTTCGATGAACCGAGCGTTTATAGTTATTTTCCAGAAAATGAAGTGGGCTTAGAAACTCAACGAAAACGATGGGAACATGGGCACATGGCGATTGTGCTCAAAATGCCAAAAGTTATCTTAAAAGCTATATTTAAATTAAACTTACCGCTGGCGCTAAAAGCACTAGACGCGGCAATTCCACCGACGGTTTTGTGGTTGGCTACATCCATACTCGTAATCATAATTTCTCTTGTCGCATCATATTGGCTCGGATTCGGATTGTTTTTTATATCTTCGCTAATAACGCTAACAATGCTTGGCCTTTTGTTTTTAATTTGGGTAAAGCTTGGAACCAAAATACTGCCTGCAAGGCAATTGAGTGGGGCGCTCAATTTTGTGCTGTCAAAATTCGGTGTTTATAAAAGTTTCATCAAGAACCGTGAAAAAGAATGGAAAAGGACAAATAGAGATTAATGAAGACCCTCAATACTAATATCTGTAAACTTCACGATATCGACATGGCTGCGACCATGGATTATGTTTTTGATAACTCAAACAAGAATCAGTACGAGTATATCGTCACTCCAAATATTGATCACCTTGCTAGATTAGTTGACGCAGAATCGGCGACAAAATATAAGATGCTATACGATAAAGCGGCTTTGTGTATTTGTGACTCAAGAATTTTAAAAAAACTCATTAAAGCAAAGTACTCACAAGATATGAGCGTTGTTCCTGGTAGTGACCTGACTGCTAATTTGTTTAATGATGAACGACTAATTGCTAAGCGTGTCCTCATATTTGGCGGAGAAAACTCAGTGTACGAAGAGTTTAAAACTCAATATAACCTGCCAGATATGCATCACATTAACCCTTCTATGGGGTTTATTAACAAGCCTGACGAAGTAAGTAAACTTGTTGATAAAGTTAAACAAATCAGACCTGACATTATATTTCTCGCTGTAGGTTCACCACGTCAAGAAGAGTTTGCTTTTAAGCTTACCTCCGAGCTTAAACATGGTGTCGCGCTGTGTATTGGTGCTTCCATTTTATTTCTAACGGGTGATGAGAAACGAGCGCCAAAAATAATGCAAAAATTAAGTCTTGAATGGTTGCATCGTATGTTTAGCGACACTCGATTGTTTAAGCGTTATTTGTCTAATGCGCGTTCATTGGTCAGGATTTACAGGGCGCTTTGAAATTTGTGAAACATTGTTTGTTGTGAAATTTTATTGACTAAGTAAATTTAACTTTGTTTTATTTGAACCAAAATTCAAACAAGTTTAAATCGGAATGGATGAGACAGTTAACGAGCGACTAATCCATATGGTGACTACGAACATCAATGACCTGTCTATCGCCCCCAACTTAGAGGAGATTTTACTAAACCACCCTTGTTAGTCTTTCATCCGAGCTACAAACAAATTGCTAATTGGGGCTGATAGAGCGTATTTGATTCTAAATATTCGAAACAGTCTCAACGCTAAAAGAGGGAACATTATTCCCGCTATACAGCCTAGAACCAAGTGAAGTGTCGCAGATTCTAACCCAATGCCTTTTTGCAACAAAATGCGAACTCCGCTCCCTGCTAGGGTATGCATTAAGTATATTGCAAGTGACGATGCTCCTACATAACCTAGTACGTTAGAAGGGGTTTTGCAAAGGTGAATAGAGACGGTTGTCACCATAAAGATCCCAATTGTAGCTACAACTAACGATGCAATCCCCACGTCGAGATAAGTCATACCCAACAAAAAATGAAACCAGTATTGGCTAATTACAAATAATATTGAAACAGTCACTAAACTTAAATTTGAATTAAAAATACGATGAAGTTTATAGTTTGTGAAAAAAACACCTAGCAAAAAGAAGACTAAGTTACTAGCTGTAAAATAAATAATCGCAGTATTTGGTAGTATGTTCTTAAAAATGTATAAGGCACAACTTAGCAAAAACAGAGCAAATATGTGGTCATAGGAAATATATGAAAAGATGAAACCGCTTATCAAAAATATAAAGAACAAAGAGTAAAGAAACCAAAATTGCGCGCGAGGCTCCCACAGTGCGAGCACTTCAGTAAATGTAACACTGCCATTTGTATAGTTTGCCAAAAAAGCTTCTATAGAGCCTTGTAGGAGCGACCACAGAATAAAGGGGTAGACAATTGTATCTATCTTATTCAACGTTAAGTGTCCAAACCCCCTTTTGGATAATGAATTGATAAAAAATAGGCCCGATAGAAAAAAAACAAAGGCATGTGAAAGGTATAAATCACGCTGTCAATCAATTTGAAAAGCTCATTATTCATATCAAGCCCAGCATTAAAAACTCCTCTCGCCGTATGACCATAGACAACTAAAATTATTCCTAGTGCCTTGGCATAGTCTACCCAATCAGTTTTTGAACTCATGTTTGTCTCTTCATATTATCTATTAATGTAGTTTGTTACTGTTACTATCAAAACTTTTACCGAATCAATCAAAACAGAAAAGATTTGACACAATTGTGATATTAATTCTTTGGTGTCGTTGAATATATTTGAAAGTGATGCTTTATAGCTGACTTTTGTTTTGATCCTATCAGTATCTTTACATCAGTGATATATTAACGTTTCTCCATTATCAGTCATACCCTAATCAAAAGACAAAAGAAATGAATTTGTTTAGAACGCCCAAGCTCTATTTATATAGTCCTGTTTTACTTGCTATTTTATTAATACGCCCATCTCTGGATAGCATTGCAAGCAAGTTTAAAATCGCTGGTTTTAGTTTTGGTGCTGTATTCAATTTATTTATTTTAGTTTGCTTATTGACAATATTATTGAAACTAAAGTTTAAGATCTATCGTGAAGCGGTTTGGTGGTTACCACTTCTATTTCTAATGATTATCTCTTTAGCTTGGACTCCCAACCTGACAGCAGGAATACGCCTTTCTCTGGTAGCTGTTACGTATGCTGCGATGTTCACAATTCCATTTCACTTTATAAAAACTGAAAGCGATTTTGTGGAGTGTATCAAAGCTATTATCATATCAGCGATCATTCCTATTTTGTTTACACTCTATGAAGTTGTATTTCCTGCTGGAAGCACAAATCACCATGGGTTTAGACTGTTTGGAAGTTTTAGTCATCCAAATGTTTTTGCTTTTTTTCTTCTCACTATATTTGCGACTTGTTTTTATGCGATAAAAAGTTCACTTTTTATCAAAGAAGTGACACTTCGCAAATTTTGTATGTTGTTTATTTTTATAGTTGGCGTATGTATTTTAGGTACTAAAACTCGATCTGCGTGGTTAATTGTTTTCTTTATAATATTATTGTTTGGATTATTTAGTGAAAAACGCTTCCTTATATACTTAGCTATCGCTAGTCTGATAGCATTGTCGGTACCAAGCGTTCAAGAACGTCTGATTGATCTCACTAAAGGTAATGATATAGATGCATTTGTCGATGATTATCAGGCTCTAAACTCTTATGCATGGCGAAAAGTTATTTGGGCGGGCGCATTGGATAAGTTTTGGGAGGCTCCAATCTTAGGTTTTGGTTATCAGAGTTTTATGAACTATTCGCATGATTTTTTCTTAATTCCCCTTCCAAGCGGAGCAGCTGCACATAACACTTATGTACAATTATTGTTTGAACTGGGTGTTTTAGGAATCATTGCTTTTTTCTATCTGCTCTTCAGTGTCATGACTAAACTATGGCTCCTTGTCAAATTAGAAAGGCATAATATTATTATATTTGGCCTATTTGTTGGTTATATGCTGTCACATTTTTCAGACAATATTTTAGGATACCTAGTTTTTAATTGGTATTTTTGGTTTTTAATAGGGGCGATTATTGCTCAATCAAAAATTAACAAAACAAAAGCTCCTATCCATTCAATTGGCAAGCATGAGTTTTCTTAAATGTTTATTGAGTTTAGTCGAAGTCCAAAATATTTTATCAATTCTGAACACGCCAACTTGTATCGCTTTTAATTAGGTCGGAAAATAAAATTATGCCACAAAAAAGTATTATCTTGGAGGTGCAAGGTTTAAGAGGCCTTGCCGTCATAAGTGTTCTCTTATTCCACGTACAACTTCCATTTATTCATGGTGGCTTTGTTGGTGTAGATATATTCTTCGTGATTTCTGGATTTGTAATAACAAGAATTATCAAAAAGGAGGTTGGCAATAACAACTTTAATTTAAGCGCGTTTTTCATACGACGTTTTTGGAGAATTCTTCCTGCTCTTTTTGTTACAGTGTTTTTCACCGCTTTAGTTTTTGGTCCTCTTTTTCCCTTAAGTAGCAACGATACTTTCTACTATTCGATGTTCTCTTCGCTTTTTGGGTTGTCAAATATCTACTTTTATTTTACGTTGGATTACTTTTCCAGTGGAATCGCAAATCCCCTATTACACACTTGGTCATTGGGTGTTGAAGAGCAGTTTTACTTGTTTTTTCCACTTTTAATTCTTGGTGTTTTAAATATCAGACAGAGTATCAATCATTTATTCTTTGTTATATTTATATTATCTTTTTTTGGCGCTGTTATTGTTACTTACACCAACCAAAGCGCTGCCTTTTACTTGCCGTGGTACAGGGCATGGGAATTCTGTACAGGAGCGATAATAGCTTGGAACGGAATCGCACTTAGGAAATCAGGAGTTTCAAAATCAGTTTCCTTGCTAGGGTTATTAATACTACTAGTCACTATACTTTTTTATAAAAAGTCTTTTGTATTTCCTGGTGTAGGTTCGATATTACCTGTTTTAGGTACCGCTTTATTACTAATATCTTTAGACTGTTCTTCTAACATCAATGGTATTTTAAGAAATAAATTTATGACATTCTTTGGTGATATTTCTTATTCACTATATCTTTGTCATTGGCCAATAGTCTGTTTAGTGGGTATGTTCTTACCGATCACAAATGTTTTTATAACAGTCTCTTTGATCGTAATGAGCGTTTTAGTGGGTTGGTTAATGTATCTACTGGTTGAGTTACCTGTTTTAAGGTTTTACAAGCAAAAAAGTCAATCTCTACCTAAACTTACCCTTGGCAGTGCAATGCCTATTTTTGCCTTAGTTCTATCTGGCTTCATTGTTTTATGGATAGCCTTCGTTAATGGCGTTTGGGAGCGAAACCCAGAGGCTGGTAAATACTTGAAGATCGAAAATGAAGCATCTCTATTTAGACTTAATGAATGCTTCTTTGTAACGAAAGAAGATAATCTCGATGAGAGCTACAATAAATGCCTAGATATTAGCACGGACACAAAAAACGTTTTAGTTACAGGAGACAGCCTTTCAGCAAATATAACGAGTACGTTTATAGATACTTTTCCAAATGTTAATTTTCTGCAAGCAAGTGCCGTGAATTATAAACCCGGTCTAGAAAGTAGTTGGACGAAATCTGCTAAAACGCTTGATCGGTTAGTGAGGAGTAAATTATGGGAAAGAGATGTTAAAATTGATTTAGTGGTCATTTTCGCAATGTGGCAATCTTCAGACCTCCCAATGTTGGTAGAAAATGTGATAGCGTTAAAAGAAAAAGGTACCAAAGTGCTAGTTATAGGGCCCCCAGTAGACTACTACACCAACGTCCCATTGCTTCAAGGAATGAGTGAGCTTATAGATTATGACCTAGTACCTCACGTTCGACGAAAAGGGCGCTCCGAAATGGATCTAGAGTTTCGTTCTGAACTTGAATCAGTTGCCACTTATTATGTTTCTGTAGTCGATGCTTTTTGTCAACAAAATCAATGTATACACAAAAATGATAATTCTGGACTTTATACTGATAAGGTCCATCTAACGCGCCTAGGGACAGAAGTATTAATCAGCGATATTCGTAAACACCTCAATGGCTTTTTAAATTAATGATATATCAACACAAATTAGGGTTTAGTTGTGGGATTTAGACAAGATATAAACGGATTACGAGCAATTGCTGTTTTGGCGGTTGTATTGTTTCATTTCAACGCTGCATGGCTTCCCGGCGGCTTTGTTGGTGTTGATATTTTTTTCGTTATTTCTGGCTTTCTAATGACAGGAATCATATTCAAAGGTATAGAAAATGAAGACTTTTCATTAGCTACATTTTACTTAGCTCGCGCAAACAGAATCATTCCCGCTCTAGCGATACTTTGCATATTTATGACAATTTTTGGTTGGTTTATGTTAGTTCCTTTGGAGTACGAAAAACTCGCGACGCACGTGATTAGTAGTTTAGCGTTTGTTTCCAATATTGTATATTGGAAAGAGTCGGGGTACTTCGATGTGGCATCGAATGAAAAATGGCTGTTGCATACATGGTCACTATCAGTCGAATGGCAGTTCTATATTATTTACCCAATAGTGCTGCTATTTTTAAAAAAATTCATGACTCTTAATTCATTGAAAGTGATCCTTATTATTGGAGTGTTTCTCGGTTTTTTGCTTTCTCTTCTGGCTACACCGATTTGGCCGAATCCTGCATATTTCCTTCTTCCAACTCGAGCTTGGGAAATGATGCTGGGTGGTGTCGCTTTTTTGTTTCCTCTTCGTGCTACTTTGACCGTAAGAAAATTTATAAATATGCTAGGTATTCTTCTGATAGTCTTATCAGTTTTGTTTATCCATGAAGAAGATTTATGGCCTGGTTACCTTGCTGCAGTGCCTACATTTGGTACATATCTAATAATACAAGCTAACTTACAATCGAGTATATTTACCAATAATTTAGCATTTAGATATCTGGGGAAATGGTCATATTCAATCTATTTGTGGCATTGGCCAATAGCTGTTTTTATTTATTCTTATTCACTTGGGCTGGTTTTTAGCATGCTTGGAGTGGCGATTTCGGTACTTGCTGGGATGATTAGTTTTCAGTATGTCGAGCAAATGAAATTTAGAAAGACATGGGGAAGTGGGATCTCAGTTATAAACCACAAGCCTATACTTTTTGCTGCTATTGCATCTGTATTTGGTCTCGTAGTTTATGTGAGTGAAGGAGTTGACTCATCCGTGAGAGAAGTAACTAATTCTGAACAAGCTAAGTATATGGCAAAATATCATCGAAGTAATTACAAAAAATATTTGGATAGTGCATATAGTCAACAGTGTAATTATTTTGATGCGGAAGCGTTTGTTGCAAAATCTGAAGAAATAGCGAGTGAGTGCATCCAAACAGGTAAAGGCGGTATTTTCATTTGGGGAGATTCACACGCCCAATCCATCTCATATGGAGTTCGTCAGACTTTTACGAAGCAACCTATCTCACAAATAGCTAGCTCCGCATGTAGACCATTGGTAAAAGAAGATGATGTATCGACCGGTCAATTTAAAATTGCTTGTGATAGAGCAAACAAGAGAGTTTTGAAAGCGCTGTTAGAGGTGAATCCCAAAATTGTTTTACTTGCCCAACAAACAGACCACGACAAAAATAATTTTATAGATATTGTAGACTATTTACGAAAAAACAAGCTTAATTCTCATGTGGTGCTAGTTGGTCCAGTACCTCAATGGAAACCGTCTTTACCAAGCGCTATCGCTAAAAGACATTTTGATTCAACAACAGTTCGGTTTGATGATCCATCTTTTGTATCCAGAATACTTGATATAGATGAAAAACTTAAAGAAAAGTACGAAGGCTCTTCGATCAATTACATTTCAGTAACAGATGGTTTATGCAACAAGGAAGGATGTTTGGCAAAGGTAGATGATGAAAACACACCTGTAGTTTGGGACTACGGTCATTTATCGTTAGAGGGATCTATAATGGTTAGTCAAACAATATTGAAACCATATATCGATAAGTTCTTTCTGGAGGAAGCAGGCACTGTGATATCAGCACATTGATGCGAAGATAGCATTTAGTGGTAAGAAATTAAATTAATTTTTCGATTCCTTTAAAGATCCTCGTTGTTAAGCTAAGTGTCTTATTAAGTGCGGGTAACACTTTAGCTTGTTTGAAAGCGACCAAACTGGCTCCTTGGGATGCTTCATCGTCTTTTAATTTACCTAATTTATGTGTTTTGATTTCTTGTTTTAACTCTGAAGAGCTAATCACTTCACCATCATCTATTTTTAGCTTTTGATAGCCAAAAAGTGTAAAATCTGCGTCATAAAAGTTTTGTACGCTATTAACCGTCCGGCCTGTTATTGTATATTCATCTTGATTGCTCATGTTGACCTTCGGGCTGGAGCTTTCTTCAATCATACGATTCTCTTCAGGTATTAGAATTGAATTGCAAAACTCTAGTGGCCGTTTAAGTCCCTCTTCCAGTCTAAAGACTTTGGTAGTCTTTAAGTAAAATTCACTTTGGGGACGGATATGGTTGTCGTATGTGAAGGGGTCGAAAGAATATCTAAAGAAAAAGCGTCTTACATGAGCTTCAAATTGTATATTTCCTGAGTAACCCTGTGTTTTTTGATAACCGTGCTCAGACATTACTCTGAGTATTGGATGCCTCACTATCATAAAAGAAGGGATAGTTTCAACGTCATGAATCATTTGCTTAAGTAACGGAGCATGAAAATGTTGTGGATTGCAACGAAAGTCGTGTTCACTAGTTTTATGAAACAAAAATGAAAAATCACTGTGGCGCTTCAAGTGTTTCTCAACACTCGTTCCAGCGCACTTCGGAACATGTATATATAACAACTTTCGGTTACGGTTAAAAAATAATGGCATATGGAAATCTTACTCTACAAGTTCAGCTAATTTGTGATAAGTACTTTGGATATTTTTAGGTGGATTCGACTTCCAGTTTAATTTGTGAAGGCTATCAAAGTGACAAATATTATTATATTTTTCTGAATCAAAAGGTTGGTTGAGGTTCGACAATAATTGATAGCAGTCTAAGGAGTTTATCGGTAAACTGTCAATTTGCTCAGCCGCGACTTCTATATTTTCGTACGCGATTGCAATTAAATAATCTACGAGAAAGTAGTCCAGAAGTGTAGAATTTTGAGCAAAATGTTGCTCAAACATATCGCTTAAGAATTTGAAAACTGGGTTTTTTGAGGATGAACCTAATGCGAACGCAGTCCAGTTTTTATTAGAAACATACTGAGACGCACCTGCTCTTTTAATTGAAAAAAAATCCTGATTCTCATCTGCTGAAGGTTTTTCTGTCACGAAAATCGTTGCATCAAGCCAAAAGCCACCATGTTGATAAAGTAATTTTGCTCTTAACAAATCAGAAAAGGTTTGAATCGTTATCGAGTTCGTTTCAAGCCGTTTCAAAATATTAGAATCTATATCAACATACTTTCCCACATTCTCTTTAGTAATCAAAGTTACGTTCGCAGAGCCAAATTGTTTATTCATGCTTGCAATACATAATTTGCAAATTGGAGGAAGAGTATGTTCGCCTGTCCACCAACATACCCAGACTTTGTTAGGTATGCCTTTACTTGCAGTTAACAAATTATAGGTGCTGAAACGTTGTTTGTTCAAACCAAGGTTTTTGACAATAGCACTCTTGGTCATTTGTTGAGATTTTAACGTAATGCGTTTACCTAGCGTACTTGAACTATTAATTTGTTGCGAAAGCTTTTTTATCAATAGAGCAGAAATACCGTATTCGTTTATTTTTTGCAATATCTCGTTGTTCAAACCGAATTACCTAATATTTTTGAAAAAAGCGAAATTAAGAAGTTTTGGTGGTACTCCTAACTTTTCGAGAGCTGTCTTTATTTGTTTTATTTCACGCCTGCCAAACAGTACCAAAAAGCACAGAAAACTTGCAAGGCCTATTAATATTTTAATGGTCATTAAGATTGTGCCCGACAGTTCTAAATTAGTTTCTAGGAGAACTCCAGATATGAAAACTGTAAAATACATTGAAAAACTGGTAATAAAAGGTGTTTTCATCGAAGCTATGTAAGCTGTCAATTTCATCTGTATATGTTTTTTCAAAAGGTAAAGAAGGAAGACAAATAATAAAGGGTAACAAATAGCCCACGCAGCTGCCGCCCCAAACACGCCATAGTTGATCGCGCCCAAAGCCACAGCAACAGGAATGACTATCGCGCACAAAGTTGTAAAAAGTGCGGTAATATTTTGTTTGCCTGTTGAAATAAGAAGCTGTGTCAAGAGAGGATCAAAACACTTAAAACAGCAAAATACTGCAATTAGCTGGAACAGAATAACGGAATCAGCCCACTTATCACCAAGTAGTAATGGTATCATTTCAGGTGCTATCGCTATTAGACCAAACATTAGAGGGAAACAAACCATAGTTAAGCCAAATGTTAATTGATTAAGAGCCGTAAAGAGTTCATTTTTGTTGTGCTTTAATTTTGCAAAAGTTACTGGCGCAACCCCCATGGCTAGAGAAACGATAGTGTTAGAAGGGAGTCTAGCTAAATTCATCGCCATGGTATAATAGCCGGTGTCTATTGGAGAAGAATACTTTCCGACTAGCACCATATCAGCTTTGTTATATAGCATCCACGTTATTCTTGTATATGTTACACTAAGTCCAAATTTTATTAGGATAAGTGACTTTCGTATTGAAAATAACAAGGATGGAGCCCAACAGCTCGACAATATATAGCTCACACTCCGAAAAGTGCTATAGCCTAAAATACCCCAGGCCAGCGCCCAAGCTTCGTATTTTAAGATAGCTAGAGTTATAGTTAGAATTGATTGAAACATTACAGCTAGAACTTCAATTTTAGCGATTAGAGCAAATCTCATTTGTTTTTGAATGATTGCGTAATGAATCACAGAAAAACCATTTATTAATAATGAAAAAGAGATTAAAACAAAAATTCTTCCTATTTCGTCATTGTTATAAAACTGAGCGAGAGATGTTCTAGTAGATAATGCGACACTGAAAATCAAAATCGAAAGCGCTATTGATAAGAAAAAGCAACTGCTTAATTGCCTTTGGCTGAGTCTCCTTTTTTGCACAACAGCAGCCGCTAAACCAATGTGATTAAATATTTCTGCAAAAGCAATGACCGCCGTTACAACTGCGACAAGCCCAAAGTGTTCTGGTGATAGCAGTCTGGCAGTGACTATTGTGGTTATAAATGATATGACTTTGCTCGCAGATGCCCCTAGCCCAAGAGATGCAACACCTCTGAACATCTTTTTTCTAACTTCATTCAAATTTTTCACCCAAAAAAAAGCGGCATTTCTTATGCCGCTAAAATTTTTAATGTTTTAGATTGTTTTTATCGCTTGCTGCGTCTTGTTCTTGCAGCAGCGAGCAGCGCTAAAAACAAAGCACTTGTATATATAGGTTCACTGATTGAAGAAGAACTCGTAACTTGTTTTGTTGCTTCTAATACAATTTCTCTCAACTCCACCTTATTGCCCTGACTACCGAAGATATTTACCGTAAAACTATCTACTCCGAAAGCGGCAATGCTGCCTAAATCAATCACGCTGAAAGTGTTTTGAACCAACATGCTATTAGACACTGCTATCTGTCCAGTATCTGTATTGAATATAATTTCCAAAGCACTAACCTGCTGTAGGAATAAACTTCCAAAATCATTCGCTATGCCAGCACCGAAAATATCAAATTTACCGTTTAATGCAAATGTCAGCGAGATGGGCAGTGCACTACTAACGCGAGTTCCACCTTGAGCATTCGCAGTAAATGCGACATCAGGGCTCGAAGTTCCAAAAATGCCGTCGAACAGAGCGTCTATATTTGCTATTGTATAATTTGAAGGAGCAGCGTCTACTGAAACGCTCGCAATGTCGCTATTCGTAATAAATGCTGCGTTTGCGTTAGAACCGATAATTGTTATCACCGTTAGCGCTATTTTAATAAAAAGCTTTTTCATTGAATTTCCTTAACCATTGATAATATTTCTATACATGGAAAGCATGAAATATGCCAACATTTAGCTGCATGAATTTAAAGAAGTTTATTTTGTCGGTTTTAAGTAATGTAAAAAATCCTGACTTGTTATTGTTTGCCATAAACCAATAAATTTAGTCGAAGTTTGCTCTTTACTGTAATAATAAATTCAACATCCATCAAACCCCTCCAAAAACCATACATCTAGTTTCATTACTCCACCTACATGCATAAGAACATACGCATACTCACCCCATTCATCAAACTCTATATCAACTGCGCCGCTTCGATTTTCCATGAGGCAAGAGATATCTTTCCAGTTGTCTCCCTGATCAGCGGACATGAGTACCTCGGCGTCTTTTTTTGAGCTCCAGTTAACAGTTGATGCAAACATCAGGCTTCCGCTTGGGTTCGCATTAAACGCCAGAAATGAGCTTGATTGGTCTCGTGTTAATACTGCTTTTATACTGCCGTCTTTTAGTTGATAGATGACAGGCTTACCTTGATCTCCCAAGAGGTATAGTGAATTATTTATTGTCTTTAGTTCAAACACCCACAAGTTACTAGGCAGTAGTATTGTTGACGTTACTTCACCAGTTTCCATATCGGAAAATCTAAGTGTGTTTTGTTCTTCGATATGATACGAAACAAGTTGATTTTCAAATACAACTAATCCTCTAAACACTCTATTGTTTTCATCTTGCCTTAATGCTGCAATTGGCGCGTTTTGCGTTTGTTCATCTGACGTTTTATTTTGGTAATCTGCAATTTTGAATAAACCGCCTGTTTTACCGTCTCTAACGGTAAAGATATCACTATCTCCCAGCACGAGTTGACGACTATACCCGTTACCCCAAAATGCCTTTTCATCGCGTCTGTTTGTATACTCACCAAGTTGCTGCGCCCACTTTACCTCTTCGTTTTCATCAAATGCTAAAACAAAATCACTGGCTTGGTTCCAAGGTGATATCGTTGCGTAGACTTCACCTTGCTGATGTTTAATGGACCATACATGACCAGCCATTCGCCAATCGGTCCCAGTTCTCGGAAAAACGCTATTAAATCTTTGGTCTGAGAATGAGAATTGGGGAGTTGAAACGATGCCATTATCCATACTTGCTATAAAGAGTGTATCTCCGTCTAGCTCGATATCTGTACCTACAAAATTTGATGCATCAAGAGAATATTCTTCAAAGCGCTTTGCGTTTTGTGAGTATTTGTAAACTCCCCAATAATCCGCAAACCACATGTTATCACCGACCATGATGGGCGTACCCAACGGCATTGTTATTGACTTGCGCCACTTACGAAATGGAAGTGATTCATCATAAGAAATGCCCACGCGGTCGCCTACCACCAAAGCATTGTTTTCATATGTTAAATAATGAAGCTTGGTATTCCATTGGCTACCGAGTGCAATAAAGTTTTGGCTGGTTTCTCCGTGTTCTGAAACAAGTACATTTATAATTTTTTGATCAGTGTTGATCCCAAGTTTTGATAAATCACCTAGTTTGTAAATAGCAGTTTCTGTGACCACAAGCTGCATTGAATCTTCCGAAACGGTAACGATTCTTAAAATTTTACTATCGAAGGTGTTAATCAGTTGATAAGTTTGGTCTTGAGTATTTAGGCGATAAAGATTTTTATCTGCAAATCCATAGACATCGTTGTTTTGGCCTTTGTCAAAATGAATACCATGCAGTCGAGATAGTTCGTACTGATGCTCTTCAATAGTCCGTCCATTTATGCAAACTAGCTTTGCTTTTAAGTCGCTTACACAAATAGAATCGTCGTTTGCGACTGAGTAAACTTGTTTACTAGTATTTCGCTTGGTGTTGATTGAGATGTTTAACGATACCCATGTTTTATCATCATCGAGTGTGAAAAGACCCGAACTGCTAATCGCCAATAAGTTCTCGCCATGCACAGCTAAACTAGTGACATTATAGTCTTCTAAGCCATTTACCGTAGGAATCCAACTATCATTATCCAATCGCCAAACACCAGCAACATCAGATGATATGTACGTATCGCCCTTATACATGACAACGCTTGTAAAAGCGCCACCACCACCCCAACCAATGTGCTCAACCGCCTTAGCGGGAATAGGAGCATGAGCAATACCATCGTCAATCGAAACTGAAGAACAGGCTGTGACGGGATAAAGCCCGAAAAATAATATAAATAAGACAACTAACGAATTCACGTTTTTCATTTTTACAACTCAAAAAAAATTAAAATCAACTGGTGAGTCGAAGAATAGTTTTATTTTGTAATGTGTAAGAGGGGGCAAAATGATACAAAGGTATTTGAAATAAATTTTGTGATAAACTTTCGTCATCTAAAAGCCCCGTATTTTGTTGAACTTCAACATTAATTGGAAATAGCTTAATGAAAATCCTAACCACCGGCACCGCCGGCTTTATCGGCGCCCACACCGCCCGACAACTCCTCGACCAAAACATCCAAGTGATCGGCATAGACAACATCAACGACTACTACGATACCAGCCTTAAACACGCGCGTATCGACTGGATTAACGAACACGAAAATGCAGCAAACTTCAGCTTTATCAAAATGGATATCGCCGATCGTGCTGCTATGGAAGCTTTGTTTGCAGAGCATAAGTTCGATCGTGTTATTCATTTAGCTGCTCAGGCGGGTGTACGTTACTCGATTGAAAACCCTCATGCTTATATTGATGCGAATATCCTTGGTTTTATGAATATTCTTGAAGGTTGTCGTCATCATAAGGTTGAGCACCTTGTTTATGCGTCATCTAGTTCGGTTTATGGTGCGAATGAGGCGATGCCGTTTTCGGTTGATGATAACGTTGATCATCCTGTGTCGTTGTATGCGGCTAGCAAAAAAGCGAATGAGTTGATGGCGCATACTTATAGTCATCTTTATGGGCTGCCTACTACTGGGCTTAGGTTCTTCACAGTTTATGGCCCTTGGGGACGTCCTGATATGGCGCCGTTTAAGTTTACTAAGGCGATCAGTGAGGGCAGGGCGATTGATGTGTACAACTATGGTAATCATCGTCGTGACTTTACTTACATTGATGACATTGTGCAGGGCGTAATTGCTGCTACTATGCATATTGCGCAGCCTAATGCTGATTGGGATGGTAAAACGCCTTCTCCAAGTTCTAGTAAAGCGCCCTGGCGTGTTTATAACATTGGTGCGCAAACGCCTGTGCATTTGTTGACTTTTATTGAAACGATTGAAAAAGCTTTGGGTAAAACTGCTGAAAAAAACATGTTGCCGATGCAGCCCGGTGACGTAGAAGCGACCTTTGCTGATGTAGAGGCCTTGGTAAATGATGTTGGGTATCGTCCTTCTGTGTCTTTAGACGAGGGAATTAAAGCCTTTGTTGATTGGTACAAAGACTTTTATGGCGAAGCATAGCGCCATTCATTGTATTTTATATATTAATATCGATTTAAAGGGCTTTCAGGATGCTTCAACGTCCGAGTAAAGCCTTTTTTTCAGGGGTTTATAACCCTTATTTATTATTTTTGTCGGGTTTTTTTACAGCCTGAGGCGGTGGGTAATTATTTAGTATTATGCTTGTGTTTTCTTAATTTGAAGCCTAAAGAATTGAAGCATAAAACTAAGTTGAATAGTGCCAACATCGACACAGTTACGGTTACTTCAAATAAAAACGCGCACTAAACCCAACAGCGCAGCAAAACCCTTGACGCCTGTGCCCAAGCCAATACTAAACTTCAAAAAACTAATCGCGATTTTTAGGCCTTTTATCACTTTGCGAACATTTTGCATGGCCAACTTGAAATCGGATAGTTGCTTGCGAAAATATCGTGTTTTTTTATCAATGACGTTGGCACTGGCTTGATGATTTATTAAAACGACATAGTCACAGTTTTTACTGCGCATTGTGTACCAATCATCAGCGCTACTACCTTGCACGGGGCTTCGTTTTAAAAATTGAACGCCTCGTTTTATTTGTTTTGCCGAGTCTTTGATGACTTTAAGGCCATCACTGGCGAGCATGTGTGTGAGCCTAGCAATGTTTTTGAGCGTTTCGCTGGTATCCTTGATTGTGCTGTTAACGATTGACGCAAACCATTTTATTACGCGTTTTACACCGTCGAAAATTCTGCCTCCAATACTGTTAATGTGTTCCCAAATTTTATTGTGTGTATTAGCGTCTTTAGACTCACTAATTTTTAATAATACTTGTTTAGCTTGCTGCGTTTGGCTTAATTCATTTTGATGGTGAAGCGCGGCTAATTGAGCAATAAATTGATAGTCTACTTTTCGGCTAGTGCTGGCACTTCTAATCGTTGAGACTCCTTGGCTTTGCGCAAAATTTTGCATGGCTTCATACAGTTTATATTGATTGGCTTTAGTGGAAGATACACTGGCAGGGTTGCGCCTGAAAAAAGCAAAACGATTTACGTCTGCTGTACTCATTTTATAGGTTCTTGAGCGTGTAGGCTGCACATCATAACCCAGTAAAAATAATTCTATTTTGGCTAGATTAATTGATACAGGTAAGGTAACGCTTTTCTCAACTTGGTAGCGAGATGTTGAAGTGAGTATCCCTTGTGCATCAAACAACGCGCGGATCAATTTTTTATGCCTTAGCCAGCCAGTTTGAGCGTTTGGCCTAAACTGACTCACTTGGCCCACTTTTAAAGCATGCTGGTAAAACGTCTCAAGTGCTTGGTTAGTGCTTTGGGTACTTGCAAACTGGCGTTTGTCTAAAAAACCTAGTACGTGTAAACGCAGATTTATTGCGCGGTTCATTGCGGCTTGCTTCTCGTCTTTACCTACCCATAAATCGATGCGATCGCCTGCCTCAAAGCTCACCAAGGTTTGCAGCGCAAGCCATGTCTTCTTGCCAACCCATTCATCAACAAGTAATCCAGCTTCTTCTTGAAATTTTCGAAGTGCGCGTTTTAAAGGGCGAGTTAAATGGGGATCGCTATTGTCTTTGCGCAAGTAACCGAGTAGATGCAAGTAAGTGCGCACGCTTTTGTTACGTGCAAACAAGTTATCCACGCCGTCACTAGTTGCCTCATCGTCCCCTTTTGATGAATCGCTTGTTGTAACCGTTTGCCTAAGAGGCTGTCTAGGTTCAATGGCCAGACTACCAGGTGAAACGATCAAGCTGTCGATCAACTCAATCGCTTCGTTCTGGCTAATATCAGCTGACATCGATCAGGTCGTAAAAGGCATCCACTAAGCCTTGTCTTACTTCTAAGCCTGCTGAAACCGCAGCATCATGAGCTTCGCGCATATCGGGGGTAATTGCGGGATTGATTAGCAGCTGAGCATCACCATCAAAATCATACTTTGACGATGCCATTAGGGTAATGCTGCCTTGTGTATCTGATTTTGCGTTTTGGAGAAGGTTTTCCCAGTCAAGGACTGATTCTCCGTTGCTGTCTGTGATGACTGTGCTTAAATCACCAGTGAAAGTTTGAACTTCGACACTTGAAATATCGGCTATGCCTTTTTTGAGTGAAACAAACGCGTCTTTGAGTGACATTAGACTTTCCTTTTTCTGTGTATAAATCTGATTGATTTATGAACACTATAGTCACTTTTTTACTCAACTTGCAAGTGAGTTGTTTCGCTCCTTGTACCACTGGATCAGGTCTGGTGCAGCAATAGGGCGACAAATGAAATAACCCTGAGCCCATTCACATCCCCATTCTTTGAGCAATGCTAACGAAGCTTCATTTTCTACCCCTTCTGCGACAACTTCCATACCAAAGCTATGGGCTAGCTTGATAACGGTTTTAACAATTGTTTGGTCATCTTTCGAAGTGTCTAAGTTAAGTACAAAGCTTTTATCGATTTTAAGCACGTTAATGGGAAGTTGCGTCAAGTAAGCTAGAGACGAATAGCCTGTTCCAAAATCATCAATGGCAATGCTAAAGCCGGATGCACGCAAATAACCTAAGTGTTGAAGCGCTTGCTCTGGGTCTTTGACCAAATCCCCTTCGGTCAATTCGAATGACAATGCTTGCGCAGGCAGCCCATTACTTTCAAGCAAACTGTTAATCATTGTAAGTTGTTCGGGGTTCATCACATCTTGCGCCGAGATATTAATGGCGACGACAACGTCCACACCTTTTTCTCTGAATATGCGCACATCTTTGACCGCTTGTTGATAAACCCATTCAGTGATTTTATTTATAAAGCCAGCCTGTTCGGCAATGGCGATAAAATCTTCTGGTGAAATGAACCCTAAATTGTCGTTTTGCCATCTTATCAGTGCTTCAACACCTAGTATTTTATCGCTGCTAAGCTCCATTTTAGGTTGGTAAAACAACTGTAATTCATGCTGGTTTGTCGACAAAGCCTTTTTAAGTTCAGTAATAATCGACAAGCGCCTTAAGTAACTACTTTCAAAGCTTGGGTCAAAGCGGAGCAGTTTTTCATCAGTGTTTTGTGCTTCATCTAACACAATATTCATCCGCCTAAACAGATCTTCTGCGTTATGGGTATCAGAAGGGCATTCGATCACACCGATAGATACGCGCATAGGAATGCTTAACCCATCGACAAATATCTCTTTTTCAAGATTATCTCTAATTAGGGTTAGTTCGGATTCACTCACCGGTGTATTGGGGATCCAAATCAACTCTCCCCCTGTTAGTCTAGCCGCGAGGCCGCCTAAATCACTGACTCTATCGGCAAGTTCACGTAGACATAAATCGCCATTGTGATAACCAAAGGTGTCATTTATGTCACGAAAGCCAAAGATATTTATGCCAACTGCTTGGAAGCACTCTTTTCCTGCAAATTTATCACTAAGTTTAGTTTCGATATGATTGCGATTGAACAAACACGTGAGATCGTCATGTTGAGCTTGGTGTATGATTTTTTGCTCTCGCTCTCGAATGTTGATTTGCATGGTTTTAAAGCTATTCGCCAATACCGTTAATTCTTGGCTTCTGCTATCGATAACCATTTCTTCATGGTAGTCACCTTTTGCTATGTTGGTGGCAACTTGAGTTAGCTTTTCAATAGGGCGCGTCATTTGACGTGAAATAACCGCAGTTAATGCGATAGCAGCCACCAGCGCGAAGATAGCAATTAATGTGATGTTGAATATCAAACTTAAAAAACTTGAAAACAAACGTTCTACGGTGGTGGATAGCACGATACGCACATCTAAGTCGTCACGCTGTACAAACGAAAAGTCACTCTCGATCAGTTTATTTCTGTCCCATAATAAAAAGCTTAACCACTCTATACTGTCGCCTTGACTGACGTTAACGACGGTTGCTGTACTTGGGATTTCTTTACTCGCTACTGAAAAGGGGTCAGAGTCTTTTGATTCGACTTTCACACGTATATCAAGTTGTGAGATCGCTTCTAAATTTTTGATTAAGGCTTGATTCACTTCAAACCCTAACACTGCAATGGCAACAGGTGAGGGGGCATCTACCGTCACGAATAAAAGCTGGAACAACTTGCCGTGACTCGACACTATCCCAGAAGTCGTGCCCGACTGAAGTGTTTGTTGTGCAAGCTCTCTTAAATCTAATTCGTTTTTGTCTTCGTAGGCCGAGGGATCAGGCACCGTCACAATCGGCTCACCTTGTAAACTCAGTATACTGATTAAATCTGCGCCAATACGCCGCCCGTGGTTACCTAGCACGCTTTTAAGCGTGGCAACATCGTCGCGCGCGACCGCTGATTTGAAAGGCCAATCATCGGTAAGTACATTTGCTGAGGTAAGCAACAACTCTTTACGGTCATCGATGACCCTTGTTAACACCATTTTTGCAGTATTTAGGTCTTGAGACTGCTGTTGCTGCGCATGTTCAGCAATACTCCGAAGTGCAACCATTAAGATCAGCAGCGATGTGATCGAAACCACCCCGACGACTAATCTGAATATTTTTTTCTTTAACGAAGTTTGTTGCAAGTAAGGACCCTTAAAACGTTAACGAAGAATCGTTGATTTATTCTTATCGGATACCTTCGTAAAAACCTGATTAAAAAAAGGAATTTGAAGCTTATTTTTCACAATGGTAGATAGTACTAAAGAATGATGTTAATTTAAACGGTGTAAAAAATACTGACATCAAAGGCACGTTACCTTGGGTATTCAAAGGTTTTGGAGAGGCAATGAGGCCACCTTTTTTTGTGGCTTAGTTCTTTTTTATTGTTTTTTGTTATGGGTAGTGAAAGTTTTGTCGATATGAAGTTATTGGGCATGGCAAAAGCGTCGCGCCCCTTTGTTTTATCAAAATTAACTAGGGTGATCTATGAAAGGAATAGTGTTTACTGAATTTGTGAGTATGGTCGAGAGCCAGTTTGGTGAAGACATGTTCGACGATATATTGGATGCTGTTCAGCCTAAATCAGAAGGGGCCTACACCGCTGTGGGAACCTACGACCATCAAGAGCTGGTAGATATGGTAGTCGAGTTGAGCAAACTCTGCGACACCCCCGTCCCCGCGCTTGTTCACGCTTTTGGATTACACATGGGAAAGGTCTTTAGCGAAAAATTTACTTCGTTTTTTATAGAAGCCGGTAGCACGATTAAATTTTTAGAAGCGATTGACAATCATATTCATGTGGAAGTACGCAAATTATACCCCGATGCTGAGCTACCCGTATTTAGTTTTGAACATGTTGAATCACCTACCGAACACTTTGCTTTGCACTATCAATCGACACGCGGTTTTGCCGACCTGGCATTGGGATTAATTGAAAGCACTTCCGCTTACTTTGGCGAGACTTTTAATATTGATCGTGAAGACTGGGTAGAAGGCGACATTCATCATGCTATTTTTAGATTGACCAGTGCCTAACGTTTAGCATTGAGAAGGCAAGCATCATAAACCACTTATTTCAAAAAGGTATCATGTTTGAATCACGCATCTACTGACCCAGCGCGCTTAATTAGACGATTAGAGCGTGAACGCAAGGCAAGGCAGGAGGCTGAAAGACTACTCGAGGATAAAAGCCGTGAGCTGTTTGCTAAGCACATGGAGTTAGAAGCGTTGAGCCAGAGTTTAGAAAAACTCGTTGCAAAGCGCACGATCGAAATGCAACAAGCACGCGATGAAGCGCTATATGCTCTGCAAGTTAAAACTGATTTCATTGCCAATATGAGTCATGAGTTGCGTACGCCGCTCAATGGAGTGCTAGGCGTTATGGCCCTGCTGTCAGAGCAATCGTTAAACGAGCAACAAAGCGAACTAGTAGCCGTTGCTGAAGCGTCAGGTAAGCATCTGCTCGGTGTTATCAATGATATTTTGGACTTTTCTAAAATCGAAGCCAATAAAATCACCCTTGAATTTGCTGCCCTTAATATTCGTCCATATGTAAAAACCTTATGTGCGCCTTTTGAACTTCAGGCAAAACAAAAAGGGATTGCTTTTGAGGTACATGTCGATGATCGCATCCCCGACTTTTTAATGGTTGATTCGCTTCGACTGACTCAGATTATTTCAAACCTGCTGTCAAATGCGCTTAAATTTACTGATAAAGGTAGTGTGAGCCTTTCTTTCAATGCCTTTGAAGATGTTTATCGAATATCGGTAAGTGACACCGGGATTGGCATAAGTGAAGCTAATCTAGAATCAATTTTTGCTGCGTTTGAACAGGCCGACACCTCAATTACCAGAGAGTTTGGTGGTACAGGTTTAGGAATGAGTATTACTAAACAACTCGTCAGTATGTTTGGTGGCAAGATAAACGTGACAAGTGAACTGGGTAAAGGCAGTTGCTTTTATGTTGACCTGTCTTTGCAAACCGCCGACGAGATTGAATTGTACACAGATACAGTTGACCCATCTGTTGATAACCCTGTCGATACTTTACGTATCTTGTTGGTAGAAGATAATACAATCAATCAAATGGTCGCTACTAAGTTACTAGAAGGTTGGGGGTGTAATGTGTCTCTTGCTGAAAACGGTCAACTTGCGTTAGATCACTTATCAAAAGACACCTTTGATATCGTGCTGATGGATTTGCAAATGCCAGTAATGGGAGGGATTCAAGCCACTGAATTCATCCGTACGGGCAAGGGAGGTGTGCTGAGCGAAAATATGGATGTGCCTATTATTGCAATGACAGCACACAGCTCACAGGCTCATATCGACGAATGCGAACAAGTGGGTATGAACGGCCATATATCTAAGCCGATCGATAAAGCGCTATTACATCAAAAAATTAAAAGCTTAATTGGCAACATGTCAGCGGCTGAGCAAAGCTCACAGCATGAAACACCTATCAATAATTCAGTACCTGAAATAAAGGGAGTGGATGTTGAAAGTGGCCTAGCGAGAGTCAATCATGACCTGGAATTGTATTTGTCCTTACTTCAGCGTTTTTGTAAGGATAATGGCGACTTTTATACGCGCTATGAAGTATGTGTTGAACAAGACAATAAAAAGAGTGCAAGTATGGCGCTGCACCTTATCAAAGGGAGTGCTGCAAACGTCGGGATTGAGAAAGTATCAAAGCTAGCGGCCGAATTAGAAACGGAATTGCAAACCAAGCAATCGTGGCCCACACTCAATAAGGCTGAAAGACTGCAACAACTCATTGAAGAAGTTAAGCATCATTTGGCTTTGGTCGATAACAACAAAGATAAAGCTGAAAAGGCGCCTTTGAGATCCGTGTCTGATGAGCAGATATTGAACTATTTGCAAGATATAAAGATGCAATTGAATCAAGATTTTTTAAATGCCGAGGCAGGCCTTCAAGAGTTATTAACTTGCAAATTAAGTGCTCCCATGCAAGGTATACTCGAAAACGTACAACAAGCTATGGCGCGTTTCGATACGCTTGCAGCTGCAAATGACATCGAACAAGCCCTTGAGTTACTAGGATAAACAATGGATAAACACCGCATTTTACTCGTTGATGATTCGCCAAACGAATTACGTATCTTAATGGAGATACTCAAAGACAAGTATGCCATTGTAGCCGCTACAAGTGGTTTTCAAGCGTTAAAAATGATCGAAGATGACGCCCAAATAGAATTGGTATTGCTAGATGTCATGATGCCAGATTTAGACGGTTATGAAACCTGTGAAAAAATTCATCAAATCTCTCCTGACTTACCCGTCATGTTTGTATCAGGTAACACGCAAACAGAAGAAATTTTAAAAGGCTTTGATGTTGGCGGATTAGACTACCTTACCAAACCAATCGATGCCAAGTTAGTGTCACGCAAAGTGGATGTGGTGCTGGATGAACGCAAAAAGATGCATGAGCTTGAGGACGAAAATAAATCCAGTACAGATATGGTCATGTCTGTTATTGCGAGCGCTGGACACTTAGGCACCGTGCTGGGCTTTTTGCGCTCAGGTTTGAAAATTAAAACCCCCGAAGGTTTAGTGAGTGCTTTGTTTGACGTTTTTGACGGTCTGAATATTGATGCTTGTGTGCAACTTCGCCTCGAAAATCGCGTGATCAACCGCTCAAGCGATATGGTTATGACACCTCTTGAAAAGGACTTGCTTGAGCGCGCCTCACAAATGACGAGCCGTTTTTTAGAAAAGGGTTCGCGTTATATCGTTAATTTTGAAAATGTGTCGGTCATTATTAAAAATATGCCGGTGGATGACGAAATGGCACGCGGTGATTTGCGCGACAACTTAATGATGATCATTGAAGATACCAATGCGTTGAGCATGAAAGTGGGGCAGTTGGGTGCCGATCAAGGGGCTCAATTTAGTGAAGTGAAAGCTAATTTGACCTTAAGAGATGAATTGCTCGATGTGGTTGCTACTATGAAAATGGTCGAGAACATTGAATTGGAGCACAAGCAAAAAAGCTTAGACCTGTTAGACGATATGCTACTAGAACTCGAAGCTAGCTTTTTTAATATGGGTATTACGCAGTACCAAGAAGAAAGCATCACTCAAATTGTTCAAGGACGCGCAAAGCAAATAAACGGGCACATTGAAGAAGCACTACACGTTGAAGAAAACCTTGCCGCGCTCAGAGAGCGAATTAAAGTTGCATCGGAGTTGTTGAGTTAGGCTATGAAGGCAAACTCATTCTTCGTCATTATATTTTTGTTTGGGGTTATTTCTGGCGCTGCAAATGGTGCAACAGATAGCTCAAGTGCTGACAAGCTTGAAATATCAAGCTTTGGGCGAGTAGTCGCAGGTAAATTCGATCAAGATGAAGCCGTGTTCCGAGGTTATGATAATTCACTTTCGTTTGATAATGACAGTTTGGTTGCGGTTAGACTCGACTATCAAGCCAATGATAAATGGGCATTTGTTGCGCAGGCTATTGCAACAGATGACAAACTCAAAGAGTCGGGTATTCAGTGGCTCTACGCTGATTATCGTCCTTCAGATGTACTCAGTTTTAAGTTAGGTAGACAGCGCATACCATTTTATCTGTATAGCGATGTGCTGGATGTTGGTTTTGCTTACCCCTGGATCTCTCCTCCTTCTCCTTTATATAGCAGCTATTTCTTTACTGAGTTTGATGGTGTTTTAGGACGGTTTGATTTTAGTAACCGTGAATTTAGCGGATCCTTCGAGAGTTACTACGGCTTTTTTGACGGTGAGTTTAATACTGTTAACGCGACTAATATGGTCAATATAGACTACGTATATGGTTTGATTGGCTTGTTTAACGTAGAAAATTGGCGTTACCGACTTGCCTATCATGTTGGTCATGTAGACTTGGCACCTGATGAGCAATTAAGCCCATTAATTCAAGCGCTTAGTGATACAGGCTTTAATGCCATCGCACAAAGTCTAAGGGTCGAGGGCGTACCAGAATACGTTTCTATTGGCGTTGATTATGACAGTTTAGATGTGTTTTTTAAGACAGAACTCACTCGCATTAGCGCCGGTGAAAGCATTCCTTTAGTGCCAACGCAGACAAGTTTTTATACAACATTAGGATATAACTTTTATCCCTTTAGTGCTCATCTAACGGTGTCTGCTAGTCGAAACCGCTATTTCACACCAGAGCAAACTATTCCTCAAGGCTTAGCCCCGCAACTTGATGAGCTTAGTCGTTTGGTTGATTTGGTTTATAACACTCGTCCAAATGACGATCTTAAATCAATCACTATGGGCTTACGCTATGATGTTAGTGCAAATATCGCGCTGAAAATTGAGCACACATGGCTAGAAGGCGAAAAGGGAGGACGAGCTCTCTTTGAACAGCTTGATACCACGCAATCAAAGCAAGAAGGTCAACTAATGCAGTTTGCAGTTGAGTGGGTGTTTTAATGCATACGCGCCAAAACGTCCTGCCAAAGTTAACGACCGCGTTCGCACTCTTTGTGATGTTCACGGGGCAGTTACTGCTTAGCTCATCGGTGAGCGCTCA
The DNA here is from genome assembly GCF_003203515.1 of Glaciecola sp. KUL10. Taxonomy (GTDB): domain Bacteria; phylum Pseudomonadota; class Gammaproteobacteria; order Enterobacterales; family Alteromonadaceae; genus Glaciecola. The sequence continues at coordinate 244,607 of NZ_BGNG01000005.1, read as the reverse complement.
AAATCAACTCTTCATTGTTGTGAATTCGCAAAGCCAGCTTGATTTAAATAAGCAACAAATTAGAAATGTGTTCATGGGCAGTGCAAATAATTTAGGGCTTGAGCCGGTAAATCTGTCGACAGGCGATTTGTGTCGAACGCTTTTTAATCTCAAAGTCGTGGGTTTAACCGAATCGAGAATACAATCATATTGGGCTCAGATGCGCTTTTCAGGGCGAATGAAACCCCCAAAAGAAGTCGACACTGAATTAGAAGCAATTGCATTTGTTAGTCAAAATCGCAATGCAATTGCGTATGTTTCTTCGGTTGAAGCACTTCCAGAGACAGTTAAGATCCTGTTTGTAGTGGATTAGTTTTAGTTGCTTGTGCATGGTCGGCGAGGGTTTCAAGCGGTTGTGGTTTGTCGAAGTAATATCCTTGAAGAGTATTGCAACCGGCATTTAGAAGAAACTCTGCTTGCTCAGATGTTTCAACGCCTTCAGCGCAAATCATCAGGTTTAATTGCTTGGCCAACTCAATAATTGTTTTGGTGACCAAGGTATTGCGTTTAGAAACACCTAGTTTGTCTACAAATTGCTTGTCAATCTTAAGCGTATCAATTTTAATTTGAGTTAAATAGCTCAAAGATGAATAGCCTGTCCCAAAATCATCCAAGGCAATCGTGCAGCCAATTTGTTTGATGCGTTCGAAAAATGCATTGGCTTCGTCAAAGTTTTCCAAATATGCAGACTCAGTGACTTCAAACTCTATACAATGAGCGGGTACGCTGTGCGCTTCGAATAAGGCTGAAATATGATCAGCTAAAGAGGGTATCTTCAAATCAAACGAAGATAAATTGAGTGATAACACAATTTCACTGCCATAAAGTTTGCGTAAATAATTAATATCTTGGCAACATTGCTTTATTACCCATTGCGTTATTTGATGAATTTTCCCACTTTTCTCAGCGATATTGATGAATTCGTCAGGTCCGACAAACCCCAGTTCTTCATTGGTCCAGCGAATCAAGGCTTCAAATCCTACGATTCGACGCGCGTGATTTACTTTGGATTGGTAGTACAGTGTAAATTCATCATTTTTAATCGCATTTGATAAAGAATTAGCGATCGCTAATTTACGTCGATTGACTTCCATTAAATCTTCTGTGAACAGCCTGTAGGTGTCTTTTCCATCAAGCTTTGCGCGATACATTGCAAGGTCGGCATTGGTCACTACTTGACCGACTTGGAAATCACCCGATTCAGCGTAAGCGATGCCAATGCTAGCGCTGACTTGTACTTCCCAATCATCTAATTTAAATGTACTTGAAAGCTCCTTAATGAACACTGTAGCTTTGTCTTTTATTTTTTGTTCGTTAAGTGTTTCGACAATTAACACCACAAATTCGTCACCACCGAGTCGGGCGATAATATCCCTTTCATTTAGGTGAGTTTGGATACGTTTGCTCACGTGTTTAAGCAATGAATCACCTAAATCGTGTCCATAAGTGTCATTGACGTCCTTAAAGCCGTCTAGGTCTATGTAAAATAGTGCTGGGTTTTCGCCTTGAATGAATGCGGATTTCAACTGTGATTGCAGTTTTTCCATAAATGATAAGCGATTGGGTAAGCCAGTGAGCGTATCAAAATTAGCCAAACGCTCCATATCTTTTCGCTGTTTCATCAGTTGCACAGTGTACTTTTTGTTTTTGACCTCTTCACTGTGGATGGTTTCCATCATCGAACTAAACTCAGAGCTCAAATCTTGTACTTCTTTCTTACCATCAACATCTATCTGGATAGTGTAGTCATTGGTTTGTTTTATCTTTCTAGCCAACCTTGCCAATGAACTAAACGGACTTAGCATTTTTGTATTTAACCACCTTAGAATAAGAACGGCAGTGAGCATGACCATCAATACAAGCGGCAGTGTGGACGACAACAAATCTAGCTTGCTTTGTTTAAGTGGTTTGGCTAGATCATTCACAATCAAAAAGTGACCTAAAGGAAGCGTTTTTTCGCCGATAGGGCGCATTGCTATTAGGTTGTTGCCATCTATACTCATACCGCTTTGAAAGCGACTAAACTCTGTCTGAGCCATGATTTCGTCAGCTGTTTTTTCTTCTATCGCTTTACCCGCATAAAATTGAATAGTTTGATAAGTCGGAGACAAAACGACGGCGTATTTTACGTTCTCGTAACCCTCTAAGCGCAATAAAGTAGATGTAATCCCAAAGATGTCGGGTTGTTCTGTGTTGATGAATTTGATTAGGTCATTCGAAATGTTTTCGCTTAAAGGAGAAAAATCGGTTTTTACTGACTCTAGGTAAAGTGCCTCATGTACTTTGATCGAAAAGGCAAGCACAGCTATGCTCACCGCGACAATCGCAATGCTGTTGATGGTTGTGAGCGTCGCTTTGATTGTGCTAAGCATGCTTATAGTTTAACCAATTTTTTATTCTTTAGTATAGGAATCGCGAATTCATTGATATTGAAACGGATTCTTAAGTACCAATTTTAATACACAAATCCAGTAATGATGGTATGTTTATCATTCAAAATTATTATACTTTTAGTTGCTTACTGCTATAGTTTTTGTGGGTTGTGATTAGCATATCTCGCTCATTGTGGTGTGATGTGCTCAGAAGCAAACTACAAGGTGTATTAATCTAAAAGGAAGAAGATTGAATAATTCGCATTATCTAGATCGTCTCGCCGAAGTTAACAAACAACATAGCGTCGTGATCAAAGAACCCATTTTAAACGCAAAAGGTGCGTTAGTCGCAAAGGAAGGAACTCATCTTTGCAAAGAGACCGCAAGAAAAATAGCTAAACACAAACTGATAAAGCCGATTGACCAATCGGTGTCTATTGCCTATTCACTCACTAAACAAAGGCTCATAGACGCATACACAACTCGATTAAAGAGCAAGAACTTACTTGATGAAAGCATAAAAAATGGCAGTTACGACCTTGCAATGTCACTTTTACCTTTAATCAATCGATACGCAATGATTGAAGAAAAGCTAACAATATTTGCGAGTGTATACCCTGACCGTTTTGGTTTTGCGATTACGGCAAGTGTGTTAGCTGCACATATCGCAAAGGAATATGGCTTGTCTGAAGAAAAAGTAGGCAACGTATTTTTAGCCAACGTATTGTCAGATGTTGGTTTATTGCATTTGGATCCTAAAATCGTAGAAAACGAAAGTACTTTAAATAACGAAGCGCGCAAAATGTACCAAGGACATGTCGCTATTTCTATGCACTTTGCAGATATGGTGCCTGGATTACCTCGTATCGTTAAACGCGCGATTTTAGAACATCACGAAAGAGCCGATGGTCTTGGATATCCTTTTGGTAAAACGATTGATGAATTGTGTATTGAAGGTCAAATTATTTGTATCGTCGACGAATTGACTAAGTTTTATTACAGCATTCAAAACAAGGGCAACTTTTCTCTGAAAGTCCTATTCGCAGTATTGAGGATCCCAACTAGCGCTCACGATATAGGGGTTCATAACGCGATGTTACGTGTCTTAGCTAAAGGTGAACTTCCATACAAACCGGCATTTAACCTAGAAAAACTAAAACAGGTAGTGAAAGACAGCTTCGAAAAACTAGCGAGATTAAGTTTGTGGTTTGACATGTTTAGCAATATTTATGAACAGCATAGAGAAAAACTATTGGATACATCGAGGTTTAAACCTTGGGCTTTATTGTACCAATTACAAAATAATATTGACGAAACCGGTGTATTAAGTGAAACACAAAAGACTTGGCTGTTGGGCATCAACAAAAATTTAACGATGGAAAACGCCCAAGACGTAGAAGAGTTTTATTTGCTTTTAGATGAAGTTGAAAAACAATGCTATTTTGTTTTAAACAAAATGGTCGAACAGAAAGATGTAATCAGCGATCTGTTTGGTGGGCCAGAACTTCCAGAAGTTTATTACACGGGTTTATTGAGTATTTTAACCTCTAATCAAGAGCCTGGTTAGAGGTTAGCTCTTCTTTGGCAAAGCTAACTTTAAATTAGGCGTCCAATCTAGCGTTAATCGTAGTTTTCTGTTCACACAGCCTTTTGCGATACCATTTTACGTTAATCGTTTTTATAGCTAACCGTGTATCTATGTGATTAGTTGAGAAAATGAACAGCACTTGCTCCATAGTTGAGCTTGTTTGTCTGCAGTGAATAATTTTTATTTAGGCAATTGAAAAAAGGTAAATATAAATGGACGTGAAAAACGCAGTCAGAGCACTAGTCGTCTTGGTTTTGTGCATAGGTATCGCTGCAGGAATTGCGTTTGCTAGTAGTCAAAACACAATTACGTTTTTATCAATGCCCGTGTTGTATAGCTTAGTTGCTTTGGCTTTCGCGACCCAATGGATCGTGTTTATTCCATCTTATCTTATGAAAACAGAAAAGTGCTTTGACCTAACCGGGAGTGGTACATTTATCGCTTGTACGATTTTAGTGGCGACGGCCGCACAACCACTTAGTTTGTATCAGGTCATTTGTGCTTCAATGGTATTGATATGGGCAGCCAGACTCGGCAGTTTTTTATTTCTAAGAATCCATAAAGACGGTGTGGATACTCGTTTTGATCAAATTAAACACAATCCATATCGATTTTTTGTCACCTGGACAATCCAAGGCTTATGGGTGATTGTGACTGCTGGTGCGCTATATACCGCAATAGCGTCAAACGCAACGATCAGCTTAGGGGGCAATATGACTAGCGCATTGGTGTTTCTTGGCGTGGCTTTGTGGGTGTTAGGGTTCACGCTTGAAGTAGTGGCCGATTACCAAAAGCGCGTGTTTAAACAAAATCCCGAAAACAAAGGTAAATTTATAAACGTAGGCCTCTGGTCAAGGGCGCGTCACCCCAATTATTTTGGCGAAATACTATTGTGGTTTGGCGCAGCACTAACAGCATCTGTTGCACTTTCCGGTTGGCAATACCTTACCTTAATCTCGCCATTCTTTGTGCTGTTTTTACTCACAAAAGTGAGTGGTATACCCATGCTAGAAGCCAAGGCCGACAAACGTTGGGGAGACAATGCAGATTATATTGCATACAAAGCGTCAACTAAGAGGTTGTGGGTGTTTTAGAAATGAACAACTTTTTAATGGAATGATAATGAAAAGAATGCATACCAAAACAATGCTTCGCATGGCCGCGGCGCTTGTAACCATTACAAGTATCTATTTATTCGCCCCATGGGAGTTTGGTCTTTATTACTTAAAGCCACTACCAAAAACAATTGAACAAGAATTGACTAATGCTGTAAATGAAAGGTTAGATGGCATCATTGTCTATGTAGCTCAGGAAGATAAAGACCCTGAATATTATGCTCAAGGCTTTCACAATAGAAATGAAAAAATCAAAGCTTATCCGCAGGCACTATTCAAGATTGCCAGCATTGCTAAGCTCTATGATGCCTCCGCAGCGGTTAAGCTTGTCGCTAGAGGTCAGTTGTCACTAGAGCAGACGCTTGCTTTCTATCTTCCTGAGCTTAGTGGGCGTATTCAATATTCCGACAAAATTACGCTGCGCATGATGATTCAACATAAGAGTGGCATTCCAAATTTTACCGACCACGAAGGCTTTAATTGGGGGGAATCCTCTTTAGACATGCTGGAGTTAATTCTTGATCAACCCGCTGACTTCGAACCTAATTCGGAATACCGCTATTCAAATACCAATTATTACTTACTCCAAAGAATTATGACCAGAGTACTCGGATACGACTACGGGCAATTTATCAAGAATGAAATGTTACGTCCCTTGGGTATTGAGGATACGTTTATGTCGGTCAATGAGGTTAACCAAGATAGGATGATGAGTGGTTATTACATTGGATCTCCAGATGATTTTAAATATCTTGACCAAGGTATGGTTGCAACAGCAGAAGCTGTAGGCAAATTTATCAGAGTGCTCAATGACGGTTCTTTGTTTACGGAGGAAGAAGCCGAGATTTACAAAGGGCTTTATGAGTATCAGCACGATGGCTGGGTATTAGGCTACTGGAGTCGTGCCCGTTACTATGATGATATTGACACCGTTGTTGTTCAGTTTGTTAATACAACAGGCGATGACACCTTGCTGCTATCTCAAATCGTCCACAATCGAATTATTGAAATCATACGCAGAGAGGTAAGTAACAGAGACTAGATTGATGCTGAAGTGATGCTATTAAAAATAATTCAAAAAATTTGTGAGATTGATTTTAATACCGCGAATAATTCATAAAACACATTTTGTGTTATTCGGTTTATCAATTGAATAGTTTATGAATAGAAAGCTTTTGCTCAATGCAGATTCAGAAGAAATATACGTATATTCACCAGAAGTGAAAAATTTTATTAAACTGACGCAAATACAAGATGATTACCGTTACGTCGAAGAATTGGTGGAATATACTAAACCTTAGTTTTTAATCTCGTCTGACATTAAGAGTGCTGTAGCCTTTTTTAACATGTTTTTGTCTTTCTAAACGATTCACTTTAGTCTGAACTAATCCAGTTATTGTTTCGCGAATATCATAGGCGCAAACATTAACTTTATTATTTTATAAACTCACCTTGTCATAATCCTCAACAATTAGACGATGTCCAGTGAAAACGACCTGATAATCTTTGGCTTCATTTGAGTTTGCAAAGGCCACCTCTGACACCTGCGCATATTTATCCATTACCGCTTTTAGCTCGTCAAGTAACTTAAGATAAATAGGCTGTGTTAAACGCATGGGTTTAACTCTTAAAAAATAATCTTCATCTTCCTTGTCATCAACCATGACAGCCTTATAACTGACTTCCATCATGTGGTTTATATGTCGATTTATAACCTTACTTTTTTTATTAAACCCAATAGGCGCTTTTACCAAAATTTCGACATTATTGTGGGGGTTAAGTTGAATGAGTTGAAGGTCTTCAAGCTGTCTTAAGTACTGATAGGTAGAAAGCTCAGTTAATGCATGTTCTTTTTCAATTTCTTGAGGTGATTTACTGTTGTAAAAAAGCTCCACAAAATATGACCAAAGCTTAGGCTCTTCAAAAAAAGCCTTGTCTTGTTCTTCTGTAAAAAAACTTTGCGTGGGTTTAGTTTTCCCCCTTGGAGCTAGCAACTCTGCTAAGTCTATATTTAATAGCTCGCTTAGAAACATCATACGAGATAATGAAATATTTGCGCTGTTCAACATACGCTTGACTGTAACCTCGGAAGTATCCATCAGTTCGGCAAGTTCTGAGTACTTTATGCCTCTGGCTTTCAGTTCTTTCTTGATTAAAGTTAACCCATTCTGAATAGATAAATTCAACGTTGGAGTGTTATCTTGAAATCCATGCATGCTAAGTATCATTATTTGCTTGTATTGGTATCGTATAATGATACCACGAGAGTTCTGGATCGAGAACCTAGGAAAATTGTTAGTATGCCGGTTAACATTAAATAGGGGCGATAACTCAAATGTCTAATAAACAGCAAAATGATCAGTCGACTAGTAGCTTTCAATGGTTATACCCACTGATTGTAGCATTGATTGTTGCGAGTCTAAGCAAGGTAAGCATAACTCAGTTTACGACAATTGACTGGCAAAGCAGTTACAACTGGGGGCTGTATTTTAGTTGTTATTTTTTGGCTGTTTTTGCATTCAAGTTACGACAGAACAACAGCAATAAACAAGTTAATACCAAACACCCTTCCTATTCTTGGCCTATGCCCGGTATGCAAGGAAAGCTGGGTTTGGCTTTAAAAACTGTTATCTTTGTGGTCTCCAATTTACTTTCTCTGTTCAATCCGTTTCTTTTTTCTCAGCAGCTAAGGTTGACCTTTGGCATGATTGGCGTCAGTTATCGGATCAAAGGACATGAAGAAGAGATTAAGCACTATCAGTCAAAAGCCCATTACCGTTTGCCGTTCAACGGCGAATGGTTGATTTATCATGGCGGTGACACTCCAGATAAGTCTCATTCTTGGAATGTTCTCAATCAGCGATACGCATATGATTTTGTTATTTCTGATAATACTTTTAAAAGGCATTCTGGCGCAGGCTTTCATTTGCGTGACTATAAGTGTTATGGCAAAGATATCCTCTCAGCGGCTGATGGTGAAGTAATTAAAGTTGTCAATGGAGTAAAAGACTCACCTTTTGTTGGTTGGTTCTTTATTAATGCTATGTCAAAACAAGCTGCTGGTAATCATTTAATAATTAAACATGAAGAAGGCGAATTTGGCTTTTATGCGCATTTAATTAAAGATTCAATACCACTAAAGGTTGGCGACAAGGTAAAAGCGGGCCAATTTCTCGGTAAATGCGGTTTCTCAGGCAGTACGACCGAACCTCACTTGCACTTTCATCTGCAAGATGGACCGTCATTCTATAGTGCTGTTGGTTTGCCTTTAAAGTTTGAAAACCTTGCAATAGATGGCGTCAGATTTGATAGGTCCACTATTCAAAGAGGTACAGTGGTTAATAATGTCATTGAGTCAGTAAAAGCATAGTTTCGATAGAACAAACCACATGCAAAATCGGCTTTTTAAAAAACTAGTCGAATAATAGGTTATTTAATTTATATAAACCATTTACCCAAAGCTCTCGCCAAACTGCATTTACATTCTATAAGGATTAATAATGAAACTCGTAAAACTAATATTAATTAGCGTCGCTTTGATTTCAATGACGTCTTACGCAAATACTCAAAAGAAAGTGCTCATTGTTGCTTCAAATATGGTCGACATGGGTGATCCCGAAAAACATGATGCACGAAACAATTTGCGGGAGTTTGCTCCACCTTACCACGTATTTGTGAGCCATGGCTTTGATGTTGATTTTGTTTCTCCTAAAGGTGGAAAAGTAGAATTTATGATGTCAGCACAAGGTATAAGCAGTTACACCATTAAGTATGAAGGGTTTCTAGACAAAGCAAATGCTACGTTGAAGCCAGTTGATGTTAATCCTGATGAATATTGGGGTGTATTTATCGGCGGTGGATATGGCGTCATGTTTGATGTTGCTGACAATAAAAATATTCATTCGATTATAAGAAAGATCCATGAGTCCGGCGGCGTAATCGGGGTTGGAGGGCACGGTTCAGCAGGAATTGTCAACGTTACACTGTCTAACGGTGAGTTTATGGTAAAAGGAAAAAAGGTTGCAGGCTTTCCTAATTCTACAGAAACGTCTAAATCTTGGGCAAAACAAGGTACCTTGCTACCTTTTTTGATTGAAACTCAACTAAACAAAAATGGAGCTATTGCGCTAAACAAACGTTTGTTAAAAGACAAACATTCTGTGGTAATCGATGGACGCATTGTAAGCACTATGTTTTTGCCATCAGCTGCCTTAGTTGCAAAAGAAATGATAATTGAATCAGGCCTGTAGCTAATAGGATACATAGCATTTATACATCGAAATAGGCAAGCTTGAACGTTTGGTTTTGCAGAATAATCGAGAGATTTTGATTTGAAAAATTAAAGGAAGCGTAATGATTGTAGAAAAAGTACTACCTGAGTATTACTCTGAAATGCTTGATGTTTGGGAGAATTCAGTAAGAGCAACACATGACTTTATCTCAGATGAAGATATTGAGTTTTTCAAACCCATTATTATTGAACAAGCCTTTCCGGCCGTCTCACTACGATGTGTAAAAAGTGAAACTGGCTCAATTATTGGCTTTGTGGGAGTCCATGATTCCAAAATCGAAATGTTGTTTATTTTAAACGAGGAAAGAGGGCATGGTGTAGGAACATTGCTGCTTAAGTATGCAATAGAAAAGCTAAATGCTTGCAAAGTTGATGTAAATGAGCAAAACCCTCAAGCGGTAGGCTTTTACGAGCATATGGGATTCAAAGTTAAATCGCGATCGCCACTGGATGATATGGGAAAACCATTTCCTATTCTGCATATGGCTCTTTGACCCAGAATACCCCCAATGTAACTCTCTCAGACGGATTTTTAAGCAATGTTACAATCGAGGTTACATTTAAAACGGAGTTGTCAGCGAATGACTATGATCGCTCTGGAATGGTCTTCGGGGGGATCTAGCCTTTGTGTGGTAAGGCTTGAAGTGTCTTTTAGAATAATTTGGAATGTAAAAATGGTGGCCCCTCCCAGACTTGAACTGGGGACCTACCGATTATGAGTCGGGTGCTCTAACCAACTGAGCTAAAGGGCCAATCTTTAAATCGGGGCGCAGTATATGTTTTTTTTAGTGCCTTGTCATCATTGAGCTAATATTTTTCTCAAAAGTTACGATAACTCTTTTATAAGGGCGATTTTTATCGTTTGGATTCGAGTGAAAAATGTGCAAATGATTGTTTCCTTTGCTATATTTGACTAATAACATTCACCAGAAGTGGAGTGAGTAATGGCTGATAAACCCTATTTAATTAGTGGTCGTAATACAATTATTCATAAGATACGCAAATACGACTTGTTAATTATTAATGGGCGTCGCGACCCATTGTTGCTTGTGATGCACAATGAGATTGAAATTTATGATGGCCCTGTGCCCAAAAATAAACTAGAGGCTAAACGCATGGATATGGAGCGCGTGGATATTGCCTCAGGTGATAACTTCAGTGATTACCGTCCGATGTTGTTTGTTCAAACCTTGAATAACAAAGAATACAAAATCGATTACGGTAAAGCGGGTACTGATATGTTCATAACTATTCATCAAGAGAATACCTTTTAAGCTGCTAAAAATATCTTTAAAACCGATACTAAACGTCTCGCTAAGTCTCGCGACCTTAGCATCGGTTGTATACGTCTCTAACCTCTTAGTTTCATACTTTAATCTGCGTTTTTCTGCCGCTATATTATCGATTGGTTTAATGCTGGCCTTTTTTCTGCTGAACAAGGGTGTGCCAAGCTATATAAAGGCGACTTCCGATTTCTTACTGAAACACATGGGACTGTTTTTGATTCCCCCGGTTATTATGGTTCTGGCTTATCAATCATTCTTTTTTGAACATGGATTAGCACTACTGTTGGTTATTGTTGTCAGTACTGTGCTAAGTTTTGTGGTGGTTTTACTTTTTACTCGTAAACTAATAGAAAGCTTAGTAATCGACGAAAATTCGGGTAGTAATGATGAGTAATATCGGCTTTTCTGTTGTGCTTACTGGGTTAACCATACTGGTATACTATTGCTCGCGTAGAGTGTTTTTTGCCTATTCGCAAGCCCCCTTATTGAATCCTCTGTTTATGTCTTCAATCTTCATTGGCACAGCATTAATCATTATCGATATGTCAGTGTTTGATTATCACGAGCATGTCACTTTACTTGAAATACTCATTTGGCCTGCAACAGCTGCATTGGCGATACCTTTGTATTCGCAGCTTAGTACGATTCGACAAATGGGTTGGCGGGTGGTATTTCCTGTGGTGATCGCAGGCGTTATTGCACCATTAAGCGCTTGGTTGTTTGTCTTTTGGTTAGATGCTCCTTTAGATTTGCAAATGACGGTATTAGTCAAATCAATCACCACTCCTCTTGCAATGCAAACCACGGAGCTTGTTGGTGGACTTCCTGAATTAGCTGCGATAATCGTTATTTTAACGGGGATTGTTGGCGCAAGCGTCGCCCCTTTCTTGTTTGCTGCTTTTCATATTAAATCCTCGGTTACTAAAGGTTTAACACTAGGAGCAATTGCTCATGTTGTAGGTACCTCCAGTGCGCTCAATATTGATAAGCGTTGTGGTGCTTTTGCGAGTCTCGCACTATGTCTCAATGGTATTGTGACTTCGATCTGTTTACCGTTGCTGTTTACTTAGTGATTGATGCAGTAGCTTACATCACACACTGAGCGTATTAAGACTGTTTAGCAAAATGAACCCAAATTACGTTTGCTTATTAGTACTAAAGTTTTGCTTATATTTTCCGTTACTTAGATAACGATTGGACATAAGTTGAATAACTTCAGGGCATATTATCGATGTTGTCAGTGCTAATTTGTGATGATTCGCTTGTTGCACGCAAGCAAGTTGCAAAGTGTTTACCCCAAGATTGGGAAGTTAACGTGCATTTTGCAAAACACGGCGAAGAAGCATTGCAAGCGCTTTGCGAAGGCAAGGGGCAGGTGTTATTACTCGACTTAAACATGCCTGTCATGGATGGATATCAGACCTTAGAAGCCATTCAAAAACAACAGTTATTGACTAAAACAATTGTGATTTCAGGTGACATTCAACCTGAAGCAAAGGCTCGAGTCCTAGGGCTAGGCGCCAGCGATTTTATTCAAAAACCAGTCAATGCCGAAGAGCTCACAAAAGTCCTACAAAAGCACAATGTATTGGAGTTAGCTGAAGAGCTTGCGCCGGAACCTGAAGAGCTTCCTGAAATTGTCCGTGACTGTTATCAAGAAGTCACTAATGTCGCGATGGGGCAAGCTGGAGACCATTTGGCGAGATTAATGGGAGTTTTTGTAAAACTGCCTGTTCCAAATGTCAACTTAATCGAAGTATCAGAGTTACATATGATGCTATCTGATGTCGATTCAAATGAACAAACTTCAGCGGTGTGCCAAGGTTTTTTGGGAGATGGCGTTAGTGGAGAAGCGCTTTGTGTCTTAAGTGATTCAAGCTTTGGAGATGTAGCAAAAATACTGAATATAACAGAAGACGTAGATGACGAACTTCAACTAGAAATGTTGATGGACGTCGCAAGCATACTTATAGGCACCTGTTTATCAGGAATTGCTAAACAACTGGATATGAACTTTAGGCAAGGCCACCCAGTTGTACTAGGGCAACATCAAAGCGTGCAAGAGTTGATTCAAGCAAATAAAGGGACATGGCGCAAAACGCTTGCGATTGAGCTCTCTTATGGTTTAGAGGGATACCACGTCCAATGCGACTTAGTGATTTTATTTACTGAGGATTCGATGGATACACTCAATTCCAAACTTTCACATTTAATGGAGGATTAAGCGATGTCGAACAATGCGCTTGATGAAATTTTAGAATTCCATTGGATGATGGATATGCTTCAAACGGTGGATGTGGGTATTGTTGTATTTGATCGAGATTACAATTTAAAAGTGTGGAATGGGTTTATGGAAGCTCATAGCGGTTTGTTGCCAAGTGATGTGCGCGATAAATCTTTATTTTCACTTTTTCCAGATATTAAAGAAGATTGGTTTAGGAAGAAAACGAAACCTGTTTTTGAGTTGCGCACACGAGCTTTTATCACATGGGAGCAACGACCTTATTTATTTAAGTTTCGAAATTATCGTCCCATTACAGGGACTGAACCTTTTATGTACCAAAACGTTGCGTTTTCGGCGCTTGTATCGGCCACAGGCACGGTGGATAACGTGTGTATGATGGTCTATGACATGTCTGATGCGGCGACTGCAAAAAAACAATTACTTGCGCTGCAAGTTGAGCAAAGTGAGAAAAACGAAAAAGCTTAAATCATCACCCTAATCTGGTCTGCATTTTGCTCAAGCCTCGTTGTCGATATTAATTCATAAATGAGGTTTTTTGTAGATGTCCCGCGCAAATCAACTGTTGCAACTTTTCTTCGGCTTGTTGGCTACTTTCGCATTAATAGCTTGCGGCGGTGGAGGCGGAAATGATGTTCCGGTGCCTCAAAAAATTCCCACATTATTAGTTAACGCTGGCCAAAATATTTCAGCAGAAGAAGGTGAAATTGTTGAGTTGAATGGCTCGGCGTCAGGCGGTGAGGGAGAGATCAGCTTTGCATGGAGTTCGGCTGATAACATTGATATTGAGCAATTACAAAATACTGCCGCAGCGGCAAGCCTTACTGCCCCATTGTCAATTCAAGACATGCAATATGAGTTGGTGTTAACCGCTACTGACGCGCGCGGCGTGAGCAGCAGTGACGCTATCACTTTGGCGGTAACAGCAAAGAACAGTTTGCCGGTGGCAGATATCCAAGTGACCCAGGCTCAAGGGTATGCAGAAAACACATTTCCAATTTTAAGTGAGATTACCTTAAGTGGAAGCGCAAGCACAGATTCAGATCCTCTTGATAGCGAGCAACCTAGTTTAACTTATCAATGGCAACAAGTGAGTGGCGAATCAGTGCTCAATGATGTAGACACCTCATCTGAAACATTGGTTTTTTCTGTTGGCGTAACGCAGTTTGATTATTCTGTCGTTCTTGAATTAATAGTCACTGATCAAGACGGTGCGACCGATACTACAGAAGTTAGTTTAACCATGCTTCAAGAGAGTAAATCGATACCTTTGGTTAGTATGGGACCTAACCTTGCTGTGTTAAGTGGTGAAAAGATCAATTTAGCTGCTTTTGCTCAAAGCATTGCCCCAAGTGCATCCCCTTTTTCTTTTCAATGGGCAGATGACTTTACAAGTGACATTGATTATCAGGATGCAACCAGCGCACGGACATTTGCTGTCGCACCAGATGTCGATGTGGCTACTGAGGTTATTTTTACTGTTGATGCCCAAGACCAATTTGGTAATGTGGCAACTAACAACATTTCGATGACTGTTTTACCTTTTACATTTGAAACCATCAACGATACCGGTGTCACCCTCGACGGCAGTGGAAATCGAAACACCGAAGCTTACCAAGCCGAGTACCCTGGGCAAGATGGCCATAGAGGAAAAGACACTGTTGCAAAATATGGCGTACTGAGAAAAGCGGGTACTGGCGCAAATGGTTTTGATTTTACTCGGTTAGATGTAAATGGTGCTGAGCTTAACGATGATACTGAGCCTTGGAATTGCGTCAGAGATAACATTACGGGCTTAGTTTGGCAAATCAAGAGCGAAGGCAGCGAAGAGAGCTTGCATAGCGCAGAACAGCAATTTACATGGTTCAGTGACAATGATAACGGTGGCTTTGAGGGAGTAGTTAATCCATCAAGCGATAGTTGTAACCTAGCCAGTGGCAACTGTAATACTCAAGCTTATATCCAAGCTGTTAATGAACAAGGTTTATGCAGCTTTTTTGATTGGCGGGTGCCATCACCTGATGAACTCATGTCGCTTTTGCATTTTGGTAAAACCTCAGCGCCACTCATTGACACCGATTTCTTTTTGAATTTAGAGACTAGTGATAGCAGTCCAATGTGGTTTTGGACGAATCAGCCTAATGCAGACGGTGTTACTGATAGTGGTGCGCAAAGTGTATGGGCAATCGATTTTGCGAGTGGTTTAGATGGTTTTTTAAATAAAGGGCAAACACATCGGTTGATGTTGGTACGCGCAGGGAGGGCAGTCGAATGAATATTGTCAAAACAATAAAATCTGTATTGTTCAGTAGTATGGTCTTAAGCGCCGTGGCTTTCGCAGAACAAGAATGTCTTACAACCGTACTAGAGACCGCTGCTGAAGATGAATTTGAAAAAATTGATGGCGGGCTCGTTTGGCACACCGAAACCAATCTAATTTGGATGCGATGTTCTTTGGGGCAAACCTGGGATGGAAGTGATTGTTTAGGGGAAGCTACCAAGTTCACATGGCAAGAAGCCCTGCAGATCAGCGTGGGCTATGAGTTTCTTGATTCAACTCAGTGGCGTTTACCGAATATTAAAGAATTGGTTTCAATTACGGAAAAATCTTGCGTACGTCCTTCTATCAATGATGGCAATTTCCCACAAACACCACCAGATGACTTTTGGACATCGACGCCTGTCTCAACCGATGGGGTTCGCGCGTGGGGCGTTGCCTTTTTTAATGCGAGTATTTCGCATAAAAGCAAAGAACGTTCGCTACATGTACGCCTTGTTAGAACGGCGCTACCCAGCGAACGAAATGATTAAACGAATGAGTCTAGTAGTGAGTTTAGGTAACGCCTTCCAAGCTCCGTGACTTGCCAGGTCGTGGGGGTTTCTGTAATTAAGCCCTGTTGAATAGCTTTGCTAATCGTTTGGGTATCTTGCTGTCCAAGTGTAGAGTAGGTCAGTCGTTCAAAATCATCTTTTGGACACGCTTCAACTAGACGGAAGCGATTCATGAAAAACTCAAATGTCAGGTCAGCTTTGTCCACAGTGGTCATTTGGTTTAAGTAGGGTTTACTCAAGTCCATATAACCCTTGGGATGTTTGATTTTAACACTACGATTTATTTCGCCAGTGTGCAGGTTAGTTATTTTGCCATGAGCGCCACAGCCGATTCCTAAGTAATCGCCATATCGCCAATAATTGAGGTTGTGTTGACATTGATGCTCAGGTTTCGAATAGCCTGAGATTTCATATTGATGATAGCCCGCTTGACTCAAGAGCGCATGACCTTGTTCTTGAATATCCCATAAAACATCATCGTCGGGTAAAGTAGGAGGCCTAGACGCAAACGAAGTGTTGGGTTCTATTGTAAGCTGGTACCAAGACAAATGAGGCGGTTGCAAACGAATGGCTGTTTTTAAGTCGTGTAATGCAAGGTTAAGGTCTTGTTGCGGTAAGCCATGCATTAGATCCAAGTTGTAGCTCGACAGCCCGATAGTTCCGGCTAACTCAACAGCCCGAAACGCCTGCTGGCTATCATGGATTCGACCCAGCAGGTCAAGGTGCTTTTCAGAAAAGCTTTGTACGCCTACCGAAATACGATTAACCCCAGCTTGGTAAAAGCCCTTAAATTTATCAGCCTCAACAGTGCCTGGGTTAGCTTCCATTGTTATCTCGGCATTTGCTGCAACAGGCAAGCGTCGCTTAATGCCCGCAATTAATGTGCGCATATCTTCAACTGGCAATAAACTAGGCGTGCCACCACCAATAAAAATAGAGCTCACTTCTCTAATATTTCCGCGGTAAGAAATAGTTTTTAAATCAGCACTTAAGTCGTCTAATAAATGCGCTACATATTCTTTACTTGGAATCTCACCTTTTAGATTGTGCGAATTAAAATCACAATACGGGCATTTTTGAACACACCATGGAATGTGAACATAAAGTCCAAGAGGAATGTCATTTATTTGCATGAGAGTGATGGACCGCTAAGCTAACATAGGGAGCATATGTTGCATTAATAATTTAAGCGCTTTACCTCGATGGCTTTGTGCATTTTTCGTATCTTTATCCAATTGAGCTGCGCTCAAGTTCTGTTCGGGCAGCCAAAACACAGGGTCATAGCCAAATCCGCCGGCACCGTGCCTTTGTGTGGCTATTTCGCCATGCCATTCGCCTTGGCAAATAATCGGTGTGGGATCGTCCTTGTGCTGCATAAAAACCAAGACACATAAAAAGCGAGCATTGCGATCTTGTTTGCCTTCAAGCGCGATAAGTAACTTATCAATGTTGTTGGCATCGTCAGAGGGCTCACCAGCATATCTTGATGAATAGATACCAGGCGCTCCACCGAGGGCATCGACCGCTAACCCGCTGTCATCAGCGATACTAGGAAGACCGGTGATGACAGCTGCATTTCTTGCTTTAATTATTGCGTTTTCAACAAAAGTGGTACCCGTTTCGGGCGCATCAGGCACATTAAACGCTGACTGAGGTTTGATATCTATATTGTAGCTATCAAACAGGCTCGCAAACTCAGCGACCTTGCCTTTGTTGCCGGTTGCTAAAACAATTTTACTAAACTGTGTCATTTAAGTTGCCTTTTGCTAATGAGTGTTACCAAGGATATTAACGCTTGTTTTATGACGTTTTCTTTGGTTTTGTTTTTGCTCGTTTTTTTGCTTTTGCTGCTGCTTGTTTTTTGGTTTTAGTTTTTTTCTTCTTTGTAAATGTCGGTGGTTTATTCTTCGGCTTTAAGCTATCGATCACTCTTGCTTTGAAAGGTTCGTTTGTATAGCGGGCGACTTTGCCAACCCAAACAAAATCGTGGGCTTCTATCAACGAAATAGCAACGCCTTTAGCGCCGGCTCTTCCTGTTCTGCCTATGCGATGTACGTACACATCAGCCCCTCGCGGCATATCATAGTTTATAACATGAGAAACATTAGGAACATCAATACCACGTGCGGCGACATCGGTCGCTACCAACACATTGGTTTCGCCAGATTTGAAACTTGCCAATGCTGCATTACGCTTATCTTGCGGCATTTCGCCTTGCAAGTAGCTGACTTTAAACCCTTTACTGTGCAGAAAATCTTTTAGGTTATGTAACCGCTCACGTGTCTTGACAAATGCAATGCATGAAGTGATTGATTCGCTTAAATGGTGAACTAGTAAATCGTTTTTATGGGTGAGATCGTCAGCAAGGTGATACCACTGTAAAATTTTGTTTTTCTCTTTGCGCGACGGGTTAGCCGAAAGGGTTTCTGGCTCTTTTAGTAGCTCTTTTGCAAAGTCTCTGACACCGCGACCTTCTAGCGTTGCCGAAAAAAGCATCGTCTGTTTGCGCCAGCGTGCTTCCCCTGCGATTTGATGAACAATAGATGCGAACCCCATGTCTAACATGCGATCAGCTTCATCTAAGATAAGTGATTCAATATCTCTACAATCAAAGCTTTCTTGTTCGATGTGTTCAAACAGCCGCCCAGGTGTGGCTACCATGATGTCGCAATGACCAGAGAGTGTTTCTCGGTCTGTGCCATAATTAATCCCACCAGTAATCACACCTACAGTTAACTTGGTATATTTGGTGATCGCCCGAGCTTGCTCAGCTACCTGATTAGCAAGCTCTCGGGTGGGAACCAATACTAAAGCACGTGTTGATGTTGCCTCTGTGCGATGGTAATCAAGAAGATATTGGCAAACGGGAAACAAAAAAGCGCCGGTTTTTCCGGTGCCAGTAGGTGCTTCTGCCAATACATCTTTGCCTTCCATTGCATGAGGGATTACCAATGATTGAATACTGGTTGGTTTTTCAAACCCCATATCTGCCGCTGCACGGCATAATTCATCATCTAACTCTAACTGTTCAAACATACGTACTCTGTCTTTGTAAGGAAAAATCAAGCAAATGCTTGAAATCAATGGAGCAGGGTACTTTATTTGCGAATAAATTGCATTCATTGTGATTTAATGTAAGCGCTTGCAAAGTGAGATTGATTTTGTGTAAAGTAAATGTAATCGTTATGTTAGCGATGATTAACTAAAGATTAGCGCTGCTTTTTTACCATGGAGACAACAACTATTGTGTCCATGTATTTCGCAATATATTGTTAGCGTTAACAATTTGATGGATCGAAGAAAATGAACCATAAAACCCTAAAGACTTGTGCAAACAACACGCTGAAAAGTTTGCTTTTATTAACTTCAATTGCGATAAGCAGTGCAAATAGCTATGCCGAAGATCGCAGCAGAGAGATAGATGTTGTTTACAGCAAGTTGATCTCTGCATTGCCTGATGAGGGAACCTTGATGGTCGCTCCCTTTGCCGAGAGCCTGCAAACCTTTGGTGACGATATCAAAGCAAAGTACAACAAAGAAAGCGACGCTTTAGGTGGCGTAGCGCTAGAGATAAAAACGAAACGTGGCAAAAATCCGTGGGATGCCGGTGTCTTTAATCCTTCTGGCGTGGCGATTGAAAAAGGCGACGTGCTGTATATGGCTTTTTTCGCTAAAGCTATTAAACAACCGATGGGCAATAAAACTGCAGTGATCAAAAATGTGGGTGTGCAAAAAGCAAGCGAGCCCTACACGACGATTATTGGTAGAGACTTTGAGCTGACATCAGATTGGCAAAGCTTTGCATTAGCGGGTGTGGCGAGCGATAGCTATGACGCTAATGAAGCTCAAGTCTCGATGCAAATCGCCACGGGGAAACAAGAAATTGCGATAGGTGCAGTATTTTTGTTTAACTTGGGCAAGAACGCTGATCCCACTAATCTGCCGTTTCTCACAAAATAAAGAAAGTCAAAGCTTGGTTGTTTTACCTTTAACAGCCAAGCTAACATGGTTTACTTTCTAAAGGGGATATACCATTCCCTGATTGGTTGCTCGTCTGCGACAAATTGTTTTGTCACCATTAGCGTATATGCACCTGGCGACTTATCGTGTATCGGGATATAGGCCAAAACACCAAATTGTTTAGTAATCGGATGATCATACTTGCGCATTTCCAACTTTAATTCTTCATCGTCTAAAAATATTTGATGGTAGCTTTGATAGCACTGTAGATAAGCATTTTGAATGTGTAAGCCATTTGTTTGTGAGTGTGCTGACTCTTCGTTTAGACCATCACAGTATTGCTTTTGTAGTGGCCTTTCACTTTTATATATTGGAATAAACAACTTCACATAGTTTTCTTGGATAATGTCCGAGGGGATTTCAGGGCTAATCAAGTAGGAAAAATTTTCTCTTTTTTCGTTTTCGCTTGCATACATTCCGTTGTATGTCTTGGTGCTATTAAAAAATATATCAGAATTGATTAAATATAAGATGTGGGTTTTAGTGATTTGACTGATAGAAACAAAGGTACCGACAAGTAAAAATACAATAATTAAAAAAGACAGTGCCTTGTCTTTTTTAAAATTAGTGGTAAACATCATGAAAACTTGCAGAATATTCTTGTGCATTGGGCCGTTTAAAAGCGGCCACGAGAGTTTTACGGCGATGTAGTAGTAATGTTGTACTCTTTCATTATGCTTAAAGCGTTTGAGGTTGGCTATACTCGAAATTAATATTTGAATGACAGAAATTGTTGCAATGATCGCTGCGGGAAAAAGTAAAACCCACCACGCAACAAAGGGCAGCAGCAAGTTGAACGCTAACAAGTATAACGTAGAAAAAATAACCAAGTAGACGAACATGAATAACACAGCAAATGCCGCTGAGAAAATCACACTGCACAATTGATCGACTTTTTGAATGGTGTCCAGCACTCGCGGTAATATTTTTACCAGCTTCTTAGTATAAATCGGTGAAAATAGACTATTGTCGAAATCATAATCTGGGAAAACTGAATTTAGTCCAACCAGCCCCACCCAATATGCACGCAACGAGAAGTGAATCACAAACATAGCGCACAACGTACTGACAGCAATGAGCGCGTAAAAAGTGATCATATATCCAATGTCATATTGATGCATGGGCAACACATTAATAAAGTAATTTGCTAACCAATCGATGATGCTAAAAAGTTGAAATGTACCGAATAGCGCAAGTGCGGATACTAAAAGCTCGGCTTCCCAACTCTCTTCTTTGAGGCGTTCTATCCAAGGCCTTTTTTCGGTTTTGTGAGTTATTTCTTCGTTCATAAATCCATTCAATCAATTGCTAAATAACTATGTTTCACTAGGCGAATGACCTAATGAGTGGCGCAGTATGTCTTTGGTAATGATTTTTTGGTACCAAAAGCTTGCAAACAGAATAAATACGCCTATGCCGATAAACAATACCACCTTTTGCCACAGAATAACTTGTGCTGTATCGATCACCGCAAGCTTCAAAATACCCATTGCAATCAGCACAAAACCATAACGAACTGTTGCAACACGTCTGTTTTTTAAAAACAATACAGCGGTTCCATGCGCTGCCAAGATTGGTGCAATCGCCAGATCGAAATTTAAATAACTTAGATGACCCAACATTAATAAATAAGTAATCACCGCGTAAGAGTGTACTAAGAGATCGGCGTTTTGCTTGTGTTTTTCGATTTGCTTTTTGGCCACTTGATGGAGTGAAGGCAATGATATTTTTTTGATCATAACATAAGCGGCTACTCCCAATATCATGCTCGGATAGATTGCAAAGTGAAGGTATGAGTGTGAACCTTCGCTAAGCAACAGCCAAGAAACTAATGTAGTGAGCACCAATACTATGAGGTGAAAAACAGCGTTTCTGGCAAAAACCTGAAAACGATTAGAATCGACCAGTACCCATAGCGAATAGCTTGTCACCAATAGCATGGCTAAAATTTCGGGTCGCATTAGGTCTAAATTCAGTCCCACGGTATTAGAGAGACTATTCACTATAAATAACCCTAATAAAATTGCCGCAACGTTAACGATTGCGCTTTGGATAAAGTAGTTATGATGCTGATTAGGGACCGGTTTTTTAGCAAAATAATGGGCCGTTGAAGCAATAACTACTAATCCAATCACCGCAACTAAACTGCTAATCAAGAGATTAATTTGATTGTTGTACGCATCAACTAACGTAAGTTTGATGGTCGTTATCAATACTAGCGCAAGGCTCAGTACTCTGCTTTGAATACCTATTAACTTCGAATTGATTAAGTGAGCAATTATTATGCTAAGAAAGGGCGATAACCACAAAACAAGTAAAATATCTTCCTGCAAATGACGAAAGGCGAAACCTATCCAGCAAATTGGCAATAAAAAGTAAAAGGCAAGTCTTGCAGTTTCTGCTATCTCAGACAACCTGCTCATAGGATAGAATTTTCGATAAAAAGCAGACCATAACCATAGCTGAGTAAAGGCTAAACCAAGTGAGAACTGTGCGAACATTGGGAGCAGTGAAAAGTGATAGGTTTGGACTTGATTTGCACCTAGCACTACATAGGCAAGTGGAAATAAAATCAAACTAACAGCCAGTAATTCCAATTGCGAAAGTTTAGTGTGACGCGCCCTAAACATCAATGCAGTTTGCACCGCGATAGCGCTTAAACCCGCCCATTCGTCAAGCCAAATATAGGCACAAGTGAGTAGGATAATCGCAACCCATGCTGATTCGAAAAAGATTAAAACAGGGTCTATTTGTTTTTCGATATAGCTATTGAGCTGATTTGTATTTGTTGCGGAGGCAATTAACCGTTGCCAAATCCCGATCGTGGCACCAATCACGATGACAATTAGCCAACCATCCAAACGCAACAACACGGGCTCGGGAAAGTATGGGAAAATTGCAATTATGCAGTAGGTAATTGCTAGTGCACATAACGCTTGACCGTGATGGATGAGCTTTATCAAGTCATAGCGTAGACTCATGTATATCAACAACAAGCCTTCAATTGCCCATGCGATTCCCCAATACGTAGGGGTCAGTAGAGCAACAATAGTAAGTGCTAGCCAAGCAGCACCAATTATCATGCCTAAATGGGAATAACGATGACGTTCTCGGTACAATATATAGCTTGCTAGTAACGAGATAACGGCGTTGATTAAAAACTGGAAAGCAAGTTCTTCAAAACCAAACTGTTCACTTTGTAACAATAATACAAGGCTTGCGCCAAAGTTGGCTGCTAAAGAGATTAGGAGGCGGCTCTTACTCGTTTCTTCTTTGTATAAAGAAACCATCAGATAGCAGAAGAATAACAAATAAAACGCGTTTATCATCCAAGCTGCCATTTCGACATTGCTATTTGATTCAACCCATCCAAGTGCAATAAAACTGAAGACAAACGTGATATTACTGAGCCAGTAGCCTACGTATCGATGCCCGATCATCAGACTGCTTAAACTGACTAACCAGACTGCGATTAAATAAAAAGTAGGGGCAATGTTACTTGCACCGGCGATCATTGGAATAACAGTAATGCCAACAATCCCCATAACAGCGACGACCTTAGTTTCTAAATACAGGGCTAAATAATGGCAAGCAAACGCTGTAAGGGCATACAAGCTTAAAGTTACAAGCGCAGGTAAGAAAGAATAAACACTGCCTACAAAATAGATAGTAATGAAGCAAAGCAGTAAGCCTAAACTAACGATAGCACTAGCATATTCAGAGTATGTGGTTTTGGCTTTTAGATACAAACCACCTGCAACGACCGCTAGTGCAGTGGTGCCAAGCAGTGCTGATTTTGCATCTGCGGCAAGTTCATCGATTACTAACTGTAATAGATATGCGAAGCCGAACAAAACCAATCCAACACCCGACACAGTCAGAATCGCAATGCCTAGCATGCCACGTGCTTTATAGCTCGAATAGATGTTAACAACAGGGGTGAAGCAATCAAAAACCATTGCTAAAAACTGAGCAATAAGTTGATTAATAAACGAAGAGCTTTTAGATGTAGACTCGGCTGGACTTGAAGCTGAACTTGAAGCTGAACTTGAACCTGAACTTGGTTTCGATGGAAACGGCATGCTTGTAGTAGGTTCAGCATTTACAGGCATTTGTTCGTTTGAGCTTGTTGCTTCTGAAGCCGAGACATCAATACGAGCTTCGAGCTCCGCAATTTTTTTGGAGAGAAGCATGCCTTTTAAAAGCATTTGGTTTTTTAGCTCCTCTAACTCTTCCTTAAGAGACTCGATTTCCTTATTCAATTCCTTCTCCAACTCTATATATAGGTTAGGCGCATCGCAAATAACCTGATTCTTTAATCCTTTGAAGCCTTTGCTCGTCAATTGCTTGTTTAATATCAGCGCCCTTCAGACCTGCACTTACAAATGGTTTGGCCGTTACTTTTTGGCAGCTATTCAATATATTAAGCCATTGTTCACGCTGTGGATATTCAAGCAACGCGAAATTTTTTCGCCCTGCAAAGTCAGCATAACAGGTATCGAGGAGTTGTTTAAATCGTTCAGGTTTGCGCCAAGCGTCAGTTTTATTCAATACATTTAACACTGATTCAGGACTTTGGTCTGACAGCCGATGGACTGCGCTGTGATGACTGCTCACCAATAATGCCAATTCTGCACAATCATTGGGTACTTTCAAGCGTTTGCTTAATTCTTTGATAGGTGGCAAGCCAAGATCATCGTGTCCTCGGTGTGATGGCCATTGGGTTGTATCCGTTAGGCCTTTACCAAAGTCATGTACAAGTGCTGCGAATCTGACACTGAGTTGGTCACTGATTCTACAAGCCTGTTTTAAAACCATCATAGTATGCAGGCCGGTGTCGATTTCGGGGTGCCAACGACTTGGGTTAGGAATGCCCCATAGTTTTTCTAACTCTGGAAACCAGTGACTTAAAGCATCGACTGATTTGAGTATTGAAAAGTAAATATCGGGGTGTTGTTCAAGCAAGCTTCTTGATGTCTCTTTCCAAACACGCTCGGCACTTAAATGAGCGAGCTCACCTGATTGACTGATGGTTTTCATTAAACTTAAGGTTTGATTGGCGACTGCAAAACCGTGGTCTTTATAGCGAGCTGCAAACCGAGCGACTCTAAATACACGCAGGGGATCTTCAATAAATGCGTCTGAAACATGCCGTAAAACACCCCGATTTAAGTCAACTTGACCTTGATATGGGTCGATTATGTTGCCATTTTCGTCCATTGCCATCGCGTTGACCGTTAAGTCTCGTCTCAGCAAATCTTGTTCAAGTGTCACTTCTGAGCTGGCATTGCATTCAAAGCCTTTGTAACCATGTCCGCGTTTTCGTTCGGTGCGTGCCAGCGCATATTCTTCTTTGGTTTTGGGGTGTAAAAATACCGGAAAGTCTGCGCCAACACGGGTGTAGCCTAAATCAAGCATTTGTTGTTCAGTGCCGCCAACGACTACCCAGTCACGTTCGATAATAGGGCGTTTTAATAGCGTGTCTCTGACCGCGCCGCCGACTAAATATACTTTCACTTACACTCCATCTCACGATACGATTTTTGAAGGTGCCGATTTATATTGAGTAAGCCTAAACCTTACGTTGACTTAGTTGTCTATACTGGTTAGTTTAATCGGCATTGCAATACGGCTTGCGGCACAAATGCCGGCTTAGTTACCCGAGCGTTTATACTAACGCCCTTAGAATATTACAGACATAATAATAACAAGTTGCGCGAATATGTACTTATCTTATTTTGGCCTGTCGGATAATCCTTTTTCGATAGCGCCCAATCCCGACTATTTGTTTATGAGTCCGCGCCACCGCGAGGCCTTATCCCATCTGACCTTTGGCTTAAAAGAATCTGGTGGCTTTGTGATGCTAACCGGTGAAGTCGGCACCGGTAAAACCACGGTGTCGCGCAAACTTATGCAAGATTTGTCAGAAGACACTCAAACCGCAGTGATTTTAAACCCTACCTTGTCGGCCTTAGAACTATTGGCAACGGTTTGTGATGAGTTGGGCATTCAATATGATGTGCGTACAAGTAGCTTAAAAACCTACACTGACTTAATCCTAAAGAAATTAGCCAGTAACCACGAAGCGGGCATCAATACTGTACTGATTATCGACGAAGCGCAGCACTTGCTCCCTGAAGTCTTAGAGCAACTGCGCTTACTCACTAATTTAGAAACTAATCGAGAAAAGTTGCTCAAAATCGTATTAATCGGGCAACCTGAATTGCAGCAGCTCTTGCGTCGAAACGAACTTCGTCAGTTGGCTCAACGCGTTACCGCCAGATATCATTTATTGCCCTTAACGGTTGATGAAGTGGGCTTATACGTCGTGCATCGCCTAAGTGTTGCCAATGGGTTACCCCAACTATTTTCAGCCTCAGCCCTTAAAGCTTTGTTTCAAATCAGCGGTGGGATCCCAAGAGTGATTAACCTTCTATGTGATCGCGCATTGACCCTTGCATACTCACTACAAAAGCCGATGGTCGATCATCAAATTATGATGGCCGCAAGTTACCAAGTGTTGGGGCAAGATATTGTTGAGCAACGAAACAGAGATAAACTTAAATGGCCATTTATTGTCAGTTTTGGCATCGCGCTTTTGTTGGGTTTTGTTGTGGGAGTGAATGCGTAAATGCTTAAACAAGTCATTATTGAAGAATTAACGCCAGGCATGATGGTGAGTCGTGTTGTCGAACAAAACGGTGCGGTGAAGATTCGTAAAGTGGGCATGATTCGCAGCCCTGAGATGATAAAAGGCCTCAAAGAAATGGGCGTTTTAAAGCTTGAAGTGGATCTTGAGCAAAGTGTTGGCCTTGAGAGTGATGTCGAATCTGAACAAGCTCTCGTTACTTCGCAACCTACACACAAAGATAAAGAATTAACACCTACTCAGCTATTAATGAATAGTGATAAAGCGGTGGCTTCTGCTGATAGAGGCTTGTCGCAGCAATTTCATCGCTCTATGTTTATGCCCAGTCCCGATACGCTGCCATCTAAATGGCATTTGTATGGGAGAACAGCTTCCATGTTTGTTGGACTAATTGTACTGGGAGGGCTTTTGGGCTTTTCACTCGCTAAAACGCCGAGCTGGTTGGCTGGATTATCAACGCCTACCGAATCGTCAATGCCTATTGCGGCTTTGAGTGATGATAAAAATGAGCTAGAAAATGCTAGTGTACATGATGAAAAACCAGCCGACACCGACGAACTTGAAAACGGGGTTGTCGCTGAAATTGATAGTGAAATTGATAGTGAAGCTACTGGTGAATCAGACAGCGGAGTTGTTAGCAGTGTTGATGAGAGTAACAACGCGACGAATGACGAGCAAGCGCCAATTGTGCTTGGTTATCAGCCAGAAAATGCGCAAGCACTCGTGCGACCAAATCAAGTTGTTGAGCCTGAAGATAGCAATACTCAGGTGGCTGCCGCGCCCGCTATTTCGCCTGAACTTTTAGCTAAGTTTAATGCGGCGATTGCTGAATTAGACAGTGAGAAACAACAAACTGAAGCACAAAGCCCTGCGCAAAATAATGAATATGATGATGTGCCTAGAGTTGATCAACTACCGGTGGCGGTGCTTACCGATTTACCTGCGATGACCTTTAGCGCTCACATGTACGCAAGCTTGCCAGAAAACCGCTGGGTAAGAGTGAATGGCTTGAGAATGGTTGAGGGTGACTATATTGATGATCAGCTTCAGATCGTTAACATTGAACCTCAACGCGTGATTCTTTCATTTCGAGAAAACGTGTTTTCAATGAACGCATTAACTGACTGGTAAAAACGCTTTTTTAAAGAAGCTGGATAGGCTAATAGAGAACTCTTCTGGCCTTATGCCGCTCACTATTTCGATGTCAGTTTGCGCAAGGTCGACACGCTCAATGTCAGTGTGTACGTGCCCTTGAATATGATAAAAAGACATGACGACTGGTTTGAGTGGATCATTGACGTTTCGTTTACTGACTACGGCTAAGCGATCGTTACTAAGCTTCACCAAAGAACCTAATGGGTGTAAGCCTATTGCGTTAATGAATTCCCTAACTAATAGAGTGTTCATCGAGGGATCTGATTGTAGTTTTTTGAGTGCATCCGTTGCATTATCGGAGCATTTGTAAACACGATTAGTGATCATCGCGTCATAACTGTCGACTATCGCTGCCATTTGAGCATAGTCGCTAAGTTGCTGTGCTGTTTTTCCTTTAGGATAACCAGAGCCATCTGCGCGTTCGTGGTGATTTTGAATCACATCGTAAACAATGGGGGGCACGTCAGCAAAACGCTCCACCAATTCGTAGCCTATATCGATGTGGCTTCTAATAACCGTCCAATCAGATGCAGAAAATCCGTCCTGTTTGGTCAGTAATTCAGCTGGAAGTGAAGCCATGCCAATATCCATCAGCAAACCCGCTTGCGTTAAGTCTTCTACTTCCGCTTGTGACATTTTTTTGTAAGTAGCGAACATCGCTAACAGAATCGAGCAGTTAAGTGCGTGTTCTACTAAATAATCATCAGCACCTTTCAACATCATCAAGCAAGCTAAAGATTCACTATTATCAAAAACTGAATCAATAATATCTTGGCTGAGGTGATTCAATTGGTTGAAATCGGGCGTGGCACCACTTCTAAGTTGCTTTACAAAGTCTTTTTGAATGTCTTTCGCTTGATCATACAATGCGCTGGCTTCTTCTAGTTTTTCGGGACAAACCTCACTACTAAAGGGCATATCAGGTACGGCTTGAATACGCTCAGCGGCAGTCTCTTTGGGTTTTTTAATGACTGTTGGTTCTGGCTTAACAGTCGGTTTTGGAGCAATAGTCGGTTCGGGAGAAACGGGTGGCTCAGGTGGAACATACTCGACTTTGCTTTTATTCAAATTAATTTCAATGCGCGTCACGCCTTTGCTTTCCAACACTTTAATGATGTTGTCGCTTTTAACGAGACCACTGCTTTTAACAAGCACATTACCAGTTTGCTCGACGACTCTCTCGACGAACATTCCGACTTTTAATTCTGATAAACTTATTTCTTGCAACATAAAGACGACAAATGCTTCCTGATTGGAACTCATAACAAACACGCCAAAACACTGTCTTACTAGTATTTTGGCTGCTTAACAATCGTATTTATCAGTAGGTAGTTATACCCAAGCTGACCTATTAGCTTCGAACGCAGAAATTTTTTCGTCAAATTCAAGTGTTTGACCAATCGCATCTAATCCTTTAATCAGATTATTTTTGTGATGCTCTGCGATCTCGAATCTAAAAGTGTTATCGGCAATGCTGACAGTTTGTGAAGGTAAATCTATGTCTATTTTTACGCGATTGTTTTTTGCAATAGCATCAAAGACTTGATCCATTTGCGCTGATGGCAAAGTGATGGGTAAGAGTTGATTATTGATGCAGTTTCCGTAAAAAATATCTGCAAAACTAGTTGCAATAATCACCTTGAAACCGAAATCTGCAAGTGCCCATGGCGCGTGCTCTCGACTTGAACCGCAGCCGAAGTTTTCACGAGTGACAAGTATACTAGCGCCCTTGAATTCCGGTTTGTTGAGTGCAAAGTCAGGGTTCGCCTCTTGTTCATGCAGATCTAAGTAGCGCCAATCGTGGAACAGGTGTTTACCGTATCCAGCACGAGTCACACCGGTTAAAAACTGTTTAGGAATAATCTGATCGGTATCCACATTAGCTTGGTCAAGTGGGGCAGCAGTGCCGGTATGTGTTGTGAATCCAGCCATTATGCTTGCTCCTGTAGTGCTCTAACGTCAGTGAATTTTCCAGTAAGTGCAGCAGCAACTGCCATTTCTGGGCTAACTAGATGTGTACGTGCACCTCGGCCTTGTCGACCTTCAAAGTTGCGGTTACTGGTCGATGCACAACGATCACCAGGTTGTAGAATGTCGTCGTTCATGCCTAAGCACATTGAACAGCCCGGAAGGCGCCATTCAAAGCCTGCGTCGATAAATATTTTATCAAGGGCCTCTTCTTCGGCTTGCTGCTTAACGGCAACAGAACCGGGTACAACAATCGCAGTTACATTGCCTTTGACCTTGCCTTTGCTCGCAACCTCGGCAGCTGCACGTAAGTCTTCGATGCGACTATTTGTACAAGAACCGATAAATACATGAGAAACCTCGACTTGATCCCACGTTTGCCCAGACGAGAGGCCCATATATTTCAAGGCTTTGACAGCAGATTCTTTTTCAATTGGATCATCAAAACTATCTGGCGAAGGAATGGCCTGATTGACTGCTACGACTTGACCGGGATTGGTTCCCCATGTGATCTGTGGGGCAATGTCTGCGGCGTTTAAGGTAACAACCGTATCAAATTCTGCATCATCATCTGAATAAAGTGTACGCCAGTATGCGACTGCTTGTTCCCAATGTTCGCCTTTGGGTGCAAACTCTCGTCCCTCTAGATAATCAAAGGTCTTTTGGTCGGGGGCAATCATACCTGCTTTGGCGCCTGCTTCGATACTCATATTACAAATGGTCATGCGCTCTTCCATTGATAGGTCAGAAATCGCTTGCCCGCAGTATTCAATCACATGTCCAGTAGCACCTGCGTGTCCAATGACGCCGATGATCGCGAGTATAATGTCTTTAGCTGTTACACCCACAGGTAGCTTGCCTTGCACATCAATCTTCATGCTTTTCGCTTTTGATTGTTTGAGTGTTTGGGTAGCAAGTACGTGCTCAACTTGAGAGGTACCAATGCCAAAAGCTAAGGCACCAAACGCGCCATGAGTGGCTGTATGTGAATCACCGCACACTACGGTCATACCTGGTTGAATAAGCCCTTGTTGAGGACCAATCACATGCACGATACCTTGGTTTTTATGACCAACAGGATATAGCTCGATATTATGTTTAGCGCAGTTAACCGCTAGGGTTTGCAGTTGCAATTTGTTTTGCGGTCCGCAAGCATCTAATGCTAATGAACGCGTTGAAATACTGTGATCCATGGTACCAAAGGTTAAGTCTGGACGACGCACCATGCGACCGGCTTCATCTAGACCGGCAAATGCTTGTGGAGATGTCACTTCGTGGATCAGGTGACGGTCGATGTATAGCAAGGTGTCTTCACCCAATTGCGCAACAATGTGCGCTTGCCATACTTTATCAAAAAGTGTTTTTGCCGCAGTTTGTTCTGCCGCTTTTCGTTCTGCCATGGTGTGTCTCCTTAGGCTTGGGCGATTAAGTTCGCGATGTAGCTACCTACTTCAGAGGTACTGCTGGCTTTATCTTTGTTGTCTTCGCTGAGTAATTCAGAAGTTAAAATACCGTCTGCTAGGGTTTTTACCACGGCTGCATCGATTGCATCAGCCGCTTCATTTTCGCCTAAACTAAAGCGCAATAACATTGACGCAGAAAGGATTTGAGCGATCGGATTAGCAATGCCTTTGCCTGCGATATCGGGCGCTGAGCCGCCAGCCGGTTCGTACATACCAAATCCATCACCGTTGATACTAGCGCTAGGTAATAGGCCCATTGAACCGGTTAACATGGCGCATTCGTCAGAAATAATATCGCCAAACAGGTTTGAACAAAGCATCACGTCGAATTGTGCAGGGTTGCACAGCAATTGCATGGTCGCGTTATCGATATAAATGTGTTCAAGTGTCACTTGCGGGTAGTCTTTTGCTACTTCTTCAACAACTTCACGCCATAAGCGGCTACAAACCAATACGTTGGCTTTGTCGACTGAAGTGACTTTTTTGCCACGTTTGCTTGCTGCTTCAAATGCGCTGATAGCAATACGTCTAATTTCTTTACGTGAATATCGCATGGTGTCGAAAGCATATTCTTCTTCGCCTTCACCAGACAGACCTTTGGGCTGCCCGAAGTAAATACCTGAAGTAAGTTCACGTACCACAAGCACGTCAACACCGCTGGCAGCGATATCAGCGCGCAAAGGTGATAAATGCGATAAGCCTTCGTATATTTTTGCAGGGCGTAGATTACTGAATAAATCAAAATGGCTGCGCAGGGTTAAAAGCGCGGCGCGCTCTGGGCGTTGCTCTAAAGGTAGGCTGTCCCACTTTGGACCGCCAATCGAACCAAATAAAATTGCGTCGGCTTGTTCACAACCTTTTAAGGTTTGCTCTGGAAGTGCCGTTTGATGATGATCGATTGCGTAACCGCCCACCGGGTAGGTGGTGCGGTTTAAGGTCAGCTCGAACTTTTCACAAACCACATCGAGCACTTTATTAGCCTCATCCATGACTTCTGGCCCAATACCGTCTCCGGGCAATACGGCTAATGTGTAAGCTGACATTTTATACTCCTGATACTTTTACTTGTTGTTTTTGCTCATCTATTTGATCAGCTAAATGTGTGTTGTTTAATACAAAGATTAGTGCGCGTACGCCTGATTCAACGATATCTGTGGCAAGGCCAATACCGTTAAATCGACGACCGTTGTATTCGGCGACAACGCTGACTTGGGCGAGGGCGTCTGCCCCTTCACCTTTTGAATCTAATTTAAAATCGACAATATCGATAGTGTGTCCTTCAAGAACGCGCATGATCGCGTTGTATGCCGCGTCGACTGGACCATTGCCAATAGCTGATTCAGTCTTACTCTCGCCACCTACGCTCAATTGAACGGTGGCACTTGGGATGATATTTCGACCACTTTGGGCCTGAAGGTGCTCAAGTTTGTAGTGGGCATGATCATGCTTTTGTTGATCGAAGAATAAGAGTGCTTCTAGGTCATAATCGAATACTTGGCCTTTTTTGTCTGCCAATTTCAAAAATGATTCGTAGATTGCATCTAAATTGTATTCGTCTTGTTGATAACCTAGTTCACCCAAGCGGTGTTTAATCACATGGCGACCTGAGCGCGATGTTAAGTTGAGGTTGTTTTTATTAATCCCCACGCTTTCAGGTGTCATGATCTCGTAGGTGTTTTGGCCTTTTAATACACCATCTTGGTGAATACCAGACGAATGGCTAAACGCATTTGCGCCAACAATGGCCTTGTTAGACTGAACGGGCATATTACACAAGTTACTGACTAGCTTAGACGCCTTTGAGATTTCTTGAGATTTGATATTTGTGTCTAAACCCAACAAGCCATAGCGTGTTTGCAAAATCATGGCGATTTCTTCAAGTGAGCAGTTACCCGCACGCTCGCCAATACCATTAACCGTACATTCAACTTGCCTTGCACCTTGTTCTACCGCTGCAAGCGAGTTTGCAACGGCTAAGCCCAAGTCATTATGGCAATGTACTGATATGGTTGCTTTATCGATGTTTGGTACACGGTTGAATAAGTTTTTAATGATGCCGCCAAACTCTGTTGGCGTTGTATATCCTACCGTATCTGGAATATTGACCGTTGTTGCACCAGCATTAATAGCCGATTCAACCATTCTGCACAAATAATCAATGTGTGTTCGACCCGCATCTTCACACGAAAATTCGACGTCGTTCGTGTATTTTCGTGCATGTTTAATCGCTTTTACTGCCATTTCGACGACTTCGTCTTGAGACTTTTTAAGCTTAGTATCAACGTGAATATCAGAAGTAGCGATAAAGGTGTGAATTCTAAATTGTTCAGCCACTGACAATGATTGACCACAGGCATCGATGTCTTTTTCTAATGCGCGAGATAAACCACAAACTGTTGCGTTTTTGATCTCACGCGCAATCAATCTAACTGATTCGAAATCACCAGGTGATGATACAGGGAATCCAGCTTCAATAATGTCCACGCCAAGTCGTTCGAGCATCAGTGCGATTTGTAATTTTTCTTTTTGATTCAAACTGGCGGCCAACGCTTGTTCGCCGTCTCGCAAAGTGGTGTCGAAAATTTTGACTTGTTTGCTCATTACTAAGCCCTTTAATTGTGTAGGGTGATTTTACCCTAGTTTAAAACAAAAAAACCCGTGCAATGCACGGGTTCTTAGAGAGTTTTGTTATTTACAATACTTACCCGTGCAAAAATTTTGCGTTAAGTAAGAGCAGCAGGAAAGAAGCGATAGATGAATCACTGAAAATGCGGGTTAATGATGATAAACCTTTCATATATCCTCCAAAAGTTGCTGGTTAATTGTAACTCGTTTGAGAGTAATGGCTAGGGTATTAAATGTAAAGCGCTTTCTTGGAAATTTGTTTTACTTTTTGTGCAATGTAGAAAATAAAAACTTGATTATTTTGCAAACTGTATTTACTGTACTAATACAAATAGTACAGTTGAGCTGTGCTTTTTAAATTATTTAATAGTTGGACTGATGAGCACAATCAATATCCAGATTACAACGGGTGACCCACGGCCTATTTTTAAACAAATAGTCGACGGTATCCGCATGCAAATTGCAGATGGCAGTTTAGTGGAGGGGGCAAAGTTACCAAGCGTCCGAGGCTTGGCTATGCAACTGACGATCAATCCTAATACGGTTGCTAAAGCTTACGGAGAATTGACTGCACAAGGTTTGCTGGAATCACGCCAAGGATTAGGACTATTTGTATCTGAACATCGCCAACAATTAAGTGAGCAAGAGCAAGAAAGTCGTTTACAAAAAGCAATAAACGCTTTTGTCAACGAGGTTGCTTACTTGGATTACACGCAGGCTGAAATCATTAAAGAAACGACGGCGGCCTTACAAAAAATCACAAAGAAAGGAAACTGATCATGTGCTCAGAATTTTGTATTGAAACCCATGACCTAGTAAAAACCTTTGGCGACAAAACTGCCATTAATCACTTAACGCTAGCGATTCCGAATAACGGTATACACGCCATCGTTGGCAGCAACGGTGCGGGCAAATCAACACTTTTTAGGCTGCTATTGGGTGTCGACACACCAAATTCTGGAAGCATCAAAGTATACGGCGAATCCGCGACTAATTTATCACCCACTACACGCGCAAAAGTCGCTTATGTCAACGAAGAACACACCTTACCAACATGGATGAAGATCAACGCTTTACTAAAAATGCAAAAACACTTTTATCCTAAATGGAGCGATACCATTTACAACAATGTCATTGGTTTTTTTGATGTCGATCCAAACCAAAAAATCGCGGGTTTATCAAGGGGCGAAAGAGCTGGCGTTAATCTAGCGATGGTGTTGGCACAACAAGCTAGCACACTTATCTTAGACGAACCCACACTTGGTTTAGATGTTGTGGCAAAACAGTCATTTTTGGAAGCCCTTTTATTTGCTGAAAGAGAGTCAGAATCAACGATTATATATTGCTCTCATCAAATGGAGGAAATTGAGCGTGTGGCCGAAAATCTGATTATATTAGAAAAAGGGCAGTTGACGAATTCAAGTACGCCCGAAGCCTTTGTTGAGCGTATTAAAAGTGTAATGGTTGAGGCCGAACACTTAGGTTTGTCAGCGAGCTCGCTCAAAGCCGAAGTGTTTGAAAAATTACCCGGTTTTATTAATACAAAATCCATTGACGAGTCATACCAATTGACGTTTGTCGACAGGACCCTTGAGCAAATAACAGCTGATTTAAACGCTCGCAGTATCAATATCTCTTTTGCTCAAAATGTGTCACTTAACCAAGCAGTCAATGCGTTTCTCTCGAAGCATCATAGCCGTCCTTCTCAAGCTAAACATACGCCTGCCTAGCCGCCAATTGTGAAGCTATAACGTATAACATAAGGAAAGAATTAGTCATGTTTGAATTAGCGAAAAGCGAATTTTATCGATATCAAAAATGGGCGTGCTTATGGGCTCTTGTAGTTTTAGGTGTTTTCCTTTTTTCACTGCGGTATCAACCCTTCCTATATCCTGATCAAGCAAAAAGTGCGCTTAACAACTTATTGATGTTGGGCGGGAGCTTTATGTTTGGTGCGCTACAAATCGTTTTGCACCGACGCAAGAATCACTGGACATTTTTGATCCACCGCCCATTACCCAGTTCTGGTATTTGCAATGCAATTTTACTGGCCGGAGCCGCGGTCATTTTAATTGCGGTAGGTGCGCCTTGGCTCGTTATGGTAGCGGGTACAGATGTATTCGGTAGCAGTTTAGTTGAGTTTAGGCACTACTCTTACATTGTCTATTTATGCTTAACCGCCTTGATGAGCTATCAGCTCGGTGTACTCATTGTCTTAAATGCGAGTCGTGGGATTGTTTTGTTAGTGGGCTTACTTGTGCTCGTACTTGCGCCGAAAGCTGACAGTCACCTTGCTCAGTTTGCACCTGTGATAGTATTTAATGGCATGCTCTATTATCTAAATAAATTGAGCTTTAAACCTGATCTATCAACGTATTTGCGCGGACCCATTGCACAGTCTTTATTAGCCGTTCCAATGAGTTTTAACCTAGTATATTTATTGATCCTCTCGACAGTCGTTTTTTATCACGGTCCTAAATGGGCGCTTGGCACACACCCTGATACAAACCCAGTAGACGGAAGTCTGTCTTATACCTATAGCTTAAACAAAGACGAACTCGTTTATTATACGCTAGAAAATGCAAAAGTGTTTGCACCAGACCTAGCGAATAGTATTCGTTTGCAAGCAGATGAAAGTAATTATCATTGGATAGCCGCATCTGTGCGCAGTCATCCGCGTTCACACCAGCTACACCTCGATGACACAAGTTACCAATTGGTCGATGAAAAAAACAATATCAATTATCAGTTTTCACATAAGCACATGGTTTTATTAGGCAAACACGCCCTTACTGGAGAGCCCGCTGGTGTAATTGGACAAGATGGCTTTTATCGCTCATTGAGTGAATTTAAGCAAAACAAGGAAAGTGCTGTATTTGACCGCGTTCCTTATTTGATAGAAAACCGTTATGCCGCTTTTGGCAACACGTTGCTTAGTATTAATTTTGAAGACCAAAGCGTGTCTGAGCGATTCCGCTTAAGAGATAATGAGTATCTTCAAAATATGCCTTATTACATGCGGGAAGGTGGGTTTATTTCGCTGTTTACCAATCAGCGTATTATTCTTTTTGATTCGCAGCGTTTTGCCTATGAATACGAAACCTTAGCTCCAAATTTTGCGTTTGATTTACCTGATACAATCGAACTTACGAATATTCTAGGCTTTGAACTAGCGGACGGCTTTGCATTTATTATTAAAGATAAAGGTCACTACAGTGGCGTTGGCGCAAAGACCCACTTAATTCACGTAGATTATGCGCAAAATGAAACGCTTGTTGCAAGTCGTGAATATACCGTCAACAGGCATCCGAATTGGATAGAAGAAATTGATTATATGCTTTCGCCACTGTTGTACGTGATGCGCGCAGAAATCATGAATGCACTTGATGAAGCATTAGCTATACCGAGTGACA
Organism: Glaciecola sp. KUL10; assembly: GCF_003203515.1. Classification (GTDB taxonomy): domain Bacteria; phylum Pseudomonadota; class Gammaproteobacteria; order Enterobacterales; family Alteromonadaceae; genus Glaciecola. Next base: position 207,549 of record NZ_BGNG01000005.1, on the reverse strand, counting down.
CAAGCGAGATGACAGTAAACCTGCAAGCCGTGATTGTGCATGTTATTAGCCTGATTTTACTTATTATATTAGGGCGAAAACATGAACTCAACAAAGCGCAGTGGGCTACATGGATCGTGCTCGTGAGCAGCTTGAGTTTTCCTGCGCTGTTAAGTTTTGTGCTCTTGCATCCCTTCAAAGGTGTGTATTTTAAAAAGCCGCAAAGATTGCTGTCTGCTAAACCGCAAGCAGTGTAAGACCTTAGGATTTGTTATGGTATTCACTCTTTTGGCCAATATTTTGGCCTGCTTAGTTGCGCTTGTTCTATTTATCCTGCCTGTTGAAACCTATGCTGATTTGCCGGGTGAACTAGATGGTGAACAGGGCGCTACACATACAGTTATCCAACCAAAACTAGTCAGCAGTATTGCTGAATTTAGTCAGCGCCATTTGCAAATGCCAACGATAGCTTTGGATAGGCTCGAAGCGATTAAAGGCTTTTCTATAAGTGATGTCACTCTTTCTCCTGATGGAAAGTGGATAGCTTTCATCAGTAAAGATAAACGTTCTGGCAAAAATGCAAATGAGCGAATTCCTTCATTGGTATTGATGAACATACAGACGGGAGAAAAAACGACGGCTTTCACTTCTCCTAAAATAAAACAGTTTTTTTGGTCGCAAGATGCAAAGCATATATTTATTCTATCCCCAAAATTCGTGAGTTTGGTCTCGCTGATACCTGAAGAAGTCGAAACCTCTAGCGCGTCTATTAACATCAGCCGAGCAAGGATCATCCATAAGCTCGACTCAAAACATGATGAATACGTGATGGATATTCACAAACAAGCACCTCATGCACTATTGGTCGCGAGCCGTCATCCTAAATCAAAAACATTTACCGTTAGTATGTTGGATCGCTCAGGAATAAAACACGCTATTTACAAAAGCAGACATGCGCTAATCGGCGTCATAAGCGATAACAATGACCCACTCAAGGCTGATTTCATTAAAAGAGTTAACGGTGGAAAAGTTGAGTTAGTGGATGTAAGAAAGCCTGAAAAAGCGGTAATAGCGCATTGTGAATTGCGGGATCCGTGCGCAATGATCGGATTAGAGGAGTCTCAAAGTAAGCAACCTCAATCTCAGCCCCAAGCGCTCGTCGTATTTGGGAGGCTCGGTCAAGACTTGATTGGTCTGTATCGTATTAATGTAGATTCAGATACGTATCCTTTTAGTCGTTTGCACCAAGATCCAAGTGCGTTCTTTGATGCTTATGATGTAAGCCTTAAATTGGGTTTACCCAATACTATCAGCTACCAAACTAAATCTATGCATCACTATGGCTTAAACGCAGCTGCAACTGACGCTTTAACGGAAATCGAAGCACTACTCAAACAAGAAAATCTCAAGCATCCGTTTGCACTCGTTGATAGTTTCTTTTCTATCCAAACGAATGCTGATGCAACATTGTGGTTGTTAAGACAAGAATCACCTCAAAACCCCAGTGTACGGTATTTTTTATATGATGCGACACGCGCGTCTTCACACGATCGCATCAAGGCACTTGATTCCATTTCCTATCAGAGTAAACGAGTTGCGAGCTACAAAAGCACCGTGGATTATGTTGTTTCGGATGGAATGCGCCAGTTTGCTCATATCACGGTGCCAAATGGCTTTGATCTTCAAACGCTTCCGCTAATTGTGATGCCCCATGGTGGTCCTTGGAGCCGGACTGACAATCATTATTCCTTTATTTCGGACTTTTTAGCGAGTCGAGGTTTTGTTGTATACGAACCCAACTTTCGCTCTTCCATCGGGATGGGCTTTCAATATATGGTGTCGGCAAATAAAGACTTTGGTGATGGTATTGTTCAACAAGATATTATTGATGGGTTGAATGCTTTGTTAAGCGCTGGCATTGGAGACCCCAAGCGACTTGCGATTGTGGGGCACTCCTTTGGCGGCTTTTCGGCCTTGTCAGGCCTGAGTTTTACACCTGAACTGTTTAAAATGGCGTTTGCGGGTGCACCACCAACCGACCTTACTTATTCGATAGAATTTTTAGATCGAAAAGACTTTCGAAACCTTTCAGACCGTCGCCAGCAAATGTTTTCTCAACTCGCTGTTGATATTTCTGATGAAAAAGACAAGCAACGACTTAGTGCTCAATCGCCCTTCATGCATTGGGAGAAGGTCAATAAACCAGTGTATGTGTGGGCAGGCGCAAGGGATGACAGAGTTGATATCAAAAAAGTAAAACAATATGTGGCAAAATTGCGAAGCGCTAATACGCCAAAACAAGCACGGTTTCTATTTGTTGACCCAGATGCAGGTCATAGTCCCAATCGTCAATTGTCTATGGAAGCATATTTGTACTTATTAGAGTGGTCACTCAACAAACATTTTGAATCTTTTTTCGATTCGCATCTTAGTAGTGATTTGGATGGCTTTTTGAAAAGCTATGAACGATAAAAAGGGTTTGTTATTGTACAAACGAATGCTTGTTTCATGATTGAAGTCCTTTTCAATAAACGTTAACAATATGCGCGTTTTCTAGGTGGTTTACGAGGTTCCCAATCGAGTTGGGAATGACCTTTCTTCGAGTTGGGAACGACGTTTATTTTAGTTGAACACTCTGTTTATTAACTAGCCTGCTTTCCTGCATGTTGACCAAGTTTATACGAAGCCATTAATGCCTTCATCTCTAAACGGCGTTGGTGTAATAGCGGTTCGGTATAGCCACTTGGTTGTTCTTTACCTAACAATATCAGGTCTCTTGCTGCCTGAAAGCCAATGGATTCGCCGGTATTTGGCGTCATTGGAATATATTCGCTGTCAGCTTTATTTTGTTCGTCAACCAATACCGCCATGCGCGCGAGTGAATCTTCAACTTGAGCTTGTGTAAGTAAACCGTGATGTAGCCAGTTTGCGATATGTTGGCTGGATATACGCAATGTTGCGCGGTCTTCCATTAAACCTACATTGTTGATATCGGGTACTTTTGAGCAGCCAATGCCTTGGTGAACCCAGCGTACAACATAACCTAAGATGCCTTGTACGTTGTTATCTAATTCGTTTTGAAGTTCTTGCTCGTTAAACGCACGTCCGTTTTCTAATAACGGCACCTGCAAAATAGTATCAATATAATCTGTTTGTGACGCGCGCGCTTGAATCTGAGCTTGTACATCAAATACATCAACTTGATGGTAATGCAGGGCATGCAAGGTAGCTGCGGTAGGTGAGGGTACCCAAGCGGTATTGGCACCCGCTTTTGGGTGCGCAATTTTTGCTTCCATCATATTTGCCATTTGGTCTGGAATTGGCCACATACCTTTACCGATTTGTGCTTTACCCGATAAACCAGCGTCTAAACCAGTGCTTACATTGGATGATTCATAAGCACCAATCCACTCGCGTGTTTTAAGCTCTGCTTTTGGCGCAAACGCACCGAGTTGCATAGAGGTATGGATTTCATCGCCCGTGCGGTCTAAAAATCCTGTATTGATAAACACAACACGAGATTTAGCGGCTTCGATACATGCTGACAAATTGATACTGGTACGGCGTTCTTCGTCCATGATCCCCATTTTGATGGTGTAGCGTTCAAGTTTGAGCATATCTTCGATACGTGCAAACAGGGTGTTTGTGAACGCAACTTCTTCTGGGCCATGCATTTTGGGTTTTACGATGTAAATACTGCCTTTTTGGCTGTTGCGAAGCGTATTTTGCTTCAATACATCTTGTTTGCTAATGAGTGACGTGATCACGCCGTCCATGATCCCTTCTGGTATTTCTTGATTGTCTAACAGTATCGCTGGGTTTGTCATTAAATGACCAACATTACGGACAAACATCAGGCTTCTGCCGTTAAGCGAAAGTTTTTCACCTGTTGGAGATTGATATTCACGATCAGGGTTCATGCTACGGGTAATAGTACTGCCGTTTTTATTCATCTGTATCGACAATTCACCTTTAATAAGCCCAAGCCAGTTTTGATACACCAAAGTTTTATCTTCGGCATCGACCGCCGCGACTGAATCTTCACAATCCATAATAGTGGTGAGCGCAGATTCGACATAAACATCTTTAATGTTGGCAGGATCTGTTTTGCCAATCGGGTGCTGGTCGTCAAACTGAATTTCAACATGAAGCTTGTTGTGTTTGAGTAATATTGCTTGAATATTGCCGTTAGCTGATTGAAATCCTATAAAAGCATTTTTATCCATAAGTTCGACAATTTCGCCATTTGTTAGCGTTATCTCTAGGTTTTTATTGTTGATGTTGTAAGCGACGGAATCATGATGAGAGCCGGTGGTGAGAGGTGCGATCACATCTAACCATTTACGCGCTTGGATAATAACTTGTTGGCCACGTTTAGGATTGTACTGCGCCGTTTTCTCTAATTCGCCTTCTTGAGGAATGATATCAGTGCCATATAGTGCATCATATAAACTGCCCCAGCGAGCATTTACAGCATTGAGTGCGTAGCGCGCATTGTTGATAGGCACCACTAGTTGAGGGCCAGCATATTCACTGATTTCTGGATCTATGTTTTGAGTATCGATACTAAAAGTATCAGGTTGCGCTTCTAAATAGCCGATGTCTTTTAAAAATGCTTTGTAATGTTCAAAATCAACGCGCGTTTGTTTGTTGGCAAGGTGGTAATTATCTATTTGAGTTTGCAGGTGGTCACGTTTTTTCAATAGCGCTTGGTTAATTGGGCTCAATTCGATTAATAAAGATTCGAATTCGCTCCAAAACGCGCTTTTTTCTATGCCCGAATCGACGAGTGCTTGATTGGCAATAAATTCATCTAATGTTGAATCAACTTTCAAACGACCGCGTGTGATGTATGTTGCCATGACTGTCTCCCGTTGAACTTAGCGTTTTGTAAATTTGCTGCATATGCAAAAAAGAAACGCTTATTTCTGTAAAATATTGAGCTAGGGTTATCAGTATAATGCCCTAGGCATGTTGTTTTTAATTTATGCTTTGCATTCTTGTCATAAATATCGTGAATGTTATGGTGTCGAAAGGTTTCAGTGTGACTTTCAGTTTTTGATTTTCGAGAGTTTGCTTGTTTTTATCATGTTGTAACGCTGGGATATAAGAGGTAAATAGCGCCCCTTACTTGTAAAGAAGGCTGCTATTGATTTAAACGCCACTTTTATTGGGCACTATTAGTGTTTTCTTCTTGATACAATGGGCAGTGCAAGCAGTGTTAAACATCACCAATCTGATTTGCAACATCACTTATTAGGCGTCTAAGCCAAATATGTCCTGCATCATGGTGCAGAAGTGCGCTCCAAGCCATTTTCAATGCAATGGGTGGAATATCAAAAGGGGTATCAACTACAGCAATATTGGGATCGTCTTTAAAAATTTTGGCAGCTTTAGTCGGTAAGGTGGCAATTAAATTTTGTGTCTTAGTCAATTGAAGTGCAGCATGATAGTGGCGCGTGAATACTCTAATGTCTCGTTGTTTGCCAAGTTTAGTTAACTCAGCGTCAACCCAACCTAATTTTTGCACTTCTGTTGGATCTATTCCGACGCCCACACCAAAACCAGTTTTGCTCACCCAGATATGCTGACCATTTAAATAAGCTTCTAAATCGAAGTTGTGACGTTGAGGATGGTCACTGCCGATGACACACGAAAAACTATCATACCAAACTACTTTTTGATGAAATGACAAGGGTAACTCATCGAAACGGTTAATCGCCATGTCGACCTTTCCTTGTTCAACATCATGAAAAGTCACATCTGATGGCGTAATCAAATCTAGTGTAATATTCGGTGCTAAATCAGCAAGTTGGCCAATCAACTCAAGCAATAGTGTTGACTCAGCATAATCGCTGGTCATTATCCTGAATGTGCGGTGACTTGTTTTAGGATTAAATTCTGTTTCGGGTTGAATAGATGATTCAAGCTTAGCGAGTACGTCGCGGATCACCGGCTGAAGCTCTAATGCTCTTTTTGTGGGTGTCATACCGTCGCTGGTGCGCACAAGAAGTGGATCTTTAAACAAATCTCGCAAACGTTTTAGACCATTGCTCATTGCAGGCTGAGTAATGCTTAGCTGGTTAGCTGCTTTGGTCACACTACCTTCACGCAAGAGAACATCTAAATAAACCAGTAAATTCAAATCAACTTTAGCAATATTCAACGCGCGACTTCCTTCCAAGCTATTCAGGCTGGTGATTATAATCATTAAAAATATAAAAAACAGGTACTTCTTTGGTATTACTTTTTAGCGCTATTGATACATATCAAATAAAATTCAAAGACTTATTGAATTCTTAAGTATTAATTTAATTACTATTTATTTTAAATCCATAAGTTTAATGAATGCGATTTAAGTCTTTGCAATGAAGTGCTTGGGTAAAATACTGGCTTTTGAATGGGGAGAGAAATAAAAAACGCCCCGAAGGGCGCTGAACAAGAGTCATTTAAAAACGATTTCAATGGTGCAATAGTGTTTAAGCGACCACGTCAAATTGATTCATTGTATTATCTTCGCCAGATGCTTTAAGTGCTTGCTCACCAGAGAAGTATTCTTTATGGGTATCCCCTAGATCTGAACCAGCCATCGCTTGGTGTTTCACACACGCAAGTCCTTGACGGAGTTCTTGACGTTGCACACCTTTCACGTAGGCAAGCATGCCTTCATCACCAAAGTATCCTTTAGCTAGATTATCAGTAGACAAGGCTGCAGTATGATAAGTCGGCAGTGTAATTAAGTGATGGAATATGCCCGCTTCTCTAGCTGCGTCTGCTTGGAACGTTCTCACTTTTTCATCAGCCTCAAGTGCTAAATCACTGTCATCATATATTGCAGACATCAATGCGGTGCGGTCGTAGCCACTGGTATCTTTCCCAGCCACCTCCCATGCATCAAACACTTGTTGACGGAAATTAAGTGTCCAGTTAAACGAAGGAGAGTTGTTATAAACCAACTTAGCATTGGGACAAGTCTTTCTGATTTCGTCAACCATTGCACCGATTTGGCCAACGTGCGGCTTTTCAGTTTCAATCCAAAGCAAGTCAGCGCCATTTTGCAGCGATGTGATACAGTCCAATACAACGCGATCAAAGCCTGTGTCATCTTTGAATTTGTACAATCCGTTTGGCAAGCGAACGGGTTTTACTAGTTGCCCGTCTAATTTCATCACTGTATCGCCCTCGGATAAATCACTAATGGAATCCACAGGAGTTGTTTCTAAAAACGCATTGTATTGTGCAGCTAAGTCGCTTTCAGATTGTGATACCGGAATCTTTTGTGTTAAACCTGCACCCAATGAGTCAGTGCGGGCAACGATAACCCCGTCATCAACTCCCAACTCTAAAAATGCATATCTAACAGCATTGATTTTGGCTAAAAAATCTTCATGAGGTACTGTTACCTTGCCGTCCTGGTGACCACATTGTTTTGCATCAGAAACCTGGTTTTCAATCTGGATACAACATGCGCCAGCTTCAATCATTTTTTTAGCTAACAAATAAGTGGCTTCTTCGTTTCCGAAGCCAGCATCGATATCCGCAATGATAGGCACTATATGGGTTTCGAAATTATCGATTTTGCTCTGAATGTCAGCGATGCTCTCGCCTTTTGATTTTGCTTCGTCTAGCTGACTGAAAAGGTTTCCTAATTCTCGAGCATCTGCTTGGCGTAAAAAAGTATAAAGCTCTTCAATTAGTGCGGGAACACTTGTTTTTTCGTGCATAGATTGATCAGGAAGAGGTCCAAACTCCGAACGCAAGGCTGCGACCATCCAACCAGACAAATACAAATAGCTTTTATTAGTTGTACCTTGATGCTTTTTAACCGCTAGCATTTTTTGTTGGCCGATAAAACCATGCCAGCACCCAAGAGACTGCGTGTATTGACTCGAATCACCATCGTAATCAGCCATGTCTTTGCGCATGATACCTGCAGTGTATTTTGCGATATCTAAACCTGTTTTAAAACGATTTTGCGCTTTCATACGCGCTGCGTACTCGGGGCTAATTGCATTCCAAGCAGAACCTTGAGCTGCTTTTAAATCACTGAACTGCTGAATGTCTTGTTGATATTGTGACATAGTTAATTTCCTCTTGTTACTTGCTGTGTGCTTGTAAGACATTTGTAAAGTTAATGTAATGCCTGTTGTCTGATTACAGATTAAGTAAACAAATTTAATAAATAAAGTGTATATAATGCATTTCAGGTATTCATGGCGTGAATGTTATGTTGGTATGGGTTTGATTTTTTGCTGCGGGCGCAGCAATTGCTTGGTTTTGCTTACAATTCATAAACACGCTAAAACTGGGAAATAAAAAATAACGCAATTGTTTAGTGTAAAAAACGTCTTGATAACCATAAAAAATCAATTGATATCGTTTTTGTTTGACGCCTAAATATGAAAATAAAACGTTTGTGTGGCGAACTTAATTTAATATCGCTTTTAGCGGTGTATACTTATGCTTTTAAATTTATCGAAAAGCTATACGGATTGATTTTCATGAATTCTCTCAAAATGTTTTTAAGGCATAAAATTGCCCTTGGTGTTATTGCATGCGGGTTTACCCTATCGGCATGTTCAAGTTCCAATGTGGTAGTCTCAAATACTCAAGCTGAAGCAAATAAGCCGCAAAATATTATTATGGTTGTAGCAGACGGCATGGGGCCAGCCTATACAACTGCCTATCGCTATTTTAAAGACGACCCAAATACCAGTATTATCGAAGAAACTGCACTGGACTCTATTTTGACTGGAACCGCTCGCACTTATCCTGCTTCTGTTTCTGGTTTGGTTACTGATTCAGCAGCTAGCGCAACCTCGCTTGCGGCGGGCGTTAAAACGTATAACGGTGCAATTGGTCTAGACGTCAATAAGAAACCTGTTGAAACAGTTTTACACCGAGCGAAAACGCAAGGGATGAAAACAGGTGTAGCGGTGACATCTCAAATTGTGCATGCTACCCCAGCTGCCTATATCGCTCACAATGAATCAAGACGGAATTACAATCAAATCGCCGACAGCTTCTTAGATGATCGCCTAAACGGCATGCCAAAAGCGGATGTTATGCTCGGTGGCGGTTGGGACTACTTTTTGAGGGAAGATCGAAATTTAGTTGAGGAGTTTAAATCTCTTGGATATCAATATGCTGACTCTTATGAAGCCTTGGATTCACTTGAAACAGGTAAGGCTACACTTGGTCTGTTTGCCAACATGGGTTTGCCACGAGCATTAGATGACAGTTCTCAGACTCGGTTATCAACGTTAACAAAGCATGCGCTAAAGCACTTGGAAAACCCAAATGGTTTTTTCCTGCTTGTTGAAGCAAGTCAGGTCGATTGGGCCGGTCACGGCAATGATATTGCTTCGGCAATGTATGAGATGGCTGACCTAGAGGCGAGTATTCTTTTGTTAAAGGAATATGTTAAAGAAAACCCTGACACCTTGGTCGTTTTGACCGCAGATCATAGTACGGGCGGCTTAACGATTGGTGCAAAAGGTGAGTACCGTTGGTCTCCTGAGTTCTTGCACAATATGACCGCTTCAACAAGTTACATTGCTTCAAAGTTGTTTGAGCAAGATGATCGAGTCGCATTCGTAGAGAGCAAGTTCGGTTTTGAACTCAACACAGATGAACAAAATCGAATTGCGGCGATTGAACAGGGCATGAAGAGTCGTGCCGTCGAGGCCGTATTAAAAACAATTATCGACGAACGTACAAATACTGGATGGACAACTTCTGGTCATACAGGCGTTGATGTGGAAGTATTTGCCTTTGGCAAAGGCGCTGATAACTTCCTAGGCAATATGGATAATATCGATATTGCCTCTAAGATTTTTGATTTGCTAGAGAAGTAATGCATCCTGATGTTTCGTCGCAATGATTAATAAAATTAAACGCCACTTCGGGCAAATTTGTTCTGCGTATCTATTCATTTTGCTATGTTTTGCCTTTTTGGACGCTATTTGGCTCGGTTGGTTAGCCGTGGATAGTTATCAAAGTGAAATGAAAGGAATGTTACGAGATGAGTTTATTACATGGCCGTGGCTCGTCTTTTATTTAATGTATGGTTTTGTGACGATGGTATTGGCCGTAATAGCAAATAAACAAAAGCCTTGGTTTTATGCCAGCTTAGATGGTGCATTACTGGGGCTAGCTGCTTATGGTGCTTATAATCTAACCAACTACAGCATCCTAGAAGGTTTTAGCTTAACGATTATGCTGACAGATTGGATATGGGGGACATTTTTAACAGCTTGTTCAGCCACAGCTGGCTGGTTTGGTTTTTGTCTCTTTAATCAACGGTGAATACAAACGTCGAGCGTATTGTTTTGTAAATAAGGTTAGAATCGGCGTGACTAAGATTAGTTACACCATAAAAAGCTTATAATAACATTTCAAGCATATGATTATTAAGGTGCATCGCATGTGCTTTTTCATAATCAGATTTACTTAACTTTCCGTACGCAAAATGGGGTAGCAATGGGCCATTGTGGGATTGAAAGCGAATAAGCGAAAGCCTGAAAGCTTCAATCGCAGCTTCCACATTTTGGTTCTTACTGATCTGAGGCGCACCTGGGATGGGCTCACTTAAATTGTGTTTCATTTGCCCTTTGGATTTAAATGCATGAAAGGCAATCGCGCCCGCGCTTGCCTTAAAAAAGTCTGATTTATGTTCTGGATACCCGTCTATTGAGTAGTCAACACTTTGTGCGCAGTGCATGAGTGTTTGAGCAAGGTTCCATTCTCCCGTCATATCAGGAAGTATCTTTTCTACGATAACGAGTTTTTCTAGGCTTTTACTAATGCTTAGCGGCTCATTCGCCACTGGAATCAATTGCCAAGCAATGGTAGTTGCCACACCAGTACAAGCAATCCCTATTGCAGATGTTTTCAAAAAGTTTCTTCTATTCACTGGTTATCCGTATCATTGTTGAACGTCTTCAGGGTACAAGAAAAGCAATCAAAATTAAATGCACAGCTTGCTCTACTCAATCATTAGCAAGTTATTAATAGCCCGTGAGTTCCATGAAGCCAATTCCCTTGTGCGAACCTGAGACTTGAATACTGCCCTCGTAGTATGAAAATCTCGCAGGGTTAAATTGGTCATCTTTGGTCGTCTTAGTGATGATGTCAATATTCTTAGAGGGTATCCTCAAAGACCATTCAAGCGGGATAGTTGTACCGTTAACTTTTTCTGATCGAATTGCGTTAATCGAAATTTCATGAGGCAACAATACACGTTGGTCACCATTTTGAGCAATATAAGTACCCGTTGCATAGTCCTGCTGCCCATCAAGCCTCATGACAAATGCCATGAGTTTATCTCCGTTATCTAAATGAATTGAAAACCAATCCCAGCCAACGGTTTGTTGGTCGATCAATTGAGAGGTCCATTCATGATCAAACCATGCATTGCCGCTCACTTCTATTTCGTTGTCTTCGAGCAAAAGCGACCCCGAGACTTTTATAAAAGGCTGACTATAATAATAAGAAGCATGCTGTTGGTTGCCCGATTTAATGCTGTAACCTTGCTCACCGTGAAGCACGTATGCTTGCTGACTATCTAGCATTAAATCAGCACTGGCAGATTGATTTACGTCATCGGTTGAAGCAGCTGAAAAGCGTAGTCGTGATGGAAACATATCATCTATTGGTTGAACATCAGCTTGCCAGAGCCAATCATCAATAAATGCAGTAAACGGTTTGGCGGTGACACCTGCATTCCCAACGCCGCCCTTGGCGAACTTTTCCGTAAACCAATGCTGGTCGCCTGCATGAATAGAGGCATGCCCCATATAAGCTTGCCCGTCGTCCCAATTATTCTCAGCTTGCCCTGTTCTAAATCTAAATAGGGTGAACTGCAAGGCGTATTGGTTGCCCTGGGTGTCTTCTAGATTAGAGGTTAAATACCACCATTCAATGTCAAAATCTGGATGGGCGTAATGGTCTTTGGGAAATGAAATTTGATAGTCTTCAGTGACTTTTTTACCGGATTGCGCGACCAAATTCGGATCGAGCATCGGTTGTTGTGCGCTCACTAGTTTAGCGCTTAACACAATGACTAATAAAGCTATTGATAAAACTAACTTACAGGCATTTCTCGTCATTAGTTCAACAGCCTTATATCTTCAATCAATGGGCGTTTAGCCATGCGAATAATTGGCAGTAAAATAACAAGGCTGACCACGAGCAGGCTAAGCCAATAGACATTTATTAATTTTAACCAATTGATCTGTAGAGGATAGGTCCATTGAAATGCTTGATAATTAATCTCATAGATCAGTACCCAGCTAAGCAAAATGCCAAATGGGGTGGCAAGTGCCAAGGCGACAATGCATAACACTAAATATTGAGAATAAGCTAAGAGCTGATTTTTAAATGTACTCACCCCAAAGCTTCGTAGCAACATCCGCTGAGGTCTCGAATCATCCATCAGCACTATGATTGCACAGGCCAATGATAATGCAGACACCAGTAGAGTCACGATATTTAAGCCATCGGTAATAATAAATGTGCGGTCGAAGGTTTCCATGGATAGGGTTAGCAGTGCTTGGGTTTCTAAAAGTTGGCGTTGTTCTTCGATATCATGACTGCTTAACCATGTTTTAAATTCACTTAGTGTTGAGGGTGTTTTATTTAAGCCATTAATAGCAAAAATTGTACTCTTGAATACTTGCTCTTGATAGCTTTCAAACACATTAAGTGAAAACAGAATTTGTGCACTGGGGTTGCCATAATCATAAATCACACCAAAGATGGTGTAATCGTCAACGAAAGGAAAATTTAAATTAATACTGTCGCCAACTTTCAATCCTTCTCGTATTGAAAATTGCTGATTGATGAAGACACCTTTGCCCAGTTCAAAGTCTTGCCAAACGTCAGTGCGTACCGATTCAAACACCAAAGCTTTTTGCATAGTAGGTGTACTTGGGTAGCTGAATGTAGGTATCTGTTGATTGTTAAATTCAATGCTATGTTCGTAACGAGGTATAATTTGAACACCATCGATCGTAGACTTTTTAAATTCGCCGACTAAATCAATATCGCCGTTGTAATACAAATAATGATCAGAAGCTAATCGCTGAGTTAACCAGTTATCAGTTGCCCCTCTGAAACTATCTACCATCAAGTTCATACCGATGTTACTCGTGGCGGCGATAAAAAATGCGCAGCAGGCAACCTTGGTTTTGGTTGAAAGGCTTAAACTTTGGCTGACACTGACTTTGAGCAGGATAAACCGTTCGGGAACCAATTTAGCGCACAGTGTTAGTACGTATGGGAAAATACCTAATAACACGCCACAACCCGCTAAAATTAGCGCCGCCGTTGCAATTAAAAGCACACTTAGTTGTGCTGAATATGTGAATAATAGGCCCGTAAAAATGATTAATGTAAACGCCAGTCCAACAAAAACTAGCATTTGCTTAAAGGGGTTGCGCCAAGAAATATCGACAATATTTTTTTGAGATAAGCGCTGATTCATTTGTTGAAGCGGGACTAAAAATGCTAATACCAAGCCGACTAAACTGATGCCGTAGACCTTTAAAAACAAGCTAATAAACGAAATGCTGCCAAAGCCCACTTGAACTTGATAAAGCCCTTCAATCGTTGCTTGCACTGCAGGTGAAACCAATAACGCGAGTTGTGCGCCAATAAATACACCAATGAAGCAAGCTAGTGCACCTAAACAGATGATTTCAAGCAGCTGATAACGAATCATCACCCAGCGGCCAATCCCGATTTGCCGGCACACTTTTAACCAAGGCATGCGTTTATTAAGCAATAGTTGTGCGGCATTCAAAACAATAAACAAGCACACCGCGAACATCAAAAGTGCCATGGCCAGCAAGTTTAGGTGAAACGACTTAGTCAACTCGCCTTGATCTGCTTGATTGATAGCCGATAAGGCCAAGTGGGCAGGTAGCAATTCAGTTAAGCGTGAGCGTGCTTGGTTGGATAACTCCCCCACCACAAGTAAGCGACTTAAGTTCGCTTGTGGAAAGGTGGTATAAAACACTGACATATCCATTACAACATCATTCCCTAAAAAGTCAGCTTCTAGGGCAATTAACTTGGGCAGTAACTCCTTTTCAGAGCCAACTAGTTGACCATCATAGTCAGAAGGAAGGTCTAACGATTCGATCAACGTTGGGTGAGCAAATGCGCTGAGTTCGTAGTTGATTAGGTTGTTTGCACCAAAACCAAAGCGCTCTGTACTTGCTTGGCTGTCACCATCTAACATAAGCGATGTGTTAGGCGTCAAGCTTATCAGCGCCGAACTATCGACACCTGTAAAATCGATTGCCCGTAAAGACTTACGCTCATCGTTCAAATAAACATGAGAGCGACGTTGAGCGATGGCAACCACTTGAGTGAAGCCATTTTGCCGCAACATCGAATAATCGGCTTTTGTGAGTGGACTTGCGTTGGTGCGTGCACTGATGTTGTGAGTCACATTGGGCACGAAGTATTGTTGATTACTTGAATAGCTCTGCTTAGCGCTTTGATTAATAATTAACACTGCACTGAGACCGGCGCATGCAACGACTAATGAACTAATCAACATGAAGACAGCAAAACCTTGCGAGCGATAGCTTTGCATTAATATATTCAAGAAAGGGTGTTGAGAAAAGCGCATTAACTGGCTCGTTCTCTATACTACTTTGAGGATTGCGCGTGTTGGGCAGTCTTCAAGTTTGCCTTTTTTAAGGACCATTTTATGTTGTGTTAAGGACGCAACTTCATCGCTATGGGTGACCATAATCAAGCTCGCGTTATTTTGTTTGCAAGTGTTTACTAACAAACGACTGACCTTTTCACTATTCGTAGCATCTAAATTACCAGTGGGTTCGTCGGCTAACACTAACATCGGTTTGTGTGAAAGCGCTCGCGCAATCGCAACACGCTGCTGTTCGCCACCCGACAAGTCTGTTGGCAGTTTATGAATTAATTTTTCAATACCCAACTGCTTAAGTAGCCCCTCGATAAATTCTTCATCAAGGCAATTGTTTAAACGTGCGGGGAGGGCAATATTGTCGTAAACGCTAATACAATCAATTAAATTAAATTTTTGAAAAATCAGTCCAAGCTGGCGTTTTCGGTAGGCATCTGCTTGCTTTTCGGTAAACGTAGAGATGTCATCGTAGTGCGTGTTGCCGTCAGTTTTTAAGAGAATTCGCCCCGAACCTGCTTTATCAAGCGCGCCAATTAAGTGAAGCAGAGTGGACTTTCCAGAGCCAGAAGCGCCAACGATAGACAAGCTATGACCTTGTTCTAGTTTGAAGTCAGCTTGGTCTAAAACCTGTTGAGTTTCACCGGCATCAATATAGCTTTTAGACAGTGACTCAATTACCAGCATTGGGCATCCTTTTGTGTTTATTGATTTAAGAAGTTCTCTACCGATTCACCCGTGACCGACGAGATTTGTTTAAATAAATATACGAGTGCGGTGACCAATAAGACCATGCTAGGAATGACAATTACAGGATAGCTAAGCGCTGTCATCCTACCCAACTCTTCGGTATAAGCAGTTGTGCCAGGTTCGGATACCAAAATCCATTTAGCTAAAAAGTAGTTTAAGCCTGATGATAGGAAAAACGAACTTGCAACGATATAAGATCCGATTTTAATTTTTTCATTGAAGGTTGCTTGTAAGCCTTTTTCTTCAAGTACTGCATTGAGTTTTGGCCAATTGATAAGTTGTTCATTAAGTACAAGCGCTTTTACCAGAGGTTTTTTGGTAAACTGCGTGCCCAGCACAGCAAGTCCAATGGCAAGCGGAATCGCCGCTTCTTTAATAGCAATATATTCTGCGGGAAGTTTAAGCAAACTAATGCCACCAGTTAGCAGAACACTAACAATCCCAAGGACTGAAAAGACATTTACCTTTTTGGTTTTTTGTAGGTCATACAAACCAAAGCAAAGTGGAAAGGCTAATGCTACCGCTATGCTCCACATCGGGCCCAAGTATTCTTCTGAGCTAGCGTAGCTCATAATGATCACTGGCAGCGCTATGTTAAATATGAGGTTTCCAAAAAAACCTTGTTGCTGAGGCGCCTGCTGAGCTTCACCCGCTTCAGCGCTATCGTTCTTTTTATCTTCAACGACGTTATTTTGTTCTTGTTGCATTAATACTACCAACTACTCGATTGAGTCTTGAATAATTTCGATGCGATATTGTACGGTAAATTGCGGATTTGGTGTATTTTTAATGTTCGCAGGTCGTGCTCCTTCGAAGAAACGTCATTCCCTTGAAAAAGGGAACCTCCTTGGAACACCGCAAAGCCTAAAATCAAACACCGCTCTTTGTAAGCCATATTCAGCTTTTGCCAGATAAGCCCTATGCATTCATAAAACCGCTGTTCGCCATCCTTGGCCGCTGCTGCCAATACGTCCTGTATTGGAAGCTTTTATGAATGCATAGGGCTTATCTGACGCGCTGAATGTTCTTTAGTAATGTTTGCTCGATAGTGTGATTCAATGCTTGTTGGTTTTGGAGATTCCTTCATTCGAAGCAATGACAGGTAATGTGGGTATGAACCGAGCATATAGGTAACAAATCAAACTCGCCACATTGGTAAAAGGTGCTATTCCGGTTTTAGTAAAAATGATTGAAGCCTCTTATCGCAGTGCGCTTTTTTAACCAATTGAAAAACAAAGGCTAAATATTCAAATGCGAAGACAGGAGTACAGACCCATTTAATCAGGCGTGTACTTCAAGGATGAAGTGCTTCGAGCCTGCACATGGATGTGCGTTTAGGCGACCCTGATTAAATGGGTCTGTACTCCTGTCGAAAGCATTTGATGCAATGCTAATCAATCCATGTCACCAATTTCGAAAGCTACAACAATGTTAAATCGAAGAAAAATGTGCTAGCAATGACACTTACTCAAGACCTTTCAAATCATCACCCACAACATCCAAGTTCAACAAAGCATCAATCTCAGCCGCTTCATTTTCACTAAACAATTTCTTAAAATTATCAGGCAGCACATTAATCCGCCGCCTAAGACTATCACTGATCGTAGAGTTCGCCCGTTCGAGCTGGTGGACAAATTGCTCGATAGAGATATTAGAATAGGTGAATACCCCTCTTTTGTCTGCCAACGATGGCGCGTTTAAAATATCGTTATGCTCCAAAAACTGTTCATGCTTGAATACAGCTTGTGAACGCCTAAAGTCACTTTGCGTTGAGCGCAACATTGCCGCTTCGGTGATCGCTTTAACTCTCGTGCCGTCTTCGTTTTCCTCCCACGTTACACCGCATAGGCTTATCACATAAGCATCTTTTTGTTCTGCGGTTTCTTTTTGTTTTAACGACTTGCTAGTCGAAGCTTCTAGATCACTTAGCAGTTTTGGAAGTGTTTCAAGATTTAGGTTTTCAAACGTGACTGGGCCATATTCAGTTTCGTAGCTCAGCTTTAGTGTATTAAGCATATAGTAAACTTGCCCAGTGTCTCGCCAGATTGATTGATGCGATTGTTCTTTTTCAATCAAGTTTGGACTGGCATTCTTTTGAGTTAGCCAGTTTATTATGGGTTGTATGATGGAATTTTTTGACACGTTAAATCGAACTTTATCAAATCATAGTGCTTTTTACGCAGCGTTAGCCCCTTAGGATTTCTTCAGTGCCAATGACCTGCCAATTCCTATCTACTTAAACTTAGACAAGCTCCGACTCTGCTCACCTAAAACCGTTTGCAATGAAGCTTCAGTCGAAGTGCTAAACAAACCTACCGCCATTAATTCTAATTGCTCACAAGCCTTATCGTGATCAAAACCTGATTCACATTTTACATGCTCCAATCCAGCGTATTGCCATTTAAAGTAGTTGAATGTGTCCTTAACAACATTTACAAATGCTTTAGGCGGTTGATCGTGGACCGAGGTCAAAAACAAGTAGAAAGACTTTTTGCGCAGCGCTTTGCCTTTGGCTTTAAGGTGAATCAATTCTGTTAAATCAGTGAACCTATCAAAGAATCGTTTAAAAGCGGGTGTCATTGAATACCAATAAACCGGTGATGCAAAAATGATGATGTCTGCGGCAAGCATTTTATCAATGAGCATTTCAAAGTCGTCGTGTTGATTTGTGTGTTGATAGTCATATTCACGCACATCTAAATCATCTAAGTAACATACTTCACTGGGTACTATATTGCTGAAAGCTTGCGTCATTTCAAAGGTATTGCCATTTTTTCTAGCGCTTGAGTATAGGGTAAATACATTTCTCATAGTGTTCTCCATTAAGCGATTCTATTGCTTTGTTTATTAATCTAGTGATAGTTTAAAACCTCAACTTAAGTTGAGGTCAATTGGGTTTTGGGAGAAATAATGGATACACATTTAAAAGTTGGTGACTTGGCTAAGCGCAGTGGAGTAGCCATATCAACACTTCATTTTTACGAAAAAAAAGGATTGATCCAAAGCTATAGAAGTGGCGGTAATCAACGAATTTATGCCCGCTCCATGCTTCGCCGAGTGGCCATCATCAAAGTAGCACAACAGTTGGGAATGCCTTTAAAAGACATCAAAGAGGCAATTTCTGTATTGCCGATGAACAAAACAGCTAGCAATGAAGATTGGAAAAACCTGTCTACGTTTTGGAAAACACAACTCGACAGTCGTATTTTAAAATTGACTAACTTAAGAGACGAGCTATCTAATTGTATTGGCTGTGGATGCTTGTCGATGAATGCCTGTGCATTGCGTAATCCAGATGACGAGCTAGCTGAGTTAG
Organism: Glaciecola sp. KUL10; assembly: GCF_003203515.1. Classification (GTDB taxonomy): domain Bacteria; phylum Pseudomonadota; class Gammaproteobacteria; order Enterobacterales; family Alteromonadaceae; genus Glaciecola. The sequence continues at coordinate 188,830 of NZ_BGNG01000005.1, read as the reverse complement.
GCAGTGGGGCAACGCTTTTGAAATGAATCGGAGTTGAAAACTTGAGAATCAAAACGGTATTGCTGGTGCCCAACTAGGCAATGTAAATGACCGAGATTACTATGCAAATGGTAGCTTGGCTTCACTATTGGTGTTCAAGGTACCGAATCGGAAGTCGATGGAGAGCTTTCTTCGCCTGCTATGGGCCTATTTTTGATCGCTGGGTTTGGGTTATTGCTATACCGTAAAAAGTAGTGTTTTATTGGGGGATTTTTCAGTTAGTTCTTCCTTTCCCTGTTCCTTCTCAATTCTATCGAAAATAACTTCTATGCTCTTCGTCCCTAGCACTAAAAAAGCACGTTCAGTAGTTGTATCAAAACCCGCGATGTTTTGAGGTGAGCATTCTCAAACATTTCTTTTATAAAACCTCCAACTGCATAGATGGATTTTAATATAAGTAGAATTTGCAATGCACGAATTGATTAAGTTATGAGAGGACGCAAACAATAGCATAACTTAAACTGCAGGATTGTTCGCAAAGGAGACGCTGAGAATAGGAACAAAAGATAGACTTTTGGCAATTTAAATAAGTTTGGTTGGGTCCATTGGCTTGTGTAGAAACCGAATGACTCTGACCTATCCCCAAATTTAACATCATGACATTGATGAAATATCCTAGTATCTTCGACTCAATATTAAGTAAAAAATCATTTTCTTTTCAAAATACGACTAAAGTGTTACTTAGATTTCTTTCAGTTTTTTGTATATCCCAGTAATTCACTAAAGAGGACTACACAATGGAATTCAACCAATTTAATCACTTTGAGTTTGTCAAAGTAGGAACATTCCATCTTGGGAAATCAACATATCAACGAAGAGCTAGTACTTGGCAAAATCCAACGCAGGTAGTGATAAAAAACGAAAAGTTTTTAAATGCAGGCACGTCCGCTTACCTCGTGTGTTTAGGTAACGAATACCGCGATGAACATATTCTTTACGCAGGCGAATACAGCACAACACTGCAAACGCGTTGGCTAGAAAAGTATAATAAACAAGTAAACGAAGACGAACGGTGGGTTTCTTGGCATAGTGACAATCTTGATATCAACTTGAATCGACTTTTGACATGCCTTCGAGACGGAGGAGACTTATCACGAATTGTCTGGAAAGTTACAGGGAAAACTGAAAAAACCAGAGCTAGAAAACGAACGCAACTCAGTGGATGTATCAGCAATATGCTTGATGAAATAGATACGCGCGGTGCAACACCAGAAATTTCGCTATGGGTCATTGTAAATCCGTTGGTCTTACTTCCTCATGTCGGAGAGCTAAATATCAGTTCATCTATAGAAAAATACTTCTTGCTGTCAGATTTAGCACTTCCGTTTAATTCAAGGGGGAGAGGGCGTAGCCCGGGAAATGCACTCACCGTAGAGAAGATAGTCGCTGATGAAAAATGAACGTTATTTCGCCATAGATGAATTGAAGCCTTATTATGCATACGAGATTGATGCTCGTAATGCGCCAATTGGAATCTGGTCGGCTAAGAAGCGTTGCTTTATCATCTGTCGTTTTAAAGTAGGGCCAAATCCTTATTTGCATGTTGAACGCCACTATGATTATTGTCACGACGAATTACAATTATTAGGCACTGCAAAACCAATTCGATTAATTGCTCAGTTACCAAAGTGCCTACGTGAATTACTTATCTCAACTTATGATGAATTTGACCAGCGCAATGTAGAAATCAATTGCAAGACTTCAAAAGCGCTTCTTCTTTACCTTGAATCCTTAGAAAGTAAGATGAATGAAGAGCAGGGCACTAACACACTGGAGGAGCGACGAGAATCTGCAATGTCTTTTTTAAAGCATTTGCAGGGGACCCGGTAATTATCAAAACGACCTGTGCAATTCGCTGAAATTTTTGTAATTGGTTTTGTTAATACTCTTCTGGCCTTCAAACTGGAAACTTTCTTTGCCCTCAGATTCTATTAACACAATACAAGGGCGCGTAAAGTAAACTGCAGGGTGTCTTCTATCCCTGGCTCTGAAAAGTTCGCATTATAGTCATTCAACCAATTTAACTAATCACGCTAAACTGCAATATAAAAGGTGTCTGATCGTGCATCGCGGTCACTGGGCATTCGCCAAATTTGCCCTCACTTAACGCCCCCATCAAAGGCGATTGAACGCTGGCTATACTGAGTGAGGCGCAGCGAGAAAGCGTCCTATGCATTGGTTTGTTCGGTTTTAATCGCCTCTTTGAACAATTCTATAGCCTCATTAGAAGTGTCAACAGTCACCATATCTTTATTGTGGGAATGAACTGTATACCTCACTGTGCTGTCTTCATTTTTTTGAAAAACAGAAAGATATGAAGAACGTTTCCATGATTCGTGCTTGTAAGAAAAATAAAACTCAGCCAATAACTCCCCATTAAGCATTTCGCCTCCAGCTTTAATACCGTTACCTACTTTATTGCTCCGCCAATTTCCCCAGCCCTCGCTATTAGCAATTTCTTCTGCGATACTTTTGACTTTATCGCGTATAGGCTTAACAAACCGCTTTGAATATGATCTGGAATCGAGTTCTTTCAAACCTTCTTTAATAAACGGAATTAATTCTGTCCTTTCCAACCTTTCAGCATTTGAATATAGATTTTCTAATTGCTTCCTATCGTATTTTCCAGATTTAATTCCCTCTACGATCTTGTCAGACAAGTGCTTCTCCTTAAAACCTATTATGACGATCGCCTAGTGACAACGACGCTCTCTCATTACATTTCGACCACATAATTATTTCATATCAATAGTTTACTATCTTTTTAGTGACAAGTCCCAGCAGTTTTTCTCGCACTAATTTACAAGCAACGTATCCGCATTCCTATGTTATTTAGTGATTAAAAACACACGCTTAATAAAGAGTCGATTTAGTAATTACAGATTTAAAATACATGTATAGTAATCACAAGGTCAAAAAAACTTATAAACGCTTATCAATATTCCTCTACGGACCAGTTGTGCATTTTTTCGGGTGAGGTTGTTTGAACATCTCAAGCGCTATTAAATAAAAAAGTGGTCAATTTCCGCTTTGTCTCCAGGCTGTGTGAAAACTGCCAGAACAACAGCGTTTCTCTCTTATTCAGGTAGCATTTAACTTTACAGCTGGCTAATCGTTACTTTTTCTGCAAATACAGATATCTCAAGACTGTTGACTCATATTGCGATTGTAGTGGCGTTTAGCAAGATGTTAGATTTGTTTAGGCATTTTCGAGGATAAAAATGGCGTGATTACGCCTTAATTGCCGATATCAAGCTTGGTACGCCGAATATCGTTATCATTCGTCTCAGATTGTATGCCAATACATGCAGACTCATTTCTGTTTTGACGTTATCCAATCTGCGCATTAAGAAGTGCGTCGATCCCATCCACATTTTGATGCTGCCAAACGGGTGCTCAACCGTTTGTTTGCGCAAAACGGTTATTTCGGGAGTCGCATCCAATGTCGCTTGCATTGTGTCTATCAGTGTTTCGTGTACCCAACGCCTCATGCGTCTAGGGTCACGTTTCGCTGTCGTGCATTTTACTCGAATATTACAATCTCGACAGGCAATATTATTGAAGTAAAGATCTAGTTCTAGACCACTATCAAAGCCACGCATTCGATTTTGTAACTCTTCTCCTGCAGGGCATATATAGACATCTTTTTGTTTGTTGTACCTAAACAGTGATTTGTTAAAAATGCCTTTGCGCTTTGCACCCGATGTATCGATTTGAGGCACAAGCGCCGTTACACCTAAATCATCCAATGATTTAATATCGTTGCGACTAAAATAGCCTTTATCAGCGATGACAGTGATGTCCTGCTTGTTGATCGCTTGTTGTACCTGTTTCGCAATTAGAGTGAGATGTCCTCTGTCGGTCGATTGAACAATGTCATGACTGACTATTAGATGATGCTTGGTATCTACGGCACTTTGCACGTTGTAGCAAACTTGCCTGCTTAGGTGATGTACTTTCATTAAACGAGAATCAGGGTCGGTAAGTGATACTTGCTTGTCTGGGTGTTCTTGAACCGTTTTCTCCATGTCTTTAAGCTCAGCTAATCGTTCTCGTAGCCACCGTAATTTGGAGGATGACGCTTTTTCTTCCGCTTGCTGGCTTCCCTTATCGTGTTTATCCAATCCGTCGAGATACTCTTGAATGCTGTTTTCGATGCGCGAGATATGAAACTTCATTTTGCTAGGCGTGTAGTTTCTAGATTTATTGTTGACCGCTTTAAACTTGCTACCATCGATGGCAATCAATGAGTCAGAGAACATATTCATCTGACGGCATAATTCTATGAATTGTCGGCACACGCCTTTAATCGCTTTGCCGTTGTTCTTTCTAAAATCTGCTATGGTTTTAAAGTCTGGCATGAGGCGCTCAAGCAGCCACATAAGCTCGACATTCCGATGCGACTCTTTTTCTAATCTGCGTGATGATTGAATGCGATTGAGATAGCCGTAAATATATAGCTTAAGTAAGGTTGCAGGATGATAACCTGGACGGCCTGTTTGTTTTGCATATACTCGTTCAAATCCCAGCTCACTCAAATCGATTTCATCAACAAATATATCGATGACACGAACAGGGTTATCTTCAGAGACAAAATCGTCTAGCGCTTCGGGAAAAAGTGTCGTTTGTTGTCGCCCTTGGCCTTTAATGTGATGAGACATAGCAGTGCACTCGTCTTTTGTTCTGCTATCTATTTTACCTTATACAGACATCGTTGAGGCTGACTGACTAGATTGATTGATCATATAAAAATGTCGTTTAGACCAAAAGGTGATCAAAACCGAGTTTTCACACAGCCTGTCTCAAGAGTACCATTCGGTAATACCCAAATATCAGTTTTCAACCTTATCAACACTCACTTAACTTCCGACAAGTCCTTTATCCCCAAAAGACAAGCCGCGCCAATAAAAATGCCTCCAGAAATTTTGTTCAAATACCGCTCAAATTGGTTCAAGTAGCTACTTTTTATATATTCCGCAAACTTCCCGTAAAAAAGTAAAAAGCAACCGTCAATAAATAGATAGGTGACGCTTAAAATGATGAATTGCGGGAACAGGGCTAGTGTTGGATCTAAAAATTGAGGAAAGAGGGCAGCAAAAAATACAACGGCTTTAGGATTTGCTGCAGAGGTAATAAATCCCTGCCAATACAAATTACTAAGCGATTTTTGTGGGCTTTCCGAGAGTGTTTGCTTGTTTGATAAAATCAGCTTCAAACCCACCAACAATAGATAGCCAACGCCTAACCACTTTATGATCACGAGTGCATATTGATGTTGAATTAAGATTGCTGCTAAACCAAAAGAGGCTGCTAACATCTGCAATAAATTTGCGCTTAAATCGCCTACAGCAGTTGAACGAGCGCGCTTATATCCACAACTGATGCTGTTTGAAAGCATCAACAAGTGGCTTGGACCTGGCGTGATCATGAATAAAACGACGGTTGTCGCGTAAATAAGCCATGTATTCAGTTCCAAACGCTTTACCCCTTCGTCTATTTAGCCAATTTAACTATATTTGCCTAGCCATTAACTAACAGTGGCTCTGATTCTATTGGTAACTCTCGGTTGATGTACAAGTCATAAGTTTTTTGAAGATTCATCCAAAAGCCCGCACTGATTCCTGTTGAGGCTTCTAGCTTCATTGCAAGCGGGGCTGTCACTGCTACTTTACCTCGAGTAAAGTTATTTAGATGTGGTCTGTTTATCTTCATTTTTTTAGCCGCATCACTGATAGAGATTTTGTTTGCGTCTAATATTCTCATTTTAAATAAGATGCCTGGATGTTGTGCAGGTAATTTATTACTTCTAATCATACTCATGGTGCAATCGCCTTAGTCATATTCATTTAAGTCAACGGCTTCAGCATTATTTTTCTTGAACAAACAGGTAATATTGCCGATTGTTTCGAACCCATTGACGCTGATTGTCACACTCCATGTATGCTGTTTTATTTTTTCAATCCTAAAACCACCTAGCAATGCTAAATCATTTATATCTTCGGATGCGTCTAGCAAATCGAGTATAGCGATTACCTCATGCACATAGGCTGTTGGTAGGATGGTGATATCACCGCTAGTCCACAACGCTTCTAATGCGTTATGTTTAAAACTTAATATCAAGTTATTATACAACCTGTATCTTGTATGGTTACAGAATACAATTGAGTCGTTTAAATATCAATTGCGAGGACTGAGCATTTTCAAATGATTTAAAAACTTTTGGAACTGAACACTATTACGGTATTTGAATGCAATCTTCCAAAACTAGTGTGCTTTATCCTTAAACCGCCAAGCCAAAAACAAGCCCGCAATAAACCCAAACAAATGGGACTCCCAAGACACGAATGGCCCGCTTGGCAATACCCCCCAGATCATGCCGCCATAGAAAAAGGCGACTGCGAGTGAGATGAGAATCAAGCTGAATTTCTTGCTTAAAAACCCCGCGAGCAGTAGATAGCCAAAATAACCGTAAATGATACCACTGGCACCCACATGGCGGGCCTCTCGAGCAAGCCCCCAAACCATCAGGCCAATAATGATAAATAGCCAAAATGTGACGAGTAAAAAGCGTTTGTAACTAAACTGCATGAGTAAAAACGACAAAACCATCATCGGTAAGAAGTTAGCGCTAAAATGACCTAAGTTTGCATGTAAAAGCGGTGAACTGAAGATATAAGCAAGGTGACCTAAGTCGCGCGGAATGATGCTAAATTGATTCAACCATCTGCCCGTCAGTAGGTTGATGACTTCTATCGCGATAAGTAATAACGCAATAAAAGCGAGGGTTTTGTATTGATTGCTAGGTGTGTCTTTTATCATAAAAATCCTAGTGTTTTAAATGGTGTTAAGTCGCACTTAACCCACAATGACATGCGGTAAGTAGCGCGACATGTCTTGTGTGATCACTGATGTGTCTTCTCGTATCGAAATACCTGCGGCTTGGTCATTGACTAACCATGAACCAATCAATGTATGGTTTTGCGCAAACACCGGCAAGGGATGAAACTGCTGATACACAAAGCCTTCTTCACCATATGGTCCTTGTGAAGCAAGTTGAATTTGCCCGTTTTCAATAATGTCGATATTGGCGCCTTCGCGTGAAAATATTGGTTTTTTCACCCATTTTTGAGCCGCAAATTCTGCTTGATTCATCGATGCGATATCATTTTCAAAAAATGCAGGCAATAAATTGGGGTGATTGGGAAACAATTTCCATAGCATCGGAAGTAAAGCTTTATTAGATAGGATACTTTTCCATATTGGCTCGACCCAATTTTGCTGGTGCTCAGGCGTTTTTTGTATGGCGAAAGCACCGAATTCTTCTCGTTGCATAAACTCCCAAGGATAAAGCTTAAAGCAAGTGGAAATGACTTGGTCTGAAAGGTCAGTTAGTCTGTTTTGTTGGTCTATGCCAATGTCTTCAACAAACACAAAATAATCTGAGATCCCTGCTTCTTTCGCGCAGTCTTGAAGATACTGCACCGTGCCTCGGTCTTCTTCGGTGTCTTTGCAACAAGCGAAGTGCATATACTCAAGATCATAATAATCAGCGATAACTTTAAACTGATTAACAAGCTTCTCTTGCAAGGAATTAAACTGATCGGCTTGTTTAGGAAGGCGACCAGATTGAACGTTACTCTCTAACCAAAGCCATTGCCAAAAGCCCGATTCATATAAACTGGTAGGGGTATCGGCATTGTTTTCTAAGAATTTGGCGGCATTGTTACCATCATAAATAAAGTCAAAACGGGAGTACAAGCTGGGTTCTTTGTTAGTCCATGAGTCTAAAATCGCTTGCCAGTAGTCTTCTGGGATGGCGAACTTATTGAGTAATTCTTCATTTTTACTGACGACATCAACCACTTCTAAGCACATTTGATGTAGCTCTTCGGTAGGTGCCTCTAAGTCTTGTTCAATTTGTTTAAGGGTGAACTGGTAATATGCAGATTCGTCCCAATAAGGCTCGCCATACATCGTATGAAAATGAAATCCATATTCGCGAGCCAGTTGTTGCCAATTATTGCGTTGAGCAATGGGCAGTCGAAGCACTTAGCCTCCCCAGCCTTTACTGCTCTTGCTTCCCCAATTTGATTTTGCACGCACTGAACTACCAAACCCGCCTCGGCTGATTGTGCGTGTAACGGCTGGTTTTTTATCAAATGCACTGTCGCGGACTTTGAGACGTTTGCGTTTGCTATCTCCAAAATCGTAGCCGTCAGCACCAATCCAGTGATAGCGATACGGGCTGTAACGCGAGTAAGACGTAAACATGGGTTGATAGTATGGGCGCGGCGATAAAATGTTGGCGACCATATATCCGGCCATAAATGGCATGAAAAAAGAACCTGATTGCGTTTCTAGTTCTCGGCATTGATTGTTGCCAAACTCGTATTCGCAATCGTATTCTGAGTTGTATTTAGGCGCTGTGCGAGCCGCTTCTCTCAGTGCTTCTTCATATGCAAAGGTACATTGCTGGACGGCGTCGGGGTTTTCGTTTACACAATCTTGAACATCTGAGTAGACAACGGCATCTTGACGCTGTGAACCACAAGCCGCTAAAAATATGCTTGTTATACCTATGGCAATAGGTTTAAGCGCGAATGACTTGCGCATCCTGCTTAAGTCAATGTGTTGGGTACGTTTTTGCTGAGTCATATTAAGGCGCTCCTTAATAAGTCATGCAAGCAGCGTTAAGCATGCCCACAGCGACTGACATCGAACCTAAAATAATGCCTGCAGACACTTCATTATTATTGATACGTTCTGCAATTTTGGGCATGAATGTAAATCTTAGAAGGGCGAACGCAACTAACTGGGCAAGAAGAGCAACCGTGCCCCAGATAGCATAGTCTAAAAAGAATTCTGAATTGGTGATCGCGCCTGATAAGGCAATACTGAAACCGATCATTGCACCACCAAAACCAATGGCGGCCGCTGTGTTTTTATCTTCCTTTACTAGTTTCCATTCGTCATGTGGCGTGACAAATGCGTAGACAATCTTAAACACAAAGAATAATACAATTGACACTAAAAAATATAAGGCAAAGTTACCCAAGCCTGCGATTGAATTGATAACTGCGTCCATGATGTTTCCTTTTTATTTTGTTAAATAGTCTAGCCGTTAATTTGGATATCAGCCGGTGTTAAATTAAATCCAGTACTTATCACTAGGCATCGGTCGTGATTATTACCCACGATTTTTTCTTCTCCTGACACCAATAACGCTTCGACATCATCTTCTGAAATCGAGCGCTCGTAAAGCATAATGAACTGATCAGTTTTTGATACGTCACCATCTTCTTCAAATGTAGTTTCGGTCATCGCCACCGGTGGAGAGGTTTCACCCACTGCATCCCATACGCGATCATAACTATCGCCGTCTAGCTCATAAACTGGCTTTGAAATCCCGTTATTGATGAGGGTTTGCCATTGGGTTTGACTGCCAACGGTTGTGGTGTCATAAAAATACCAAAGTTTGACATCAGTGATATGGTTTTCAGATTCGCCACCATCGGTGACCACCTGCAAAAAGGCATCATCATCGGTGTAAAACCTGAACATGACACCTCCTGAATCAAGATCAACACGTCCGACCGCTTGAATAAGATGCTTTGATGCGGCTTTTTCTACTTTCAACTTGGGTTCGAGCAAGCGTAACTTAAGTGCATCAATTTCAAACGAACCACCCAAGTATAAGCCCATGATTTCAGGGCTTTGAGGCTTGCTCGGCTCTGGTTTTTTAGTTCCAAATAGTTTGCTAAACATGTTTTTTCCTTAAATCCTTATTAGATGCATTAATTCGATAACAAGATTTATGCACCGTCGTTGGCTAAAGAAGACCATTGAATGCCTCGTATACGCGTTTCTGCAATATAAAATAATTTGTCGCCAGCTTTTACAATTTCACTAAAATCAGGATTAACGTTGATATCTTGAGAGTTAGATAGTGATGAATAGCCAATAAACGTCGCGTTGTAGTGTTTTTTGAGACCAATGAAGAGTTTTTCAACGCTAATACTGGCAATAGAAGAGGGAAGGTCGACCGAGAATTGCGCTTGTCCTTCTTTGACGTCCAATAAGTCGTGGTGAAGTAGGCTTGAACCAGGATCAAATGCCGATTTAGCCAACATTTCAACTGCCACACTGGGCGTGCACTCTACTTCAGGACAATGTTGATTAAGTAAGCCAACTAAGCTTTCGTCATCAAAATAGGCAACTTTATGAGCCGTTGGATTGCGCTTGGAGCAATACAGCGCGGTTGTCATGGTCAGATCATCACTGACATTATTAATGAGAATAGTATCAGCAGTGGCAATGCAGGCTCGATCCATGTCATCGTCTTTATTGAACGAATCGACATGCACAAACTCAATATCTGAAGGCAAAGGATTTTCCATATCAACCCTGACACAAAGGACTATCTCTGGATCAGCTTCTAAGGTTTCACGTTCTTTCAGCAATAGCTTTAGTAGCTGTAATGTTCGTTTTTCGTCCCAACCGACAACCAAAATATGGCCAGATACATTTAGCGTCTTCAAACCTCTTGCTCCTTTTTTCCATTGATCGCCAACCCAAGCGGCGATGCGCCCAATGATTAAGGCAAATATACTTAAGCCAGCAGGGATCACCCAAAGTGCGACTATCCATTTGCCCGCTATAGTGGTGGGAGACATGTCGCCATAACCCACTGTTGAACCGGTGACTAACAACCAATATACAAAGTCGGTAAAACCAAGTAGGTCGCTTTCGCCAGCGATAAATAACAAAATCCATGAGCTAAATGAATAAAACAAAAACGCCAGTACAAGGGTGTACCAGCGCATGTCTGAAAAATACTTAAGGCAGAGCTTTTTTATTCTAAGCCAAGGGGTCATTATTGCTTATTCCATGCTTGTCATAAATAAGGATGCCTATTAAAACAATTACTTACCTAAAATGCGAGCAAGTTCGTCGTCAGCGCTTGATGAGCCACCTTTGATGCCTGCACCTGCTAGGCGTTTTTCCAAGTCATCCGAAGACTCGTCTTCCGCTAGCTCTTGTGCGGCTTCTAGCTCTGCGCTGCGCAAAGTTTGTTTTTCTTGAATACGAGACAATGATTCTGTTGCAGTTTTCATTTTACTATTCGCCCCTAAGTGGCTGGATGAAACAGCAACTTGCGCTTTTTGAACCGACTCAGTTGCTTTAACCATATCCACTTGTTGCTCTAAACGTCTAAGGTTGTTTTTAGCTTGTGAGATATTAGCCGCTAACTTTTTCTCAGAACCCGTGAACTGGTCAAGATAGGTTTGTTCAGTTTCTAATTGGCCTCTAAGCTCAGCCACTCGCTTTGCGCAATCAAGTGCTAAATCACGGTCAGTATCTGCTGCCTTTCTAGCGTGTTCTTCGTATTCAGCAATAGACTTATTGAGACCGTCTACTTTTTGCTGAGCAATTTTGCACTTTGCTAAAATTTGCGTGCGAGCGTGATCTGATTTTCTCAATTCGTCTTTAGCTTCTCTGATTTCTTGCTCCAAAATTTTAATCGCTTGACTGTCTACAACCGTCTGAGCTGCCTCAGTTGCTGTACCTTTAATCGCAGTAAATAATTTTTTCCAAACTGACATGGCAATCTCCAATCATCGTTAACTAATTACACTTTTTTTGGGCATCGCTGACGCGAAATTTATGCCTTTAAAAAGCCTTGGTAAGCGTCGATAAACGCTTCAACATTTTGAAATAAGGTTTCTATTTCAATCACAATACTTTCTTGCTTTGATTGCGAACTAAGCGCACCAAAAGCAACATAGTATTGCGACCCCGCAACGTTTGATATTCCAATGGTTGTTAATGGAAATACCATATGTGTGCGCAATATCTCTTCGTTTAACGCGGCGGTGTCCTTAACCTCGTCAATCGAAAACAGCAGAGATTCAACTAATATTTGTTCTCCACTGATTGCTAACCAAGCATCAATGCCATCTTCGTTAGCAATTAATAAACAATCTTCTTCGTGAGTGACCACATAGCCAGATTGTTCAGATATTAGTGTTGCAAGTTGTGAGAGTTCCCACGCCATTCCTTTTCTCCTAAAAATGTGTTTGCCATGTCTTGTTGTTATTTATACAGCACTTTGAATTGACAATGTGCTAGTTTACTTAGTTCAAACAGTGTTCAACGATTTAAATAACATAGTACGCTAATACTATAGAAACAAGACGACATACTTGCTAGTGACTTCAGTATAGTAACGAACAAAAATATAAGTCAACATTTATTTTGTTTAAATAGATAAAATAAGGTATAAATGTAGCTTATTTTTTACGAAAGTGAACAATCGATAGGTGCAAAATGCAGGCGAAAAGTACGCAATGGCGACACTTAGTACAACGCGTTATCAAAGCGGAGTTATCTAAAAAAGGTGTTAAATATCAAGACTTAAGCGATAAGTTATTAGCAATTGGTGTTGAGCAAAGTGCAGACAATCTGCGCAATAAGGTCAACAAAGGTATTTTGGGGGCCGACTTAATGTTACAAATTATGTACGTGTTACAGATCAAGCAGATCCGGTATGAAGATATTTGTGAAATGCTCGAAGATATTGTGGGTGGGTAGGTTACCTTAAACGATCCTGATAAAATCAGAGTTCGTAATACTCGTAATATAACTATCATTGCAAACCTGCTGCAAAATCACTGCACAACCACTAAACAAGAGTGACAAAACAATGGATATGATTTTCTTCGACCTAGATGGAACACTATTAAACGCGCAATCTGAAATTTCTCCTTTCACGCGCGAGACGCTTGGTCTGCTGAAAAAAAATAACATTGCCTACACTGTTGCAACCGGCAGGTCTATGCTCTCTGCAAAAAATATTATTGCAGGACACGACTTTCATCTTCCTCACATTTATAACAACGGTGTCACTGTTTGGGACCCTAGCAACGACTCGCTCAGTTTTGAAAACCTGTTAACGACTGATGAAATAAAAGTCATTACCCATGCTGCCATGACACGCGGCATCACGCCGTTTGTCAATACGGTTGATAAACATCAACATGTTATCTTTCACAGTGAGCCAAAACATCAAGTTGAAAAAGACTTGATTGCAAAGCATTTCAATCGCACTGACGCGAGCCTGCTAGCAATAGAAACCTTACCTGCACACAGCTCTGTTACGAATATAAGTATGATTGGTCAATCAGAAGACATTACTGAAATCTGGAATGAATTAAATCGACACGAACATCTGATTGCCTATTCAGGCCCAGCTCATGAGGGCGGTAATTATAGATGGATGGACGTGCATCATTGTTTGGCAAATAAGGGTTCGGCTGTTGAAGCGCTGACCAAGCAATTTGAAGCGAGTAATATCATTTGTTTTGGCGATAGCGATAACGATATGAGTATGTTTGAGCTAGCAAATGAGGCCTATGCGCCTGCCAATGCGAAGGCTCCTATAAAAGAAAAAGCAAATGCAATCATTGGTCATCACGATGAAGACGGTATTGCGAAGTTTCTACGTGAAAGGTTTAGTTTATAACCAAAGTAAAAACTGCTTTTCAGATTAGTCGTTAAACGTTACATTTCGCGGCAATTTGTAGCGTTGCATGCTTTTATCGAGAAAAAACTAACTAAAAAACGGTTACCCAAATTACATTTCCCCTAAATCGTAGGCAAAAAAAAGCCTAGCAGGCGCTAGGCGAGTAAGGAAGTCATGGGAGAACATCACTTAGTAATTTCGATGAATTTAGATTAGCGCACTAACTGACTTTAATGAACTGAATTAGGGTATAGAGCCTAAGTCTTAGTTATCACAAGATATACCAATTTTGAGCTAAACTTTAATCAAGCCTTTTATTCATCTAGGATCGAGCAAAACTATTTTATGAAACTATCTGACTTTTCTTTTGAATTACCCGAAAAATTGATTGCCAAGCATCCCGCAAAAGAAAGGACGGCGAGCCGAATGCTTTGCTTGAACGTCGATACTGGCGAGGTTGAGCACAAACAATTTGTTGATATTATTGATCTCATTGATGAAGGTGATCTGTTGATATTCAACAATACGCGAGTGATACCTGCACGCTTGTTCGGCCAAAAAGAAACAGGTGGAAAAGTTGAAGTATTGATTGAGCGTGTGCTCGAGGATCAAACAGCGATGGTACATATGCGTTCTAGTAAGTCGCCAAAGTCAGGTGCAATACTGACTTTAGAGGGTGGCTTAAAAGTAGAAGTCATCGGTCGAAAAGAAGCTTTGTTCCACATCAAGTTTATCGCCGAGGGAAATGTATTCGATCTATTGGAGCAATACGGTCATATGCCGTTACCGCCTTATATCGATAGACCTGACGAAGAACAAGACAAAGAACGTTATCAAACGGTGTATAACGAAAAGCCAGGCGCCGTTGCCGCCCCCACGGCAGGCTTGCATTTCGATGAAGCCATCTTACAAACTCTGTCACAAAAAGGTGTACAAACCGCATTTGTCACTTTGCACGTAGGTGCCGGCACCTTTCAGCCAGTACGTGTTGATAATATCGAAGAGCATCAGATGCATGCTGAATATGCTGAAGTTCCTCAGGATGTTGTAGATAAAGTACTGGCAACAAAAAAAGCAGGCAAGCGAGTGATTGCAGTAGGGACAACGTCAGTGCGTTCGCTTGAATCAGCAGCACAAGCATCAAACGAAACCATTGAAGCATTTATGTCAGATACCAATATTTTTATTTATCCTGGTTATGAATTTAAAGTAGTTGATGCAATGATCACAAACTTTCACCTACCCGAATCCACATTAATGATGCTTATCAGCGCGTTTGCTGATCGTGAAAAAGTCATGGCAGCATATGCAGCAGCGATTGAAGAGGAGTATCGCTTTTTCAGCTACGGTGATGCGATGTTTATTCACCACGAATAAGCGGTTTTATTAATTTTGTGTGCTTTTTAGCTACAGCATCTCTGCTTAAATTTGTTATACTTCGCGGCAATTTTTGAAACACGTTTTTGTGCCGAAGCCCGATTGTTAGAGGCACATCTAAAAAGACACTAGGTAAAGCTTTGTTTGGCACGGCATACAAGGCTTTATTCGATACGCTAGCGAAAATAAATAATGAAATTTAATCTGAAAAAAACTGACGGGCGAGCTCGCCGTGGGCAACTCGAATTTGACCGTGGTATTGTTGAAACGCCTGCTTTTATGCCAGTGGGTACTTACGGTACTGTTAAGGGCATGACACCTGAAGAACTCAAAGAGTCTGGTGCTCACATTTGTTTAGGTAACACTTTCCACTTAATGCTGCGCCCAGGCACGAGCATTATCAAACAGCATGGTGATCTGCACGATTTCATGCACTGGGATAAACCAATTCTAACCGACTCTGGTGGTTTTCAAGTGTTCTCCTTAGGCGCAATGCGCAAAATAACCGAAGAAGGCGTGACTTTTAAATCGCCTATCAACGGCGAAAAAATCTTACTAACCCCTGAAAAATCAATGGAAGTACAGCGCGATCTAGGCTCTGATATTGTCATGATTTTCGATGAATGTACGCCTTACCCAGCAACAGAAAAAGAAGCTGAAGATTCAATGCAGCTTTCGTTGCGTTGGGCGCAAAGAAGTAAAGATGCCCACGGTGATAACCCTTCTGCTTTATTTGGAATCATCCAAGGTGGTATGTACGAGCACTTACGCGATGTATCACTTGAGGGCTTAGAAAATATTGGCTTTGACGGCTACGCCATTGGCGGCTTGTCGGTCGGTGAGCCCAAAGAAGACATGATTCGAATCATCAACCATACGGCTCCCAAAATTCCGGAAAACAAGCCAAGGTATTTAATGGGGGTTGGTAAACCTGAAGACCTAGTCGAAGCGGTTAGACGCGGCATTGATATGTTTGATTGCGTAATGCCCACTCGCAATGCGCGCAACGGACATTTGTTTGTGACCGAAGGAATTGTCAAGATACGAAATGCAGTGCACAAGACCGATACGTCGCCTTTGGATGAAAATTGTGACTGTTACACTTGTAAAAACTATTCTCGGTCATATCTACATCACTTAGACAAGTGCAACGAGATACTGGGTTCGCGTTTAAATACCATTCACAATTTACGTTATTATCAACGTGTGATGCAGGGATTACGTGATGCCATTGATGCTGGTGAGCTAGAGACTTTCGTTGAGGAGTTCTATGCACAAAAGGGTAAGCTGATACCAGCACTAGAAGCTATTGACGAATAAAATTAAAACAACAAAAAGTGTAATACGAGGAAACTATGGACTTTTTAATTTCTAGCGCACATGCGCAAACAGCAGGTGGTGGTCAGCCAGGTGGCGAATTTGGCATGTTGATCATGCTTGCAATCTTCGGTCTGATTTTTTACTTCATGCTTTATCGCCCGCAAGCAAAGCGTGTAAAAGAGCACAAAAACCTAGTAACGTCTTTGTCAAAGGGTGATGAAATCCTAACGCAAGGCGGTTTGGTCGGTAAAATTACTAAAGTGTCTGAAGATAAAGACTTTATCGAAGTGGCACTTAACGAAGCTAACAACATCGTTGTGCAAAAGACTGCGGTCAGTGCAGTACTGCCAAAAGGCACAATGAAATCGCTGTAACATTTAAACACAAGCCTCGCCAGTCGAGGCTTTTTAGTAGGTATCCATAGTGTTAAATCAAACGCCTTTTTGGAAATATATTGTAGTGCTATTTGTGGTGGGACTGACCACCTTGTATGCACTGCCAAATTTGTACGGTGAAGATCACGCAGTACAGATTTCAGCTACGCGCAATACCACCGTGACTCAAAACATGACGAGTGACATTCAAGCATCGCTTGAAACTGCGGGTATAGATATCAAACGAGTTGAGTTTGCAGACGAGCGCATCTTAGTGCGCTTAAACGACTCAGACAGCCAATTACAAGCACGTGAGTTTTTGGATAAAAAGTACAAAGACGAATTTGTCGTGGCTATGAACTTAGCGCCTGACACACCCGCTTGGCTAGAAGCCATCAACGCTGCACCCATGAAGCTAGGACTTGACTTGCGCGGTGGCGTTCACTTCTTAATGGAAGTGGATATGAAAAGCGCCACAGATAAAGCTTTAGAAGACTTGGTTGGCGATTTCAGAACACAACTTCGCGAAGAAAAAATCCGTTATCGCTCAGTGCGTCAACTTAGCTCAAGCGTTGAGATCGTATTTAGAGACGACGAAACGCTTGAAAAAGCGCAATTCTTCTTACGCAACACTTACGGTAACCTGAGTTTTACTGAGCGTTCTGACTTGACCTTACGTGCAACTTTCTCAGAAGCCAGATTAGCTGAGATCAGAGACTACGCAGTCAAACAAAACATCACGATTATCCGAAACCGCGTTAACCAATTAGGTGTCGCTGAGCCACTGGTGCAAAAACAAGGTGCAGAACGCATCGTTGTTCAACTGCCAGGTATTCAAGACACAGCAAAAGCAAAAGAAATTTTGAACGCAACTGCTACGCTTGATTTTAGACTACTCGACCAGACTAATGACGTGCGTGATGCAGTAGGTGGTCGCGTACCAGCAGGTTCATCATTGGTATATCATCAAAATGGTCAGCCCTATTTGCTTAAAAACCGCGTTATGCTAACGGGTAATCATATTATTGATGCTAATAGCAGCACAGACGAATACGGTATTCCTCAAGTTAATATTTCTTTAGATTCAAAAGGCGGCACTAAAATGTCGCAAGCCACTAAAGACAATATAGGTAACCCAATGGCAACTGTCTTTATCGAATATAAGGCGACCGACCAGCGTGATGCCGAAGGCAAGCTTGTATTTGAAAAGAAAGAAGAGATTATTTCAGTCGCGACTATTCAGGCGCGCTTGGGTAATTCGTTTAGAATTACTGGTCTAGACTCTCCTAAAGAAGCAAGAGACCTTTCATTGCTATTAAGAGCGGGTGCATTGATTGCGCCTATTCAAATCGTAGAAGAGCGTACTGTTGGACCTAGCTTAGGTAAAGAGAACATTGAATTGGGTATGCAAGCCATCATTTACGGTTTGATCGCAGTGTTGGTGTTCATGCTTATTTATTATCGTGCTTTTGGCATCGTGGCGAATATTGCCTTGGTGGCTAACTTAGTAATGATCGTCGGAATTATGTCCATGATACCTGGTGCAACGCTCACATTACCTGGTATGGCGGGTATCGTGCTGACGGTCGGTATGGCGGTAGATGCCAACGTACTGATATTCGAGCGTATCCGCGAAGAAATTCGAGACGGCCGAAGCCCACAACAAGCCATTCATCATGGGTATGACAATGCATTTTCAACTATTTTAGATGCAAACATCACTACATTCTTAGCAGGCTTAATATTGTTTGCTGTAGGAACTGGCCCAATCAAAGGCTTCTCTATCACCTTAATGATAGGTATTGCCACATCTATGTTTACCGCCATTGTACTTACCCGCGTTGTGGTCAATGCCGTTTGGGGTGGTAAACGTGTCGATAAGTTGGCGATTTAGGAGAACGACATGCAATTTCAACTATTAAAATTAAATAAAACGGTAAAGTTCATGTCGTTGCGAGTGCCTGCATTGGTGCTTTCTACTATCCTGATTTTAGGTTCATTGTTTTCACTCGCCACCAACCAGCTTAATTGGGGTTTGGACTTTACAGGTGGAACCCTGATTGAAGTCGGTTATGAGCAAGGTGCGGATCTTGAACAGATTAGACTGACGCTAGAAGCAGCAGAATTCGGCGATGCGATTGTTCAAAACTTTGGTTCAAGCCAAGATGTACTGATCAGAATCGCACCTCGCGACGGTGTTAAAGCCGAAACGATTGGCGATCAAGTCATGGCTTCATTAAGAGCCGTAGACAGTGACGTCGACCAAAGACGTATCGAGTTTGTTGGACCTAACGTTGGTGAAGAATTAACAGAGCAGGGCGGTTTGGCTATGCTAGTCGCGTTAATCTGTATCCTTATCTATGTGGCAATGCGTTTCGAATACCGTTTTGCACTTGGTTCAGTAGCCGCCCTCGCGCACGATGTGATTTTAACCTTAGGTTTATTCTCAGTACTTCAATTAGAATTTGATTTGACGGTATTAGCGGCGGTGCTAGCGGTTATTGGTTATTCACTTAACGATACCATCGTTGTATCTGACCGTATCCGCGAGAACTTCAGAAAAATCCGTAAAGCGGAGCCAGAAGAAGTCATCAATATTTCGTTAACACAGACGCTTAATAGAACAATCATTACTTCATTGACGACCATCTTGGTATTGCTTGCTTTGTTCTATAAAGGCGGTGCCTTAATCCATGGTTTTGCAACGGCCTTGCTCTTTGGTGTCATTATCGGTACTTATTCTTCAGTATATATTGCAAGCGCAGTTGGGTTGGCGCTGGGCATCAGTAAAGAAGACTTAATGCCGCCAGAGATTGAGAAAGAGGGTGAGGATTTAGAGCCGCTATAAAATTACGGTAGGGTGGTGTTTAGGCCCCCTGTATTTTTCTAACTACTCAAAAACGCATGTATTGTTTACATGCGTTTTTTTATGCCCAACTCTCTTCATCCCAACTTGCCCTGAAATCTAAAAAGTAAAACAAGCCTTTCCTAGCAAAATAAATGTAAACAACAAGCAAACTATGTAAGCAAGTTGAACAAGATTTTCGTTAAGTTCTTTACAAAATGTAAAAATATTACATTTTATTGGTTAAAAAACACTAAAATCGAAAATAAATGAAATAAAATTACAAAAATGGCTTTATTTTTCTTCAAATATGACGATAATAATAATCAGACAGAACGAGATTGTACTTTTATTACATTTTGGAGAGCACCATGAAATTATCTACTTTATCAATCACTGCAGTTTTATCACTTGCTTGTGCAAGCACGTTTGCAAGCGAAGTAGTTTTCAAAGCAGCTAACAATAATATTGCAACACAAGCATGTGTATTAGCAGCTACAGACGGCATGGATGCTGCCAGAAAATTAGTTGAAGCGAATGACATCAACTTCAACCTATTCAAAGCAACGGTCAGTTGTAATGAGTTGTCTCTTACTAAGTTCGCAAAGAACTATGCTAAGCAAGACATTGTTGACTCAGATGAACAAAGCAATAAAACTGAAGTGGTTAAGCTAGTTGCAAAAACACAAACAGCTGAATCTCAGCTTTGCATGGACGCTGTGTTCATGGGTGTTGATAGAGCACGCGCAAAGCACAACATAAAAGGTTCAGTTATTTGTAATGACCAGCCTTTATCTCGCTTTGTAAGCAAATTTAGAAACAAAGAAGTGCGTTTAGCAGCTGCTGAAGACTAAGATTCTACGCGGGATATTGAATCCTTTATAGGTAGTATATAGATAGAGGATTTGAGATAACAAATCAAAAAGGAGCTCTTAAGAGCTCCTTTACTTATATGTATGGGAGTAACTTTTTAAACGTTTTGTTTAATGTGTAATTTCAACATTATAAAAAGTTGCTTGGACATAATCATCAGCATCACCAGTATTATTTTGGTTATAGACACCAGCTTTAAAATACATGTACTGCCCACTTTCATTATAGCCACTATTTGTCATATCGTAAGTCTCAGTCTTATCAGGGTAACCCTCACGTTCAATAGTCACTGACAAAATGTTACCAGTTACATTGATTGTATAGGAAAACACTTCACCTAGGGCGATACCATCTGTTGGGTTAGTCATCGAGCTTGAGCGACTATTTCCATATAGATAGATATAATCTTCATCCAAACCCGTTGATGTTTCTGGCTCGTGTGCAAAGTAAAGTGCGCCCAACTCATTTGACGGTGTTTTATGATAATACAAACGGATGGGTTCATCTTTTGGAGCATGGATTTGACCAATGATAACTCTTCCTCTTTGAGAGCTGCTGCCTGAAGTTGTGACATGGTCAACCTTCAACCTAGCTTTCAAAGTACCGTCAATTGCACCCACGTCAGCTAGAAAGTTACTGTCTTTGTTTGAACTAAATGCCCAGTTGTTTTCTAAGGCTTTCGTGTCGGTTGTGCCAGCCACCATTTCGCGAAGTTCAACACGGGTATAACTTGTGTTTGTTGAGGTTTTATAGCCATCAATTGGACACTTAAAGACCATACCACCATCGCTAGCAGTGTAGAAAAAGTCGCTATCTTGGTAGTTGGTAAGTGATGTGGTTTTTATACTGTCGGCTTTTCCGTTATTGTCGGTATCCGTAGGTACACTTAAATACCAATTGAATAAATCAAAGTTTTGTCCAGGTGCAAGGTTTGGGTTTAATCCGTTACCTGGCGTTTGCCCCGATTTCTTCAAATCTATCCAGTTTATATTAAAGTTACCGCCATTAATTTTTAAACGCAGGGTGTGATTACCGGATGATAAAGTGCCTAAATCTACGTTTGACGTTTCCCAAGATTGCCAGTTACCGGTATTAGTGGCATCAACGTTAGCTTTACTTATTCCATTGACTAGGATCTCTAGATTACCCGCGTCATTTCGCGAAGAGGCAAGGCGAACATCCGCGCTGTACATGCCGCTTTCAGAGACATAAATATCGTATTCAAGCCATTCTCCGTTTGCGGTCCAACCTACATTATATCCGCCACCAACGTCACCAGTATTTTGTAGATCGACGTCATCGCTGCGATAGGCTCTACCTGCATTGCCACTGCTGGTGTCAAAATAACTTACATAGTCTTCTGCTTGGATCTGAGCCGGTACGCTGATCGTACTTCCGGGATTCTGTGCTTCAATAAAATCAACATCGGTAAGACTGTTCCATGTGTTGCTGCTATTACCATAACCAACTATACGAAAGTAACGCGCGCTCTTTGTTTCATTAAAATTAAAGGTCTCAGGTGATGTAGAGTTTCCCGCGCTCACTGTTGAACCTAATACACTTGTCCAAGAGCTTCCATTGACGGATGATTCAACCGCAAAGTACGTGCTGCGCTGATTGCCCTTGAAAAACGCGATTTTTATGCCGTCTAGTTGTACTATTTGACCAAAATCGTAACGAATCCATTGAGAACCATCATTTCCTTTTGCAGACCATCTTGTTTCATAGTTTGGGTCGTTATCGAGTGTATTTGTAGCTACATTGCCATCATCAGCGCTAGCAATTACGCTCGGTGTATTGAGGGCATTCACAGATGTCGAAATAAACATACTGCTTAAAAAGCTATAGATAACAGCTTTTTTTATTTGTGTGTGAGTCATTGTTGTTCCTTGATTACATAGTGTGTTTGTTTTTTGGTTAACCAATTTAAAGTTTCAGTAATAAAAATTGGAATGTAAATTTAATGTTTAAATTTTGTGTAATCAAGTTTATTGTTTGTTAAATTGGTAATATCATGCCTTGGTATAGTTATTTTTATATTAATTTCTGTGTATTTTTGGTCGATATGGCGAGAAAGTGCTAGGTTTTTGTTTCTTTTATTGGTTGACCAATTTTGGGGTTTTGGCTTTTTGAAGTTTAATTTATGATGATGGGCTTGCTGTAAAGGCCCTTTGAAAAGGGCCTTGGAAGGAGTTTATGACTTGTAGTCAGGGCAATCACGATCTAGTTTTCTTAAAATTCCAGGCCACGCCAACGCGCCTCCAGCAGACTTTGTGACTTCATCGGCTTGAGCAAGTATGCCATCTAAAATCATTTTAGGTATGGGCCGAAGTTCAACACCCGTTGACTGCGCTTGGATCTGAATTTCACAGCTTCGTTGCAAAATAAACATTGCCAAAAAGGCATCCGCCACAGTTGGTGCGCATGTAAGCAGACCGTGGTTTCTTAGAATCATAAAGTTAGTCGTTCCTAAGTCAGCTACCAAGCGAGATTTTTCATCAGGGTTAAGAGCAACACCTTCATAATCATGATACGACAGGGAGGCTAATGCGAATAGAGACTGTTGACTGTAAGGTAATAGACCGTTTTCTTGCACCGAAACGGCAATGCCGGCGGTAGTATGTAGGTGTAAAACACATTTAGCATCGTCTCTGGCTTCATGCACAGCACTATGAATGGTGAAGCCAGCAGGATTGATATCAAATTCACTGTCCATCACTTTGTTGCCGTGCAAATCGACTTTGACCAAGCTAGATGCGGTGACTTCTTCGAATAGCATGCCATATGGGTTAATAAGAAAGTGGTGTTCGGGGCCTGGCACTCGAGCCGAAATGTGAGTGAACACTAAATCGTCCCAACCATGGTTAGCCACCATTCGGTAGCAGGCTGCCAAATCAACACGCAATTGCCATTCTTCTGCGCTCACTAACTCTTTCACACTCATAATATTGCACCTTACTAAGTTTAAAAATTTAGTTTACGATAGAATTTTTATAAAAACTGTCGCGCTTGCGACAATGTAAATTAAATGTTATCAAAAAATCAACAACACATAGTTAAATCGACCCCATGGTTCAATTCACTGTCACATGAGGTGCAATCTCATTTTTTAAGTGTACTTAAGCTTATCGAATTAAGTCGGGGCGAAAATTTGTATCGAAAAGGGGACCAAGGCTTAGGCTTTCATTGTGTATTAAGTGGTAGAGTATCAGTTAGCAATGTCGATAAAAATGGCAAAAAGCTCATACTTGCGCAGTTAGAGTCAGGGAGCTGGTTTGGTGAAATCTCTATGTTCGATGGCCTCGGAAGAACACATGACACCGATGCCGATTCAGACTCGACTCTGGCATTTATTCGACGGGATGATTTTCACCAATTACTGCAACAGTTCCCTTCTTCCTATTTATATTTTGCTCAGCTTTTATGTGAAAAAATACGCAGTGCTTTTTCGTACATCGATACTTACTCTACCTTAACGCTTAAGCAGCAGTTAGCCAAAAGGCTGGTTTTGTTAAGTACTAATTTTGGTCAGCAAAAATCGGCATATACGAATGTTGAGGTCAGCGCATCACAAGAATCATTGGCAATGATGATTAATTCATCTCGCCAAACTGTAAATAAGCTACTAAAAGAATTGGAAGCTCAAAGGCTTATAAAAACAATGTATCGTAAAATAACGATAACGGATATCACTGCATTAAAAGCCATATGTGAGTGGAAGGAGTAGCTATTTTTTGCGTAGGGGCTCAAATACGGGGTGGCGTTTTTCCTGCCCTGCCTGCATTGCTTCTTGTACATCTGGCATCTGAAGCATTCCGCTCTGCCAAGTGGCCATGTAATTCAAACTTTCACTTACCTTATTATCGCGAGCGTAATTTAGCATTTCTTTACACCCAGCCACTGCCATCGGGGAATTAATCGCAATGTGTGCAGCGATCTTAAATACACCTTTTAACATTGAATCATGATCGTCAAATACTTGATTGATAAAACCGTGACTAAGTGCTTCATCTGCGCTCATGTTTCGGCCAGTGTATGCAAGTTCACGAACAACGCCTTGCGACATTAAGTGCGGTAAACGTTGAAGTGTCCCAACATCTGCTGTCATTCCTAATGAGGTCTCTTTAATACAAAAGTAAGCATCTTTGGTACTGTATCGACAGTCACAAGCACATAGCATATCGACCGCGCCACCAATGGCACCGCCTTGTACGGCAGCTAAAACAGGTATCCGGCATTCTTCAAGTGCATTGAACGCATCTTGCAGTTTTAGTATGTGGCGTCTAGATGCCTCTGCTCTTCTAGCGGGCTCTCCATTAAATGAAGCACTCATGTTTTTAAATACGGACAAATCCATACCAGCCGAAAAGTGCTTACCGCTGGAGCTCAAAACAATTACTCTTGCGGCAGATTCAGCGTCAATTGCGCTGACACAAGCGGGGAGTTCCTCCCAGAATTCAGTAATCATACTATTAAGTTGTTCTGGTCTTGATAATGTGATGTGCGCAATATTATCTATAACTTCAAGTGTTAAGGTTTTGTAGATTGGGAAGTCTGATGCCATTTTTACCTCGGGAGTTTCACTACATTGTCGATTCTTTGCGTTAGAGTGTAAGTGGACTTTTGATTCAGTTACAAATTTTTGCTAGTGATAATCTTGCATTAACTAAGAGCGGGTTAAAAAAAGCGCACTAAGGATAAATCCCCAAAAGCGGTGTTAATGTGGCGGCCTTCTTGTTCCCAAGCGCGCAATAATACCAATGTTTTTTTATCTTGTGATGTCCACGATACTCCAACCCCGAACGCACTTGCTTTTTCTTCTCCAGACTGCTTTAAACCAATGTTTTTATTGTCGGAACGAATATGGCCTACACCATATTTATACTCAACAAATGCGCTGATATTGTGTTCAAAACTCAGTGATAGTAATGGCCCAAGGTTGGCACTAATAGAAGTGGAATTTAAGCGAGGCACCTCGGGTACGGGCTCACGCAAAAATGGCGCATCGAAAACGATAGACTGTGGGTTTTCCAGCGAAAGTCGTTTAATTGACCACCCACCGACAAGGCTCACAGAATAATCGAAACGATTACTCAAGTGCGGTCGATTTAGAAAAAAGTGTTCAAACAACGAGTCTTTACCCGCAAACGTATATAGATTGTGTTGACCGAAAAGCTCTAACTTCGTTGACTTAGTACTTGTAAAAAAGCGTTTATCTTTAACCCCATCGCTGACTTTTTCTGCTTCAGTATCGAGGCCTTCTAATATCTGATAGTTAAGCGTGATCTTTGCATTTTTTAGCTTGCGATAAGAAAACAACAGATTTTGTGTTTTTGTTTCGATGTCGTTTGCCAGTACATCGACTGCGTATCCAATTTCGATCCCATTAACATCAACAAACAATCCAATTCTTTCGTTATTAATTGGCGTTAGATTAAAAGCAGTTTTATCGTCGTTTTCAGGCGCGAAAATAAGTGAGTGGCTTGTACTGGGTCTAGAAAGCGTTGCTCTAACTGAAGTGATATCGAATTCGAATGCAAAGCTTGATAATGTGCTAAAGATTAAAAAGTTAGTGATCAGGAGTTTAAGTTGTACGGTCATAAGACTTTGTTCTTCGTTAAGACTATGTTGCTTTAATAATAGCTTCTGCAGTTAAATATAAATTCACAAATGCTTAACAAATTAATAGGTGCCCGTGATAAAACCGTGATGAATGATAGGCGCTGCCTAGCGTGTGTTTGATATCCCATTGGCGCTTAATCTTATACATAAGTCTAGTTATCACTTGAATACTGCACAAGGGCTAGTAAAAAGGTTATATTAAGGTGGTCAATTTAGCTTAGGTGAAGGATAAGTGGTCACATTATGCCAGTAGTCAACCAATCTAATGAGGTTAGACATTTACCTGACTCCTGTGTGGAAAATGCTCAGAAAGTATTGGTCGTCGACGACTCCCTCTCTGCTTTGCAACTTTTATCTGCTTTGTTGGGTAAGCAATACACGTTAAGCTTTGCACAGACAATCAGTGATGCTAAACGGCAAGTTGAAATTCATACGCCAGATATTATCTTGCTCGACGTTATGTTGGATAAGGAATACGGCTATGAATTACTAAGTTATCTAAAAAGTAATCCTTATACCCGAACAACGCCAGTGATCATGGTTTCTTCAATGGACCAATCCATTTATAAAAAGAAAGCCTTCGAGCTTGGTTGTGTCGATTATATTACTAAACCTTATGATGTTATTGAGCTTATTTTAAGGATAAAAGCACAGCTAGGCATAGCACGAAAGCTTTTGGATACGATTCAGTTAGCAAGTCAGGATGCATTAACAGGATTGGCGAATCGCAGGCGCTACGATGAACTATTTGCTGCAGAATGGCAACTTTGTTTGCAGTACAAACAGTCTTTGAGTTTAATGGTACTCGATATTGACTATTTTAAACTTTTTAATGACCGATATGGTCATGCAGCGGGTGATAAATGTTTGAAAAAGATTGGCTCCGCTTTGAAGGGCATGGGGGGGCGAAAATATGATTTGGTTGCCAGGTATGGTGGCGAAGAGTTCGTTATATTATTACCTGAATGTTCACCTGATGGATTAATTTCCAAGTCTCAAGACGTTTTGAATGCGGTTCGTGGTTTAAGAATTCAACATGAAGACTCAAAGGCGACATCGTTTGTAACTGTGAGTATTGGTGGCGCTACTGCATATCCCTGTTCCGCACTTGATCCTATTGAGCTTTTTTCTACTGCCGATGAGGCATTATACCGCGTGAAAAGTAATACAAAAAATGGATGTGATGTTGAAAACGTGATTGGCGAAACCGCTGGGAAGTCCAATCAGAGTTTGAGAAATTTGCCCATTGAAAACTTCAATGGGCAACATACTTAGGCCTCGTTTATTACTTTTTTAACTGTTTAACTAGTGCCTGAACCACTCGCGCAGAACCAGCTACAATCTCACCAGAATGCATCGGATCATTTCCGCCTTTAAAATCAGTCACAAGCGCGCCTGCTTCACGTGCGATTAATTCACCTGCAGCGATATCCCAAGGTTTAATGCCTTTTTCCCAATAACCATCAACGCGACCAGCAGCCACATACGCCAAATCGAGCGCAGCAGAACCACCACGGCGAATATCACCCGCTTGACTAAAGATTTCTTTGAAGCTTGCCATATAAATGTCAAGGTAGTCTCTGTCTTTAAACGGAAACGCAGTCGCCAAAACAGTATTAGACAGTTCTTTCGCTTGGCTCGCACGAATGCGTTTGCCATTAAGTTGAGCACCGTTGCCGCGGCTTGCAGTGAACAATTCGCCGCGAATAGGATCGAAAACAACTGCTTGATCTAGACGTCCTTTATATAGAAGCGCAATAGATACACAAAAATGTGGGATACCCTTGATGAAGTTGGTCGTGCCATCAAGTGGATCGATAACCCATTTGAAATCTGCATTACCTTCAACAACGCCGCCTTCTTCACCAACAAACATATGGTCAGGGTAGCTTTGTTGAATTTTACTGATGATGGCTTGTTCTGCTTCCTTGTCGACTTTAGTAACAAAGTCATTTGCGCCTTTTTGTTGAATTTCTAAGTCGTCGATATTTTCGAAACCACGAGCGATAACCGAACCAGCCGAGCGCGCAGCACGCACAGCAATATTGAGCATAGGATGCATAATAAACCACCAAATTTTGAAAAGAACATTAACCCGACGCCGTAAAATACATGCATCGGTCAAAAAACGAGCGCGAGTGTAGCAGAAACACTAGAGCGAGTAAAAACATTCGTGATATTATCTCGCGCTAAATTAACACCAAGGCCATCTGCCAAGGCAATTAACATGCTTGAAAATATTCGCATCGTCCTCGTTAACACTTCACATACTGGCAATATAGGTTCAGCTGCTCGTGCCATGAAAACAATGGGGTTGAGCTCTCTGTACCTCGTTGATCCTGTTTCGCCACCAGATGGAAAAAGCAGTGCCTTAGCAGCAGGTGCGGGTGATGTGTTAGCTGATGCAACGATTGTTTCAAGTCTTGAAGAAGCAGTCGCTGATTGTGGCTTAGTGGTGGGGACATCGGCACGATCAAGAACATTGCCTTGGCCGATGCTCGAGCCTAGAGAGTGCGGTGAAAAACTAGTCGTTGAAGCTAGCAAATATCCCGTTGCATTGGTCTTCGGTCGCGAAAATAACGGTTTGAGCAATGAAGAGTTGCAGCAGTGCCACTTCCATGTGTGCATTCCTGCTAATCCTGAATATAGCTCTTTGAATTTAGCCGCAGCTGTTCAAACTTTGTGTTACGAGATTCGCGTTAACTACCTTGACCAACAGGCGTCACAACAAGCACCGAGCGAGATCCCTGAATATCCGCTAAGTGAAGATTTAGAGCGGTTTTATGTGCATCTAGAGAAAACCTTGTCACAAACCAATTTTATTGTAAAAAATCACCCTGGTATGGTGATGACAAAACTAAGGCGTTTATTCAATCGTGCCCGACCAGAAAGTCAGGAGTTAAATATTTTGCGAGGTATACTCGCTTCAATTGATAAGGTGGCGTTGAAAGGGAATGCGGGTGACAAAAGCCAAATAAACGAGCGAGTAAACCAAGAAATGTCAGGAACTAAAGAATAGTGCTTAGCTACATAAAAGAAGATATAAAAAGCGTATTTAAGCGTGACCCAGCCGCGCGCAATACGCTTGAAGTTCTATTTAACTATCCTGGCTTGCACGCGGTGTGGATACACCGTTTTAGTCATAAATTATGGTCGTTAGGGTTGAAGTGGTTAGCAAGGTTTACTTCTAATTTAGGGAGATTTTTGACCGGAATTGAAATACACCCTGGTGCGACTTTAGGCAGACGCGTGTTCATTGATCACGGCATGGGCGTCGTGATTGGCGAAACGGCTATCGTGGGTGACGATGTGACGCTTTATCACGGAGTAACCTTGGGTGGAACAAGCTGGAAAGCCGGTAAACGGCACCCAACACTGCTCAATAATGTTGTGGTCGGCGCGGGTGCACAAGTGCTTGGGCCGATCGAAATAGGAGAGTCAGCTCGCATTGGATCAAACTCAGTTGTCGTGAAAGATGTGCCTGAAAATGCGACTTGTGTCGGGATCCCCGGTCGCGTTTTACTTCAAAAGCCGGTGGTTGACGAAGCACTTAGCGAGAACCGTAAGAAAATCGCGCAGCAATATGGCTTCGATGCTTATGCTGTATCAGTTGATAACCCAGACCCAGTGGCGAATGCATTGGGTATCATGCTAGAACACGTCCATCAAATGGACAGTAAAGTCGAAGAAATGTGCAAAGTCATTCAGTTATTGGGTGGCGATGTGTGCACTGAGTCTATTCCGAAGCTCAATGTTGCTGATTTTGCTGATACTGGGATCTCTCCAGTCCTAAAAAAGGCGCAAGTCGAAGCGTTTGATCCACATATTTAAGCATGCGCATATCAATCAAATACTTTTTCATACTGATAGCTGTTATGTCCATTGATGCAATGGCTTCATCAGTGGCGACGCTTAATGAATTGAAATGGGAATATCGCGTTTTACTAATTAGAAAACAAAGCGATGATACACTTTTAAAATCTCAACTAACGCAAAATGCTAGCGAGCTAAATGAACGAAAGCTGCTCGTTTTTATAATTGGCGAGAACACAACAAGTATTTATCAGCCAAATAACTCTCATTTTAACGCTATAAATATAGATACATCCGCCCTTAAAACCCGTATGGGCGATAAAAAAGCAATTTTGATTGGCTTGGACGGTGGCACCAAGTCATTTTATGAGTTTGAAAATGGCAGTATTGACCTAAAACAAGTATTTGCAGATGTCGATGGTATGCCAATGCGGAGAGCAGAACTGAGGAATTAGTACTCTTAAGCGTCTTTTTCCACCTATTTACAAATAACCTACTATTTTAGTCAGGTATATACTTGACAAAAATAGTCAAGTATATAAAATCTCGGCATCTTTAGTTCAGTAGAGTGATAGTTTAGATGAAATTGACTTCCAAAGGACGCTACGCTGTTACCGCAATGTTAGACGTTGCGCTGCATTCTCGTCGTGGGCCTGTTTCGCTTGCTGATATCTCTGAACGACAAGAAATATCTTTATCTTATCTCGAACAGTTATTTTCAAGATTGCGCAAACGCGAACTTGTTTCCAGTGTGCGCGGCCCAGGCGGCGGATACCAATTAGGTAAAGATGCTTCGTTAATAGCCATTGGAGAAGTGATCAGAGCGGTTGATGAAACCGTGGACGCCACTCGATGCCAAGGACAGTCAGATTGCCAAGGTGGTGAACGTTGCTTAACGCATTCACTGTGGCAGGATTTGAGCGATCGAATCACACAATTTTTAAATGGCATCACCATTGCTGAACTTATGCAGCAAAACGAAGTAAAAGAAGTAGCGGACAGGCAAGATGATAGCAAACTGAACGCCAAGAATTTAATTAGCGACATTGAAATAAGCATGCAGCTTTAATCGGAGCGAATAATGAGCGATATCCAATTACCCATTTATTTAGATTATTCTTCTACTACACCAGTAGACCCACGTGTCGCAGAAAAAATGAAAGAATGCCTGACCAATGAAGGCAATTTCGGAAATCCTGCATCACGCTCGCACAAATTTGGTTGGGTAGCAGAAGAAGCGGTTGATATAGCGCGTAATCAAATTGCCGAGCTAGTTAATGCCGACCCTCGTGAAATAGTATTCACATCGGGTGCGACTGAATCAAACAACCTTGCTATAAAAGGCGCAGCAACGTTTTACCAAAAACGCGGTAAGCACATCATCACGCTTAAAACAGAGCACAAAGCGGTATTAGACACCACGCGTCAGCTTGAGCGCGAAGGGTTTGAAGTTACTTACATGATGCCAGAGCCAAATGGCTTGGTAGATCTTGCTAAATTAGAAGCTGAAATGCGTGATGACACTGTGCTTGTGAGCATCATGCACGTGAATAACGAAATCGGTGTGATTCAAGACATCGAAGCTATCGGCAAACTATGCCGCGAACGTAAGGTATTATTCCACGTTGATGCAGCGCAAAGTACAGGCAAGGTGCCAATCGATCTTCAAGCCTTACCGGTTGATTTAATGTCATTTTCTGCGCACAAAACTTACGGTCCAAAAGGTATCGGCGCATTATATGTCAGCCGTAAACCTCGCGTTAGAATAGAAGCGCAAATCCACGGCGGCGGTCATGAGCGCGGCATGCGTTCAGGTACCTTAGCAACTCACCAAATTGTGGGTATGGGTGAGGCATTCAGACTTGCTAAAGAAGAAATGGCGACTGAAAACGAGCGCGTTAAAATGTTGCGTGACAAGCTTTGGAATGGCGTGAAAGACATTGAAGCTGTTTACTTAAATGGCGATATGGACAGCCGCGTTGCGCACAACTTAAACATCAGCTTTGCTTACGTTGAAGGTGAGTCATTGATTATGGCCCTTAAAGACATGGCAGTATCATCGGGTTCTGCATGTACATCAGCAAGTTTAGAGCCGTCTTATGTGCTTAGAGCACTTGGCCTCAATGACGAATTAGCACACAGCTCAATTCGTTTTAGTATTGGCCGATTTACAACAGAAGCCGAGATTGACTACGTTATCAATGTGATTCGCAATGCAATCGATAAACTTCGTGAAATGTCACCACTTTGGGATATGTACAAAGAAGGCATCGATTTAGACACAGTTGAGTGGGCTGCGCACTAATTAAGCGAGCGGAGCTAGTTTATCAATACGAATGTATTAGCGGCACTTAGCTAACAAACAGTTTATAATTTATAGAATATTTACCGAGGCAAATAACATGGCTTACAGCGAAAAAGTAATCGACCATTACGAAAACCCAAGAAACGTGGGCGGATTTGATAAAAATGATCCAAGCGTAGCGACTGGCATGGTCGGCGCACCTGCATGTGGTGACGTGATGAAGCTTCAATTAAAAGTCGGTGAAAACGGCATTATTGAAGACGCTAAGTTTAAAACATACGGTTGTGGTTCAGCTATCGCATCAAGCTCTTTGGTCACTGAGTGGGTGAAAGGTAAATCGATCGACGAAGCAACGTCTATTAAAAATACTGACATTGCCGAAGAACTAGCGCTACCACCGGTAAAGATTCACTGCTCAATTTTGGCTGAAGATGCCATCAAAGCAGCAGTTGAAGACTACAAAAGCAAGCACAAGTAAACGCTAGCTTTTGGTCGTTAGATAGGAGAGTTAAAAAGTGGGTATCAAAGTTTCAGATTCAGCAGCTCAGCGGGCTAAGTCATTTTTAGAAAACCGCGGGTCAGGGTTGGGTATTCGCTTAGGTGTAAAAACAACCGGCTGCTCGGGCTTAGCCTACGTACTGGAGTTTGTTGACGATCTCAATGAAGACGACGAAATGTTCACTGACAACGGTGTGAATATCATCATTGACGGTAAGAGCTTGGTATACTTAGACGGTACCGAGTTGGACTTTGCCAAAGAAGGCCTAAACGAAGGTTTTTTGTTTAACAACCCTAACGCCAACGGCGAATGTGGTTGTGGTGAAAGTTTCAACGTTTAAACGGTCGCACATCAGCTAAATTAAAACTGTTCGCAAGGATTCTTACGAACAGTTTTTTTACAATTAGCCCGATGTTTTCTTTATTTTAATGTGCAAAAAAGAGCTTATTAATGAATTATTTTTCATTGTATAACTTACCAGAGCAGTTTGAAGTCGACCTTGATAAGCTCAAGCAAAATTATCAAACCTTGCAAAAAATGACGCACCCAGACCGTTTTGCAAATGCCAGTGATCAGCAAAAGCGCCTTACCATGCAAAAAAATGCACAAGTCAACGATGCATATACGGTATTAAAGTCGCCCATTGCACGCGCCGAGCATTTGCTACAGCTACGTGGGCTTGAGCTTGCGAGTGAGCAAGAAACCGTCGGTAATGTCGAGTTTTTGATGCAGCAAATGGAATGGCGAGAATCGCTTGAAGATGCAAACGATGTGGCGAGTCTTCAATTATTAGCGAAACAAAGCGATGATGATATCCAAGCTCAAACGCAAGCACTGTCCGCCTTGTTAGCGACGCAAACCGATGAAGACAACAAAACAGCCGCTGAAAAACTCAGAGAAATGAAGTTTTTATTTAAGTTTAAATCAGAAATTGAAAGTAAGCTTGATGGGCTAGATGCCTGAACCATTTTTTCAATCAAGCATTAATCAAGCGCAACATAAAGGTAAACCAGTTAAATGGCATTATTGCAAATAGCAGAACCCGGACAAAGTGCAGCCCCTCATCAACGTAAGATAGGTGTGGGTATCGATCTGGGCACTACAAATTCATTAGTTTCGACTGTAAAAAGTGGTGAAGCAAACACCTTGGCTGATGAATTTGGGCAACACCTACTTCCCTCTGTTGTGCAATATTCAAAAGAATCTGTTGTGGTCGGAAGCAAAGCATTAGCCGCCTCTAATACTGACCCTGTCAATACCATTGTGTCAGTAAAACGCTTTATGGGACGGTCGCTTAAAGACGTTACTGCACATTGGCAAAACCTTCCTTATCAGTTTAAAGCAGATTCGCAAAACCCAATATTTCAAACAGCGGGTGGTGACGTTAATCCTGTTCAAGTGTCTTCGCAAATATTAAGTGCTTTAAAAGAACGAGCAGAAGCCAGTCTTGCTGACGAAATAACCGGTGCTGTCATAACAGTACCCGCATACTTCGACGATGCTCAGCGTCAAGGCACAAAAGATGCGGCTCAACTTGCTGGCATCAACGTACTGCGCCTACTAAACGAGCCTACTGCCGCGGCAATTGCATATGGTTTAGATAGCAAAGAAGAAGGTGTGATTGGTGTTTATGACTTAGGCGGCGGGACCTTTGATATCTCAGTTTTGCGCTTAAATAAAGGTGTGTTTGAAGTGCTAGCAACAGGAGGCAACTCTGCCTTAGGCGGCGATGATTTCGATCATGCGCTCGTTGAGTATGTAATTCGCGAACTCAATTTAGATATTGAGATTCAAAAGCGTTACCACCGCGATCTGATGAACGCAGCTAAACAAACAAAACAAAATCTAACTGATGCTGACTCAAGTGCATTTGTAGTCGATTTGTCAGACGGCCAGCAGCTAAATCTAAACATCACAAAAGACACCTTTAATCAAATCATTGAGTCCTTAGTCGCTAGCACCATTGCGGCTTGTAAGCGCACGCTCAAGGATGCAGATGTGACAATTGATGAAGTTAACAATATCGTCATGGTTGGCGGTTCAACGCGCGTGCCAGTAGTCAGAGAAAAAGTCGCGGCGTTTTTTAATAAAACACCGTTAACTTCAATTGACCCAGACAAAGTGGTCGCTGTTGGCGCAGGTATTCAAGCTGATATTTTGGTCGGTAATAATCCTGATAGCGACATGCTGTTGTTGGATGTCTTGCCATTGTCGCTCGGCCTTGAAACGATGGGCGGCCTTGTTGAAAAAATTATCCCTCGCAACACCACCATACCGGTTGCCAAAGCCCAAGAATTTACCACATTTAAAGATGGTCAAACGGCCATGATGGTGCATGTGCTTCAAGGCGAGCGCGAGCTGGTGGATGATTGCCGTTCTCTTGCCAAGTTTAGCTTGCAAGGCCTTCCGCCCATGACAGCAGGCGCTGCCCATATTCGCGTGACTTTTCAAGTAGATGCAGATGGACTACTAAACGTGACTGCGATGGAAAAATCGACGGGTGTGCAAGCTGAAATTCAAGTTAAACCTTCATATGGACTTGAAGAAACTGAAATCATGGAAATGCTCAAATCGAGCATGCAAAACGCGAAACAAGATATGCAAGCGCGCATGCATAAAGAACAACAGGTTGAAGCCAGTCGAGTGCTTGAAGCAATGTATTCAGCGCTAGCAGAAGACGGAAACGAGCTACTAAGCGAAGCCGAAAGAAAAGTCATTGATGACGCACTTAATCAGCTTGCGCAAGATGCACAAAACGCAGATACCGAAACTATTAAAAAGTCGATAGAAAACGTCGACCAGCTTACTCAAGACTTTGCCGCACGACGCATGGATAAATCTATTCAATTAGCTTTATCTGGGCAGTCGGTTGACGACATTTAACGACAGGAAATAAAAATGCCACAAGTAATATTTTTACCGCATGAAGAGCTTTGCCCAGGTGGTGCCGTTTTAGAAGGTGACAAAGGTACTTCTGTGCTCGACCTTGCTTTAAAAAATGGTATTGGCATCGAGCATGCCTGTGAAAAAGTCTGTGCATGTACCACATGTCACGTCATTATCAGAGAAGGCTTTGATTCACTAGACGAATCTGATGAGTTAGAAGATGACTTATTAGACAAAGCATGGGGACTTGAGCCTGACTCTCGCTTAGGCTGCCAAGCAATCATCAAAGATGAAGACTTGGTCGTTGAAATACCCAAGTACACCATTAATCATGCAAGCGAAGACCATTAATTTTAACGTTTGCAATGAGTTGCTTAGGAAAGCCTGTACACGAGTTATTCCAGTACATACCTTTGCAAGCTAAAAAGTGGTGGGAATTTAGCGCTATCTTCCTTATAATCGCGCAAATTTTTTTAAACTCTTTAAATGGAAATATTTAACATGGCTTTAGAGCGTACGTTTTCTATCATCAAACCAGACGCAGTTGCTAAAAATGTGATTGGTGCAATCTACAACCGTTTTGAATCTGCAGGTCTACGTATCGTAGCGTCTAAAATGGTTCACATGAGCAAAGAGCAAGCAGAAGGCTTTTATGCTGAGCACAAAGAGCGTCCATTTTTCGGTGCACTTGTTTCTTTTATGACATCTGGTCCAGTGATGGTTCAAGTGTTAGAAGGCGACAATGCTGTTGTTAAAAATCGTGAAATCATGGGTGCAACAAACCCAGCTGACGCTGCTGCAGGCACTTTGCGTTCAGATTACGCTGATTCAATTGACGAAAACGCAGTACACGGTTCTGACGCACCAGAATCAGCTGCTCGCGAAATCGCATACTTCTTCTCTGATGAAGAAATTTGCCCACGCACTCGTTAATTTAGCGAAGCATTTGAAAAAGGGAGCTTCGGCTCCCTTTTTGCACTTATTGACACCGTAGACTTAAGTAAACCAGAGGCACGCACATGACAGCCGTCGAGATACAACAAACTAGTGAAAGTAAAAAAGTTAATCTTTTAAACTTTGATCGCGAAGGTTTACGCGAGTATTTCGCTTCGATAAACGAAAAGCCGTTTAGAGCTGATCAACTCATGAAATGGATTTATCAAGCCGGTGAATCGGATTTTGAGAAGATGACTAATCTCAATAAAAATCTGCGTGCAAAATTAATCAACAACTGCGTGATTGAAGCGCCTCAGATTTCGCAACATCAACAAGCAAGTGACGGCACAATTAAGTTTGCTTTGCTGCTTGAAGGTGGGCAAGAAGTTGAAACTGTGTGGATCCCAGAAAGTGACCGCGCAACTTTATGTGTGTCTTCGCAAGTAGGTTGTGCCCTAGAGTGCACCTTTTGTTCAACGGCGCAACAAGGCTTTAACCGCAATCTATCGGTCGCTGAAATTATTGGTCAAGTTTGGCGGGTGGCGACATTTATCGGTCTTTCAAAAGATACTTCGCAGCGACCAATTACCAACGTTGTTATGATGGGCATGGGCGAGCCACTGCTGAATCTTAAAAACGTCGTGCCTGCAATGCGCATTATGCTTGATGATTTTGGTTTTGGCTTATCGAAAAGACGCGTGACCTTAAGCACCTCTGGCGTCGTACCTGCGCTAGATATGTTGGGTGACCAAATTGACGTTGCATTGGCGATTTCCTTACATGCGCCGGATGATGAGCTGCGCGATGAAATCGTGCCGGTCAATAAGAAGTACAATATAGAAACATTTTTGGCTGGCGTGCGTCGCTACTTGGCAAAGTCTAGAGCCAACCAAGGCAAAGTAACGGTTGAGTATGTCATGCTCAATAATATTAATGACAGTACCGACCAAGCTCACCAACTCGCAAAAGTACTTAAAGAAACGCCTTGTAAAATAAACTTGATCCCGTTTAATCCTTACCCGGGTTCGCCTTACACTTGTTCAAGTAACTCTAGAATTGACCGCTTTGCTAAGGTCTTAATGGGTTATGGGATCACCGTAGTTGTACGCAAAACACGCGGCGATGATATTGACGCTGCATGTGGTCAATTAGTAGGCGATGTGGTGGATAGAACTAAGCGTTTATTAAAAAAACAACTCAAAGGGCAACCTATTTCAGTCAAGGTTGCGGAGTAATCTAAAAAGCATCTGTAAATAATTAACGAATTTTTGACGAATAATAATGTAAACTCTTGTTATTAATGAGAGTCTTACTAATAATAAGAGAAGACATTATTTAAAGGCTGCACATGTTGAAATTCGGTATTGTTGCATTAATTGCGATTTCGCTTTTATCTGCTTGTTCGTCCTCTACACCAGAACAAAGATTAATTGGTTCAGGAAGCTTTAACGCTCAGGAAGCGTCTAAGACTCGAGTTAGCCTTGGCCTTACTTACTTGCAAAATGGTAATTTCACTCAGGCAAAGTTTAATCTAGATAAGGCACTTGAATTTGCCCCACGATCAGCTGATGCACATTACGCAATGGCTTACTACTATGAACAAGTCGAAGAAATTGAATTAGCAGAAGAATCTTATCAACAAGCCATTGATTACGCACCGAAAAATGCGGATATTCTCAACAGCTATGGCGCATTTTTGTGTAAGCAGAGTAAATATGAAGATGCGAAGTCATTTTTCTTAAAAGCAGTCAATAGTAAAAACTATATCTCAACAGCGGAAACCTATGAAAATCTCGCGATTTGTTCGCAGAGCCAAGGATTAAAAGATGATGCTTTAGACTACTTCCAAAGCGCCTTAAATCATCAACCAACACGCCCTCAATCTCTTTTCTTGCTCGCTAAGCTGCAAACTGAACTAAAGCAATTCGCCGACGCTAAAAAGACACTCTGGAAATTTGAGCGAAATGCTACGGTAACTGCTGAATCTCTTTTTCTCTCATATCAGATTGCAAGAGGAATGAGGGACACTAAAGCCGCTCTAGGTTTTGGTGAGTTGTTAAAGTCAATGTTTCCCAGCCACCAACATACTAAAACGTATATACAAGAAATGGGCAAGTTTCAGCCTGTAGCACAAATTCAGCGTAAGGAACTGACGATAAATCAACCGCAAGCACGTGAGCTTAGCTCTAAGCAGGCTGCTGTCAGCGACAAAGCTTCACTAACATTATCCCCCTTCGCGCAAGCTGAAAATACAATAGATACTAATGGAATGAATAGCGACGAGAGTACGGAAAATAGTACGGAAATAAACGGCACCGCATCTAAGTTACAAGTAGTGCAATCGAGTAGCAAAACTGAAAACAATATAACGACTGAAACAAATAATACCGATTATCACATTGTCAAACCTAAAGAAAACTTGTATCGAATATCGCTTCGATATAACGTTAAGATGAAACGATTGATGGAGTGGAACAATCTAGATGATCCCGCTTCGATTAGAATTGGCATGAAGTTGTGGGTGAAGGACCCAAATAAGAATGACTGACACTAAAACTGACCTAAAAGAAGAAACAGTACACACAGACACGCCAACTCAGGAATCTCCCGGCACGCAATTACGCAAAGCCAGAGAGGCAATGGGCTTAACTCAACAGCAGGTGGCCGACCGTTTGCACTTGCGGTTGAACAATGTTGAGGATATTGAGTCGGACACGCATCAAAAAAGTGTGTCGATCACCTTCACAAAAGGCTATGTGAGAATTTATGCGAAATTGTTAGGGATTCCTGCGGACCCTTTGCTCGAACAATTTGATCAACTTCACAGTGATGAAAAGACGCCCGCTAAACTACAAAGCTTTTCACAGCGAGTAGCTCAAGAGGCACACGATGAACGTTGGATGATGGTCACTTACCTTGTTATCTTCCTCGTCGTTGCGTCGGTGGTTATTTGGTGGTTCCAACAATCAGATAAATCAATAGGCACTCGTCTTGATGAATTTAGCTCTGGCGTGGTTGAACAGGTGAAGAACTTAGGCGGTGAATCATCTGACGTTGGCGAAACAACTGAAATCACGCAGTTACCGACGCCAAGGAATGCCGAGACTCAAAGCGACACAACCGAAACCCCAAGTTTTGAAGAAGATGCAGACGCGAGTGTTGTCACTTTAGACGAAGAAGACTTGATTGACGACACAGTATCTAACGTAGCGGAGCAGGCTGAGTCTCAAGTCGAAGCGAAAGCAGACCTTGCTCAGAGTGCGGTACAAGATGCGGTAGATGCAACTGAAGATAAGCTCTCAAATGACACATCAGAAATAGAGGAGGTAAGCGACTCAATTGCTGATGAAGTTAGTACTCAAACTGAAGACCTTGCTACTGTTGCTGAGGCTATTACCCCTGAAAGCAATGATTCTGAAGCTGCTGTCGCCGAAACGATCATTAGCGACGAAGGCTACAAAATCAACCCAGACGGCACAGTCGATGTCGTATTTACATTTAAAGATGATTGTTGGGTAAGTGTGCGAGACGTAAACAAAGAAACAATGGCCTATGGCGTTAAGAAAAAAGGCCGTATAATGACGGTCAGCGGTATTCCACCGATAAGAGTGATCCTTGGTGCGCCACAAAACGTTGAAATCGACTTTGGTGGGCAGCCTGTCGATATGACAGTTCATCCAGCAGGCCGCTCAGCTAATTTCAAACTTCCAGTAGTAGGTGAATAATGTTTGCAGAGTCTCCAATCAATCGTCGCAAGTCTACACGTATTTATGTAGGTGACGTGCCCATTGGTGATGGTGCGCCCATCGCAGTTCAATCGATGACCAATACTAATACCTGTGATGTTGCCGCAACTGTGGCACAGATCAAGCGTATTCAAGATGTTGGTGGGGACATTGTCAGAGTCTCTGTGCCGACAATGGACGCTGCCGAAGCGTTTAGGCAAATCAAACAGCAAGTCACTATTCCTTTGGTCGCCGATATTCATTTTGATTATCGCATTGCCTTGAAAGTCGCTGAATATGGCGTCGATTGCTTGCGAATTAACCCAGGCAATATTGGCAACATGGAGCGTGTTAAAGCTGTTGTGGATTGTGCAAAAGATAAAAATATTCCTATCAGAATCGGTGTGAATGGCGGTTCACTCGAAAAAGAAATTCAAGAGAAATATAAAGAGCCAACAGCTGAAGCCCTAGTCGAATCAGCGATGCGCCATGTCGATATTTTAGATAAGCTAAATTTTGACCAATTCAAAGTTAGCGTTAAAGCATCAGATGTGTTTTTAGCAGTGGGCTCATATCGTTTGCTAGCCAAGCAAATAGACCAACCTTTGCATTTAGGGATCACCGAAGCAGGGGGCTTACGCTCTGGTTCTGTGAAGAGTTCGGTTGGCTTGGGTATGTTATTAGCTGAAGGTATCGGCGATACTATTCGGATTTCACTTGCCGCCGACCCAGTCGAAGAAATCAAAGTCGGCTTTGATATCTTAAAATCATTGCGTATTCGTTCACGAGGCATCAACTTTATCGCTTGCCCGAGCTGCTCACGCCAAGAATTTGATGTAATTGGTACTGTTAACGCTTTGGAACAGCGCGTCGAAGATATTCTTACTCCAATGGATGTGTCGATCATCGGTTGCGTTGTCAACGGCCCGGGTGAGGCAGAAGTATCTGATTTAGGTTTAACAGGTGCGCGAAATATGTCTGGTTTTTATCTCGACGGCGAGCGTCAACGCGAACGTATTTCAAATGATGATTTAGTTGACCAACTAGAGAAAAAGATTCGCGCAAAAGCTGCCATGCTAGACGATAAAAATAGAATTGAGGTCAAAGAAGCGTAATCGCGAAAAAACCTGCAAGTTAATTTTACCCACAGCTGTAAAGTCACTATAATACTCCGCTGATTTGACCTAACTGCACACGCAAAACAAAAACAAGAGAACATTAGTGGCTAAAAATATTCAAGCGATTAGAGGTATGAACGATTGCCTGCCTAAACAAACACCAGCATGGCAGTTTGTCGAAAAGCACCTTAGGCAAACTATCGCCAGTTATGGTTATCAAGAAATACGCACCCCTATTGTTGAAAGTACCGATTTGTTCAAACGTTCAATCGGGGAAGTCACCGACATTGTTGAAAAAGAAATGTACACCTTTGATGATCGCAATGGTGACAGTTTAACGCTTCGTCCTGAAGGCACAGCGTGTGCGGTAAGAGCGGGCATCCAACACGGTCTCTTATACAATCAACAACAGCGCTTGTGGTATATGGGGCCCATGTTTAGGCATGAGCGTCCACAAAAAGGCCGGTACAGACAATTCCATCAATTTGGTGCTGAGGTATATGGCCTCGCAGGTCCAGACATCGATGTCGAAATGATCATGATAGGCGCGAGATTATGGAAAGCCTTTGGTATTGCAGACAAAGTGACCTTGCAGATTAACTCTTTAGGTTCAAGCGAAGCGCGAGCTGCTTATAAAGAAGTCTTGGTCGAATACCTGAAAGCGCGTTATGAGCAACTCGACGAAGATAGCCAGCGCCGTTTAAGTTCAAACCCTTTGCGTGTATTAGACAGCAAAAACCCTCAAGTTCAAGCCGCGATAGCTGACGCGCCAAAGCTGATTGACCACCTAGATGAAGACTCAAAAGCGCATTTTTCAATAATATGTGAACGATTAGACGCATTGGGTATCCAATATGAGGTTAACTCAAATTTAGTAAGAGGATTGGACTACTACAATCGCACCGTTTTTGAGTGGGTAACTGATTTGCTAGGCGCTCAAGGTACAATATGCGCCGGTGGGCGATACGATGGTCTTGTCAGTCAACTAGGTGGAAGTGAAACGCCATCAGTTGGATTTGC
The DNA here is from genome assembly GCF_003203515.1 of Glaciecola sp. KUL10. Lineage (GTDB taxonomy): Bacteria > Pseudomonadota > Gammaproteobacteria > Enterobacterales > Alteromonadaceae > Glaciecola. The sequence goes on along the minus strand of NZ_BGNG01000005.1, from coordinate 146,556 downwards.
CATGGGAATAGAGCGACTGGTGTTACTTATTGAAGCGATAAATCCAGAAGTAAGTGAACAACCAGGTGCCGATATTTACGTGACTGCACTGGGCGACAAGGCACAGGCATCAGTCATGTCGATTTGTGAAAAATTAAGAACAGCGTTACCTGCACACAAAATACAAATGCACTGCGGTGGTGGAAATTTTAAAAAGCAAATGAAGCGGGCTGATGCGTCTGGTGCATCGATTGCTATTTTGTTGGGTGATGATGAAATTGACAGCGGAATGCTAAGTGTTAAATACCTCCGAGAAGCTAGAGAGCAGGAGAGTATGAGTATTGAAGCACTGGGTAGTATGCTAGCGGTATAAGTTTAATCAGATTTTTTCTGATGAACATCAAAAATTAAAGAGTAAATAGCGATTAATTCGCGCTACAAAATTGAGGATTTCAATGGAAAGGTACGAAACAGAAGAACAACAAGTCGAAGCCATCAAAGCGTTCTGGAAGACCAACGGCACGGCTATAATTTTGGGTGCTGTAATCGGTTTAGGTGGATTGTGGGGATGGCGATACTACAACGATGCTCAACTTGAAAATAAAGCTCAAGCTTCATTCGCGTACAATAAAATCGTTGAAAGTGTTTCTGCAGGTGAAACCCAAACGAATACTCAACTTCAATCGTTTATCAGTGAGCATAACGGCACTGGGTATGCTGCATTAGCCGCATTGATCGCAGCACAACAACTGGTCATTTCGGATGATTTGGAAGCAGCGCAAGCGAGTTTACAAGACGCAATTAATTTAGCAAAAAGTGATGCAATTTCGGATCTCGCTAAGTTGAGGCTTGCTCGAGTTCAAGCTGCTCGGGAGCAGTTTAGTGTTGCTCTAACAACCTTGGATAGTGTGATAAATACTTCATTCAAAGATCAAGTTGAAGAAATCAAAGGTGATATCTATCTTGCTCAAAAAGACTTTGATAGTGCCAAAATCGCCTATGCAAATGTGTTGACAAATAACGAAAATAATAGAGACGTCGCGATTAAAATGAGCAACCTTGCATATGCGGCAACTCAAGTGGTGGGTGATTCGAGTGAAGACTAAACTACTCACGGTGTTTTTTGCTCTGTCGTTGACAGGCTGCAGTACTATATCTGACTGGTTTGCTGATGATGAAGAGCTTCAGGTTCGCCGCCTGCCAGACATGCTAAACGAGTTTGAACCAAAGACTGAGTGGGGGACTACACTTGGTGATGGTGTAGATGAATACTTTTCAAGACTACGTCCTACGGTCGCATATGGGAAAGTGTTTGCTGCCAGCCGAGACGGTATTGTAGCCGCTTTTGAGCCTAAAACAGGTAAGCGCTTGTGGCAACAAGACTTTTCTCTAGATGTTAGCCAGAGCATGATAAGAACGCTGTTGTTTGTTAAAAACAGAGGGGCTTCCGCTCGTATTTCAGGAGGTTTAGTAGCGGCATACGAAACGATATTTTTTGGTACAGAAAACGGTGAAGTTTTTGCGTTAAACCAAGAAACTGGTGAGGTAAAATGGAAGAGCAAGGTTGCAGGTGAAGTATTAGCTGCACCGGCCATTGATGCTGGTATCGTGGTAGTCAATACATCGGCGGGTAACTTAATTGGTTTAGATTCAGATGATGGTAAGCAGTTGTGGAGCAACCAATCTGATGTGCCCCCTTTGTCGCTTCGTGGCGTATCAGCACCAAACGCGAGTAATGGCGGTGCATTAGTCGGTACACCTGGTGGTAAACTCCAAGTCAGTATTCTAGAGTCAGGATTGACTGCATGGGAAGCCCCGATTGCTTCTCCTACTGGAGCCACTGAGCTAGAGCGTATCGTCGATGTGGATTCTTATCCTGTTATCTTTGGCGGCACCATTTATGTTATTTCCTACAATGGTACGCTTGCTGCAGTCGAGCTTCGTTCTGGTCGCGTGATTTGGAGTCGTGAATATGGATCTTATCGCAACCTGACGCTGGCAGGTAATGCATTGTTTGTTGTTGATACCAACAGTAACTTATATGCGGTAGACAGACGAAACGGTGTTGAGTTATGGTCAAATACGGCTTTACGCGGTCGTTCATTAACTGAAGCAACGCCTAGTGGTGATTACATAGTTGCAGGCGACAAATACGGTTTTTTGCACTGGTTTGAACAAGACGAAGGTAAGTTAGTCGCGCGCTATTCAGTTGGAAGCGACGACGAAGAAGATGCTATATTTTCTGCACCGGTCGCTGACGGGGACATGATTTATGTGCAAACCAGGGATGGAGAATTAGTGGCGATTGGTCGTTAACTAGTTTATCCGCACTCGTATAAAACGCCAATGGTGCTAGCCATTGGCGTTTTTATTTTTTTATCAGACTCAATAACGAGTATACTCTAACCTGAGTTTGATCAGACAAGGTGCAGAGCCAACATCTCTCGTGCACTTTGTATCGTTTACAGTATTTTAAGGATAACTATGTTACCTGTCGTTGCACTAGTAGGGCGCCCCAATGTTGGCAAATCTACATTATTTAACCGTTTAACCAATACAAGAGACGCGCTGGTTGCAGATTATCCAGGTCTAACGCGTGATCGTAAGTACGGCCAAGCGAGTTATGAAAAACGACAGTTTATCGTAGTAGATACAGGCGGAATAACCGGAGACGAAGAAGGCATAGACGCAGCAATGGCCGAGCAGTCTTTGCTTGCAATAGACGAAGCGGATGTCGTGTTGTTTTTAGTTGATGCACGCGCTGGTCTTACACCTGCAGATATCGGAATTGCTGAACATTTGCGCAAACAAGACAAAGCGATGTTTTTGGTTGCCAACAAAGTCGATGGTATCGACGCGGACAGCGAAGCAGCTGATTTTTATCGTTTAGGATTTGCTGAAGTACTGCAAATCGCAGCAGCCCATGGTCGCGGTGTCTCACAATTAATGACTCACGTGCTTGAACCGCTTGCAGAAAACTTCCCCGATATGGAAGTTATCGAACCAGAAGATGATTTAGAACAAGACGCCGAACAGCAGCTAAAAGACCTGCAAAGCCGACCGATTAAGCTGGCAATCGTCGGTAAACCTAATGTCGGCAAATCAACACTGACCAATCGTATATTGGGTGAAGATAGAGTCGTTGTTTACGATCAACCCGGCACTACTCGCGATAGTATTTATATACCGATGGAGCGCGATGAACGTGAATACATCTTGATTGATACCGCGGGTGTGCGCAAACGCAAAAAAGTATCAGAAGCGATTGAGAAGTTTTCTATTGTAAAAACCCTGCAAGCCATCGAAGAATCAAATGTTGTATTGTTAATCATTGATGCGCGAGAAGGTATTTCAGACCAAGATTTAAGTCTGTTGGGCTTTGTGCTTAATTCAGGGCGCTCTTTAGTATTGGCTGTCAATAAATGGGATGGCCTTGATTCATACGTCAAAGACGAAATAAAACGCGAACTAGACCGTCGACTAGGTTTTGTTGATTTTGCACGTCTACACTTTATCTCTGCCTTACATGGCACAGGCGTTGGGCACTTATTCGAATCTGTTCAAGAAGCATATAACTCAGCAACTCAGCGTATCAACACCTCAATGCTTACTCAGATCATGGAGATGGCACAAGACGACCATCAACCCCCGTTGATCAGAGGCAGACGCGTTAAAATGAAATACGCCCACGCGGGCGGATACAACCCACCAGTGATTGTTATTCACGGCAACCAAGTCTCTGACTTACCCGATTCTTATAAGCGTTATCTGATGAATTATTATAGAAAAGCGCTTAAGACGATGGGCACGCCAATTAAGATTGAATTCAGAGAGGGCGCGAATCCGTTTGAAGGCAAGCGTAACAAGTTAACACTTGCTCAAGAGCGCAAACGAAAGCGTTTGATGACTTTTCATAAAAAGTAATTTGGTATAAAAAAGAGAAAAAAAACCTAGCAATTGCTAGGTTTTTTCTTTTATTCAGTTAGGTATTCAAATCACAAAGCTGCCGTAACAGCCACTTCAGCTGTATCTTCAGTATTCGACTCATCTGCATATTCTTGTGCAGGTGTGGTCGAAAATGCACGGTCAACATCGCGAAAAGCATTCATAATCTCAGAAGGTGGCGGCACGGCAATGCTGCTCATCACTTCTTGAACCATTACATCAGAGAATTGAGCAGGCATGTTCGCACTGAATTTTATGAATTTGTCTTCTTGAACAAAAATATACTGCGAGGTGTACATTTCTTCAACGCCGTCATCTGCTTGCACCTCAAACACCATACCATTCTCAATACTGCTTATTTCACCAATATTGATAGACTGGATATCTCTATGTTCCGATATAGCTTCAATGACTTGAAGATCTTTCGAAAGCTCAAGGTACATTAGCTCTTGCTGCTTGTCTTGATAGTCATGTTTTACGATTGGATAAACATAAACATCAATAATAGCGCTTGGGAATTGCTCGTGCTCATACCTTACTAAAGTGCCGCGCGTTGGGTCTTGTTGCAACTGCATTTGCTGACGGTAAAATCCAGCAACATTTTCTGGCATGCTAAGCTCGTTGAAGTAATCACTGGCTTCAACTTGTTGAAATAGAAATTGAGGGTGAAGTACATGCTGTGCCTCGATTTCTTCAACTAGCGTTTTCACACTACTTAGCACCGCATCCTCTAAAGACAAACCATTTTGAAGTGTAGTTATTTCAAAAATTGGAATGCCTCTCCAATTGAGTGTGTATTCAATTTGGCTCACATCAGTATCACCGGCATTAAATTTTGCAGATCCAGCTAACAGCTCGTACTCACCGCTTTGAAGTGTTGCTAACAGATGAGCAGGAGTACCATCGTCAGTTAGCCTTTGTTGTTCATCAAGATAACTGACGATAATAGATTCGAATTGAGCTTGTTCAAGAAGATTGAGTTCACAGTTGTCAAAACTAAGACAAGCGTCTTCGATTTCTTCGTTAACGTAGGCGGCGTAAATGGAGTAGTTCGAAGATAATGCGCTAGCACTGAAGCCAAAAAGTGAGGCCAATACTAGCGTTCGACAAGACTGAGCGATTTTTAAAATGTTCATATACTGCTTCCTTACTTCATCATCGTACACAATGGGGAATGCGTCGTTTAATGACGCGAATGCTGTGTAAAATGGCTCCATTCGAATATTATGTTTTAAAAGATGTTATCAAATACGTCAAAGAATTGACACAAATTTAACAGTAAAGTGACACTTTAGTGCTATTTTTTATTTATCAATTTGATTTTACAGCAGTTATTTTTGAAATGACCTCACCATCATGAAATTTCGTGGTTAAAATTTGGTCGTTATTTAGTTGTTTTACACTTTTTACAATGTCTTTTTCAGCAAAACTAATGCTGTAGCCTCTACTCAAGGTCGCGAGCGGGCTGACTGAATTCATCACCTGCGACAAGTTTGCTAAGCGAACTTGACTGCTTTCAAGTTTATCTTTTTGTGCCCTGACAATACGTTCACTCAAACTCGAAAGGCGGTTTTTATGCTCTGCGATGGCTCGTAAAGGAGTTTGGTTTTGCAGTTGAATATGGCGAGTATTTAATTGATTGCTTGCATCTTGAATGCGTCTTTTTATCAGCGTATTTAATTCACCCGTTAGACGGTCGACCGATTGCTGCGCTTGAACGATTTTAGCTTGTGGGTGATTAATACTTAGAGCCGTACTGACTTGCCTGACCAATGAGTGGCGATGTTGAAGAATATTTTTGATGGCGTAGCTGAGTCGGTTTTTTAAGCTCAGCAACTGCTTGCCTGTTTCATCCTGATCCTGACTGACAAGCTCAGCTGCTGCAGAAGGTGTTGGTGCTCTTACATCAGCCACATAATCAGCAATAGTTACATCGACTTCATGGCCTACCGCAGAAATAATCGGGATTGCAGAGTTATAAATTGCATGAGCAACGGGCTCTTCATTAAACGCCCACAGATCTTCTAGCGAACCTCCACCGCGCCCAACGATTAACACATCTACTTCCTTGCGTTGATTAGCAAGTTCAATCTGCTGAACAATATTCCGTGCAGCTAACTCACCTTGCACTAAACTCGGGTAAATCACAACTTCTATACTCGGGTTTCGGCGCGCCATGACAGTTAGAATATCGTGAACCGCTGCGCCTGTTGACGAGGTAACCAAGCCAACACGTGTAATGGTTTTCGGCAATGGCTGCTTATCGTCAACCGAAAACATGCCCATTTGAGAAAGTTGAGCTTTTAGGGCCTCATAAGCCTGCTTTAACTGGCCTTGTCCCTCAGGCTCCATATGCTCAGCAATTAACTGATAGTCCCCACGTGCTTCATAAATACTGAGGTTTGCCCTAACCACTACTTTATCTCCCGCTTTGGGTCTGAATTTCAAATAGCGGTTTGAACCTTTAAACATGGCTGTTTTTACTTGAGCCTTGTTATCTTTGAGTGTGAAGTACCAATGGCCAGATGCGGCAGCGACAAAATTAGAAATTTCACCACTCACCCAGACTTGGCCAATTTCAGATTCTAAGATCTGGCGAGCAAGGCGATTAAGACGAGTGACAGAGACAATTTGTGCTTGTTTGGGAGAGTCGTTAAACATTTTTCTCATTTATTAGTAAATACACTGCAATTGTAGTTTACCTAAATATTAAAAAATACTATAATCGCGCCGCAATTAACCACTACCCATTAGGTGTTACTTGCATGTTACGAATCGCTAAAGAAGCGCTCACGTTTGATGACGTTTTACTCGTTCCTGGTCACTCGACCGTTTTACCTCATACTGCTGACTTAAAGACCAAGTTGACGCGCGGCGTAGGCTTGAACATGCCTTTTATTTCGGCTGCCATGGATACTGTTACCGAGGCTAGACTTGCTATTGCACTTGCTCAAGAGGGCGGTATTGGCTTTATCCATAAAAATATGACAGCAGAGCAGCAAGCCGCACATGTACTAGAAGTTAAAAAGTACGAGAGCGGTGTCGTTTCTGATCCTGTTACGGTGAGTAAAGATGCAACAATAGGGGATACCAAGCACCTGTCTAAAAAGTTAGGCTATTCAGGCTTTCCAGTCGTTGATGGCGAAAACAACTTAATAGGCTTAGTGACTGGACGCGACCTTCGTTTTGAAAACCGTCTAGACCAACCAATCAGCAAAGTCATGACACCAAAAGACAAACTTGTCACGGTGAAAGAAGATACCAACCCTGATATCGTCATGGATTTAATGCACGAGCACCGTATCGAAAAAATCTTAGTGGTAGACGATGCGTTTAAGCTCAAAGGCTTGATAACAGTAAAAGATTTCCAAAAAGCCAAAAGTAAACCCAATGCGTGTAAAGACCAAAAAGGTCGCCTTCGCGTCGGCGCTGCAGTCAGCGTTGGCCCAGGTACAGATGAACGCATCGAATTGCTAGTAGCAGCGGGCGTGGATGTATTACTCATTGATACTTCGCATGGCCACTCACAAGGTGTTATCGACAGAGTTACTGCAGTAAGAGATAAGTATCCAAATCTACAACTTATCGCCGGTAATGTCGCAACTGCTGAAGGTGCTAAAGCGCTAGCTGATGCAGGCGTCGATGCTGTTAAAGTGGGAATTGGTCCTGGCTCTATTTGTACAACGCGTATTGTAACAGGTTGTGGTGTACCACAAATCACCGCTATCGCAGATGCTGTTGAAGCGCTTAAAGAAACGGATGTGCCAGTTATCGCTGACGGCGGTATTCGCTTCTCTGGTGATGTTGCTAAAGCGTTAGCTGCGGGCGCGAGTTGCGTCATGGTAGGCAGCATGCTCGCAGGTACAGAAGAAGCGCCGGGTGAAGTAGAGTTATATCAAGGTCGCTATTACAAATCATACCGCGGCATGGGCTCTCTTGGTGCGATGAACCAGAGCAATGGTTCTTCTGATCGCTACTTCCAAGACAGCAGCAACGCTGAAAAATTAGTCCCTGAAGGTATTGAAGGACGTGTTGCCTATAAAGGCCCAATCGCAAATATCATTCATCAGCAGCTTGGCGGTTTGCGCTCTGCAATGGGGCTGACCGGTTGCGCCACAATTGAAGAGCTTCGCACTAAACCTCAATTTGTCAAAGTCACTGCTGCGGGTATGGGCGAAAGCCATGTGCATGATGTAAGCATTACTAAAGAAGCGCCTAATTACCGCTTAGGCTAATTTTGGGGTCGAAAACGACAACAGTGTATTGTTTAAATCAAGCTATTTTGTTGATTCAAAATAGCTTGATCAATTTTAAAGTCGCTAGTTCAGCGCACCTACTTGTAGGTTTTGCATAATTTTTATAGGTAACTTCAAAACATGTCAGTGAATATTCATAGCCAAAAGATTCTCATTCTCGATTTTGGATCGCAATACACTCAGCTAATTGCGCGTCGCGTGCGTGAACTAGGTGTGTATTGTGAATTGTGGGCTTGGGATGTGACTGAGCAGCAAATTCGCAACTTCAATCCCGACGGTATTATTTTATCTGGCGGGCCAGAGTCGGTTACCGAAGCTGGCTCACCACGAGCACCTCAATATGTATTTAACGCCAATGTACCCGTTTTGGGAATCTGCTACGGTATGCAAACCATGTCGCATCAGTTGGGTGGTGCTGTTCAAGGCTCTGATATTCGTGAATTCGGTTACGCGCAGGTTGAAGTAAATGACGAAAATCGACTGACTAAAGGCTTGCAAGACCTTGTTAACGAGCAAAACAATGCATTGTTGGATGTGTGGATGAGTCATGGTGATAAAGTTATCGAAATTCCAGAGGGCTTCACGACGGTGGCCTCCACACCCAGTTGTCCTCACGCAATCATGGTTAACGAAGACAAAAAATTCTACGGCGTGCAGTTTCATCCAGAAGTAACACACACCAAAAAAGGCTTAGAATTATTATCAAACTTTTGTTTAACGATTTGTGGCCTTGATGCTTTATGGACGCCATCTTCAATCATCGAAGATGCGATAGCGCGTATCAAAGAAAAGGTCGGTGACGAAGAAGTGATTCTCGGTTTATCGGGTGGTGTTGATTCTTCAGTAACAGCCATGTTACTTCATCGAGCAATCGGCACTAACTTAACTTGTGTATTTGTTGATAATGGCTTGTTACGCCTTAACGAAGGTGAGCAAGTGATGGAAATGTTTGGCGATAAGTTTGGCCTTAACATCATCAAAGTCGAAGCAGAACAGCGTTTTCTAGCCGCATTAGCGGGTGAAGAAGAGCCTGAAGCAAAACGCAAAATCATCGGCGGTGAGTTTGTCAAAGTCTTTGATGAAGAGTCACATAAACTCGTCAACGCTAAATGGCTTGCACAAGGCACTATTTACCCAGATGTGATTGAATCGGCAGGGTCTGATACCGGTAAAGCGCATGTGATCAAGTCGCACCACAATGTAGGTGGTCTGCCAGATGATATGAACTTAGGTTTAGTCGAACCTCTACGTGAATTGTTCAAAGACGAAGTCAGACGCATCGGCCTTGAATTGGGCTTACCTTACGATATGCTATATCGCCATCCTTTCCCTGGACCTGGTTTAGGCGTTAGAGTCTTAGGCGAAATCAAAAAAGAGTACTGTGATTTACTGCGTCGCGCCGATGCAATTTTTATCGAAGAATTACATGCAGCAGATTTGTATCACAAGGTCAGCCAAGCCTTTACTGTCTTTTTACCCGTTAAGTCGGTTGGTGTTATGGGCGATATGCGCAAATACGATTGGGTCGTTAGCCTAAGAGCCGTTGAAACCATTGACTTTATGACCGCCCATTGGGCTCATTTGCCTTACGATTTCTTAGGTAAAGTCTCAAATCGTATTATTAATGAAGTAGATGGCATTTCTCGTGTTGTTTACGATATTTCTGGTAAACCGCCGGCTACCATTGAGTGGGAGTAAGTAAACTCGCTCTTTAATATCAAATAGCTCACTGGTGTTAATCCCCTTAGCACCAGTCATTCATGTTAGTTAGTCCATAGCTCAAATGAAGTTACGTAGTTCTTCAACTATTCTATATCCTTGCCGATACCAAGTTATTGTTTAATCTATTAAATGTAGTTTTTCATAATGGTTACATGCAACAGAATCAAACGATAAGTAAGGGGCTTCAAGCCAGAGCCTCAACCTTGGGTAAATTTTCACGCTTATCAGTTTGGATACTGATGGGTTTGCTCGCCCTTGTGTTTTTAATGGTTGTGTCATTATTAAACAGTGATTTAAGAGACGACCAATTACCAAAGATTAAGGCTGGGCATCTTGATATCAGCACGATTAATTTGGCAAGCGAACAGTCTATTCCCTTGGAAGGAGATTGGCATTTTTATTGGAATACGCTAGTTGATGCAAGCCAAGGGTACACCGAGTCAAAAAGCATACAACCTTCTACTTTATATGCGCCTAACAGCTGGACAGCTCAAATTTTTGATGGGGTGAAATTACCCAGTAAGGGTTACGCTACGTACAGAACACGAATAAAGTTAGATCGCCTTTATCAGCATTTGGCAATTAAAATACCGTCGATGGGAACCGCATACAGGCTATATATTGGCGAGTATTTACTCGCTGAAGGTGGCATCGTTTCTGCCGATCCCGATATCGCCAAGTCTCAATACAATCCTGGGATCTTTAACTTTAAGCCACCTGATGAAGAATTTACGATTACTGTGCAAGTGTCTAATCATGAATTCTACTGGGGAGGAATGTGGCATGCACTAAGATTAAGTACACCAGATGTGATTCAAGAAGAGCAGTACCGTAAGACGCTAAAAACAACGTTTATTGTGGCAATCTTTTTTACTATTGCCGCCTTCAACTTTATCCAATTCTCATTGAGAACTGAAAATGTACTTCCATTATTAATTGCTATCAGTTGTTTAATGCTTGCTATGCGAGAATTAGAAGACAGTCAACTTTTGCATTTGGCCAATATAGCCAAATTGGCGTTTGAGACTAACGTAAAAATCAATTTTCTAACTTTTTATGCATCAACGCCAATTTTAGTGAGTTATTTCTATTTTAGTTTTAGGCAAGAATACAATCGTTCAGTAGTCAAATGGATCTCAATTGCGAGTATCACATTGTCTTTGTTCGTGCTTTTTACATCGCCAAGCACGTTCAGCTCAACCATGTTTTACTACCAAATATTTATTATTCCAGCGATGCTTTATGTGTTCTGGGGATTGCTCAAAGCGGTCATCAGAAAAAGGGACAACGCCAATTTACTGATGTTTGGTACCACCTTGTTATTTGCAACCATGTTAAACGATATCTTAAGAAGCTTGGGGATATTGGATACTGTATTGTTAGTTAGTTTTGGGCTTGTTGGCTTTATTATGTGTCAAAATTACTTAACGTACCTTTACTTTATAAATGCAAGCGATGAAAACAAAGTGTTGAGTATGACGCTTGCTAATAAAAATAAATCACTTGAAGAACTCAGTCACTCTCTAGAGGAGCAGGTAAAAGAGAGAACGACAGCGTTGGCGCAAGCGAACGCACGTCTTGAAACTCTTGCGAATGAAGACCCACTCACTCTGCTTCCCAATCGGCGGGGTTTAATGGTGCACATTGAACAAGCGAAAAAAACACTTAGTCGTTCTGGCCAAGCGTTTTGTTTAATTCTGATTGACTTTGATCACTTTAAAAAACTAAACGATGCATTAGGTCATGATGTTGGCGACCTAGTGTTGGAGTCGGGAGGGCGCCTGATGAAAAGCGTTATTAGAGAACAAGATCTGGTCGGTCGTTGGGGCGGTGAAGAGTTTTTGTTATTGATGCCCAATACCGAAATTGACGGGGCTAGTGTGGTTGCCGAAAAACTTCGATCTCAGGTAGAACAAATACTCAGCGAAGAAATAAAAAGTACAGTAACGATTACCTTAGGTATCGCACAGTGTGGGCGCAGTGAAACTATTGAAAGTTGTTTAAAAAGAGCGGACGAAGCCTTATACAAAGGTAAAGAATTAGGGAGAAATCGTGTTGAGTTAAGTGTTTTACATTAACGTTTACAACTTTATATTGTTGTTATTGTCTCTACTATCTCTAATAAGCGCTTTACTCCGGTCATACTCACTTTTTGCCAAACGATCATATAATACGACATTCGCCGTTGCGCCCAGGTTCATGCTGTTGAACGTGGGTATATAAACCACATGCTCGCTTTGCTCAACAATATCGACCGGAACTGACGCATCTTCAGGCCCAAGAATATAATAAGCATTGTCAGGGTGCTCAAAAGCAGGTAGCGGGATGGCCCCTTCAACTAACTCTACGGACACTACTGTTGCTCCTTCGGGTTTGAACGCCAGTAAATCATCAACTCCTACTGTCGGAATAACCTCTCTCATGCGCCTAGTGTCAGCGTTAAAGCCTTTGGCATAGCCAAATCGTTGCCCAGTATAAAAAACTGAACTGACACCATAACAACCCGCTGCACGAAGAATACTCGCAACATTGCTAGCGGACTTTGGGTTAACCAATCCAATACTGACTTTACTTGCTTTGTTCATTTATAGAAACCTTAGTTGAATTCCTAAACCAATGCGTTGTTGGTGGCGGTTGTAGTCAATGAGTGAGTCGCCGTAACCATTGAAATATTGTAATAGCCATTCGTAGCGATCATTAATTGGATACGTTAGGTTGAATTCAATACTGCCTCGATTACTACTGGTTGATAAATTGTTTCTCAACAGAGATAAAAGCCTAAAGTCACCCATATTGAACGCATAACCAAACTCTGCTCTGCCAACGAAATCATTGATGTCGGGGTTGTCATCACCTTCTGGATCTAATAAAAACTCTTTCTCATCTTCAGGCACGCGATACCAAGTCTTAAAATAATAGAGCGAATTGACATCACTAAAAATAAAAGACGCATAAATACGGTTCCAACTACGAGACTTCAAACCATCTTGACCATTTGATTGATGATTAAATCCGATGTGAGCTTGATTAAAACGATAACCGAATAAGTCCCAATCTGCATTCCATTGATAGTATACTTCTGGTTCGTAAATATTTTCTCTAAATGGCTTTGACACGTCACTGTTGTATACCTGCCAAAAAGACCTTAGGGTCAAGCCAAAGTACAAACCGCTTGCGCTTTCATCCTCTATATATATGGGAAGGTTCACGCTAACTTGATATTTAGCCTCAAAGTTGTCGACGTTTTCTTCAGTTAAGCCATCAACACTTAGCGGGTTCGGGTCTTTGACGAACGTAATAGGCAACAGGTAGTTTTGTCTATATTGTGAAATAACAAATGGGTTACTTTTGGCAGAGAGGTTCTGCTTAGCGCGATTATCCAATACTGAATCAGTGGTTTGTATTTCATCACTCGCCTGTTCAACAGTTTGCTCCACTTGCTCTAGTAACACTTGTGGGAGTGATTTCGTATCTTCGACCTGCTTCGTTTGACTCGATGTTTCATTTGAATGGCTTTGGGATACGGCCGAAAACGAAGTAATCAAATATAGCCAAGCCAATACGCTTTTTGAAAAGTATCCATTTTTTATTTTCATTAATTATCCTTAGAATCCTGTGAGTACCAAACAGCAAAGTTACCCAGCTAAGCTAAGACCAAGACCTGATTTTCTTCTGCAGCGAAGCAGGTTAATTCTGCGCCGCCTAATTCAGTAATCAACTGACTGTGCTCAATGATCTCATCTATGTCTGTATCTGTGCGAGTCGGGTCATGACTATACAGTGCCAATTGTTTTGCGTTGCAAGCCATTGCAAGTTTTACCGCTTCTTCCGCAACCGAATGCCCCCAGCCCGACTTGGCAGGCATATCGCTTACTAAATACTGCGCATCATGAACTAGCAAGTCTGCGCCTTTGGCAAAAGCGACAAAATCTAAAAAGTCAGTTGCTTTTGTATAAGGGGGATAGAGTTCGTTATCAGTAATATAAACAAGGGATTTGCCGTTTGCTTCAATTCGGTAGCTACTGCCACCACCGGGGTGATTCATTCTTAAACGCTTGATATGTACCGACCCGATTTCCCATTCGGTGATACTGCTGGCCAAATTATGAACTCTGATCTCTGCTGTTAGCATATCTCGATGAACAGGAAATAGACTACCGGTCATTTGATTTAAAATTGCTTCAGGCTCTTCTAGTTCAGTTAGTCCGGGATATATATTTATTTCTCGTTGTGATTGAAAAATAGGCGCAAAAAACGGAAAGCCTTGAATGTGGTCCCAGTGGTTGTGACTAAGTAACAAATGAATCGGAGTGGTTTTTTTGATTAGACGGGCCCCTAGTGCGCGAATCCCAGTTCCCGAGTCTAAGATAATGTCTTTATCATCAGCGTCTATATGAATACAGGCAGTGTTCCCGCCATATTTTATGAACTCTTTGCCGGGGGAGGGAATTGATCCCCTCACACCGCAAAACGTTATTTTCATAGTGATGAGATATGTTCCAAAACCGCGTCAATATCAAGTAAGGTTTTTTCACCGCTTTGTCTTGATTTGTACTCTACTTGGTTGTTGTCTAGGTTGCGCTCGCCAATCACGATACTATGAGGTATACCCACTAACTCCATATCGTTAAACATAACGCCGGGACGCTCCTTTCTATCATCGAACAATACTTCAACACCCGCTGCTATTAAATCAGCATATAACTTTTCCGCTACCTCCATGATGCGATGTGATTTGTGCATATTCATGGGTATGATCGCAAGCTTAAAAGGCGCAATACTGTCCGGCCACTTAATACCAAATTTATCATGGTTTTGTTCGATTGCTGCCGCAACAATTCGGGTCACACCAATACCGTAGCATCCCATCTGTAATACTTGATGCTTTCCAGATTCGGTTAGCACACCACAATTCATTGCTTTGGAGTACTTGTCACCAAGTTGAAAGATATGACCTACTTCAATACCTTTTGTAATGTTCAGTACGCCTTTTCCATCTGGAGACGGATCGCCTTCGACGACGTTTCTCAAATCGAGCACTTCATAGTTTTTGACGTCGCGATCCCAATTTGCACCCGTATAGTGTTTTTCTTCAATGTTAGCGCCACATATAAAGTTAGTTACAGTCTTAGCACTGCGATCGACCAAAATTGGCACATCTAAATTAACCGGCCCTAGCGAGCCAAAACCACAGTTTAGTAGGGTTTTTACTTCAGCTTCATCGGCCATTTGCAGTGGAGAGGCTACTAATGAATGTTTTTCCGCTTTTATCTCATTCAACTGGTGGTCACCTCGCAATACCAAAGCCACGAGTTCAGACTGCGCATCTTCAGATGCTTTTACAAAAAGAGTCTTAACAGACTGTTTAATATCACAATTAAGTAGCTTAACCATCGCATCGATAGTTTTAGTATTCGGTGTGTCAATAACTGTAAGTTCAGCTTGCTCGCCGCCATTGCCTGGAAGTGGAAGAGCTTCTGCGAGCTCAACGTTTGCTGCGTAATCAGATTGGTCAGAGTGAGCGATATCATCTTCACCTGATTCTGCTAATACGTGAAATTCGTGAGAAACAGCACCGCCAATACTTCCACTATCTGCAATGACAGGGCGATATGCTAAACCAATACGCTCAAAAATATTACAATACGCTTGATGCATAGTGTCGTAAGTCGCTTGTAATGATGTCATATCAGTATGGAAAGAATAAGCGTCTTTCATAATGAACTCGCGGCTTCTCATAATGCCAAAACGAGGGCGTACTTCATCGCGAAACTTCGTTTGGATTTGGTACAAATTTAAGGGTAACTGTTTGTAACTACTCACTTCGTTTTTCACTAAATCAGTAATAACTTCTTCATGTGTAGGGCCAAGTACAAAGTCTCGTTCGTGTCGGTCTTTTATGCGCAATAGTTCTGGGCCATAGTCTTCCCAACGGCCTGATTCTTCCCACAAATCAGCAGGTTGTACTACGGGCATTGATACTTCAATCGCTCCTGCCTTATTCATTTCATCACGCACAATTGCCGCGACTTTGTTTACCACGCGCAAACCAGTTGGCAACCAATTGTACAAACCCGATGCCAATTTTCTAACTAAGCCGGCGCGCAACATAAGTTGATGGCTAATGACCTCTGCTTCCGCTGGTGTTTCTTTTTGAGTGGCAAGTAAATATTGAGACGTGCGCATGATAGATTCTAGTGGCCTATATTTATATAAATCAGCGACTTAAGTTGAGCCTTAAGTAGAAGAATTTGTTTGTTAAAATAATTACCGCGTATTCTATCAATCGCTTGCGTGAGCACAAGTAAAATCAAGTCTTAACTGAGTGTAATACTTTTCACAATAATACCTGTATCGCGCACCCACCATAATATATCCCATTGATAAAGAGTGATATGGTATTGCTTGGGATCATTTTTTAGGTCTTGCTTGTAAGCAGGTCGGGGGTCTTGTTCAAGTATCGATACCAGTAATGCTTTGAAATCAGTTTGAGTTTGGTTAATTTTTTTAATTTGGTGATTCGCAGACTGACTAAAACTAACAAGCTTTAAATCACTGGGTCTTGATGGAGCATATCCGCAAATAGCATCCTTCGCACAGTCTGCGTAATCCAAATAAGGTTTGATATCAAGAATAGGCGTGTTATTGAGTAAATCGACACCACTGACTATTAATTCATTGAGTGTATTTAATCCTTCATTCTTAACAAGTGATAAGCCGAGTGGGTTTGGGCGGTGAGTGGCTCTTGAAGCAAATACACCGACTCGTTCATTTCCACCGAGTCTGGGAGGCCGCACAGTATCGCTCCATTTTTTATTGTGATGCTGATGAAAAACAAAACTCAGCCAAAGATGTGAGAACTTTTCAAGTCCACGACACGCATTAACCACGTTTATGTCTTCACGAAACCTCAGTTTGCCGCGAGCCTGACTCAATCCGATAGACTGTCTAGGAATACCAAACTTTTCATTAAATGGAGTGTCTATCCATGCGATTGGAGATAATTGATAAGCAGTCATTCTTTGTGCGTGTTTGTCGTGGAATATCAAGTTTATATGCTTGAAATTAGCATAAAAAGCACAATATCCAAACGTGTTTGCGAAATGATTAACTCTTTTGTCAGTTTGAACTTATTCACAATCATCTACTAATAAAAGACAGAAGTTCGGATTTATTATTAAAAGGATCTGTAATGATAAGTGTTAACAAATTAAACAAGTTTTTTGATCGACATCATGCCGTTAAAGACCTGAGTTTTAAAATTGAACGAGGCGATGTCGTTGGTTTCTTAGGCCCGAACGGAGCAGGTAAATCAACGACTATGAAAATGCTAACGGGGTTTTTATCGCTCTCTTCGGGGCAGGTGTTAGTCTCTAATTTGGACATAGAAAAAAGCCGTTTAGCTGTGCAAAGAAAAATGGGATATTTGCCCGAGGGGGCCCCCGCCTATGCAGATATGACCGTTTATGAATTTTTGTATTTCATTGCAAAAGTACGAAAAATCGAGCGGTCTAACCGACAACAATCGATCGATAACGTAGTGGCTCAAGTAGATTTGCAAGAGGTACTGAATAAGCCCATTGAGACCCTTTCTAAAGGTTTTAAGCGCCGAGTTGGACTTGCTCAGGCGATACTCCATGATCCTGAAATTTTAATTTTAGATGAACCAACTGATGGTCTAGATCCCAATCAAAAACATCAAGTTAGAAAACTTATCCAAAACTTAGCAAAAGACAAAATAGTCATTATTTCTACGCACATTATGGAAGAAGTGACTGCAGTTTGTAATCGCGTCATCATTATTGCAAATGGTGAGATGAAATTTGATGGCACACCTGAAAGTCTGCGCCAACAATCAAAATGGCATAATGCGGTAACACTTTCGCTGAGTTACGCAGCCGATGTTTCTGGCGTGCTAGAATTAGAAGGGGTAGCAGATTTAAATTACGATAAAAACACGGGGAGGGTAACGGTATTTCCTGAAAATGGAGCGAATATTCTCGCTAAGCTGAGCCAATTTTGTCAACAGACTAAACTACCAGTTGACGCTATATATCCTGAACAAGGCAATTTAGAAGACGTATTTAGATTGGTCACATCAGCAGAATACACATTTAACGCTGACTTAGGTTCGAGTGCCAATTCATCTGCAACGAATGCTTCAACTGAGGAGGAAAAAGCATGAGTGCTACCAGCATCATTTTTAAACGCGAATTTGTTAGTTTCTTCGCAACCCCAGTTGCGTATGTATTTATAGCAATATTCTTGATTATGTCGGGTATTTTTACATTTATGATGGGCAATTTCTTCGAGCGTGGACAAGCAGATTTACTCCCATTCTTCAACTTCCACCCTTGGCTTTACTTGTTTTTGGTACCCGCGATAGCCATGCGTACCTGGTCTGAAGAACGCAAGTCAGGCAGCATCGAATTTCTTATGACCTTGCCGCTGAGCACAGCGCAAATCATGGCGGGTAAATTTCTAGCTGCTTGGGCAGTCCTCGCACTTTGTTTGCTATTAACTTTTCCATTGTGGATAACGGTTAGTTATTTAGGACAGCCAGACCACGGTATTATTTTGGCTGCCTATCTTGGGAGTTGGTTAATGTCAGGGGCATTTTTAGCCGTCGGTATGTGTATGTCAGCCCTAACCAAAAATCAAGTTATAGCCTTCATTCTTGCAATTGTAATGTGTTTCTTGTTGGTGTTGTCTGGCACGAATATTGTTCTTGATGCCTTCCAAACATGGGTGTCTATAGGTGTATTGGATACCATCGCTAGTTTGAGCTTTCTGACGCATTATGATGCGATGGCAAAAGGTATTATCAGTGCAAACGATGTGGTGTATTACGTATTGAGTATCTTGGTTTGGTTAAGCGCAGGTTATCTTGCGATTGAAAGCAAAAAAGCGAGTTAAATACTATGAAAAAATCACTTTCAATCACTCTATTAATTTTCTTATTTATTGGCGCGCTATTATTGAATAATAGCTTTTTAAAGGGCTATCGTGTTGACTTGACAGAAAACAAAGTCTATTCGATATCTCAAGGTAGCTTGTCAGTTATAAACGATATCGAACAACCTATCGAATTGACGCTTTATTTTTCCGATCAAGCGACAAAGGGTATGACTTCATTGCGTAACTACGCAGACCAAGTTGAGAGTCTGTTAAAAGAGTATGAAGTAAGCTCAAATGGAAAGATCAAACTAAATGTGGTGGATCCATTGCCATTCTCAATTCAGGAAGATGAGGCTGCCAGTTTGGGTTTAACCGCAGCGCCCGTTGATGCCAGCGGGAGCACAGCTTATTTCGGGTTGGCAGGACGCCTTATTGATAATGTTAAGACTGAAGGAGATGGGGGGTACTCAAGATTCGTCACAAACGTTTTCAATGACCATTCCGTTTTTTGACCCAAGTAAAGAAGCGTTTTTAGAATATGACATCAGTAAGCTTATCTATCAATTAGGCTCTCCTGAACCTACAAAGCTAACTGTCGTTGCTGATTTACCTATTGCTGGTGGTCAAGATCCCATGACGGGACAGTTTACACCTGCCAATGTAATTTACTCTCAATTAGGTCAGTTCTTTGATGTCACGCTTATCAATAGTTTTGAAGAAGCGTTACCTGAAGAGACGGAATTGCTAATGCTAGTCCATCCAAAAGGTTTAAACGAACAACTACTTTACGAAATCGATCAATTTTTAATGGGGGGTGGGAAAGGTCTATTTTTTGTCGATCCGCATTTTGAATCAGATCAAATGAGTATGATGGGCGGTATAGGTGAAAATGCATCTGATATAAGCTTTCTAGAAAGTTATGGTTTGACGCTTCAAGATAAAAATGTGGTGTTAGACGCGCTAACAGGCCTTGATGTTCGTACTTCTGCTGGCGGCGTTACTCGTCATTTTGGCTTTTTAGGCTTGGGACCTGTACAGATCAATCGAAATGATGTGACGACGGCCGACTTGGAAAGCATCAACGGCGCATCATTTGGTGTATTATCCGTGACACCGGACAGTCAACTTGAACTTGAACCGCTGTTATCAAGTTCCAACGAAAGTGGCGTGCTAGCTTCAAGTGATTATGCGTTGACACGAGAGCCAGAAAACTTAGCTAAGGAATTCCAGAATGCAAAAAAAGCTTACGTATTAGCAGCTAGAGTTTCTGGGGCGGCAAGATCTCATTTTGATTCAAAGCCTATAAAGTCAGTTGAGGTTGAATTAACCGACGAGCAAAGTGATGACAACTCTTCTGAACAGCAAGCTATTGAATCAATTCATATTGCTGAGACAGACAAGCTTAACTTAGTCGTATTTGCAGATGCAGATATGTTTGTTGACCGATTCTGGGTGCAGCAAAGCAATTTCTTTGGTCAAACGGTTTTTACTCCCTTTGCTAACAATGGCGATCTTGTCATCAATATGGCTGAAAATCTTAGCGGCAGCGACGGCTTAATTGGTGTGAGAAGCCGCGGTAAGTTGGCGCGACCGTTCACAACGGTTGAAGCACTTGAGGTGATTGCGGAAGAAAAGTTTAGAGCACAGCAGTTGCGTTTGGAGGAAGAGTTAGCGCAAACAGAACAGCAGCTAAATGAGTTGCAAAGTGCCTCTGAAGACGCATTTACCTTGTCACCCGAGCAAGAAAAGGCAGTCGCTGAATTTAATCAAAAGCGTATTGAAATTCGGCAGTCTTTGCGTGAAGTTCAGTTTCAATTGGATAAAGATATCGATGCGCTTGGTAACAAATTAAAACTGATAAACATTGCAATTGCACCTCTCTTGCTTGTTGGGTTATTGTGGTTGGGTTTTCGCTTTTTAAGAAGAAAATCACCTCAAGTGAGTTAGATATTAGAAAGATGCTTATCAATGATGGGCTGAATATACTCAGCCCATTTTTTATATTGATGACGAGATAAGTGCAAATAGTCAGGCGACACATCTTCATTCAAAATACCGTGTTCATCCAAAAATAAATGCGTTAAATCAACATAGCATACATCAGTATCTTCAACGGTTTCCTCTAGTCTTTTATTCAAGTCATTCACACGAAGACGAAGTCTTGCAGAGGGGCGTTTACTTCTGGGAAATACAGCAAATAAAAGCACCTTTGCGTTAGGGATTTTTTTATTTACCAAATTAATTATTGAAATAATGCCTTTTAGTGTCTCATCGATACTCTCAACCCGATGACCAATATTATTTGTACCAATTAACAAAGCGATAATTTTAGGTGAAATGCCCTCTAGTGCTCCGTTTTCAATACGCCATAGCACATGTTCAGTTCGGTCACCTGCAAATCCTAAATTTAAGGTTTCTATACCTGCGAAGTGTCTTTGCCACTCTTCATACCCCTCGGCTTCCCATGCATGCATGATAGAGTCGCCCAATAAAACGAGTTCTATATTTGAAGATTTATTTTTTGCTTCTAAGAACTTTTCTTTAAATCGGTCCTGCCACCATTTTGCTGTTTGAGGACAAGGTGTGGTCGAAAGTGAGGGGCTAGTGGGCATAGTTTATTAAGGATTCTTCATATTAAGGCTTTGTCGGATGGTGAAAAGACATAATCCTCCAATTGGGCTTATTAAGCCTAGACTTTGTCCAATAGCTTATCAAAAAAATCCTTGCCAAGGCGCTCGCAGTGCTTAATGTTTCGCCCCGGAATGTTTTCCGGATTAGCAAACGACTTTAAAGCTTGACTGATACTTTCTTCGCGAATTATGTGAAAGCAAGGGTAGGGAGCGCGATTACTGTAATGACTCAAAGACTCCTCAGGTTCTCCTTCAAACAAATAATCAGGGTGAAAACTGGCTAATTGAAATTGTCCTTCAAGGCCGTTTTGTGCAAGAGAGCGGTTTGCTTCATCAAGGTGAAATAAGTATTCGTCAAAGTCTTCTAAATGATCTTTGGCAATTAAAATACTCGTTTCGATACCGGTGTCTTCGTGCATTTTATCGATTTGTTCTAGTAAAACATCACATGTTTTTAACGCCGAGCTAGCCGAATAACACTGTAATTGAATGCGCGATAACGCTCGTTCTTTCTTCGCAAACGGGCAAATGTTTTCTTGAATAATAAACTCATCTATCCACTTCCACATTTGAGCTTCGATTACTTCATTAGCCATATCTGATTGATTCTTCAATCTTCGAACTCTTTTGTTTAACTATGGAATTTAACGTAAGCCTCTAAGGTGTTTTCTATAAGGCTAGCAACCGTCATTGGTCCTACTCCACCGGGCACAGGGGTGATCCAATCTGCTCGCTCTTTGGCCGTTTCAAATTCAACATCGCCCGTTAATGAGCCATCTTCTAAGCGATTGATACCAACATCGATAACCACTGCACCTGGTTTAATCCAACTACCTGGAATAAAATGAGGTTTGCCAACTGCCACGACCAACAAATCAGCACGCGAGACATGTTCCTTAAGGCTTTTAGTGAACTTGTGGCAGGTCGTAACGGTGCAACCCGCTAGTAATAATTCAAGCCCCATCGGACGGCCCACAATATTTGATGCGCCGACAATGACGGCATCCATTCCTTTAATTGGCTTTTTAGTTGACTCAATCATCGTCATGATGCCTTTTGGCGTGCATGGGCGTAAAGAAGGAATTCGTTGCGCTAATCGCCCGATATTATACGGGTGGAATCCATCAACATCTTTATGCGGGTGAATGCGCTCTAGGACCTCTTCAGAGTTTAGGCCAGCTGGTAGGGGAAGTTGTACCAAAATACCATCAATTTCTTTATCGTTATTAAGTTGATCAACCAAAGACAATAGCGTTTCTTGATCTGCATCTGCTGGAAGTTCAAATGACTTAGAGACAAAGCCAACTTCATCACACGCTCTTGTTTTGTTAGCAACGTAAACTTTAGATGCTTCATTTTTGCCCACTAGTACAACGGCTAAACCGGGTAATCGTTTATTCGCATCTACGAGTGTTTCGACATATTGAGCTACGTTTGCACGGACAGATTTGGCAATCTTTTTGCCATCGATTAATTGCGCGGTCATAAATATTTATCTTGAAGGTGTTGAAATCAAACTACCTGTAAGTTTACACGCTTAGACATCATAAAAGAATACAAAGCCACAGATATTCTTGAGCTTTGGGTTGCACGAATCATTTAAGTAAATATAAGTAAATTGTGCTGAATGCTTAAATATTGTGACTTAATAGGTGGTATTTTAAACAGCTTAAAAAAACCTTAATTTGATGCTAAAAAGTGTTTGACGAGATTAGGGCAAGTCGGTAATATGCGCCACCCGTAACGGCAGTGAATGTCATTACGGTTTAGTCGGTGAGTGGCGCAGCTTGGTAGCGCACCTGGTTTGGGTCCAGGGGGTCGTAGGTTCGAATCCTATCTCACCGACCACTTGCTTTTTGATTCGATGAGCGTCCGTAGCTCAGCTGGATAGAGCACCCGCCTTCTAAGCGGGTGGTCGCAGGTTCGAATCCTGCCGGACGCGCCATGCGAGTCTAAGCAGGCTAAAGCAAGACAAAGTGAAAAGTAATCAGTGGTGGGCGTAGCTCAGTTGGTAGAGCTCCGGATTGTGATTCCGGCGGTCGTGGGTTCAAACCCCATCGTCCACCCCACTTTTTACAAGTCGTGTTAATCGCTTACCGCTTCCACAGCAGTAAGTGTCCAAGGTCAGGTGAGACCAAAAACACATTGGTTATGCGGGAGTGGTGGAATTGGTAGACACGCTGGATTTAGGTTCCAGTGCTTCACGGCGTGAGAGTTCAAGTCTCTCCTTCCGCACCATCTATTAGCGTTGAGTTCTAAAACGCAATCAAATATCTTCGGTGAGTGGCGCAGCTTGGTAGCGCACCTGGTTTGGGTCCAGGGGGTCGTAGGTTCGAATCCTATCTCACCGACCATTTGTGCTTTCTCTTTTCAGTTATTCAGTTCATGAGTTATCGCCACCTGCATGCAGATGACAGTGGGAATAGATCGGATATAAAAACATATTCAAAAGAAATACTTGCTTACCGATAACATCTTTATACCCACTTTCCGCGCAGACAATTTTGCAAGATTCATTTAAAGAAGGCCTCTTTAAACGCCTACCAAAAGATACTCAAGCATCATTCACCCCTGAACAGATAGACGCATTACGCATTGCGTTTGGCGCTAACAACAAATGGGGTAGGCACCCAGTCGATGTCAGAGGTACATTCAAGTTATGGCGTTGGCGCTACTACTTTGTGATACTCGTTGGACGAAACCGTCGTGAACTATCAAGAAGAGAAAGGCAGATTTCACTGTTCGCAAAAGCAATCGCAGTTTCTTCGTTCCTAACGTTTAGCTTACTCGTCGGCCTGTTAGCCTTGTATCTATTAAAATCAGCGCTTGGGATAGATTTGTTTCCTAACCATTCATTGGGTATTTGGTCTTGGTTTAAAAGTAGTTTTTGAGTCTATTTAATAGCTAGATTGATCAAGCTTTTTAAAAAAAATTCATCACGAAGAAACGTCATTACCACGAAAGTGGTAACCTCCTTGGAGCCCCTTAATCTTCAAACTATCGCATAAGCACTCCGTAAGCAATATTCAGCTTTTACCAGATGAGCCCTTTCCCATTCATAAAACCGCACGAGGGCATCCATGCCGCTTTGGTGCCGCGTCCTTGCGGCACAAATTTTATGAATGGGAAAGGGCTCATCTGGTGCGCTGAATGTTCTTTGGTGATGTGGGCTCTTTAGTTTGATTGAGCTTGCTACTTGAAAATCTAACTACCATTAATGCACAAACGTGGTTAATGCGAAGAAACGTCATTACCACGAAAGTGGTAACCTCCTTGGAACCCTGAAATCTTAAACATCGCATAAGCACTCCGTAAGTAATATTCAGCTTTTACCAGATAGGCCCTTTTCCATTTATAAAAAGCATCGAAGAAACAAAGCCAAACTCTCAAAAGCGAAGGAAGGGGAGCTACCCCAATGTTATCAGGCGTGTACTTCAAGGATGAAGTGCTTCGAGCCCGCACATGGATGTGCGCTTGGGCGATCCTGATAACATTGGGGTAGCTCCCCTTCCGAAAGCTTTTGATGCAATGCTGAACAAAGGGTGTCACAAATGTTAAAGTTGCAAAGTTGCAAAGTTGTATTGAGCAATGAGCTGCTTTCACGAGGTTCCCAATCGAGTTGGGAATGACGTTTCTTCGTTGGTTATTCGCGTTTAGGGCAAAAAAACAAACCAATTAACCGTAAAAATTCAATCACAAACGCAAACAAAGCAAATATTCACAAAAAAGACACAAATAAATGCACGCAAGCTATCGACTCAATACCCCCCTCTCTGTATAATTCCGCGTCCAATTTTAATCAAGAGTGACGAATCATAACGTCGCATCCCCCAATTATTCAGGTTTACCGCCCAATAATTGAATCACGAAAAAGCGCACGAAAGCGCAAGTTGAGGTAGAACAATGCAAGTGTCAGTCGAGACGACTCAAGGTTTAGAACGCCGTCTTACTATTACCGTTTCTGCAGATTCTGTAGATTCAGCCGTGAAACAACGTTTACAACAGTTAGCTAAAACACAGCGTATTAACGGATTTCGCCCAGGGAAAGTGCCAGTAAGCGTAATCAAAAAGCGTTTCGGTGCAGCTGTTCGTCAAGAAGTGGCTGGCGACGTGATGCAACGCAACTTTTATGAGGCAATCATGAAAGAGCAAATCACACCGGCGGGTATGCCTACTTTTGATTTAACAAAAGATGTCGATGGTGAAGACCTAGAGTTCGTAGCAACCTTCGAAGTTTACCCAGAAGTCGAAGTTAAAGGTGTTGAAGAGCTAGAGATCGAAAAAGCAGTAGTAGAAATTACTGACAAAGACCTAGACAACATGATGGAAACGCTTCAAAAGCAACATGCAACATGGAAAGACGTTAAGCGCAAAGCTAAGAAAGACGATAAAGTAGTAATCGATTTTATCGGCACCATTGATGGCGAAGAGTTTGATGGCGGCAAAGCTGAAGACTTCCCACTTGAACTTGGGAAAGGTCGTATGATCCCAGGTTTTGAAAAGCCACTGGTCGGCGCTAAGAAAGGCGAAGAAGTAACTGCTGAGGTAACATTCCCAGAGGATTACCATGCTGAAGCACTGAAGGGCAAAGATGCCGTATTTAACATCACAGTTAAGAACGTAGAGGGCCTAAGCCTTCCTAAACTCAACGACGAGTTTGCAGTGTTATTTGGCGTGCAAGAAGGTGGTGTTGACGCGTTAAAAGCTGAAGTTAAGAAAAACATGCAGCGAGAATTAGATCAAACACTTAAGTCACAGCTTAAAGAAGCAGTGATTGCAGGCTTGATTGAAAAGAATGATATAGAAGTACCGCAAGGACTTATCGACCAAGAAATTAATGTACTTCGCGATCAAGCCAAGCAACGTTTCGAGCAACAAGGCCAAACAGCTGCGATGCCGGAACTTCCAGCTGACTTGTTCCAGGACAACGCCAAGCGTCGCGTAAGCGTTGGACTTCTGTTAGGAGAGATCATCAAAACAGAAGAACTTAAAGCTGACCAAGATAAGGTCGATACATTGATCGAAACAGCTGCATCAGCGTACGAAGATCCTCAGGAAGTTATCGATTATTATAAAGGTAACAACGAACTAATGCAGCAGATGCAAAATCTCGCACTTGAAGAGCAAGCAATTGAAGTTGTTGTTAGCAAAGCGAAAGTGACAGAAGTTGAAAAACCTTTTGACGAAATCATGAATAAAACCGCTTAATATACGCTACAATTATTTGACTTAACCGTCATTCAACTGATTAAATGCTCGGACTATCCGGGCATTTTTTTTATCAAGGCTATTATAAAAAACTATGACAAATAATATGATGGATCCATCGAACGCACTTGTGCCAATGGTTATTGAGCAAACCGCTCGTGGCGAACGCTCATTTGATATTTATTCGCGTTTATTAAAAGAGAACGTAATATTTCTTGTGGGTCAGGTTGAAGACCACATGGCTAATCTTATCGTCGCTCAGATGTTATTTTTAGAAGCTGAAAATCCAGAAAAAGACATTTTTCTTTACATTAATTCTCCGGGCGGCTCAGTCACAGCCGGCATGTCAATTTACGATACCATGAATTTCATTAAGCCTGACGTGAGCACTGTGTGTATTGGCCAGGCAGCGAGTATGGGCGCGTTCTTATTATCCGCGGGGGCTAAGGGAAAACGTTATTGTTTACCAAATTCTAGAGTCATGATTCATCAGCCCTTAGGTGGTTTTCAAGGGCAAGCGTCAGACTTTGAAATTCATGCTAAAGAAATCCTGTCTATTAAAGAGAAATTAAATAGACTAATGGCTGAGCATACTGGACAAGAGTATGAAAAGGTTGCACAAGATACAGATCGTGATAACTTCTTAAGTGCGCAGGAAGCCGCAGATTATGGCTTGATAGACAGTGTAATGACGACTAGACCAGACGCCAAGTAGTCTCTAGCAGTATGTGAGTGGCGGTATTTGAGTAGTATTTAACAGTCCGCCCAAGTTTTAGATAAGTAATAAAAGGCATTTATATGAGTGATGACCATGATAAAGATGGCGACAATAAATTATTGTACTGCTCGTTTTGTGGCAAAAGTCAGCACGAAGTCAGAAAGCTAATCGCGGGACCAAGCGTTTTTATTTGTGATGAATGCGTCGAGTTATGCAACGATATTATACGCGAAGAAATAAAGGAAATATCTCCTAAGCAAAAATCTGATGCTTTGCCAACACCGGCTGAGATTCATGCTCACCTAGACGATTACGTGATCGGTCAAGAACACGCTAAAAAAGTGCTAGCGGTCGCTGTATATAATCACTATAAGCGTTTGAGAAATAACGATGTTCATGAAGGCGTAGAGTTGGGTAAAAGCAATATTTTGCTAATTGGTCCAACAGGGAGTGGTAAAACACTGTTAGCCGAAACCTTGGCACGTTTGCTTGATGTTCCTTTTACAATGGCAGATGCAACCACGTTAACCGAAGCGGGTTATGTGGGTGAAGATGTAGAAAATATCATTCAAAAACTATTACAGAAGTGCGATTACGATCCCGAAAAAGCGCAACGCGGCATTGTTTATATTGATGAAATAGATAAAATTTCGCGTAAATCAGACAACCCATCAATTACGCGTGATGTATCTGGTGAAGGCGTTCAGCAAGCATTACTCAAACTAATCGAAGGTACTATTGCTTCTGTACCACCTCAAGGGGGCAGAAAGCATCCTCAACAAGAGTTTTTGCAAGTTGATACATCCAAGATACTGTTCATCTGTGGTGGAGCGTTTGCAGGCTTAGACAAGGTGATTGAGCAACGCGCAGCTAAAAATACTGGAATAGGTTTTGGTGCAGACGTCAAAGTGAAGTCAGATGCTAAGGCCGTTGGTGAATTATTCAAAGAAGTCGAACCAGAAGACTTGGTTAAGTACGGCTTGATACCAGAATTTATAGGGCGTCTTCCTGTTGTGACAAGCCTAGAAGAGCTAAATGAAGAGGCATTGATTCAAATACTTACTGAACCAAAAAATGCCATTACTAAGCAGTATGGCGCATTGTTTGCCTTAGAAGAAACTGAGTTGGAATTTAGAGATGATGCCCTACATGCGATTGCCGCAAAGGCCATGAGTCGCAAAACAGGTGCGCGTGGTTTGCGTTCAATTGTCGAAGCTGTGCTATTGGATACGATGTACGAGTTGCCGTCTTCACCTGATGTAAGTAAGGTGGTAATCGACGAAACCGTGATAAAAGGTGAATCAAAGCCTTTACTAATATTTGATAACAGCAACGAAAAGAAAGCAGCTTCAGAATAAAAAAAGGCCTGTATAGGCCTTTTTTTATCATTTTCAGATTTACAAAAGATTCAAACTTATTGTAATTATGATTTGAACTTTGACAGCCCATCCCCATATACAACACCATACAGTAGTGACAAGAGAGAATTATGACCACTGAGCAAACAAATCTCAGAACCATGCCAGTATTGGCCTTGCGCGATGTCGTCGTCTATCCGCATATGGTAATCCCCCTTTTTGTTGGACGCGAAAAATCGATTCAGTGTTTAGAATCGGCAATGGAAAACGACAAACAAATATTTTTAGTCGCCCAAAAAGATGCTGGCATCGATGAGCCAGCGCAAAATGATATTTTTAGTGTCGGTACAGTCGCCACGATACTTCAGTTACTTAAATTGCCTGACGGCACCGTTAAGGTGCTTGTAGAAGGAAATGTTCGAGGTGAAATCACAGAGTACCTGAGTGAAGAACCTTTTTTTACGGGTAATATTGCTGTACTAGATGTTGAACAAATAGACGAAACAGAACAAGAGGTACTCATTCGCTCTGCTGTATCGCAATTTGAAGGTTACGTTAAACTAAATAAAAAGATTCCGCCAGAAGTGCTTACGTCGCTCAATGGCATCGAGGATGCCGCTAGGTTGGCGGATACCATGGCTGCGCATATGCAGTTGAAACTCGTTGAAAAGCAGAAAGTTCTTGAGATGAACTCGGTAATAGAGCGGCTTGAATATTTGATGGCGTTGATGGAAGGCGAAATTGATTTGCTACAAGTCGAAAAGAAAATTCGCACCCGCGTCAAAAAGCAAATGGAAAAAAGTCAGCGTGAGTACTACTTGAATGAGCAAATGAAGGCCATTCAAAAAGAGCTTGGCGAGTTGGACGAAAATACACCTGACGAGTTTGAAGCGCTTAGTAAAAAAATTGAAGAGGCAAAAATGCCTGAGGAAGCTCAAGATAAAGCAAAAGCTGAGCTTCAAAAGCTAAAAATGATGTCACCAATGTCTGCTGAGGCAACGGTGGTTCGCAGTTATATTGATTGGCTGACTAACGTGCCTTGGCACAAGCGAAGTGCGGTCAAGAGAGACTTAGGTAAAGCTGAAGCAGTATTGGATAACGACCATTACGGGCTTGAGAAAGTGAAAGAACGTATAGTCGAATACCTTGCAGTTCAACAAAGAGTGAAAAAGCTTAAAGGCCCTATTTTATGTTTAGTTGGTCCACCTGGGGTTGGTAAAACTTCACTTGGGCAATCTATCGCTAAAGCGACAGGTCGCAAGTATGTTCGTATGGCATTAGGTGGTGTGAGAGACGAAGCCGAGATTCGGGGCCATAGACGCACATACATCGGTTCTTTGCCTGGCAAGCTCATTCAGAAAATGTCAAAAGTAGGTGTAAAGAACCCTCTATTTTTGCTCGATGAAATCGACAAAATGTCATCAGATATGCGTGGAGATCCATCATCAGCCCTTTTAGAAGTATTAGACCCTGAGCAAAATTCAAGTTTCAGTGACCATTATTTAGAGGTTGATTACGACTTATCTGACGTTATGTTCGTGGCGACTTCTAATAGTATGGATATTCCGGGCCCTCTTTTAGATAGAATGGAAGTAATCCGTTTATCAGGTTATACAGAAGACGAAAAACTGAACATAGCGACTCGACATTTAATCAGTAAGCAAATTAGTCGAAATGGTTTAAAAGACAAAGAACTACTGATAGAGGATTCAGCGATCATTGGTATCATTCGGTATTACACGCGCGAGGCGGGGGTAAGGAGTCTTGAGCGTGAAATTTCAAAAATTTGCCGTAAGGCAGTTAAGCATATTTTGTTGAATAAAGGCGCTGATACCGTCGTCGTAAATCAAGAAAATTTGAGCGATTACTTGGGCGTACAGCGATTCGACTATGGCAAAGCGGACAGCAACAATCAAATTGGCCAAGTAACGGGGCTAGCGTGGACGCAGGTTGGCGGTGACTTGTTGACTATCGAAACAACGTCAGTGCCAGGAAAAGGAAAAACAACCTTTACCGGTTCACTAGGCGATGTGATGCAAGAGTCAATTAAAACAGCCATGACCGTTGTCAGATCGAGAGCTGACAAGTTACGAATAAATGATGATTTTCATGAGAAACGCGATATTCACGTTCACGTCCCTGAGGGAGCTACTCCGAAGGATGGCCCAAGTGCGGGTATTGGAATGTGCACTGCACTTGTGTCTTCATTAACAGGTAATCCGGTAAAATGTGATGTTGCGATGACAGGAGAAATAACCTTGCGAGGGGAAGTCCTTGCCATTGGCGGCTTAAAAGAAAAGTTACTAGCAGCTCATCGCGGGGGAATTAAAACGGTTGTTATTCCTAAGGATAACGAGCGCGATCTAGAGGAAATACCAAAGAATGTCATCGGTGATTTGTCTATTCATCCGGTTCAATGGATAGATCAAGTCCTCGAAATCGCGCTTGAACAGCCGGTTGAATCTTTTCAAGCCGTTGCTTCGTAATAACTTACGAATCGTTTGGAAAGATGAAATGTCAAAAAAAACTGCTTAAAATTCATACAAAACGCGTTTTTAATGTAATTTTTTGCAGTTTTTTAAATTTTAGGACTTCACAACTTTCCCAATTATGCTACCTTAACTACTGTACTCGCTTAAGCCTTGTCACAAAAGGGATAGCAAGCGATTTACTTAAAGGTTAAAAAATTGTTAATCAGATCTTGAAGTTATTCTTCAAGCTTGTTATAACTTTTCGACTACAAAAATTTTGCAAAATATACGCAATATAATAACAAAACACTAAGGGGATCATATTGTGAACAAGTCTCAATTAATCGATAACATTGCTGCTAGTGCAGACATTTCTAAAGCTGCTGCTGGCCGCGCACTTGACGCTTTTACTGATGCAGTTACTTCTGCATTAAAAGATGGCGACCAAGTTGCACTTGTCGGTTTTGGTACATTCTCAGTTCGTGAGCGTTCAGCTCGTAGCGGCCGTAACCCGCAAACTGGTGAAACTATCCAGATTGCTGCTGCTAAAGTACCTTCGTTTAAAGCTGGTAAAGCACTTAAAGACGCTTGTAACTAAAGCGACATTAATTGTTAAAGGGCGATGCTTTTGCATCGCCTTTTTTGTTTCAAAACTGTATAATCTGCTCCCAGAAAAATTAGCAGAACGGCGAAGCTAGCCGTTACCCTCCAAAGTTTTACAAGGTTGTTGTAACTTATGTTAGAAAAAATTAGAGAAGGCGCTCAAGGACCATGGGCAGTCGCCATTGTTGGCTTGATTGTATTGAGCTTTGTATTCACGGGTGTTGGTTCGTATTTAGGCGGCTCAACAAGCGGTGCAGTTGCCACCGTCAATGGAGAAGAGATCACTGCGCAATCACTAGAAACAGCATATCAAAACGAGCGTTCTAGAATGGAAGCCCAGTTTGGCGAAGCTGTCTCTGCCATGTTTGCCAACCCAGAAACGCTTACAGAGTTTCGCAGCAACATCCTTCAAAGACTTATTAACGAGCGCTTGGTACAACAAAAAGCATATGAGTTAGGTTTGCGAGTAGGTGATGAAGAAATCAAGCAAACGATTGTCGAAATGCCTGAGTTTCAGTTGTTAGGTCAATTCGATAACGACACGTATCTGGCTCGTTTGCGCCAAGCAGGCTTTCAAGCTACTGATTTTAGAGATTTAATGCGCAATCAAATGACTGCACAACAACTAAATCAAGCTATCTCAGGCTCGTCATTTTCACTCAAAAATGAAGTATCAAGGTTGTTAACGCTTCAACAACAGACGCGTGATGCATCAGTACTTGAAATCAGTGTTGATAGCTTCAAACCACAAGTAGAACTCACAGAAGAAGAGATTCAAGCTTATTACGACGCAAACATTATGCGTTTTGAGACTCAAGAGCAGGTAAAACTCGCTTATGTGAATCTTGAAGTTAGCGAACTAATGAAAAATGAGTCAGTGACTGAAGATGAAGCGCGTGCGTTCTATGAAGAAAACAAAGCTCGCTATCAAACAGAAGAAGAACGTCGTGTTTCTCATATTCTTATTGAATTCAACGATGATGAAGAACTAGCACTTGCTCAAGCTCAATCAATTAGAGACGAAGTGATGGCTGAGGGTGCTGATTTTACGGCAATTGCGGCCGAAAAATCAGCAGATATCGTCAGCGCTGAATCGGGTGGTGACTTAGACTTTATCACGATCGGTATGATGGAGCCGTCATTTGAAGAAGCCGCGTTTGCCTTACCTGAAGTAGGCGCTATCTCTGAAGTAGTGAGAACTGAATTCGGTTTTCATATTATCAAATTGACTGATTTAACCCCTTCGGTCGTGACTGCATTTGAAGAGGTTTCTCAAGACATCACTGATACGCTTCTTAAAGAAAAAGCGCTTGATAAGTTCTTCGAGTATCAAGAGCAAATGGCAGCCTTGGCATTTGAGGTGCCTGATAGCCTTGACGAAGTCGCAAATGTTTTTGAAGGCACTGTCTTTGAAACGGCATTTTTTGAACGTGGTCGTCTACCAGCAGCCGTCAGCTATCCTCAAATTGAAGGGATTGCCTTTACGTCTGAATTGGTTGACGAAGGCGTTAATAGTGATCTAATTGAAATCAACAACGAAAAAGTGATGGTGATTCGCGTAGCTGACCACAAGCCACAAAGAACACTTCAGCTTGACGAAGTTAGAGCCGGCATCGAAGCTCAACTTACACAGGATAAAGCCCAAGAGCTTGCAATTGCATTCGCACAAGAACTTGAGTCTGACTTACACGCGGGTAACGATATTCAAGGTAAACTCGATGAGCAAGGAATTCAATGGCTGGCAACAAGCGCAGTCTCGCGCAATGCTTCTAGCCTAGACCCTGAAGTGACCAAAGCATTATTTGCCTTGTCTACCGAAAAGGAAAATAACTCTGATGTAGTGACACAAGCAAATGCGAACGTCGCACTAGTTAAATTAGACGGTGTTAATCAGCCAGCAGAAATAACAGAAGAAGACATCAAAGCTTCGCAAACTAGTTTTGCTGCAAGCAACAGTCGCAGAGTATTTGAAAGCTTTGTAGAAGCCTTAAAAGCAGAAGCTGAAATTGTGATTACGCAGTAAGCATTAGTTAAATACACTTCATAAAAACTGAAAGGGGCGATCATTTAATAATCGCCCCTTTTTTATATGTATTGACTCATTTTGAAAATCGTTGATTACAAAAATATGATTGTTCGCCACGAAAAATCGTCATCTTGGTGCATACTCCTAGCTCCTTGGAACACAGCACTGTTAAGTATAACCACTGTCGATAAACCTCAAACAAAATCTATTGCAACAAAAACATAAGCAAGCCAAATCCAAGCAAAATAGTCCCTGAGATCACCCCAATATACATAAACCCTTGTTTACCTTGGGCAAGGCTATAGTTGTTTTGTTTTAAATAAGCTGTCCATAAAAGCATTAGTACTAAAGGAATTAAGAACAAAAATTTAAACATTATTGGGCTCCATCTACCGAATCATTCCACACCAATGAAGTATACGTATGATGTTGGTGATAAGTACAAATTTTTCCTATTTTGTATTCAAAGTCAACATGCCCGAGTCTTTAGCTCAAATAGCGTTTCCGTTTCTTTTTAGTCAACTTATTCAAATCGATCATAACGAGTCCATCGACACAATCGTTGAAGTCAGGATCGCGATTAAAAGCAATATACGAAACCCCATCAGGTTCGCAAACTTCACTATATTGCTTAACAAGTGTCGGGACTTTGATATTCATGTGGCTCAATACATCTTTTAACTGCGAGAATTCATCTTCATAATGTTCGCCTGCAAACGTCATTAAGGGATCTTTGGGTTTTAAGACAGGCGTTTTTGGACGAGCAAGTGTTTCGTGATGAGGAAAATGTTTACCATAGAAATCGACTAACAGTGATATTGCGGTTTGCGGATAGGTTCCGGGTATGCTCACCGGACCAAACAAATAACGGTAATGAGGGTACTGCTTTAAAAAAGCGCCAATACCAAACCACAAATAGTCCAAACTGCGTTTACCCCAATATTTAGGCTGCACAAAGCTTCTTCCTAGTTCTAAGCCTTCTTCAAAATACCGCTGCATAGGCAGTTGGTAGTCAAATAAGGTGCCTGAATATAGGCCCGTGGGATGATCTGGGTTGGACAGTTTTTTTGCGTCCCCAAACCGATAAGCACCTGCGATTTCTAGCTCTTTTTCATCCCACAAAATGAGGTGAAAGTAGTGGCTGTCGTAGCTGTCGACATCTCTTCGTTTATTGGTTCCTTCGCCTACCGCTCGAAATGATATTTCTCGTAAGCGCCCAATTTCGCGCATGATTGCGCTGCTGGTTTCATGCTTGTAAAGGTAGATCTTTTTGTTGTCTTTTGTTTCGCCAAGTAACTCACACATCGAATTCATTTCTTTGAGCAACGTTCTGCGATCTTCGGCAAGGGCAATGGCCTTTTGCGTTTCAAACAAGCCAGGCTTATCTGCGGCTATCTTATAAATATGCCGTTTGAACAAAAGTGTTTGCTCATTGTAGTTAAGTTTCAGTGACAAATAAGACTCATTGGGTATCAGTTCACCTATGCGAAGACCAATGACATTTTCCTTTTGCTTAAACATCTCCTGAATCAACAAGGTAGTGGCGAGCGGTTTGAACAGCATCGAAACACTGTAAAACATGGGCGAGTTTTTAGCGTCAATATAGACAGGTAAGATGGGTGATTTTGTTTGCTTGGCAATACGAATAAAACCACTGTGCCATTTTGTGTCCCTGACCCCCTGAGGACGAAGACGAGAAACTTCGCCTGCAGGAAAGATCAGTACGATTCCTTCATTTTTAAGATGTTGATGGATATTTGTCAGGTTCTGTTTAGGGGTATTACCTTGCATGTTATTGACGGGGAGTAATAACTCGTGCATGGGTTCAAGTGCCATCAGCATCTCATTTGCGACGACCTTTAAGTCACCTCTTACATCCATAATCAACTTGATTAGGGCTAGCGCATCCAAAGACCCAATTGGGTGGTTTGCAATAATCACACATTTGCCTGATGCTGGAATGCGCTCTTTTTCGATATCCCTTACCGAAAATGAAATCGAAAAGTATTCGAGTACTTGTTCAACAAAATCAAGTCCTGAAAGGTGGCCGTATTGTTCGCCGAATTCGATCACGTCTTTTTCATGAAGTAAGCGGCGTAAAACAAATTTTAAGGGCTTAAACAGTAAGGGCTTATTAGCTATGTTTGGATAGTGTTTATTAAGTACTTCATCAACGGTGAACATTAAGCAGCCTCCGCTTGGCTGTCGCCCATTTCATTGACAGCGTTTGATTCTACGGCACTTAAAGCAGGTTTTTGCCAGTATATGATTTCGAGTGAACCATCTGAGTTTTCCGCAACGGCTGAGCAGTTTTCAATCCAATCACCATCGTTGATGTAAGTTGTGCCGTTTTCATTTGTTATTTCTGGATGGTGAATATGCCCACATATGACGCCGTCAAGCCCCATCTCTTTTGCTCTTTTTGTGCACGCAACGCGGTAGCGCGCAATGGCTTTTTGAGCGCCATTAATATGTGATTTGATAAAGCCTGCTAGCGAGAAATAGTGTTTTCTTCTAGATTGCTGAAGCTTGTTGTACCAACGGTTTATGAATAGAAGCAAATCGTACAATTTGTCTCCTATCCATGCTTCGAACTTTCCTAAACAGACTTCTTCGTCAAACTGGTCGCCATGTAGGACGAGATATCGTTTACCGTCTTCGGCTGTGTGAATGGTTTCTCTCAGCACACTGATACCACTAAAATCCATGCCTGAATATTTTTGCAGAGGTTCGTCGTGATTTCCGGGTAGGTAAATCACGTCTGTGCCTTCATTAGATAATTTGAAAATGGCATGCATCACTTCGTTGTGCGCTTTTGGCCATCTAAATTGACGATGCATCTGCCACATATCAATGATATCGCCAACTAAATACAGTTTTTCTGGACGGTGTAATTTCAAAAAATCTAGTAGTAATTCGGCTTTACAATCTTTGTTCCCAAGGTGGATATCTGATAACCAAATGGTTTTATATTGCTTAGGTGAGGGCATACTGTTTCTCCAAGCTCACTAAGATAGAAGGACTCAAGGCTTGGAATGCTAGAATATAGAGTGCAAATGACACATTCGTGACGATTTGTTGAAGGAATGGTGAAGCTGTTGCGCTAACTTACAGGCACAAAAAAAGCGCTTAAAGCGCTTTTCTTAGAAACAGTGCTAGCTGTTAGAGCATTAAAGCGCGTTGATTTGCGCGTTTAAACGGCTCTTATGACGTGCAGCTTTGTTTTTGTGGATCAAGCCTTTTGTAGCCATACGGTCAAGTACGGGTACCGCAGCATCAAACGCAGTTTGAGCAGCAGCTTTATCACCTGCAGAGATTGCAGCAATAACTTTTTTAATGCACGTACGAGTCATGGAGCGACGGCTTGCATTATGCTGGCGACGCTTTTCAGCCTGAATTGCACGTTTCTTAGCAGACTTAATGTTAGCCAAGGTGTAACTCCTAAATAAATTCATCTCAAAATTAAGGGTGCGGATTATGCTAGTTTTATCGGATGCTGTCAATCGCTATACGTGATAAATACTAAAAAATAGACGCAAATAACGCTTAAGTATGTTCTTACGCATGCGGATATAAAATATAAGAGAGTAAGAAGTGAATTTTAAAAGGAGACTTAGGTGCTGAAAGTCCAAGATATTATGACGGCGAACCCATTAACACTCACGTTTGGGCATACGTTAAAGAATGCGCATGATTTGACGCATGCTAAGGGGATTCGATACTTACCCATTATGGAAAACGACGAACTGGTTGGCATAGTGACGCATCGTGAAATGATTGCTAGCATCATTCGCATTATGCAAGAGCACGGCGCTGACAAATTGGTCGAGCAAGAAATGAAAACGCCTATCATGTCGCTAGCAGTGACCGATTTTAAACGGGTATATCTTGATCAGTCTTTAAAAGAAATTTCGTGCTTTTTCATTGAACACAAATACGGCTGCTTACCCGTTATGGATGCAAATGAAAAACTTGTAGGTATTCTAACTTCTTCAGATTTTGTTAAACTATCTATCAAATTATTAGAAATATCAGATAGCTAATTTTCTCAACGGTTGGACACAGCCGCTTTTCATGATTAGCTAACTCTCACAGAGCGTTAATCAATGTCTTCCAAATTATTGAAATCTGGCCTCATCGTCAGTGCGATGACTTTTATGTCTCGTATCTTGGGTCTCGTCCGCGACATGGTCATTGCTAATATGATGGGAGCGGGTGCCGCGGCCGATGTGTTTTTCCTAGCGAATAAAATTCCTAACTTTTTACGCCGTTTATTTGCCGAAGGAGCATTTGCTCAGGCCTTTATACCCGTGCTTACTGAAGTTCACGCACAAAACGATAAAAAGCAGTTGCACGAATTTGTGGCAAGAGTGTCGGGCACCTTGGGGGTAATCGTATTTTTCACCGCATTGTTAGGCGTTATTGGTTCGCCTGTTGTCGCTGCTCTATTTAGTGCGGGGTGGTTTTTAGAATACTTGAATGACGAGCCTCAAGGTGAGAAGTATGTATTGGCTTCTCAAATGTTAAAAATCACCTTCCCTTATTTATTTTTCATTTCGCTCGCTGGGTTTGCAGGCGCGGTATTAAATACATTAAATAAATTTGCAGTAGCCGCATTTACGCCGGTATTACTCAACGTTTGTATTATTGGTTGTGCCTGGTTGTTGTCGCCACATCTACAACAACCTGCGTTTGCATTGGCTTGGGGAGTCTTTTTAGGCGGTGCTGTACAACTGCTGTTTCAGTTACCATTTTTGTTTAAAGCTGGTTTATTAGTTAAACCTAAGTGGGGATGGCGAGATCCAAATGTGGTGAAGGTCCGCACATTGATGATTCCAGCGCTCTTTGGTGTATCGGTTAGTCAAATAAACTTATTGCTTGATGTGCTCATCGCTAGTTTCTTAATGACTGGCTCAGTTAGCTGGCTGTATTACTCTGATCGACTTTTAGAGTTCCCTTTAGGGTTGTTTGGTATTGCAATTGCGACGGTAATCTTACCAACACTATCAAGAAACCATGTTGCAAAAGACCCTCAAGCGTTTTCTAAAAACCTCGATTGGGCGTTCAGAGTTATTTGCGCCTTAGGTGTTCCCGCGGCAATTGCATTAATACTGATTGCTTGGCCTATTTTGATGGTTATATTTCAGCGTGGTGAATTCAGTATAAATGATGCATACATGGCCTCTTACAGCCTAATGGCCTATGCGAGTGGTTTACTTAGCTTTATGTTAGTGAAGATATTTGCACCTGCATTTTATTCAAGACAAGATACTAAAACACCCGTTAAATTTGGCATCATTACTATGGTGGCAAACATGGTTTTTAATTTGATTTTAGCCGTTCCGTTTGGGTATGTTGGACTCGCAATGGCGACAGCCTTATCTGGAACACTAAACGCTATTTTGTTATACCGCGAGTTACGCAAACAGGGTGTTTATCAGATAAGTCGCTCATCATTTATATTCGTCCTAAAAGTGACATTGTCCGCAACAATTATGGGTGGTGGTATCATATTTTATGCCATTGAGCTTAATTTACATGAAAGTTGGTTGAAAACTGAGCTGATTGGCCGCTTGATTGACCTTTCATGTATGATTGTATTTGGCTTATTCCTTTACATTTTATCCTTACTTATCTTAGGTTTGCGTCTCAAAGACTTTAAAAACATAAACCAAGCCTAATTCTTTTACTAAATGCAGCTTTCTAGGCATTGGTATTATCTATGTGGTCGTTTATAATTTCGCTCCCTAAAGATAGGCTCAGCACCGATCGATTAATTTTTCAGGTTCAACAGCAATTGAAAGGCAATTAAGTGGAGTTAGTAAGAGGCTTACATAACATTCAAGACAGGCATAAAGGCTGCGTTTTGACGATCGGTAAGTTTGATGGTGTCCACTTAGGTCATCAAGCCGTACTAAGCCGCTTAGTTGAGAAAGCAAAAGAACTTAAATTGCCATCTGTAGTGATGGTTTTTGAGCCGCAACCTGAAGAAGTATTTACGCCTGAGCATGCGCCAGCGAGACTCTCAAGACTGCGCGATAAGTACAAAGCATTCGCGTCTTTAGGTATTGACCGATTATTAGTTATAAACTTCAACCCAAAGTTGTCTTCAATGTCAGCCAATGCATTTATAGAGGATTTACTCGTTAAAAAACTCGGTGTGCAATTTCTTGTAGTGGGTGATGATTTTAGGTTTGGGCACAAACGTCAAGGAAACTTCGAGTTACTGCAACGTGAATCAAGCAGATTCCGCTTTGATGTGGTCAGTACCCAGAGCTTTAAGCTATTAGAATGCAGAATAAGTTCAACTGAGATCCGTACTGCGCTTGAGCAAAACAACTTCGCTTTGGCCGAAAGAATGCTCGGAACGCCCTTTGTGATTTCTGGGCGGGTAGTTCATGGAGACAAAAAGGGGCGGACAATTGGTTTTCCTACTGCAAATGTCCTTCTGAAACGCTGTAGATCGCCTGTGCAAGGTGTTTATGCGGTGAAAGTCAAGGTTAAAGGGGAATGCTATAAAGGAGTAGCAAATGTTGGGACTCGCCCAACTGTGAAGGGTGAACGCTCTCAGTTAGAAGTACATATATTTGACTTTAAGCAGACCATCTATGGTGAACTGGTTGACGTTAGTTTTGTCAGTAAAATTCGCGAAGAACGCAGATTTGACAGTTTCGA
The DNA here is from genome assembly GCF_003203515.1 of Glaciecola sp. KUL10. GTDB lineage: Bacteria > Pseudomonadota > Gammaproteobacteria > Enterobacterales > Alteromonadaceae > Glaciecola. The sequence goes on along the minus strand of NZ_BGNG01000005.1, from coordinate 106,067 downwards.
AGCGCTGCGATCACAGATAACAATAGACGCTCAGGCGGCTCGTGCTCAGTTTGCAATTGCCTGATTGAAAAATAAAGAATTAACACATTAAAAATAAAAGCATCATTATTAAGGTATAAGCCAATATGACTGATTACAAATCGACGCTGAACTTGCCAGAGACGGCATTTCCTATGCGTGGCAATCTGGCCAACAGAGAGCCGCAAATGCTAAAGAAGTGGACAGCGCGTAAACTTTACCAACAAATTCGCGAGGCAAAAGCGGGCAATAAGCCTTTTATTTTGCATGATGGTCCTCCATACGCGAATGGTGATATTCATATTGGGCACGCAGTTAATAAGATTTTAAAAGACATAATCGTTAAATCAAAAACACTGTCTGATTTTGACGCACCCTATGTTCCGGGTTGGGATTGCCACGGTCTTCCAATCGAATTGATGGTTGAGAAAAAAGTCGGTAAACCAGGTAAAAAAGTGTCTGTTGCTGAATTTAGAGAAAAGTGTCGTGCATATGCTCAACGTCAAATCGATGGCCAATGCAAAGACTTCATCCGCTTAGGTGTGCTTGGTGAGTGGGAAAAGCCTTATAAAACAATGGACTTTAAATCGGAAGCCGACATCATTCGAGTGTTAGGTGGTATCGTTAAGTCGGGACATTTAGAAAAAGGATTCAAGCCCGTTCATTGGTGCACAGATTGCGGATCGGCGCTCGCTGAAGCAGAAGTTGAATATCAAGATAAAGTATCCCCAGCGATTGATGTCAAATTTGAAATCGTTGAGAAAGAAATGTATGCAAAAGCCTTTTCTGTGGATGCCGACATATTATCGAATCTGAAAACCAGTGTGGTTATTTGGACAACGACACCGTGGACAATTCCTGCTAACCGTGCAATCAGTTTGCACCCAGAGTTAGTTTACAACTTAGTAGAAATCAGTGTAGAAAACTCTAAGCAACACTATATCTTAGCAGCCGATTTAGTCGAAGCATCGATGCAACGTTATGGTATATCTGATTTTAAGGTTGTCGCAAGTTGTCAGGGGCAAGCATTAGAAAGACTCACTGCCCATCACCCCATCAATGACTTAACAGTGCCACTAATATTAGGTGAGCACGTCACCACTGAATCGGGAACGGGCTGCGTTCATACTGCACCAGCGCACGGTGTGGACGATTTCAATGTGGGCAAAAAATACGATATCGAGATATACAATCCAGTTGGCGCGAATGGTGTCTATTTAGAAAATACGCCATTGTTTGCTGGGCAACATGTGTTCAAAGCCAATGAGAGTATTATTGAAGTGCTTAAAGAAAAAGATGCACTTGCGCTTAACACAAAATACAGCCACAGCTATCCGCACTGCTGGCGTCATAAAACGCCGATTATATTTAGAGCGACACCACAATGGTTTGTCAGTATGGATAAAAACGGCTTGCGCAAACAGTCATTGCAGCAAATAGAAAAAACCAAGTGGATTCCAGCATGGGGTGAAGGCCGCATCAAAAGTATGGTTGAAGGGCGTCCAGATTGGTGTATTTCGAGACAACGCACATGGGGTGTCCCTATCGCTTTGTTTATTAACAAGCAAACTGGCGAGCTTCACCCGAATACTAACGAGATCATAGAGAAAGTGGCGCTAGCCGTTGAGAGTAAAGGCATCCAAGCGTGGTGGGACATTGATGCGAGTGACTTGATTGATGATGCACAAGATTACGATAAAGTCACTGATACACTGGACGTTTGGTTTGATTCAGGAGTGACTCATTACTTTGTGGTCGATCAACGTGATGATATCCCAGCAAGCGCAGATCTGTACCTAGAAGGGTCGGATCAACATAGAGGGTGGTTCATGTCATCGTTGATGTCGTCAACGGCAGTTAAAGGGCATGCACCCTACAAAGAAGTACTGACTCATGGATTCACCGTTGATGCCAACGGTAAAAAAATGTCCAAGTCACTAGGAAACGTGGTCGCCCCGCAAGAAGTAACAAACAAATTGGGTGCCGATATTCTTCGATTATGGGCTGGTTCTACTGATTATCGCGGTGAAATGACCGTTTCAGACGAGATATTAAAGCGCTCTGCAGATGCTTATCGTCGCATTAGAAACACTTGTAGATTCTTACTGGCTAACTTAAACGGCTTTAACCCAGAAACAGATATTGTGCCTTTTGACGAAATGGTTGCGCTTGATCAGTGGGCAGTTTTAAAAGCAAAATCAGTTCAAGAGCAAATCCTTAACTCATACGATCAATACGACACATTAGTGGTTTGCCAAACCTTGATGCAGTTCTGCTCTATAGAGATGGGAAGTTTTTATCTGGACATCATTAAAGATAGACAATATACCGCGAAAACAGACGGCCATGCCCGTCGCTCGTGCCAAACCGCCTTGTATCACATTGTTGAAGCACTTGTGCGTTGGATGGCACCTGTCATGAGCTTTACTGCGCAAGAGGTGTGGGAGTCAATGCCGGGTCAGCGAGAAGAATTCGTATTCACTGACCAATGGTATCAAGGTTTACCAAGCGATGATGAACGAAGTGAGGCGCAAACGGTATTCAACGACGCATTTTGGTTGCAAGTGATGTCTATCAAAACTGAAGTTAACAGTGCCTTAGAAAAAGCCAGAAACGAAAAGGTAATCGGTGGTTCGCTTGAGGCGGCTGTTACACTTTACGTGGACGATACGCTTAGCGATGTGTTAGCTAAATTAGAAGATGAGCTTCGTTTTGTTCTGATTACATCGCAAGCCAAGCTTTTACCTCTTAGCGAAAAATCCGCAGAAGCAAGTGAGACTGCGCTAACAGGATTGTTTGTTGAAGTCAGTAAAGCTGAGGGCGAAAAGTGCGCTCGTTGCTGGCATCACAAAGCTGAGGTTGGCACCGACCAGACCCATCCTGAATTGTGTTATCGTTGTATCGAAAACGTTGATGGTGAAGGGGAAAAACGCGCTTATGCTTAAATTATTTACCCAAACGGGCTGGCGTTTTTTGTGGATTTCGTTAATTGCTTTTGTTTTGGACCAGTGGAGTAAGCAATCAATCGTAGCGTCTATGGATCTTTATGAGCGAATTCAATTGACTTCTTTTTTCAATTTTACCTACGTTCATAATTACGGCGCAGCATTCAGCTTTTTATATGATGCCGGCGGTTGGCAACGTTACTTTTTAACTATCGTAGCGCTTGTAGTAAGTGGTTTGATTTTGTGGTGGTTGAAGCAAACAGAACGTAAACAAGTATTACTCCCGGTTGCGTTTGCGTTTATTCTAGGCGGAGCACTAGGCAATGTTTATGATCGAATTGCTTATGGCTATGTAATTGATTTTATTGACCTCTATTATGGTAGCTATCACTGGCCAGCATTTAATATTGCGGACAGTGCGATCTTTATCGGCGCTGCACTGCTAATTATAGATATGTTTAAAAATAATGAGGCAAACGAACTTGAGCGTTGAATCAATTCAAATTGGCGATAATTGTGAAGTAATTCTACATTTTGACCTTAAATTATCAGACGGCTCAGCAGCCGACAGTACGCGCGTGAATAATAAGCCCGCAAAAATGGTAATGGGTGATGGCAGTTTGACCAAAAACTTTGAAGATTGTTTGCGTGGCTTGACTGCCGGTGACCGAAAAGAGTTTAGTTTGGCTGCGGTCGATGCTTTTGGAATGCCCAACCCTGACAACATCTACTATTTGGACCGAACCAAGTTTGATGCTGATGCAGATTTACAAGAAGGGATGATTATGGGATTTGCACAACCCGACGGTAGTGAGTTACCTGGTATTATAAGAGCAGTATCGCCCTTATCTGTAACGGTCGACTTTAATCACCCATTAGCTGGGCAAGATGTAGTATTTGATGTAGAAATCATCGAAGTTCGACACACTGAAGGCGAGTTGAAGGATTAACACTATGCAAATACATTTAGCCAATCCAAGAGGTTTTTGCGCAGGGGTAGACCGTGCGATCACTATTGTTGAGCGAGCACTTGAAATATTTGGACCACCGATTTATGTGCGTCATGAAGTTGTCCATAATAAGTTTGTGGTAGATGGTCTCAAAAGCCGCGGTGCCGTATTCGTTGATGAATTAAAAGAGGTGCCTGACGATACCATTGTTATTTTTTCTGCGCACGGCGTATCTCAAGCGGTGAGAAGCGAGGCCAATGAGCGAGGACTTAAAGTCTTTGATGCAACTTGTCCTTTGGTAACCAAAGTGCACATGGAAGTCATGCGTGCCAGTAAAAAAGGAACCGAATGTGTACTAATCGGGCACCATGGACACCCAGAAGTTGAAGGTACAATGGGGCAATACAATAACGCAGATGGCGGAATCTACTTGGTAGAAGATATCAAAGATGTTGAAGCATTGAGTGTGAAGAACCCTGATGAACTATACTATTGTAGTCAAACGACTTTGTCAGTAGATGATACTGCCGATGTAATCGACGCACTGCGCAAAAAATTTCCTAAAATAGATGGCCCAAGAAAAGACGATATTTGCTATGCGACTCAAAATCGTCAAGATTCCGTACGAGAGCTGGCTGCGGACTGCGATGTGCTTTTAGTCGTCGGCGCACAAAATAGCTCCAATTCGAACAGGCTTCGAGAACTTGCTGAGAAAATAGGGTCCAAGGCCTATTTGATCGCAGATGCTAATTGTATTCAAAAAGATTGGCTGAATAATGTCAATTCAATTGGGGTAACCGCAGGTGCATCAGCGCCGGAAGTCCTTGTGCAAGGCGTCATTGATAAACTCAGCGAGTGGGGCGCGACTAAAGCGACAGAAAGGCAAGGCAGAGAAGAGAATATAGAATTCGCAGTGCCCAAAGAGCTTAGAATTAAACAACTTTAGGTATCAAAATACCGCTGCTTACACGCATGGAGTATAGAGGCTTAAGTGCTAAGCCTCTAATTTATCAAAAGAATTTTCCAGCTAAATCTATCCTTATTACCAGTTAATCTCAGTATTTAATACCTTACACTATTTCAAAATAACCAATAAGCCACCAGTTTTCGTTATTGTGTTGCTGTTGAAATAGTCAGAAGAGTGCTAATGCAAGGTGTTAAGATAAATTGCTCAAACGCAAATAGTCCACTAAATATAAACAATGCCAATGCCTTCCTAGGTCAAACGGGTGTAGGTATGGTCGAAGTTCTTATTACACTATTTATCTTATCGGTTGGTTTACTTGGTGTGGCCTCACTGCAATTTGTCAGTGCGTTATCCAATTCTGATGCATTGAATCGCACGCAAGCGGTACTCGTTGCACAGCAATTTAGTGAAAGGCTAATCGCAAATGCTGTTCCATCGGCGCAAAGAGATGGCTTCGTCGTAGACAATGCTTACTTTAGTTCGAATGCTTATAACTTTGCTGATTTGACGTGTATCTCGGGTAATAATCCATTTGAGTGTTTTTGCCAGACACACCCTGCTGATATCCCTAATTGCCAAACAGGAGAGTGCAGTGCACAAGAGTTTGCTATGTTTGACGCGCATGAAATGTCATGTGCGGTCGTACAAAGTAACCCTAACGCTACTATTGCCCTTAGCTGCACAGACAATGACAATACAGATGCTGATGTTTGTTCAGCAGGTTCCATTCATAATGTGATTATTAAGTGGCCTACCAAATCCTTACAAAACCACAGTAAAATTTTAAACAGTGACTGCAATGCATCTACAAGCGAAAGTAATGACTGTATCGTGATTGAGGTGACATTGTGATGACCTCAAAACATATCAATATTAAAGCTGCTGTTCCTACCTTTGATAAACAAGCGGGTTTTACACTGATCGAAATCATGATCACCTTGGCGCTCGGCTTGGTTATCTCAACAGCGATCATTCAAGTAATGGCAAGTAATAGTGTGACAGAGCGCTTGAATCGAGCAGTGGCGTCTACACAAGAAAGTGGCCGCTTCATTATTAACAGAATGCGCAATGAACTCTTAATGGTCGGTATGTATGATGAACTCAATCCGCAGGTTGACCATCTTGCAAATGTGATTGACTTGGTCGAAGAAAACCAATTCGTGCGTGCTCATCCGATTATCTTACCCAACGAGTTCGGGGTAAGAGCTAGCTTAGGTAGCACACAAGGCGCAAGTGGTAATAGCGATGTTCTAGTGGTTAGTTTGTTAGCAGAACGGGATTGTCGAGGCTATAAACTTGGCTATGCCGACGGGGCGATGTTTTATGCAGTCAACGAGTACTTTGTAGAAAACAACAAATTGAAGTGCAGAGGGTTTGACGGCCGCTACCTTAGGGGACAAAAAGATGCCGTTGGACATAATTCGCATGCCGCTTTTACACTGCTAGATGGTGTCGAAAGTTTTCAAGTCACTTACGGTGTCTCTAGTTTTGCTGGTTCAAATGGCACTGCAAGGCCGATTCAATTTGTCGATGCGGATAGCTTAACTAACGCGTTTGCAAATGGTGAATTTGTGGTGGCAATGCGATTAGCTTTGGTTGTTAAAAGTGATGCTCAAATCAATGTGGATAACGCACCCACTTTCAAGCTGCTAAACGAAGATGCGTTTAGCACCAATAACGATGCCTTGTATAAATCATTTGAGACCACGATTACGCTGCGCAATATGAAGAACTATGTCAGGAGTAGTGTATGACTCAGATGAGTAATCGAACGGCCCAAACTCAAAAGGGCTTAGTGATGGTATTTGCATTATTAGTCTTGCTCTCGATGACCGTCTTAGGCGTAGCTTCGGTCTCTTCTAGCTTGATGCAAAACAAAATGGCGTCATCTTTAGAGCGAAAGTCGGTTGCATTTGATGCCGCAGAAGCTGCTCTTGCCGGCGTTGTATTTGAGTCAGAAGATGAAAGCCTTCTCGCGAACGCTGGCTTGAGTGATCCACTTTCAGAAGCGAGGCAACAAAATGCGCTCGATAGAACCGTTGAAACGCTGAGCTGCTTTGATGACAACCGTACCGACAGAATCATAACATCAACTGGGTTGACCAGAGGCACACGTCATATTGCTGAAGGTAATTATAGAGACAACCCCGAAGTGAGAAGTTGGTCCAGAACCACCTTCGTGCGGGAGCAAGCCTGCCGTGGTTCAAGTAATGTGATTGGTGGAAGTAATATTAATTGCCATGTCTTTATGATTCGAGGCTGTGGGCAAACTGCGGGCAGCAATTATGCTGTTGCAAATACGCTCAGCGCAGCTGTCTTTGCACCAGCAACAGGACAATGAGGTATTTCGTATGAAGTATACAAAGTTTAGTAGCCTTATATGTTCAGCAATACTAAGTGTTTGTATCAGTGTTGCTGCCTTTGCCGATGATTTAGAAATCTATTTAGGTACGGGCTCATCTGATGTTGAGTATTACCCCAATGTACTGTTCATCATGGATACATCTGGCAGTATGGCATCGAAAGATGGCACCTCTCAATCTCGGATGTTAAGAGTTCAAAATGCCTTAAAAGATGCGCTGTCCTCGGCAACAAACATCAATGCTGGGCTTATGCGTTTCTCTGATTTTGGTGGTCCCGTTCTTTTCCCTATAAGGGGTATTGATACGCCGGTGTCCCCCGAATTGATTGTGCCGGTGACTCGTGGTGAAGATGATGTGTATGAGATTGATGGAAATCTCAATATGTACTCAAACACTTTGCAACTGACACAAGGCACTGCTTCTGTGCTGACTGGCTTGCGATTTAGAAATTTAAATATTCCAAGAAATGCAATTATTACAGGCGCATTTTTACGATTTTCCTCAGAAGGTCTTAATACAGCTTCTTCAACACTAACCATTCGCGCTGAAAATAATGGTGACGCTCCTGTATTTGAAAATTCAAACAATAATCTTTCTGCCAGATCGGTGACGTCAAATGAAGTCGTTTGGGACAGTGATAATGATTGGCCTTTATCAGGTGAGAGCATTACGTCACCTGACTTTACCAATGTTGTGCAAGAGGTCATCGACCGCGCTGATTGGTGTGGAGGGAATGATTTAAATTTGATAATTGAAGGCGCTAGTTTAAATGGAACAAGTGCTCGTTCAACCACCTCAATTGATGAGGGAACGGGGTTGTCACCTCAAATAGTCATTACATATGATGAAACCAGCGCAACTGGGTGTATCCGAGATAGCATGATTTACCAAGTCGACCAGCAGGACGAAAATGCTGAAGAGCAAAGTAACGGTTATCAGTCCACGGGTAGCGAGCTAACACTCTATAACAGTAGCAATGCATATATTGGTTTACGGTTCAAAAATATCGAGTTACCAAAAAATGCAAACGTATTAAATGCTTACTTAGAATTTACTGCCTATCAGACCTACACAAGTGGTACTGCGTCGATGACGATTGAAGGAGTGAATGAGAACAACCCCAGTGACTTTGCCCCCTATACGCGTTACATGTTGCGTGACAAAGCAAAGACAGCTGCTATTAATTGGACGGGTATTGGCCCTTGGTATCGCAATCAAGTATACCAAAGCCCATCTGTGACCAACATCGTTCAACAAATTGTTAACCGCAGTGGTTGGAATATCAATAATGACATGATGTTCATTTTATCTGATTTTACGAGTAACAAACGCGGAGCATACACTTACAACGGAAAACCTTCAGGTGCCGCAAGACTTGTTATTGAGTTTGAAGCCAATGCTACACCCGGGACTAGTTCTACAGTTCGAGAACATTTAATGAGCAAGGTGGATGAACTATCAGCTAGTGGACTAACCCCTATTGTAGACACACTCTATGAGGCATCGCTGTATTACGGTGGCAAGGATGTGTATTACGGATTGAAACGAGGCGAGTCGTCTGTCAGCAGCACTGTTAGACGAAACACGCGCGTCAGTCATCGTTCATCGTACATTGGAGATGATCCCATAAGACCTTCAGGTTGTGAAGATGACGACTTGAGTGATAGTGATTGTATCAATGAACAGATCCCCAGCGGCGCAACATACATATCCCCTATTGTTGATTTGCAGTGTCAGACTAATAACCATATTGTTTTACTTTCAGATGGAGTGGCAAATAACAATCATAGTGTTGATGAAATACAAGCGTTACTCGGCACAAATTGTAGCGGGAGTGGAGGAGAGAAATGCGGTCTTGATTTAGTCAAAAACCTAGCAGATAAAGACCGAACAGCAATTGATGCAAGAGTGATTACACATACGATTGGATTTGCTGCCAATGCGACTGCATCTAACTTCTTAAATAAAATTGCGCTTGAAAGTGGCGGTGGCTTTTACGAAGCGGATAACAGTGCAGATCTTGTCACTGCATTTCAAACAATTCTCAGAAACGTAAAGGATGTTAATGCAACTTTTGTTTCTCCTGGCGTAGCTGTCAACCAGTTAAACCGCCTTACTCACCGTGACGAGCTGTATTTTGCGCTATTCAAACCGGCTGAAGGAGCGGTATGGCCTGGCAATCTTAAAAAATATAAAATTTCAGGAGACGAAGTACTCGATAAAAACGGTATAAATGCAGTAGATGGCTCAACAGGTTTCTTTTCTGAAAATGCACATAGTTATTGGTCTCCGTTAGCTGATGGTAATGATGTTAGGCAGGGCGGGGCAGCAAGCCGTCTAGATTTAGTGAGAAGATCATATACTTTTAACGCCACGGGTAACATTTTTACGACCGCTAACGAACTATCAGAGTCTAATACTAATATTACTGCAGAAGACCTCAATGTACACCTTCTCTCCGATTCCGCAGCTTTGAGGGAAACCGTCCTCAAATGGGCTCGCGGTGTTGATGTTCGCGATGAGGATGGCGATGGCTCTACTTCCGACGTCCGCATTCAAATGGGTGACCCAATTCATTCGCAGCCTGTAATCGTAAACTACTCTTTGACTGACAGCGCAATTTTTGTCGCGACTAATCATGGCTTCTTGCATTCGTTTGACGCAGAGACGGGTGAAGAAAATTTTTCAATTATCCCTAAAGAGCTGCTAGCAAACCTTTATGATTTTTATCGCGATGGGTCAAGTTTTAATCATATATACGGATTAGATGGGGATTTAGTACTGCGTCAATTCGATGACAAGACTTATCTTTATGTTGGTATGCGTAGAGGGGGAAACAATTACTATGTATTTGACGTCTCAACAAAACTAAGCCCAAGACTTGTATTCAAAGTTGATGGCGGTACTGGCGACTTTGCTAATATGGGGCAAACATGGTCACGTCCAACTATTACAAAAGTACGTATGGGAGATGTTGTCAAAAATGTGATGATTGTTGGTGGCGGCTATGATGAAGATCAAGATGATAAGACCAATAGCTCTGAAGACAATGTTGGTAACAGTGTGTATATGATTGATGCTGATACTGGCGAATTATTATGGTCTGCGAGCAATGCCAATGCAGACCTTATTATTCCTGAAATGAAGTACAGTATTCCTGCACGTATCTCAGTTGTTGACCGAGACAGCGACGGTTTTGCTGATCACATGTATGTTGCGGATATGGGGGCACAATTGTTTAGACTAGATATTTACAATGGCAAGTCTGGCAATGAATTTATTAGAGGTGCAGAGTTAGCGGATTTCAACTCAACGGAAGCTGAAAATAATCGCAGATTCTACTATGGTCCTGACGTATCTGAAGTGTCCCTCGGCGATGAACATTACTTTGCCGTAGCTATCGGATCTGGCTTTCGAGCAGGACCATTAAACACCGTTGTAGACGACCGTTTTTATATGGTCAAAGATACCGGTGTATTTAAGCGTGATGAAAGTGGGTTGTTCACTATGCCTTCAACGACAACCCTCACAGAATCAAATCTTTATGATGCCACTGAACACTTGCTAAATTCTGCGGATGAAACTCAACGTGAACTGGAAAATACCTTGTTTGCGAGTAAAAACGGTTGGATGATGAGGCTGACGGACGGGGGGGAAAAGGTCCTAGCATCGCCGCTTATTCTAGACTATAAAGTGTTTTTCACGACTTATTTGCCCGCCAGCGCAAGTGAAAGTGCGTGCGCGCCACCAACGGGCAACAGTCGTGCTTACCTTGTCAATTTAATTAACGGCAACGCAGTTGGTGACATAAATTTGAGCGAAATAATTGATAAAGAAGATCGCTCAGCCCAATTAGCGCAAACCGGTATCGCACCAGATACAAAAATATTGATTGAAAATATTGTAAAGCCTGTCGTTTGCCTAGGAGCAGAGTGTGTGTCTGCGGTTGTTGAAGTAGATGAAAATGGAGATGAAGTTGCTTGTGTCAACGGCTTCGAATGTTTGGCTCAAAACATATATGGACGTTTTGAACGTTTACAAAAAAATACTTGGACCACTGAAGTAGAGAGAAATTAATGAATAAATCAAACCAAAATGGCTTCACGCTCGTTGAGCTAATGATTGTAGTGGGTATCGTCGGCATTATTGCTTCCATCGCGTACCCAAGCTATCAATCCATGATTAATAACACAGCCAGAAGCACTGCTCAAGGTGACTTGATGAGTTTAGCGACGGCTCTTGAAAGACATAATGTCTCTAACTTTACATACAACGGTGCAGCCGCCAGTGGCGCAAATACGGGAACTCCTGCCATATACGCAGCATACTCTCCTGCTACCGAGAGTGTAGCTAATAAAAAATACGACCTTAGCATCGACTCGGTTGCGGCGAATGGGTTGAGTTATGTAATTAAGGCAACGCCAGTGAGTGGAAGTAGTACAGAGGGTACAGGTGCTTTATTTATGTTCAGCGATGGTCGAAAAGCTTGGGATAAGAGCAATGACGGAACGTTAGGTATCGATGAATATTGTTGGTCTTGCTAACGATAGGACTACCTGTTGAAACACGTCTTAAACATTCAGTAGCGATACGAAGCAATCACCGATGTGCGTGTTTCGGTATCGCTGGCCTGAGCAAAGAAATCAGGTTGATCGATACCAATCATTTTCCCACTCCGATGAATCTTTTCAAAGTTTATGCTAATTTTCCAAGCGCTAGAAGGTGCGTAACTAATCATCAATTTGAGAATATCTCGTTTATCTTTTAAATCTAAATCCTTGACGTTAGGGTTCCAGTCTCTGAAACGCTCAATTTTTTTATTATCTATAGAGTCCCAACGGTGCATTTTGGCATGTAAGCCCAGTGCCCACTGTTGATAATTGAGCTCAAAAGATGCGAAAGCGGTGTGTCCCAATGCGTAGGCATAAGCGTTCTCCCATAACGAGGACTTTGTATTCCAATAAAAATCTCGTACATTTTCAATGGCATTGTCTGCAAATGGTTTTACCATAGCAAAATCTACAAATGCATTGGCGCGAAAGCGCAACTCGATTGCTTTGTGATCGACATTTATCTTTCTCAAAGCGAGGCCTCCGTCTAGCCCTATTAAATTAGCAGTCGCGTAAAAGTCTTGGGTATCTCTATCTGCCCCCATGCTGTTGTATTCAATGCCCATTGATGGCCCAAGGAAAACTTGTTTTTCCCATGCAGAATGACGAATATTGGCTGCGCTAGCTTTTTCGGTTTTCGATGGCTTGGAAAAACGAGGGTTATCGAAATCTGAAGATTGATAGTAGTAGCCTCCTAGTAAAACTTGGCTATGTAAGCGGAAGTCTTCAAAACCTTCGCTCGAAAAACCGAACTCAGACACGACTTCTACTAACGTGGGCGTATATTTAAAACTGTCATAGTTGCCCTTTCGACTATCTACACTCGTCGTAATTCCAAGCGTTAATATTTGGCTGTTGCGCGCTCGATTTGCATGATGACTATTTGTATAACCTGCATAAACATCAAACACATCTACTGTATTTGAACGAGAGAATCTTGGTGCTTGTTGGTAGCCCATCCACGAGCGGATACTCTTTGCTGGATTGAATAAAATGCCGAATGCAGAGGGTATCCAACCTTCTTTTGTTTCAAGTAACTCGCTGATTTGAAAAAAGCTCTCTCCTAATACAATGCCACCATACGGCGTGAAAACCTGGTCGTTTATACTCACAACTTCCTTGTATTCAAAAAGTACTTCCCATGCTGTTGATGTGGCTATTGTTGCAAGCGTTGACTCATAAAAAGAGAAGTTATGGTTGCGAAATGCTTGGTGATAAATCATGCCTGCGTACGCATGCCCCCAATTCATTCCTTTAGTATTGTCGTCGAGTTTTAAGTATTCTTTTGTAAAAAGTCGATCGTGAAAGTACTCAAGTTCGTTGCCTTCTAGTTCATAATCAAAATCACGGGTAATTGTGTCGCCGCCGGCAAGGTATGCTGCTTTACCTAAAAACAAAATACTGCCTAGTTCATACATGGCAGCATTCCAATTTTTCGTCGTCGCACGTTTATCTGTATTAGTATTTTCTTCTAGCTCTATTAGAAACAATGTGGACGGGCTGTGAACGGGGGCAGATGTTTGGAAAGTTTGATCTTGAGCAATTGCAACGCGAGAGAAAACAAACATCGAAAAACAGGCTAGTAAACAAACCTTGAAATCACGCAAATCCATTTTGACACTCTCTGTGTAATTTTCTAGACAAACAAAAAATTTAAAACACGAGTATACAGTAGCTTACATCTGCATAGATAGTTAATTTAACAACTTAAGGGGTTACCATCAGTATCCTCATGTACACCATTTTTATCTGTGTCTTGGCTCAAACGAACGCGGCCTTGTAGACTTATTTCAATTTGCCGCGCATATTGCGCATTGTTAGATGTATGGCATAGCTTGATGATCGTTTGAGCACTAGACGCACCCGAATCTTCAAAGCTAATAACGTCACTTGTGCTGGTAAATGTCATGGTACTGTTCAAACTTTCCGTTGCGACTAATAACACCTCGTTAGCATCGCGTTCTCCATCATTATTTTGGTCAATAAATACCATTTTTGGATGTCGCCAATTCGTAGAACAGCTTGTAAAGTCGGAAGAAGGGCAAAAAACGGCATTGGCTTGCTCATCAATCGCACTATTGCGGGCATATTGAATCACCGTGCTCAGCTCGTTCATTGTTGCCACCGCTCTATTTTTGATCAAAATTCCCTGCACATTCGGTGCAACCACTGTCAGCACGATAGCTAGGATAGCTACGGTAATCATCATTTCCAATAGAGTGACACCTTTTTGCTTGCTTATGCTTCGTCTCATTTGCCCTTTATGCTCGCTATGATACTCTTAGATTAACTAACTTGCTGTGCATCCACAGCTGATTGAAAGTCTTAATTGCCAACCTAAATTATATGCGAATTATGTGCTTCATTGCGTATGTACAAAGGGCAAAGGTTAGTTGTCTTGATACCTTGAGCGTAAGCCGGATTATTAGCAGCTAGCGTGCAAATGATAGAAATAAATAAAGAGAATACTGCAATTAACGTATTGAGGAAGAATAATGCTTAAAGACGAGGTTATTAAGGAAATGCGGGTGTTACCGCAAATTGACGTTGAGTTTGAAGTTGACCGTAGAGTGCAGTTTATCAAAGACACGCTCACGGGCTCGGGCATGAAAACACTTGTGTTAGGGATTAGCGGCGGAATTGATTCGTGTACCTTAGGCCGTCTTGCACAACTTGCTGTTAATCAGTTAAATGAAGAACACGAAAGTGATGATTATCGATTTGTTGCGGTTAGATTGCCATATTCTGTGCAAGCAGATGAGGCAGATGCACAAGCTTCTATTGATTTTATTCAGCCAAGTATGAGCGTCACTACCAATATTCAAGCGGGCGCTGATGCTATTCATCAAGAAGCTGTCAACGCATTGGTCAGTGCTGGCTGCGAGTTTAGCGTTGAGAAAAGTGATTTTGTGTTGGGTAATACTAAAGCTAGAACACGTATGGCCACTCAGTTTGATATCGCTGGTTTGCTCAATGGCTTGGTACTAGGCACTGACCACTCTGCAGAGAATATCACGGGTTTTTACACAAAATATGGGGATGGTGCTTGCGATCTAGCTCCTTTATTTGGTTTAAGTAAACGTCAAGTTCGCGCGCTTGCAAAATTCATGGGAGCGCCTTCTAATGTCATTACGAAAGCCCCAACTGCTGACTTAGAAAGCTTATCTCCTCAAAAAGCAGATGAAGATGCATTGGGTATCAGTTATGATCAAATCGATGACTTTTTAGAAGGCAAAAGCAATGATGCAGATGTTGATGAAAAGTTGTTGGCAATTTATTTAAAGACTCAACACAAACGCGTTCCAATCCCTACTATTTACGATAATGAGTGAAACACATGAAAAAAATTGAAGCCATAATCAAGCCTTTTAAGCTAGATGATGTAAGAGAAGCGCTATCTTTGATCGGCGTGTCGGGCATCACAATGTCTGAGGTTCGAGGTTTTGGAAGACAAAAAGGGCACAAAGAGCTATACCGGGGAGCAGAATATCAAGTAGATTTTTTACCTAAAGTTAAACTTGAAATAGTGGTGACCGAAGACATGGTTGATCGCGTCGTCGAATGTATTATCGAAAGCGCTAAAACCGGCAAGATTGGTGATGGAAAGATATTTGTTTTTAATGTGGAACAGGCTTATCGCATCAGAACAGGTGAGCAAGCAGAAGACGCGCTATCTTAAAGCGCGTCTTTATCAATTTTTAGTGGCTGTGACCGCAGCCACCCTCTGCATGCACATGACCATGTGCAATTTCTTCAGTTGATGCTTCTCGAACGTCCAAAATTTCAACGTCAAAGTTGAGTGCAATACCCGATAAAGGATGATTGCCATCGACGGTAACAACCTCATCTGTTTTATCAATGATAATGACCGATTGTTCGCCATCGTCAGTCGTCGCTCTAAAACTCATGCCCACTTCAACATCCATGCCTTCGAACATTTGAGCAGGTACCTGTTGCACCAGTGCGTCTTGTCTATGACCATAAGCTTTCTCGGGCTCGACACTGACTTCAAACTTATCACCCTTTACTTTGTTATACAGCGCATCCTCTAGCCCCTGAATCATATAGTGGCTACCTTGAATAAAGGCTAAAGGCTCACTTTCTGTTGAAGAGTCAATCACGTCTCCATCTGATGTTTTAACAGTGTAGTGAAGGGTGACAACGTGATTGTCTTGAATTTGCATATCTGATCCTATTGCTTTGATGTTTGTTCTTTTATCTCGTAGGGAAGGCTTTGAACAGTAAATTGATGTTCGGGTAGCTCTTTTAATCTTAACACATCACCTACTTGTGTGTCATTTGCCAGTACAGCCAGAAGCCAAGTGCCGTTGCTATCAGCTTGAGATGTTTGATGCAAACTGGCTCCTCTCAAAATTGTGCCTCCAGAACGCCAGTTTTCACCTGCTTGTTTTTCCAATGCTTTTCCAGCTGCGATTGATGAGTCAGCTAACACCTCTTCACTCTTTAGAATAAAAGAAGCTCGTTTATTGCGCCCCAAAAACTTTGTTCTTGCTACGACCTCTTGGCCCATATAGCAACCTTTATCAAAGTCGATCGCTTCGATAGCCTGCATGTTCATCATCTGCGGTACAAATTCATTCACGGTTGCTTCTCTGACCACCGGTATGCCCAATTGTATGCACACAGCTTCCCAATATGCTTGATCTTTTAACATGCCAATAGGTAAATTTGCATCCAGCTTTGCTTTACCGTCACTAGTTAGTACTAACAAATATGCAGATAAGTCAACGTCAATACAAATTACATTGCCAAAGTCACTTTTTAAAACCGCTAAGTTTTGTTGGGGTAACTTAGTAAATATCGACTGTAAGCTTTCTATAGCATCTGCACCCACAACACCTACTATGTTGAGTTTTTCGCTTTCGTCTACAATGTCAACTTTCGAGAATACACCGTACTTTTTCAATTCGGCGAGTGACTGAGGTATACAACTTTTATCGCTGATAAGCTGATAACCATCATTGTCTTGTAGGGCTAAAAATGCATTCCATGTTTTACCCTTAAAATCACAATGACATCCATACCTCGATTTATTTTCAGACAACCTTCCCACGTCAATAGTGACTTGACCTTGAAGGTATTCTTGGGCTTGCTCGCCACTCAAAGATATTACGCCATAATGATTGAGTTCCGCTACAAAATTAACAGTGTTTACAGTCATACTTCATCCAAAATTTCTTTCTTGTCTTCATAAAAGTATGTCCAAACGCAGTAAAAGCAAGCATGTACGCATAAATAACCGCAAATAATATGAACTCAAAAGCAGACACTTGAGTTTATCGACTTGATATCTTTGTACAGTATTGTATCAGCACAACTTATGTTATTATTTAAGCTCATTTTTAAGAGAGACGATGGATGTTTACTGCAAAGCGATTAGCGAGACTGAAATGGGCATGTCGACGAGGTATGTTAGAATTAGACGTTCTTTTTTTACCGTTTGTAGAACAGGCATTCGATGATTTAGAAGATCATCAAAAGCTTGTTTTTGAACGCTTGTTAACGTGTGATGACCCTGACTTGTTTGCATGGTTTATGGGACACCAAAAATGCAAAGATCCTGAGCTATCTGATATGATAAAAATGGTACTCAATAGAGTAAAAGTCTAAGTGTAATTGGGCTGAAACTTGAAAAAGCGCTCAAAAGAAGTGACCTTTGATATCTATGTTTTTAACTTCTTATTTTTTACACCTCATTTTTGGTTAGTTTATTTGGCGCTTCCCCTAGGTGTTACTTGGTCTATTAAGGCGCATATCATTGAATATCAAATAGCACTACAGTGGTTAGCGAGTGCTTTAATTTGTTGTGGGAGCCTTTGGAAAGCAATTAGCTTATTTCAAGTCGAGTTAGATAAGCATTTGACCTTGGTAAATACTTCTGAACTTACAGAAAAGTCACGAGTTACACCCTTCTTTATCTTTGCAAATTTCACGTATGACTTACATTCATCTTCTGAAAAAGGGGCTAGGTGGTTAATTATCTATCCTTGGCAATGTTCCCCACCGAACTATAGGCGCCTCTGTCGCCAAATTCTGAAAATTCAATTATAGTTTAATCAGTTACTCTCAAAAGGATTAAAGTGAATGTTGTCACTGTTGGCGAAAAGCGCGTTGTATCGGCCGGATTTACCTAATGACTCGGGGGCCCTAACGCTACCAAAAATGGAAACGCGCCAATTTATCAAAATCAATGCTCAGCACTGCGAGCGTTACAATCGATTGTGTCAATGGCAATCTGGAATAGCCTCGGTCATTCATCCAAATTATATACAAGTGCTTAGCCTTCCTATGCAGCTTAGTATGATGAGTCAGCAACCTTTTCCCTTCAAACCATTAGGCTTGGTTCATATAAGCAACCATATTGAGGTTATTGCCTTGTGTGAACAACAATCAAAGCTAACACTTGAAACGAGCTTTGGACGATTGATGTGGCATAAAAAAGGCTGGGTCTTTGAGGTTATAACCAGGGCCTACGAAAATGAGAAGTTAATGATCGAATCTACGAGCAGTTATCTTGCTCGCACAAAGCACAGCACGAATGATTATTGTGATAATGCACTTGATTACAACGCTACTAAAACCAAACTTGCTAATGCTGATTTGTCCCTCGAACCTAATTATAAGCTACTCTATCAACCATTTGAGTTTCCTGCGAACGTGGGACGCCAATACGCGTCGGTGTCAAAAGACTATAATCCTATTCACTTATTTGCTGCTACTGCTAACTTGTTAGGCTTTAAAAAAGCTATCGCACATGGCATGTATTCTAAAGCGCTTTCGGTGTCGCACTTGTTAAAACGCATTCCAATGCTGAGGCATCATGTTCTGGGCAGGTTCAATATCTACACAGAATTTATGCAACCAATTTATTTACCCAGTAAAAATACGCTGGTGGCGAATAGTGTAAACAATGCCCAATACGAAGATAGTCGGTGTTTTAGTTTTCGGTTGGCGAGTTTCAAAAGTGGTAAAACAAGGGACTTTTTGCGCGGAGAAATCACTCCGCGCTAATATTTTTTTGAATGATCGTTGGTTCCGCATTTTCTAGTTGTTCGGGGTAATCAAGATTGTAATGAAGCCCCCTAGACTCTTTACGTTTCATCGCACACATGACGATGAGGTGCGCAACGCATACTAGGTTACGAAGTTCTAATAAGTTATTTTTCACTTTAAAGTTACTGTAATACTCGTCAATTTCTTGTTTAAGTAAATTAATGCGACGAAGGGCCCGCTCCAGGCGTTTGTCTGTGCGCACAATCCCAACATAATCCCACATGAATAGACGTAACTCATGCCAATTGTGTTGTATTATAACTTCTTCGTCAGAATCTATAACGCGGCTTTCATCCCATGGCGATATGGGTTCGTTTAAGCATTTACCTGTTATTCCGGCTAACATATGCTTGGCGGCAGCGTGCGCGAAAACCACACACTCTAGCAAAGAGTTGCTTGCCATCCTATTTGCACCGTGCAAACCAGTATAGGCGGTTTCGCCTATTGCATAGACATTTTCTAGATTAGTTCTTGCATCAAAATCGGTGACTACACCGCCACACGTATAATGAGCAGCAGGTACAACCGGAATCGGTTGGCGCGTAATATCAATACCAAGTGACCGACAACGACGATATATATTTGGAAAATGCTTAGTTATAAAGTCTGTCGATTTATGACTGATATCTAAATACATGCAATCGGCGCCCAACCGTTTCATTTCGAAATCAATGGCTCTTGCTACAATATCACGTGGTGCAAGATCACCTCTTTCATCAAATTTATGCATGAATCGAGTGCCGTCTTCATGACATAAAAAAGCACCTTCTCCGCGCAAAGCTTCGCTTATTAGGAAATTTTTAGCATCTGGGTGAAACAAACATGTAGGGTGGAATTGATTAAATTCCATATTGGCAATCTTACAGCCGGCGCGCCAAGCCATTGCAATACCATCACCACTGGCGATATCTGGGTTTGAAGTGTATTGATATACTTTACTTGCCCCACCGGTGGCTAGCGCAATAAATCGTGAACGGATTATTTCAACGCGCTCTTTGGTTCGATTCCATACGTAAGCACCCACACAGGTATTCTTAACCTGCTTACTTTTTATCAGGTCGATTGCATTGTAACGTTCAAACAAGTGAATGCTTGGGTGATTTTTAACTTGATCCGAAAGCGTAGCCTGCACGGCCTCTCCGGTTGCATCTGCTGCGTGAAGAATCCT
This sequence comes from Glaciecola sp. KUL10, assembly GCF_003203515.1. GTDB lineage: Bacteria > Pseudomonadota > Gammaproteobacteria > Enterobacterales > Alteromonadaceae > Glaciecola. The sequence continues at coordinate 85,972 of NZ_BGNG01000005.1, read as the reverse complement.
GCGATGACTGTGCCCACCCTCCCTTGTTAAATGGTATCGCACTTCGCCGTCATTACTTTCTTCTTGATCAAATGGTACACCTTTATTAATTAACCAGTGCATACTTGTTTTTGCGTTGGATGCTGTGTACTCAACCACACTTTCGTCGCAAAGGCCTGCACCAGCCGTTAAGGTATCTTTTACATGAGCGCCCACCGAATCTTCATCATCAAAGACAGCGGCAATTCCGCCTTGAGCGTAACGAGTACTGCCTTCATTCAAATCGCTTTTACTCAAAACGATAACGTTGCAGTGCTCGGCCATTTTAAGTGCTAAACTAAGACCGGCTGCGCCACTTCCGATGATTAAGACATCACATCGGTGTTCTATAGAGTTGGACATATCTGATAAACTAGGGAATTAAGGGGTAGTTGGTTGGTGAATACTAATCAATAGTGGCAAAAATACAAGATTGGATCTTTTATTATCTTATTTTAAATAAAAAACGAACTTATCCATAAAGTGTCTGTCTATTAATACACTTGCATGAGCCATAGGTGAAAACGTTAGGAGTAGTGGCTCGAATGAGCGAGCAGAAAACCGACCAAGAGTTAGTCGAACAAGTACAGAAAGGCAACAAAAACGCATTCAATTTATTGGTACTCAGGCACCAGAATAAAGTAATGAACATTGTTGCTAGATATGTGAAAAACAGCGGTGATGTGGCTGACGTGACGCAAGAAGCGTTCATAAAAGCCTACAGAGCGTTACCAAACTTTAGAGGCGAGAGCGCTTTTTATACCTGGTTGTACAGAATTGCTGTCAACAGTGCAAAAAACTACCTTACTTCTCAAGGCAGAAAGCCGCCAGCGAGCGATGTTGATGCCAGTGAAGCGGACTATTACGAAGGAAGCGACGCATTAAAAGAAAATGCGTCTCCGGAAAAGACACTTTTATCGGATGAGCTTCAACAGAAATTGTTCGCAACAATCGAAGGATTACCTGAAGATTTGCGCTCAGCCATCACATTGCGAGAAATAGAGGGCTTAAGTTATGAAGAAATTGCGGCCGTAATGGAATGTCCGGTAGGTACGGTTAGATCACGTATATTTAGAGCCAGAGAGGCGATCGATAAAGTGATAATGCCATTGGTGCAAACTTAAAAAAGCCCAGTGGACGATAAATGTATTATCGAAACATACGTTGTCAAATGAGTATTATTTTAATGTGGTCAACACTAGCGTTTTAAATAAAAAACGGTGTAGTATTAAGGCCTAACTAGCAGGAAAGTGTTTATATGACGCAGCAACAAGAAAAGCTATCTGCATTTATAGATGGTGAATTAAATCAAGGTGATGATGTCAGTTCGTTGGTAAAAGAAATCAGCGCTGATAAAGACAACCTTGAAAAATGGAAACGATATCATTTGGTACGTGATCAACTGCGTAATGAAAATGTTACCGACATTCAGTTTGACCTTAGCGCGAATATTGCAGCCGCTATCGAAAACGAATTACCGATTGTTGCTCCTAAAAGACGTTGGACGGAATTGCCTGTCGTCGCAAGTGTTATCCCGTTAGTCAAGCAAAGTGGCCAACTAGCAGTTGCCGCATGTGTCACAGCGGTCATGATTTTTAGTTTCCAGACATACAACACACCTGAAGAAACGACACCATTCTTAACTGCACCACCTGTAGCAGGTCCTCAAGGCGGGCTGAGACCGGTTAATTTAGAACAAACTCGCAATGTTCAACGAGATGACATGGCCATTTTACTTGAGCAAAGGCGTCAAATTAACGCGCTAATCGAAGACCATCAACGCCAATTAAAGTTAAAGAATACAGGTTTGGTAGACGGTAAAACTCAAGAAAAAAACAGTGAAGTTGAAGTAAAAGAGACCTCTACAGCGCAACAACCATAGTCTAGATAAGCATGTTTACTGCATATAAATACTCATCCAAACAGCAGTCTTTTCGACTGCTTTTTTTGTTAACTTTGCTATGTTTCTTAACCGTGACACTTTCTCCAAACTTGCGCGCTCAAGAAAACCAAACTCAGAACACCTCAGACACTTCAACAACGCAAAGTGATGTCCAGACGCCGATTGACTCGGGAGAAAAAGCAGCCTTTCAGTTCAATGCTGCAGACCCTTTGTCATGGATAGAACGATTGGCCTTACAAGCAAGCTCATTAAACTATGAAGTGTCTTTCGTACTGAGCCGACCGAGTAGTGAAACTCAGCCATATTTGTGGCGGCATGCAGTACTCGATGATAATAATACTGTCGAACAATTAAGTTTGTTGAATGGTCCAGGGTTTGAGCATATTCGATACAACGAAGTCGTCAGTATTTTCGAGCCTGGCTTTCCTCCCTATAGTATCCCCGGTTTAGCAATAGATGGTCCAATACCTTCTGTTTTGTTAACAGATCCAGCTAAATTAAGAGAAGGCTACGAGTTTGTGCTTGTCGGCAGAAGTCGTGTTTCAGGACGTGCAGCCCAACAATTGCGGATAGTACCAAGAGATAAAACACGTTATGGCTATCACCTTTGGCTGGATGAAGACTCAGGTATGCTCTTAAAGCTTAATATGTATGATTTGGGTGGTACGTTGCTTGAACAGATTCAAGTTACTCAGCTGAGTGTATCTGACCGCGTCAAAGAGGTATTTAATAGTCTGCAGCTATCTAGTTTGCCACGTGTTATCACCATGAAAAACCCGCCTCAACGAAATCATAAATGGCAGGTTGAATTTTTACCTCTGGGAATGCAACGCGTTAAACAGGATACCCACCGTTTGGCGATCACGGGGCAAGTTGTTGAATATTCAATGCTCAGTGATGGGCTAGTTGATGTATCCGTTTATATTCAGCAGGCCAGTCAAGCGTTTGCAGAGGGCGTTGAGTACAAACTTGAAACCCAATCGGTTCTATCTCGAACCAATGGAAGGGTGCAGGTCACCGTAGTTGGTGAAATCCCTCTGGTGACGGCGGCACGAATCGCAGAGTCGATCGCTTTAATAGAAACTGAAGTTGAAAATTAATGAGTAAATCGTTTCATGATTGAAGAAATGGGAGTGGTAAAAAAAGTCGAAGGAGAATTCGTTTGGGTAGAAACTCAAGTGAAAACAACGTGCGGTTCATGCCAAGCAAAAAGCAATTGCGGGACCAGTGTTATTGCTAAAGTGTTCAACCCTAAAGCAGAATTACTGCGATTAAAAAGTCCAATCAATTTAAAGGTAGGGCAACAGGTTAAGCTAGGTATTCCAGAAGAAACGCTAGTGTCTGCTTCAGCCCTCGTTTATTTATTACCTTTGTCTGTTTTCATGTTAACCATTTTCTCAACTCAAAGCGCCTTTGCGTTACATGAACTATTCAGTTTATTTTTTGGCTTATTTGGGGCGTTGATATCTTTCTGGTGGGTGTCTCGATATAGTAAAACTCAGCAAACATCTTCGTTTTCTCCGATTATTATGGGCGCAATTAATCAGTCCGAGATCGTATTAAAACATGAAATTCCAAGTAAAAAACTCAGTTGAATCAAACGTAGACACGTTTAGTTACATTACTCATTCTAGATAAATCTAAAAACTCTGAACCAAGTTTACGCTTATCCACTCTAATCATTCGCAATCTCGCCGATAAAACGGTAAAATCGCCGCCTTATTTTTGCCCGTGTCGTGCGCGGTTCGAGCAAAGTGTCTTCATTTTCTAGGTGTAATTAAAACGATATGCAACTTAAGAATATTCGTAACTTTAGTATTATTGCTCACATCGACCATGGTAAGTCGACTTTATCTGACCGTCTTATTCAACATTGTGGCGGGTTGACTAATAGAGAAATGTCCGAGCAAGTACTTGATTCAATGGATATTGAACGCGAGCGCGGAATCACGATTAAAGCGCAGAGTGTCACACTAAACTACACAGCAACAGACGGTGAAACGTATCAACTTAACTTTATTGACACGCCAGGACACGTTGATTTTACCTATGAAGTCTCGCGTTCGTTGGCTGCTTGTGAAGGCGCATTACTAGTTGTAGATGCAGGGCAGGGGGTTGAGGCGCAAACGCTAGCAAACTGCTACACGGCAATTGATATGGAAATGGAAGTCGTTCCTATCCTAAACAAAATTGACTTACCACAGGCTGAGCCTGAGCGTGTCGCAGAAGAAATTGAAGATATTATCGGCATTGATGCAGTCGATGCGGTTAAATGCTCTGCCAAAACAGGCATCGGTATCGTAGACGTGTTGGAAGAGATCGTTAACAAGATTCCTCCTCCGCAGGGCGACGAAAATGCCCCACTCAAAGCCATGATTGTTGATTCATGGTTTGACAATTACCAAGGTGTTGTATCCTTAGTGCGCATTGTACAAGGTGAATTAAGAGCTAAAGACAAGATTAAAATCATGTCGAACGGTGTCGTTCATCAAGCCGACAAAATCGGTATTTTTACACCAAAACAAACCGAAACCGACGTGCTAAAAACAGGCCAAGTTGGGTTCATTATTGCCGGAATCAAAGAAATTCATGGTGCACCAGTTGGTGATACCATTACCTCTGCGCGCTACCCTGCAGAAGAAGCGCTACCTGGATTTAAGAAAATCAAACCACAGGTTTACGCTGGTATTTTCCCTGTGAGTTCAGATGACTATGAAGATTTCAGAGATGCACTGGCGAAACTTTGCCTCAATGACGCATCCATTTTTTATGAGCCAGAAAGTTCAGCCGCGCTAGGCTTTGGGTTCCGCATCGGTTTTCTTGGCATGTTACACATGGAGATCATCCAAGAACGCTTAGAGCGCGAATATGATTTGGATCTCATTACTACTGCGCCGACTGTGGTCTACGAGGTGAAAACAACGCGTGGAGAAGTATTAAAAGTTGATAACCCCTCAAAGTTACCACCGGTCAATGATATAGAAACGATACGCGAACCAATCGTGACGGCAAACATACTGGTTCCTCAAGAATATTTGGGAAATGTCATTACGCTTTGTGTCGAAAAGCGTGGCATGCAAACTGCAATGACTTATCACGGTAAGCAAGTGGCAATTACCTATGATTTGCCCATGGCAGAGGCGGTACTTGATTTCTTTGATAGGCTTAAATCAACCAGCCGCGGTTTTGCTTCGTTGGACTATAATTTTAGTCGTTTCCAAGAAGCCGACATGGTGCGCTTGGATATACTAATTAATGGTGAGCGTGTTGATGCGCTTGCGATTATTACGCATAAAGACAATGCTCAGTACAGAGGGCGTGATTTAGTAGAGAAACTACGTGAGTTAATTCCACGTCAAATGTTTGATATCGCTATTCAAGCTGCGATTGGTAACCACATTGTTGCCAGAAGCACGGTTAAGCAACTTCGTAAAAACGTAATCGCCAAGTGTTATGGCGGTGACGTCAGTCGTAAGAAAAAACTCTTACAGAAACAAAAAGAAGGTAAAAAACGCATGAAGCAAGTGGGCAATGTCGAATTACCGCAGGACGCATTTTTAGCAATACTCAAGGTTGATAATTAATGGCTAATTACTTTTCAATTTTTCTGGTTGTCATGACCCTGATCACCGGATTGATTTGGTTGATAGATTCACTGGTTTACGCGCCAAAACGCAAAGCCGAAAACAACGAAGAACTTCCCGCATTAGTTGATAATGCCCAACAGTTTTTCCCAATCTTTGCATTGGTCATGGTGTTTCGTTCGTTTATCTACGAGCCGTTTCAAATTCCATCAGGTTCAATGATGCCCACGCTATTAGTGGGTGATTTTATCCTTGTTGAAAAATTTAGCTATGGTCTAAAAGATCCTGTTTGGCGTTCAAAAATGATAGAAACGGGAGAACCCAAGCGCGGTGATGTTGCAGTGTTCAAGTTTCCTGATGAAAACAATAACATCGACTTTATTAAACGAGTGGTTGGTTTACCAGGCGAAACCATCGCGTATCGCAACAAGCAGCTTTTTGTAACACCAGCGTGTCCGACTAAAACCAATTGCAAACCTGAGGTCTCTATCGAGATTACCGATAATCAACGTAGCGAGTTTGAACAAAGTCGCGCACAACTGGTGCAGTCAGTAGAAAAGCTGGGCGAAGAACCGCACAGCATCTTACGTCATCCATTTTTAGGCGCAACAAAAGCGAATTTTTATCAAAAAAGTGACCAATGGGTGGTTCCTGAAGGGCACTATTTTGTATTGGGTGATAACCGTGATAACAGCCGAGACAGCCGCTTTTGGGGCTTTGTACCGGATGCCAACCTAGTCGGTAAGGCAGTGTTTATTTGGATAAGCTTTGAATTTGAGCGCGAAGATGACAGTGTATTACCGTCATGGGTGCCAACGGGTGTTCGCTTTAGCAGAGTCGGCACAATATAACAAGTGATCATGGTAAAATTAAATAAGACCAATTACAGCAGATTATTCAAGACCATAGGCTACGAGTTTTCACAAATCGAACTGTTGGAACAAGCGTTTACGCATCGTAGCGTGGGCAAAAACCATAATGAACGACTCGAGTTTTTGGGTGATGCGGTGCTTGGTATGATCGTCGCAGAGCTGTTATACCAAAAATTTCCCAAGCAACCTGAAGGAAAACTTACACGTATGCGGTCTTCTTTAGTGAAGGGCGATACGCTTGCAAAAATTGCCACAGAATGCGGCTTTGGTGAATATCTAAAACTCGGCTCTGGCGAAATGAAGAGCGGTGGGCACAGACGTAGCTCTACGCTGGCTGATGTGGTCGAATCGATCATTGGAGCGGTGTATTTAGAAGCGGGACTAGAGGCTGCTAAGCAGTTAATTTTAAAGTTATTTGCCGATCGCATCGAAAAGCTAGACCCAAACGTACAAATAAAAGACAGCAAAACGCAGCTGCAAGAATACTTACAGTCAAGACAATTGCCGTTACCCGAATATGAGGTTGTTAACATACAGGGTAAAGACCACGCGCAAACCTTTGAAGTAAGTTGTAAAACGCAGCCATTAGACCAAGTGTTAACAGGCGTTGGTCGTAGTCGCAGACATGCAGAGCAAAGCGCGGCTAAACAGACTTTAGAGAAATTATTAAATGGATAAAACCTATTGCGGCATGGTCGCAATCGTAGGCAGACCAAACGTCGGTAAATCTACAATTTTGAACCAGATTCTGGGGCAAAAAATCAGTATTACTTCACGCAAACCACAAACCACTCGTCATCGAATTATGGGGATTGACACGGTTGAACATAAACAAGCCATTTATGTTGATACCCCAGGTCTACATTCTGAAGAAAAGCGCGCAATTAACCGTTTAATGAATCGAGCGGCTTCAAGCAGTCTTGCCGAAGTTGGTTTAGTTTTATTTGTCGTTGAAGGCACACGATGGAATGACGATGATGCGCTGGTCCTTAACAAAATAAAAGAATCGGGCATACCCGCTTGGCTGGTGGTCAATAAAACTGACAAAGTCGAAGACAAAACCGAGTTAATGGCAACACTTCAACACTTAAATACACTTCATGCTTTTGAACACGTTGTGCCGGTATGTGCTAAACAAGGTAAGCACATCGACCACTTACGTCAATTAGTTCTAGCGTCCTTACCCGAGAGTGAATTTTATTTTCCAGAAGATCACGTTACCGATCGCTCGAGCCGCTTCATGGCCGCAGAAATCATTCGCGAAAAATTGATGCGCTTTACTGGCGATGAATTGCCATATTCAACAACTGTTGAAATCGAACAATTTAAGCTGACACCCAAAGGGATATATCACATCAACGGGCTTATCCTTGTTGAGCGCGAGACCCAAAAACGCATGGTCATTGGCAAAGGCGGTAGCCATTTGAAAACCATGGGTGCTGAAGCTCGAAAAGACATGGAATTGCTTTTTGACAACAAGGTGTTTTTAGAACTATGGGTAAAAGTGAAAGCCGGATGGGCGGATGATGAACGCGCATTAAGATCCCTTGGCTACGAAGATGACTATAAGAACTAATTAGCTTACACACCGCCCATTTAGAGACAAATGCGCTCAAAGGAAATGTATGAAGCCATTAAGTGATTTTAGAAAAGAATATACCCTTGGTCGTTTGACATCTGATTCATTAACCGAGCATCCTATCGATTTGTTTGATACATGGTTAAACGATGCGATTAAGGCTGAGTTACCTGATCCAAACGCAATGACAGTGGCGACAGTTGATAAAAACGGATGCCCCTCACAGCGTATAGTATTGCTTAAAGACCTTAGCAAAAAAGGCTTTGTATTTTACACCAACTTAGGCAGCCGCAAGGCAAAAGAACTTGCGGATAACGCTAACATCAGCTTGCACTTTCCGTGGTATTTTTTAGAAAGACAAGTGCGCGTGATGGGTAAGGCAACGCCACTTAGCAGAGCAGAGGTCGCGAAATACTTTTTCTCACGACCAAAAGACAGCCAGCTCGGTGCTTGGGCATCCAAGCAAAGCCAAGTGGTATCAACCCGACAAATGTTATTGACTCAATTTCAGCAGGTAAAAGAAAAATTTGCCAAAGGCGAAGTCCCCTTGCCCGATTTTTGGGGCGGTTACTTAGTTGAACCTCACACGATCGAATTCTGGCAAGGCGGCGAGCATCGCTTACACGACCGCTTTGAGTATGTGCGGCAAGACGACAATACATGGTCTACTCAACGCTTGATGCCCTAGTGATATGATAGACAGCCATTGTCATCTAGATTTACCAATCTTTGATAACGATCGAAATGAAGTGCTGCAACGAGCCAAAGCCTTGGGGTTAACCAAATGTCTGTTACCTGGTTTGTCTCTAAAGCAATTCCGAACTCTTCTGACCTTGAAAGCACAAGAACCTTGCTATGATATATGTTTGGGTTTGCATCCATATTTTCTAAGGTCACAATCACCTCATGAAACTCAACAGACGATAAATGTGCTAAATAAACTTGCAGATGAGCACAAAGACAAAATCGTAGCAATTGGTGAGACGGGTCTAGACAGCAAAATTACAACAAATATTGAATACCAGAAAATACTGCTAAAAGCACAAATTGAAATAGCAGAACGATTAAACAAACCATTAGTGCTGCATCATAGGCAGTCGCATAATGAACTTATTCGTTTGTTAAAACAAGCTGGGTTCAGCAATGGCGGGGTAATACATGCATTTTCAGGAAGTGACCAAATTGCACAAACCTATATTCAAATGGGTTTTTATCTGGGCGTTGGTGGCACAATAACGTATGAGCGTGCAAAAAAAACGCGTGAAACAATAAAGCACATTGGTTTACAATATCTTTTGTTAGAGACTGATTCACCTGATATGCCGATGTGTGGTAAACAAGGGCTTCGCAATGAACCTGCATATTTGATTGATGTCATTGCTACATTGTCCAAGCTTAAAGCTTGTAGCGAGACATCCATCATTCAAACGACAACGAACAACTATAACAATTTGTTTTCTGGTGAGTTAAAACGATAACGGTTTCTAATTTTGTAAAACAAACGCGTTAATAACATGGCGCATACTGCGGTTAGGCAAATTATCAAAACGGTCTGCATGAGTTGAGTTTTATTAAAACTCTGATGATGTTGAATAATGGCTTCTCGATCTAAAATTAATTTTAGATAACCAACTACTTCATCATTATGAATAATATCCTGAATGAAGATAAGCGGCTTAGTATCTTCTATCCTAAATTGCTGTACCACAGAATAGTCATTGTCAAAACTTTTTATCGTACGGCCTTTGTTATCATACAAAGCGGTGCCTTTTATAAAACTATCGACCTCAATGTTTTGTACATAACTATCAATTGCCTCTCTGTCATCATTCACCAGCGGCCCAGCGAGCATCCTAGCAGCCTGAGTAGCTAAACTTCGGCCTAACTGTTCAGACTCATAGCTGTACCATTGTTGTGCGTTTTTGTTGTGCATCAGCCATAAGTTTACCGCGATAATAATAATCAGTACCGCAAGTATCGCATTGGAAATACGTTTGATCACGGATGAATTTGATGGTTTATGAGAGCGCAATTGTTACCTAACAACACAAGTTTTTTGTTTACGATAGGTTAATTTAGCAAATTTTCCAAGCGCTTGTTTAACATTAAGCGCGCTTTCGTTATTATTAGCACCACATTAGTTAAGGCATATAATTGTGTCTACTCCCATTTATAAAGAGTCATTGTGTCAGTTCAATTATCATTTTCAGATTCATCTCTCGTCAGAAGCGTCGCGTTTTTTAATACTCAATTAAACACCCGCGCATCAATTAAGTTTTCTATAAATGAAAGTGCACTTGACATTTACTGTGAGATTGAACACGACACTACTGAGTTAGCGCAACACTCAACCCAAAAGCTTGTGATGATTAGTCAAACAATGACATTTGAAATACTCAACAAAATTTTGCGCGAGCTTAAACACTATACTTCGACTTTTCATGTGCGCAAAAATAGCTTTTCTGGTCAGTTTGCAGAAACAGTGATTGATGTTTTACCTAGCCAACTTTCAAAGCCTATTCCTAACGAATTACTCAGCAAACTTTCAAGGCAATTTCATGTTGATATCAGCGTTAAATCTAGTGCGCGCTTAAGTGAACCGGGTTTAATAGTGTTTGATATGGATAGCACGGTAATAGAAATGGAGTGTATTGATGAAATAGCTAAGCTGGCTGGGGTTGGCGAGCAAGTCGCTGAAGTAACCGAACGAGCAATGCAGGGTGAAATAGCCTTTAGTGATAGCTTGATACATCGAGTTGCTTGCTTAAAAGGTGTTGAGTTAGCGAAACTTCAAACCATCCGTGACCGACTGCCGTTTTCTCCCGGTTTTGCAATATTAGTGACACACCTAAAAGAGGCTAATTGGACAATTGCGATCGCTTCTGGCGGTTTTACTTATTTTGCAGACCATATCAAAGAAATGTTTGATCTAGACGTAGCAAAAAGTAACCAGCTTAAACACGAAGACGGCGTTCTTACTGGAGACGTGATTGGTGAGATTGTTGATGCTCAGAAAAAAGCAGATTTGCTAGTATCTTTAGCACAATCCAGTCGCGTAGATAGAGCACAAACACTTGCCGTGGGAGACGGTGCTAATGACCTTGTCATGATGAGTGCAGCCGGCTTTGGCGTCGCCTATCATGCTAAACCAAAGGTACAATTCGAAGCCCAAGGGAATATTCAGTTTACGGGGCTTCAGTCAATATTGTATTTATTGGCTTAGTGGCTCATTGCATACTGCCAAGTGCTTTTAATTTATACCTGACGAGAACCTCATCTGTGATATCAGTTAAATAGACTTCACCACTGATATTCCACATCAATTCTTCAAGTTCACGGGCTTTGTGGATTGCGTACTGACCTAGATACTGAATCTCCTCATTGAGTAAGCTAGTGTCAGGTCGTGAAACTGCATTTATACTCACTCTAAAGGCAATCAATTGCTTATTTTTCAGAGTGTTTTTAATGAATTTGTACTTGGCTTTATGGGTACTGAGATTGTGATCCCAATGAACAACACACGCTTTATCGGCATCAGGTGCTAGATTATTGAAAGCAATAAATACTTCTGTTTCAATCGGCGCTTTGTTGAATTTTAGGGTTCTCAGTGATCTCGCAATAAAGGCATCATTGCTTTTTCGGTCGTGGAACAGCCAAGACAAATTCAGTTTGCCCAATGGAATTTCATGACGCATAAAGCCATATGCGTAGTGATTTGGCTGACAGGTCGTCACCTTGATCGGCGCATAGCCCAAGGATGTTCGTTGAATATAGGCACAAAGTTGCGGAGTGACTCTACTTTGTATACAGCGAAGAGCAGCCCCCATTCCGGGTACGCTTTCTTCGTTTGAAATAACACCCAGTTTATCTTTGTTGTTATCAATCAAACGAGAAAAGAACTGTTCTGCAATGCTTAATTCATCGTCTGAAATTGCTTCTAAATGCAACACATAGCCGTCGTCGCTTATGTGTTTGATGCGGTATCTCAGGTTGGTTAAATCAAACTCATCAGTGCGCTCATGCAAACTAGGTAGCTCAATAGACACTTTGTCATTAAGTTTGCTTATCGACGGCGCCACTAATTCGAGCCGCAGTCCGCTAACGGACACGTCTTCCGTTACGCCTTCAATACTTATATCATCATGAACTATCGCCTGTGTTCTAAGCTGATAACGGCGCTCTTTACGCTTGTCTTGAGTGGTATACCTGAATACCTGGACAGGTTTTGGTGGTTTATTTCTAGGGTGCCCGAAGGCGGCGAGCAGTTTAATTCTGTCTTTTTCTAACTCTCGACGTTGATAGCACTGTTGACCTATATTAAAGGTGATATCGCTGACAGTAACCACATGAGAAATGTGTTGAAGTTTAGATACAAGGCGTGGGGCTAAAGGGCGATTTAGTTTATCGATGGCTTTATTAACGCCATTAGGTACCGATGAGGGTAAATAAGCGTAGTTCGGATTGACTTCACTTGGCACTAGTTTAAATACTCGCCAACTCACTTTCCTCGATGCATAGCTTAAGAACACATCTCTCAAATCATGGTTTTCAGCCAGTTCCAATTCACTCGCAGAGTAAAAATACACCTTGTTTTCAAGTACAAAAGTAAACGCATAAACGATAAGGCTGGGATCACTGGCGTTGCTAGTAGTGAGCGTAAGCAATCGCTTTTGATTTACTAAATGACCAATTAACTGTGATTTGTTTTCATCTAACCAATAATCAAGAATCTCAGCGTTATGGGCATTCACACATGCGTATTCTGCAAACGGATGTTCGGGGTCCTTGCTATTGACGTACAGGCTCAAGCTAGGGGTATTACTTGCAAATGCCTGCTCAAAGATTTTGCACTCTATCGACTGTTGAGTATTTTCTAAATTGAGTCGATAACGACGTTTTTGGTGTTTGATTAGATTGGCGACATATTCATTAAACGCAGTTGGGCCAAGCTGCCAGTCCCGTGATAGGTGAATGCGCGTTTGCTCGCCTTCTCCCGTGATTCTAACGACTTTGTATTCAATCGCTTCTTTACTCAGACCAGAGCTATGAGAAAAACCAGTGAATACAACGGTTAATGGACGGTAATTCTTCATTAAGCTGATGTCATCAGTATTTTGAAGTTTGAGTTTGAGTCCTCGATGCGAAATATCAACAGACGATGCTTCTATGCGTTTTGATGCTGATATGACGATTTCGAGATCGACCACAAAATTCATTCGCTCATCACGTCGGTGATGGTAATACATTAGATCATTGTAGGGCGTAATATACTTCTTCCATGCAGATTGCTCTTCTTGCCCTTTGATGTATTCACTTTCAAAAACTTGGTCTTTGTTTTGAGATGCAGTAGATGCATCTAAAATAGCTTCATATACCCCATAAGTGTACTCGCCATATTGAGCGACCAATTCATCAAATTGTTGAGTAGCATATTCATTTAAATAGTGCTCAATACCTTGATAATTAACCAATGCACATTCGTCATCCACCATAATACGCAGATCTATGCTCCGCAAACAGGGTTTGGCAAGGCGTTTCATTTCCATTTTTAATAGAAATCTGGTTTCGTCATCGACATTTTTGGTGTACTTACGCAACAAGCTACCAAAGTCTGCTTGTTGTACTTTAGGGGCCAGTTTGTCGATGATGTCTTGATATTCTGCGAGTTGCTCTGCCATTGAAACGCTTCTTTTATCCTAGAGTCTAGCGACTATACTTCAATTTATCGTATACCTAGATTGACTAATTTACGAGCTCAAATTGAACCATTTTGTGTTTAATTTTACTTCTAAATAGGTATCGGCCATCTGACCAGAATCTCAATAAAATAAAGTATAAACAGCGACATGGCGGTTAAAAATAAGTAAGCTTTAAGGTAAAAGCTCCATAAGGTAGATGCAGTAGAATGGCAAAAAGAAAAACAGCGTATGTGTGTTCAGAGTGTGGTAGTGAGCATCCGAGGTGGCAAGGGCAATGTAATGACTGTAAAGAGTGGAACACACTAAGTGAATTTGTGGTCGAAAACTCAACGACTAAAACTGTTCCTGGTCGACAAGGTTTTGCTGGTGCAACTAACGCAAAAGTCGAGCTGCTAAATCAGATTGACTTGGCCGCATTACCGCGCTTTTCTTCTGGTTTTAAAGAGTTGGATAGGGTGCTTGGTGGCGGCATCGTGCCAGGTTCAGCTATTCTTATCGGTGGTTCACCAGGAGCAGGTAAAAGTACATTGTTACTACAAGTGATGTGTCAACTATCGCAAAGTACCTCCGCTTTATACATTACTGGTGAGGAGTCGTTACAGCAAGTCGCAATGCGAGGTAAGAGACTGCAATTGCCAGAAGATAAACTGAAACTATTGGCAGAAACAAATGTAGACACCATATGCTCAATTGCACTAGAGCATAAACCTAGTGTCATGGTCATTGATTCCATCCAAGTCATGCATATGGCCGATATTCAATCTGCTCCGGGCGGTGTCGCGCAGGTTCGCGAGAGTGCAGCAGCCTTGACTCGTTTTGCAAAACAACATCACATCGCCATGTTTCTTGTCGGTCACGTGACTAAAGACGGGAGCCTAGCCGGCCCTAAAGTACTTGAGCATTGTATCGATTGTTCGATGATGCTTGAAGGCGAGAGTGATGGGCGATTTAGAACGCTTAGGGGCACAAAGAATAGGTTTGGTGCCATAAATGAACTAGGTGTGTTCGGTATGACAGAAAAAGGCATGAGAGAAGTGAGTAATCCTTCTGCTATTTTTTTGAATCGTGAGGAGCATGCTTCCGCGGGCAGCATAGTCATGACAGTGTGGGAAGGTACTCGACCACTCTTGGTTGAGATTCAAGCGTTGGTAGATTATTCGCAGTTGTCTAATCCCAGAAGGGTAGCAGTAGGTATGGATCAAAACCGCTTGGCGATGTTACTTGCTGTTATGCATCGTCACGGAAATGTACAAATGAATGATCAAGATGTCTTTGTGAATGTTGCAGGGGGCGTTAAAATTGCTGAAACGGGCGCAGATCTCGCGTTGCTATTGGCTATGGTATCTAGCTTTCGCAATCATATTTTGCCCAAAGAATTGATTGCCTTTGGTGAAGTTGGCTTGTCTGGTGAAATAAGACCTGTGCCTAATGGCACTGACAGGATTATTGAAGCGGCTAAACATGGCTTTAAAAAAGCGATTGTACCTAAAGCAAATGCACCTAAAAAAGCCATTAAAGGTATAGAAGTCGTACCCGTAACCAGGCTTACTGAGGCGCTGGAGGCGATTTAGTTAGCTAGAACAAGTTTTTCATTTGTAAGCTTCTTTCGCGTATCATTATCAATACGCTTTCATTACTTCTGAGCTTTTCCATTATGCTGAACATCGTTATCGTTCGTGCACGTTCCTCTTCGCTAGGGACGGTATGAAAAGTAACGGAAGTGAATGATGAGCCACGATAAGATATCAATAAGAACATTAATAAAAAAATCAGTAATTGCATTATCTTTCCTTGCACATGCATGCGTAGTTAGCGCACAAAGCGAAGTTCAGCAAGGCTTGTCGGCGTGGTTTTTTGACATAGGTGAACAAGGATTAATCTACACGATATTGGCACTATGTGTATTGACGCTATGTTTGGTCTTTCTTTTTATTAAAAGCAAAAAGTTGGCGAAAAAATTAAGCAATGAGCTTACGTTAGCGAATGTACCCGTGGCAATTAGCACTGCAGGCCTTATACAACTTGATGACAACTTTAGTGTTTCACACTGTAATACAGCAGCCGCTAGTTTATTGGGAAGGAAGGTCGAGAACTTAGTCAATGTTCCCATCACGAGTTTATTTAGCTCGTCTGATCAAAGTAATGTTGAAGCATACTTTAAAACGACTGATGACCAAAGGGGCTCAATTGTCCTGAAGGCGCAATCGAGCCAGAAATTTTTGAAAGTAAACCTTGAAAAAGCTTTCAATATGCTCGGCGATACAACGAATACCGTTAGCTATGTCGCCACTTTCGTCGATGTAAATTCTTGGATAAATGAGCAATCACGACTATCCCAAAGACTAAACGAACTTGAGGCTCATCATAATGAAGCAGGTAACTTGGAGTGGGAATTAGATCTCAAATCTCACCAGATACAGTGCACGCTTGGTAGTTTTGCATCACTCGAAATATTTAATGACGAAGATAAGCGTATATCGTTTGCAACGCTAGAAAGCTTGTTAACTAAATCATCTCAAAAAATTTGGCAGAACTTTATTTCTCAATTAGTTAGAGACGAGGGAAGTCATGCCCAACAGACACTTAATTTGAGCTTTATTGCGCAAAAAGAGCAACAGTTTACCCACTTAAAACTTAGCATCTTCTCTCTTAACGGCATGGTGTGCAAAGTCTTTGTCCAAAACACCACCAAAAGTACTCAACTTAAGCAAAGCGCCGATACCGCAGAGTTTAAGTTGCAAAATATCATCGCGATGTCACCGGAGCCAGTTTATATTCTAGATGAAGTGGGAAAGCTAAGTGCTTGTAACCCAGCGTTTGAGCGGCAGTTTGGTCTAAGAGGGACTCAAAACAAAGGCAAGTTACTCGAGCAGTTAAACATCATGCCTGACAAAATTGCGCAACTGCATGTGTGTGCTCCCGCGAAAAGACTAAACAAAGCTGCAAGCTTAGCTGGAAATCTTGCCACTAATATTACACCGATCGCTCCGGTAAGCGCCAAAACAATTAGAATCAACCAAACCATCTGTTTTGATAGAGATAACCCCAATGAGGTTATTTTTCCTCAAGAATACGAAAATGTACAAAACTTAAGAAAACTTCAAATCGTTGCACAGTCGGTCAGGCTAAAGGATAACAATCAAAGCCTAGTATTTGGGTTTACAAGGGACTTAAGCGAAATTCATCATGCCAATCTTCAACTGACGCGCGCACAGTCTCATTTTGAAAACATCGTGAATCTTGCACCAGTCGCTATTGCAACTATTGATAATGACGATCGAATCGTCAATGCCAATACAACGATGCTTGCACGTTTGGGGTTACTGGAAAAGGACCTTAAAGAAGGCAATTTTTTCGAACTATTCAATGATGTATCAAGCTCTGGGAAAATTGCCAAAGAGCTTCACAAAACAGGCCGAGTACGTAATTTCTTTGCGCAATTAAAAGGAAAAAATAAAGAGCTTCACCCAAGCGAAATCAACATAGACTTGTTCAACAAAGATAAGCAAGAGTATCTGTGTTGGATCAGTGATAAAAGCGCAGAGCAGTTTCAACAAGATCGCTTTGAAAGCTTACTGAACCATAGCAGTATGCCAATGGCAGTTTTAGGCGAGCATGGATTTAGTGATATCAACCCTGCGGCGATGCGCTTTTTTAAGACAGATAACAAGCAAGATCTGTTGCATATGCATCCATATTCGCAAGTGCTAAATGGAGAAGATGCAGAGCACTTAAAACATATAATCACTCAGGTTAAAGCGACCGGACAGTCTCAGACAGTAAGTTGGGAACATATGGTGAAACAACAATGCATGCCTTGTCACTTAACTCTAGTTCCTTTGTTTAAGGGGAAAGGGTTTGATTCTATCTTATGTATTTGGGTCGATTTAACCGCGTTAAAACAGGCCGACCAAGAGCGCTTATATGCCTTAAAACTTCAGCAGAAAGCGCAAGCAGAGACGATTGAAGTGAATAAAAAACTGCAAACTAGCCAGTCTATCCTTGCTAGTAAAGAAAAGAGCCTCGCTGAAACTGCCTCTGAACTTTCATTGGTCAAAAACAACCTAAATGAAAAACAAAGTGAGTATCAAAATCTCAAGGCCGCGCATTTGTCGGTGAAAGAACACCTTAAAAACTTACAAAATGAATATCAAACTAGTTGCGACCAACTTAAACAGGTTAAACACGATAATGAAGCACTGAGTAGCCAATTAAACGAGTCATCAATATTAGTCGAGCAATTAGAAGAACAACGAAAGGAAATAGCGAGTCGTCTTACCGATAGCCAGGAAAAATACGAAGCAACAAAACACGCGCTACAAAATAGTGAAGCAAAAGGCAAAGACCTGGAGCGAGCAAAAGAAACTTACATTCAGGAGATGGAAAACTACAAGCAACAAATTGAGTTGATGCACAATTCTATACATGAGAAAGACCAGCAAATAACTGCTGTTGGTCAACAGATTACAGAATTACAGTCACAACTGAACGCTTCTGACCGAGCATCCGAGACACTCAAACAGCAATTACTAAAACAGCGCCGAGCAAGCGAAAAAGCTGAATCTCAAAGAAGGGAGTTCGAACAAAAAGTTCAAATTGCACAAACTGAACTCTTAAGTAAAGAGGCTAATTTAAAGCATATACAATCTGAAATGCAAAAGCTTGAAGAATTATCTTCCATCGAAAAAGACGACATGCAAGCGATGCAGCAAAAACTTAAAAATGAACTTCAACAAAAACAAGCAGCCCTCACGCAGACCCAAGTTGAATTAGCGCAAAAGGCAAAAGAAGCTGAAAAAGAACGCAACGAAAAACAAGAGCAGCAGTCATTCCTTGCTCAATTGAGCAAGGAATTAAAAGAAATAGAAACAAATGCTCGAATTAAAGAACAAGACCTTCAAACGCTGCAGAAAGAAAGACAAGATCTTGAAGAAAGCATGAAAAAAGCCTTAGACGAGAAACAAGCTCAACTCCATGAGGCCCAAGATATTCTTAGTAAAGCTAAGCAAGAGACCGAGGCAGAGCGTGCCGAAAAACAAGCACGTTCTGCTGCGTTAGAAAAATTGGAAGTTGAACTCAAAGATTTAGAGCACAAAAATCGACAGAAGTTAGAAAACTTTATTAAACAAGAGCGGGAACGGAAAAGTCAACATGATGAAAAAGAGCAAGAGGTTGCTGCCAAAAAAGAGCAACTTGCGATCACGCAAGCGCGTGTTTCAGCATTACAAAAGCAAGCTGACGATGAGCGTCTTGCTCGACTCGCACAGCAGCGAAAAGTAGAACAGCTAAGTAAAGAGCTTGATGACGTGCAGGCTCGTGCGCAAAAACAAAAAGAAATGCTAGAAGGAAGTGACGAACAGTTCCGTGAGCATCACGAACAAATCGAAGAGCAAAAGCTTGCATTTCAAAAGGCGCTAGAAAAAGCACAGCAGCAAAACAAAGAATTGGCTGCACAATTGAAAAGTAATATAGAAGACCTAACACTTGCTGAGCAAAAAGTAAGCACCACACAATCGGATGAGCAACGTTTGCAACATGAACTTCAACAATCAAAAGCGCAAGCAAAAGCCCTAGTTGAAAAGCTTGCTTCACAGGAGCAAAAAGAGACGCTGTTACAAGATCAAGTAAACAATCAACAAGCAGCGCTTGAAGGCAGAGAGCGAAATATTGCTGAACTACAAAAAGCACAAGAGAAACTCGCGCAACAGCTCAGTCAAGTGCGGTCCGAATATCAGCAAAGTAAAAATAGTATGCAAAGCCAACAAGCTAACCAAAGCGAACTTGCGGATAAGCTTCAAACACTAGAAAGTGAATTAAATATTAGTAAATCTCAGCTTAACGAGAAAGAGTCGGCATTAGCAGAGGTGCAAGCTCAACTTCAACTAAGTGAGAGCGAAAAACGTGCTCAAGAACACGCTTTATTGGCAGCTCATAGATATGAGTTAAAAGAAGCCAGGAACCAACAACCATCAAATAACGAAAAACATGA
This sequence comes from Glaciecola sp. KUL10, assembly GCF_003203515.1. Lineage (GTDB taxonomy): Bacteria > Pseudomonadota > Gammaproteobacteria > Enterobacterales > Alteromonadaceae > Glaciecola. The sequence continues at coordinate 66,328 of NZ_BGNG01000005.1, read as the reverse complement.
AAACAACAACGATATTCTAGCGGTAGAAATGCCTGAAAACCCTAGTAATTGGTTTGACCTTCTATCTTACTTACAGGGGCAAGACCAAGAAGAACCTTTGCCAGTATCGCTTAAAAGTTTGCTCGATGAGTTAAGTGATCTGATTGACAACATTGAACAAGCAGTGGCTCAAGATAATCGAGGAGAAATGCTCAAAGGTGCTAGACACCTTATAGATATTGCAAAGAAAATAAACGCAGATGGTTTAACTGATGTTGTCAGTCATATGCATAGCGACGATGCGCAAGTGCTGTTGGACAACATATCAATTGCTTGGCCGAGCATCAAGCGCGCCATACAAAATACTCTAAGAGTTACTTACTCACATTTAATGGGTAAATAAGCGATAAATTTAAATATAATATTTATCTTATAAATATGGTTTGGCGTATTGCATGCTAGTAATATAGTGTTTATTCTGGCGCACATTAACTAGACATACTTTTGCTTGTATTTGTTTGTCCACTGAACATACCTTTTGATATCAAAGTCGGACCATTAAAAAAGCAATTGGCTTTACTTCGATTTTGAAAAAGGCTAAGCATGAACAATAACACCATCAGCTTATCAACAGTGATAGCGAGGCGAGACTGGGAAACACAACAGTCAGTCCAAGCAAATCAAATCAAAGCCCATAGTCCACTAAATGGCTACTTGTCCGTTGAAGATGCATTGCACAAACAGAACGCTCAAAAGCAATGTCTTAATGGTCATTGGGACTTCAAACTATTTGATAAACCAGAACTTGTCGACAATTCGCTTTTAGATCAGTTGACAAATGAAACGTTATCATCGCTTGGTTGGCAATCAATAGAAGTGCCATCAAATTGGCAAATGCAAGGTTTTGATAAGCCAATTTATTGTAATGTAAAATACCCTTTCACGGTTAACCCACCGTTTGTACCGAGTGATAATCCAACCGGCTGTTATCGCCGACAATTTTCTCTAGAAAAATCGCAACTGAATAAACGCAATCACATTGTATTTGATGGTGTTAATTCTGCGTTTCACCTTTGGTGTAATGGAACATGGGTCGGATACTCCCAAGATAGCAGGTTACCAAGTGAATTCGATTTAAGTCCATTTTTACACGAGGGAGATAATACCTTATCTGTAATGGTTATCCGCTGGAGTGACGGTAGCTATCTAGAAGATCAGGATATGTGGTGGTTGAGTGGCATTTTTCGTGATGTTTATCTTTTGTCTAAGCCGCAAACTCAGATCAAGGATGTATTTATCACGCCCGAACTAGATGCTTGCTATCGGGATGGTAGTTTAAAAATTAAAACGGCTATTGATGCCCCTGATAATTATCGCACTAGTGCGCAGTTGTTTGACGGTACGAAAATCATTGCACAAACCAAAATTGATGGCGCCAATAATAGACGCATAGATGAAAAAGGCGGATGGGATGATGTCATTTTTCAGTCTCTTGATATTTGTGAACCTAAAAAGTGGACAGCCGAAACCCCATACTTATATCGCTGTGTTATTTGTTTACTTGATGAGCATGATAATATCGTGGATATCGAAGCTTATGATGTTGGTTTCCGAAAAGTCGAGGTTATCAAGGGCCAACTGTGTGTCAACGGGAAACCAATTTTAATCCGCGGTGTCAATCGGCATGAACATCATCCAGAGTTAGGTCATGTCACATTAGAAGCTGACATGATTAATGACATAAAGTTGATGAAGCAAAACAATTTTAACGCGGTTAGAACAGCTCATTACCCAAACCACCCTCGTTTCTATGAATTGTGTGATGAATTTGGTCTGTATATGGTGGATGAAGCCAACATTGAGACACACGGTATGTATCCTATGGGGAGGCTATCCTCAGATCCAAGTTGGTCCGGTGCATTTATGTCACGTTATACTCAAATGGTCGAGCGCGATAAAAATCACCCTGCAATTATTATTTGGTCATTAGGCAACGAGTGTGGATATGGCGCCAACCACGATGCTATGTATGCATGGTCTAAAAGTTTTGACCCTTCTAGGCCAGTTCAATATGAAGGTGGCGGCTCTCAAACCAGTGCAACTGATATTATCTGTCCAATGTACGCGCGTGTAGACACGAATATTGACGATGAAGCGGTCCCCAAGCATGCCATTAAAAAATGGATTGGGTTACCGGACGAATCCCGTCCTTTGATACTTTGTGAATATGCTCATGCAATGGGAAATAGCCTTGGAAGCTTCGACGAGTATTGGAAGTCTTTTCGTGAGTATCCTCGTTTACAAGGGGGGTTCATATGGGACTGGGTTGACCAAGGCTTATCCAAAACTGATAAGCTTGGACAACACTATTGGGCATATGGAGGCGATTTCGGCGACGAACTAAATGACCGACAATTTTGTATAAATGGTATTCTATTTCCCGATAGAACACCTCACCCCAGCCTCTACGAAGCGAAGTATTGTCAACAGCACATTTTTTTCAATTTAGTTTCTCAGACCAGCGAAAAGCTAGAGCTCCAAGTCACGAGTGATTATTTGTTTAGGCATACTGATAACGAAAAGTTGGTATGGCGCTTACTTGAAAATGGCGTACCAATCGAGCAAGGCACCCTAACATTGCTGCTTTCCCCACAGGAAGAAAAGTGTTTCACAATTGTGCTAACTACTACTTTTAAAGCGGGGAAACAATATCACCTCAACCTTGATGTTGCGCTTATAAATAATAGTGCTTTTGCAGATGCTGGGCATATCATGGCGACTGAGCAATTTGCACTAGAGAACTCGAACATTTTGGTACCATTGCAAAACCTTAATTCTGAATGTTCTAGCAAGCCTTTTGAACTAACGTATAGAGATGATATTGCGCTCATTAAAGTTGCTTCGCAGTGTTTTGAGTTTAACCAAAAGAGTGGTTTGCTGAATAGCTGGAAGACAAATAGTGAATATGTGCTAGCAGGCTCACTCACCGACAATTTTTATCGCGCTCCTTTGGATAACGATATCGGTGTGAGCGAAGTTGATAATTTAGATCCGAATGCATGGGAAGCTCGCTGGATACGAGCAGGTATTGGTAATTGGTCACGAAAGTGTATTCAATTCAAAGTGATAGAAAGTAAGGTTGATATCCGAGTGATCTGCCAATTTGAATATAGCTATAAGCAAACTATTGTTGCCCAAACGAGGTGGATCTATACTATTGATTCAGATGGTATAATAACACTAGATGTTGAAGTCGGTTTGACGGATTCGTTACCCCCTATACCCAGAGTGGGTATCTCAACTACTTTGCCTGTATCGCATGAAGACTCTGCAACTTGGTTGGGACAAGGACCATTTGAAAACTACTCCGATCGCAAGTCTGCAAGTCGATTTGGTCAATACTCATTAACGGTTAGTGAGTTTCATACGCCTTATATTTTTCCCACTGACAATGGTTTGCGAAGTGACTGTAGACGGCTGAGTGCTGGGCATTTGATTGTTGAACCAGCTGCTTCTTACAGTGCATCGTATAAAAGTGGATTTGCATTTTCATTGAGTCCTTACTCGCAGAATACACTTAGTCAAGCCAAACATACCAATGAGCTAATACCAGATAAATATACGCATTTGTGCATTGATCATCTTCATATGGGGGTTGGGGGTGATGATTCTTGGAGTCCAAGCACGCATGAAGAATACCTACTCGATGATAAACGTTATCAATACTCTTTGCTGCTGCGCGCTAGGAAGGTTGAATAAGTAGTCGTTGAGTTAAGCGCAGCTTTGAGAGCAGAGCAAAGTAATCATTTAATACAAAAAGTGACTAGCGCAAATGCGGTAGTCACTTTAATCTAGAAGAATCTACTTAATTAAAAGCGGTAGCTACCTCCCACTAAGATTCGTCTATCTGTCAGACCTTGGAAGCACAGTAAGGCTCCTTCATTAACGCAAGATTGCACTGCATCAGACTGAGTGATATTGATCCCTTCAATACCGACACTAAATTGATCATTAACGGCGTAATTGAGACTCGCATTTAGCTGACCGCGCGCTTCGTTTACGCGAGGTAAACCAAATTGGAAAGCATCGGTTGCGATATAGCTTGAACGCCAAGTGTATCGAGCTCTAGCCGATATGCCATATTTCTCATAGAACAGCGTAAAATTGTATGCATTTTTAGATAAATTTTGTAACTCAACACGATCTTGTGCGTCTTCTTCTGCGATACCTAATGCTTCAAGAATAGCTTTTCCTCGACTATTAAAACTTCTGAAATCATCTCCACTATCAGCTTTTTGATAGGTATAGTTTGCAACAACACCAAAACCAGATGCCCAACCCAACTCGTCTTCAAACCCTGATAAGTCGTATTGAAAAGCGAGTTCAATTCCTTTTTGAGTGGTATCTCCATTTCCGTTAAACGTCGATTCAAACGGCACACAGATACCTTCTCCAGGTGTTGGGTTATTAATATTTCGGTCAGCTACTGGGTTGAAAATACCGCCACCTTCACATGGAGGTGTTATATCGATATTTAATACACCATCTACTACATTACCAGGGGGATCTTCGGTGAATGGAACAAACAGGTCTTTACGTTTCTTATAGAATATACCTGCGCTTAAAACACTTGAGGGTGCAAAGTAGTATTCCACCGCTAAATCAAATGACCAAATATCTTCTGGCACTAAGTTTGGATTGCCTGCTCGTACAGCCGCATTTGCGTTTCCAGTAAATTGAGTGGACGTTGATAGGTCATCAAAATCAGGGCGATTGATATCTCTGCCGATTGCTGTTCTCAAAACGATATCATCAGTTAAATCAGCAACAACATTCAAACGAGGTAATACAAAGTCGTAATCACTGCTTTGAACCACTTGCTCAAACGTTCCATTGTTTTCTACTAAACCAATCGACTCTAGCTCTGTCGTGATGTAACGCAGACCAAAACTTCCGCGAAGAATATCTGTTTCAAAATTTGCCTGAGCATAGAGGGCATGAGTTTCTTCCGATATATCAAAAAACGCTGACTCATCTTGAACGAGAGGACCTAATAACTCTCCAGGGTTCGAAGGGTCATCTGACGCACTAATAATTGCCGCGTTTAGTATGTCCGCAACTGTATCTGGGTCAGTGAAAGAGAGTGTCGGATCGATAATTAAGAAATCTTTGACGAATAATCGACGCCCGTCTGCAGCATTAAAGTTTGGAGATCCCGGTACAAGGATTTCTGAAAAAAGGTTCCCGCGGGGACGGTCAAACTCGGATGTAGAGCTCGTCAAGTTTACGCGCGAGTTTTCAAAGTCATTGTTTAGAGTAGATGTCTCATTGTATCGATAGCCTAAATCAACTGAAGTGACATAAGGTATCTGATCATCTAAGAAGTAAGTGAAATCTGTCCTAAATGCTGTTTCTTGGTTTTCGGCGATATCTCGCACTTGTTGAGCTTGGCTTAACGCGTAGTTAGCAGGGTCTAGTAACATATCGGTTGTCGGAGAGCTTGGTAAGCCTTGAGCGATACCAAATTGCAACATACCGCCGCGCAAATCAAACTCTACAGGCGTACCATTGTCAACACTGCCCCCAAGGACAGGTTGTGCCGCATTTGGATTGATAAAATCTAAACGGGTTGAAAGGTTGGGTGTCACCGTATCAGATTGAGAAACTGCGTATTCAGCGGTGAATACATAGTCATCATTTGTCCACTCACCGCCTATCCTGACCACAGAACTGTCGGTAAGACGAGCACCGGTTAGGCTTCTTGTGCGAATATTTGGATTGAGCCCACTTGCAAGCACTGCGTCAGGTAATAAGACACCTGAAGTCACAGCTTGAATACTGGGAATATTAATGATGCCGCTTGGCGTATCTATCGAACCTAAATTAATGGTTTCAAAAGACGTATTATTTGTTAAATCCACCACATCTATATCTGACACACCCGAAAACTGTACTTCTGAACTCTCTTGTGTACGCTGTTGGTCATTTACTAGGGTATCGACATATAGCCGCAGATTGTCGTTTGGAGCCCATTCGAAAGAGGCAGAAAGGTTAGTCGTTTCATATTCAAGATAATCATAATCTTGATTAAAAAACTGAATTCTTAAGAAATCAAAGTTTTCTGCGCTTCCTATTACTCTGTCAGAAGCTTCTCCAGCTCTACCGTCAGCATCGTAGTTTTGATTAACTGTTACAAGCCCATCTCGGTCCGCTCTGGGGCGGAAAGCTGAAACGCTTTGTTCGGCATAGCTCATACTAACAACGACGCCAAATTCACCGTTATCAGTTTGCCAATTATCTCCGTAAGTTCCCGATAATATTGGCGTATAATTATCATTCACATCCAAATCACTGTTTTGCAACTTTCCGCGAACAGCAAATACTGTATCGTTTAATTCTAAAGGTCGAAGCGTTCTTAAATTAATTGTGCCGCCAACCGAACCTTCTATGGTTTTAGCCTCTGGCGCTTTAGTAACTTCCACCGCTGAGATTAATGCGGCCGGCAAGTCCTCAAAACTTATCCCGCCACGTCCAGAACCAGATCCAACAGTAGAAACGCCGTTAATTTCAACTCTATTTTCGTCAGTTCCGCGAATCTGAACAGCAGTACCAACCCCTGCTGTTCGCGTAATTTGGATACCCGTTACATTTTCCAATACTTCAGCTAAGTTTTGGTCGGGCAGCTTACCGATATCATCCGACTGGATGACTTCAATAACGTTATTGGCAGAACGTTTTTCAGCCAGCGCTTTTGTTAAGGAAGAACGAATACCGGTTACTTCAATAACTTCTACTAGGTCATTGTTGGCAGATTGGTCTTGGGCTATTGCAAAACTTGCTGGTTGCATCGTCGCTATAAGTGCGATTGCAATGGTTGATAGTTTGAAGCGGTTTTTAGAACTCACAGTATCCATCCTTTTGGGCTTTGTATTGATGCTTCACCATGTTCTGCAAGGAACTAAGAAGCGATTTAACAACATATTCATGGTTAACTTAAATTTAACAACTGGACACTATGATTAACATTATCGGTCTATCTGTCAAGTGGTAAGGCCAAATAAATTTTGCCTATATTTTTTGTTTGTTTCTACTTGTGCTGAAAACGCAGGAACTGAAATTTATTCGTGTTGTTTCACAAGCCGAATGAACAAAATCTAGCCAAATGGCATTGAAATATGCACAGTATTTTGGGGAGTTGACGCGCTTTTTTTTCACTAGTGTGAAAAAACTGAACAGTTTTTTTACCTTTAAATTATTACCAAAAAAAGTTGGGTAATCGATTATTGGTAAGACAATGATTTTTGATGTTAATCAAATATTCACCGTTATTTTAACAATTATATTTTTTATAATTTGCATTTTTCGCATTTACCAATAAATAGATTATACGTATATTAAAGAGTATAAATCCTAATTAAAACAGTTGCATAGTGTTTTTTATTTTCTTTATTGTGTCTATTGTTTTGGTCTGTATGGTAATTTCTTAATTGGTTGATTAAATGTTATTAATTGGTTATATTAATTCTGAAATGTGAAAATTATTACATAGGGTTAACAATTTTTCGTTCATGGGACACTTAATAACACACACGGAGACCTCGATATGTTGTTTAAATCAGGTGCAGAATCTCGAGGAGATCGTTTGAAACTTCCTCATCAACAATTTGCGCTTCATCCAACTGCAAGATCAGTCAAAGCAATAATGCTCGCTAGTCTCGCAACTATTGCTAGCAGCGCTGCACTAGCGCAAGAGACCCCTCAAGCCGAACAAGCTGAAGATGACAAGCAACTTGTAGAAGTTATCGACGTTGTTGGAACGCGCAAAGTCATTCAAGACCAAATCGCAATAAAAAGAGAATCAACTACTATTGTAGATGGATTATCGGCTGAAGATATTGGTGACTTGCCTGCTTTGTCTATCGGTGAAGCGCTAGAAAATCTAACTGGGGCCGCATCACACCGAGAAAACGGTGGTGCGACGGAAATCACAATTCGCGGCTTAGGTCCTTTCCTAAGTGCTACACATATCAATGGGCGCCAAGCAACTAATGGTAGTGGTGATAGATCAGTTAACTTCTCTCAATTCCCTTCTGAGCTTGTTAAGAAGGTCGCGATTTACAAAACTCAAGATGCATCAATGATTGAAGGCGGGGTCGCCGGTGTTATTACGCTTGAAACACTCAAGCCCTTGGATTTCGGCAAACAGCGTTTCCAAGCTGAAGTTAAGTTAAATCACAACCCGGATGAAACTAACGTCGAGAACTCATTACATGACGGCGTCGGCTTTAGAGGCACAGTCAGTTATGTTGATCAGTTTGAATTTGACAATGGCCAAAGCTTAGGTCTTTCAGTAGGGATGCAACGCCAAGACATTTCTCAACCTGAAGCTGAATATAGAAGTTCAAGCCCTTCAGGCAGTTCTTTGTGGGGGTGTATATTTGACCCTTCAAACACCAATGAAGGTTTCTTTAGATCATCTGGTGGTGATTGCGAAGATCAAATCAGCGGTAGCAATAACGTTGGATATGAGACAGAAATCGATCCTGAAACTGGCAGAGCTATTGATGATGGCCAGCGCTATGCCTGGACGGGGAGTAGCAGAAGCTTCCGTCAGAATGAGACGTCTGATGAGCGAGATGCAGTATTCTTTGGCTTGCAATATCGTCCAACCGATAGGTTGGATATCAATATTGACGCGCAGGTTTCAGAGCGTGTTCAGAATGAAGCAAGACATGATTTAATCATGCTTCAAAAACGTGCGACACCTGGAATAACTGGCAATACATTGGTAACCAACTCGGTCGGTGGCATTTTACACTGGGAAGGATTCGATAGAGTAGAGTCAGCAGGTGAGCAGTTTGAACGTGCTGAAGATTATCTTGGATATGGCTTAAACGTTGTTTACTTTGCCACTGATGATCTAAAAGTAGCATTTGATGTTGGCTACTCAGAGACTAAACGCGAAGAATTACAAATTTCTAACCGCGGTCGCACTGGCAGCCCTGGCAGTAATCTATCTCCTTTCTTTACTTGGGACTTGGGCAGTGAGATTCCCCACTTTACCTTTACCAATTTTGATGTCACAGACATAAGCAATTTCAGCAATGACTTGCGTACGCGTGTCGACCGTGAAAACGTGCGTGACAATGATGTATTAGGTGCAAAATTAGATTTCGAATACACCTTAGAAAGCGAAGTGTTTTCTGTTTTGAAAGCGGGTGTTCGTACCTCAGAAATGAATTATATTCAATACGGTGGTAACCAAGGTAACGGCAGCAGAACACAAGGTACTTTGGGCAGTCTTGTTGATTCTGCAGATGTTTTTGGCCTGTGCCAGATCAATTTTCCTGAAAGTGATTTTCTATCAAGTGTTAGCGATGGGAACATCATTACCAACATAGATGAAAACGGCACAGTTATTCAAAGTGGAACAGGAAACTCTTGGGCAACTTATGACAACGTTTGTTTCTCCAAAGCTATCTTAGCTTCTACTGGTTCAGAGTTCGCTTATCCAGAAGTATTTTATGAAAGCACAGGTACTATTGACGTAACTGAAAAAACAAATGCTGTTTATGTAATGACTGAGTTTGATACTGATATCGGTGGTTACTTCATCCGCGGTAATTTTGGTGTTCGAGTTGTTGACACCGAAGTCACATCTCGTGGATTCAGAGGCGCGTTTGATATCGTCGCTGACGAAGAGACCGGGGCATTGGAAATTGTAGAAAATCCAGACGGATTGCTCGAGCAAGTCGAAGGTGGCGGTAGTTACACAGAAGTCTTGCCTAGTGCGAACTTAGTGGTTGATTATTCTGATGATATCCTTTTACGTGCTGGTGTCTACAGAGGTATGTCTCGTGTAGATCCTTCAGATTTATCTTTCAATCGTACTTTCCAAGAAGACACGTCTGGAGAGGCATTTACAGTTGCTGATTTGCTTGTAGGTGCAAATGGCTCAGGTAATCCAGATGCGAAACCCTTGATGTCTTGGAACTTTGATATCGGCGTTGAATGGTATCCAAACGAAGATGCTATTTTTGCACTCGGTTTTTACTATAAGCAATTCCAAGGTGGTTTTGAAAATCGCACAGTACTTGAAACGTTTAACGTTGGAAATGAAACTGTCAACCTTCCTATCACTAATCAAACGACAGTTGACGATACCTCTGATCTATTTGGCTTAGAAGCAACGGTTGCATACCGCTGGGATTCTGGCTTTGGAGTGAAACTAGGCTACAACTACGCAGATTCTAACTTCAAGTTTAATGACAGCTTGTACGGCGATACTTTCACCACTGATTTAGATGGTAATACCACGCAATTAACAGCCGGTATTATTCCTCCAGGAAGTGTTCCTGGTTTATCTGAAAATGTGTTCAGTGGTCAAATTTATTACCAAATCGGTGAGTTAGATGCGGCACTTATCTATAAGTATCGTGACAGTTACTTCCAACCATATGTGAGCAACGGCACACGCTTGAGATTTGTTGATGATGTCGGTGTGTTTGAGGCTCGTGTGAGTTACCGCATTAACAAGAATATTCGAGTTCGTTTAGAAGCTATCAACTTGTTTAGTGAACCAAGAAGCGATGATTTCTTTGTTCAAGGTAACTTAGGTAGTGTCAGTGATTACGGCCCACGCATGTTTGCGGGTATATCGTTTAAATATTAAGGGACAGATGCGGATGTTTGAACCACTATCCGCATCCATAAAAAATTAAGAAATAGAGAACAAACAAAATGAAGAATTTTTATAAAATTAGTGTCTTAGCTGCGGCTATCTCACTGGCAGCATGCGGCGGTGATGATAACGCTGAAAATTTTCCTGGCTCACTAAGCATAGCCGGTAGCGCAACTGAAGGCTCAACACTGACAGCCACGCTAACTGACCAGAATGGTGTTTCAGGTGGAAATGAACAGTATAGCTGGTTTGCTAATGGCGTGCCTATTGCTGGTGCAAGTGCGAGTACTTTTGTAATTACTGCAGCACAAGATGGTGCTGACATCACTGCATCTGTTTTATACGAAGATGACGACGGTTTCGTTGAAGTTGCATCTTCTACAAACTCAATCACGGCGATTGCCAATTCGCCGGGTGAAATCACTATTAGTGGATCTCCTTCCGTAGGTGAAACATTAGTAGCTAACCTATCTGATGCAAATGGTTTCCCAGATAGTATTGCATTTACATGGACAGCAGATGATGTGGTTATCGACGGTGAAACCGGTGCATCGTTAGTACTGACTGATGCGCAGGTTGGCACAGCGATCGCGGTAAGTGCATCTTATACTGACAACAACGGTTTTACTGAAAGTGTAAGCTCAGCACCCACAAATCCAGTTTCGTTAATGAATAATGCAGCCGAGTTTTCTGGCTTAACTGCTACGATTTCGAACGACACGGAAACACTGACTGGCACGGTAACTGTTACCGACGCTGACGAAGGTGAAGCAAGTATCGTTGCCGAGACCGACACGGCAACTACGTTTGGTACATTCAGTATCGACGAACAGGGTGCGTGGACGTATACACTCGATACTGATAATGCCACAGTTGCTGCTCTACCTAGTGCTAGTGATACAGTAACTGACACCATTTCAATCGCATCTGCGGATGGTACAACAGCGGATTTAGTGATTACTATTACCGGTACTGATGCAAACCTTAATGTAGCTGTTATTCGCGATACTAATGACAGTGATACAGGTGAGTTGCGTTATGTATTACCAGAGGATTTATTATCTGGAAGCGTATCTCTATCATTTAACCGTGTATTTGAAGCGACTGATACAATTTCTGGGAATAGAAGAGACGGTTTTATTACGTTGTTTAATGAGTCAAATAGTACAAGTGGACAACGCGCTATTCTTGATTTACGTATCCGCAATGACGAATATCAAATCCGAGATCAAACCTTTGATATTACTGAAGTTCCTAAGCCAGGTGAATTCCAAGATGCTGTAATTACATGGGATGCGCCAGATGCAACGACGCCTCCAATGGTCACAATTACGATTGACGGCGTAAGTTTCACGACTGAAGCATTTGCTGCTCCTGAAAATGCAATTGGTGGTGTAAGTGCAATTGCATTTAGATTTGCTGACAACAGTTCGGTACTGCCTGAGGAAGCAACTTTCGCAGTAGATGATGTCAAAGTAACGTCAGACGTTGCAGCAACAACAGAAGTGTTTTCTGATGACTTCGAATCATATGCTATTGGTGATTCTCTAGACTCAGATAACGATGCTTCTCCATATAACTCGTCTACATCAGAAGCAAGTGTTGCTGCTCGTGGTGATTTCATTTCTCGCGGCGAAGGTTCGGGTAATCAAATTGCAACAATTACGGATACTGATTCGGGTGATACTGGTGAATTACGCTATCAATTTAGCGATGATTTACGCGCTGCTACTGGTGGTGTGTTAGCTGGTAAAGTATCTATGTCATTTAAGAAAGATGACGATGCAGTTGAAATCAATGATGCTTTCGAGCCTAAGGATGCTTATATCACGCTTTACAATACCTTAAACAGTGTTGGAAGCGGCCGCGCGATTGCGGATTTACGTATTCAGTCTGAGCAGTTTGTACTAAGGGATCAAGACGATATTACAGTTCCGGTTCCATTTAGACCGGGCGAGTGGCATGACGTTGAGATTTCATGGGAAGCGCCGGACGGTGATACGCCTCCAATGGTAACCGTAACTATTGACGGTGTGGCAGTGACTACTGAACCATTTATGTCTCCTGAAAATGCATTAGGTGGTGTAAGAGCGATTGCATTTAGATTTGCAGATAACACAGCAATTCTTCCAGCTGATATTACTTTCAACATCGATGATGTGAAGATTTATACCGATGCGGCTGGCACTGTACTAGAGTTTGAAGACGACTTTGAAGCTTATGCTGAAGGTGATTCTCTAGATACTGACAATGGAGCCTCTCCATATAACTCTTCTACTTTCCAAGCGATTGTTACCAAAGAGTAATGCTTAATAGCTTTTAAGCTACGCAAGTAAAAATAGCGCTCTTGCAGCGCTATTTTTTTTGCTTTTGAACAGACGTTTATGTCTTGTAGTGATAATGAGCAGCTTTTGCTAGTCACCATGTATGACACAATTATTTGATTGCTTAAATCACGATTTAGTTGAAGTAATCTTTAACAAAGATAAGGAAAACAAGATGAAAAAATATTTGTTTCTTGGATGTTCGATTCTAATTTTATCTGGATGTGGTGGCTCTTCCAGTTCAGAGCCTCCCGTTGCAGAGCCAGAGGTGCCGAGTCAACCTGATCCCACGCCAGATCCTGATCCAACTCCTGAACCATCTATTGCTGACCCACTTTTTCCGCCAAATTTAGCCGTAACAAGCTGCACTGGCTTGGACTACATTCAGATCGTCAGCGCAAGCAGTGATGATAATACAAATAGTGCTTTTCTGGCTAGCAACGTTATCGATGGTCAACTCGACAGAAATGGTAGTTGGATTACTGAACTACCCGATGCAACCGTAACACTAGATTTAGGCTTTAGGTACGAGGTTAAGCAAATTGGAAGTGCTTGGTTGAACGGTGAACAGTCTATCAATAGTTTTGATATTGAAATTTCTGAAGACGGCAGTGCATTCGAAACCATTGCAAGTTCGGTCGACTCGAGTGGTGAAACCGCATATTTTGATATAACGAATATTGAAGATACTCCTGCTCGCTTTATTCGCTTAACGAGCAAGGGCAGCGACACGGATGGTCGAACTGAACTAGCAGAAATCGCAGTGATGGGGTGTCCTTTAGATGTTGATAGTGCTCCAATTACAGAACAACCCGTGGATATCGCTCAGTTCAATTTGGACCCAAATGTGCCACCGGGTAGCAATTTCGATTTATTGTCGTGGGCACTCGATACACCAGAAGTTGACCCCAACGATGGTTTTTCATTAAGAGCGAGTGAACGTCAATTAGATGCTGGTTATGTGAGTGAGCAATACTTTTATACTGCCGAAGACGGCGGAATGGTCTTTGTGGCAACGGTAGATGGTGCTAAAACCTCTGCTAATACCTCTTTCACGCGTTCTGAATTACGCGGTATGCTCCGTCGTGGTGATACCAGTATTCGCACGCAGGGTGTGAATGAAAACAACTGGATATTAGGTTATCAGCCTGATCCACAAACGACAGTTGGTGGTCGCGGCGGTCGCATGACAGCCACATTAAAAGTGGACGAAGTCACTACTACCGGTTCGCAGCTTCATGAAGGCCGTGTAATCGTAGGTCAGATTCACGCTGATGACGATGAACCCATTCGTTTGTATTACAAGAAATTTGAAAACAATGAACGCGGTTATATCTACTTTGCTCACGAATTACGCGGCGGCGATGATTTATGGCTCATGGTTGTGGGTGATGAATTAAGTAGCGACCAATCACATCCCACCATTACCAATAATCCTTCGCAGGGCATTGCATTAGGCGAGGTATTCTCTTATGAGATTGACCAACGTGGAGCACGCATTGATGTCATTATCAGAAGAGGGAATTTGAATGGCCCGATTATCGGTTACAACTACGTCGATATGAACGAACGCGGAAGCGGTTACGACATTATTGAAGAGTGGAATTATTTCAAAGCCGGTGCGTATTCACAAAACAATACGGGTGATGGTGATGATTTTTCTAAGGTGACGTTTTATCAGTTAAATACTGAGTATGGGCCTCAATAAACAACTTTCATAAAATTTGTGCCGCAAGGACGCGGCGCTAAAGCGGCATGGATGCCCGTGTGCGTTTTTATGAAAGCGAATGGGCTTATATGGTAAAAGCTGAATATTACATACGAAGTGCGATGCAAAGTCATCCAAATCAGCCCGCAAACCCAGCAAATTTTTCCAAAAACAAATCATGCGACGGCAACTTCGGTAGCGGCTCGTTTTTAATTTCTTTTAAGCGACGCAAAAACTCAAACAGATCAGCTTCACTCATTGAGTTTGCCAAAGGATGGTAGTCTTGAGGTTCAATACCTTGACCAAGCATGACTTGAAGCCAAGAACTTTCATGAAATAAGTCATTAAACTCCCGAACTATCTTGCCAGATTCTCTAAACAAATCCATTTTGTGTTGCAACAAAGATGGGATTTCCATTTCTCTCACATCACGCCAAAACGGCGCGTCTGTTCTCTCGTTTAATGTATAGTGCAAAATAATAAAATCACGAATTTGTTCGTATTCTAATTTAGATTGAGCGTTGTACTCATTGATGTTGCTCTGTGACATACCGTCATGCGGAAACAGTTGTATTAGCCTAGTCACCGCAGATTGGATCAAATGAATACTGGTTGACTCCAAAGGCTCTAAAAAGCCACTTGATAAACCAACAGCCACGACGTTTTTATGCCATTGCTTACGTCTTCTGCCGGTTTTAAATCTAATATGGTTGGGTTCACTTAGCGCTTTCGCATCAAGGTGTTTAAGTAAAAAGTCTTCTGCTTGCTCTTTGTTTAAATGAGCGCTGCTATAAACTAAGCCATTGCCATTCCTATGTTGCAGCGGTATACGCCACTGCCAACCAGCTTCACGCGCAATTGAACGGGTAAATGGTGCTGTTTGCTCATGTCGTTCTGAAGCAATTGCAACTGCGCTATCACACGGGAGCCAATGTGACCAATCTTCAAACCCTGCATTTAGCGTTTGTTGGATCAATAATCCTCTAAAGCCAGAGCAATCAATAAATAAATCTGCTTGCACTTCTTTGCCATTTTCTAGCTTTAAACGAGTAATATTGCCACTTTGCTCGTCTTGAAGAATCTTTTCAACACGGCCTTCAGTGCGCACTACGCCCATTTGTTCAGAAAGTTTTCGAAGGTAACGGGCATACAGACCCGCATCAAAATGATAGGCGTAGCTCAAATCCAATACGGGGTCTTTTGCGTTAATCTGTGCAAATTTATTCTCTTTACAGCACAAGTAATTAAGGTCGTATTCCCAAAGTGATTCTTTTAGACCTAGCGTCTTTGCGCGTTTCCAAAAGTGATGAAAGTGGCAAAATGCCATTGAACGACCAGGCGCGCCAAAAGTATGAAAGTAGCTTTCGCCATTTACTCGCCAGTTTTCAAATTTAATTGCCAACTTAATGGTGGCTTTTGTTTCGCGTAAAAACTCGGCTTCATTGATGCCTAAAACTTGATTTACTTTTTGAATCGGCGGGATAGTGGCTTCGCCCACGCCAACCGTTCCGATTTGCTCAGATTCTACTAATTCTACATCAACGGTTGTTCCCAACACCTTTTTTAATAGCGCTGCAGATATCCACCCAGAGGTACCGCCACCTAATACTGCGACTTTTTTTACCTGTGTTTGCATGTCGATGTATCCTTTTTACTTTTTTTAAAACAATGATTTTGCTAGTTTATAAGCACCAAAGACTAAGTGTTCACTCTGTATTATAAAGCGCTTATTGAGGCAAAAAGCCCACCAAAGGTGGGCTTTATTTAGCTTTGTAGAATATCACAAAACCTTAACTTAGAACTCGTAATTGAAACCAAGTAAGAAGTTGCGACCAAAGCGTTGGTACTGAGTGATCAAACGTGGGTCTGTGTCACTTGTTTGAACCGTTTCTTCGTCTGTTAAGTTTTGAGCTTGTAGCGTGATACGAAGTCCTTCAAGAGCTTCAATACCTGATTCACTAAAGTCATAGCCAATTTGTGCGTCTACCAATGTTGAACCTTGGTCAACGGTTTCGTCAAGACGTAGGCTTAAACCACGTACTTCAGTTGTAAACTCATCGCGTTTACGGGCTGAAATACGCACTTCAAAACCGGCTCTTTCATAGAATGCTGTCATTTGGTAGCTTTCTTCAGATAGGCCTGGAACACTAGTGCCGTCTGTGAATTCACCGTCTAAGAAAGTTGCACTACCGAATAAACCAAGACCTGCAAGCGTGTCGCTAAACATCGCAAATGGCAAGCTAGCTTGGAACTCGTAACCACGCACATAACCTTCTAATCCATCGTTAGTTTGGTTAACTAGGCCAGTGAAAATGGCCGGAGAAACACCGTTAGCACTTTGATGGAATTCAGGAATATATACCGCGCTAAAGTCTTGCACGTTATCTTGTGTTCTATGCCAGTTTTTGATGTCTTTGTAGAAGAAAGCCGCACCAAAGAAGCCTTCATCGTCAAAGTAATTTTCATATGCGATATCAAACTGGTTACTTTCGTAGTTTTTAAGCAATGGGTTACCAGAGCTTCCAGACCAAGCACTACGCTGAGGATCAGTTGACGTGATTCGAGTCTCATCAAACGAGAAACTAGCCTGATTGTTTGGACGCATATCGTCCATACGAGGGCGAGAAATTGTTTTTGAAG
Source organism: Glaciecola sp. KUL10 (assembly GCF_003203515.1). Taxonomy (GTDB): domain Bacteria; phylum Pseudomonadota; class Gammaproteobacteria; order Enterobacterales; family Alteromonadaceae; genus Glaciecola. The sequence goes on along the minus strand of NZ_BGNG01000005.1, from coordinate 48,996 downwards.
CAGCTAAACGAACGAACTGACCTTCAAGTACTTCTAACGCTAGGTTAAAGCTTGGTAATAGGTCGGTGTAGTCATCTCCACCTTCAACAGGTGTCGCTTCGCTCAGTCCTGCTGCGTTAGTGATAACACTAAAGCCAGTAGCACTTTGGTCTGCACTCATTGCTTGTAAGCCGAAGTTACCACGTAAGTACATATCACCAATAAAGGTATCGATGTCCGCACGTACCCACATTGACGTTAGTTCTTCTTCAACTACGTAAGTGTCACCTAGGCGAGAGTTGTCTGTTAGGTTTGCATTAAACTCGGTGTAGAAACCGCTGTTGAATAAACCCAAGCTGTCATATGCTAAAATACCGCCAATACCGATAAATCCAAGGTCAACTGTACCTAACACCTCAGGTATAGCATCTTCACCAGGGTAGGCAGGTGCACGCAAGAAAATACCGTCATTGACTTTAGACTTAGAACGGTCAGAGTATGCAAAGCCAGCTTCAACGCCAGAAATTATGCCGTATTCGACAACACCGTTTAAGGTGAAGCGAAGTGAATCTAAATCTTCTTCAAATGCAGGGCGGTTAACAAAACCGTCTTGTCCGTCGCTGCCTGTTATAGCAGAACCCCAAGCTTGTGGGCCAGCTAGCTTGATCAGGTTAGGGTCGGTCAAATCAACACCCGGAAGCGTTGGGTGAGCGCCAAACATAATGCCAGTAGCCGTTTGTGTCCAACTTCTCGCTGATAATGGGCGACCATCAATTCCAGCACGACCAACGCCTGAATAGCTTTCTATGTCAGTAATCGTTTTTTCAACGCTACCTGTTGAAATATCTAAATCAGCTGACCAGTAATCGTTAATTTGATACTCAACGTTAAGACCAAATGTCTTAAGTTCTGCATCTTGTTCTGACACGTCGTTGCGCACAACAGAATGAAATCCATCATGGAATCCAGCAGTGACTAATCCATCTTGAACTTCCGTGACTGTATAGTCTACGCCACCCCATACAGGGCCACCTTCTTCCAAGCCACGCTTTGCATTTTGCTCATTAAAATCGATAAATAGCGCGTCGAATTTAACTTCTAAATCATCTGTTGGTTGATATTGAACAACCGCTGCAAGTGAATCACGTTTTAATAAACCAGAACGGAAAAATGAATCATGACCGCCATAGATAAGTGTGCCCTCAGGGACATCAACTTGGTCGCGATCGTTTGTTGTGCTTGCACCAGGATATCCCCAACCACGGAAGTGCTCTTCTTGGCTTGGCGATTCTAGTGAAGCAAAAGTAACCGCTACACCCAATGTATCGTCAGCAAAAGAGTCTACAAAGTTGAGAGAGAAACGATGACCTTGGTCGTCAAAGTCAGGGTTTTGTGAATCAATTTGGTTTTGTTCTAAAGAGCCATTAAATACGATTGTGCGATCTTTACCAATTGGGTTGATAGTCTGTAAATCGACAGTACCACCAATACCTTGGTTTAATAGGCCAGCTTCAGGTGTCTTGTATACAACAACGTTCGCTATGATTTCAGAAGGGTATAAATCAAATTCAACACCACGGTTGTCACCCATACCAAGCAATTCACGACCGTTTAAGCTTGTTGCTACATAGTTTTCGTTAAAACCACGTACTGATAAGCCTGATGTGCGTCCGTTTCTTCGCTCACCTGCAATACCAGGTAGACGAGCAAGTGATTCAGCGATACTTGTATCTGGTAACTTACCGATATCTTCAGCTGAGAGCACTTCTACAAATGAAGTGTTATCTTGCTTAAGTGCTTGTGCACGGATAAGAGAACCTCTTATGCCTGATACTTGGATAATTTCTACGTTAACACTTGGCTCGTCGCTTTGAGCGTCTGTTTCTTGTGCAAAGCCATTTGAAGCGTATGCTAATCCGCTAGTCATTAGCGCTGCGCAGATTAGATTGGGTTTAAATTTTTTCATTATGTCTTGATCCTGTGGTGTGTGAACGATTTCGAATCTTTATCAAAAGACTTCAAAAATCTGACATGAATGTTACAAACCCACACTTTTATTAGCAATCCGTTTACATTTACTACATACGTATTCATAACGTCGGTCATCAAAAATGCATACGTATTCATAATTATTCAGGTGAAAATTAAACAAATTATTAACATATCCAGAGGGCGTATTTAGATTTTAAAAGGCTTGATTTTTACATTAATTACCTAAATGCTATGCCCGTTTTTAAAACTAAAATTAGGCCTAGTTACTATATGCTTAAACTCCGACCAAGCGAGTTATCTGCGCCAAACGAATACCATGACTTGAGTCGTGATGAATTTGAAGCGCTCATACAGAATACTTATCAACCATTCGTTATAAGACGGGTTGCAAAGGATTGGCCAATCGTTACTGCCTCAGATGATGCGTTTCGATATCTCCAAACTCAAGCCAGAGAGAGTGACAGTGAGATTGAAAATGTTCGATTGACAAGAGTGCCAAAATCGTCTCAAAAAAAGATGTTTTACAGAGAAGACATGAGGGCAATGAACTTTGGAATCGCAGAATTGAGTCTAAAGAATTGCTTTGCTCGCATGGAAAGAAAAATCGACGATGCCGATTATGCGGTTCAAAGTACACCACTTTCGAAGTTATTCAAAAGCATGTTAAAGCAGCATCACACGCATCTACTTGATAGCTTTAGAAAGCCACTAATTTGGTTTGGACATGGTTTAAAAATTGCTGCTCATTTTGATGAGGCAGATAATCTAGCTATCGTCGGCGCGGGTAAACGGCGCTTTACCTTATTCCCACCAGAGCAAATTGCTAATCTATATGTGGGTCCTATTGATCATACTCCTGCTGGCCAGGCTGTCAGTTTAGTTGACATAAACCAACCCGATCTTAATCGCTTCCCCAACTATGTTTATGCATATGAAAATGCTTTGTCGGTTGAATTGAATGCAGGAGACGGTATTTTTATACCAACACCTTGGTGGCACCACGTGGAAGCGCTTAGCAAATTTAATGTGTTACTCAATTATTGGTGGTCAGACCGTCGAGTTTCGACCGCTACACCTGTTGTCGCGTTGCTTCATGCAATACAAAGCTTTAACACTATGGAGAGCAATAGAAAAGAAGCTTGGAAAACCCTGCTAGGGCATTACTTGGGAGAACCAGAAAAGGTAAGAGGGCATATTCCAGAACATGCCCAAGGGATATTATCTGATATGGATATCGACCTTATTAAAAACTTAGATGCCTATATCAAACAAGAACTTAACAAACGTTAGTGTTTTTTGGAGCTTAAAAAATGAAACAATAAACCTTGTTTAATAATCATATCCTTGATGTTCATTTTTAATATGGTAGAAGGTAGCTTGGACAAAGTCATTGTCTTCACCGCCATTATTTTGGTTGTACACACCTGCTTTAAAATACATGTATTGGTTTGATTTTCCGTATCCGCTTTCGCTCATATCAACCGTTTTAGTAATGTTTGGTTTGCCTTGTCGAATAAGAGTGACGGTAAGATCATCTTTCACGACACTTATTTTGTATGAAAACAGTTCGTTGAGTTCGATCCCGTCTTCGGGGTCTGATAGGGTATGAGAGCGAGAGCCAACTAGGTTTATCCAAATATCATCCCCCCCATTAATCTCGTGTGCAAAGTATACTGAGCCCTTCGTGTTACCGGGTAGTTTGCGATAATAAAGCCGAATTGGCTCGTCTTTTATGGCATGTATTTGACCAACGATCACACGTCCTACCATTTTAATATCACCAGTCGTCGACACTCTATTGACTGCCAATGTAGCTTCTAAACTGCCGTCAACACCACCTGCTTTGCGCTGACCTGAACGATGCATTGAGCTAAACACCCAATTATTTTTATTAACACCTTGTGTTTTAATTGATTTGTTACCGCGACGAAGCATTTCACGTAATTCTGTTCGGGTGTATTTAGTGTTTTTTGAAGTTTTAGCACCTTTATTGGGAGCAACGAACACTAAGCCCCCATCGTTTCCTGTAAAAAACAAAGGCTTTAATTCAAATCCATTTGCCAAAAAAGGTTCTTGGATGGTGTCTGCCTTTCCATCTTTATTAGTGTCGATAGGCAGTGTTAGGTGCCAATCGATTAGTTCGAAATTTTCACTCGGCTTCTTCCTTGCTTTCACAGCGTCGATATCACCTAATAAAACACCATCGGCCAGTATTTCGTGGTCGTAAGCAGTTACGAGGCTGGGCGTTGAAAGAGAAATGATAGCGACTCCGCCTAAAAGTAGCTTCATGAGCGTTTGTTGAAGAAATTTCGAATACATTAAAAACCTCAATAAATGAAAACAAGTTCGATTGAACAAGCTGTTATTTAAGCGTTAATCACGCAACATCTTGCTAACACATAGTGCATGATACATAAAAAACATGGTATTACCAATAAATTCAATATTGGTAATATTTTAAATTTTAATTGGTATTAATAAAGGTTGACAATTATGCGATACATTGTTTACATATTAGTATCAAATGTATGACATTTTATTGTCGTTCATGAGTGCGTGTTTTTTGAACAGTGCTCGAATCAAAAATAATAATGATTAACGAAAAAGGTAGTGAAGTAATGAAGGGTACAAAATCAGCGGTATTAGTTCTCTCACTATTAGCCGTGATTGGCCTCAGTGCTTGTGTAGGGTCAAACGAGACGAAAACCAAATCGTCAATTGAGTTACCACAAGGTCACGTTTTAGTAGCCGACCAAATTGCTTTCAACAAGGCGATGGAAAACGCTCAACCTGGACAAACCATTGTACTCGCAAACGGTGTCTGGGAAGACTTTGAAATGTTGGTTCAAGGCAAGGGTACCAAGGAGTCACCGATAGGCGTAAGCGCACAAACTGAAGGTGAGGTTATATTGTCAGGGCTTTCTAACCTTAGTTTGTATGGTGAGCACCTTGTCGTGTCTGGTTTAGTATTCAAAGACGGTTATAGCCCGACTGGTTCTGTTATTTCCTTTAGAAAGAGCGGAGATAAACTAGCAAATCATTCAAGAGTGACTCGCACAGTCATCGACAATTTCTCTAACCCAGATAAATTTAGTTCTGACAATTGGGTTGCAATGTATGGCCGATACAATCGCTTTGATCACAACCATCTTGAAGGTAAAAGTAACGCTGGTGTTACAATGGCTGTTCGCTTAAATAGTGTCGCAAGCCAAGAAAACTATCATCAAATTGATCACAACTATTTTGGTCCTCGCCCTATTTTAGGCTCCAATGGCGGTGAGACGCTTAGAGTCGGAACCAGTAAATACTCACTGAGCAATTCCTTTACAGTTGTAGAGAACAATTATTTTGACCGGGCAAATGGCGAAGTCGAAATTATTTCGAATAAATCAGGCAGCAATACTTTTAGAAATAATACCTTTTTTGAGTCTCGTGGCACATTAACACTTCGTCATGGAAATGGGAATTTAGTGGAAGGCAATGTGTTTTTAGGTAATGGCAAAGACCACACGGGTGGTATTAGAGTTATCAACGCTGATCAAACGATTCGCAATAACTACATGGAAGGTCTAACGGGTATAAGGTTTGGAGGCGGTTTTGTTGTATTAAATGGTGTGCCGAACTCTAGAATCAATCGCTATCATCAAGTTAAAAATACAGTAATCGAAAATAACACTTTAGTTAACTTATCTAATATCAACCTTGCAGCAGGTAGCGACGCCGAACGCACAGCCGTGCCTATCGACAGTGCGTTTAAAAACAATCTAGTTGTCAGTGAAGGTGAACAACCATTTAAAATTTTTGACGATGTCTCTGGTATCACGTTTTCTGGCAATTTAACAAATGCTGATATGCCGGAACAAATAGCGTCAGGTTTCGTCAAACAAGCGATCAAGGTTGAGCGTGCTGCTACAGGCTTACTTGTGAATACCGAAGCTGCTTCAAAAGGAGTTGGCGCAAGTTTGACACTCCGCCCAATTGACAAAAATAAGACAGGTGTAAGTTGGTACCCTAAAGATACGCAATTAGTTGAGTTTAGCAGTGGAAATGAAGTGACGGTCGACAGTCCACAAGGTCTTGTTGATGCCGTTGCAAATGCAAACGCGGGCGATGTTATCAAGCTTGTTGCTGGTGAATACGAAATGGTTAAGCCACTTATAGTCGATACTACTGTGACCATCATGGGTAGCGGTGAAAAGGCTGCGGTAGTTTACCCAATGCGAACCCTACTAGCAGAAATCAGTGATGGTGGTAGTCTTAAACTTCACAACTTAGTCATCGACGGAGAAAAGGCACCAGATGCGGCTGGTAATGTTTTAGTTCGCAATACTCGACTTCCTACCTTAAAAAATTATCGCTTGAGCTTCGACAACGTAATTGTGCGAAATTTAAACGTCAACCACTCAGCACACGTGTTTGATGCGGGTTATCGCAGCATGGCTGATCGAATTACGATTACCGATAGTGTTTTTGAAAACATCACGGGAGACATTCTTAGATTAAATAAAGAGCAGGATGACTTAGGCATCTACAATTTAGAGTATCTGACTATTAGTAACTCTCAGTTTAAAGATATTCAAGGCGCGGTTGCTAAAATCTATCGGGGTGGGACTGACGAAAGTACATTTGGACCACATGTATTTGTTGAGAATAGTCGTTTTGAAAACATCGCTAAAGGCAAGCGCAATAAACACCAGGCGAGCTTTTATCTTCATGGCGCACAAGATACTGATTTGTTGAACAACGAGTTCGTTGACTTGATGCCAATAATCATCGAACACACTGTTGGTGAGCCACAAACGCTAGTCGCAAACAATTCATTTATAGACGTTGAACTGCCTAAGGTCACAGAAGTGTTTACCAAGGGTGATTCAACGGCAGTATTAAGAAATAACACAGTAAAAGGAAGCAAGTAGTCATGAAGCACATAGTTGTTTTGGTTTTAAGTTTATTTGCACTTGCATCATGCACGCAAGCAGTGAGTGGGCCAGATGTACAAAAATCACGAACTTACCTACTAGAGACCCAAGAACAAGTTGATAGCATGCGTTCGCAGTTGCTTAACAATGGCCGTTTTTCTGAGGCATTCTTGGCCCAAAAAGCGTTGATTGATGCGAAACTAACTCAAGAAATAAATGTGCCTTTACCAAAAGATGCTGGTGGTGGTTACACGCATGAAGTTCACAAAAAGAACTATGCAGATATGTACAACGCGGGGCGCTTGTATGTGCTGACTCAAGAGCAAAAATACGCTGATTACGTGACGCGTATTTTAATGGAATACGCAAACATGTATCCAACTTTGCCTTTGCATCCAAAACAAAAAGAGCAGTCTCCTGGGAAGTTGTTTTGGCAAAGCTTGAACGAGGCAGTGTGGTTAGTTTATACAAGCCAAGCATACGATGCAGTAAAACATGCAGTTTCAGAAAAAGACCAAGCATTTATAAAGACTAACCTGTTTGAACCTATGGTTGACTACCTTTCTGAACAGTCTCCACAAACGTTTAATAAAATCCATAATCACGGCACATGGGCGACAGCTGCTGTTGGTATGATTGGTTATGTGTTAAATAATCAAGAATGGGTAGAAAAGGCGCTATATGGCCTAGATAGAAACGGTGACGCTGGTTTTATGAAACAACTTGATATGTTGTTTTCACCACAAGGTTATTACAACGAAGGCCCATATTACCAACGCTATGCGTTAATGCCATTTGTACTGTTTGCACAAGCGGTAGAGACTAATCAACCTGAGCGCAAGATTTTTGAGTACAGAGATGAAATTTTGCTAAAGGCAATTAATACTACGATTCAACTTAGTTACAACGGCCTATTCTTTGGTATTAATGACGCGATAAAGGATAAAGGTATCGACACGAGTGAACTCGTTCACGGCGTTGCAATTGCTTACAATAAGACGGGCGAAAAGGGTTTATTAACCATCGCTGATAAACAACAGCAAACCCTATTGACTGGTTATGGTCTTCAAGTGGCCAATGATTTAGATAAGGGCATGGCTACTCCATATCCCTTTGCTTCAATAAACTTTGGCGACGGTGTTAATGGTGACGAAGGATCGCTGGTTGTGTTTCGTCAGAACCAGTTAGAAGATCATCAAACACTTGTCTTTAAGGCAACTTCTCAAGGATTAGGCCACGGTCACTTCGATAAACTGCATTGGATGTTTTATAACAAAGGTGAAGAAATCGTATATGACTACGGAGCGGCTCGCTTCCTAAACATCGAGGCAAAATATGGCGGTCATTACCTTCCTGAGAATAAGTCTTATGCTAAGCAAACCATCGCACACAACACACTAGTTGTAGACGAAATAAGTCATTTTAAAGGGAACACTAAAACCGGTAATCGCTTTCACCCAGAAGTGTTATTTGTTGAAACTGATGAAGAAATTCAAGTGGCTTCTGCGAAAATCGATGAAGCATATGACGATGTCAACTTTACCAGAACTCAAGCTATGATAAACACAAAAGAAGGCAAGGTTTTCGTGCTTGATATATTAGATGTAGCCTCCGAATCTAGTCACCAGTATGACGTGCCGGTTCATTTTATTGGTCAGTTCATTGACTCTACGGTGACATTGGAAGCAAACACACTAGAGCAGAAACCGCTCGGCGATAAAAATGGCTATGAGCACCTATGGCTTCAAGCTAAAGGTAAGGTTGAACAGCCACTTGCCAAAGTGACCTGGTTGAAAGATAAAACGTTTTATACACACGCTACTGTTCAATCAACGAATCATGAACTTTTGATGACGCGCATTGGCGCTAATGATCCAAACTTCAATTTAATTGCCAATCAGGCGTTGATTAACCGTGTTTCAGATGCGTCAAATCATCAATTTTTGAGCTTGCTAGAAGTTCACGGTGAATACAATGCTAGACAGGAGTTTACGATAGCGAGCCATAGTCAGCTAGCGACTCTAAAAAATGTGAGTTCAGCTGCAAGTAATGGTGTAGCTTTGTATGAAGTCACGTTTAAAACAGGCGAAGCTTATTTGATAGCGATTGCGCAAGACGCACAGTCAGAAAACGCATCGAAAACCTTCACTTTTAACGATTCAGAATACACGATCGTAGGTCAAGTTGAGTTAATTCGAATCTAATTCCTACCAGTTGTATGTGTGCCCCTGTTAATACAGGGCTTTCAAGAGGCTTATATTCGTATAGGCCTCTTTTTTATTTTGTAAAACCAGCCCACTAAAATGTTATTACCAATGATAAAGTTATTGGTAATGTTACTTAAATGGGTTATTCTTTACATATGGACACTTTATGTTATCAAGTCTTTTGTTAAGTCTTTAAAATCATTAAGCAAAAGTCTAGTTTTATAGTAAGAAAGTTAAAAGAATTATTCAAAAAGGTTACAAAATGAAAACCCGTCGCATGTTTTGGCATATTGTCGAAAAAATCGAAGCATTAATAGATTCTGGTTTATACCCACCTGGCAGTCGTTTGCCACCAGAGCGTGAGCTAGCAGAAACTTTTGATGTAAGTCGACCGACAATTAGAGAAGCAATCATAGCGTTAGAAGTTAGGGGAAGAGTAGATGTTAAAACTAGCTCTGGCGTTTATGTTTTAGAGCAAGTAAACCAAAGCGAACAAGAAGCAAATGTCAGTCCATTTGAATTAACGCAAGCGCGCGCTTTGGTTGAAGGTGAGGCGGCAGCTTTGGCAGCTCAGGCAATTACTGAAGAAGAATTGAAGGAGCTTGAGCGTACCCTGCAAGAAATGGAAAAAGGCGCTCACCCTGAAAAAGCAGATAGGGAATTCCATTTAATTATTTCTACAGCAACGCGCAATAATGCCATTCTACTTGCGGTTAAGAAATTTTGGCAGTTAAGAGATAGTCAACCTGAGATCAAAACTGCGTATAAATCAGTGTGTGACACCAGCGACAAGGATCGCCTTGATGAGCACAAAGCCATTGTCGACGCACTCAAGAATAAAGACGCTGCGGGCGCGAGAGCGGCTATGCATGCTCATTTTAATCGTCTAATAAATACACTTTTTGAAATGAGTGAAGCCAAAGCGCTAGAAGAAGTCAGAAAGAAATCTAATGAGACGCGTGGGCTTTATTCCTTGAATCATTTGGTTAATTAAATCGTTAAGTAAACCTTGTTAGCATATGACTAATACAAAAACGGCGCATGAAGCGCCGTTTTTTGTTTTTCGTTAATCAATACTTTTATATTTCAATCGATGAGGTTGAACAACATCCGCACCATGGGTTTCTTTCAACCAAGCTTCATACTCATTATAGTTACCTTCGTAGAAATTGGTTTTACCTTCATCTCGGTAATCAAGAATGTGAGTGGCGACTCTATCCAAGAACCATCGATCGTGTGATATCACCATTACGCAACCCGGAAATTCTAAGATCGCATTTTCTAATGCGCGCAGTGTTTCAACGTCTAGATCGTTGGTTGGCTCATCCAGAAGCAAGGTGTTACCGCCCGCTTTTAGCAGCTTAGCCAAATGCACTCGGTTGCGCTCTCCACCTGATAAATCTTTGATGAATTTTTGCTGGTCGGTACCTTTAAAGTTAAAGCGACTGCAATATGCGCGGCTATTTATTTCAAAGTTTCCAATGCGAATAATATCCTGACCGTCAGAGACTTCTTGGAAAACGGTTTTGTTCCCATCCATGTGATCTCTAAATTGATCGACACTCGCAATTTGAACGGTTTCACCGACGATAACTTCACCTGAATCGGCTTGCTCTTGACCCGTTAGCATTCTAAATAGCGTTGATTTACCTGCACCGTTTGGACCGATAATTCCTACGATAGCGCCTTTAGGTACCACGAAGTTCATGTCGTCGATTAAGACCCTGTCGCCATAGGACTTTTTCAGCTTCTTGACTTCAATAACTTGGTCGCCCAAACGCTCACCTGGTGGGATAAATAATTCGTTTGTTTCGTTGCGCTTTTGATAATCGCCAGTGTTCAACTCTTCAAAACGCGCCATACGCGCCTTGCTTTTTGCTTGACGACCTTTAGGGTTGCTTCTCACCCATTCAAGCTCTTGCTTGATTGATTTTTGGCGTGCGTTTTCGCTACGCTCTTCTTGTTCTAAGCGTGCATCTTTTTGTTCTAGCCAGCTTGAATAGTTACCCTCCCATGGAATACCTTCACCACGGTCTAGTTCAAGTATCCATCCCGCAACGTTGTCTAAGAAATAACGGTCGTGGGTAATGGCAACGACGGTCCCCTCGTAGTCGTGTAGGAATCTTTCTAGCCAAGCGACCGACTCGGCATCCAAGTGGTTAGTGGGTTCGTCTAGTAATAACATTTCTGGCTTTTCTAGCAACAAACGACAAAGGGCCACTCGACGCTTTTCACCACCCGAAAGCTTGCTTACATCGGCATCCCACGGCGGCAGGCGAAGTGCATCTGCTGCGCGTTCAAGCGCGTTTTCTAAATTATGACCGTCTTTGGTTTGAATGATTGATTCCATTTCGCCTTGTTCTTTAGCAAGGGCGTCAAAGTCAGCATCTGGCTCTGCATATGCAGCATATATTTCATCAAGTCTTTTCAATGCATGCGCGACATCGGCAACTGCTTCTTCGATATTGCCTCTTACGTCTTTGCTTTCATCTAACTTGGGTTCTTGCGGTAAATAACCAATTTTTAGATCAGTTTGAGGCCTAGCTTCACCTTCGATTTCAGTATCTACACCGGCCATTATTCTGAGCAAAGTAGATTTACCTGCGCCATTTAAACCCAATACGCCAATTTTCGCGCCTGGGAAAAAACTCAGTGAAATGTTCTTTAAAATATGTCGATTGGGTGGGACAATTTTGCCCACGCGATGCATGCTATATACGTATTGAGCCATAGTCTTCTCATATTGGTTTCATGTTATCGTTCTATTCTAATTGACAATGCCCATTCAGTGCTACTTTGTTTGTGTGTTATATTCTATAAAAAACTGCGTAAAAAATTGTTTGTCGGCTTTATATTCGTTTGCACGGGCGCACGAAAAGTAACACACAAGCGTAAACAGGGGACTCAACTTAAAATGACTCAAGCCTTTTCTTTGGGTGAAATCGCTCAACATATACAGGGTAAACTTGTTGGAAACAGTGATTTGATGATCACAAAAATGAACACGCTTGCGTCGGCAACGGGTGAACAGCTGTCTTTCCTTTCCAATTCGAAATACAAGGCAGATTTAGCAAACTCTAAAGCGGGCGCGGTGATCTTGAATCAAGCAAATGCCAGTGCATTTGAAGGCAATGTGATTATTTGTGATGACCCTTACGTCGCATTTGCAAAGGCTTCTCAATTATTAGATAGCACCCCTTCACTAGATGAAGGTATTTCAGACGCCGCAAATATTCACCCAAACGCTACTATTGGTGAATGTGCCAAAATCGCTGCAGGCGTAGTGATCGAATCGGGTGCTGTTATTGGAGACCGCGTAAGCATTGGCGCGAATAGTTTTGTCGGTAAAAATGCGGTGTTGGGAGACGATGTAAATTTAAGAGCCAACGTCAGCATCTATCACTCGGTGCAGTTAGCTGATGGTGTATCTGTGCACAGTGGAACGGTCATTGGTTCTGACGGTTTTGGCTATGCAAACGATAAAGGGCAGTGGGTTAAAATTCCTCAAACGGGCTCAGTAGTCGTGGGAAAAAACACCGAGATTGGTGCGAATACCTGCATTGACCGCGGCGCACTCGATGACACAGTGATTGGCGCAAATGTGATTATCGATAATTTGGTACAAATCGCACACAATGTCACTATTGGCGATGGTTCCTGTATTTGCGGCGGTACCGGTATTGCGGGCAGTACAAATATCGGTAAATATGTAGTCTTGGCGGGTACTGTTGTCGTGAATGGACATATTGATATTTGTGACAAAGTGCAAGTAACGGGATTCAGCATGGTGACTAAAAACATTACCGAACCTGGCGTATATTCCTCTGGCATGCCCGCGCTTCCGACTCGAGATTGGCAACGAAACACTGTGCGACTTCGCCAAATCGACAAACTATATGACCGCGTAAAAGCACTTGAAGCGTTTAACGCTAACAAAAGCTAACCTCTAACAGCGTTCTTCGTAAGTAATATTCAGCTTTTACCAGATAAGCATTTCCCCTTTATAAAACCACTTTACGGCATCCATGCCCGTTTCTAGCGCCACGTCCATTTGGCACAAGATTTTATAAAGGGGAAACGCTCATCTGGCGCGCTGAATGTTCTTTAGTAATGCTTGCTCTAAAGTTTGATTGAATGGTTGTTGATTGACGAGATTCCTTCATTCGAAGGAATGACGATCAAATTTGCAACATCGAAGAAACGTCATCCTCGCGAATGCGAGGACCTCCTTGGAACTCTTCCATGTTCACCACAAAGAAACGTCATTCCCTTGAAAAAGGGAACCTCCTTGGACCCCATCATAGTTAACAACAAAGAAATATCATTTCAGTAAAAGCGATAACCCCTTTGGAACCTTCCAACACCCAAAACTCCCATACTTTTACAGCCCCGCATAGCTTATTCCAACAAAGCGCTATACATGCTGGCAAAAATGAATAAAATACCCGCAAAATTTAAAATCTATATTTGTGATTGTTACCGCGTTATTGGAGAGCCCGCCTATGTTAAACGATAAAAGCACCATTGCTGAATTTGACCCAGAATTAGCTGCTGCGATTGAAAAAGAAAATCAACGTCAAGAGCATCACATTGAATTGATTGCTTCTGAAAACTATTGCAGCCCGCGTGTTTTAGAAGCGCAAGGTTCTCAGTTAACTAACAAATACGCAGAAGGCTACCCAGGCAAGCGTTACTATGGCGGTTGTGAGTATGTCGACATTGCTGAAGATTTAGCGATCGAGCGTGCAAAAGAATTATTTGGTGCTAAATACGCTAATGTTCAACCACATTCTGGCTCACAAGCGAACACAGCAGTGTTTATGGCACTTATCGAAGCTAACGACACTGTGTTAGGTATGAGCTTAGCGCACGGCGGTCACTTAACACACGGTTCTCACGTTAATTTCTCTGGTAAAACATACAATGCAGTTCAATACGGATTGCACCCAGAAACAGGCATCATTGATTATGACCAAGTTGAAGCATTAGCGCTTGAGCATAAGCCAAAATTAATCATCGGCGGTTTCTCAGCTTATTCAGGCATTGTTGACTGGGCGCGTTTCCGTGAAATCGCGGATAAAGTCGGTGCATATTTATTGGTAGATATGGCGCACGTTGCGGGTTTAGTCGCAGCAGGTGTATACCCAAGCCCACTGCCTCATGCTCATGTTGTGACGACAACAACTCACAAAACACTAGCAGGGCCTCGTGGTGGTTTGATTTTGTCTGCATCAGATGATGAAACACTTCACAAGAAACTAAATAGTTCTGTTTTCCCAGGCAACCAAGGTGGTCCTTTATGTCACGTCATTGCGGCTAAAGCAGTTGCCTTTAAAGAAGCCTTAGCGCCAGAATTTAAGACTTACCAAGCGCAAGTACTTAAAAACGCAAAAGCGATGGTGTCGGTAATGCAAGAAAGAGGGTACAAAGTTGTATCTAATGGTACCGACAACCACCTGTTTTTGCTTGATTTAATTGATAAAGATATCACTGGTAAAGATGCTGACGCTGCTTTAGGTCTTGCTAATATTACGGTTAACAAGAACTCTGTTCCAAACGATCCGCGTTCACCGTTTGTCACTAGTGGATTGCGCATTGGTACACCTGCGATCACGCGTCGAGGCTTCAAAGAAGACGAAGCGAAGCAAGTGGCTACGTGGATATGTGACGTATTAGACGGGATCAGTGATGAGTCTGTTATTGAGCGCGTTAAAGGTGAAGTCGTGGCCTTGTGCCAACAATTCCCTGTATACGCTTAATAAGCAAGTAGTCAGTATGCTCTTTCATTCACTATTGTCTGAATAGACAGCGCTGATAACGAGCATTTGATTTCTAACTATTTGAATTGATACAAATAGACTATACTACAGCCGGAGTTTTACACTCCGGCTTTTTAGTTAATCGGCTTTTTTAAAACCAAAGGACAGTTGATGTTTTGCCCGTTTTGCTCAGTACAAGAAACCAAAGTCATTGATTCAAGACTAGTCTCTGATGGTGCTCAGGTTCGTCGTAGACGAGAGTGTATGCAATGCAAAGAGCGCTTCACAACCTTTGAGGCCGCTGAACTTGTGATGCCGCGAGTAGTCAAGAGAGATGGTTCCAGAGAGCCATTTCATGAAGAAAAGCTGCGTGCGGGTTTGCAACGCGCGCTCGAAAAACGACCTGTGAGTACCGAACAAATCGAAAAATGCATTACCCGCATTAAGTCAACACTAAGGGCAACGGGCGAACGTGAAGTAGAGAGTGCTTTGGTAGGAAATATCATCATGGACTCCTTAAAGGAGTTAGATAAAGTCGCATATGTGCGCTTCGCTTCTGTTTATCGATCATTTGAAGATATTCGTGAATTTGGTGAAGAGATTGCCAAATTAGGTGATGAGTGATTCAAAGTAGTTTTTCAGAAACTGACCAAAAGTGGATGTTGCGTGCACTTGAGCTTGCTGCTAAAGGTCGTTATTCAACAACACCCAACCCTAGAGTGGGTGCAGTGATTGTGGATGAAACAGGACAGCTAGTCGGCGAAGGTTACCATCAAAAGTCTGGGGAAGCTCACGCTGAGGTTTTTGCATTGCGTCAAGCAAGGCACAAAGCAAAAAATGCGACATGCTATGTCACTCTAGAGCCTTGTAGTCACAAGGGTAAAACACCTCCATGTGCGGATGCACTTATTGCCGCTCAAATTAAAAGAGTCATTATTGCGTCAGTTGATGTAAACCCATTGGTCAATCAAAGCGGCATTACTAAACTAAAACAAGCTGGTGTTAAGGTCGAAACGGGCTTGTTGAAAGATCAAGCCGATGATTTAAATCGCGCGTTTTTTCACAGAATGCAGCATGCTAAGCCTTGGGTAACGGTAAAGCTAGCTTCGAGTTTAGACGGCAAAACAGCCTTAGCGAATGGCGTGAGCAAATGGATAACGGGCGAGAAAGCAAGAGCTGATGTGCAAGACTTGCGCGCGCAGAGTTGTGCGATTTTAAGTGGCGCAGATACTGTGCTGGTAGACAACCCGCAGTTGAATGTTCGTCCTAGTCTACTCTCTGAAGAAGCGCAAACAGCCTTCGCATACCGTGAAAAACAACCTTTGCGCGTATTAGTCGATAGTAAAAATCGTTTGAGCGATGATTATCAAATTTTCCAAGACAAGCATCCGGTACTTGTTTTCAATCATCAAATTAACAGTAAATTAAGCCAGAAAAACACACAACAGATCCAAGTCAAACTAAATGCTGAGAATACTCATCTTTGTTTGAAGTCCATATTACTTGAATTGGCAAACATCGAAATCAACAATCTTTGGGTCGAGGCGGGTGCAAGTCTTACGGGTGCTTTGTTTGATAATGCGCTCGTCAACGAGCTAGTTCTATATCAAGCGCCAAAAATCCTCGGCAATGGTGCGCGCAGTCTTACCAATACAAAATTATTAACTGACTTGACTGAAGTAATCGATCTTAAATTAGTGGATTGTGTACAAATAGGCGACGATACGCGCCAACGCTTTGTAATTAAACCGTCAAGTGCGCGAGTATAGGAGAATAAACCATGTTTACAGGCATTATTGAAGCAATAGGGACGATTAGCGCGCTAAAAAATCACGGCGATGATCTTAGACTGACCGTCAATGTTGGCAAGCTTGACATGTCAGACGTGCATTTAGGCGACAGTATTTCGACTAACGGCGTATGTCTGACGGTGGTTGATTTTGGCAGTGACTACTACTCAGTCGATGTATCTAAAGAAACCATCAAGTACTCTGGTTTTGCTAATTACCAAGTCGGCTCAAAGGTCAATCTTGAAAAAGCAATGAGAGCAGATACCCGTTTTGGCGGGCATATTGTCAGTGGTCATGTCGATGGTGTAGGAGAAGTACTAGCGGTTAACGACCACACGCGTTATGTTGAAGTCTGGGTAAAAGCGCCCGATGAACTTGCAAAGTATATTGCGCATAAAGGGTCTATTACTGTCGACGGCGTAAGTTTAACGGTTAATGAAGTAAAAGGCGCATCGTTTATGTTGTGGTTAATACCTCATACGCTACAAGAAACGATAATTGGTATGTACAAGCCAGGCACAAAAATCAATTTGGAAGTCGACGTAATCGCGCGTTATCTAGAGCGCTTAATGTTGGGCGATAAAGCGGCAACGACAGAAAAACAAGACATCAGTATGGCGTTTTTGGCCGAGCACGGGTATTTAAAATAGACCTTATAAAATAATAAAAAGTGAATAATTTACCTATACTTAGCGGGTTAAAGTCACATTAAGACACATGTAATTAATATGAATTGATTACACATTAACACACACAAAAGATATTAAAGAGAATTTGGTATGCCATTAAATAGTACACAAGAAATCATCGAAGACATCAAACAAGGCAAAATGGTTATTTTGATGGACGATGAAGATCGAGAAAATGAAGGCGACCTAATCATGGCGGCTGAACACGTGACGCCCGAAGCCATCAACTTTATGGTAACGCATGCCCGTGGTTTAGTGTGTTTGCCAATGACAACAGAGCGTTGCGAACGTTTAAAGCTTCCGTTGATGGTCGATAACAATGGTGCACAGTTTTCTACTAATTTTACGGTCTCAATCGAAGCCGCTGAAGGCGTTACTACGGGTATTTCTGCCGCCGATCGCGCTAAAACTGTCCTCGCAGCCGTTAATCCAGACGCGAAAGCAAAAGACATTGTACAACCAGGCCATATTTTTCCACTGATAGCAAAGGCCGGTGGAGTATTGAACAGAGCAGGGCATACCGAAGCAGGTGTTGATTTAGCTCGTCTTGCAGGATGTGAACCTGCGTCAGTCATTGTTGAGATATTAAATGACGATGGCACGATGGCAAGACGTCCAGAGCTTGAAGTTTTTGCTCAAAAGCATGATCTTAAAATTGGCACAATAGCCGATTTGATCGAGTACAGAAACCTTAATGAAACGACCATTGAAAAAGTCGCGACCTGTCAATTGCCAACCGAGTTTGGTGAATTTACCTTACATACATATAAAGATGTCATTGATGAGCAAATCCACTTTGCTTTGCAAAAAGGCGAAGTCAGCGATGCTGAACCGACCCTAGTGCGCGTGCATTTGCACAATACCCTAAGCGACCTCTTGGGCTCAACACGTGCAGTTAATCGCTCAATGCCCTTACACAAAGCAATGCAACGTATTCATGACGAAAATGGTGTGCTGGTTTTATTGGGCAAAGATGAAGATATCGAAGCTCAAGTTAAACGCTTCCAAGCCGAAGATAATGACGAAGTTGCAACCAGTAAGACATGGCAAGGGTCAAGCAGGACGGTTGGCGTTGGTAGCCAGATACTCGCCAGCTTAGGGGTCAAGAAAATGCGCCTGCTAAGTAAGCCTATCAAATACTCAGCGCTTTCTGGTTTTGGACTAGAAGTCGTTGAATACCTTTACGATAAATAACCTTAATTCCTTAGCGTGTTGTGATATACTTCGCGCCGATTTTTTGCGGGCCTTTTTTTAAGGCCCCAGTTTTGGAGAGCATAAATGATTGAGATAGAAGGCGGTATCCGCGCAACGGGTAAAAAATTTGCAGTCGTTGTTTCACGCTTCAATAGTTTTGTGGTTGAAAGCTTGCTTGAAGGTGCATTAGACGCTTTAGACCGTTTTGGCGAAATCAACTCAGATGATATCACCGTGGTTCGTGTACCCGGTGCTTATGAGCTTCCTATCGTGGCAAAGAAACTTGCTCAACAAAACAAATACGATGCAATCATTGCACTTGGCGCAGTAATTAGAGGCGGCACGCCGCATTTTGATTTTGTTGCAGGCGAATGTAACAAAGGCTTAGCGCAAGTCTCTCTTGACGCAACCATTCCAGTCGCTTTCGGTGTTATTACGACAGATAGCATAGAGCAAGCCATCGAGCGCTCTGGTACAAAGGCTGGTAATAAAGGTGCTGAGGCAGCGTTAAGTGCGCTTGAAATGGTCAATGTTCTTAGCGCTATTGACGAGGCTAAGTAAGTGAAACCAGCTGCAAGAAAGAAGGCGAGGCAACTCGCCACACAGGGTTTATACGCATGGCAAATGAGTAAAAACCCAATTGCGCAAGTCGAACTGACTATCGCCACCACCAATGATATGAGCAAAGTAGATATGGAGTATTTTCAAGCTTTGCTAAATGGTGTGGCAAGCAGAGTCGATGAGCTTGATGAAACAATCAAACCCTATCTTGGTCGTCTACCAGAAGAACTTGATCCTGTTGAAGAAGCGATTCTTAGGCTCGCAACACTAGAGTTGGTTGAACGCATCGACACGCCTTTCAAAGTGGTGATTAACGAAGCAATTGAACTTGCCAAGTTATTTGGCGCTGAAGAAAGCCATAAATTCGTTAACGGTGTACTCGATAAAGCGGTTAAAACGCTTAGAAAGGACGAGCGCAGTTAATACCTGCTCACGTAAATGAACCTGTTTTGAAAGAATTTGATTTAATCGCAAACTACTTTGCCACTGGTGGCCATCAGCGAAAGGATGTCCTAATCGGTATTGGGGACGATGCTGCGGTCACTAAAGTCCCTCAAGGGCAGTTACTCGCTTCAACGACCGATACTTTGGTTGAAGGTGTGCACTTCTTGCCGGGCACACCTCCAGAATACATTGCTCATAAAGCAGTCGCTTGTAATCTAAGTGACTTAGCGGCAATGGGCGCAGAGCCAGCTTGGATAAATTTAAGCTTGAGTATTCCCAAAACAGATGAGCTTTGGTTAAGCGCGTTTTCAAACAAGTTACATGAGCTAAGCGAATACTTTTCATTTCAACTGATTGGCGGTGATACTGTTCAAGGGCCGCTTAGCATTACGATCACCGCACAAGGGTTCGTACCCGAAGACAATGCATTGACCAGAGGCGGTGCGAAGGCCGGTGATTTAATAATGGTGACTGGTACACTAGGCGATGCAGGCGCTGGGCTAGACATTTTATTAGATAAAATCAGTGTTGACCCTGAAGCCTCAAATTATTTGACCTTAAGACACTGGTGTCCGACACCCCGAATACTGGCAGGCACAACACTAAGACGCATTGCTAGCTCGTGTATCGATATTAGTGATGGCTTATTGCAGGATGTAGGGCACTTAGTTGAGAAGTCTGGTACCGGCGCATTAATCCATTTAGACAAACTTCCCATTTCAGAACACCTAGGCAAAAACATAGACGATTTATCGACAGCGTTGAAATATGCGGCAACGGCTGGCGATGATTATGAGCTTTTATTCACGGTTTCTGAAGAGCAGCGCGTACACATAGAAACATCACTTGCAAGTTATAATATCGACGTTACCTGTATCGGTAAAATGACTGGTGCAACGGGTAAAATAGATATTCGACTTGATGAAAAACCATTCGATATAAGTACTTTAGCGTCCGAGGGCTTTGAGCATTTTAGTGAGAACTAACATCAGCCATCAAGCTCTAATCACAATAGTAGTATTTGATTTAACAAAGGCGTAATTATAATGGATAAACATTTAAGAGCCAAAGTAAGCCTTAAAAACCCGTGGCACTTCGCCGCGTTTGGTTTTGGCGCTGGTTTGATTCCGTTTATGCCAGGTACTTTTGGGTCACTAGTTGCTATTCCTCTTTTAATCGCGATGAGTTATCTCAACGATTATTGGTTTATTTCGATAACTGTTTTGTCTTTCATTGTCGGTATTAAAATATGCCAAAAAGCCTCTGATGCTATGGGCATGCATGACCACGGATCGATTGTTTGGGATGAAATTGCTGGCATGTTTGTCACGTTTTTATTCATACCGATCAGCATAACCACGCTCGTTGCAGGATTTTTGCTGTTTAGGCTATTTGATATTTTAAAACCATGGCCGATTCGCGTGTTCGACAAAAACGTGCATGGCGGCTTTGGTATAATGATAGACGATATCGTTGCAGGCGCGATGGCTTGTATATGCCTACATCTCATCCTGTATTACCTGATGTAACTCACCCATAAAATAAATCTCTAAAATCGATTCTTGTCACCTAAATGACGCACAAATAAACTCACAATTGAATATCATATATTTATAATATACGATATACCTGTTGATTTATCACTGACTTCAAAAGGAACAATGCTAAATGATGACTTATATTGAGCCGCTAATAGGCGGTATTATTCTGGGCCTCTCAGCCTTACTATTGTTATTCGTGAATGGCCGAATCGCAGGTATTTCAGGCATTGTGAGTCAATCCTTAAGTCTTAGAGCAGACAGTGCTTGGCGGTGGATATTTATTCTTGGGTTAATAATCGGCCCGTTTTTGTTAAGTGATACCAAATTTACTTTACCCGTTATTGATAGTTCATGGTGGATGATCGCAGTTGGCGGATTGCTAGTCGGATTTGGCAGTGTTTATGGTTCTGGTTGCACAAGCGGTCATGGCATCTGTGGTATTGGCCGTATGTCGAAGCGTTCGATTTCTTCGGTCTTAGTTTTTATGGCGACCGCTGCTGTCACTGTTTTTATTATTCGTCATGTTATTGGAGGATAGTAATGAATTTATTTTT
The DNA here is from genome assembly GCF_003203515.1 of Glaciecola sp. KUL10. Lineage (GTDB taxonomy): Bacteria > Pseudomonadota > Gammaproteobacteria > Enterobacterales > Alteromonadaceae > Glaciecola. The sequence continues at coordinate 27,367 of NZ_BGNG01000005.1, read as the reverse complement.
TTCTCTACTCGCAGGTATCGGTTTTGGCATTGGGCTGACAATTTCTAATATGGTTGACCCGAAAGTTGTATTGGCATTCTTAGATATTACAGGCGATTGGGATCTCAGCCTTATGTTTGTGATGGGTGGTGCTCTAATGGTGTTTATTCCTAGCTATTACGTATTGAAAAAGCGCATGAATCGTCCATTATTCGCCGATTCGTTTTTTGAACCGACACTTAAAGAGGTTGATAAGCCTTTGTTAATTGGTGCAGCAGTGTTTGGTATTGGATGGGGCATAACAGGTATCTGCCCGGGCCCAGCGATTGCGAACCTAAGTGGAATGAATGAAAAAATTTTCGCCTTTATTTTTACAATGTTAATTGGCATGATGGTGGCAAATTGGTTTAAACGCACTCAGTAATTAAACGCTATCAAAGTTCTATTAACACTTATAAAAGATAAGCAGTTCACGCTATGAAAGATTTTTCCAAAATGGAAGCCAATGCTAATGAAGCAGTTAGTTTACTAAAGGCCTTGGGAAATCGTTATCGCTTGATGATATTGTGCGTGCTTCAAGAAGGGGAAATGAGTGTTTCAAAGTTGAACGAGCTTATTTCAATCCCGCAATCATCACTTTCTCAACATCTAGCTTGGTTGCGCAAAGAGCACTTTGTTGCAACCAGACGAGATGCTCAAACTATCTTTTATTCTTTAAGCAGCAAAGAAGTCACTGAAGTGATTGCTGTTCTTTACAGACTTTATTGTCAGGACGATTAAGCTAAGAACGCCTTGGTTTGCTTGATAATACCTGCTGTATCTAAGCCCAGTTCAGCGTACATTTCCTGTTGCGTGCCTTGCATAATGAACTGATCAGGTAAGCCTAGTTGCAGTAATTTACAGTGAGCTTGGTGTTTGAATAATACTTCCGCCACGCCACTGCCAGCACCTCCTGCAATCGCACCATCTTCTAGTGTTACAAGTAGCTCATGCTCTTGAGACGCTTTCAATACGGCCTTCTCATCCATGGGCTTAACAAAACGCATATCAATGAGTGTTGCGCCTAGAGCATTTGCCGCTTCTTTTGCATAAGGCATCAATGTACCAAAGTTTAAAATCGCGATTTTTTCACCTTGCTTGAGTAAATTTGCTTTGCCCAAGGTAAGTGCTTGCATAGGCCCAGTTGCATCAATGCCACTGCCAGTGCCTCGCGGATACCTAACAGATGCTGGTTGATTGGCTACGTGACCTGTATAGAGCATATTTCTACATTCGAGTTCATCCGACGGCGTCATGATGATCATGTTAGGAATACAACGTAAAAAGCTAATATCAAACGCGCCTTGATGTGTTGGGCCATCAGCGCCCACGATCCCTGCGCGATCAATTGCAAACAACACCGGCAAATTTTGAATCGCGACATCGTGAATCAATTGGTCATATGCGCGCTGCAAGAACGTAGAATAAATTGCGACGACTGCATTTTTACCCTCACGAGCCATGCCTGCTGCAAGGGTAACTGAGTGTTGTTCAGCAATAGCAACATCAAAGTATTGTTGAGGGAACTTTTGAGAAAACTTGACCATGCCCGAGCCTTCACGCATCGCTGGTGTGATGGCCATTAAGTCTTTATCTTGGCTTGCCATGTCACATAGCCATGAACCAAATATAGCGGAGAAACTGGGTGAGCTTGGTTTACTTTCAGGTAACTTTTGCTCAAGGTGATTAAACTTAGGGACGGCATGCCATTTAATGGGATCTTGTTCAGCTAATTCGTAGCCTTTGCCTTTTTTAGTGACTACATGCAGTATCTGAGGGCCTTTGATATTGCGCATGTTCTTAAGCGTATCAACCATGCCTTGCACATCATGACCATCAATAGGGCCAATATAATTAAAGCCTAGCTCTTCAAAAATAGTGCCAGGGACTACCATCCCTTTAATGTGCTCTTCTGCTCTGCTTGCGAAATCTTTTATCGGCGGAACATTGCTGAGGATTTTTTTACTGCCATCGCGTATTGAATTAAAGAAATTACCGGTAAGCAAGCGAGCGAGGTGGCTGTTTAATGCACCTACATTTTCTGAAATAGACATCTCATTGTCATTGAGCACCACGACCATATCTTTATCAATATCACCGGCGTGATTCATCGCCTCAAATGCCATACCTGCTGTCATAGCGCCGTCGCCAATCACCGCAACCACTTTGCGCCCTTTATCTTCTTGATCAGCGGCAATGGCCATACCTAAAGCTGCACTGATTGAAGTTGAAGAGTGACCTACTGCAAAGGTATCGTATTCACTTTCAGGTGGCCAAGGAAAGGGATGTAAACCGCCTTTTTGGCGAATCGTTGTCATTTTGTCGCGACGGTTCGTTAATATTTTATGTGGGTAAGCTTGGTGACCAACGTCCCAAATCAAGCGGTCAAATGGCGTGTTATACACGTAATGAAGTGCGACTGTTAGTTCGACGGTTCCTAAACCAGAGGCAAAATGTCCGCTACTAATACTCACGCTATCCAATAAATAGCGCCTTAGCTCATCGGCAACCGCAGTTAGCTTGTCCTTTGGCATCAAGCGTAAATCTTCAGGTGTTTTAGCCTTCGCTAGATTCGGATAGTCATTTAAGTCTAAGGTCATGCTTATTGTGTTCTTCTTTTATATATCAGCTTTATTATATAACAGTCTTAGTGATTTCGGTTCACTAAATAGTCGGTGAACGCTTTTAATTGCGCGGTATTGTAAGGTAGCGCCTCAAGCGCACTGAGCGCTTTGTTTTGCAAAGAGTGCAAAAACTCTGTTGCACTTTCTACACCTAAATGACTGACATACGTGCTTTTTTCTAGTGATTGGTCGGAGCCTTGAGGTTTGCCCAATGTTTGGGAGTCACCAATTACATCCAAAATGTCATCTTGAACCTGAAATGCAAGCCCTATGTTGTCTGCATAAATATCGAGATGTTCAAAGTCTTGTTCGCCGGTATCAGGTGCGAGGTGAGCCGCCATCATTATACTGGCTTTTAGCAAAGCACCTGTTTTTAAAGCATGGAGTTGACCGAGTTGCTCAATAGAGATATTTCTTCCCGTGGCTTCTAGATCAATACTTTGACCTGCGCACATACCGCCCATTCCGCTTGAGCTAGCTAGAATTTTGATAAGCTCGATGCGTTTGCTGTCACCATAACGCGTCATTGGACGCGTTGTTAGTAGCTCAAAAGCGAGAGTTTGTAGTGCATCGCCAGCGAGTATTGCAGTAGCGTCGCCGTATTTAATGTGATTGGTAGGTTGGCCTCTTCTAAGGTCATCGTCGTCCATTGCTGGTAAATCATCGTGAATCAATGAGTAAGCATGTACGCATTCGATAGCCATCGCAACGTTAACAATGTCGTTTCGATCGGCACCTAATAAATTACCCACTATCGTTGCAAGTACTGGCCGCATGCGTTTGCCGCCATTGAGCAAACTATATTGCATTGCTTCCTTTAGCGTTGGCGAAGCACATTGATAAGTGCCAATAAAGTCACTTAGACCATCGTCGATTTCCGTCTTGATACTCGACACTAAAGCCGAAAAATTTGGATTCATCTAAGCGCAAGCCTATGCGTCGGTTTCTTTATCAAAATCGGAAAGCTCACCTTCAGCATCGTTGCTAAGTAATATTTTTACTTTTTGCTCAGCATTTGAAAGCTGCTGTTGGCTGGCTCTAACAAGCTTAATGCCTCTTTCGAACTTTTCTAGTGAAGCCTCAAGGCTTATTTCGCCGCTTTCCATTTGACTCACGATATCTTCTAGCTCGGCTAATGCATGTTCAAATGATTCACTGTTATTAGGCATGTTCTGGCTTCTTTATTGACTGCTATTTAATGACGTGTGAAGCGTAACCGACAGGTTAATAGAGGTCAATTTTTTTGCCCATTCTGCACAGTTTTGAAGCATATATTTTTCATAAAGATTTATGTGTAAATGCCGTTACAAGAGCTAGTAGAAAATACATTGAAGCACCGAAGCATCCTTTTTCAGTCTTTAATGAAGCGATTACTTCAAGTAACGGGAGTCACAAGTGGATTTAGCAACCATTATCGGCATGATTGGTGCCATTGGTTTTATTGTCATGGCGATGGTGTTAGGCGGTGATTTAGCCATGTTCTTCGATGTGCCATCAACGCTTATCGTATTTGGTGGGACCACCTTTGTGACCTTATCTCAGTATCCACTTGGTCAATTTTTAGGAGCGGGTAAAGTTGCAGGTAAAGCATTTTCATTTAAATTGGCACCGCCGGAAGAGCTAATCGCAAAGATTGTCGAAATGGCTGATGCAGCTCGCAAAGGAGGGTTCCTTGCTTTAGAAGAAGCTCAGATTGATGATGCGTTCATGCAGAAGGGCGTTGATATGTTGGTTGATGGACACGATGTAGATGTTGTGAGAGCAACGCTTGGAAAAGATATCGTTAATACGACTGAGCGGCATGATGCAGGTGCGCAAATCTTCAAAGCAATGGGAGATATCGCTCCTGGCATGGGCATGATCGGAACGCTTATTGGCTTGGTTGCTATGCTTTCAAATATGGATGACCCAAAGGCTATCGGGCCTGCGATGGCGGTAGCATTGTTAACCACTATGTACGGTGCATTATTAGCAAACATTATCTGCCTTCCAATCTCGTTTAAACTTGGAGTAAGAGGGTCTGAAGAGAAGCTCAATCAACAACTAATTCTCGATGGCATACTAGGTATAGCTGACGGTCAAAATCCACGCGTAATCGAAGGTGTTCTTAAAGGTTATATCGCAGAAGGTAAGCGCGGCACGGCGGAGGAAGCGTAATGGAAGACGAATGTCCCAAATGCCCCCCCGAAGGTCTGCCCGCATGGATGGGAACCTTCGCGGATTTAATGTCCTTATTGATGTGCTTTTTTGTATTGTTATTGTCATTTTCAGAAATGGACGTGAAAAAATTTAAACAAATCGCTGGCTCGATGAAATTCGCTTTTGGTGTACAAAACAAGCTAGAGCTAAAAGATATCCCAAAGGGTACAAGTGTGATTGCGCTTGAATTTAGACCGGGTAAGCCAGAACCAACGCCTATCGAAAGTATTCAGCAAATTACTCAAGATATCACTAAACCGATGCTTAACTTTCAAGACGGGGAAGAAGATTCATCTGGGGGCACTCAAAAACAACGGGGCACTCTTCGAGGCGGTCAATCTGCTCAAACTGCCAATCAACAAGCGGCGGCAGCGTCTTCAAGTTCGGAAAACGAACAAACTGAGCAAAATAAGAAAAAAATCGAAGAGCTTCTCCAAAAAGAGATCAAAGATGGTGCGATTGATGTCGAAAGCTTGGGGCAACAAATTATTATTCGCATAAGAGAAAGTGGTTCATTTTCTGCTGGCTCAGCGTTTTTACAACCTCAGTTTGTGCCAGTAATAAGGCGGGTAGGTCTTTTGTTAAATGATATGCCAGGTGAGATTGTAGTATCCGGTCATAGCGATAGTACAAATATTTCAAATGAGTTGTATCGTTCAAATTGGGATTTATCGGCACAAAGAGCGGTGGCAGTTGCAGAAGAACTTAGACGTGCTCAAGGGTTTGACGAAAACAGAATGAGAATTGAAGGAAAAGCATCTACTCAACCCATGGAAGTCGAAGACACCGCCGAAGCGCGTGCACGCAATCGACGCGTTGAGATTCAAATCATGCAAGGTAAACCAATGTTTTCTGATCCGATATCGGTATTGGAACCACAATAAGTTTCGCAAACTACTATGCTAAAAAGGCGATGCTGTCGAGCATCGCCTTTTTAGTGTTACCAAAGTTGATGAGCTAAACGGTTCTAATTACCTCATCCCTATGCCCAGGTTTGCAAATGACTAGTTGTACAGTGCTGATAACCCGCTCCAAAAAACCACCTTCGCAATAATTCAAATAATACTGCCACATACGCATAAAACGCTCATCATATCCATCGGCAAGCAGCGCTTCTTTACTGCCATCAAAAGCAACATGCCAGTCTTTTAGTGTTTTGGCGTAGTCTATGCCGATATCATGTAAATCGCGCACCATAAAGTCGGTATACTTTTTTAAATGTTCGCTGATAATCAGTTGCGAGGGCAAAAAACCACCGGGGAAGATATGCTTTTGAATAAAATCAACGCTGTTTGAATAGCTGTCATAACGTTTGTCATTAATTGTAATAGCCTGAAGCAACATCAAACCATCAGGTTTTAACAATGAAGAACATTTTTCGAAGAAGTTTCTCAAATAACGTTTACCCACCGCTTCGATCATTTCAATAGATACCAGCTTGTCGTATTTTCCGTCAAGCAGCCTATAGTCCTGCTTTAAGAGCGTAATCTTGTCTTCTAGGCCTTCTTTTGCAACCCATTGTGTCGCCCAAGCGTATTGTTCTTCTGATATTGTCGTCGTGGTCACTCTACAGCCGTAGTTTTTTGCAGCATACACTGCTAAACCGCCCCAACCAGTACCGATTTCCATAAGATGATCACTTGGTTTTAACTTTAACTTGTCACAAATCGACTTCAACTTATAGGTTTGCGCTTCATTCAGGCTTGAATTAGCATCTGGATATATCGCCGCAGAATACATCATCGTTTCGTCTAAAAACTTGGTATACAGTTTATTACCCAAATCATAGTGCGCCGAAATGTTCTTTTTTGCTTGGGCCTGATGATTGCGATTCGCAAAGTGTTTGAGCTTCAAAAAAGGCATTGTTAGCCATTTGAATTTGTTTTCCCACTCATCAAGCGTCGGTAAGTTTCTGGCAAAAATGCGAATCACATTGGTTAAGTTAGGTGAGTCCCATAACTTATCGGTGAAGGTTTCACCTGAGGCGACACTGCCACCTAACATTAAGTGTTTGTATGCTTTAGGATCAAGAATATCGACTTCGGCATGAAGTTTATCGGCTTTGTTGCCAAAGTGAGCAACCAAATGCCCATTTTCTGTCAAGGTCAATTGACCTTCGGGTAATTTTTCCAATGCGCTCATAAATAATGAACGATAAAGCCTGTCCATATAAGACAGGGTTTCGGGATTGGTTAAAGTATGTTCACCGTGAGACATTTAGGTTTTCCTTACTTTATTGATGCATGTAAATAGGAACACGTTTAAAAAAGAGTTTAGTCGCTTGCCAGTATATTCCCAGTACGGTTTTGATAGTCATGCTCGGAATTGATAATAGGCTTTTACGTAAATTTGCATTATTGAGTGCTTTTTTTTCTAAATTTAGTGCAGCTGTAAAATGCTTTTCTTCTTTGACGCAGGATAATTGCAAACGCAAGCGCTCGCTCGGTTGTTGTACTCGCCATTGGTATTGCATATCCATGGGGTTAAATGGCGAGACGTGAAAATTTTTGTCTTGGTCTTGTTGGTCGTCAAGGTCAACCAAGTAGTGGTGACGTTCATTCCAAGGTGTATTGCTAACTTCTGCTAACAAATGAGAAAAGTGGCCGTTGGCTTCGCGCAGGTAATAAAAATTCACTGGGCTAAAATACATGCCAAAGGTACGCGCTTGCCCAAGAAAAAATATCTCACCTGCCAACTTTGTTCCCTTCAGTTCTGACATTCGATTAAGTACCGAGGTTTGCAAGCAAACATCGGTACCTAAATAGTCATCTCTGATAAACTTAACCCAAGACCACTTGTCTTTATTTGTCGAAAAGTTATTGAGCGTCGACGATAGCTCTGGAATTTCGCTTAGCTTGAGCCAGTACAGATAAATTTGGTAATCAAACTTATGCGTTTTTGGAACAAAGCGCTGGTGGTGCACTTTACCCGTGTAAATGGCACTTTCTAATTTGCCAGTCACAGACTTTCCCCGAAGCGTTTACACACATCTAATGCGCTTCTTACGCCGTCTTCGTGAAATCCGTTGTACCAATAAGCGCCACAGAAATGCAATCCATCTTTTCCGCACACTTCTTCACGGCGCGATTGGGCAGCAACCATCTGTGGACTAAATTGTGGGTGAGCATAGTGATAGGTACCTAAAATCTTGCTCGAGTCGATAGCCGCAGTGTTGTTTAAGGTAACGCAAAAGGTCGTATCAGACTCAATTCGTTGCAGAATATTCATATTGTAGGTCACACTTGCTGGCTTTTGACTTTCACCTTGTGTACCACAAATTTCATAATTCCAGCTTGCCCATGCCAAAGGTCGTTTGGGCAATACATTTGTGTCAGTGTGCAAAACCACTTCGTTCATTGAATATGGAATAGCGCCTAGTACGTCTTCGTAGTCTTTATGGTTAAGCTCGTTACTTTCATTTAGCTGTAACATCTTCATTGCTTGGTCACTGTGGCATGCAAACACAACCTCATCAAATTCTAGGCTTTGTTCGCTTCCTTGATTCAAAAAAGAAACATGATAGCTACCATCTACCTTTGTCACGCTTTGAATCGGCGAAGACAGCTTTATCTTGTCTTTATAATTTGCCGTTAAGGGTTCAATATACTGTTTTGAGCCACCAACTAAGGTTCTCCATTGAGGTCTATCAGTAATATTGAGGAGACCGTGGTTGTTGAAAAACTTTAAAAAGAATGACAAGGGAAAATTAGCTGAAGCTTCCAAAGAAGTGGACCATATAGCTGCGCACATCGGCAAAATATAGTTTTCTGTGAAGCCCTTACTCAAGTTGTTTTGTTCTATAAACGCTAACAAGGTAATGTTTTTGCTAGGTTTATTTTCAGCTAGGTGCGCTTTACACAGCTTATTGAACTTAACAATATCCAACACAATTCGCCAAAAGCTTGGGCTGATAATATTTCGTCTCTGAGCAAATAAGCTATTGATAGTATTACCATTGTATTCAAGGCCACTTGCCAGGTTTTTAACGCTGAAGCTCATCTCTGTTGGTTGATTCACTACACCTAGCTTATCGAGTAGTTTGATGAAATTGGGATAAGTCCAATCGTTGTACACTATGAATCCCGTATCAATAGCGTATTGTTTGCCGTTTACGTTTACTTCCTTTGTTGCGGTATGGCCGCCGACATAGTCGTTAGCTTCAAATACCGTGATATCATGCTGTCTGTTGAGTAAATACGCACACGTCATGCCTGATATACCTGTGCCTACAATGGCAATGCGTTTCTTCATTATTTATTTTTCTCTTGTTTCGCGTTGTTTTTTTCTAGTTCTTTTTTTGCAGCGTTGACCGCTTGTTGTCGCATCGACACACATAGTTTTCTTTGTATAAATTCTGGAAGTAGATTCAAAAACCTAATAATCGCGCTGAATCGCCGTGGGAAATACACACTTGAGCGATTCGAAAGTATGCCGTCAAGCATGTATTGCGCAGCTTGTTCCGAACTGATTAGCATTGGCATAGGAAAGTCATTTTTATCGGTCAATGGTGTTTTAACAAATCCAGGTGATATGCTTTGTACCTTGATGCCTTTGTCGGCTAAGTCTACTTCCATAGTCTTTGCGATGTAGTTCAACGCAGCTTTGCTAGCCCCGTAGGCTTGGCTTCGAGTGAAGGGCAACAATCTGGCTAAACTGTCAATAAAGACCACTTTATTCCCCGCTTTAAAATTGGGGAGCAAGGCGCCCATCACATTGACGACACCGAATACGTTTGCATCAAAGACTCTTTTGAACATGTCTGGTTCGACCTTAGAAACATCCACATATTCACAAGTACCAGCGTTTAAAACGGCGATGTCACAACGAATGTCGTTTAGTGCTTCTCTGGTTGATATTTCGTCTATTACATCAAAACGACATGTTTCAATATTTTGACATTGAGCTAGCTCAGCAAGTTTATCTTCATTGCGTCCACAGGCGATCACTTGATGACCGTTTTGAGCGGCAAGTAATGCGAGTGATTCACCCAGCCCTGATGTTGCGCCTGTTATTAATATTCTTGCCATTTATACTTTGCCTCTTGAAATACTTGGGCTTGCGCTCTAAACCGTAAACATTTATGTGAAGTTAGACGTTTGCACATTATTATTTGATATAAACCGTTTTACCCGTCTAAGTGTAGTAGAGATCATGAATTAAATATTTTTAATTCAGTGCTTTGCGAATCTAATTATCATTTGTCTGCGTAATTAGCTTTGTAAATTTGAAAGAAAATGAGAGTCGAGTGAAAAAAATGAAGTTACCCCTGTTCCCACTATCAGCGCACATCCTTCCAGAAGGAAGAATGTCTCTGCGGATTTTTGAGCCACGCTATACGCGGATGGTTAAAGAAGCATGTCAGAACGATACTGGATTTGTAATTTGCATGTTGAATTCGAAAGGTGACAAAACAACTAATTCTCACATTTTCCCAGTGGGTACATTTTGCAAAGTCATCGATTTTGATGTCCTCGATGATGGCCTTCTCGGCGTTACCGTAGAAGGTGAACGTTGTGTGACTATCGAAAAGATAGAAACTGAGGCTGATGAATTAAGAGTCGGTGAGTGCACATGGAGTGAACCATGGCAGTGCGGTTTTGAATTGGAAGACATTCAGCCAATGGATAAAAGACTTGCAGAAATATTCGAAAAATTTCCGGAAGTAAATGGGCTTTATGAACAGGTTAAATTAGATGACCCAATGTGGGTGATAAACCGGTGGTTAGAGCTTTTGCCAGTAGATGCTGAACAAAAGCAACACTTCCTGTCACAAAAAGATTGCAGCCAGATTGTTGAATATTTATCACAACTTATTGAATGATCTTTTCCAAAAGTGTAAACGTATACTACAGTTATAATCACAAATAGGTAATAGTGTAATGCTGATCGGAATTCCATTGGAAAACAAAAAGCCAGACGTAAGAAAGCCGAAAGACTGCGCCGCTGAAATGTCAGCGTATTTAGTGACGGTCGCGGAAGAACGTTGCAAAGCATCATTCGCCAAAATTTTTGGTTATTTTGCACCTCGCCTTCGCTCATACGCACTTAAACAAATGGGCAACGAAGCGCTAGCAATGGAATTAGTTCAGGACACTATGTCTAATGTTTGGCAAAAAGCTCATTTGTTCAACGCAGAGAAAGGTTCTCCATCGACTTGGATATTCACGATAGCGCGAAATATACGATTCGATATGTTGCGCAAACTTCAAAATCGAAAAGAGGACGTATGTTCAGACGACCTTTGGCCGGTGCTTTGCGAACAAACTGCTGATCCGAAGGAGCAGTCACTAGAAGAGAAAATCACCCTAGAAGAAGTGGGGCAGTATTTTAACAATTTGCCTGCTAAGCAGAAAGCGGTGATAGAAGCGATTTATATTGAAGGCAAGTCTCAACAAGAGGTTGCGGATGAATTGTCCATTCCGTTAGGAACAGTTAAGTCAAGGACACGTCTTGCGCTGCAACGTTTAAAGGACATGCTCGAAACACATGATTAATTTTCACCCAAACAATCAACAGCTAGCGTTGTTTGCGGAAGGAAACTTATCTCCTGCAGAGGCGTTGATAGTATCGGCACATTGCGACATGTGTGAGCATTGTCAAAGGATCGTGCAATTCCACACTGAATCGGTCGCCGAAGACCTGTTTGCAGACGATGCTGACGGTTCAATAGACTTCGATTCTATGATGAGCGAAATCACAAATATACATGTGGAACCGAACCAGCCGGCTAAAAGCTATTCGAAAATAATTGAGTTAGACGGTAAAGAGTTTGTATTACCAAGGTCGCTCAATAGATTATCATCCAAAATGGGTAATTGGTCTCATTTGGTTGGTAAAATTTGGCAGGCTCCTGTAGACATTGGCGGCGTTAACGTTGCAAACTTTATTTACATGGAGAAAGGTGGAAGCGTTCCAGAGCATACACACCGTGGAAGCGAAACAACGCTAGTCATAAATGGCGAATTCAGTGACGGGATTGCTGATTATGATAGCGGTGATTTTATTCAGCTTAATGGCAATCATACTCATACCCCTTTTACGCAAGCTCAAGAGGGCTGTTTGGTATTTAGTATTGTAGATAAACCGTTGTATTTTACGTCGGGTTGGGCTCGCTTAATTAATCCTTTTAGTCACTTGTTCTTTAAGTAAAACTTCATTTGTTTAGATAAAAAAGCTCTTCAGTTTGAAGAGCTTTTTTATTGGTATCTAATCGTTAATTTAAAAAAGCACTCTCTGGATAGTTTAAGCGAAGCGTTTTGGCCGCGTTATCACGCAGTTCAGGCAGATTTAGCTGGTCATAACTTTCCACCATGATTTCCAAAGCTGCTTGCACTTGATCGGTATCAGGAAAGTTTTCTATTACATATCTGCCTCGATTTGATGAGGCTACGTATGCACCGCGTCTCATATAATATCGAGCAACAGCGACTTCATAGCTCGCAAGTCTATTTTTAATGAATAACATGCGTTTTCTTGCGTCAACTGCGTACTTGCTATCGGGATACTTTTCTAATAAACGTCTAAAGTCTTCAAATGCTTCTTTTGCTTTTGATGGATCTCGGTCTGCTCTATCAACGCCAAGTAATTCTTGAAATACGTTGTTGTCTAGTTCCATATTCGTTAAACCACGCATGTATAGTGCATAATCGACATCTGCATGATTTGGATTTAAGCGCACAAAACGATCGACAGTAGCCAATGTCTGTTCGCTTTTGCCTGATTTGTAATACGAATATATTAAATCGAGTTGTACTTGGTGTGATAGAGGCCCAAAGGGAAATCTAGAATCTATTTGACTTAAAATCTCAGCTGCTAATGCAAAGTTGCCATTATCCATACTTCTTTTGGCATCTTCATAAAGCGCACCTGCTCCTTGATTAGCCAGTATCTTAGCTTGCTCGTCTTCGACAGAAGAACATCCACTTAGAGACAAAATAGAGCATGCTACAGCAGCTATCGCCGCTTGCTTAATTAACTTCATGTTTACTGTTTAACCCTTTTATTACCGCTTATGGTCTATTATCGCGAATCATCATTCGTTTTGCGTTTATAAAACGTATTTTCTCACGCCGCATTCTACACTAGCTAAATCTGATCTTACATAAAATCTTGTGTTAGGGATGTGCTTCAATTCTTGATATAATCCACATTCAATTTTTTATGATGAATGTTATGACGCAAAAAAGCCAAAACGAAGACCAAAGTGCCAGTGGGCAAGCCATCTCTTTATCGGAGATCGTGCCCGAAACTATGTTTAACCAAAGACTAGACCAATGTTTAGCAGCTTTGTTCCCTGAATATTCGCGTTCTAAGTTAAAAGAGTGGATTTTGGCTGACTTTGTTTGCGTCAATAATGAAGTGGTCAATACGCCCAGAACAAAAGTCGTAGGCGGTGAGTCTATATCAATATCAGCATTTCAAGAGGTGCAAGTACAAAACCTAGCTCAGAAAATCGATTTGAATATCGTTTATGAAGATGATGATATTTTAGTGATTGATAAACAAGCCGGTTTAGTCGTGCACCCGGGTGCAGGCAATCAAGACGGTACCTTGTTAAACGCTTTGTTGGCGCATGTACCGAGCATTGAGCATGTGCCCAGAGCCGGTATTGTGCATCGTCTTGATAAAGATACTACTGGACTAATGGTGGTGGCGAAAACATTGGTGGCTCAGACTAGCTTGGTTGACCAATTACAAGCGCGCAGTATGGGGCGTGAATATGAGGCCTTGATAATGGGCACTATGATTGCCGGTGGCACAGTTGATGAGCCTATCGGCAGGCACCCAACAAAGCGAACCGCGATGGCAGTACGAGAAACTGGCAAGGAAGCTGTCACGCATTATCGTGTGATCGAAAAGTTTCGCGCTTACACCCATTTGCGTTTGAAGCTTGAGTCGGGTCGCACACACCAAATAAGAGTCCATATGGCGCATATCAAACACCCACTTGTAGGCGATCATTTGTACGGCGGCCGACCACGCTTACCTAAAAATGCATCTGAAAGTTTTGTAGACACACTTCGTGGGTTTAACCGACAAGCGTTACACGCAGCGCAATTGACTTTAACTCATCCTATAACGGAAGAAGTAATGACCTTTAAAGCGCCAATTCCGCAAGACTTTGTTGATTTGTTGGCGGGTGTTCGTGAAGATACCAGAATTAACGGTATGGAGCTTTAGTGCAAAGCCTTTCGCTGTGTTTACCTTCGAAGCCATTAAGTGAAAACGTATATGCGTTTTCGAGTACTCGAGATATTGAAGTAGGACACAGTAAAGGCAATCAAACGCAGGATTTTAAAGCGTTTAACCTTGGTTTTCATGTGGCAGATAATCCGCAACATGTGCAATTAAACAGAGCGCTCTTAAAAGAACATGTTGAACATAGCTTGGATTCACGCTGCGAGCTAGTCTGGCTTGACCAAGTGCATTCAAACGAGATATTGTCTTTAGACAGCGAACAGGCAGTATCTGATTATCTCAAGTTATCAGAATTACCTAAGGCCGATGCAGTCTTTACCGACCAGTCCAATCTTGCACTTTGTATCATGACCGCAGATTGCGTACCGATTTTGCTAAGTGATCGAGATGGCAAGCAGATTGCAGCGATTCACGCAGGTTGGAAAGGCTTATATGCAGGTATTATTGAAAAGACCTTGGCTTGTTTTGATGCTTTGAGCGCGGACATTCAAGCTTGGATAGGCCCGTGTATTTCTCAGAATAATTTTGAAACTAGCATTGAGCTTGCAGATGCTTTTAGTGCTTATCCTAGCGCTATTATTCAAAGCGAATTAAACAGCAAATATCACATCGATCTTAAACTCATCTCCGAACTAAAACTTCGCGCACGTGGCGTCACACACATTCAAGTATCAAGCGCATGTACATATGCAAATACTGATTCGTTCTTTTCTCATCGCCGTAGCACCCACCTTGGCCAACTATCTTGTGGGCGAATGGCAAATATTATTATAAAACAGTAAATTAAACTATATTCTCCAAGTCATTGCTTGAATAAGTCAGCAGTTGTACCCATAACTTTTATGTGGAAATTTTGGAGAATTTTTATTCATGCGTTTAGATAAGTTCACAAGTAAGTTTCAAATTGCTATCTCAGATGCACAATCATTGGCTCTGGGACGAGACCATCAATACATCGAACCTGTTCATTTGATGACTGCATTGCTAAACCAGCAGGGTGGAGCCGTGCGTCCATTGCTAGATCAAGCGCAAATAAATGTGAACAGCTTACGATCTTCACTTTCAGAAGCGCTGGATAAATTGCCGCGTGTCGATGGAATCGGCGGCGATGTGCAATTATCGAATGGAAGTATCAGTTTGTTAAATTTGAGCGATAAAATTGCTCAGCAACGCAAAGACGATTACATCACGTCAGAGATTTTTGTACTAGCAAGCTTGGACGATAAAGGCGCTTTAGGAAACATATTACGCGATTTGAAGGTCGATAAAAAACAAATCGAAAAGGCCATCGATGCACTTCGAAAAGGTCAAAAAGTAACAGATCCCAATGCTGAAGACGTTCGACAAGCACTAGAAAAATATACCAGTGATTTAACTGAACGCGCAGAACAAGGCAAACTTGACCCAGTCATTGGTAGAGATGACGAAATACGCAGAACGGTTCAAGTATTACAACGCCGTACCAAGAATAATCCAGTGTTAATTGGCGAGCCGGGCGTTGGTAAAACCGCGATTGTTGAAGGTTTAGCGCAGCGTATTATCAATGGTGAAGTACCAGAAGGGCTTAAGAATAAACGCGTTTTATCGCTTGATATGGGCTCATTATTAGCGGGTGCTAAATATCGAGGTGAGTTTGAAGAGCGTTTAAAAGCTGTACTGAACGAATTATCCAAAGAAGAAGGCCGCGTCATCTTGTTTATTGACGAGCTTCATACCATGGTCGGTGCAGGTAAAGGCGATGGCGCGATGGATGCCGGTAATATGTTAAAACCAGCTCTTGCACGCGGTGAACTTCATTGTGTCGGTGCAACTACGTTAGATGAATACAGACAATATATCGAGAAAGATGCTGCGCTTGAACGTCGCTTCCAAAAAGTACTAGTTGAAGAGCCTAGTGTCGAAGATACCATAGCGATTCTGCGGGGATTAAAAGAACGGTACGAACTGCATCATTCAGTAGATATTACTGATCCTGCTATCGTGGCTGCAGCAAGCCTATCGTATCGCTACATTAGCGACCGTCAGTTACCTGATAAAGCGATAGATTTGATTGACGAAGCTGCTTCATCAATTCGTCTTCAAATCGACTCAAAGCCAGAAGAAATGGATAAGCTCGAAAGACGTATTATTCAACTAAAACTCGAAGAACAAGCGCTAGCGAAAGAAAAAGACATCGCAAGCCATAAGCGATTAGAAGTAATAGAGCTAGAGCGTGAACAGCTTGAGTTTAAGTATTCAGAACTTGAGAAAATTTGGAAGTCTGAAAAGCTTGCCATGCAGGGAACACAAGGTATCAAGGCTGAATTAGAGCAAGCTAAATTAGACTTAGAAATTGCCAGACGAGCATCTGATTTATCTCGTATGTCTGAATTACAATATGGCCGGATACCCGAGCTCGAACTTAAGCTTGAGCAAGCTGGCGAAGCAGAAACGCAAGAAACCCAATTATTAAAGAATAAAGTCACGGATGTCGAAATCGCCGATGTCTTGTCTAGGTGGACGGGGATTCCTGTTGCCAAAATGTTGGAAAGTGAAAAACAAAAACTTGTGCATATGGAAGAAGTGCTTGGCAAACGAGTGGTTGGTCAGACCGAAGCCGTTTCTGCAGTCTCTAACGCAATCAGGCGAACAAGGGCTGGGCTAGCCGATCCGGATAAACCAATGGGCAGTTTCTTGTTTTTAGGGCCGACTGGCGTAGGTAAAACAGAATTGTGTAAGTCTCTAGCAAGCTTTATGTTCGATACAGAAGACGCGATGATTCGACTAGATATGTCGGAGTTTATGGAAAAACATTCTGTTTCTCGTTTAGTGGGTGCTCCTCCGGGGTATGTTGGTTATGAAGAAGGTGGATATTTAACCGAAGCCGTTCGACGTAAACCTTACAGCGTTGTATTGTTGGACGAAGTTGAAAAAGCTCATCCAGATGTATTTAATATTTTATTGCAAGTACTCGATGATGGGCGGTTAACCGATGGACAAGGCAGAACCGTAGACTTTAAAAATACGCTTATTGTGATGACGTCTAACTTGGGATCAGACATCATTCAATCGTTTAATCAAGACTCGGAATATCAGCATATGAAAGACGGTGTCATGGCTGAGGTTGCCGGTCACTTTAGACCAGAGTTTATTAACCGAGTGGATGATATTGTCGTCTTCCATGCGCTAAACAGAGAAGAAATAAAATCGATAGCAAAAATCCAGTTGCTGGGTTTACGTCAGCGGTTAAATTCGATGGATTTAAAATTAGAACTTTCTGCAGCCGCGCTTGATGCAATTTCCGATGCCGGTTTCGATCCTGTCTTTGGCGCGCGACCTTTAAAGCGGGCAATTCAAATGCAAATTGAAAACCCGTTAGCCAACTTGTTGTTGGGAGGGGAATTGGCAAATAAAGAATTGGTGCGTGTCGACATAAAAGATGGTGAAATAGTAATTACCTAACCTGTCTGCTTTTAGTCATGACCCGTTTGAGGTCATGACTAAATAGGTGAGCATGTTTTAGCTGTTAACTTTGGTCATTTAAAAGATCTAATAAATTAAGCGCGCTTTCTCTATTTTTAAAACTTTCGGACTTAGCAAGTGCCCCCTCTAGCGTCTGCTTTGCTTCTTTTTTTCTATCAAGTTCCTTAAGTGCAAATGCAATATGATACATTGTATTAGGGTTAGAAGTATTTAACGAATATGACTGCCGCAATAAGTCGAGGCCCTCTTGCACCTCGCCCATGTTTACAAGTGACCACCCCAGTGTGTCTAAAGTCGCGCTATTGTTAGGTTCAAGCGCGAGTGCATTTCTAGCATACGTAACAGACTGTTCGAAATCTTTTTCGAGTTGATATACGTAACTCAGGTTATTCAATATTGAGGCCCTTTTAAAATAACGAGTATCTCTTAGTGCCAAGGAATAGTATGACTTGGCTTTAGTGGTGGCACCGCGACTTAAGTAATAATCTGCAAGGTAGTGATTAACAGATGTGGTAGTGTCGCTTTGAGATGCAAGTTTTTCAAAAGATGAAACAAAATGAGTTTCTTCAATACCACGCATTGCGAGGTTATAGCGTTTGTAGAGTGCCTGTTCAAAATATTTATTTATTTTTATTGCGGTGTCGTAGTAACGACTAGCTTTTACAGCGTCATTTTGTAACAAAGCAAGGTCGCCTCTTAATAGCGCGACATCAGGATTATCTTCGAATAATTCAGACAAGACTGAGATAGACGAGGTAGCTTCGCTCAATTTATCTAATGCAAGACTGTATTGAGCATGCAATCTAAGCAAATAAAAGTCGGTGGGCTTTAATTTCAGCGCGCTTGAAACGGATTTAAACGCCGCTTCTTTTTCATTTAAACGCCATTGAAGAGCTGCAAGAGTATATAGATCTTCAGGCGAGTCTTGGTGAATACTAAAAAGTGTATTGAGATCTTTAACGACATTTTCAAATTCGCTAAGCTGATAGTATATCGTTGCTCGTAATTTCAACAACTCCTCATCTAAAAAGTTTTCTCTCAAAAGCACATTGACTTCAGACAAGGCCTTAGAGAATTGGTTTAAGGCTTGGTAGTTTTCAATCTGCAATATTCTGGCTTGGCGAAAATCAGCTTGTTGCTGCAATGCAATTTCTAATTGGTTGATGCTAAGTTCAAATTCTTGAGCAGAATGAGCAATCGCCCCCAATAAATAAAGCACGTTTACTTGTAACTCTTTCTCTTGTTGAAGCACTTGAGCAAGCTGTTTTGCTTGCTCAAGTTTGCCCTGATTAAAATACACAGATGCTAAATTAAACCTAGCTTCATAGTGTTGAGGTGAAGTATTTAGTAGCTTCTTAAGAAGGTTCTCAGCTTCTGCAAAACGCCCTTGCTTAATCAATATACCCGCTTTCAAGTTCAAATAATCAGAGTTAGTAGGAGACTGTTCAAGAAGTTGATTAGATGTGGTTTCAGCAAGTTGTAATTGCCCTGTTTGAATAGCCAGCAAAGCCTTTGTAATTTGAGTTGTATTACTTGTTTGTGTGATGTTTTGTAATAATGTGAGCGCCTCTCTGTCTTTTCCTTGAGCAGACAATGATTGAGCTCGCAGTGACAAGATAAGAGGGGCTTGCTGTAAGGCTGGGTCGATGCCTCTCAATAGTCTGTTGCATTTAATGTGCGATTTCGATTCGAAATATAAGGCGCAGACCCTACTAATCAAGTCTATATCGCTTTTCAAACGCTCACTAAAAGCAAGTAACGTACTTAGTGCTGCATTCGTGTTTCCCGTTCTTGCGTATAAGTCAGCCAGTATTTTGGCTGCTTTCAAGTTATTTGGTTGATAAGTGAGGTATTTTGCAAGTTCTGTTTTCGCTTTTTCATTATTGCCCAAAGCAAAATTAGCTAATCCATTTACGTACAGAAGCCCAGAAGCTTTATCGATGATAGCATTGTCAATTAGACTCAAATCGTTAACAAGGACTTGAAGTCGTTTACTTGAACTATCAGTTTCACCACTAAGTGAGTCAATATAACTCAACAATAAACTGGCCATAAAATCCTGTTTATTATTGGCTAGTAGCTTTTCTAAGAGCTCACGAGACTTTTTTACATCATTTTCAGACAAGTACGCTGTGATCAAATCGCGCAGAACAAAAGGTTGTTCACTGTCTATCTCAATTGTTTTTTCGAGGGTTTCTATGTAAAGCTGCTTATTATCAGACAACTTGTAAAGCAGGGCTTGTGTTCTAAGTGTTTCTGAATGTGCAGCATCGATTGAAAGAGCCTTGTCCAACTGTGCTTGGGCCGCCGAAAGTTGGTTATTTGAAATAAGATATCTAGCGTATGCGTTCAAAATACTTGGATTATTTGGCCACCCTTTGAGTGCTGAATCAAAATACTCATCTGCACCGGGCTTGTCGAGCGCCT
Source organism: Glaciecola sp. KUL10 (assembly GCF_003203515.1). Lineage (GTDB taxonomy): Bacteria > Pseudomonadota > Gammaproteobacteria > Enterobacterales > Alteromonadaceae > Glaciecola. The sequence goes on along the minus strand of NZ_BGNG01000005.1, from coordinate 7,439 downwards.
GTACTGCATTTGCTTTAAAAGAGTTGAGAAGCGCAATATTTCTGACACTAAGCCTTTCTTTTGAAAGACTTAGAATCTTATCAAACTCCCGCTGGACTACTAATGAGTTCACGTAAAACTCTATTATCAAATTTGGATCTGCACCAGCCAGAAGAGCTTCTTCAAACTCTATTATCGCTTCAGAATAATAAAGTGATAGCGCAAGTACTTTTCCCATTAATACCTTCGATGGAAGGTGATTTGGCTCATTATCAAGGCTATTTTTCAGATGTATATAAGAGGCATCAAACTGCTCGGAATTAAACGCCTTTATTGCTTTTTCGTAGTCTTCATTAATTTCACTTGCTACTAGCTGCAGAGTGAAAAAAACTAAGGAAACGAAGGCCAAAACACTGCGAAACATCAAATTACTCCTGTTGAGCTTCGATTATTAAAAATAAAAAAGGCGGATGTCAAATCCGCCTTGATGTTTCATTAAAAAACCGCTTACTTCGTTTTTCTTCTGAATACCATAGCGGCACATCCTAACGCAAATATACCTATGCTCGCAGGAGCACTAATTGTGCCAGTTCCGCCGTCAGTAAAGTCGCCGAGCTTCATGAAGTCTACACCTGCAATTTTGATGTTGTCGCTGATGTCATATTTTCCGCTTTCGTAAAAAGCACGGCTAACATTGTTTGCTGCCCCAACAAGCCAGTATTTTGAAAAAACACCAGTAGAGGCAATCGGCATTTTGTAGTATTGACCTCCACCGATGGACACTTTATCAGTCCCGTTTGCGTCAAAGCTTTCATCAACAATTTCCCAGCCATCTTGCAGGGTATCTTGCCATGTTTGTGTGCTAGAAAAAGGTGTTGAAGGATTGAATGACGAACTATTACTTGTAAGCGCCATTGCAGAGGCCTCAGCTTGCCCTTGAGAACCATAGATTGTTCCTCTTTTTTCATAGAGCTTGTAATTCCAACCTGTGTAAAGGTTGCTAAGGTTTACTTGTTCGCTAAAGGAAAGTAATAACATGTCATAGTCAAAGTCATTGTTGTCTACAGCATGATTATAGTTTGAGCCTGATTCATCATCGTTTATTGCGCCTAGACCTGAAGTGCCATACTCAGTCAATTCTGCCCTTTGGATACACTGGTCGTAACCTGAAGCATCAAAACAAGAAGAGCTGCCACCTAATGAAGACGACCAGGCCGTTATGTTTAAGCTAACGCCATGTTGTTCAAGATTGAAAAAAGTATTGTTAGCACTAACACTGTTGTCATACTTTTTGATATTTAGTTCATCAACATGCGAATTGGTAAAATTTGAACTGAATCCAAAAAAATCTGGACCGGCAATAATAGACTGACTAAAGGCGACCAAAACAGCTGATAAGACTAATTTTTTAAACATAACTTCTCCAACTTCTATCCCTTGAACTATACTTTTAAACAGTATTAAGAGAAAAAAGCGACTGCTCTACTTATTTTATACTAATTTTCAGCGTCATCGACACATTTTGGTGCGTCTTGCAAGTTTTAGGCCGATTTTTAAGTTGTTGAATTTTAATGACTTAATATACAAAAATCCACCAATATATTAGGTGTGTAAAATATGCTGACTGTATACTTGGCTAATGTTTGCCACGCTGAGCTTAAAGCAACTGGCGTAATTCTTCAATACTAGTGTTCAGTTCGGTCGAGTATTCCTCTTCAATCTGTTCCAATATTTGTCTTGCTTCAACTTTCCGTTCTAACTCATGCAATGTATAAGCGAGATGGTATTTTATAGAGTTGCTTTGCGAATTCTTGGCATAAGCCTGTCTCAGCACACCTAAGGCCGACTCATATTGCCTATCTTTTATTAAAAGCCTGCCATATGTATTTAAGATATGCGCTTGGTCGGGTGACAATTGATAAGCCAAAAGAATATGAGATCTTGCTTCTTGTGATTTGCCTTCGTCTAATAGTATGTTGCCTAGATTGTTTGAATTTCCAGCAGTATTGGGCGCATTATTTTCAAGCAAGTATTCATAATGTACCTTTGCTTCTTTGGGCCTTTTTCTAGTTAACAAAAAATCGGCAAGTAAGTTTCTATGAAAGCTTAAATTTTCATCTACTGCTAGAGACTTTTCCATTAGTTCGTCAAATGCAATATTAACTCCTTCTTTCACTGCCAACGAATACAATTTTGCTGCCGGAAGCGCTTCGCTTGGGGACAAACTTAGTGCTCTCTTATAATGCTTGGCTGCTTGTTCCTTCTCCTCATAAAATGCTAAAAAATAATCGCCCTCTAGTAACGCTATCGTTGGATCATTTGGGTATTTTACCTTTAATATTTCAAGGGTTTCATTACTTAGCTCTTTATTGCCAGAGTATATTGCTAAAGATAGAATGCGGCGCTGAACAAAATCACTTTCTTCTAATTGATAGCTCTTTTGTAGCGAAGCGATAGCATCATCAAGCGCATTAATATTTTCTTGAAATCGAGCTAGCCGAGAAAGGTCGATTGCAGATTCCTGCCATAATCCATATAAAATCCTAAGTTGCTGTTTTGCTTCTTCTATTTGTTCTAGTGCGTATAGAACGTCTGCTTTTAGTTTGATATACGTTGGTTGCAAAAAGTAGTCTCGATTGAGCTTATTTACCATAGTCAATGCTTTTTGAAACTCGTTAGTTTCAATATAATGACGAACCAAAAGCTCAAGAGGGGCGGGTTCATTGTTATAGATGGCTACCATATCAACTAGCTTAGTTTCCGCCTCTTCAAAGTTTCCTTCTAGTAAAAGAGTATTGGCTAATAGAAAATTAGCTTGGTATTCCTTTGGAAAACGCTCTACCAATTGCACAAGTAAATTTTTCGCTGTCTTTATATCACCGGTCGCTAGTGACACGCTTGCTTCATTGAGTTGTGCACTGTAGGAGTTAGGGTTTTCTTTGATTACTTGATTATTTATCTCTTTAGCATCTTCAAAACGATTAATTGAAATCAGCAAATTTGCTTTAATTGCCTGCAAGCCACGGTTTTCTTTATCGTACTTCAACCTTTCTTGAATCGATGCAATTGCTGTTTCTTGTCGACCCGTTTGTCTTAGTAGCCTGATATAGATTAGGAAGTTTTCGATCGACAACTCCTCGATTCTAAAATGATCTTTTAAAACCGTCAGTGCCTGTTGGTATCGCCCTTTCTTTTCAAGAATTTTGACATTAACAAGAGATAGCGCGGCGGTATCTGGGAATCGAAACTTTAGTAAGTCCCGCAATTGTTCGCATTTAAACACTTTGTTGTTGTCCAAATACAACTCACATAACAAAACACCTAAATTGAGGTCGTTTGATGTCAGTTCATATTGCCTGTCAAGCAGTGCCTGTGCCCTTCGATTTTGGCCTAGATTTAAGTAAACGTTTGCCAAAATTGCGATAGCATTTTTGTTATTTGGGACTTTTGATTGATAAGCTTCTAGATGCGAAAGCGCAAGTTCAAAGTTACCGGTCATAAAGGCTGATAGCCCTTGGATAAGCTGAATAGCTGTATTTTGCTCGATGAATTCGTCTCTGAATATCGATAAGTTCTGAGTGATAGAATCGAATGCTTGAGTGGCTAATAATGATTCTGAGTTAATGTTTAACAACCTCGCTTGGAACAACAACGCATAAGGATCGGACGGTGTTTGCGCAAGTATTTCGTCAACTAGAATACTTGCTTCTTCAAACGATTGCGCTCTCATTAATTCACTCGCCAAGCCTCTTTTGATCAAGGGATCTTGACTGTTTAATGAATGCGCTTTTTTATATTCGTTTAAGGCTAAATCAAAATTACCTTTTTGCTTTTCAAGCTCCCCATTTAGGTAATGATATATAGAAGAATTAGCCCCTTCATCCCTGACTAATTGAAGTGATTTTTCTGCTTTTTGAACTTGGCCCGTTGCGATGAAAAACTCAGCCTGGCTCGACAGCACTCTTAGTCTTTGAAAACTGTTTTTGAGTAGACTTTCATAGGTTTCCTGTGCTTTTCCCAATAACCCTATAGATTGGTATGCGTGGGCCTTAGCGAGCAATAGTTCCGTTGCATTTGTATCGTTCAATCGCTCCTCAGATAGCTGAAATAATTGATCGTAGTTACTTGTTTGAATATAAGATGACGATAAAGAGCTAATAATTAAATTTGGATCTGCACCTCGTTCAAGTGCTTCTTCAAATTCTTGTATGGCTTCTCGCGTGAAACCTTTTGCCAATAATACTTCTCCCATAAGTACTTTCGACGGTAGGTGCTCATCATCCTCTTGAAATGCGTTTTTTAAATAAATAAATGCCGCATCGATATCACCTTGTTTGTAGGCGCGAAGTCCAAGCTCGTAATTGTTGTTTGCTAGGGACGGAAAGCTACTGAAGACAACGAGTAAAAATATCACAATTGTTTTGAGATTAGCGCGCATATTTTTGTAAATAACTTCCATGGGTAATTTAACACGACCCGATATTAGAACAAAAAAAAGCACGCGTATATGCGTGCTTTACTACTTTGTTTCAACTTATTTTGTCAAATCACATTGCTCTTCGACGCAACAGTGCGATAAGCGCGAAGCTAAACAAGCCTAGACTTAAGGGCGCGTTGATCACGCCTGAGTTGTTCGAGCCATCTACTGAATTGCGGAAGACCAAGTTGTCTATCGCACCTGAACCAGGCATATTCAGAACAAATGATTCAACGTTAAAGAGGTTTGTGTATTCTTTTCTAACCAAGTTTGAACCACCGGTATCTGGTACATTCAGCCTAACAAGCTCAGACTGACCTTTGATAGAAAAGAAAATGGCGTTATTTGGAGACGAAGAACTGGCTTCATTTGATTCGATATCAAAAAAGTCTATATTCAAAATATCGACTGGGTTGCTAAATTCAAATTTAAAGAAACCCGCAGGTCGCGCGCCTTCATCATCGGGCCCGCAAGGTACACCGTTGCATGTGTTTTGTTCGTTTAGAATCAATACATTACCTGGACGTTGCCAAGTGCTTTGAATTTCAGCATCGTTTGACAAGTTTTCGTAATATGAAACGTATTCATCTAAGGCCGGATACAATTGTCCAGTTTCTGCGGTTACATAATTCTGAGCGCCAGTAGTTGGGTCTGTGATGCTAGTAATATTGGGGTTGTTGTTGACGTCAGCTTGGGTGACTTCTCTTACTTCTAGGTCCTCATCACGTGTATTCGTTAACGACGTGTCGAACGCTACCTGTCTACCCTCATCATGAGCTGTGGTGTCGCATATACCTGCTACTTGGTTAGTACCCTGCAAGGCTGAACCGGCAATAAGGCAGCTTGATATCTGTAGACCCCAAGCGCTATATTGATTTGAGATTACATCACCATTATTGATAGCCGCTCCATTACTACCAAAGTCAAAATCGATAACGCGAATTTCCGCGTAACCAAGTGCACTTACCAACACACTTGCGATTAACGATGATTTAAAAAAACCTTTAAAAGACACTCAATTCTCTCCTGAGACTACAACATTACTCTGATTGATAAGCATAAATCATACCGCTTGAAATTAGCTTATATAAATTAGTGTGTTACATCCATTTCTATGGCTATATCAGCCACTAACCAGTATTTAACGTAAAATATGCTGACACCTAATTCGCGATATGAACTTTCATTTTACGAACTCCAAGGGAGTAATAAATTTTTAAGTTACCAATTTGCGAATACGTTTTATCTGTTATTATATAACGAATTTGTTGCCCAACAAAGCATCGCTCTAAATAAGGTAATTATGACCAACAAACGAAAAGGTATTTATTTACTACCTAACCTACTAACGACTGCGGGTCTTTTTTCAGGATTTTACGCCGTTGTAATGTCAATGAACAATCACTTTGAGTCAGCAGCTATCGCGATATTCATTGCAATGGTATTTGATGGGCTAGATGGAAGGGTGGCAAGAATAACGAATACACAAAGTGATTTTGGTGCTGAGTATGACTCGATGGCCGACATGGTTTCATTTGGAATGGCACCAGCACTGGTCGCTTACAATTATGGTTTAACTGAACTAGGTAAGATTGGATGGCTTGCTGCATTTATATACGTGGCTGGCGCTGCTTTGCGACTCGCTCGCTTCAATACACAGGTAGGAACAGCTGATAAACGATTTTTTCAGGGGTTAGCAAGCCCAGCTGCTGCAGCGCTAGTGGCAGGTATGGTATGGGTTGGTGTTGATTATGATATAGATGGAAACGAACTGGGACTAATCGTTGCTTTGGTAACAGGCCTAAGTGGTATTTTAATGGTTAGTAACTTTAAATATAACTCTTTTAAAGAAGTTGATTGGCATGGGAAGGTTCCATTTGTAGCAATCTTAGTGGTTTTGCTTATTTTTGTTATTGTTTCTACCGCGCCGTCGTTAGTTTTATTTATTGTATTTGTTCTTTACGCACTTGCTGGACCAATAAACACCTTTAGGACTGTTGATAAAATAACATTGGAAGATGTCGTTGGTGAAGCTGAAGAAGATGCCGATTTTATCAATACTGCTTCCGAAACCAACCAAAGCGATAAAAACAAAAAGAGTTAAGCTTGGTATAGATAACATAACATGCCTTAGCGGACCACATACTGGTTTAACTGCAGGCATCTTATGCTATTTAAATTTCTACTACTCATGGTGGACGGCCTAAATATAAATCGTAATTACGACGAAGTAATGGGTTCATCGAGAAATGTGATGTGAATGCACATTTTTACATGCATATGAAATGAAAAGTATCGCACTTATAGCTGCATAAATTTCAAACGAAAAGTTTAACTTATTGTTTTTAATGAACTAAATTTTCAAATGTTTCCCTTTTGCAAATTTTATCCGATTTTTACGTGATTTTTTCAAAAATAGTGTTGACCTTAAAGTTAGCGCGTGTACAATGCGCACCTCTTCAACGAGGCAAGCCCAACAGGGCATTTACGCTACGCTGAAGCGGCAAGTGGTTTTACTTAATACGGTTTCGAAAGTCTCAAAAACTTTCAAAAAAGATTAAACAAATCGCTTGACAAAAAATAGGATGTCGGTAGTATTCGCATCCCGCTTGAGGCGGACTAAACAACGACTCAAGCCGCTAGGTAACTAGCACGTTGGTGGAATAGAAAGAAACCAACGCTTCATTAATATGAAGAGTTCTTTAACAACTTAACTAACAAGACAATCTGTGTGGACACTCGTTAAGAGTGACCATAACAAAAAACGATTTACAAAATATTTAATTGAAGAGTTTGATCATGGCTCAGATTGAACGCTGGCGGCAGGCCTAACACATGCAAGTCGAACGGTAACATTTCTAGCTTGCTAGAAGATGACGAGTGGCGGACGGGTGAGTAATGCCTGGGAATTTGCCTTTGCGAGGGGGATAACCATTGGAAACGATGGCTAATACCGCATAATAGCTACGGCTCAAAGTGGGGG